>NZ_CAMFLB010000015.1:0-214007 GCF_945957435.1 Serratia sp. PL7 | reverse complement strand
ACGCGAATTTGCCGGCATCGAGAGATGCAACGTAAAAGAATCGGTGGAGCGGTAGTTCAGTTGGTTAGAATACCTGCCTGTCACGCAGGGGGTCGCGGGTTCGAGCCCCGTCCGTTCCGCCACTTATTTAATTATGCCTGCTTTATTAGCAGGCATAATGTTAAGCGAGATTTAGGGGCGTAGCTCAGTTGGTAGAGCACCGGTCTCCAAAACCGGGTGTCGCGAGTTCGAGTCTCTCCGCCCCTGCCATATTAAGAACCCTTTGCGAAAGCAAAGGGTTTTTTTTTACCTATTATCCCTTCCCTTAGTGCATTCCCGCTTTGGAAAAGAGCGCTTTTGACGCTATATGCCGAGGTTTGCCCGATCCTGGCTGCTTCATGTTCTTCCGAGCTTTACCCTGCACGCCTCCGGATTCTCTTATCGTTTTGCATTATCTTCTCTCAGAAGGCGATGGGCGGCTTTTAGCATGATAGACAGTCATTACCACGATGACGGCATTTAAGGCCGCCATAATGCTTTAGGCTGCGGTATTTAAAGGTATTTTAAGTAATTGCCGAATCAAAGGCTGTTGATCGCTGTTTTGCAACCAGACGGCATACAGTGGGCGGATAATCGGCGGGATCTCAGTAGTGGCCACCAGCTGCGGATACTCCTTTTCCCACTGGCTGGGCAGGAAAGCGCATCCGCCCGTGGTTTCCAGCAACTGACGCGTCAGATGAGCGGAGGTAGTCGTGAGGACCGGCACGTTATCACCTTCCAACATGCGGCTTTCCTGTTGGTGGAAGTCGGCTCCCCATTCCAGCTTGATGTAGGGCATTGGGGCCTGTTTGTCACGATACGCGGATGAGAACAGGCGTAATGAGAAATTGCTCAGCTGTTGGCTGGCCAATTCGTCCATCTTCGGCGGTTCGGTGGTGATCAGTAAATCGAGCTGCCTTTCATGCAGTTGTTTTACCAAAGAGTGCCTTAATGCCACCCTGGCTTCGAGCTGCAGCGCCTCGCGTTGTTGATAGAGCGCCTGCAACCAGGGGGTCAGGTAGGCCTCCCACAGCGAAGCGGTAGCTCCGATCGACAACTCGGTGTGTTGCAGTGAACGCACGACCTCCTTCTTCGCCAGCTGCCAGGTGTTCATCAGGCTTTCGGCATAAGGCAGAAGCCGCTCACCGGCAGGCGTCAGGCGGATATTGTTGCGATGACGGGTAAATAAATTTGCGCCCAGCTGGTTTTCTAACTGGCGGATGCGGAAACTGACCGCAGACTGCGTTAAGTACAAAGATTCTGCGGCTCTGCCAAAGTGACGCGTTCTACTGACCTCCAAAAAGGTTTTCAGTAATTCGGTATCCACACCTATCTCCAAAAAAATTTGTCGTTAAGATTTAAATGTTTTGTTTTACACGCTGTCAAGCCTATCTAATACTCCGCGCCATAAACAGCACGGCCATAAGAGAATTAGGAGCGTGTCAGATGGCGGATAGCTTCACCACGACCAATCGTTTTTTTGATAATAAACATTACCCTCGCGGGTTCTCCCGTCACGGCGATTTCACCATTAAAGAGGCGCAATTGCTAGAGCGTTTCGGCTACGCGTTTAACGAGCTGGACTCGGGTAAACGCCAGCCAGCGACTGAAGAAGAACAGCTGTTCGTCGCAGTGTGCCGAGGTGAGCGCGAAGCGGCTACCGAGCAGGAAAAAGTATGGGCTAAATATCTGGCGCGCACACGTCGCCCGAAGAAATTCCATACTCTGTCCGGCGGTAAACCGCAGGCTGACGCAGTGGAAGATTACAGCGACAGCGAAGACTAAAGACGATGGGGCCTGCGGGCCCCATTTTCATTCCAGACTACGATGCAGCTGTAACAACAGACGGTCCATACTGCGATAGCCCAGCGCTTCGCTGAGGTGGCGCCTGTCGAGCTCAGTATCTCCCGCCAAATCCGCCAGCGTGCGAGCCACTTTCAGGATGCGCTGCCAGGCGCGTACCGATAGCCCTAACGCGTTTAATGTCGCTTCCAGAAACTCGGCGTCTGCCGGCTGCAACATGCAATCCCGTTCTACTTCGCGGTTGCTCAACAGCGCATTGACTTTACCGGCGCGTTCGAGCTGGCGGGCGCGTGCCAGTTGCACTCTTTCCTGAACCAGCTCACTGCTTTCTCCCTGCGTTTGCCGCTTACTGAGCGTACCCGGCGGCAACAGCGGCACTTCGATAGACAGATCGAAACGGTCGAGAAAAGGCCCTGACAGCCGAGCCAGATAGCGCAACACCTGCTGCGGCGAGGCGCGGTTGTGCAACCCATGATAATGCCCTGTCGGGCTGGGGTTCATTGCCGCGATCAACTGTACTCTGGCAGGGAAACAGACCTTGGCGTTGGCGCGTGAAATCACGATCTCGCCGGATTCCAACGGCTCGCGCAGCGCATCCAGGACCTTACGCTCGAATTCCGGTAGCTCATCCAGAAACAGCACGCCGTTATGCGCCATCGAGATCTCGCCCGGACGCGGCAGTGAGCCGCCGCCGACCAATGCCGCCATCGATGCGCTGTGATGCGGCGCGCGAAACGGCCTCTGGCGCCATGGCAGAGCGCTAAGAACAGGGTGTTGCAAGCTGGCGATCGCCAGGCTTTCCAGCGCCTCAGGCTCCGTCAGCGGCGGCAGTAGGCCCGTCAGTCGGCTGGCCAGCATGGTTTTGCCTGTGCCCGGCGGCCCAATCAGCAGCAGGTTATGCCCGCCGGCGGCGGCGATCTCCAGCGCCCGCTTGGCCTGCTCCTGGCCGATGATGTCGCGCAGATCGGCGTTTTCGTACGCATTGCCGGCTGCGGGAGGTGTGACGGCCACCGGCAGTTCGCCCTGGCCGAGTAAAAAAGCACAGACCTCCAACAGGTGTTGGGCGGTATGGGATTGTGACTGTGCGATCAGGCCGACCTCGGCGGCGTTGTCCGTCGACAGGATCAATTGTCGCCCGGCGTCAGCCGCCGCCAGTGCCGCCGGGATGGCGCCTCTGACCGCACGCAGTGCGCCGGACAGCGCGAGCTCGCCAAGAAACTCGTAGCGTGCCAACGGTGCGAGGGGCAGTTGCTCGGAGGCGGCGAGGATCGCCAGCGCTATCGGCAGATCGTAACGCCCGCCTTCTTTCGGCAGATCGGCCGGTGCCAAATTGACGGTGATGCGCCGGGCGGGAAAGGTGAAACCGTTGTTGATCAGGGCGCTGCGCACCCGATCGCGCGCCTCTTTTACCGTGGTTTCTGGCAGACCGACCAGCGTCAGGCCGGGCAGGCCGTTGCTGATATGCACCTCCACCGTCACGGAAGGGGCCTGAACGCCGATGATGGCGCGGCTATAGATTACCGCCAGTGACATATCGCTCTCCTTGCTGAGGGCGGCATGATGCGCGATTTATCCAGGTACCGCGCGGCGTTCTTGGCATTTTTTCCATGAAACTCGCAGCATAATCACTGATTTTCATCGAATTGAACGAGATTGTGCGAACCGCCTCGCAACCTGCGGCAATACCCATTAACAATTCGCTGAAGGCTGCAACACATTAGCGGCCCATACGCATTGCAACCATAGGGTTAACGGGTGTATTTAACAATTGATTAAAAGAAAAATCACTTCTTTAACACACTCCGACCGCCGCCGCAGTCTGCCCGGCAGCCGCTAAACCTCCTGACTTCGTACTCTACGGTAGGGATAACACTATGTTTGGTTGGACCCCGCTGCAACGCAACGCGGCAATTGCCAGTTTTTCAAGCTGGACGCTCGACGCTTTCGATTTTTTCGTGCTGGTATTTTTACTCAGCGACATCGCGCAATCTTTTCACGTCGGTCTGGAACAGGTCACGTTGGCTATTCTGCTCACGCTGGCGGTGCGCCCGATCGGCGCGCTGATCTTCGGGCGTGCGGCGGAAAAATATGGCCGCAAACCGATCTTGATGCTGAATATCGTCTTCTTCTCGGTGTTTGAGCTGCTCTCCGCCGCCGCGCCCTCGTTGACGGTCTTCTTGCTGTTACGAGTGTTGTACGGCGTTGCGATGGGCGGTATCTGGGGTGTGGCGTCGTCATTGGCGATGGAAACCATACCGGACCGCTCGCGCGGCCTGATGTCGGGCATTTTCCAGGCCGGCTATCCGTTCGGTTATCTGCTGGCGGCGGTGGTGTACGGCCTGCTGTTCGAAACGGTCGGCTGGCGCGGCATGTTCGTTATCGGCGCGGCGCCGATCCTGCTGCTGCCGTTTATTTATTATTGCGTGCAGGAGTCGCCGGTGTGGCTGGCGGCACGTGAGCGCAAAGAAAGTACGGCTTTATTGCCGGTGTTGAAGAGCCACTGGAAGCTATGCTGCTATCTGGTGCTGCTGATGGCGGCGTTCAATTTCTTCTCTCACGGCACGCAGGATCTGTATCCGGTGTTTCTGAAAGTTCAGCACGGTTTCGACCCTAAAACCGTCAGTATCATCGCTATTAGCTACAATATTGCGTCAATTATCGGTGGCGTTTTCTTCGGTTCATTATCGGAAAAAATCGGTCGTAAAAAAGCGATCATTATCGCCGCGTTGCTGGCCTTACCGGTGATCCCATTGTGGGCATTTTCCAGCGGTTCGCTAATGTTGGGGATCGGCGCTTTCCTGATGCAGTTCATGGTGCAGGGTGCCTGGGGCGTGATACCGACCTACCTGACCGAACTGGTGCCGGCCAACACCCGTGCGGTGCTGCCGGGGTTCGTGTACCAGCTGGGTAATCTGATCGCCTCGGTCAACGCTACGCTGCAAGCCACCATCGCCGAGCATCATGGGCATAATTACGGCTTGGCGATGGCGATCGTTGCCGGTACGGTGGCGGTGGCGATCGCCCTGTTGGTGTTCTTCGGCAAGGATACGCGCGGCAAGGCGATCACCGACGCGGTGAGAAATCCGGGCGTGCGCGCCAACGTGTGAAAGAGAGGCGATTCGCGTGAGGTATGACCAGATTGCGCCGAATAATAACGCAAAAAAAGTGTTGTCATGTCGCGCGCGGCTGTGGTACCTCTGTAAGCATTAGTTCTGAATGAGCACAGTGAACAAACCCATTATGAAAGCCTTTGCCCAAGTGATTAGCCTAGTCGTGATTAGCGTGGTGGTGATTATTATCCCACCGTGCGGGGCTGCACTTGGACGAAGAAAGGCTTAGCAAACAAGCCGGAATCGCAAGAGAACCCCCGCACCGTCAGGTCCGGGGGTTTTTTATTGGCAAGAGAAAAGTGGAGCAAGGGGCAGAGCATGAAAAACAGAACAAAATCCTGCGGTTGTCGAAGTAAGGCGGGGAAATAACTATGAATGGCGCTCAGTGGGTAGTTCAAGCGTTGCGTACGCAGGGGGTGGATACCGTATTCGGCTATCCGGGCGGGGCAATCATGCCGGTGTATGATGCGCTGTACGACGGCGGCGTGGAACACCTGCTGTGCCGCCATGAACAGGGCGCCGCCATGGCCGCCATCGGCTACGCCCGCGCCACCGGCAAAGTCGGTGTCTGTATCGCCACTTCCGGCCCCGGCGCCACCAACCTGATCACCGGCCTGGCTGATGCGCTGCTCGATTCCGTTCCCGTTGTCGCCATCACCGGTCAGGTGGGGTCCGCGCTGATCGGCACCGATGCCTTTCAGGAGATCGATGTTCTCGGCCTGTCTCTGGCCTGCACCAAGCACAGCTTCCTGGTGGAATCGCTGGACGCCTTGCCGGGCATCATGGCGGAAGCGTTCGCCATCGCCGCCGGCGGCCGTCCCGGCCCGGTGCTGATCGATATCCCGAAAGACATCCAGCTGGCGCAGGGCGACCTGCATCCGCACCTGATGCCGGTCGATGAAGCGCCGGCGTTCCCGGCGGCGGCGTTGGCAGAGGCGGCCGAGCTGCTGGCGCAGGCGCACAAACCGATGCTGTACGTCGGCGGCGGCGTGGGCATGGCCCAGGCGGTGCCGGCGCTGCGCGAGTTCATCGCCGTGACCCGCATGCCGAACGTCGCCACCCTGAAGGGGCTGGGCGCGCCGGATGCGCAAGATCCGCTGTACCTCGGTATGCTGGGCATGCACGGCACCAAGGCTGCCAACCTGGCGGTGCAGGAGTGCGATCTGTTGATCGCCGTCGGCGCGCGTTTCGATGACCGCGTGACCGGCAAGCTGAACGCCTTCGCGCCGCACGCCAAAGTGATCCACATGGATATCGACCCGGCGGAGATGAGCAAGCTGCGCCAGGCGCATGTCGCCCTGCAAGGCGATTTGAAAACGTTGCTGCCGGCGTTGCAGCGCCCGCTGAACATCGCCGCCTGGCAGCAGCAGGTGATAGCGCTGAAAGCCGAGCACGTCTGCCGCTACGATCACCCCGGCCAGCCGATCTACGCGCCGCTGTTCTTGCGCCAGCTGTCCGCCCGCAAGCCGGCCAACAGCGTGGTGACCACCGACGTCGGCCAGCACCAGATGTGGAGCGCGCAGCACATGACGTTCGAGCGCCCGGAGAATTTCATCACCTCCAGCGGCCTCGGCACCATGGGGTTCGGCGTGCCGGCGGCGGTCGGGGCCCAGATCGCGCGTCCGCAAGATACGGTGATCTGCGTCTCGGGCGATGGTTCCTTCATGATGAACGTGCAGGAACTGGGCACCATCAAGCGCAAACGGCTGCCGCTGAAGATCGTGCTGCTGGACAACCAGCGTCTCGGAATGGTGCGCCAATGGCAGCAGCTGTTCTTCGACGGCCGCTACAGCGAAACCAACCTGTCCGATAACCCCGACTTCCTGATGCTGGCCGCCGCCTTCGGCATTCCCGGCCAGCGCATCAGCCGCAAGGATCAGGTGGAGGGCGCGCTCGAGGCGCTGTTCAATACCGAGGGCCCTTATCTGCTGCAGGTCTCTATCGACGAACTCGAAAACGTCTGGCCGCTGGTGCCGCCGGGCGCCGGTAACGAAACCATGTTGGAGGAAATATCATGATGCAGCATCAACTCTCGATCCAGGCGCGTTTTCGCCCCGAAATGTTAGAGCGCGTATTGCGGGTCGTGCGTCATCGCGGCTTTCAGGTTTGTGCTATGAATATGGTTTCCCCGGCCAACGCCGACAGCATCAATATCGAATTGACCGTTGCCAGCCCGCGCCCGGTCGCCCTGTTGTCATCTCAATTAAGCAAACTGATGGACGTCTCCTGCGTCGAGATCCAGCAGCCAACATCACAACAAATACGCGCCTGAGGCGCTGAGAAGGATAAATAACAATGACTAAGAAAGCCGATTACATTTGGTTCAATGGTGAGATGGTGCCTTGGGCCGAGGCCAAAGTGCACGTGATGTCGCACGCGTTGCATTACGGCACGTCGGTGTTTGAAGGCGTACGCTGCTATGACTCGCACTTGGGGCCAGTGGTATTCCGTCATCGCGAGCATATGCAGCGCCTGCACGATTCGGCGAAAATCTACCGCATGCCGGTGTCGCAAAGCGTCGACGAGCTGATGGAAGCCTGCCGCGCTACGCTGCGCAAGAACAACCTGGTCAGCGCGTACATTCGCCCGCTGGTGTTCGTCGGCGATGTCGGCATGGGCGTCAACCCGCCGGCCGGTTACAAAACGGACGTGATTATCGCGGCGTTTCCTTGGGGCGCTTATTTGGGTGAAGAAGCGCTGGATCAAGGCATCGATGCGATGGTCTCCTCCTGGCACCGCGTCGCACCAAACACGATCCCCACTGCGGCCAAGGCCGGCGGCAACTATCTTTCCTCCCTGTTGGTGGGCAGCGAAGCGCGTCGCCACGGCTATCAGGAAGGCATTGCGCTCGACGTGCACGGCTACATTTCCGAAGGGGCGGGCGAGAACCTGTTTGAAGTGAAAGACGGCGTGCTCTATACCCCGCCGTTCACCTCGTCGGCGCTGCCGGGCATCACCCGCGACGCGATCATCAAGCTGGCGAAAGACATGGGCTTCGAGGTGCGCGAGCAGGTGCTGTCGCGCGAATCGCTGTACCTGGCCGACGAAGTGTTCATGTCTGGCACCGCGGCGGAAATCACGCCGGTGCGCAGCGTGGACGGCATTCAGGTCGGCATCGGCAAATGCGGCCCGGTGACCAAACAGATCCAACAGGCGTTCTTCGGCCTGTTCAGCGGCAAGACCGAAGACAAATACGGTTGGCTGGATCCGGTAAACCCGTAACGACAAGGCTCGCCGCGCCGCGTGGCGGACGACAAGACAGACAAGATAAGAATATCCAGGCGGTTCGTTCGCCGCCTGTCATAAATACATTTGGAGTGAAAAGAGCATGCCTAAGTACCGTTCCGCCACCACCACCCATGGCCGCAATATGGCGGGTGCCCGCGCATTGTGGCGCGCGACCGGGATGACCGACGCCGATTTCGGCAAGCCGATCATCGCCGTGGTCAACTCCTTTACCCAGTTCGTGCCGGGCCACGTGCATCTGCGCGATCTGGGCAAACTGGTCGCCGAACAGATCGAAGCCTCCGGCGGCGTGGCCAAAGAGTTCAACACCATCGCGGTGGATGACGGCATCGCCATGGGCCACGGCGGCATGCTCTATTCCTTGCCGTCGCGCGAGCTGATCGCCGACTCGGTCGAATACATGGTGAACGCCCACTGCGCCGACGCGATGGTGTGCATCTCCAACTGTGACAAAATCACCCCAGGCATGCTGATGGCGGCGTTGCGCCTGAACATTCCGGTGATCTTCGTTTCCGGCGGCCCGATGGAAGCCGGCAAAACCAAACTCTCCAACCAGATCATCAAGTTGGATCTGGTAGACGCGATGATCCAGGGTGCGAACCCGAACGTCAGCGACGCCGACAGCGAGCAGATCGAGCGTTCCGCCTGCCCGACCTGCGGCTCCTGCTCCGGCATGTTTACCGCCAACTCGATGAACTGCCTGACCGAAGCGCTGGGCCTGTCGCAGCCGGGCAACGGCTCGCTGCTGGCCACCCACGCCGATCGCAAGGAACTGTTCCTCAACGCCGGCAAGCGCATCGTCGAGCTGACCAAACGCTATTACGAGCAGGATGACGAAAGCGCGCTGCCGCGCAATATCGCCAACAAGGCGGCGTTTGAAAACGCCATGACGCTGGACATCGCCATGGGCGGCTCGACCAACACCGTGCTGCACCTGCTGGCTTCGGCGCAGGAAGGCGAGGTGGACTTCACCATGGAAGACATCGATCGCCTGTCGCGCAAAGTGCCGCACCTGTGCAAGGTGGCGCCGAGCACGCAGAAATATCACATGGAAGACGTGCACCGCGCCGGCGGCGTGATCGGCATCCTCGGCGAGCTGGACCGCGCCGGCTTGCTGAACCGCGAAGTGAACAACGTGTTGGGGCTGACCCTGCCGCAGACGCTGGAAGCTTACGACGTGATGCTGACCCGCGACGAAAGCGTCAAGAAAATGTACTCCGCCGGGCCGGCCGGTATCCGCACCACGCAGGCATTCTCTCAGGATTGCCGCTGGGATTCGCTGGACACCGACCGCAAGGAAGGCTGCATCCGCACCCGTGAGCACGCCTACAGTCAGGACGGCGGGTTGGCGGTACTGTACGGCAACCTGGCGGAAAACGGCTGCATCGTCAAAACTGCCGGCGTGGACAAAGAAATCCTCACCTTCCGCGGCCCGGCCAAAGTGTATGAAAGCCAGGACGACGCGGTAGAAGCGATCCTCGGCGGCAAAGTGGTGGCGGGCGACGTAGTGGTGATTCGCTACGAAGGGCCGAAAGGCGGGCCGGGCATGCAGGAAATGCTTTACCCAACCACCTACCTGAAATCGATGGGGCTGGGCAAGGCGTGTGCGCTGATCACCGACGGGCGTTTCTCCGGCGGCACCTCCGGGTTGTCCATCGGCCACGCTTCGCCGGAAGCGGCTAACGGCGGCCTGATCGCCCTGGTGCAGGACGGCGACATGATCGCGATCGACATTCCTCATCGCGGCATCCAGCTGGATGTCAGCGAGCAGGAGTTGGCGGCGCGGCATGAGGCGGAACTGGCGCGCGGCGACGCGGCCTGGACGCCGAAAAATCGTGAACGTCAGGTGTCCTTCGCGCTGCGCGCTTACGCCTCGTTGGCCACCAGCGCCGACAAAGGCGCGGTGCGCGACAAGAGCAAACTGGGGGGATAAGCAGCATGGCGGTCTCTCAACCCCTACCCAGCGCCCCCTGCGGCGCGGAATATCTGCGAGCGGTACTGCGCTCGCCGGTTTACGAGGTGGCGCAAGTCACCCCGTTGCAGGCCATGAGCAAAATCTCTTCGCGCCTCGGCAACACCATTTTGGTGAAGCGCGAAGATCGCCAGCCGGTGCACAGCTTCAAGCTGCGCGGGGCCTATGCGATGATTGCCGGGCTGGACGAAGAGCAGAAGGCGCGCGGCGTCGTGACGGCTTCGGCCGGCAACCACGCGCAGGGCGTCGCCTTCTCCGGTAAACGGCTGGGCATCAAAACGCTGATCGTGATGCCGGTGTCCACCGCGGACATCAAGGTGGATGCGGTGCGCGGCTTCGGCGGCGAAGTGTTGCTGCACGGCGCCAATTTCGACGAGGCCAAAGCGAAGGCAATCGAGCTTTCCCATCAGCAAGGCATGACCTTCGTGCCGCCGTTCGATCACCCGACGGTGATCGCCGGGCAGGGCACGCTGGCGATGGAGCTGTTGCAGCAAGACGCGCATTTGGATCGGGTCTTCGTGCCGGTCGGCGGCGGCGGCTTGGCCGCCGGGGTGGCAGTGCTGATCAAACAGCTGATGCCGCAGATCAAAGTGATCGGCGTCGAAGCGGAAGACTCCGCCTGCCTGCGCGCGGCGCTGGATGCCGGCCATCCGGTGGATCTGGCGCGCGTCGGGCTGTTCGCCGAAGGCGTGGCGGTGAAGCGCATCGGCGACGAAACGTTCCGCCTGTGCCGTGAGTATCTGGACGACGTGATCACCGTGGACAGCGACGCCATCTGCGCGGCGGTCAAAGATCTGTTCGAGGACGTGCGCGCCATTGCCGAACCTTCCGGCGCGCTGGCTTTGGCGGGGCTGAAAAAGTACGTCCAGCAGCACAATATTCAGGGCGAGCGTCTGGCGCACGTGCTGTCCGGCGCCAACCTCAACTTCCACGGGCTGCGCTACGTTTCCGAGCGCTGCGAACTGGGTGAACAGCGCGAAGCGCTGCTGGCGGTGACCATTCCGGAACAGCAGGGCAGCTTCCTCAAGTTCTGCCAACTGCTGGGCGGCCGCTCGGTGACCGAATTCAATTACCGGTACGCCGATGCCGACAACGCCTGCATTTTCGTCGGCGTGCGGCTGACGCGCGGCCACCCCGAACGGCGGGAGATCATCGACGAACTCAACGCCGACGGTTACCAGGTGGTGGATCTGTCGGACGACGAGATGGCCAAGCTGCACGTGCGCTACATGGTGGGCGGGCGTCCGTCGAAGCCGCTGCGCGAACGGCTGTACAGCTTTGAGTTTCCGGAGTCGCCGGGCGCGCTGCTGAAGTTCCTGCAGACGCTGGGCACGCACTGGAACATCTCGCTGTTCCACTATCGCAGCCACGGTACCGACTTCGGCCGGGTGCTGGCGGCCTTCGAGCTGGCGCAAAGCGAGCCGGAATTCGAGCGGCACCTGCAGGCGCTGGGCTACGATTGCCACGACGAAACCGACAACCCGGCGTTCCGCTTCTTTTTGCAGGGGTGAGTCGGATTGATAAGTAACCGTGACGCATGAGTCAGTTTATGGGTTGCGCGGTTGTGATTTTGTCGTGCATTTTTATACTGCCAAGACTTCTGACGTATAGGGATGCACGACAATGAACACTGCTTTTTCTACGCCGTTCGGTTCTCCCGAAGACGATTTGACCAACGCCGAGTTTGCCCGCCTGTTGGGCAATACCGGCGTACAAGAATTCTATCGCGATATTAATCTGCAAGCCTTGCAGGACTCGCTGGACTGCAGCCTCGCCTTTCATGGCGTGGGAATTATTTTTTCCGACGGGCAAAACTCATTTTTAGTCCGCCCGACGCAGCACACCGGTTACTCGAACGCTTCGCAGGTTACCCACGTGGTCATCAGCAAAACGGTGGCTCATACCTCGCGCGTTGCCGCGACCAATACGCTGTCGGAAGCGTTGAGCAAACCCAGCGTCAGCAAAGAGCTGGCCTCGGCCGCGCTGTCGTGTGGAACGCTGCTGGTATCGGTCTTTTTACTGGCGTCGGGCAGCGTCGCCGTGCCATTTACCGGCGGTACCAGCTCAGCGGTGGCTTATCTGGGCTATGCCGGCATGGCCGCCAGCGCGTTGCAGTGCGGTAATGGGCTGTACCGCGTCAACAAGCTTTATGACGGGAAAGGCGATGAATTGGCTCAGCTCGATTCAGAGCAGTGGTATATCGCCACCAGTACCGTGCTCGATGTGATCTCGCTGGCCAGCGCCGGGGCCGCCCTGAAGGAAGCGACGATGACCTATCGCGCCATGCGCCGCATTTCGGCGCGCAAGGCGACGGAGTGGCTGAAAAGCATGCCCCGCAGCGAAAGGAAGCGACTGACCGAAAACATCATTCGGGCGGAAAATCCGGGAATTTCCAACAACGTCTTGAAAGAGATGGTGAAGAACGGCCTGTACCCGAAACGCTACCCGACGGAAGCGATCCAAAACGGGCTGCGCCAGCAATTGCACTCGGCGCTCAATAACGCGTTGACGTTTGTCGGCAGCGGCATCAGCGGCACCCTGTCGGCGCCGGTGAATGTGAAAACCACCGGGCAGTATTTTGTGGGCATTATGCAGAAATTGCCGCAGATGGTGAGGTAATGGCGGAGTGGATGATTAAACGCCTGATCGTGCAGGGTCGGGAGATGGAAAGCCAAATCGCGGCGCGCGATCGCGCTCTTTTCGCCGGTGTGGATGCGCAGCTCGAGCAGCATTTCATGACGCCGGGCCAGCGGTTGTCGCCGCCGGGCGTCGGCAACGTCATGTTGCTGATGGTGTGCCTGACGCTGGGGCTGGCGGGCGTGATGGGTCTGGTCACGGATGTGGCGGCCGCCTGGAGCGGCAAGACCTCCGCCGCCGTGTTGATGGGCAGCGGCGCGATCGTGGCGGTGTGGATGACGTTGATCCTGTTCCAACTGGTGCAGGGTAAAAACAGCGGGGTGGTATTGTTGCAATATTACCTTGGCATGCTCGGTCTGTGTTGCCTCGGCGCCGCGGCGGCGTGGGCGGCGGGCATGACCGGCATCGCCACCGGCGCCCTGCTGCTGGGGGGCGTGGTTGGCGGTGCGCTGTTCAGCAACCGGGCGGCGTTCTACCTGTATGTCGCCTATTTCCGCACGCGTCGGCGCGTGTTTATCAAACGCCGTTGGCAGAGGGAAGATCTGCGCAACACCCGATAAACCGTCAGAACGGAAAAACTTATGACGCAACCTTTCTCCGGCTTTAGCCAGCAGGGCCTGAATTTCCTGCAGCAGGTGCGGATCGAGAACGATAAGGCCTGGTTCGACGGCAATCGCGACATCTACGATCGCGAGCTGCTGGCGCCGTTTCGCGCGCTGGTGGAGCAACTGGCTCCCGGCATGCTGGCGATCGACCCGCAGTTCGAGACCCGCCCGGCGATCGGCAAAACGCTGTCGCGCATTCATCGCGATACGCGGTTTTCTCACGATAAATCGCGCTACCGCAGCCGCATGTGGCTGACGTTCAAGCGCCCGAGTAAAGACTGGAAAGACGCGCCGGTCTACTTTTTCGAACTGGGGCCGGACATGCTGCGCTATGGGCTCGGCTACTACAGCGCCAACAAGCCGACCATGGATCTGTTCCGCCATACGCTGAGGCAGCGGCCGCAGCCTTTCCTGGAGGTGGCCGCCTGCTGCCGGCCGCCGTTCGAGCTGGTGGGCGAGCGCTACAAGCGCCCGCTGGTGAAGGAACAGGCGGCGGAGATCGCCACCTGGTACAACCGCAAGTCGTTTGCGGTGATGGTGACGGACAGCGAAGTGGAAAAGCTGTTCAACGCCGATCTGGCGCCGCTGCTGGCCGGGGCATTTTTGCAGCTTGAGCCGCTCTACCACTGGTTGATGCAGGTAGAGACGATGAAGCAGATCGATCCGGCAGACCTTTGAAACCCCGCGTCAGCGGGGATGCAGCAACCGCCAAAAGGCGTCGATCAACGGATCGCTGAGGCGCTTTTTCTGAACGCAGACCCCCAGTTCAAACGGTTCGACCATCGAGATGTTATCCAGCTGCGAGATGCGGTTGCGCACCGGCTCCGGGCTGTTGTCCACCACCACGCTTGGGATCAGCGCGATGCCGCAGCCCAGGGCCACCATCGACACGATGGCCTCGTGGCCGCCGACGGTAGCGTAAATCAGCGGATTGCTGATGCGATGGCGGCGGAACCACAGCTCGATGCGTTTTCGCGAGGGGCCGTGCTCCGGCAGGATGAAGGGGATCTCGGCCCAGTCGGGCTTGTCGGCGAACGCCTGGCTGCGCACCGCACAGGGCAGCGCCGGCGCGATCAGCACCAGCGGAATTTCGCCGATTTTGGTGAACGCCACGCTGGCGGGCAGCGTTTCCGGCCGGCCGGCGATGCCGAGATCGGCCTCGTTGGATTGCACCTTGTCGACCGCGTCGGCGGCATCGCCGGTGGTCAGCTTAATCTCTACCAGCGGGTGCTGCGCACGAAAGCGATCGAGGATCGGCGGCAGGTGGCTGTACGCCGCGGTCACCGAGCAGAACAGCCGCAGTTCGCCGCTCAGCGAAGGGCCGTGCTGGCCGAGCGAGTGCTTCAGCTGCTGATACTGCAGCAGCGTTTGCTGGGCGAATTCTTTCAGCTGTTCGCCGGCGTCGGTGAGCTGCACGGTGCGGTTATCGCGCAGGAACAGCGGCTGCCCGAGGATCTCTTCCAGCCGCTGGATCTGGCGGGAGAGCGTCGACGGGCTGACGTGCATCGCCTTGGCGGTGCGCCCGAAGTGATGGCTTTCGGCCAGATGCAAGAACAGCTTTAAATCACGTAAATCCATATCGATACGCTCGCAGTGAGAGTGTTGCAAAAATTGCAATGTCACGTTCTCAATATATCAATTTAAGCAACGCATTTCCTGTTATACATTGAGTTTAACGAATCTCCGCACAGACAGGGCGGGGAATGAAAATAACAATGCAAGACAACATCAAACCGGAGTACCACCATGGCTAACTATTTCAACACATTGAACCTGCGTCAGCAGTTGGCGCAATTGGGTAAATGCCGCTTTATGGCGCGCGACGAATTTGCTGACGAAGCCGGCTACCTGAAAGGTAAAAAAGTGGTGATTGTCGGCTGTGGCGCCCAGGGCCTGAACCAGGGGCTGAACATGCGCGATTCCGGTCTGGATGTCGCCTATGCCCTGCGCAAAGAAGCGATCGACGAGAAGCGCGCTTCCTGGCGCAAGGCGACCGAAAACGGCTTTAAGGTCGGCACCTACGAAGACCTGATCCCGCAGGCGGATCTGGTGGTCAACCTGACGCCGGACAAGCAGCACTCTTCCGTAGTGCGTGCGGTGCAGCCACTGATGAAAGACGGCGCGGCGTTGGGTTACTCCCACGGCTTCAACATCGTTGAAGTGGGCGAGCAGGTGCGCAAAGACATCACCGTGGTGATGGTCGCGCCGAAGTGTCCGGGCACCGAAGTGCGTGAAGAGTACAAGCGCGGCTTCGGCGTGCCGACCCTGATTGCGGTTCACCCGGAAAACGATCCGAAAGGCGAAGGCATGGCGATCGCCAAGGCCTGGGCGGCGGCGACCGGCGGCCACCGCGCCGGCGTGCTGGAGTCTTCCTTCGTCGCTGAAGTGAAATCCGATTTGATGGGCGAGCAGACTATTCTGTGCGGCATGCTGCAGGCGGGTTCGCTGCTGTGCTTCGACAAGCTGGTTGCTGAGGGTACCGATCCGGCTTACGCCGAGAAACTGATTCAGTTCGGCTGGGAAACCATCACCGAAGCGCTGAAGCAGGGCGGTATCACCCTGATGATGGATCGCCTGTCCAACCCGGCCAAGCTGCGTGCTTATGCGCTGTCCGAACAGCTGAAAACCATCATGGCACCGCTGTTCCAGAAGCACATGGACGACATCATCTCCGGCGCTTTCTCCAGCGGCATGATGGCCGACTGGGCGGAAGACGACGTGAAACTGCTGACCTGGCGCGAAGAGACCGGCAAAACCGCGTTCGAGAATGCGCCGCAGTTTGAAGGCAAGATCGGTGAACAAGAGTACTTCGATCATGGCGTGCTGATGGTGGCGATGGTGAAAGCAGGCGTCGAGCTGGCGTTCGAAACCATGGTCGATGCCGGTATCATCGAAGAGTCGGCTTACTACGAGTCACTGCACGAGCTGCCGTTGATCGCCAACACCATTGCGCGTAAGCGTCTGTATGAAATGAACGTGGTCATCTCCGATACCGCGGAGTACGGCAACTACCTGTTCGCCAACGCGGCGGTGCCGTTGCTGAAAGACTTCATGACCACTCTGCAGGCGGGCGATTTGGGCAAAGCCGTGGCGGGTACGGCGGTGGACAACGCGCAACTGCGCGACGTGAATGAAGCGGTGCGCAGCCACCCTATCGAAACCGTTGGCCGTAAACTGCGTGGCTACATGACTGACATGAAACGCATCGCCGTCGCGGGCTGATTTTCCGCAAGGCAAAGCACAAAGAGCCGGCAGCGATGCTGGCTTTTTTATGCTTCCGGCGGTGCGATAAGCTGCCGCTCGAGACAGCGCCGGATCGCGTGTTTGGCGTTCGTGACCCCCAGCTTACGCACCGCATTGCCGATGTGAAACTTCACCGTACGGGTTTTGATCCCCAGGATCAGCGCGATCTCGTGGTAGGTTTTGCCCTGGCTGGCCCAATAGAGAATTTCCCCTTCGCGCGGCGAGAGTCGATCCGTCCGGTTCGCCTCGGCATTGGCCAATGTCAGCGCGTGCTGGTGGGTATCGACCAAGACCATCTGCAGGTTGGCCCTTTCGTCTTCCATCAGCTGCCGCAGTTCGGCGTCATCGGCCGCCGTCGCGCTGATCGACAAGATCGCCAGGTTGTTGTCGTGATCGTGCAAAACAAAGCTGCAGCCGTGCACGATGTCGTACTCCCGTGCCTGGCTGAAGATCTTCCGGTAATGCCGATCCTCGGTGGTGATTGGGGTGTCGTGCCACATAAAGGGCGCGCAGCGACTATGGGCGGCGCGCACGACGGGGTCGATGCGTTGATAGCGATTGTCGCTGTAGATGTTCAACCATTCTTGCGGGTAGCTCGATACCAACAGATGGCGATCGGGATGGTGTTTGTTGAAGGTCAAATAAGCATATTTGAATCTGCCGAAGGCGTGCAGCCGGCTGTCCAGATGCAGTCTTGCGGCGACGGCGTTGGCGAATGCGACGGCCATCGGTAACCTCCCTGTCGTTCGGCGATTCAGCCCGACCTGCACCAAAGTCCAGCTAGTCAGTGCGGCGGATTGAAATTTATACTCGGCTAATAAATTCAAAAAGTCGGCAATGCCAAGACCTGAGCTTAGCAGTTCTGGGTATCAATAAGCCAACGCCAGGGAAATTCTTCAATCATCCTCTCATCAATACGTCTGGGAGCCATTGCGCCGGCGGCGAGGTCACCTCGCCGTCGTCTTATTGGTTGGGCATCGCTGCTGCGGGAATGATGGCGCCGCGATGTTGGATCACCGATGCGGCGAGCAGATGGCCGCGCTGCGCCGCCTGCTGGGCGCTGCCGCCGTTCAGGCGTACCGCCAGGTAACCGGCGCTGAAAGAGTCGCCTGCTGCGGTGGTATCCACCACGCGCTCCGGCGGCAGTGCGATCGCCGGTACCTCAAGCCGCTCTCCCTCCACGCTGAACACCAGGCAGGCCTCTGCGCCGCGTTTGATAACGATCTCGCCGACGCCGAGCGCCTGCGTGCGTGCCACCACCTGTTCAACCGGCTGCGCGCCCCACAGCAACGCTTCGTCATCCAGCGTCAGGAAGGCGATGTCGGTGCAGGCCAGCACCTCACGGTAGGCCTGCTGCGTTTCCTCACGGCTTGGCCACAGGCGCGGACGGTAGTTGTTGTCGAAGATGACTAGACCACCGTTGGCACGGCAGCGGCGCAGCAGCGCCAGCAGCTTCGTGCGGTCGGCAGGCGCGAGGATCGCCAGGCTAATGCCGCTGAGGTACAGGTAATCGAATTGCGCCAATCGGTCGCACAGTGCGTCGGCCTGGGGGCCCGCAAGCCAATACCGGGCGGCGGCGTCGTTGCGCCAGTAGTAAAAGGTGCGTTCGCCGGCGGCGTCGGTTTCGATCACGTACAGGCCCGGCAGTTTGTTGTCCAACTGCTGAATCAACCCGGTTTTGATGTTCTCCTGCCGCCAGGCCAGCAGCATCTCGCCGCTGAAGCTGTCGGTGCCGAGTGCGGTGACGTAATGCACCTGCAGCGTCTGTTCCGGCATTTGGCGGGCAAGGTAGACGGCGGTGTTGAGGGTATCGCCGCCAAAGCCGCGCGTCAGCTGTGCGCCCTGCTGTGACAGCTCGATCATGCATTCGCCGATCACGGCGAGATTTCGGATAGTCATCGTCAATAAGCCCTGGCTAAAGAAGAAGCAACAGCCGCCAGTCTCCACGTAAGGCGGTCAGGGAGTCAATAAATTAAAACAGTGTTTTAATTTTTTATGATCGCGATCGACCAACGCCAACAGGGTGAAGAGGAAAGCCTGCGGTAATTCGTGCTTAAAGTTTTACGCGGCGCGGCCGATAAGCTGGGTAAAGAAACAGCGGCAGCGCTCTCACTTCCCCGCCACGGCGATAGTACCGATGATAACCAACCTGATCTCGGGTCTGCTGGCGCCCTGTTTTGCCCTCTATGCCTGCGCCAAATCGCGGCGCTACTGGCGGCAATGCCGGCGCTTGTATACCTTCCAGCCGATTTATCGCACCAGCGGCGCGTTGCTGGCGGTGGAACTGCTGACGGCGGTGTATCACCCTAATGAGCCGGACAAACGGCAATCCCCGGAACAGTATTTTGCCTCGCTCGGCGTCGCCCAGCGTTTGCGGGTGATCCAGGAGCAGTTGGCGCTGTTGCAGCGCTGGCAGGCGTTGTTCATTCGCCACGCGGTGATGGTGTCGGTCAATATCGATGGTATGGCGCTGCAAGCGTTGCAGCGTCATGATGCGTTGCAACGGCAGATCGCCGAGATGCCCTACCTGCGCTTCGAGCTGGTGGAGCAAGCCGCAACGGCGTCAAACCGCCCGTTACAGCAGATCGTCGGCGGCGAACGGTTGTGGCTGGACGATTTCGGCAGCGGGCTGGCCAACTTCTCCGCCGTCGGCGCCTGGCGCTATCAATACATCAAGGTGGCGCGCGAATTGTTCACCTTGCTCAAACAGTCGGAAGAGGGCGTACAGCTGCTCGGCACCCTGATCAAGATGATGAATCAGCACAGCGACGGGGTGATCGTCGAAGGCGTGGAAACCGAACAGGAGTGGCGGCTGGTGCAGCGTTCCGGCGCGTTGGCCGCGCAGGGTTACTATCTTTCCCGCCCGGCGTGCTTTGAAACTTTACACAGCGTACCGACGCTGTTTGCCGCGCCCGGCGCGCCGGCGTGAACTCCGGCCTATCCTCAGCTAGGCTTAAACGGGGCTGCTCATTCCTTTTCCTTTCATTCGGCAGCCCGGTTTATGTGCTGAGGGAGCCCTATGACAAGAACAGGAAAGGTTTTCAGCTGGCTGGGCGGCATTGTGCTGCTGGTGCTCGCCGCGCTGGCGATCTTCATCGCCACCTTCGACTGGAATCGACTCAAGCCCACCATCAACGACAAGGTGTCGGCCGAACTGCGGCGGCCCTTCGCCATCCGCGGCGATCTGGGCGTCGACTGGTCGCGTAACCCGGATGAGGGCGGCTGGCGCGCCTGGGTGCCCTGGCCGCATATTCACGCCGAAGACGTGTGGTTGGGTAATCCGAAAAACATCCCCGGCGACAGCATGGTGACGCTGCAGCGCGTCGACGCCAGCATCGCACCGCTGGCGCTGCTGAGGAAAGAACTGCTGATCCCGCGCATCTGGCTCAAGCAGCCGAATGCGTCGTTGCAACGCCTGGCCAACGGCGACAACAACTGGACGTTTGACCTGGCCGGCGGCCAGGATCCCAAGCAGCCGCCTTCCGCCTGGTCGTTCACTGTGCACGATATCGTGTTCGACAAGGGACAGATCGCCTTTAAAGACGCCACGCTGAAGGCGGATTTCCGCGCCGTTATCGATCCGCTCGGCAAACCGCTGCCGTTCAGTGAAGTGACCGGCAAACAGAGCGGCGGCAAGGTCGCTACACCCGATTATGTTTTCGGCTGGCAAGTGAAAGGCAAATATAACGGCGAACCGCTGAGCGGCAGCGGCAAGATCGGCGGCATGCTGTCACTGCAGAGCGCCGATCTGCCGTTCCCGCTGCAGGCCGACGTGCGCTCCGGCAGCACCCGGGTGGCGGTGGCGGGCACCTTGTCCGATCCGCTGAACCTCGGCGGCCTGGACGTGCAGCTGAAATTTTCCGGCGAAAGCCTGGGCAATCTCTATGGCCTGACCGGCGTGCTGCTGCCGAACACGCCGCCGTATGCGACCGATGGCCATCTGATAGCCCGCCTGCATCAGCCGGGCGGCGCCGTGTTCGAATATCAGAAGTTCGACGGTAAAATCGGCGACAGCGACATTCATGGCGACTTGAAATACGTTGCCGGTAAGCCGCGGCCGACGCTGAGTGGCGCGGTGAGCTCCCGGCAGCTGAGGCTGGCGGATCTGGCGCCGCTGATCGGCGCGGATTCCAACGCTGCCAAAGCCGGCCGCGGCGAGAAGAGCCGCCAGCCGGCGGATAAGGTGCTGCCGGTTGAACAGTTCGATACGCAAAGCTGGAGCAAGATGGATGCGGACGTGAAGTTTGCCGCCGCGCGCATCGAGCGCGGCAGCGATTTACCGCTGAGCGATCTGGCCACGCACCTGAAGCTGAACAATGGCGAGTTGCGTCTGGATCCGCTGCGCTTCGGCATGGCGGGCGGCAGCCTGAACGCCGTGGTGCGCCTCGACGGCGGCAAAAAGCCGATGCGCGGCCAGGTAGATATGCACGCGCGCAAACTCCAGCTCAAACAGCTATTGCCTAACGTGGCGGCGATGAAGCGCAGCCTCGGGCAGATGAACGGCGACGCGAGGCTGACGGGCAGCGGTAATTCAGTGGCCGAGCTGCTGGCGACCAGCAACGGCGATCTGCGCCTGCTGATCAATAACGGGGTGATCAGCCGTAGCCTGATGGAGATCCTCGGTCTGAACGTCGGCAACTATCTGGTGGCGCAATTGTTCGGTGACGACGTGGTAGGCATCAACTGCGCGGCGGCGGACGTCGGCATCCGCAGCGGCGTCGCCGCGCCGCGGCTGTTCGTGTTCGACACCGAGAACGCGGTGATCAACATCACCGGTAACACTAACCTCGCCACAGAGCGGCTGGATTTATCCATCGATCCGGAAAGCAAGGGGATGCGCGTGCTGACCCTGCGATCGCCGCTGTACGTGAAAGGCACCTTCAAGCACCCGGACGCCGGGGTGAAAGCCGGGCCGCTGATCGCGCGCGGCGCGGCGGCGGTGGCGTTGGGGGCGGTGCTGACGCCGGCGGCGGCGCTGCTGGCGCTGGTCTCGCCCAGTGAAGGCGGCGAGGAGAACCAGTGCGGGCAGATCCTGCGGGAGATGAAAGGCAAAAAATAATCAGGCGCGCGGCGGTGGCGTAAGCAGCCGGCAGTCGTGATCCTGGATCTCTTCCGCCGAGGCCAGGGTGAACGGCAGCAGGCTGCGCTCGGTCGCCAGCAGCAGGAAATCGCCGTCCGGCAGCGCGGTCATCGCCAGGCCGAAGCTGCCCATGCGCCCGTCGGCGCGCGGCAGGCCGGCAGCCAACAGGCGGAAGGCGCCCTGTTGCTCCAGCTCGGCAGGGGTTACCCGCCGCCCCAGATAGTCATGTCCCAACAGGCCGCCGGGCAGCGGTTGCCATTGCTCGATGAAATCGGGGCCGATCTGCGCCAAGCGCTGTTTTACCGCCGGCAACAGGCAGGAGATATGAATGTGCAGCTGGTTTTGCGTGCGGCCATATTCCGAATTGATGGCCAGTGAAATATCACCGTCGTCGATGGGTTTGCCATAGCGTTCCGCCATCACGTGGCGCGCGCGCCAGGCCTGGGCGAAGAAATTCGGCGTGGCGGCATCCAGCACCGCCGGGCTTTCTATCCCGGTGATTTTGGCGCTGGGCATCAGCAGGTATTGCAGCGGTCCGTTGCGATCTTTAAACACCACGAAGCCGGCCTGCACATCCACCTGCTTGCAGGGCGCCGGGTTGTCATGCGCTTGCTGATTGGGCAGACATTGCTGGCTGACGATGCGCCACAGCGCATCGGGATGGTCGGGCTTCAACCCGTAATAGAGCGCGATGGCGAGAGCCGCCAGCAGCGCAACGCAGACAAATACCCCACGACGCAGAGACATCGGCCGATCCTGTTACCGAGATAAACATCCAGCATAGCCCGGTTTTATGACAGGAAACGAACAACGCGTGCGGCCCCCGCAGTGAGGGGGCCGCAGGGGATCACAGCGACTGGTGGCGGGTTTCTTTCATCAACAGCAGAGCCAGTAGCGTCAACCCGGCCATTGCCGCCAGGTACATGCCGACGTAGAACAGCCCGTAATGGGCCGCCAGCCAGGTGGCGATATAAGGCGCCACGGACGCGCCGAGGATCGACGCGACGTTGTAGGAGAACGACGCGCCGGTATAGCGCACTTCGGTAGGGAACAGCTCCGGCAGCAGCGCGCCCATCGGGCCAAAGGTCAGCCCCATGATGCTCAGGCCGCACAGCAGGAAGCCCATTACCAGCGCCTGGTTGCCGGAGCCCAGCAGGGTCGGGAACAGAAACGCGAAGCCGATCATCAGCAGGGTAATGGCGATCATGGTCTTGCGGCGGCCGAACGCGTCCGCCAGCAGGCCGGCGATCGGCACCATCACGCCGAAACCGATCACCGCCACCATCAGCATCCACAGGAAGCTGTTACGGGAGTAGCCGAGGCCCAGCGGCTGCGGCGCGGTGCCGTAGGTCATCGAATACACCGTCATCAGATAAAACAGCGTGTAGGTCGCCAGCATGATGAAGGTGCCGAGGATGGTGGCTTTCAGATGCTTGCTCAGCAGCGTGCCGAGCGGCACTTTTACCTGTTTGCCGGCCTTGGCCGCTTTGGCGAACACCGGCGTTTCATGCAGCGATACCCGCACGTACAGGCCAATCAGCACCAGCGCGGCGGAGAGAATGAACGGCACGCGCCAGCCCCATTCCATAAACTGCTGGTCGCTCAGCAGCCAGGAGAGCAGCAGGAAGGTGCCGTTGGCGAAGAAGAAGCCGATCGGGGCGCCCAACTGGGGGAAAGAGCCGTATAGCGCGCGCTTTTTGGCCGGCGCGTTCTCCGTTGCCAGCAGGGCGGCGCCGCCCCATTCGCCGCCCAGCCCCAGGCCCTGGCCAAAGCGCGCCAGCGCCAGCAGGATAGGGGCGAAGATGCCGATGGTTTCATAGCTCGGCAGCAGGCCGATCAGCACGGTGGAAATCCCCATGGTCAGCAGCGAGGCGACCAGCGTCACCTTGCGCCCCACGCGATCGCCGAAGTGGCCGAACAGCGCAGAGCCGATAGGGCGCGCGACAAAGGCGACGGCGAAGGTGGCCAGCGACTGCAGCGTCGCGGTGGTCGGGTCGCCCTGCGGGAAGAAGATGTGCGGGAACACGATCACCGCGGCGGTGGCATAGATGT
Organism: Serratia sp. PL7; assembly: GCF_945957435.1. Lineage (NCBI taxonomy): Bacteria > Pseudomonadati > Pseudomonadota > Gammaproteobacteria > Enterobacterales > Yersiniaceae > Serratia > Serratia sp. PL7. Next base: position 190,241 of record NZ_CAMFLB010000015.1, on the reverse strand, counting down.
AAAAGTCGAAGAACTCGATGGCGGTGCCGACCAGCGAGGCGACGATGACTTTCCCGCGGGAATTCACCGGTGTAGACGCGTCGTCGGCGTCGAGTGGGGGTGCGATGGTGGCTTGCATATCTATTTCTTATTGTTGGAGGGGGTAAAAATCCATCTTAGTGACAGCATTCCGCCTTTTCAACGCTGTAACTCTGGGCTGCGCCGCCGCTAACCGGTTAAAAAGACTAATGTTTTACCGGGCTTCTTTTCTGTAGCGTTAAACGTTGAGAAATGGGTTTCATACAGAGGGAATGGCTGTAAAAACGGGAAAGAAAAGTGAATGGGTAGTTTGTTATGCTGGTTTTCCGAATGTCATGCCGCATGATTTAGAGGGATTGACTGGGTTTTTGCTTATTAACCAGAGGAAAGTGCCGGCGTGTGCGATAACACCGGCACGATTGCATGGCTTCAGGGGGCCGGTGGCTCGCGTTCCGGCAAGGCTTTGTCACCTTTGTAGTCGGCGGTAGCGATCCAGGCGGCACAAAACAGCGTCAAACGGGCGAAGAAGTAGAAGAACGCCATCAGCCCGATCACCGAGCCGAAGGCCGCGCCGGAAGGCGATTTCGCCACCTGCGGCAGCGTCATCGTCATCACGAACTTGATCACCTCAAATCCGATGGCGGCGAGCAAGGTACCGCGCAGCAGCGCTTTTTTCTTCGGTTTGTGGCGCGGCAGCATCCAGAAAATCCACAGGAACAGCAGATAGTTGGCGAAAATCGAGATCGACAGCGCGATCGTCGTCAACGCCGGCCGCAGCCATTCGATGCCGTCCAACCCCAGCGCGTTGACGATCGCCGCCTGTGCCGATCCGGCGACCGAGGTCAGCGACAGCGTAATGATCAGCGCGACCACCAGGCCGGTCAGCGAGATGAAGTCGCGGGTGTACTTGAAATAGATTTTCTCCTGATCCTGCGGATTGCGCTCCCAGACGTCACGCGACTGTGCGCGGATCGCCTCGCGCAGGTTGCCCATCCAACTGATGCCGGAATAGAGCGCCAGCGCCAGACCGGTCAACCCCACGGTGGTACGCTGCTGAATGGCGGTGTTGACGGTGTTCTTCAGCGTGCTGGCCAGCGTCGGATCGCTGATGCTGCCGACGATCCGGTTGATCAATCGGGCCAGCAGATCCGGGTTGGAGGCCAGCACGAAACCGGCGGCGGCGAATGACACCATCAGGATCGGGATCAGCGAGAGGAATGAAAAATAGGTGATGGCGGCGCCGAACTGGCTACCCAGCCGATCGTTAAAGCGTTCGGCCGCGCGCAGCAGGTGCGCAACGCTCGGCCAGGCTTTGATGCGTTCAATCAGACGTGAAAAACCACCAATGCGGCGGTCGAGGGTCTCATGGCCGGTCTTGATGGCGATAAGCGGCTTCGGCGGCGTGTCTTGTGCGGGCTGGCGGCGTTCCTGGTCTGGTCCTGTAGGCATTACTTCACGATTTCCTTAACGTTAAACGGCATGTATCCGTATTGATTATAGCCAAAGCCTCGCAGCGTTTTGAGCGCCGGGGCGGCAAACGGTCAATTTCCGAGCTTAACGCGTTAGCGCCCGGCATGAAATGCCGACGATGGCGCGATAGGTAAAATTCCTATGAAAAGCCCGTGGCGCCTCGGTTTTTTTCACTTCCCTACCTCCAATTTTTATCTGTTTCGTCGGCGAGAAAGCGTTTACTCATGATGTGGCGTCGCGCTTTACCGACCGCCGCTCCGCTGCAGCCGTAGGGGCTGGAACGGTCTCATCCGTCATCAACAGAAAAACTGGAAGGTCTTATGAAATGGCTTAATCACCCCACCTGCCGTCCGTTTACCGAAGCGGGCAATCTGTCGCAGCTTTCCGCCTACTATGAAGAGGAGAGGCATATCATGTGGATGCTGCTGCGCGCTGCGCCCCGCCCCTGCTTCAACCAGGCGCTGATCGAAGACATCATGACGCTGGCGCAGGCGGCGAAGGAGTCTTCGCTGCGATTCGATTTCTGGGTCACCGGCTCGCTGGTGCCGAACATGTTCAACGTCGGCGGCGATCTGCAGTTCTTCGCCGAAGCGATCAAAAACCGCAGGCGCGAGGCGATGATGGCCTACGCACGGGCCTGCATCGACTGTGTGCATGCCGCTGCGCGCGGTTTCGACACCGGCGCGGTCAGCATTGCCATGGTTGAAGGTAGTGCGCTGGGCGGTGGCTTTGAAGCAGCGCTGGCGCACCATTTCGTGTTGGCGCAGAACAATGCGCGCATGGGGTTCCCGGAGATCGCGTTCAACCTGTTTCCCGGCATGGGCGGTTACTCGCTGGTGGCGCGCAAGGCGGGCATGCGCTTGGCTGAGGAGCTGATTTGGGGCGGCGAGTCGCACACCGCAGAGTGGTTCGAGAGCCGCGGGCTGGTGGATCAGCTGTTCCAGCCCGGCGATGCCTATATGGCGACGCGCACTTTCATCGATACCATCCGGCCGAAGCTCAACGGCATGCGCGCCATGCTGCGGGCGCGTCAGCGCGTATTGCAACTGACGCGTTCCGAGCTGATGGATATTACCGAGGATTGGGTCCACTCGGCCTTCACCATTGAGGAAAAAGATCGCGCCTACATCGAGCGGCTGGTGATGTTGCAGGATCGCCACACCCTGAACCTGCGTCGTGCCGGCTAACGTTAACGCGCCCGCCTCACGCGGAAGGTGAGCGCGGGCGATAGGACTGCAGCCAATGCTCCAGCTGTTCCGGGAGCATTGGCCGCGCAAACAGAAAGCCCTGTTTTTCGTCCACGCCGACCTCGTCGAGGAAGTGGTTTTCGCTCTCGGTCTCCACCCCTTCGGCGATCACCCGGAAGGCCAGCGCCTCCGCCGCCGCGACGATCGCGCGTACCAGGGATTGCGATACCGGATTGAAATTCACCCCGCGCACGAAGCTTTTATCCAGCTTGATGGCGTCCAGAGGTATACGCGCCAGCTGCGCCAGTGACGAATAGCCGGTGCCGAAGTCGTCGAGATGCACCTGCGCGCCCAGTTCGCGTAGCCGGGTGATCAGCGCGCGCGCGCGGTTCTCGTCTTCAATCAGGCTGCTTTCGGTCAGCTCGAAGTCCAGCAGACAGGGGGCCATGCGATGGTGGCGCAGCACCCCGAGCAGGTCGTTGACGATGCCGTCGTCGGCCAACTGCCGGGCGGAGAGGTTGACCGCTACCCGCAGGTTCAATCCCTGTTCTTGCCACTGCGCTGCCTGGCTGGCGGCGGTCTGCAGCACCCATTGGCCCAGCGGGCCGATCAGGCCGGACTCCTCGGCGTAGGAGATGAACTGCAGCGGCGGGATCAGGCCGCGCTCCGGCGAATCCCAGCGCACCAGCGCTTCCACACTGTGCACTTCGCCGCTGCGCGCGTCGATTTTAGGCTGGTAATACAACACCAGCTGATTTTGCTCCAGCCCTTTACGCAGATTGGTGTCCAGCCACATGTATTCGGCGACGCGTTTGTTCATCTCCGGCGAGAAGACGGTATAGGTGCGTTTGCCGTGCTCCTTGGCGACGTACATGGCGGTATCGGCGCTGCGGATCAGGCTGTCGAGATCGTTGCCGTGCTCCGGGCACAGCGCGATACCGATCGAACAGCCGGTATACACCTCAATCAGGCCGATGCGGAAAGGGGTTTTCAGCCTGTCGATAATGCGCTGCGCCAGCGTTTGCAGGCGCTCGCGATCGGTTTGCGGCGCCAGCACCAGAAATTCGTCGCCGCCGAGGCGGGCGAGCACCTGATCCGGGCTCAGGCAGCCGAGGATCGCCAGCGCGACTTCGACCAGCAGCCGATCGCCGAACATATGACCGTAGGCGTCGTTGACCTTTTTGAAGTTGTCGAGATCGAGGTACACCAGGCCGAAGCTCTCTTCGCTGCGCGTAGCGATGGCGTGGTTGATCTTATCCTGGATGGCGTTACGGTTAGGCAGGCCGGTGATAAGATCGGTGTTGGCCAGCACCCGCAGCCGTTCCTGCGCACGGCGTTCTTCGGTGATGTCGGTGCCGGAGCAGATCAAAAACACCTCGTTCTTGCCGCTGCCGCTGTGCACGAACTTATTGCGGAACAGAAACAGTCGTTCGCCCTTGACCGTCTTTACCCAACGCTCCACCTCATAAGACGATCCGTTGCGGAAGAAGCCGGCGATGTTGCGCCGCGAGGCGGCGGCTTCTTCCGGGCTCATAAACAGCTGGAAAACGTTTTTGCCGATCACCTCGTGTTCGTGCAGCCCGGTGTACTCCTCGCTCAGCCGGTTGAAACGCTGAATGCGGCCGTGCTGATCGACGATCACGATCACCGAGTTGGCTTCGGACACCACCTGCTCGGCAAAGGAGAGGCCGTGCACCAGATCGCGCGCCACGGATGGGGTGTCGCTGAAGGCGGAAGCGGTGCCCGCCCATTCGAGGTTGTTGACGCGGCGCCCGACCAGATGCAGATGCAGCGGTTCGCCGGCCAGCGTAATGGTCAGCTCAAGGCTGGCGGTTACGCCGCTCAGACGGCGAATTTTCGCCGCGTCCATGGCGCTGAGTGCCACCGCGACGTGGGCTTTGCCCTTAACGGCGGACAGCTCCAGGGCATTGCTGTCAAACGCCAGCCGCCAGTGGGGGCTTTGGGTGCCGAAGTGGGCGTTAAGAAGCTCAGGGCCTTGGTCTGCGGGCATGATGATTCCTCAAAAGAGCACGGGCGGCCGGTCGGCGCAGCTCCGGGCAGCCTGTTGGCCCGAAAGCGATCGCCGTACGCATCTGTGCATCATATAACAGGTTTTTGCAGGCGGGACGGGTGATGGAAACTATTATATAAGCAATGATTAGTTTTGCGGTGTAAACGTCGCCCGGCGGCCGCTTGCCTTAAAGTGTAGGAGAACATCGGATCCTATGATGCTTGTACTGACTTCCCCCTGCTATCGGAAAACGGTTGAGGCAAGATTGCCGTGCTGGCGAGTAAATTATAGCGGTGAGGGGAAAGCGGAAAAATAACTCCACCGGGGGGATTTTTGCCGAGAAATTAAAATTTCCATCAAATAAACGCCATCTTCATAGTTTTCTCATAATTGGTGAATAAATCCGAGACGGGTTTTAAAAAGTTTACACACCCTCGCATTACTTGAATTTTATCAGCCTATTATTATCTCCGACGACGAATGGGCCTGTTAACGTACAGCGCTCCTGATGAAGAAAAACTTTTAAGGAAATGATTATGCGTAAATTGACGGCTTTATTTATTGCTTCCACGCTGGCTCTGGGTTCTGCTTCCGCGGCGTTCGCCGCCGATACGGTGACTGCCCCGGCGGCGGATGCGGCGCCGATGAAAATGATGCATCACAAGGGTGAAGGTAAAGGCGGCCCGTTCGCCGGGTTGAACCTGACCGAGCAGCAGCGCCAGCAGATGCGCGATATCATGAAAGAGTCGCACCAGAAGCGCGGGCCGGGCATGAAAGAAGAACGCCAGGCGCTGCACAATCTGGTCGCTTCCGACAGCTTTGACGAAGCGAAGGCGAAGGCGCAAATTGACGCGATCGGCAAAGCACAATCCGAACGCATGCTGGAACGCGCCAAAGCGGAAAATAAAATGTATAACCTGCTGACGCCTGAGCAGAAAAAACAATACAATGAGAATTATCAGAAACGCGAGCAAAAGATGATGGACCACATGAATAAAATGAAGGAGCAGATGTCCTCCGGTCAGTAATATCCGCTCGCGGTGAGTAAAAAAGGGCCAGGCTATTTGTCTGGCCCTTTTTCTATTTGGCGTTATCGCCGGCAGACTTTGTCGTGAGTGATAATCATTCTCCGCCGACAATGTGCTGGAAATGTTCGGCAACGGCCTGCGCAAAGCACGGGTCGTTAATATGATAAGGCGTTTTTATCAACCGGCGTTTGTCGGTGGCGTGCACCGTTTCTTCCAGCGCCTGCGTAAAGGCGGCCAGCGCCGCCGGATCCCAGAACGGTTGCCCGGGCGCATCCAAAGCCGATACGCCGCCTGTCGGGATAACGAAACGCACTTCGCCCGCGCAGGCGTTGATTTTTTCGCCCATCCAACGCCCCATTAACGCATTCTCCCGCGCGCTGGTACGCACCAGCGTCACTTGTGGGTTGTGATGGTGACGCAGACGGTTGGCATAGCGAGCCGGCACCGTATTCGGCGCGCCGAAGTTGATCATGTCTATCGCGCCGCAGGAGAGCACGCACGGGATGCCGGTACGCGCGATGGCACCGAAACGATCCATATTGCAGGGCAGCACACCGCCAAACAGGTAATCGGCCATTTCGGTGGTGGTCAAATCGATGGCGCCGTGCAGTTGGCGGTTATCGATCAGTTTTTCCAACGACCTGCCGCCGCTGCCAGTCGCATGAAACGTCAGACAATCCCATTGTGTTCCCAGTTCGGCCACCAACGCCTGAACGCAGGGCGTGGTGACGCCAAACGTCGTCAGGCCGATCGCGGGTTTGTTGTCGTGATAGTCGACGGCGGCGAAGTGCACTGCGCCGGCTATCTGGCGTGCCGCGTTGCCTAGCACCTGTCGCGAGATGCGGTTAAGACCGGCGAGATCGGTGACCGAATACAGCATGTTGATATCGCTGGCGCCGACATAGGCGGAAACGTCTCCTGCCGCCATGCTTGAGACCATTATTTTCGGCAGGCCAATCGGCAGCTGCTGCATGGCCGGCGTGATGATGGCGGTGCCGCCGGAGCCGCCCAGACCCAGCAAGGCGGCGATATCGCGGCGCGTCAGGATAAAACGTTCGAAAGCGGTTGCCATAGCGGCGATCGCCTGGCCGCGACTGGCGCAAAAGACCGCACCGGCGCCTGCCGGATGGTGGCGAGCAACGTCCTCTGGACCGATATCGGCCGGGGAGTCAAACGGCAAGCGACGAGTGGAAAGATCGACGGTTCGCGTGGGTAAATTCAGGGCAGCGATTAGCCGCCGTACATACTCCAACTCTTGTCCTTTCGTATCTGCTGTGGTAGCAATATAGACAAAATTTGAAGTTTCTTTCATGTGTCTTCCTGGGGTGTTTCTAATTTTTATTTAAAAATCATTTTATTATATTTTTTAGGGTGCCCTGGTGTTGGCATTTAAATTAAATTGATTAATGTATTTATATAATGAGACGGCAGTATCATTTTTGCAAGGGCAGCTCAGTGCAAAATGGGACTCCTGTCTCATTTTTGAGCTTTTCAACGTGGCCGGCGCTTTGCCGGCAGCCAGTCGACAGAGGCGCATCCTCTGTTGCGCAAGCGTGTGCAGATGTATGAGGTTTAAGTGCCGATAAATGCTTTTCCCACCCCGTTCGATCCTTCACTGACTTCCACACGGGCAAAAACCTACCGTTTGTTGCTGGCCAGCGCGATGGCGCTGTATGACGAAGGGGCGTTTCCTTCGATCACCGAGCTGGCGGCGCATGCCCAGGTATCGCGCGCGACCGCCTACCGTTATTTTCCGACCCAGAGTGCGCTGATTAGCGCCGTGGTGGCGGAAAGCCTGGGGCCTATTCTGGAATGGCGCCCGCAGGACGACGATGCCCTGAAGCGTATCCAGCAGTTGCTGACCTTCGCCTATCCTCAGATGGAACGGCACGAGGGAGCATTGCGTGCGGCACTGCAGCTCTCTTTGCAGCAGTGGGCGCACGCCACGCCGGGCGAAAAATTCGTGCGCGGCAACCGCAAGCGTCTGTTGGCGCTGGCGGTAGAACCGTTGCAGGGCAAACTGCCGCCGGATTCTCTACAGAGAGTGATTCATGCTTTCTCGCTGATTTACGGCTCGGAGGTATTCCTGGTGTTGAAAGATATCTGGGGGCTGGAACTTGAGGGCATTCAGGACGTCACGCAATGGATGGCCAAAGCCATCCTGCGTCAGGCGGAAGAGGACGCGACGAACCGCAAAAAAACATCAGCAGGATAATCCAATTTTTGCCGATGACCGAGTGAAAAACCAGCATAATTCACTGAGTGAATATTGGCAAAATTTATAATTAAAAGTGATAAAAGACGCCTGTTAAGCACTTTTCAGGCGGCCATCTCCTTCATTCGATCTTTGTTTATATTTTTATTTATCAGCGTATTAAGGTTTTTCCTCTCGCTTATTATCGCCGCTTCGCTACCGGCAAACGTCATTGCCATTTCTTATTGGCGTTGGCCTGATTCACCCCTGAAACGTTCTCTCCCCCCGCCGAACTGCCGAGTGACACATTAAGCGCACTTGAGATTGTTGTGCTTTATTTATTTGGTGTTACCAAACTGTTACACAAAAAATCTTATAAAACATTTGCAAACAACAACGGACGGTATCTGGGATGGAGAAGAAACTTAGAGGAGTCAAATCCGCTCGGGCGGCCTTCGGCTGGCCTGAAATCGGAGTTCATCGCGCACAATGGAGCGCGATGCTGATCTGCCTGACGGCGATCGGCGGGGCGCAGGCCTCCAGCTATATAGAGAACGGCAAAGCGGGCGATCCGGCCAGTTGGCGCAGCAGTGAGTTCAACGCGGAATGGGGGCTGGGAGCGATCCACGCCGACCAGGCCTACGCCGCCGGTTATACCGGAAAAGGCATCAAACTCGGTATTTTCGATCAGCCAGTCTACGCCAAGCACCCCGAATTTTCCGGCCCAGATAAGGTGATCAATCTGGTTACCCATGGCACTCGCGAATACACCGATCCCTATATTCCAGTGAAAAAAGGCGATGACTTCCGCTATGACGGTACGCCAAGCACCGACTCCAGCGGCAAATTAGGCTCGCACGGCACCCACGTGGGCGGCATCGCCGCCGGCAGCCGCGACGGTGGCGCCATGCATGGGGTGGCATTCAACGCGCAGATCATCAGCGCAGAAAACGGCGACCCCGGCCCGGAGGACGGCATTGTGCTCGGTAACGACGGCGCGGTTTACCAGGCCGGCTGGGAGGCGCTGGTGGCCAGCGGCGCGCGCATCATCAATAACAGTTGGGGCATCGGCATCACCGAGAAATTCGATGAAGGCGGGTATGACCCGGCTTATCCGCACTTCACGGTGAACGATGCGCAAAAGCAGTTCGATCAGATCAAAACGATCCTGGGCACCAAGCCCGGCGGCGCCTATCAGGGCGCGATCGACGCGGCGCGCAGCGGCGTGGTCACCATCTTCGCCGCCGGCAACGACGGTAACCTCAACAACCCGGATGCCATGGCCGGCCTGGCCTATTTCGTGCCGGACATCGCGCCGAACTGGCTGTCGGTCGCCAGCCTGCAGGATCCCACCAATAGCGGTGATTACAGCATCAGCACCTTCTCTTCCCGTTGCGGCTATACCGCCAGTTTGTGCGTCTCGGCACCGGGTACCCGGGTGTACAGCTCGGTGATCGCGGGCACCGGTGTGGACGACCTGACGACCGGCTATGCCAATAAAAGCGGCACCTCGATGGCGGCGCCGCACGTGGCCGGCAGCGTTGCGGTGCTGATGGAGCGTTTCCCGTATCTGAATGGCGCGCAGGTGGCGGAAGTGCTGAAAACCACCGCCACCGACATGGGCGCGCCGGGCATCGACGCGCTCTACGGCTGGGGGATGATCAACCTGGGCAAAGCCATCAACGGTCCGGGCATGTTGGTGACCGCCGAGGATATTCCCGAAGAATTCCGTATTCCGGATCCGACGGGCGTGGCTTATGGCCCGACCCAGTTCGTGGTCGATCTGCCGGGCGTCGGCGCGGTGCTGGACAAGGGTAAACCGACCGAGCGCGTCTGCAGCAGCGATCTTTGCGGCCTGGACTTCTGGAGCAACGACATCTCCGGCCACGGCGGCCTGACCAAGCAGGGCATCGGCACCCTGGTGCTGACCGGTAACAACACCTATGCCGGCCCGACGCTGGTCAATCAGGGGCGGCTGGCGATCAACGGCTCGGTCACCTCGGCCGTCAGCGTGCAGAGCGGCGGTATTGTCGGCGGCAGTGGCACGGTCGGTTCGCTGACCGCCCGTGATGGCGGCACCGTGGCGCCGGGCAACTCGATCGGCACCCTGAACGTGGCCGGCAACGTCAGCTTCGAGCCGGGCTCGCGCTACGCGGTGGAAGTGGGCCCGAACGGCCAGAGCGATCGGATCCAGAGCAGCGGATCGGCGACGATCGGCGGCGGCGAGGTGGCGGTGACGCTGGAGAACAGCCCCAACCTGCTGACGCAAAGCGAGGTGCGCAGCCTGCTGGGCCAGCAGTACACCGTCCTGAGCGCGCAGCAGGGGGTCAGCGGGCAGTTTGACGCGGTGGCGCCGAACTACCTGTTCCTCGGCACCGGGCTGAGCTACCAGCCGACCGGGGTGACGCTGAGCGTCGGGCGCAACGGCACGAGCTTCGCCAGCGTGGCGCAGACCTCGAACGAGCGGGCGGTGGCGGTGGCGGCGGATGCGCTGGCGGCGGGCAACCCGTTGTACGAGAGCCTGCTCACCAGCGGCACGGCGGGCGAAGCGCGGCAGGCGTTCCGTCAGCTGTCGGGGCAAATCCATGCGGATATCGCCTCGGCGCTGGTGAACGACAGCCGCTACCTGCGTGAGGCGCTGAACGGGCGTCTGCGTCAGGCGGAAGGGCTGGCGAGCTCGTCGGCCATCAAGGCGGACGAGGACGGCGCCTGGGCGCAGCTGCTGGGGGCATGGGACCACGCGTCGGGCGACGCCAACGCCACCGGCTATCAGGCCTCGACCTACGGGGTGCTGGTGGGGCTGGACTCGGCGGTTGCGGGCGACGGGCGACTGGGGGTGGCGACCGGCTACACCCGCACCTCGCTGCACGGCGGTTACGGGTCGAAGGCGGACAGCGACAACTACCACCTGGCGGCGTACGGCGACAAGCAGTTCGGGGCGCTGGCGCTGCGCGGCGGGGCGGGCTACACCTGGCACCGCATCGACACCAAGCGGTCGGTGAACTACGGGATGCAGTCGGACCGTGACACGGCGAAGTACAGCGCGCGCACCGAGCAGCTGTTCGCGGAAGCGGGCTACGGCGTGCAGGGTGAATGGCTGAACCTGGAGCCGTTCGTCAACCTGGCGTACGTGAACTTCGAAAACAACGGCATCGCGGAAAGCGGCGGCGCGGCGGCACTGCGCGGCGACAAGCAGCATACCGACGCGACGGTGTCGACGCTGGGGCTGCGTGCAGACACCGCGTGGCAGGTGACCCCGGGCACGACGGTGGCGCTGCGCAGCGAGCTGGGGTGGCAGCACCAGTACGGCGGTCTGGACCGTGGCACCGGGCTGCGGTTCAACGGCGGCAACGCGCCGTTCGTGGTGGACAGCGTGCCGGTGTCGCGTGACGGCATGGTGTTGAAGGCAGGGGCGGAAGTGGCGGTGAACGAGAACGCCACGCTGTCGCTGGGCTACGGCGGACTGCTGTCGCAAAACCATCAGGACAACAGCGTCAACGCCGGTTTCACCTGGCGCTTCTAAGCAACATCGACTCAATCCTTGTACGGGAACCGTCTGCGGGCGGTTCCTTTTTCACATCCTGCTAATGAGAACCCGGCGCACCTGGGGCGTCGGCCAATAACAAGCAAAAGGTAAGGAAATGACAACAACAATGGGTTTTGATAGCAAAGGAAACGCTCGCCGCTTGCCGTGGCGGCTGAACGCGTTGGTCTGCTGCATGGCGCTGGCGGGGTATGCACAGGCGGCGCCGCACGAGGTGAACGGCCAACCCGGCGATCCGGCCAGCTGGCGCAGCGCCGAATTCAACGCCAACTGGGGGCTGGGGGCGATCCACGCCGATGAGGCCTACGCCGCCGGCTACACCGGCAAAGGGCAGAAGGTGGGCATTTTCGACACTCCGGTCAACCGTCATCCCGAGTTCGCCGGTGACGGCAAACTGATCAACGTCGTCACCGAGGGCTACCGCGCCTATACCGATCCACACCGGCCGGGGATTAACGCCGGCGATCGTTTTTACTTCGACGGCACCTTCCACTTCTACAGCGGCTCGCAGGGCATGCTGAGCAATCACGGGGTGCACGTCGCGGGGATCAGCGCGGCGAACCGCGACGGCATCGGCATGCACGGCGTGGCCTTCGATTCGCAGGTGATCAGCGTCGATAACGATAACGACGGCCCGGCCTACGGCGAATTCCTCGGCCTGGACGGCGCCGTCACCAATGCCGGCTGGCAGGCGATGATCAACAGCGGTGCACGGGTGATCAACAACAGCTGGGGCGTCAGTATTCCCGATTTCCTGTCCGACGGCGGCCGCGATCCTAACGCGCTGCACTTTGAGCTGAAGGATGCGCAGGAACAATTCGATCAGGTCAAACCGCTGCTCGGCAGCCTGGCCGGCGCAGGCTATCAGGGCGCGATCGATGCGGCGCGCAAAAACATTCTGGTGCTGTTCGCCGCCGGCAACGACGGCAACTACAACCAGCCGGATGTGATCAGCGGGCTGGCCTACTTCGTGCCGGACATCGCGCCGAACTGGCTGTCGGTCGCCAGCGTGGCGCAGGATGCGGCATCGACCAACAGCGTGCCTTATACCATCAGCAGCTTCTCTTCCCGCTGCGGCTATACCGCCAGCTTCTGCGTCTCGTCGCCGGGCAGCAAAATCTACAGCACCGTGGCCAACGGTTCCGATCCGGCCAACCTGGTGTCGGACTACGGCAATAAAAACGGCACCTCGATGGCGACGCCGCACGTGACCGGCGCGGTGGCGGTGTTGCTGCAGCGCTTCCCGTACATGAGCTCGGCGCAGATTGCCGACGTGCTGAAAACCACCGCCACCGACATGGGTGCGCCGGGCATCGACGCGCTCTACGGCTGGGGGATGATCAACCTGGGCAAGGCCATCAACGGCCCGGGCATGTTCTATACCGTCGAAGATATTCCTGCGGAGTTCCGCATCCCGGATCCGACGGGCGTGGCCTATGGCCCGACCCAGTTTGTCGCCAATATTCCGGGGAGGGGCGCCGAGGTGGATGCCGGTACGCTGCACGCCAGGAAATGTGATGATGTCCACTGTGGATGGGAAATCTACTCCAACAACATTTCCGGTCACGGCGGCCTGACCAAAGAGGGCGCGGGAATCCTGGTGCTGACCGGTAACAACACCTATGCCGGCCCGACGCTGGTCAATCAGGGTCGGCTGGCGATCAACGGCTCGGTCACCTCGGCCGTCAGCGTGCAGAGCGGCGGCATCGTCGGCGGCAGCGGCACGGTCGGTTCGCTGACCGCCCGCCGCGGCGGCACCGTGGCGCCGGGCAACTCGATCGGCACCCTGAACGTGGCGGGTAACGTCAGCTTCGAACCGGGCTCGCGCTACGCGGTGGAAGTGGGGCCGAACGGCCAGAGCGATCGGATCCAGAGCAGCGGAGCGGCGACGATCGGCGGCGGTGAGGTGGCGGTGACGCTGGAGAACAGCGCCAACCTGCTGACGCAAAGCGAGGTGCGCAGCCTGCTGGGCCAGCAGTACACCATCCTGAGCGCGCAGCAGGGGGTGAGCGGGCAGTTTGACGCGGTGGCGCCGAACTACCTGTTCCTCGGTACCGGGCTGAGCTACCAGCCGACCGGGGTGACGCTGAGCGTCGGGCGCAACGGCACGAGCTTCGCCAGCGTGGCGCAGACCTCGAACGAGCGGGCGGTGGCGGCGGCGGCGGATGCGCTGGCGGCGGGCAACCCGGTGTACGAGAGCCTGCTCACCAGCGGCACGGCGGGCGAAGCGCGGCAGGCGTTCCGTCAGCTGTCGGGGCAAATCCATGCGGATATCGCCTCGGCGCTGGTGAACGACAGCCGCTACCTGCGTGAGGCGCTGAACGGGCGTCTGCGTCAGGCGGAAGGGCTGGCGAGCTCGTCGGCCATCAAGGCGGACGAGGACGGCGCCTGGGCGCAGCTGCTGGGGGCATGGGACCACGCGTCGGGCGACGCCAACGCCACCGGCTATCAGGCCTCGACCTACGGGGTGCTGGTGGGGCTGGACTCGGCGGTTGCGGGCGACGGGCGACTGGGGGTGGCGACCGGCTACACCCGCACCTCGCTGCACGGCGGTTACGGGTCGAAGGCGGACAGCGACAACTACCACCTGGCGGCGTACGGCGACAAGCAGTTCGGGGCGCTGGCGCTGCGCGGCGGGGCGGGCTACACCTGGCACCGCATCGACACCAAGCGGTCGGTGAACTACGGGATGCAGTCGGACCGTGACACGGCGAAGTACAGCGCGCGCACCGAGCAGCTGTTCGCGGAAGCGGGCTACGGCGTGCAGGGTGAATGGCTGAACCTGGAGCCGTTCGTCAACCTGGCGTACGTGAACTTCGAAAACAACGGCATCGCGGAAAGCGGCGGCGCGGCGGCACTGCGCGGCGACAAGCAGCATACCGACGCGACGGTGTCGACGCTGGGGCTGCGTGCAGACACCGCGTGGCAGGTGACCCCGGGCACGACGGTGGCGCTGCGCAGCGAGCTGGGGTGGCAGCACCAGTACGGCGGTCTGGACCGTGGCACCGGGCTGCGGTTCAACGGCGGCAACGCGCCGTTCGTGGTGGACAGCGTGCCGGTGTCGCGTGACGGCATGGTGTTGAAGGCAGGGGCGGAAGTGGCGGTGAACGAGAACGCCACGCTGTCGCTGGGCTACGGCGGACTGCTGTCGCAAAACCATCAGGACAACAGCGTCAACGCCGGCTTCACCTGGCGCTTCTGACCTTCAACGGTCATCACAATGACAACGGAGCCGGCATGCCGGCTCCGTTTTTATTTGCGGCTGCGGGGTGAGTCCGTATGATGGCGCGGCGCCAGGGCAATAAAAAACCGGGACCCTGACGGATCCCGGCTCAAAAGTGGGTAAAACAGATTAGCGCTAAAGGCTCAAGCCCCGTTTTGCTTGTGCAGTCCGAGCGATGTGATCATCGTCTCAGTAGCGGCAACGGAACAAATTTTCCCTGGTGTTACTATGGTTATTATTAAAAAACGTGCTGGTGTTATTTTTTATAGTGTATTGCTGTATGTCTCTTTTGATACCATGTTTGACGATGCAACATGGTATGTCAAGCAACGTTTTTAACGCATAATTGCATCAGATGCTAGTTTTAGATGTGGCTTTTTCAGCGGAAATAATCAAAACGACTGATAAATCAGTAAAAAAAATCGAAGGAACAAATGGATAACAATCACCAAAAATTCGATTCACAGTCGATTGCCAATCGGGTCAGGGAGCTGTTTTTACATTACGGGATTGGAAAACGTCAGCATGCCCGCGAGCTCAGCCGCATCTTGGATCTGAGTTTTTCACATGCGCACCGCAAACTGAAAGGGCAAAGCCCCTGGACGCTGGAACAGATCAACAGCGTCGCGGCCGCGCTCGGAGAAACGCCGGCGGCGATCGCCGATTTGAGCGCCGAACACGAGACTCCCGAGCCAAACATGGCGCGCGATGCCATCTTTGTCGTGGCGGGGGTGGCGATACCTTGCGTCGGGCACATCGGCGACGAGCTTCCTGCCGGGCGGCCGGCGGAATTTGTGGCGCTGCGCGTGGAAGGGCAGTGGCATATCTATCGCACCGATGAGGCGCCGGCAGGCCCGCGTTACGGCGTCGATCTGATCGAAATCCGGCCCGGCTTCGGCGACGACGAGCGGCTGAGCATCGCGGTATTGGACGATTCGCATCAGGCGGCCGATGAACTGGCCAAGTATCTGGGTGGCTGCGGGTTCAACGCGGTGGCGTTTTACGACGTCGACAGTTTCTGTCAGGCGTTGCAGCAAAGCCTGTTCGACGGTTACGTGGTGGACTGGTTGATCGGTGAGGAAACGGCGGATCGCTGTATCGCTACCATCCGCGCCTCCGACAATCCGGACGCGCCGGTACTGGTGCTGACCGGTGAACTGGGCACCGACCGACGCGAATCGGAAATCGCTCAGGCGATGCGCGAGTACGACGTGCTCGGCCCTTATGAAAAACCGGTGCGGCTCCATGTGATCGAAGCCGCACTGCAACGCTGTTTTAATCTTTAGCGGGGAACACCTCGGCCAGCGCGCTCGACAGCGCATCCAGTCGAACCGGCTTCATCAGGTAGTTATCGAACAGGGCGCGCTGATCCGCCGTTAACTGCTCCGGCGTGTAGGCGCTGATGCCGATGATCGGCACATGGCGGTTGGGGCCGCGACGGTTGCGCAGCTGCCTGGCCAGAGCAGCGCCGTCGATGCCCGGCATCTGCAAATCCAGCAACAGCGCATCGTAAGGACGTCTGAGCAGCTTCTGCAGCGCGCGTTCCGGCGAGTCGCACAGTTCGTGCTGGTAACCCAGCTTGTCCAGCAGCGCCGCAAAGGCGTCACCCACCGACTTGTTGTCATCCACCACCAGAACCTGCTGCGGCTTATGCTGCAGAGAGGCATTGGCAGCGGCGGGCTCGTCGGCACGTTCGTCTTCACTGATCTGCACCGGAATGCTGACGATAAAGGTGCTGCCCTTCTTGATTTCGCTGTACACCGTGATGGTGCCGTTAAGCAACGTCACCAGGCCGTGCACGATCGCCAACCCCATCCCCACGCCGGCGTACTGCTTGGTATGCGACTGATCCAACTGGGTAAAGGGCTTGAAGATCTGATCGAGCTGGTCTTTTTCGATACCGATGCCGGTGTCAGTCACTTCGATAATCAACGAACTGCCGCCCGGTTGGCGGCGCAGGCAGCTGTGCAGCGTAATGCTGCCGCTTTCGGTGTACTTGTAGGCGTTGGTCAGCAGGTTGACGATAATCTGCCGGATGCGCAGCGGATCGGAGTGCACCAGCAGGTGGCTGCATTCCACTTCACAGCTGAGTTTGACCTGTTCTTTGCGGGTCAGGGTGGCGATTTCGTTGGCGGTCTCCGCGATCAGCTTCTGCGCGTCGAACGGTACGATGCGCAATTCCATCATGCCGCTGTCGAGGTGCGCGTAGTCGGTCAGATCTTTCATCTGGCTTTCGATTTGCTGCGCGGCGGTCTCCAGCCGCTGGAAGGTGTCCGCATGCTCTGCCGACACCCGGGTATTCACCAGCACGTCGATGGCCGACATCACGCTCTGCAATGAGGTGCGCAGCTCGTGGCCAATAGCGCCGAGGAAGGCGTTTTTGGTGCGCGTCGCTTTCTCCGCCTCAATCGCCTTGGCCTGTTGGCGAATGGTCAGCCGCTGCTGGCGGAACACGATCAGGGTGATGGCGATCAGCGCGATCACCGAGAACATGACGATCACCAGCCCATAGAAAATAATGTGCCGCTTCTCGATGTAGTCCTCATAGGCGGCGGTGCGCTGCTTCACCTCGGCATGGTCGGTCAGGTTGGCCATTTCGATGGAGTAAGGCTTGATGGCCTTCATGGCCGCGAAAACCTGGTCGAAGTCGATTTTCGGGCTGTCCAGCAGCTTATCGATGCGATCCATCTGCAGGCGCATCTGTTTGACCACTTCCGGATAACCCGGCTCGGCGTACAGCGGCTGGGTCGATTCGGAGACGGTTTCCAGCACGTAAAAACGCGAATAGAGGATTTCGAACCGCAGCCGCAGGTTGTCGTTGTCCACCTGCGGCGCGTGACTTTGCTGTTCGACCAGCGTGTCGAACTCCGCCAGCTTGATGGAGAACTTGGCGATCGACCAGGAGTAGTTCTCCTGCGTGCCGGCGATGGCATACAGCCCTTTCTTCGACAGGGTGGCGCTGTAGTAATAGAGCGTGACGGTCGAAGCCACTAAAAACAGCGCGGCAAAGATGGCCGGGATCGCCAGCCTGCTGCCGTTCTTAAAGGTCGTCAGCTTCATTTGATCACGATCCTGTCGACTTGCCAGATAAAGCGTGAATTGTACAACGGCGAGTTCAGTTCAGGCCCGGCGGCGTCACGCGGGTACACCAGGAACAGCGGGCCGAAGTTTCTGAGCTTCAGCATTTCCCCGTCCATCCTGTAGGCTAGGATCATGTTGTATTTCGTGACGTCGGACAGCGGCACGTCGATGTAATAATCGTTCAGCGCGTAGAAAGTCAGCGTCTCGCCCTTGGCGCCGACGCGCTCCAGGATATCGGCCACCGAAATCCCTTCAAATTTTCTCTGCGGCGTCCAGGAAGTGGAGGTGGTGATGCTGCGCACCGGCATCGCCAACAGCTGCTTATCGGTGAACAGATAGCTTTTTTTGACCGGGTCGGTCACGTTGTCGATCTTGCCCGCCACTTCCAGGGTAAAGCTGAGGGCGCTGCTCTGGGCGATAATCAGGGCCACGCAGGCCATCGCAAGGGTTTTGCATAGTTTGAACAGCATCGGTGTTCTCCAGAGGCGCGGGGAGGTTGTATCAGTCCCGCTAATTTATCAGGCAGAATAATGGCAGAAAAAGCAGGCGGGTGCGAAGGGAATAGTAAACCGCACAAAAAGAACAGGTCTGGGTCGGTCGGCCCGTGCGCGTAACCTTTCCCTTCCGTTTGTCAGCCGTTCCGATGTGCTTTCAACAGCTGGGCCAGCTGCGTCAGGCCTGCCGTTAGCTCGTCCAGTGAGGGGGAACCCAGGCACAGGCGAATACCCGATTCACTTTTGCCGTCATTGACCATGACCGCGGCCGGCGGCGTGACTTTAACGCCCGCCAACGCGGCGGCGGCGGCCACAGACTCGGCGGTTTCGCGCGGCATCGGCAGCCAGACATGGTAAGCGTCGGGATGCGATACGCATTCGTCGGCATCGAATATCGAGGTAGCCAGATGCACTCTTCGCTGAGCCTCATGGCGCAACGCTTGCGGTATCGCCTCGATCGCGCCGCTGGACAACCACTCCCCCACCACGGCGCAAGACAGTGGCGAAGGTGCGAAGGGAATATCTTGCAAGGCTTCTTCCGCCGCGGTTTGCATGTCGGGCGGTAGAGTCAGCATACCGATCCGCAACCCCGGGCCGAGCGTTTTCGACAGGCCATTGACATGGAACACCCGCTCGGGTGCCAACGTCGCGAGCGCAGGCACTGCTGAATGCCCTAGGGCATACACGCCATCCTCGATGATCCAGACATTCGCCTGCCGGCATATCTCGACGATAGCCCGCCTGCGCTCGGCGCTCATGGTGGCGGTCGTCGGGTTATGCAGCGTCGGTGTCAGATAGACCGCAAGATGGCCGGAGGAGACGCGCTCGAGCGCGCTCGCCAGCGCCTGCGGCACCATGCCTTGCGCATCGATCTCCACGCCGATCAGGCGATGGCCTTTACGTCGGGCCAGCGCGATCGCGCCGGGGTAGGTCAGCCTCTCGGTCAGTATCGTCCCGCGTGGCCCGCAGGCCAGGTCAAATGCCAACGAAATCGCCTGACGGGCATTGCTGGTCAGCGCCAGGTGCGACGGTTCGATCGTGACGCCGGCGTTTTCCAGCCAGCGGGCCAACAGACGCCGATGTTCCAAGTGCCCGGTCGGAGGGGAATAGAGGTTCAGATGATCTGCATCCATTTTCCGTGCGATGCCGGCCAGCGTGCGTGCCAGCAAACGGTCAGTCAGCATCGCCGGCGGCGCATTGGACGAGAGATCGATTTCACGTTCTTCACGGGCGCGGCGGATCGCCACGAACATCCCGCGCCCCTTCACGCTGCGGACCAGCCCGCGTCGTTCCAGGATGGCGTAGGCTTTGGTCACCGTGCCCAGACCGATCGCCAATTGCCAGGCGAGGGGGCGGTGTGCCGGCAAACGATCGCCTCCTTGCAGCTTGCCCTCGATAATGTCGTCAGCCAACGCCAGCACCAGCCGTTCGACGGTAGTGGCTTCCACGTTGGCCAGGCGGGGTTGCCAGGGGGATTGAAGCCGCATGGTCGCTCTCCGGAGAAAGAATATAGTGTCACGTGACACTATTTAAATAGGCGAAAAGTGTAACACATACTATGTTGGTGAGGAGTCCCGGCGTTTTCAACAACGGCTCGGCCGTAAGGCGGGCCAGCGGAGTTTTTCCATGATGGTCAGTCAGCTTGCGTTGGTTTACGGCGCCTATCTCCTCGCTACCGCCAGCCCCGGCCCCAGCAACATGGCGATCATGGGCGTGGCGATGCGTGACGGCCGCAGGCCCGCATTGGTGCTGGCCGCCGGCGTGATGACCGGATCGCTGTGCTGGGCGATGTTGGCCGCGACCGGCCTTTCCGCCGTGTTGGCCACGTATGCGCAGGCGCTGTGGACCATCAAAATCGTTGGCGGCGTGTATATGCTGTATCTGGCGCTGCGCGCTGGAAAGTCCGCGTTACGAACGTCCGCCGCGGCGCCGGGCATGGCCGCAGGGCGCGATGCGCGGCCTTATCGGGCGCTTTATCGGCAGGGCGTGCTGATGCACCTCGGCAATCCCAAGGCCATCATGTCCTGGATGGCGATCATGTCGCTGGGATTGCGGCAAGGCCCGCCTGAGCAGGTTTTACCGGCAATTATTGGCGGTTGCGCGCTGCTCGGCGTGACGATTTTCGGGGGGTATGCCCTGCTGTTCTCAACGGCGCCGATGATCGCGTTTTACACCCGGGTGAGGCGCTGGATTGAAGGAACGCTTGCGCTGCTGTTCGCTTTGGCGGGCCTGGAGCTGTTGATATCGCGGGGGTAATGAACGCCCGGCGTTAACCTGAGGAGAGAAGCGATGGTTTTTGGCATGCAGATGGTGGATGTCTTTGGCGCCGGGCCGCTCGCCGGCAATCCGTTGGCGGTGATCACGGGCGCCGGAGCGTTGTCGACGGAAGACATGCAGTGTTTGACGCGTTGGTTCAACCTGTCGGAGACGGCCTTTTTGCTGCCGCCGACGCACCCCCAGGCGGATTACCGGGTGCGGATATTCACCCTGGATCGTGAAATGCCGTTTGCCGGACACCCGACGCTGGGCAGTTGTCATGCCTGGCTCACTGCGGAGGGGATGCCGCGCAATAGGGCGGAGATCATCCAGGAATGCGGGGCGGGCTTGGTGAGCATTCGCCGCGAGGCAGGACGGCTGTGTTTTGCCGCGCCGCCGTTGATTCGCTCCGGGGCGCCCTCAGAAGAGACGTTGGCCGACGCGCTGCAGTTTTTAGGTATCGCGCCTGAGGAGGCGCTCGATGCCGCCTGGATCGATAACGGTCCGGGGTGGCTGGGGATCCGGCTGGCCAGCGCTGAGCGGGTACTTTCCCTTACGCCGGCGAGAAGCTGGCCGCGCAGAGTGGACATTGGCGTCGTCGGCCCACATGCCGATGGTGACGCAGCCTTCGAAGTTCGCGCCTTTTTGAGCGATCATCTTGGCGCTATCGTCGAAGATCCGGTCACCGGCAGCCTCAATGCCTCGCTGGCCCAGTGGTTGTTCGCAAGCGGCGTGGTCAGCGGTGGCTATATCGCCGCCCAGGGCCGCTGCCGTGGGCGCAACGGGCGCGTGCATATCACCCGCGACGAGAGCGGCCGGATTTGGGTGGGCGGCAATACGCGCACTCAGGTCGAAGGGCGGCTGCAAGGGATTGGCACGGCGTAGAAAGCGTCGCCGCACTGTGTGCGGCTGAACGGAATATCGATTTTCATCCGATGATAAGGAGTGAACAGTATGTCTGCGATGCCACCAAACGATACCCCCGTCGAAGCTGATATTATGCAGCCGACGACGGTCACCGAAACGTTGAAAATGCTGGTACGTTACAAAGCGTGGGCGAATGCGCTGACCTTTGACACCGTGATGTCCTTGCCGGCCGGTGAAGCCTTACGGCAGCGGCCGACCCGTTTTGGCAATATGGTGCATACCTTAAATCATGTGTATGTGGTGGACGATATCTTCAGGCACCATCTGCAAGGTCGAAAACATGGCTACCTCGCGCGCAACACCGAGCAAACGCCTGCGCTTGACGACTTGCGGTGTGCGGTGGAGGAAATGGACCGCTGGTATATCGAACAGGTGGACAACTGGTCACCCGAGGCGCTGGCGCAGGTGGTACATTTCGAGTTCGTCGGCGGGGGGGAAGGCCGGATGACGCGCCAGGAAATCGTGCTGCATGTCGTCAACCACGCTACCTATCATCGCGGTTTTGTCGGCGATATGCTCTATCAAGTACCCTTCGCCTCGCCGGCGAACGATTTGCCGGTGTTTCTTCGCGATCATTACCGCCGGGCGCGGTGAGGCGAGCGAGAGAAATAAAAAAGCCAGACGCTTTCGCGCCTGGCCTGTTACGCGCCGAAACCCGGCGAAGTTGCGCCTCAGCGCATGGTGACGAACTCTTCCGCCGCGGTCGGGTGGATCGCCACGGTGTTGTCGAAGTCCTTCTTGGTGGCGCCCATCTTCACTGCCACCGCGAAGCCCTGCAGGATTTCATCCATGCCGAAGCCGATGCCGTGCAGGCCGACGATCTTCTCTTCTTTACCCGCGCACACCAGCTTCATGCGGCACGGCTGGCGGTGCTGCGTCACGGCGCTGTACATGGCGGTGAAGGAGGATTTGTACACCTTCACGTT
Source organism: Serratia sp. PL7 (assembly GCF_945957435.1). Classification (NCBI taxonomy): domain Bacteria; kingdom Pseudomonadati; phylum Pseudomonadota; class Gammaproteobacteria; order Enterobacterales; family Yersiniaceae; genus Serratia; species Serratia sp. PL7. The sequence goes on along the minus strand of NZ_CAMFLB010000015.1, from coordinate 167,882 downwards.
GTCCGCGCCGAATTTCTCGATGGCTTCCGGCTCGGTCAGGCCGACGGTGCCGATCGGCGGGTGGCTGAATACCACGGTGGCGATGTTGCTGTAATCCAGGTGCTCGTCCGGCTTGTTGTTGAACAGGCGCTCGGACAGGCGGCGGCCGGCGGCCACGGCGACCGGGGTCAGCTCTACCGCGCCGGTGTTGTCGCCCACCGCGTAGATGCCTTTGACGTTGGTGTTCTGGAACTTATCGACGTCAATGTAGCCTTGCTCGTTGGTTTTCACTCCGGTGACGCCGAGGTTCAGGTTGTCGGTCGCCGGTTCGCGGCCGATGGCCCAAATCAGGCAGTCGACGGTGAATGCTTTGCCGTTTTCCAGCTGCAGCGTCAGGCTGCCGTCGGCGTTCTTGACGATCGCTTTCGGCACCGATTCGGTGTGCAGGCTCGGCCCCTCGGTGTTCATTACTTCCACCAGGGTTTCGACGATCATCGGATCGAAGCTGCGCAGCGGCGCGTGCTTGCGCACGAACAGGTACGTTTCCGCGCCGAGCGCGTTCAGCACGCCGGCGATCTCCACGGCGATATAGCCGGCGCCGACTACGGCGACGCGTTTCGGCATGGCGTCCAGCTCAAAGAAGCCGTCGGAGTCGATGCCGTATTCCGCACCCGGAATAGCCGGATGGCTCGGGCGGCCGCCGGTGGCGATCAGGATGTGGTCGGCGGTGATGGTCTCGCCGTTCACCTCCACGGTGTGCGCATCCACGAAGCGCGCGAAGCCTTTGATCACGTCGACCTTGTTCTTGCCCAGCACGTTATCGTAGGAGTTGTGAATGCGGTCGATATAGGCGGTGCGGTTGGCGACCAGCTTCTTCCAGTCGAAGGCGTTGACGGTGGTGTCGAAGCCGTAGTCCGGGCCGTACTGATGGATGGCCTCGGCGATCTGCGCCGCGTGCCACATGACTTTTTTCGGTACACAACCCACGTTTACACAGGTGCCGCCCAGCTCTTTGGCTTCAATCAGCGCACACTTTTGGCCGTACATGGCTGCCCGGTTGATCGATGCGATACCGCCGCTGCCGCCGCCAATTGCTAGATAATCGTAATGTTTCGTCATCTGGGATTTCCATGAGTTGTGAATTTGAAGAGGGTAAGAGTTTAACGCCTGACCGGGGTTTGTCGCAAAGATTGCGTCGATGGCTGCGATAGGTGGACGCAGGGCGCGGCAAACCGCGCCCTGATGGGGATTATTCTGGTACCACCCAGTTCACCAGATGGTGACCGATGCCCGACGGCACCAGCACCTTGTGCAGCCACGGCAGCACGTTTTTCATCTGCTGTTCCAGCTTCCACGGCGGGTTGATGACGATCATGCCGGAGGCGGTCATACCGCGCTGATCGCTGTCGGGTTTCACCGCCAACTCGATCTGCAGGATGCGGCGAATGCCGGTGGCTTCCAGATCGCGCAGCATGCGTTTGATCTGCTGGCGCATCACCACCGGGTACCACAGCGCATAGGTGCCGGTGGCGAAACGCTTGTAGCCTTCCTGAATGCCTTTGACCACGTCCTGGTAATCGGTCTTCATTTCATACGGCGGGTCCATCAGGATCAGGCCGCGGCGCGACAGGGGCGGCAGCTGGGATTTCAGCTGCTGATAGCCGTCGGCGCGCTGCACTTTGGCGCGCTCGTCTTTCTGGAACTCGCTGCGCAGCAGCGGGTAGTCGCTCGGGTGCAGCTCGGTCAGGTGAATTTTGTCCTGTGGGCGCAGCAGCTGGCGGGCGATCAGCGGCGAGCCGGGATAGTAGCGCAGCGTGCCGGAACGGTTAAAGTTGTGCACCACGCTCATGTAGGCCGCCAGCTCTTCCGGCAGATCGTCGCGTTGCCACAGCAAGCCGATGCCTTCCAGGTATTCGCCGGTGCGCTCGGCGTGTTCGCCGCTGAGCTGATAACGGCCCGCGCCCGAGTGGGTATCCAGGTACAGGAACGGCTTCTCTTTTTCCTTCAGCGACTCGATGATCAGGCTCTGAACGGTGTGTTTGAGCACGTCGGCGTGGTTGCCGGCGTGGAAACTGTGGCGATAACTTAACATGACGGGTGGCGGTTCCTTGTGCTCCGCAGACGGAGCATTCAATGCAATAAGGCTTATAATCTGCACAGTATAAACTGTCTGGCCGGGAAAAACCGGACTCCGTTGCCGCAGACGTTAACAGAAAGGGACAGGACGATGAGCAAACAGGCGATTTTGGCGAATTACCCCGACGCGGCGCGCTGGGCGTTCGGCGACGGCCCGGCGTTAGCCGACGAACTGCTGGGATTGGTGCTGAGCGGGGATAAAACCGCCACCTGCAGTTCCTATGCGAGCTATCGTCGGGAACAAACCCCGCGGATCGGCGATTACAGCATCGTTCTCGATGGCCGCGGCGAACCGGCCTGCGTGATCAGAACCCTGGCGCTGCGCCTGGTGCGCTACGACCAAGTGACCGCCGAGATGGCGGCCAAAGAGGGCGAAGGCGACAAAAGCCTGGCGTTTTGGCGCGAGGGGCATCAGGCATTCTTTACCCGCGAGGGGAGCTTTGCGCCGGACATGTGGCTGGTGTTCGAAGAATTCGAACGGGTTGAAACGCTGTGAATCACAAGGAGAAAGGATGAGCTGCATTTTTTGCGACATCGTGGCGGGCAAGGCGCCGTGCCATAAAATCTGGGAAGACGACGACCATCTGGCGTTCCTGTCCATCTTTCCCAACACCGACGGCTTCAGCGTGGTGATCCCCAAGGCGCACCACCCGAGCTACGCCTTTGACCTGCCGGACGAGGTGCTGAGCGCGTTGATGCTGGCGACCAAGCGTGTGGCAAAGCAGCTGGATCGCGCGTTCGACGACGTCGGCCGCTGCGGCATGGTCTTCGAGGGCTACGGCGTTGACCATGTGCATGCCAAACTGATCCCGCTGCACGGCACCGCGTCGCTGGATCAGTGGCGGCCGATCGAATCGACCTCGCCGAAGTTTTTCGAACATTACGAGGGCTACATTTCCTCCCACGACGCCGCGCGCGCCGACGACGAACAGCTGGCGGCGCTGGCCGCACGCATTCGCCAACGCGCCGTTTAAGGCACGAACGATCAACGCCGGGCATTGATTTTCCTGTTGCCTGGCTCCATGTTAGAGATTCATACGCATTTTAAGGCTCGCCCCCGTGGCGGGCCCCAACGCTAATCAGGACTGCCCTATGACAAATCCGTTGCTGACCCCGTTTTCCCTGCCGCCGTTCTCGGCGATCCGCCCTGAAGATATCGTGCCTGCGGTGCAATCCGCGCTGGCGGACTGCCGCGCCGCGGTAGAGCGCGTGGTCGCGCAGCCGGGGCCGTTCACCTGGGACAATTTGTGTCAGCCGTTGGCGGAGTCGGACGATCGCCTGTCGCGCATCTGGTCGCCGATCGGGCACCTGAACTCGGTGAAAAACAGCCCGGAGCTGCGCGCCGCCTATGAGCAGGCGCTGCCGCTGCTGTCCGAGTACGGCACCTGGGTCGGCCAGCACGAAGGGCTGTACCAGGCCTACCGCAGCCTGAAAGAGGGCGCGGCGTTCGAGGCGCTGAGCGTGCCGCAGCGCAAGGCGGTGGACAACGCGCTGCGCGACTTCGAGCTGTCGGGCATCGGCCTGTCGGCGGACAAACAGCAGCGCTACGGCGAGATCGTCGCGCGCCTGTCCGAGCTGGGTTCCACCTACAGCAACAACGTGCTCGACGCCACCATGGGCTGGAGCAAACTGATTACCGACGAAGCCGAGCTGAGCGGCCTGCCGGAAAGCGCGCTGGCGCAGGCCCAGGCGATGGCGCAGGCCAAAGAGCAAGACGGCTGGCTACTGACGCTGGACATGCCGAGCTACCTACCGGTGCTGACCTACGCCGACAACCGCGCGCTGCGCGAAGAGATGTACCGCGCCTTCGCCACCCGCGCCTCCGATCAGGGGCCGAATGCCGGCAAATGGGACAACAGCGAAGTGATGGCGGAAACGCTGGCGCTGCGCCATGAGCTGGCTCAGCTGCTGGGCTTTGACACCTACGCCGACAAGTCGCTGGCGACCAAGATGGCGGAAAGCCCGGAGCAGGTGATCGGCTTCCTGAGCGATCTGGCCAAGCGCGCCCGCCCGCAGGCCGAGCAGGAGCTGGCACAGCTGCGCGCCTTCGCCAAACAGCACTATGGCGTGGACGAGCTCGACGCCTGGGACATCACCTACTACGGCGAAAAACAGAAGCAGCACCTGTTCTCCATCAGCGACGAGCAGCTGCGCCCGTACTTCCCGGAACAGCGTGTGGTGGAAGGGCTGTTCGAAGTGGTGAAACGCATCTACGGCATCACCGCCAAAGAGCGTAAAGACGTGGAGACCTGGCATCCGGACGTGCGCTTCTTCGATCTGTTCGACGCCGACGGCGAGCTGCGCGGCAGTTTCTACCTCGATCTGTACGCCCGCGAAAACAAACGCGGCGGCGCCTGGATGGACGACTGCGTCGGCAGCCTGCGCAAGGCTGACGGCACGCTGCAAAAACCGGTCGCTTACCTGACCTGCAACTTCAACCGTCCGCTGGGCGACCAGCCGGCGCTGTTCACCCATAACGAAGTGACCACGCTGTTCCACGAGTTCGGCCACGGTCTGCACCATATGCTGACGCAGATCGATACCGCCGGCGTCTCAGGCATCAACGGGGTGCCGTGGGATGCGGTCGAACTGCCGAGCCAGTTTATGGAAAACTGGTGCTGGGAGCCGGAAGCGCTGGCGTTTATCTCGGGCCATTACCAGAGCGGCGAGCCGCTGCCGAAGGCCATGCTCGACAAGCTGCTGGCGGCCAAGAATTACCAGGCGGCGCTGTTCATCCTGCGCCAGCTCGAGTTCGGCCTGTTCGATTTCCGCATGCATTTCGAATACAGCCCGGAAAAAGGCGCGCAGATCCTGCCGACGCTGGCGGAAGTGAAGAAAATGGTGGCGGTGGTGCCTTCGCCGAGCTGGGGCCGCTTCCCGCACGCCTTCAGCCACATCTTCGCCGGCGGCTACGCGGCGGGTTACTACAGCTACCTGTGGGCGGAAGTGCTGTCGGCCGACGCCTACTCGCGCTTCGAAGAAGAGGGGATTTTCAACGCCGAGACCGGCAAATCCTTCCTCGACAACATCCTGTCGCGCGGCGGTTCGGAAGAGCCGATGACGCTGTTCAAACGCTTCCGTGGCCGCGAGCCGCAGCTGGATGCTATGCTGCGCCATTACGGCATTAAAGGATAACCCGACACGTGAGCGTGTGTTTATTGTGTGAAGCAGGCGCCGATCCCGGCGCCTTGTCTGTTTTGGCGCAGCGCTGGCAGCTGGTGTCCGATGACGATGCGCCGATGGCGCTGGTACTGACGCCGGAACGGCTGGAGCTGCGTAAGCGCGACGAGCCGAAGCTCGGCGGGATCTATGTCGACTTCGTCACCGGCACCATGGCGCACCGGCGCCGTTTCGGCGGCGGCCGCGGCGAGGCGGTGGCCAAGGCGGTCGGCATCAAGGGCAGCTACCTGCCGGACGTGGTGGACGCTACTGCCGGGCTGGGGCGCGACGCCTTCGTGCTGGCGGCGCTGGGCTGCCGGGTGCGGATGCTGGAGCGCAATCCGGTGGTGGCGGCGTTGCTGGACGACGGACTGCAGCGCGGCTATCAGGATGCGGAAATCGGCCCGTGGCTGCGCGAGCGCCTGACGCTGTTGCACGCCTCCAGCCTGACGGCGCTGGCGGATCTCAGCCCGCGCCCCGAGGTGGTGTATCTCGATCCGATGTTCCCGCACAAGCAAAAAAGCGCGCTGGTGAAGAAAGAGATGCGGGTGTTTCAATCGCTGGTGGGCAGCGACGATGACGCCGACGGCCTGCTGGAGCCGGCGCGCCGCCTGGCGACCAAGCGCGTGGTGGTGAAACGCCCGGACTACGCGCCGCCGCTGGCCGACGTGCCGGCGCACGCCGCCACGCTGACCAAAAGCCACCGTTTCGATATCTACATGCCGCTGTAATGTCAGCCGGGCCCGCCGTGTCGGGCCCTCAGTTTTCCTCCCGCAAACTTTTCCCCACGCCGCCGCCCGGATGCACCGCCAGCAGGGTCTCCTTGTCGTAACCGCTGCGCGCCATCAGGCAGGCGCAGGCGGCGTCGAAGATCGCCAGCACCAGCACAATTGAGGTGGTGGCCAGCATGTTCAGCGGATCTATCTCCTTTTGCACCCCGGTGGCGATCGTTAGCTGCGCCGCCTGCGCGATGGCGGAGTGCGGGTTTTCCGTCACCGCGATCAGCGTCACCCCCTTGGCCTGCAGCGTCGGCAGCAGGCGGGTCAGCTCGTCGGAATTGCCGCCGCGCGAGATCAGGATCAGCAGATCGTCGGCGCGCAGAAAACCCAGATCGCCGTGCGCCGCGCCGGTGGCGTCGAGGTAGACCGCCGGCCGTTCCACGCAGGCTAGCATGTGGGCTATCTTGCGCGCCGCAATCCCCGAGGTGCCGACGCCGGTGACGGCGATTTTACCGCGGCAGTCGGTCAGCAGCGCCAGCAGCCGTTGCCAGGTGCGCGCGTCGAGGCGCTCGCCCAGCTGCGCCAGCTCCTGGCTGTAGGTTTGCCAACCCTGCACGGCCTGCCGCCATTCCTGCTGCATCACGCCTCCTCCTGCATCAGCTGGCGGTATTTCATGTGGTCGTTGTACAGCTCATGGAACACCCGGTATTTGCGGTCGTAGTAGCTTTTTATCTGGTTGGTCTGCGGCGTCACCGTCTTGCCGATGCGGCTCATGGCGCTCATCGCCTCCGGCAAGGTGTCGAACACGCCCGCCGCCACGGTGCCCATCATCGCACCGCCGAGCAGCATCGCTTCGCTTTCCTCCGGCAGCAGCATGGCGCAGCCGGTGGCGTTGGCGTGCTCCTGCACGAAGATCGGGTTCTTGGTGCCGCCGCCGCTGGCCATGATGGTGTCGATGCTGTAGCCGCTGTGGTTCATGGTTTCGATGATGTGGCGGGTGCCGAGCGCGATGGCCTGAATGGTGGCCAGGTAGTGCAGCGCCATATCCTCCGGCGTGCGCGACAGCTTCAGCCCGGTCAGGATGCCGGTCAGCGTCGGGTTGGCGCGCGGCGAGCGGTTGCCGTGGAAGTACGGCAGCATGTGAATGTCCTGCGTCAGGAAGGCGATATTCTCCGGCTCGCCGGCCATGCGGCGCAGAATGGCGTTCAGCACCTCATAGATGGTCTGCCCCTGGGTTTTCGCCTGCGCCAGCAGCTCCGGGTAGCACGGGTGCGACTGGATGACGTGGTCGATCAGCGCGCCGGTGGCAGACTGGCCGCCCTCGTTCAGCCAGTATTCCGGCAGGATCGCCGAGTAATACGGCCCCCAGACGCCGCCGATAAAGCGCGCGGTGCGCGACATCGCCATATGACCGGTGGAGGTGCCGCCGATCAGCGCGACGCGGCGGTTGAAGTCGGCCACCTCACCGGAGACGCCGGTGGCGCCCAGCGTGCCGAGGGTGCCGGCGTGGGCATCGATTATCGATACGCTCACCGCCGTGCCGGCGATCAGCCCCATCTCGCTGGCGGCGCGCTGAGTCAGGCCGTGGCCCAGCGGCTCGCCCATCATTTTAACGTCGCTGCCGATCTTGGCCGCGTCGTGTTCCAGCACGTCTTCCAGCCCGATCTGCTGGAAGTAGCTCTTGTCCCAACGCTGCTCGTGGCCGAGATAGGTCCACTTGCACACCGTCGAGCACAGCGAACGGGTGGCGTCCTGGGTGGCGCGCCAGGTGAGGAAGTCCGGCAGATCGAACAGGTAGCCGGCGTTGGCCCAGGTGGTGGGCATGTGCTGTTTCAGCCACAGCAGTTTCGGCGTCTGCATCTCCGGCGAGATAATGCCGCCGACGAAGTCCAGCACCCGGTGTTTGGTGGCGTTGATGCGCTCGGCCTGGGCGATCGCCCGGTGATCCATCCACACGATGATGTTCTGTTCGGTACGGCCGGAGGGGCTGACGGTCAGCGGCTTGCCCTCTTTATCCAGCACCACCAGCGAACAGGTGGCGTCGAAGCCCAACCCCTTGACCTGGATCGGGTTGATGTCGGCCTGGTTGACCGCGTCGCGCACCGCATTGCACACCGCCTGCCAGATGTTATCCGACGACTGCTCGACGAAATCCGCCTTCGGCCGGTACAGATCGATGGCCCGGCTGGCCTGGCCGACCATGCGGCCGTTGAGATCGAATACGCCTGCGCGCGCGCTTCCGGTGCCCACATCTACGCCAATAAAATAGCTTGCCATTATTTTCTCCTCAGGCTTTTCGATTCTGTAACGCGATAAACAGGATCAGCACGCCGCCCCACAGGGCCATGGTCAGGTAGCTGCTGACCCCCAGCAGATTGAGGCCGCTTTCCAACATTTGCAGCACGATCAGCGCCAGCACCAGCCCCAGAATACGGCCGAAACCGCCGTCCGGGTTAATGCCGCCCAGCACCGAGGCCAGAATGGTCACCAGCAGATAAGATTCGCCGTAGCCGGCCTTGGCCGAGTTGAACTTGGCCATCATCAGCAGCGCGGCGCCCCAGCCGAGCAGCGCCGACAGGATATACACCGCGATCTGCACCCGCGCGGTGTTCACGCCGCTGAAGCGGGTGGCCTGCTCGTTGGAGCCGATCAGGTACAGGCTGCGGCCCAGCGTGGTGTGCTCCAGCAGCAGCCACAGCCCGACCGCTACCAGCAGGAACAGGATCAGCGCCACCGGCACGCCGAGTACGGCGCCATTGCCAAGAAATTGAATCGCCGCCGGGAAGCCGGAGATCACCGCGCCGTTGGACAGCAGGATATTCAGGCCGGTGATCAGGGTCATGGTGCCGAGCGAGGCGAGGATGGGCGAGACGCCGATCCAGGCCACCAGCACCCCGTTCAGTGCGCCGATTGCCACCGCCACCAGCAGGCCGGCCAACAGCGCCAGTGCCAGGAACAGCGGCTGGTCGGGATGGCTGACGATGATCGCCGCCATCACCAGTGAACAGGCGTTGGCGCCGGCGATGATCGACAGATTGATGCCGCCGGTCAGCATGGTGATGCCCATGCCGAGCGCCAGCAGGCCGAGGATCGGCAGCTGCGAGGCGATCGACTGGAAGTTGCCAAGGCTGAAGAAGCGCGATCCGAGCAGACCGGCGAACAGCAGCGCCACCGCGATGATGATCGCGCCCTGCAGACGAATGATCCGATCGCTTGGGATCAACCGAGTTAACTGCGTCATGTCAGATCTCCTTGAGCAGCTTGCGTTTTTCGTTCCAGGCGGTGGTGCTGATGCTGATCAAAATGATCGCGCCGCTGAACACCTGGTGCCAATAGGCCGAGACGCTGAGCAGCGTCAGCCCGTTTTGCAGGAAGGCCAGCAGCACCACGCCGAGCAGGGTGCCGGTCAACGATCCGCGGCCGCCGCTCATGCTGGTGCCGCCCAGCACCACCGCCGCCAATACCGTCAGCTCGAAGCCGAGCAGCGAGTTGGGCGCCACCGACTGGGTGATCTGCGCCTGCACTACCGCCGCGACGCCGGCCAGAATGCCCATATAGCCGTAGACGCAGAAGTGCAGCCGCAGCAGGTTCAACCCCAGGCGCGACGCCGCGTCGCGGTTGCCGCCCATGGCGTAGATCTGGCGCCCCAGCCGGGTGCGGTTCATCAGCACGCCGGTGACGACGATGGTCGCCAGCAGGCACAGCAGCGGCAGCGTCAGGCCGTAGTCGTAACCGTCGGCGCCCTGGAACGAGAACCAGTTGATGCCGTTCATGAACCAGTCCGGGAAGCCGTACAGCCAGGTGCCGTTGGTGGCGTACACCAGCAGGCCGTAGAACAGGTTAAGGGTAGCGATGGTGATGATGATCGCCGGCACCTTCAGCCAGTACACCAGGAAACCGTTCACCAGCCCGAGCAGCAGGCCGACGCCGATCGCCAGGGCGAACGCCAGCGGGAAGCTGCCGCCGTGCTGGATCACCCAACTGGCCATCACATACTGGGCGATGGCGGTGACCGCCGGGAACGAAATGTCGATGCCGCCGGCGATCAGCACCACGAACAGCCCGCAGGCCAGAATGCCGAGAATGGCGTAGCTGGTGGCGACGTCGGTCAGGTTGCCGAGCGTCAGAAACTCATCGGTGCCGGCGCTCAGGCCGATCGCCAGCAGCAACACCAGCAGGCCGAGATAAAACTCGTGCCGCCCGGCCAGGCGGGCCAATAATGACTTATCCATTCACCACCTCGGCGATCTGTTGTTCGGTACTCTGGTGCGGCGCGAACTCGGCGATCAGCTCGCCTTTGCGCATCACCATCACCCGATGGCTGTTGTAATAGGCTTCCGGGATCTCGTCGCAGATCATCAGCACCGCCATGCCCAGCTGCGCCAGATCGCGGGCGATCTGGTAGATCCCCTCTTTGTTGGCGATGTCCACGCCGACGGTAGGCGAGTCGAGGATCAGGATCTTCGGCTGGGTCGCCACCCATTTGGCGATGGCGATACGCTGGGCGTTGCCGCCGGACAGGGTTTTCACCGGCAATGCGCTGTCGGACACCTTGATGTTCAGATCGCGGATCAGCCGGTTGACCAGCTCGGTCGCCCTGGCGTGATCCAGCAGCCCGAGCGAGGTATGCAGCCGATCGAAGACGGTGACGATGGTGTTGTCGTAGATCGATTGCTCCATGATCAACCCCTGCGTCAGGCGATCCTCCGACACATAGCCGATGCCGTGGCGCACCGCTTCGCGGTTGTTGTGCAGCTGCACCGTCCGGCCCTCGATGCGGATCTCGCCGCTGTCCGGCCGCGTCATGCCGAAGAGGCTGAGGCACAGTTCGGTGCGGCCGGCGCCGAGCAGGCCGACGATCGAGACGATCTCGCCGCCGCGCAGCGCCAGATTGACGTTGCGGTATTTCTCGCCGCGGCTGAGGTTGCGCACCTCGAGCAGCGGCGCCTGTTCGGCCGGCGGCAGCGGCGGCAGCGGGCTGTAGTGGAAGCGTTGGCCGGTCATCAGGAACGCCAGTTCATGGCTGTCCAGCTCGCTGGCCGGCCAGGTGCCCACCAGCTTGCCGTCGCGCATCACGCTGATGCGATCGGCGACTTCCATCACTTCGTCCAATCTGTGGCTGACGAACACCACGCAGATGCCGGCCGCCTTCAGTTCGTTAACCACCCGCAGCAGGCCGTCGACCTCCTGGCGGGTCAGCGAGGCGGTCGGTTCGTCCATGATAACCAACCGCGCTTCGGCGGCGATGGCGCGGCAAATCGCCACCAGCTGCCGATCGGCGATCGACAATTTTTCCACCTTTTTATCGGGATCGATGTGTACGCCGACCCGTGCCATGGCGTCCAGCGCCGTCTGGCGCATCACCCGCTTGCGCACCCAGAAGTGGCCGCCGGGCAGGTAACGGTGGATAGCGATGTTTTCCGCCACCGTCAGGTTAGGGAACAGCGACAGGTCCTGGTAGATCACCTGTATGCCGTAATAACCGGACAGCTGCGGCGTCAGGGCGTGGAAGAGTTTGCCTTCCAGCGAAATGTTGGCGCCTTTTTCCGGCTGATAGACGCCGGAGATGATTTTAATAATGGTGCTTTTGCCGCAGCCGTTTTGCCCGGCCAGGCAGTGCACTTCGCCTTTATTCAGCGTCAGGTTGATCTGGTCTAATGCCAGCACGCCTGGGAATCGCTTGCTGATATTCTCCAGGGTGATAAATGCGGGGGAGGCTGTCATAACGTTAACCTGTGCTTGCGTAGCGGCCGAAGCCCTGGGCGCAGCAACGCTGCGCCCCTACGAGGGTTTAACTTCTTTCCCGGTGTGGCGAAATTACGCGAAAAATCAGAATCCGAGCGATTTGGCGTTGTCTTTGGTCACTTCCAAAATCTTATTAAACCGAATCACTTTGTGTTCCATATCGACGTCGGCCTTACCGAGGCCCTCAATCGACAGGTCCTTATTCACTTCCTTGCCCTGCAACAGCTGGTCGGCCACCGTCACCAGCGCATAACCGGCGTCTTTCGGATCCCACAGCAGCGCTTTCTTGATGTCGCCGCGCATCAGGTAAGGGGCGGCCTGCGCCGGCATGGCGATGCCCACCACCGCGATTTTGTCCTTGGCGCGTTTCTTGGCCACCGCCTGGCCGGCGCCGATCGGGCCGAGCGAACCGAAGCCGATGATGCCCTTCATCTGCGGATAGGTTTTCATCAGATCCAGCGTGGTGGCGTAGGATTTGTCGATGCTTTCCGCCACCGGCAAGCGCGAGGTGACTTCAAACATGTCCGGGTATTTTTCTTTCTGGTATTTGATGGCGAAGTCGGCCCAGGCGTTGTGCAGCGGCACGGTCAGCGAACCGACGTAGATCGCATAGCCGCCTTTGCCGCCCATGTCTTTCGCCAGCTCATCGACGTTGGCCTGCGCGTATTTCTCGCTGTCGATGGTCTCGATGTCCCACTGGCCGATCTGCTGGTCCGGGGATTCATGGGTCAGCACCACGATGCCTTTGTCGCGCGCTTTTTTCAGCACCGGTTCCAGCACCTTGGCGTCGTTCGGCACCACGATGATGGCGTTGACGTTCTTGGCGATCAGATCCTCAATCACCTTGACCTGCGCGGCCGGATCCGGCGTAGACGGGCCGGTCTGGTAGGCGTTGACGTCGAGTTTTTTCGCCGCTTCGTTGACGCCCACTTCCATGCGGTTGAACCACGGGATGCCGGTCACTTTGGCGACTACGGCAATCTCATACTTATCAGCGGCGAACACAGGTGTTGTCGATAACATGCACGCAGAAACCACACATGCATTTAATAATGCGAGGTTAAATTTCATTAGCTGTACCTTTTTTTATCTGTAGGGGTGGCGGTTTTTCCACCGCTGCAGATTACAAAGGAATGGAAGAGGGGGCGTAGCTGAAGTTAATGAAATGTGATCTGCGCACATTTAAGTAAAATATTGGCGTATTTAGTGTTAAATAAATGTTTAATTATTTGATGGTGGTAAATTTACTACCAATTAAATGGTAATAAATAACTATTTATTAACTTTTATTTAACTAGTTTGCATCATTCTGATGGCGTGAAGGCATAAAATAATGCCGGCGCAGAGGCCGGCATTGAAGCATTTAATCGATGTGTGAACAAGATCACCTTTACGACGGATTACAGCACGCCTTGGGCCAGCATCGCCTCCGCGACCTTGACGAAACCGGCGATATTCGCGCCGTGTACATAGTGGGTTTGCTTGCCCTCGCCGCCGTATTCCACGCAGGCATGGTGAATATCCGCCATGATATGTTGTAAACGTACATCCACTTTTTCCGCCCGCCAGCCGATGCGCGCGGCGTTTTGCGCCATCTCCAGCCCCGACGTGGCCACGCCGCCGGCGTTGGCCGCCTTGCCGGGTGCGAACAGCACCCCGGCGTCGAGGAAGGCGTCGGTGGCCTGGATGGTGGTCGGCATGTTGGCGCCTTCCGCCACCGCCTTCACCCCGTTGCGGATCAGCGTCTGCGCCGCCTCGAGATCCAGTTCGTTCTGGGTGGCGCACGGCAGGGCGATATCCACCGGCACGTTCCACGGCTGTTGGCCCGCCAGATAGGTCAGGCCGCGTTCGCGGGCGTAGTCCGCCACCCGGCCGTAACGCTGGTTTTTGATCTCCGCCAGGTGCGCCAGCTTCTCGGTAGTGAAGCCGTCTTCGTCCACCAGGGTGCCACCGGAATCCGACACGGTGATCACGCGCGCGTCCAGTTCCAGCGCTTTTTCGATGGTGTACTGCGCCACGTTGCCGGAGCCGGACACCGCCACCCGCATGCCCTCAAAGCCCAGGCCGTGGCGCTGCAGCATGGCGTCGGTAAAGTACACCAGGCCGTAGCCGGTCGCCTCGGGGCGGATCAGGCTGCCGCCGAAGGAGAGGCCCTTGCCGGTAAACACGCAGGCGGTGTTGTTGGACAGTTTCTTCATCATGCCGGCCATAAAGCCGACTTCACGGCCGCCGACGCCGATGTCGCCGGCCGGCACGTCGGTGTCCGGCCCCAGATGGCGGTACAGCTCGGTCATCAGCGCTTGGCAGAAGCGCATGATCTCGCCCTGGCTTTTGCCCTTCGGATCGAAATCGGAGCCGCCTTTGCCGCCGCCCATCGGCAGGGTGGTCAGCGCATTCTTGAAGGTCTGCTCAAAGCCGAGGAACTTCAGGATCGACAGGTTTACCGATGGGTGGAAGCGCATGCCGCCCTTATAGGGGCCGATGGCCGAGTTGAACTGCACGCGGAAGGCGCGATTGACCTGCACCTGGCCGCGATCGTCCACCCAGCTGACGCGGAACTGAATGATACGCTCGGGCTCCACCAGGCGCTCCAGCAGCGCCTGTTCGCGATAGCGCGGGTTGCGCTCGATAAACGGCCACAGCGAGGTGAACACTTCGCGCACCGCCTGTAGATATTCCGGCTGGTGGGGGTTATGGCGTTGTAACGAGGACAGGAAAGACTCTACCGATACGGCATATTCCATGGATAACTCCTTTTCGCATTAAATTTCCCCCGCTATTTCTTATAGATTTGGGTGTCGATGATGCCCGGGGGAGGATGTTGTGTCTTTAGCGACTATATCATCGGAGGGCGGTTGATTATCAAGCGATTAATCGGCGTGGCGGCATGAAAAACGCCCGCAGGGCGCGGGCGTGGGGTAGTTAGGTTAGCAAGCGCTTACTTTATTCGTCTTCTTCGTCGCGCAGCGGCACGATCAGCATATCGATGTGCACGGTATTGATCAGCTGGCGAGCGGAAGACATCAGCTTGCTCCAGAAGTCCTGGTGGTGGCCGCACAGCACCAGGTCCATGTCGTATTTCTTGATGGCATCGACCAATACCTGCGCCAGATCGCCGCTGCCGCTCAGGGTCTCGGTGATCGGGTAGCCGGCGTTCTGCGACAGCTCGGTCAGCGCCTGATGGGTTTCCTCAGAGATGCGTTTTTGCATGTCGCCGAGATTGACGTCGATCAGGCCAGTATAGAGGTCGGAATAGTTGACATCGACGTGGATCAGAGAAACTTTAGCGTTGTACGGCCGCGCCATCGAGACGGCTTTTTCTACCAGGATCTTGCTTTCCGGGGATAGGTCCACCGCGATCAGTATGTGTTTGTAAGCCATAAGAATACTCCTTCCATAAACATGCCGATTAAAAAGGGTTAGCAGGCGTTCCGTTTACCCGCCTGGCGCTTTTGGTTCCATAGTATCATTCGGATAACGCAATGATATGTTGGGGCGATCACACTGCGCCGCATCGAAAATCTCTCCGCCCGATACCTTTCGTTGTACACCCGCGCGGCGTAAAAGCCTATGGGTTATGCGGGCTTTAACGGTCTGACCGCTTGAATTATAAGCGTTATTAAACAAAGTATAGCGCTAAATGTGCAATCAGCGCTCCAGATGCGGCTGCAGTAGGCTTTCAAACCACTCATGAAACACCGCCAGGCGGCGCGATCGCTGGCGGCGATGGGGGTAGATCAGGGCGATCGGCATGGAGGCGGCGCGGTAACCGGGCAGGACTTCCACCAGTTCACCGGCGTCGAGCAGGTGTTGCACGTCGTAGCGCGGGATTTGCATCAGCCCCAGCCCGGCGCGGCAGCAGGCGATATAGCTTTCGGCGTTGTTGACCACCACCCGGCTGGGCAGTTCGAGGCGTTGCGTATGGCCGTCGTCGGTCAGGTATTCCCAGGGGGATTCGCGGCCGGTTTTGGGCGAGGCGTAACCGATGCTCCAGTGCCCCTCAGCGAGGTCGGCGGGCTGGCGCGGATGGCCGAATTCGCTCAGGTAGGCGGGGCTGGCGCAGTTGATCAGCGCGATATGGCCGAGCGGGCGCATCACCAGGCTGCTGTCGTGCAGATCGCCGACGCGCACCGCGCAGTCGACCCCTTCCTGCACCAGATCGATGGCGCGATCGGCGGAGCCGAGCACCAGTTGCAGATGAGGGTGGCGCCGCAACAGGCTAGGCAGCGCCGGGGCGATCAACCGGCGAGCGATGCGGCTCGGCACGTCGACGCTGAGCCGCCCGGAGGCCTGCCGTTGGCTGGCCTGAAACGACTGATCGATGTCTTCCACCTCGGCCAGCAGCGGGCGCAGCCGCTCGAGCAGCTGTTCGCCGTCGGCGGTCAGCCGCACTTGCCGCGTGGTGCGGTGCAGCAGGCGCACGCCCAGCTGCGTTTCCAGTTGTTGCACGGCGGCGGACACCGAGGCGCGCGGCACCTCCAGCGCGTGGGCCGCCCGGATAAAGCTGCCCATTTCTGCCACCTGTACGAATACGCGGTATTGATTGAATCTGTCCATCTCGTGACCTGCTGTTCCTTGGCGCCGTTTCTGACAGAGAGTGTAGCCGTATGACGCGGTTGCGCGCGAGCAGGTGCGGGGGCATCTCCGTCCCCCGTCGAACTTATTTGGTGGTGTAGCCGCCGTTGATCAGGATGGTTTGGCCGGTTACCCACCAGCCGTCGCTGACCAGATGGCGGATGAACGGCACCACGTCTTCGATATCGGTCAGGCCGGTTTTGCTGAACGGCGACAGCGCCGCCGCCGTCTTGTGGTAGGCCACGGCGTCCGCACCCTCAGCCGGGTAGAAGAACGGGGTGTCCATCGGGCCGGGGCCGACCGCCGTCACGGAGATGCCACGCTCGCCGAACTCCTTGGCGGCGGCGCGGGTGAAGTGCTCCACCGGCGCTTTGGTGCCGGCGTAAGCGGCGTAAAACGGCGTGAAGGCGCCGAGCAGCGAGGTGACCAGCGTGCAGATTTTACCGTTGTCGTTAAGGTGCTTGCCCGCTTCTTTCAGGAAGAAGAACGCGGTTTTGGCGTTGACCGCCGTCATCTCGTCGTACTCGGCTTCGCTGATGTCGACCATCGGCTTTTTCAGCACTTTGCCGACGGTATTGATGGCGATATCCGGCTTGCCGACGGCGGCGACCGCATCGGCGAACAGCTTCTCGACCGCGCCCGCGGTGGTCAGATCGGCCTGCAGCGCGACGCCTTGCGCACCGGCGGCCTGAATGGCGGCGACGGTTTTCTCCGCTTCGGCTTTGGAGGCGGCGCTGTTGTAGTGGATCACCACCGCTTTGGCGCCTTGCTCAGCCAAATCGCGCGCGATCAGCCCGCCGAGGTTCTTGGCGCCGCCGGCGATGAGGACGGTTTTTCCCTTGATTGAATGGTTTGCCATAACAGTTTCCTTGGATGAACGTAACGGAAACCTGAGTCTAGCCAGCGTGGGGGGAAAGATCAGCGGCGTGGCGCGGGATAGACTATCCATAAAAACCGCCTAATCGAAAACGGGCGGTTATCGCTTATAACGTCCCGGCAGGTGACTTTTCGGCACAGGGCGGTAAATTTTATCCACTGCTCAGGCCAGTTTGCGTTTCATTAACCTACAATGATGGATATGGGCCTCATCATTTCCCCTCTGAGTGGAACCACGCCGTGCAAATCTCTCTGTGCGGTGCGGTAACGTCTCCGGAGGCGGTGGGTTATGGGCATGGCCCGTGCAGGCAAAAAAGGGGATGAGAGCGGTAAGCTCCAGCAGAGTATCGGGTAATGAGGTAGGGCGGTTGGACCCGGCGGAAGGCCGCGGATAACAACGCCTTGAGGGGGTAATCATGATCAGTACCGTCGCGCTGTTTTGGGCCTTATGTGTGGTGTGTGTGGTAAACATGGTGCGGTATTACTCTTCTCTGCGCGCGTTGCTGGTGGTATTGCGCGGCTGTGACCCGTTGCTGTACCAGTACGTCGACGGCGGCGGTTTTTTCACCGCCCACGGGCAACCCAGCAAGCAGCTGAGGCTGGTGCGCTATATCTTCGCGCAGCGCTATGTCGAGCATCACGATCCGGAGTTTATCCGCCGCTGCGAGCGGGTGCGCGGGCAGTTTATGCTGACCTCGGCCCTGTGCGGCCTGGTGGTCATCAGCCTGATAGCGCTGATGATCTGGTATTAATGCCTTCCTGTTTCCCTTGATGCAGGCAAAAAAAAGGCGGCCCTGGGGCCGCCTTCCTCATGATGCTTATCGCTTAGATCAGCTTCAACGCAACCCAATACAGCGCACCGGAAAGCAGGATCGAGATTGGCAGGGTCAGTACCCAGGCCAACAGGATGTTCTTCACGGTTTTGCTCTGCACGCCGCCGCCGTCCACGATCATCGTCCCGGCAACCGCCGAAGAGAGGACGTGGGTGGTGGAGACCGGCATGCCGGTATAACTCGCCACGCCGATAGACAGCGCTGCGGTCATCTGGGCCGATACGCCCTGGGCGTAGGTCATGCCTTTCTTGCCGATCTTCTCGCCGATGGTGGTGGCCACGCGTTTCCAGCCCACCATGGTGCCGAGCGACAGCGCCAGCGCGACGGCGACGATGATCCACATCGGCGCGTACTCGACGGTCTGCAGCAGATCCTGACGCAGGTTCTTCAGGAAACGCTGGTCGGCGGATGAGGTTTCCGGCAGCTTGGCGACTTTATCCGCCGTGTCGGTCACGCACATCAGCAGGCGGCGCAGGTGGCTGCGCTGGTCAACCGTCAGCTGATCGTAGCTTTGCAGGTTGGTCAGCATGCCCTGAGCCAGCTCGATCGCCGGCATGGCGCGCGAACTGTCGCAGTGGAACTCGGCAGGCTTGCCAGGCGCGGCTTCGTCATCCGGGCTTGGCACCAGCGGCGTCAGCGACACCGCATGCGACAGCGCGTCGCCGTGCTGCTGGTAATATTGCTGCAGGTGGGTCACGGCATCACGCGTACGGGTGATGTCATAACCGGTTGCATTCATATTGACCACGAAGCCGGCCGGCGCAACGCCGATCAGCACCAGCATGATAAGGCCGATACCTTTCTGGCCGTCGTTGGCGCCGTGCGAGAAGCTGACGCCAATCGCCGACAGGATCAGCGCGATACGGGTCCAGAACGGCGGCTTGCGTTTGCCGTCGACCTTTTCACGTTCCGCAGGGGTCATGTGGATACGCTGGCGTTTCTTGGTGCCACTCCAATAGCGGCGCAAGGCGAACACCATCACTCCCGCTACCATCATGCCGACCAGCGGCGAGAACAGCAGAGAAAGGAAAATGCCAATCATTTTCGGGACGTTAAGCGCATCCACGACCGAGGTGTGGGTCATCAGGGCGTTGGTTAAACCGACACCGATGATTGCGCCTATCAGCGTATGGGAACTGGAGGCCGGCAAACCGAAATACCAGGTGCCGAGGTTCCAGATGATTGCCGCCAGCAGCATGGAGAAGACCATGGCTAATCCGTGTGCTGAACTGACGTTCAACAACAGATCGGTAGGCAGCAAGTGGACGATGGCGTAAGCAACACTCAAACCGCCGAGCATTACGCCAAGAAAGTTGAACAAACCTGCCATCACGACCGCAAGTTGCGAGCGCATGGCGCGGGTATAAATAACTGTAGCGACCGCATTGGCCGTATCATGAAAACCGTTGATGGCTTCATAAAACAACACGAACAACAATGCGAGAATTAACATCAGGCCGGTATGGAAATCCAGGCCAGCGAACAAATGCAGCATAAGCGTTACGCCAGTTTGTGGACATGAACGCCGCGCATTATCAGTGACAACCGGTGCCGGGGAAAAGGAAAATATGACGTTTTTTTGATTTGGACATGACGAAACGATGACGCGCCTATAACAAAAATATGGAATATCAACGCGTTAATCTGCTCTGACCTCTGTAATATTTTCTTACTATGGCGTTGGCGCCGCCGGGGCTTTACAATCTGCCGCCGTGAATTTGGCGGTGACCGGCGGCGAAACGGCGTAATATGGCGCTCTTTTGTCGCGATTGTGGTTTTGATAAGTGAGGCTCAGGTGGAACAGTTTGATGTCGTAGTGATTGGGGCGGGCGCCGCCGGCATGTTTTGCGCCGCGCAGGCGGGGCAACTCGGTTGCCGCGTATTGCTGCTCGACAACGGCAAAAAACCGGGCCGCAAGATCCTGATGTCCGGCGGTGGGCGCTGCAACTTCACCAACATGTACGCCGAACCGGCGGCCTATCTGTCGAACAACCCGCACTTCTGCAAGTCGGCGCTGGCGCGCTATACCCAGTGGGACTTCATCGATCTGATCAACCGTTACGGCATCGCTTACCATGAAAAAACGCTGGGGCAGCTGTTCTGCGACGATTCGGCGCAGCAGGTGGTGGATCTGCTGGTCAAAGAGTGCGAGCTGGGCCAGGTGACGATGCGCCTGCGCAGCGAAGTGCTGGACGTAGAGAAAACCGAGAATGGCTACGCGCTGGCGCTGAATGGTGAAAAAGTGAGCGCTCGCTCACTTGTGGTGGCCAGCGGCGGATTATCCATGCCGGGGTTGGGCGCGTCGCCGTTCGGTTACAAACTGGCTGAGCAGTTCGGTCTTAAGGTGCTGCCGACGCGCGCCGGGCTGGTGCCGTTTACCCTGCATAAACCGCTGTTGGAGCATGTACAGACGCTGTCCGGCGTCTCGGTGCCGGCGGTGATCACCGCCGAGAACGGCGTCAGCTTCCGTGAAAGCATTCTGTTTACCCATCGCGGCCTGTCCGGCCCGGCGGTGCTGCAGCTGTCCAGCTACTGGCAACCGGGTGAGTATGTGAGCGTTAACTTACTTCCTGAGCTGGATCTGGCGGGCTTCCTGGATGAACAACGCTTGCAGCACCCGAACCAAAGCCTGAAAAATACCCTGGCGCTGCACTTGCCGAAGCGGCTGGTGGAGTGCTTGCAGACCCTGGGACAATTGCCGGAGGCGACGCTGAAGCAGCTGAATGCGCCGCAGCAGGCGGCGCTGGTGGATCTGTTGCAGAACTGGCGCGTGCAGCCGAACGGCACCGAAGGCTACCGCACGGCGGAAGTGACGCTCGGCGGCGTCGACACCAACGAACTTTCTTCCAAGACGATGGAAGCCCACAAGGCGCCGGGGCTCTACTTTATCGGCGAAGTGGTGGACGTGACCGGGTGGTTGGGCGGTTACAACTTCCAGTGGGCCTGGAGCTCGGCCTGGGCCTGCGCCCAGGCGCTGGCAGCGCAGGGGCGTTAACGTTCAGCAGTGACGGGTTAGGTCGATTTTTTTGGCATAAAACGCAGACACAACCCCGCGACAGCGGCATAAAGCATTAGCAGGCAGGTTGTCGAAAGCGCTTGCGGATCGCCGAGACCCCATTCATTAGACTTGTGAACCATTTCCAACGCCATGTCCGGTGTCAGCAGCAGCCGAGAGGGAATGATGTTCGGCAAGACAGCGAATACCAGGACAAAAATCACCGAGGCGATCGGTTTTCTCATATGGGGCAGCGCCTCTCATAGCCAATGACATTGATAGAACCATAAGCTAGCAGCTTATTGTTGGTGCGTGGAACACCTACCCGTGGCGTTCAAACAGATGGGGCCGATAAGGCTCCATTATCTATGGCCCGTTAATCTCATCCCGCCGGCCCTTTCAATTCCACGCGATTACCGTCCGGATCGCTGAAATAAATGGACGGCCCGTCGCCTTCCGCCCCATAGCGCGATTCGGCGGGATCAACGCCGATCCCCTGCGATCGCAGATAGGTCAACAACGCCTCTTCGTTGAACGGATCGATGCGCAGGCAGACGTGATCGACATTTTGCCTATGAGGATCGGGCGCTTCGCCGCCTTTTTTCCCCAGCACGCCATTGATGTCCACCAGGTCGATCATGGAGGCACCGGCGCGCAGGTGCACCAGCCCCAAATCCGGTCGCTGTTTGGCGATATCACAGCCGACGATCTGGGTATAAAAACGCAGGCTGTTCTGCATATCGCGCACGCGCAGAACCACATGATCCAGCCGTTGCAAGTTGAAGGGGCGCACGGTCATCTCCTCAAATGAACATCTCCTTTACAGCATAAGCGGCGATGACGGATTTATCCTGCTGCGCGGCGTGCCCGCTCGTGCACCCAAACCCCAAAAAAAAACGGCCGATGGGTGCAGCCATCGACCGTGGGGCTTAAGTGTTTAAGCGTTAACGAGGGAAGTTGCCGCTCAGCGCATCCAGGCCGCCCTGGTAGATGCCGCTGAACAGGGCGATGGCCTCGTCGTCGCTGATGTTGACCGGCGTGAAGCTGCCCGACCATTCCACGCGCGCCACGTTGGCGTCGTCGGTGGCGTGCACTGACAGGGTGGACAGGTAATTCACCACCGGGAACGGCGCTTGCATGATGGAGTAGCTGTAGCTGCGTTGACGATTGTCGAACGCTTCCAGCCGCTCGATGACGGTACCGCCGTCGGCGGTGGTTAAGGTACGCACGCGGCCGCCTTCAGAAACGACGCTTTTCGGGATGAACGGCAGCCAGTCAGGCAGGGCGTCGAAGCCGCCGATCAGTTGCCATACGGTGTCGGCAGATGCCGGGATGTCCATAGAGACGGATGTAGTAGCCATTTTCTTTCTCTCTTAATATCGGTTTCGGGTACAGGGTTACATTGCCAGCGTATCTACGACGCCGCCGTCAACGCGCAGCGCCGCGCCGGTGGTGGCCGAAGACAGCGGAGACGCGAGGTAAACGGCCAGGTTGGCCACTTCATCGACGTCCGCCGCGCGCTGAATGATGGAGCTTGGGCGTTCGGTTTTAACGAACTCGTCGGCCTGATCGCGTGCGCTGCGCCCGGATTTGGCCGCCGCATCCGCCAGCATTTCTTGCAGGCCTTCGGTAAAGGTTGGCCCCGGCAGGATGGCGTTGACCGTCACACCGGTGCCGGCGAGGCGTTTCGCCAGGCCGTGAGACACCGCCAGGTTGGCGCTTTTGGTGACGCCGTAGTTGATCATGTCCGCCGGGATGGCGACGCCGGATTCGGACGACACGAAAATAATGCGTCCCCAACCCTGCTCGGTCATGCTCCGCGCATAGTGGCGCGCAAGACGCACGCCCGAGAGGACGTTGACGTTATAGAAGTGCATCCACTCGCTGTCGGGCACGGTAAAGAAGTCTTTATCGTTGAAAATGCCCAGGTTGTTGATCAGCACGTCGGCTTTCGGTTCCGCGGCGAACAGGGTGGCAGCCCCTTGTTCCGTCCCGAGATCCGCGACCACGCCGCGCACCTGCGCGCCGGGCACGTTGGCGCTGATGTCGGCGATAGCGTTATCGACCCCGGTTTTCTGACGGCCGACGATCACGACGGTGGCGCCCGTTTTGGCGAGCCCGCGCGCGATGCCGAGGCCGATGCCGGAGGTGGAGCCGCTGACGACGGCGACTTTGCCTGATAGATCCAGTTTCATCATGTATCTCATCGAGTTAATGGGGGTAATGGGGCCATGCGGCCCCATAAAACTTAACGAATCGGCAGCGGCGCGTTGTCGGCCACCAGTTTCTGACGGCGCATTTCGGCCCAGAATTCAGCCGGGATAACGGCGTCCAGCGCAGCCAGATCTTCGGCCATGCGGCCAGGGCGGCTCGAACCGGGGATCACGGCGGCGACCGCCGGGTTAGCCAGCGAGAACTGCAGCGCGGCGGCTTTGACGTCGACCTGGAAGCGAGCGGCGATCGCCTTGATTTGCGCTACCTTTGCCAGCACCGCCGGGGACGCTTTCTGGTATTCGTAGTGCTCGCCGCCGGCCAGCACGCCAGAGTTGTAAGGGCCGCCGACGACGATGTCGACGTTGCTCGCCAGGGCTTCCGGCATCAAACGCTGCAGGGCGCGTTCATGATCCAGCAGGCTGTAACGGCCGGCCAGCAGGAAAGCGTCCGGCTGCGTTTCGCTCAGGCCCAGCGCCAGTTCACAAGGCTCGACGCGGTTGACGCCGAGGCCCCAGGCCTTGATCACCCCTTCTTCACGCAGACGGGTCAGCGCGCGGAAAGCGCCGGTGCGAGCGATGTTGAACTGCTCAATCCAGTTGTCGCCGTAAAAGTCCTGGGCCGGATCGTGGATCCAGACGATGTCCAGACGGTCGGTTTTCAGGCGCTTCAGGCTGTCTTCAATGGAACGCAGCGTGGCGTCGGCGGAGTAGTCGTTGACGATCTTGTTCTTCAAACCGTGTTCGAACAAACCGCCTTTCTCACCCAGATCGCGGGCGGAGGTGTCTTCTTCTTCGTCCAGCATGATGCGGCCCACTTTGGTGCTCAGCACATACTCGTCACGTGGGTATTGCGACAGCACTTCACCCATGCGGATTTCCGACAGGCCGGAACCGTAGAGCGGCGCGGTGTCGAAGTAGCGGATGCCCAGATCCCAGGCGCCGCTGACGGTGGCTTGCACGTCCTCTTGCGGGATGTTGCGGAACATATTGCCGAGCGGCGCGCCGCCCAAACCGATCTTGCCGGGTAAAATATTTTTGATGCTCATAGTCGATCCTCAATACGTTATCTTTTCAGGGAAACTTATGGGGCTCATACCTGTCTGCCCCGTCACGAGGCTAAAGATAACGTGGCAAGTTGTGACTTGATAGGACATAATTCGTCTAAGTTAAGTCCTTTGAGGTCTCACATGATCGATTTACGTCAGTTGAAATACTTTGTCGCGGTGGCGGAAGAGGAGCACGTCGGCCGCGCCGCCGAACGGCTGCACATTTCCCAGTCCCCGCTGAGCAGGCAGATTTCCCAGCTTGAGGAGCGCCTCGGGTTGATGCTGTTTGAGCGCAATCAGCAGCGCATCCGCCTGACGGCCGACGGCCAGACGTTTCTGGCCGAAACCCGCGCGCTATTGACGCACGCCAACCGGCTTGAGTCGCTCGGGCGCCGCCTGGGACGGGGGGAAGACGGCGGGCTGTGCATCGGCTATATCGAAAATGCGATGCACTCCGGCGTTTTGTCGAACGCATTGCGGGCGCTGCGGGTGTCCCGGCCGGATGTGCACATCGTGCTTTACAGCCAGCCTTCTTCCATGCAGCTCGAAGGGCTGCGGCAGCGTAGCCTGGACGTGGCGCTGGTCAATACGGCGCCGGATCGCGACGATCAGGATTTGGACTATACGCAGGTGTTGGACGATCGCATGCTGCTGGCCCTGCCGCAGACGCATCCGCTGGCTGAAAGGGAGACGCTGCAGCCGGCGGATCTCACCGATCAGGCCTGGATCTCGGTGATCCACAAAGAGGATGCCCATTCGCGCGACGACTTCGTGGCGGCCTGCGTGAAGGCCGGGTTCGATCCGGATATTCGGCTGGAAGCGGGCGAACCGCTGACCGCGCTGGGGCTGGTCGCCGCCGGGTTGGGGATGACGCTGATCCAGCACAGCCTGCGGCATAACGCGCCGCAGGGCGTGGTGCTGCGCGAGCTGCCCTGGATGCAATACACCACGCAGCTGTGGGCAGTGTGGCACAAGGCCAACCTGCGCCCGCTGGTCACCCATTTTCGCGAAGTGATGTCGGCCGGGCCGGCCTGCCACTGATTACGCGGCGGCGCCCGGCCCGGATTGCGCCCGCTACGGCACAGCGCGCAGGGTGGCGACGATCGCCGCCAGGTCGGCGCGCTGCTCGTCTGCCAGCGCGGGCTGCGCCTGCGCGGCATTCTCCGCCAGCAGGGTTTGCAGGCCGATCAGCCAGTCATAGATATAAAACGCGGTATTCTTGGTCGGCGTCGGCGCCAGCCGGGTTAGCCGCTGCTGGCCGCTCCAATCCACCGCCGGCTGCGGCGGCGGGGTAAAGATCGGTTGGCCGGGATTGACGCGGCTTTCGGGGCGCGTTGCCACATCGCGCCGCGGGAAGCCGAGCCAGGCGACGAAGTCGCCCAGTAGCGCCAGCGCCTGACTGATCTGCCGATCTTCACCCTGTTCCGGCAGGCCCCCGGCGCACAGTGCACGCTCCAGTTCGTCGTCGAGCTGCAGGCGGCAGGCGGCGCCGATCAGCGCATCGACCAGCAATTCCAGGTGTGGTTTCTCGACGCCGAGCAGATCCAGCAACCGGCGGCTGTCCGGCAGCGCACGCAGATGATTGACCCAGTCTGCGAAGATCCGTGCGGCAAAAGGCGATGCGGGCTGCTCGCCGGGCGCCGCAGGGTCTTGCTCGCCGAACAGATCGATATCCAGCCCGAACGGTGAAGGCGCCATCGTCGGAGCCGGTGCGGTGTGCTGCTGTTGCTGATAAAGCTGGCGCAGCGTATCGCGCTGGGGTAGCAACCGCTCCAGCAGTTCGCCGTGGCGGCCGGCCTGTGCCTGCAGTGCGCGCAGCAGCTGTTGCGCGCGTTGCTGCGTCGCGTGCGGATCGGCGGCGGTGAGCCAGTTGCCGAGCAGGCTTTCCGTCAGCTCGCGCTGCAATTCCTCACGCTGTTCGAGCAGGCGCGCTTGCTTGTGGGCCGGACGCGCCTGAGCGGCCAGGTAGTTCACCATGCGGCGACAGTCCTGTTCATCCAGCGCCAGCAGCGTGGCCCAGCTGTCGCCGGGCTCGCCGACCTGACGCTGGACGGCGTCGTCGGGCCGCGCTTTGCCTTCCTGACGCGAGTCGAACGGCGTGATTGCCCAGATTAAACCGGGCTTGCGGCGTTGGCGCAGCGCCGGGGTTTCCCCCTGGGTGTGGTTGACCCAATCGCCGAGCGCCTGGCCGACGCGCGCAGCGTCCTGCGGCGTGGCGGCGGCATCGGTTACCAGCAACAGATTGGCGTGCAGGCCGTCCGAGCAGCGGGTCAATAAATGGGCGCGCTTTGCCTGTTGCAGACGCTGCGCCGGCTCCGCCTGCGGACAGCTGCGGCTGCCGGGCAGGTCGATCAGCGCCACCTCGGCGGGCAGGCCCGCCTGCGCCGTCTGCGGCAGAACGGTGGTCACTTCGGCGGTCAGCCAGGCCAGATCGCTCAGTGCGATCTCCCGTTCATCGCCGTTTTCGGTCATGACGGCGATCGTGGCGTTTTCCGGTGCGGCGTTTGCGGTCAGCAGCGCCAACGCGCGGCGCGGGGCATGAACCTGTCGGCTGCCGCCGAGGGTATGCAGCGCGTGCGCCAGCTGGCGATAACGCGCCGTCAACGTCGCCTCCTCTCCCCACAGCGGTGCAAACAGGCGCGCGCGATCGTCGATGCTCAGCTGCGGCGCCAGCGCCACGGCCTGCGGCCAGAAGTGCCTGTCGAGCGTGGGTTGCTCTTTGCCGCCGTGGCGGCGTTGGTTGTCCCACAGCGCCAGCACGGCGTTGCCATCGAGGCCATCGAGGGCGACGGCTTGGCGGTGGCGCGCCAACGCTTGCAAATGGCCGGCGATGGCGCGGGCGTCCCAGTCCGGGCGAAAGCCGCGCATCGCGGCGGCGTCGATCGTGATGGCCAACCACTGCGCTTCGTTGAGCAGCGCGAGGGCGATCGGATAATCGGCGGGCCCCGTTTCGGCCGCCGTGCAGTAGCGCACCGCGAGCGACAGGTCCGCGTTGAAGCGTTTGGCGCCAGGCGCCAGCGCCGCCAGCAGATGGGCCTTGGCGGCGGCGTTGTGGCCATACAAACCGATGGCGACCTGCGCAGGCCGGGTGTTTTCCAACTGGACGGCGCGGTTATGGCAACCGCGCAGACGCAGCGTCAGGCGATCGGCTTCCCGCTCCAGGCGGGCGGATTGTCGGCGTGTGGCGTCCACCCAGTCGATCGCCTGCACAATGCCGGCGCTGAGCGCGTTATTCGGAGCCGCTGGGGCAAAGGTGTGCGTTTTCATCGTGGGTAAATGCTCCCGCTGTCTATCCAGTAGTGGGTCGCACCGGAGGCGCTGGCAGCCAGGGTATTGAGTTTCAGTTGCAGGTGGTGAGCCGGGACGGGGCTGCCGTCGGCCAGCACCGCCTGCGCGATCTTGACGCTTTCGGCGCCCTGTTCGGCGCTGGCGGTGATGGCCAGACGCAGGCCGATCACCGCGTCGCCGGCCAGCTTGCGCGCCAGCTGGGCGTCATTGATGGTCAGCGTATAGAGCGGGGAGGCCGGCCAACGTTCGTTGTCCAACTGGCGGAAGCCCAGACGCAGTGGGCCGCGCAGCTGAAAGCTGACGGCGGGATCGAGCGCGAAATCGGCGCGATCCAGATCGATGTCGCGGTAATAGACGTTATCGTCCGCCAGCATATTGTTGCCGTCCAGCATGCCCAGATAGCGAATGGTGGAGTAGGGCTGGAAATCGCCGACGTTGAAGTAAAAGCTCTCCAGCCGCAGATCGATCGCCAGCAGGCACAGCATGGCGCCCACGGCAGCGGTGGATTTCGGGTTGTCGATGCGGCCGCGTTTGTTGAACGGGTACCAACTGCGGGTGTGGTAGCCCTCGAGCGGCAGAATGCGGCTGGCGGGCAGCGGCTGCAGGTGGCGCAGCAGCGCCTGCACGCCGGGGAAACGCGCCGGGCGGCCGGTCAGCAGCAGCACGTCGCAGGTATACAGCGCCACCACTTCGGCCAGCAGGCGCAGGCAGCGGCCGATGCCGATGCGATCGGACAAGAAGGCGGCGTGCAGATCGGCCAGGCGGGTCACCAGCGGGGTGTGCAGAATATCGAAGGCGTCGCTGTCGGCTTCGCGCTGCACTTCGCCGTTGATAAACGCCAGCACCTGCGGCGTCGGCGGCTGCGGCAGCAGATCGCCGAGGTTGGCGGCGATTTCCGCCCGGCTGTCCAGCGGATCGTACTGCTCATAGGCGGCGAGCAGCGCGCGTCCGGCGGGCATGAAGATCTGCAGCGCGGCCTGCTGACGCAGGGTGGAAAGCCCGTCCATGCGCCCTTCGTTGCCGAACAGTTTGTCCATCAGTGCCGCGGCGGCGCTCACGCCGGCGGCCTCGAACGCCTGTTGCACGGCGGGCAGGACAAACTGCTGGATGATGTCCAGCAAGATATCGTCGCCGGCGACCTTAAAGCCCTCGCGGAACAGCAGGCGCGGGTTGATTTTGATGTTGTTGCCTACGCCGTCATCGAGCGAGTAGTGCGTGATCGCCAGATCGGTGGTGCCGCCGCCGATGTCGATGGAGGCGATGCGCAACGTCTTGCCGGGCTGTTCACCCGGCGCCAGCGGCCGATCGGGCCGCGCCATGGCGGCGAAGAAGGCGTCGGTGCGGCCGGCGAAGTTCACCTGGGTTTCGTTGTACAGATAGACCATCTGGCCGCAGGTGGCTTCGTCCCACTCGATCTGCACTTGCGGCGCCGGGAAGCGGGTGTGCTCGCCGTTGAACGGCGCATCCTGCGGGTGCCAGCCGAGGGCTTTCCATACCAGCCCAATCGCTTCCTGCATGCGGCGGCGGAAGATCTCGCGCTCCGGCTTCGGCATCGCCGAAGGCAGCGTCAGGATGATGGCGCGTAAACGGCGCGGCGCGGTGGCGTTCGGCATGCGGCTGCGTTGGGCGATGCTGTTGATCTGCATCAGCGCCTGCGCCAACAGCTCGCTCAACATCAGGCTCATCACCGCACTGCGGCTGTAATGGGCGGCGAACACCGGCAGCCGTTCGGCCGTCGGCAGGGCGGACAGCGGCACGCCCTCATCGTTGATCAGGGTGGTCAACGGCGCGGCGGCGGCCATCGGCTCGTGC
Source organism: Serratia sp. PL7 (assembly GCF_945957435.1). Taxonomy (NCBI): domain Bacteria; kingdom Pseudomonadati; phylum Pseudomonadota; class Gammaproteobacteria; order Enterobacterales; family Yersiniaceae; genus Serratia; species Serratia sp. PL7. The sequence goes on along the minus strand of NZ_CAMFLB010000015.1, from coordinate 138,506 downwards.
CGCTCGTTGAAGCGCCAGCCGGGCGCATAGCGCTCCTCGTCCCACAGATAACGCCGTGGGCTGGAGATGCCGGTGGTGCCTTCATGCCCTTCGCGTCGCTGCGCCAATTGCGCGGCTTCATGGCCGACGCGGGTGATGGACGGCCATTGGAAGGCATCGTCGCGTCCGCTCTGGAAGGACAGATGCGGCTTGCCGAACGCGGCCCGAGAAAACTCCACCCGGCTCTCGAACAGTTCGTTGTAGACCTGATGCGGTTCGGACAGCGAGCGCAGCTGCAGCTCATAGGTTTGCTTCAGGCCGTTGCTCTCTTCCGGATGGTCCTCGACCAGCACGCCGCAGGTGTGAGAATTGCCGACGTCCAGCACCAGATCGACGTCGATCGCCGGTTGTTGCAGCGTCGCCGTCACCATTTTTATCTGCGGCACCGTCAGCTGATGGCCGAGCATGTGCAACAGGTTGAGGTAGTGCGCCTGATACTCGAAGGTTTTCAGCCCGGCGTTGATCTCCGCCTCGGCGCGCTGTTCCCGCTCGGTGGCGCGCTGGCTGAACGCCTCGCGCAGCCAGCCGTCCACCCAGGTCAGATCGAGGAACTCGCCCAGCTCGTGGTTGCGGTGCGCCAGCGTGAAGTTCAGCCCGGTGCCGAGATCGCTTTCGCCCGGCGCCAATGCTTCCTGGCCGGGCGCGGCGGCGCGGGTGTCGAAGGCCAGCACCACGCGCAGCAGGTTACCGTCCTGATCCGGCTCATCCAACTGCACCACCTGCAGACGTGCCCAGTTATCCGGGCCCGATAAAAACATTCCCGAGGTGGTGTAGCGCAGGAACGGCAACGGCAGCCAGAGCTTATCCAGCAGGTGCAGCGACTGCTGCAGCGGATAGCTGAACTCCGGCCGCACCACTTCGGCGGCCTGGTCGCCCACGGCCGGCAACTGGTATTTGCCGCTCTCGGCCTCCCATTGCAGGCGCAGCAGCGGGCCGCTGGCGGTCTTGCGCACGAATTTGCCGGGAAACTCGGCGTCCAGCCGCGGCGTCAGGGCAAAGTCCAGAAACTGAATGCCGCTGTCCTGAATCAGCGTAACGCCGTGTTTGTAGTCAGTAAGGGGGGCCAGCATCATTTACTCTCGCGCTTGAACGTCATGGGATAGGTGGTGTCCGCATCGTAGCGGCCGGTGCACTCCGCCGCGCCGGTCTCGCCTTGGCGGCAGACGATTTCCGGGATCTGATAGCGGCTGCCGTCGCTGCAGCGCGCCTTGGTGCGGCTGTTGATCACCAGATTGCCGGACTGCATCAGGCCGGCTTCGACCGCGACCCGACAGGTGACGCCGTCGCCGTAGGCGATGATGGCGTTGCCTTTGCCCGCGTTCAGGCGGTATTGCAGGCTGGGGCGTTTGCCGGTGATCGGATCTTTCAGCGCCACCGTGGCGCGCCATTTGCCGTTAAGGAAACGGGTGGAGCCAGCCTTCACCGCCTCGGGTGGCAGCACCAGCGCATTTTTGTCCAGCGGTTGCGGGATGGTCGGCGCCGGGGGCGGCGGCATCAGCGTGGCGTGCGCCAGCGGCAAGCGCAGCTTAGGCAATGGCGCGGCGGTTTTTTCCGGTGGTGCCGGAGGGTGCACCTCAGCCGGCATCGCCGGTTGCGGCGTCGGTGAGCGGTGCAGCCAGGCGGCCAGCGCCGCACTGCCTAACAGCAGTACCGGTAACAGCCACAGCGCGTGGCGCCGACGCGGGCGCACGACGGCAGGGGATTCGACGGGGGCCGCCGGAGCGAGCACCGGTTCAGGCTCGGCGGCCGGTGTTGGTTTTGCCGGTTCAACAACGGCCGGCTTGCGTGGTGCGGCGGCGATCGGCGCCGGTTTTTCCACTTCCGATTCGAGCGGGCGCAGGCAGGCTAACGGATCGTCCGGGCTCTGCGCCTGCGGTTTGATAAAGCCCCAAAAGGTCAGCACCGGTCGGTCGTCTACCAGGTAGACGTGGTTGGGATCGGGAATATGCATCGCTTTGGCCAGCAGCGCGCCGAACAGGCGGTGGCTGGGATGATCGGTCGCCCGGGTCTGTTCCGTCAGGCTGCGGAAGGTCGCCAGACAGTGTTCCAGGTGGCGCACCGCCTGCGCGCGCTGGGCGTCGCTTGCCGCCAGCCAGGAGGTCACCTTTCCCGGGAAGGGCGCATACCAGTCGATGCGGGTGCCGCTTTCGTTCGGCTGGGGGATCGCCAGACAGTCGGCGGCCTGCGGATGCCGGCGAAGACGCAGGGTTTCCCGCAGCTGCTGCGCGCAGGCGTAGATCGGTTGCCCGTTCTCGCCTAAAGCGAGCACATCATCCAAACTGCCACTGCGTAAGAAGGGTTTCACCACGGCACCGCACCTTGTCCTGTTCTGCAAAAACGCATAAAAGTCCATGATACCCCGCAGGCGGCGGCGCCAAACGGCCAAGGACAGCCCGAAAAACGCCCTTCTTCGGCGTTAGCGATGCGCTTTGGCAACCGGCACAGTGAAAATCTCGCTATCTGGACCTGTCCGTGAGCCGCTTTATCTGAAAAATAGAACGCAACCCCGGCAAGCGACGCCGGGGAATGCTGTTCTCTTTCACTATGACCTCGCCTCGCGGGTTGCCGATTTCGGTATGCCTCAGGCGTGCGGAGCGTTCGCATCATGGACAGTCAGTCTGAAAAAACTCTCGTTGTTACCCCCGCTCATCCCGTTGTCGGGCATTCCGCTCAGGGCTGGATGAACGGCTTCCTCGGCATGATTATCTTCAGCGGCTCGCTGCCCGCCACGCGGGTGGCGGTGCTGGAGCTCGATCCGCTGTTTCTGACGGCAGTCAGGGCGGCGATCGCCGCCTTGCTGGCCCTGTGCGCGTTGCTGATCACCCGCCAGGCGCGGCCGACGCGGGCCGATTTGCCGCCGCTGCTGTTTGTGGCGCTCGGCGTGGTCATCGGCTTCCCGCTGCTGACGGCGCTGGCGCTGCAGCACACCACCTCGGCGCATTCGCTGGTGTATATCGGCCTGCTGCCGCTGGCGACCGCCGGTTTTGGCGTCTTGCGCGGCGGAGAGCGGCCCAAGCCCGCTTTTTGGGCCTTTTCCGGTATCGGGGCCGCGCTGGTGGGGGCGTTCGCGCTGAGCCAGGAAAGCGGCGGTGCCTGGCAGGGGGATGCGCTGATGATCGGCGCGGTGCTGCTGTGCGGTCTGGGTTATGCCGAAGGGGCGGTGCTGTCGCGCCGGATCGGTGGCTGGCAGGTGATCTCCTGGGCGCTGGTGGTTGCCTTGCCGTTGACGCTGGTGGCGGCGTGGTGGGCGGCGCCGGCCACTTGGCCTGCCGTCAGCGGTGCCGCCTGGCTGTCGCTGGTGTACGTCTCGGTGTTCAGCATGTGGATTGGGTTTATCTTCTGGTATCGCGGCCTGGCGCAGGGCGGCATCGCCGCCGTCGGGCAGCTGCAGCTGCTGCAGCCGTTCTTCGGCCTGATGCTGGCGGCCTGGCTGCTGCAGGAAACCGTTCAGCCGATGATGATCGCCGTGATGGCCGGCGTGGTGGTTTGCGTGTTCGGCGCCAAGCGTTTTTCCCGCTAGGCGCCGCTGCCGGCGCAGGCCAGGATCACTTCGCCGAGCCGTTTCACCGCCTGCTGTACCTGGCGTTCATGGTAACCGCCCAATCCCAGCACCAGACCCGGCTCACCGTGGCCGGGCGCATACATCGGCGACACCGCCCGCAGCGCCAACCCGGCTTCGTTGGCGCACTGGGCGACCCGCACGTCATCGAGATCTTTCCTCAGCCACAGCACCATGTGCATGCCCTGATCGCAGGGCTGCACTACCGCCAAATCGGCGGGGATATGCGTGTTGATCGCCTCGATCAGCACCCGGCGTTTCTCAGCGTAGACGCCGCGCATTTTGCGGATATGCCGGTCGAGATACCCTTCGGCGATAAAGGCGGCCAGTACGTGTTGATCCGCGCTGGGCGGGTGACGATCCATCAGGATCCGGGCGCCGCAAAAGGCGTCGACCAGCGGCGGCGGCACGATGGCGTAACCCAGCCGCAGCGAAGGGAACAGCACCTTGCTGAAGGTGCCGAGATAAAGCGTCCGCTCGGGCGCCAACCCTTGTAGCGAGGGGAACGGGTGGCCGGCGTAGCGCATCTCGCTGTCGTAATCGTCTTCCACGATCCAGGCCTGCCGCTCTTTGGCCCAGGCCAGCAGGGCGCTTCTTTTCGCCATGCTCATCGGCATGCCCAGCGGGTATTGATGCGACGGCGTGACAAAGGCGGCTCGGGCGTCGGCGGCCAGGCGCACGCCGGCGGCGACGTCGATGCCGTCGTTAGCGACGGGTACCCTGATCATGTGCCGATCGCGAAACAGGCTGTTAAAAAGGGCGGTGATGCCGGCGTAGGCGGGGTCCTCGACCCAGGCGCTGTCGCCGGCGTCCAGCAGGATCTGCGCGGCCAGATACAGTCCTTGCTGGGTGCCGGCGGTGATGAGGATTTGCTGCGGCGTGCAATTTACCGAGCGGGAACGGCGCACATAGTCGCAGATGGCTTCGCGCAGCGGCAACGCGCCCAGCGGATCGCCGTAGCCCGACGGGGCGCCGGGGCCGCGCGCCCGGATGCGGTTGCCGAGCCGCCGCCAGACATCGTCGGGCGCGGTATCGCCGATCGGCACCGAGACGGTGAACGGCACCGGCGGCAGCGCCCGCACCTGGGCGGCGAAGCGCGCCAGATGCTGCGCCTGTGAAGAAAGCGGAACCGCTACCGCCGAACTCGCCTGTACCGTGGCGCGTGGCGTGCGGCGCGGCGCCTGATAGTGGGCAACCCGGGTGCCGGAACCGGGTTGCGGTTCGAGAAAGCCTTCCGCCGTCAGCTGAGCAAAGGCCTCCAATACCGTGCCGCGCGCCAGATTCAGCGCCGCCGACAGCCGGCGTGTCGAAGGCAGCAGATCGCCCGCTTTCAGATCGCCTTTGTGGATAGCCCGGCGCAGGGCCTGCGCCAGCTGGTGGCTAAGCTGCCCCGCCTGGCGGTCAATCTCGCCGAGGGCGGGGACGTCAACGACTTGGGCTGTTCTGGGCATGCATTCCGGCTCGCTTTGCAGTACAAAAATGAGTATTCAGAGTAAACCACTCTGATATCACTCGCGAGCCTGTTGTCGCTCAGCCAAGCCCCCGCTGATTCAGCAGCACCTTATTCAACTCGCTGTTTTTACGCACGTTAAGCTTGCGCATCGCCGAACGCTTATGGGCGCTGATGGTTTTCTGGCTGCGCTGCAGCAGGCCGGCGATGCTGCAGGCAGACATGCCGCTGCTCATCAAACCCAGCACCTTTTTTTCGCAGTGGCTGAGCGCGGCGATGCGGCAGGCCTGGCATTTCCACAGGCCGGCGGCGTGCAGCGCCACCCACGGATGCTGGATGAACTTTTCCAGCGCCATCTGCAGCTTGAGACGGATGGCATAGGCCGAATCGCGCCGATGGATGCTGAACAGCGGCGGCAGGTTTTTCACCTGTTGCTGGGTCGTGTCGTCGAGGATCAGCAGGGTCAGCTGCCGCTGGCGCGGGATGCCGTAGGCGCTCTGGTAGCAGCAGGCGCAACCCCAGCGCTCTTCCGGCGTGCGAAACACGATTTCGATGTTATCCAACGCCTGCAGCGCCAGCGGCGAGAACTGCGGGTACAGACGCTGGCATTCGTTCAGGGAGTGCAGATAGTCCTGCAGCAGCAGACGCAGCCCCTGCTGGTAGAAGTTATCGCTGTCGAACAGCGTGAAGCGAATATCTGGCATGGGTGGCTCCTTAAAAGGGCCGTGGCACCGCGCCGGAGCGAACGGTGACGGCCCATTGCCGGCGTTCGCGCGCCGGTCGTTTTCCTGATTTCCCTGGGGTGGTGCGGGCTTATTGGTACGCCAGCACAAAATTGGCGACGGAACTGAATGCGCCTTCGGTAAGGGTTTTATCTTTAATCGCGCTCGGCCGCGCCTGGACATAGGCGCTGAACCTCAGGGCATTGGGTCCGTCTTGCAATGTCACCGCATCAGCCGGCGTACCCAGATCAATCGCTTTGCCCGCACCGTCGAACAGCGCGATGGCGGCGCCGTTGGCGCCATTGTTGATCGCCAGTTTGCCCGGCAGTTCGGCATCTTCAGTGCCGGTAAAGGTGGCGGTGACTGATTTGAAAACGGCGGTTTTACAGTCGGTTAAGCGAATGGAAAATGACACGGGGTTGGTATGGCCGTAGTGGTACAACGTTTTGATCAACACCGTATCCATCTCGACGGTTTGGTGAAGAGACTGCGGGTCGATATTGCAGGGCCTGCTTACCACGGAACCGAAAAAGTCTATTTCCTTATTTTCCGCCGCGACTGCGGAGGAAAATAGAAAACCGATGCCGCACAGAGCGGTGATTGTCCGATAGCTATTCATCATCACCCCCCTTAAATATAATTAATCAGCAAGATTACGGTCTTGCGGAAATTGCCTTCCTGTCCTTCCCCGGTGGCCTGCAATGAGGCGCTGTAGGATTTTTGCACCTGATCGCGACCATTCATGTCGGCGAAACTGTCGAACTGATTGTATTTAATCCATTTGGGGTTGGAATTATCGTGGATGCGCAAGGTTGAGCCATTATCCATATTCAAGCCGGTAGCGTCGGTCAGCGTGCCGTTTTTCACCATGAAATTGGCGTCCAGCGCGAAGCTGTCGCTGCAGCCGTTTTTGCGGATCAAGATGCTGAAATCCTTGCTCGCTACGGTGCCCGCATTGGGTTTCCAGGTGGGGATTTCACCGAAATCAACGCCTTCCGGGGTTGAAAGCTCCACCGACGCGGCGCACTGGATGACTTTGATCTTATCCAACCCGGTTAGGGTGAAACGGTAATTTTTCCCTGGGTGGACGTTGATGCCGCCTACGCCATCGAGCTGAAAAACGGCGATCTGGCTGGCGCCTCCCGCGATGATTTCTCCGGTTTTTTGCAAATACACCTGGTAATTGACGTGACCGAGCTCCCGTTGCTTGGGGGTACGAAACATATCGGTTTGTACCCGGGAATTGATCAGGCCAAGATCCTGGCCGTTATAAATCACCCCCATGGAGATGCCGGCGGCGAATTGCCGGTTATCCGGATTGGGATAGAAATAAACCCATTCCCCTTTGGGTTTGCTGGAGTGCGCCCAGCACATAACGTCGCGGCTCATCGGTTTAGAGGTCCAAAGCCGGCTGCCGACCGGTAAGGTGGCCGGTATTGTCAACCGGCCGATATCCTCGCTCTCTTCGGTAATGCCGTTCTCGGTATTCAGGTGGCATTCCAGCGCCTGAGCGCCGAATGGCGTCGCCAGGCAACCCAGCAACGCCAGGCGTTTATAAATAGACCAACTGGACATGCACCACTCCTTTGAATTGGTTTGCTTCGATGAACTGACGGGTTGATTCCAACTGAGCGCTGAACCACAACGTATTGCCGCCGGGCTGCAAGACATAGGGGGCGCCGGGTTGGTTGAGGGACAATGCGCGGCCCCGTTGATCTTTCAGCCGCAGGCCAACGCCTTGTACGCCGCCGTGCAGCTTCAGCAACTGCGGATTGTCGGGATCGCTTTCACCGAGGAACACCAGCGTGGCGGCCTGCTCCCCCCGCAGGTAGAGCAGGCCGGCATCGCCATTGCGCATCCCGGCCGGATTGTCTGCCAGCGCCCTGGCGCCCAGCAGGCAATGGTAAAAGGCGAGACGAAAACGTACCGGCGCGCTTTGATCGCCGACATGCCGGAAGGCGATCGTACCGATCTCACCGAGATCGACCGACTGATCGCGGCTATCCGGCGCCAGGCTGCAGGGGGAGCTCAGCAGAGCGCCCTGAAAACCGACGGTGCCGCTGGTGCCCTGAACCTCTCCCGGCGGAGAGGCCATTGTGGCGCCGTTACCGAGCAGCAAGGCGCCGATCAGCAGAGGCCGCAGGCGGCCGGTGAAGTCAGCCATGCCGTATCTCCTTATTTTTTTCCGGGTGCGGCGGTGCAGAGGCTAGCGCTGCAGGTGAAGCGCAGCTCGGGGTGGCCGCCGAAATCATTGATATAGGTGACGACGAAGGCGTCGAACCCATTGTCGCGCAAACGCACATTTTCGCTGGATTTGGGGGACAGCATCACCGGCTTAAAATCGCCGATCGCGCCACTGCCTTGCTTCTGCGTCTGACGGGCGATGCCGGTCAGCGTGATGTGGAACGGCGTCGGGTTTTCGATGGTGAAGCCGTCGACGGTTTTGTGGAACACCAGCTGCTCTTGCCATACCTCACCCTGCGGGGCGACGATGGCCTTCGGGCGGAAGAACAGTTTGATCTGCGTTTGCAGCGCCAGTTGCATCACGTTGGCTTTGCTGCTTTTGGGCGGAATTTCGCGCAAATTGAAATAAAACACCGATTCGCGATCTTGCGGCAATAGCTCAGCTTCCGGCGTTTTGGTAATGCGCACGACGCTGCGTTCTCCGGCTTCCACCCGTTGCAACGGCGGCAATACCACCAGCGGCGAAACGATCTTTTGATGTTGCGCATTCTCGATCCAGGCCTGAGCAAGAAATGGCAACTCTTTGTTCTCATTGGTTATGTTAAGGCTGATCGATTTGGCGTCGCTCACATAGATGGCGCGCGTGCGATCCAACGCGATCGCCGCGTCGGCCGTCGAAGCCAGCGTCATCAACGCCAGGCTGCCCGCGGTTACTGCTATCGAATGTTTGTTCATGTTATTCGTCTACTCTCAATGTGTTGCGGATTACGGTTTGGCGCACGGCAACAGCAGCCGGTCCAGCGGTTTGGCGGCGCCTGGGATGGCGATGCGGCACTGACGGCGGCCTTCCCAGGCGACGTCCAACCGTTCTTCCGGTTGGACGCCGGTCAGATATACCGATCCGCCGTCGTTCACCACCGCGATCTCCCGTCCGGTCGCACTCAGCACCGTGGCGCCGAACGGCGGTTCGCTGCCGTCCGCCAGCTTGATGGTGGCCAACAGCTTGCTGCCTTTCACCACCTCGAAGTGGCGATAACCGATGGCGCCTTCAGTCAGCGTGCCCTGCACCACCGCGCGTGTGGCTTCAACGTCGTCCGCCAGCTTGTTGACGTCGATGCGCGTATCGGTGTTGTAGTAGCTGGTGATATCCGAGATCACCGCCAACCCGAAGCGGTTGCTGTAAGCGCGGCCGTTGTTGATTGGCACGCCGGCGACACCGTTGGTATCCAGCATCATGCGGCTGCCGCCGTTGCCGGCGTTCTGGTGCGCGGCGACGCCGTGCCGGGTAGCGGTCAGGCCGCCGCGGAAAGTTCCGCCTATCGAGGAGTAACTGCCCTGCTGATAAGACGCGTTGGCGTTGAGCGTGCCGAACGACGCGTTATGGGTGTAGTAACCGCTCGCCGTCGGTTTGCCGGACTGGGTGACGCCGCTGCCGACCTGCCAGGTATTGTTGATGTCGCTGTTGTCGGTGTAGGTCGCCGTTTGGGTCACGTCGTGATTATTGACCTGCAGCGCGTAGCCCAGGCGGTTGTGCTCGCCGATAGGCACGGTGAAATTGAGCATCGCGCTATCGTCGGTGCGGCCCCGATAGTGAGTGCGATAGGCCGCCAACGAGGCGGTGATGTTGCTGATCCCGCCGAAGTCGAACAGCTTGCTGGTCGACATGCCGTAGCGATTTTGCGCACCGGCGTCCCAGTAAGTCTGGTGTGAGTAGGTCAGATAAGCGGTGATCGCCTGAGCGCTGTCCTCCGCCATAAAGGTTTTGCTGGCGGTGACGGTATACAACTCTTTTTGTCGGCCGCTGTAGCGATCGTCAATGTCGCCGTAGCGCGCCTGCAGGTACTGCGACATGGTCATGAACTTGCGCTGCGAAAAGCGGTAGCCGGCAAAGGTGATTTGGCCGTTGAGTTCGTCGAAACGTTTGGCGTAGTTGACCTTGAATGACATGCCTTTGGCGCTGGATTCATCGGGCAGGCGCGCGATCGACTGCGTGGCGTCCACCGACAGGGCGCCGAACAGGTTCAGGTCACGCCCCAGGCCGAGGGCCCAGGCGTTGTAATCGCCGCCGAGCAGTGCGCCGCCGTATAGCGACCAGGCGTTGCTCAATCCCCAGGAGAAATCGCCGGCAGAGAACACCGGCCCTTGCGTGCGGTGATCGTAGGCAGACGGCTTGCCCAGCGCCATGTTATAGCGCACGTAGCCGGGGCGGGTCAGATAAGGAATGCTGGCGGTATCTACCTGAAAAGTGGAAACGCTGCCGTCTTGTTCTTCCACTTTCACATCCAGTTTGCCGCGTACCGAACTGCTGAGATCCTGGATGGCGAACGGCCCGGCGGGTACCGTGGTTTGATACAGCGTGCGGCCTTCCTGAGAGACGGTGATCCGGGCATTGCTTTTGGCGATGCCGCGCACTTCAGGCGCGTAACCCTGCAGGTTGGGCGGCAGCATGCGCTCGTCGCTGGCGAGATTGAGGCCGGTAAAACGGTAGGCGTCGAACACCGGCGAATTCAGGTAGGTTTCACCCAGCGTCAGCCTGGCGGCCTGCATCGGCAGCGCGCGGTATGCGTAGATCTGATTCCAGTCGAAATTGCTGTCGCGGCGGCCGTATTGTTGGTTGAAGTCGGTCTGGTAATCGGCGCGCAGGCGCCAGGCGCCCAGGTTGGCGCCCAACGTACCGTAGCTGCTGAGGCTTTCGGCGGTGCCGTTGTCGTGGTGCTGTTTGCCTATTTGGCCGCTGAGATTGTAATCCAGCAGTATGCCGGGGATGCCATCGTCCCACTGCTCGGGCGGCGTCCAGTCGGGATCGGAATATTTCATCCAGGCCTGCGGAATGGTGATCGCCAGTACGCCGCCGCTGATGCGATCGGAAACCGTTGCGCCTTTGATGCCGCGAATGTCGGCACACTGGTTGTCGTGCCACAGGGTGACTTTTTTGGCCGCATCTTCTTTCAGCGCCATTTTTTCCACCAGGTCAGGCGGCAGGCACACCTGGCTGCCGCTCTTGTCATCCGGCGACGGGAAATACTGAATGCTGCGCTGGGGCAGCGTTTTCTGGTTGATTTTGATATCCAGCAGATAGGTGCCCGGCATGACGTAACCGGCGTCGGAAAAGCGGGATAAGTCCACTTTGCTGCGTTCGCCGATATCCAACACGTCGGTATTGAATTCCGTGGCGGAAAAGACCGGTTTTGCCCAGAGAAAAGAGAGAATGACGATGATGGGCGTTTTTTTTATTGTCAGTAAAGACGTCATAGAATGATCACTCATGGCAAATCCGCGCCTAATAGCAGGTCATCCCGTACGACCTGAATACGTAATGCTGTACAGCGTTCCTAACGAAAACCGGCTACAGATAAGACAGGGTAAATTTGGCCAATGAGCTGAAACCGCCCGCCCGTGCCCTGTCGGGGTGAATGCGCAACTGGGTGCCAAAGCGCAGCGTGTTGTCGCCGGTGACGATCAGATAATCTGCCGTCGTGCTGCCGAGCGGGATCGGGGTACCGGCGTCGGTCAGCAACTCGATAGCCATGCCGCGCGCCTCGCCTTGGACGGCGAGCCATTGCGGATCTTGGCTATCCGCGATGCCGCTGAAGGTGAGGTTGGCCGCGCGATAAATAAAATCGGGCTTTATCTGGCTGGCCAGTTCGCAGTTCACCAGCCTGATGGCGAAGTGGCGGCGGCTTCCGATGAGGCTCGGCTGGGCATCTCGCCCGGCGTCGCTCATTGAAACCAGCCCGAAATCAACGGTTTGATCCAGACTGTCGCCGGCGATGTTGCATGGCGTTTCGACGATTTCGCCGCCCAGGCTGACTTTGCCGTGGCCCTGAGTTTTCGCCGTGGCGCTAGCGCTGCTGATGCTGAGCGCGATCAGCAATGCGCCTCGCCAATGGATGGTCATGCTGGCTTCTCCCTGTCGAGATCGGTTCCTTTGCCGGAGCCGGCGTCGTTAAGCATGGGGATGCCCGTGCCGGCATCCCCAACGAGGCTTACTGATAAGCCAGGGTAAAGTTCGCCACGCTGGTGAACTTGCCCGGCACGACGGCGCCGGAAGCGCTGTTACCTTGCAGGTATGCGGCGAATTTCAGGGCGTTGTTGCCTTCGTTCAGGCCCTGGCCGTCCGTTGCGGTGCCCAGCTCAACGTCCTTGGCGTGCAACTGGTCGTAAATCACGATGCCCGCGCCGCTGGCGGAACCGCTCAACGCCAGCAGTTTGCTGTTGACGGCATCCGGCGTGCCGGTGAAGGTCACCTTGACGTTTTTCATGGTGTTGAGCGCGCAGTCTTTCAGCTCAATGCTGAAGGGTTCGGCGCTGGATTTGCCTTCTTTGGCCAGGATGCGGCTGCTGATCTGGCCCATCGGGACGGTTTGATCGACGGAGTCCGGCGTGATGCTGCAAGGCGCATCGATAATTTCACCGCTAAAGGTTACGGTGCCGCTGCCCTGGTTCGGGGTCGGTGCCGCATGTGCAACGGAGGCGGTGGAAAAAGCAATGACGGTCGCCAGCATTAATTTATTCAGTTTCATTTCTCAGGTTCCTGTAGAGAGTATTTAAATAAAAAGAAAAGCACACCTAAATCCCCGCAGAGCGGCAACGCCTTGTCAGCTGCGCTGCGACGGGAGCCAGATCCTTTTGCTTTGGGCAATACGCACACCCTTCGTTATTTGTTTTCAATAACGAAATGGTTATGTGATGTTTAGTCGGTTTTATTTGATTTTAAAAACCGAATGTCGGCATGGCGTTTTGCTGGGAATATTCTTGCAAACAATAGCATTGCTTGGAAATAGATTTTATTAAAATAAGTCAAATTCAGAATATAAAACCAAAAGGAAAAAGTTAAATATAAGATCAAAAACCAATAGATCGTATGTAAATATTATCCAGAATAAATCACTGTATAAATAAGGTTATGCGAGATATTAGATCGACTGGAATAGCTGTTGCCCTACAATGCACAATATCGCTTTGCTAATATTACGCTTTGACGGCCATTGAAAAATTTTCTTTATGAAACAAAATGAAAAACATAAGCATTTGTTTTATATAATTTTGTGTGGTTAGTTTTCCGTATGGCGTTCCAACGCCAATTCCTAGGTTGCCGAATTGGTTTTAACAAAAAAATAACAACATAGCAGAGGGAAGATTATTCTTATTGGATGCTATTTTTTGGACGCATTTATGTTATTTAACCCATTGTGATTAACCAGAAAAGGGCAGGAAATGCCATGTTCATCATATAATAATGACCTAAGTGATAATGAAAGGATGAACAATGGAATGATTACTGGGATTAATGCTTTAAGCAGAGGTAAGGCGAATGCGTTGACGATGTTGATAATTATTTCTTCACGGTTCGTTATGGGATTGTTTAAACATCTTCGTACCATGATAACCGTGAAAAAAATTGCACAGAAAAATCCTAGTGAAAAATCCGAGGGTCAATGCATGACATTTTATCTGCAAAGATTGGATTCATTAATAAATATTCATTCTCGCGGTTTTCGACAGCGCCAGGTCTATTTTATCGGAACAACGCTGTTTGCGCGGATACCGCCGTGATTTATCCCCCTGCGCATCGCTGACGTGCAGCCATGAGCGGGGAGCTCAGCAGTAACCACTCAGGAGGAATGCTATGGCCAAGGTGCCGAAAACGTTTGAAAGTAGAAAATCGCTGATGCTGGATGTGTTGCAAGGATTGTGCAGGGAGCGTGTGGAAGGCTCCGGGGGCCATCATCCCCCGCCGGAACAGTGGCCGAAGACGCGCGAGCTGGCGGATAAATGCGGCGAAAATATTTATACCACCCGCACCCTGCTGCTGGCGCTGGAAAAGGAGGGCAAGGTTCACTGCACCCACCGCAGCATCAACAATTCTCTCCGTTGGTACAGCTGCGACGAACAGGCAGCGATAAAAAAAGAGTGATTCGACCCTGGTGGTCGCTTTTGACTATTCCCACAGCTAATCATTAATTAAATTTATCATTTGACGGGGCGTTTCGCTCCGTCAATCCTCGCTCTTCGTTCACTGCCATCCGCACAGCCATTGCTAAGATGTTTTTTGCAGCCATATACTTATCGCTCAGACGGGAACAGGTGTAGGGAGCCGGCATCGTAATGAAGGAAAAGAAAGACATACTGAGATTGGATGATATTCATTATCAAATAGACAGCCAGGTGATCCTGGATTCCGTCTCTTTCACGCTGGGTGAAGGCGAGTTCAAACTGATCACCGGGCCTTCCGGCTGTGGGAAAAGCACCCTGCTGAAAATCATCTCTTCCTTAATGGATCCGACCAGCGGAAAGCTCTATTTCGACGGCCAGGCGATCGACGAGATGTCGCCGGAGGCGTATCGCAAGCAGGTCTCTTACTGCTTCCAGACGCCGTCACTGTTCGGCAATACGGTTTACGACAATCTGGCGCTGCCCTACCAGATCCGTCAACAGCCGCCGGCCGAGCGAAAAATGAAGGCCGATCTGGCGCGTTTCGGCCTGCCGGAGGCGATGCTGACCAAAAGCATCAATGAACTGTCCGGCGGGGAGAAGCAGCGCGTGTCCCTGATCCGCAACCTGCAGTTTATGCCGCGGGTGCTGTTGCTCGATGAGATCACCAGCGCGTTGGACGAGGAAAATAAGCGCAACGTCAACGAAATAGTGCATCAATTGGTGGCGGAACACCGGCTGGCGGTGCTGTGGGTGACGCACGATACCGAAGAGATAGCGCATGCGGACGAGGTGATCACCCTGCGCGCGCATGGCGCCGAGCAACAGGAGCAACAGCATGAATCAGCATAACATCACCAACGAATCCTTGGGCTTGTCGATGGTGCTGGTGGTGGTCGCCATCCTGATCAGCCACCGGGAAAAACTGGCGCTGGAAAAGGACATTATCTGGAGCATCTGCCGCGCGGTGGTGCAGCTGATCATCGTCGGCTACGTGCTGAAGTATATTTTCGACCTGGATAACGCCGTTCTCACCGTGTTGATGGTGCTGTTCATCTGCTTTAACGCGGCCTACAACGCCAAGAAACGCAGCAAGTACATCGAACACGCGTTCGTGACGTCGTTTATCGCCATTACCACCGGCGCGGTGCTGACGCTGGCGGTGCTGGTATTGACCGGCTCCATCGAATTTACGCCGATGCAGGTGATCCCCATCTCCGGGATGATCGCCGGTAACGCCATGGTGGCGGTGGGGCTGTGCTACACCAACCTCGGCCAGCGTTTCAAAGGCGAGCAGCAGAAGATTCAGGAGATGCTCAGCCTGGGGGCGACGCCCAAGTTCGCGTCGGCGGCGCTGATCCGCGACAGCATCCGTGCTTCGCTGATCCCGACCGTGGACTCGGCGAAAACCGTTGGGCTGGTCAGCTTGCCGGGCATGATGTCCGGGCTGATCTTTGCCGGTATCGATCCGGTGAAAGCGATCAAATACCAGATTATGGTGACCTTCATGCTGCTTTCTACTGCCAGCCTGTCAACCATCATCGCCTGCTATTTGGCCTACCGTAAGTTTTACAACGAGCGCCACCAGCTGGTGGTCGGCAACCTGAAGTAACGCCATGAAAAACGGCCTCCGCGGAGGCCGTTTTTTTACCCTTGCAGCAGGGCGATGCTCTGGCGGATTTCCCGTTCGATATCCGCCTCGCTCCAGCTGTCCAGTTGTGAAGAGAAGGGCTCGAAGGCATAGACGCCGGTGTAGCCCAGGCGTTCGAGGTTCTGTACCTGGCGGCGGCTCTCTAGCCGATCGCCCTCGCTCAGCATAATGCGCTCTTCGTCGCTCAACGTGCCTTTATCCCGCCCGTCCTCCACGCCGGACAGATGCACCAGGCCGATCTGCGCCACCTGGATCTGCGCGTCGAAGTCGGCTTGCGTCACGCCGCTCAGATAGTGGTGGAACGTATCGAGCACGATACGGTACGGCGCGCCCGAGTCGCGGATGAGCGCCTGGGTCAGCAGCGACGATCGCAACGAGCTGATGCCGAAGCCCAACGGTTCGACGTATCCCTGTACGCCATAGCGCGCAAACAGCGGTGCCAGCAGCCGCAACGCGGCGAGGGTGTCGTCGCGTTTTTGCTGCTCGCTGCGCGTGTCGTCGGCGCTGCAGTGCGGGCACAGCACCAGCGCCCGGCTGTGGATGGCCTGCGCCTGCGCCAGCAACGCTTCGGCGCGCTGCTGCAGCGCCGCCGGGTCATCCATCAGATTGAACATGCCGAGGGCGTTGATCGTGACGATTTCAATGCCGTATTGCGCGGCGAGCGCGTTGAGCTGCGCGTCGCTCAGATCGTCGGTCACCTTGCCGCTGGGCATGTCGTTGCGCAGCTCAACTTTGCTGAGCCCGCAGCGTTTCACCAGGCGGAAAAAATGGTCCAGATTGAGATTCGGCGCGATCTTGCGGTTAATGCAGAAGCGGTCCAGCGCAATGTTCATGGGCATGACTCCAGCGGTCAGGGTTGAGAGATCAGGATTTGCCGTTTTCCAGCGGCAGCGGCTTGCCGTCGGGCAGGGATTGGCGGTGGCGTTTGGCCATCACCACCTGCTCCATTTTTTCCAGTGAGACGCCTTTGGTTTCCGGAATGTAGCGGCCGATGAACCAGTAGCTGAACAGACAGCAGGCGGCGAAGATCCACATCGGGAAGGCGCCGTGGAAATGCGAGAACAGGTAAGGGTGGTCGTTGATCATCGGGAACGACTGCGACACCGCGAAGTTGGCGACCCACATGCAGCCGACGGCGATGCTCATTCCCTGCGCGCGCATGCGGTTCGGGAAGATTTCCGACACCAGCACCCAGGCGCCGACGCCCCAGGACAGCGCATAAAACACCATGAAGAACAGCATGCCGAACAGCGCGAAATAGCCGGTGGCCTGCGTGTAGAGCGCGTACGAGGTGAGCAGCAGGCCGGCGATGGCGCCCAGCGTGCCGTAACGCATCAAGGGAATACGGCCCATGCGATCCATCAGCATGGCGCCGATGACCGAACCGACCAGCTGCAGCACGCCGATCCAGATGGTCTGGAACAGCGCTTCCTGCGCGTTTTCGGTGACGGTTTTCAGCACCACCGGCGCGTAGTACATCATCACGTTGACGCCGGTGACCTGCTGTAACATGGCGATCATGCAGCCGACGAACAGGATAAACCGCACCCGCACATCGCCGTAGTTCAGCTTCCGGTGCTGCTGCTGTTGATCCTGCTGCAGCGAGTCTTTGATTTCTTTCAGCAGATTCTGCGCGTGGGCGGCGTTGGAGACCTTGGTCAACATCGCCAGCGCCTGATCGTCGCGGCCCATCATCACGTTCCAGCGCGGCGATTCAGGAATGACGAACACCAGGATGCAGAACAGAATGCAGGGGATCACGCCCGAGGCGAACATCCAGCGCCAGCCCATTTCCACCAGCCAGGCTTCGCTGGCGATGCTGGCGATTTTGAAGTTGACGTAGAAAATCACGATCTGGCCAAAGACGATGGCGAATTGCTGCATGCTGAGCGCCCGCCCGCGCATGTCTTTCGGCGACACCTCCGACATGTACATCGGCGACACGGTGGCGGCAATGCCGACCGCCAGCCCGCCGATGATGCGGTAGATGACGAACCAGGTGAAGGTCGGGGCCAATGCGGCGCCGACGGCGGACACGGTGAACAGCAGCGCCGCCAGCATCAGCGCCTTTTTGCGGCCCCAGCGCGCCGCCAGCGGCCCGGCGGCGAAGGCGCCGACCACGCAGCCGATCACCACGTTGGAGACGGCCCAACCGGTTTCGGCCGGGCTGAGATCGAAATAGGTTTTCAACGCTTCGATCGCGCCGGAGATCACGGCGGTATCGTAGCCGAACAGAATGCCGCCCAGGGCGGCGATGCCGCAAATTCGCAATATGTAGCCGGTATTGTGCTTACGCTGATATGACATGTGTTGCTCCGATTTTTATCCTGGCTTCCGTCCGCACGGTCGGGGTGTCGGGAAGAGGGCGAGCGGAAGGGTGTGAACCGTGCCTGTCATCAAGGCGATGTCGTCGATAAATGCTGGAACAAACAAGAACATTTATTTCATAATTAGTGAATAATGGAATATTGATTTTTAGATCCAGTTCAAAAAAAACCGTCACCTCTGCGCCAGGCGCCTTGGGCGTTCGGGGGCGGACGGTAACGGCGGCAGAGCAGGCTCAGTGCGGGTTTTCTGTAGCAAAGTCAGTGTGTATTAGCTCTGTTTTCTCCGCCGCTGTTGTGCTTTCCCTGGCACGACAATGAAAGCGCCAATCCGATCGACACCGCAAAATTGCGACCTCACGCACTAAAAACAAATTTTTCAAAACAATTTATTTGAAACTTTTTTTTCAATGAAATAGAGTTTGCTGCATCCGGTCAGGATTTAGCCGGCTTGCCGACGGAGTTTGGCGAGCGGGACGATTAACGCCGCGCCGCCTGTGAGTGGCCTGGCGACAGCGGACTTGAAAAGAGGGCGTGACATGAAAACCGTGGGTAATTTTATTGACGGGCAGGTGTGCCTGAGCAGCAGCAATCAAACCATCGACGTGCACAACCCAGCCAGCGGGCAGGTTGAGCGGCGCGTCACGCAGAGCACCGCCGCCGAAGTCAAACAGGCCATCGACGTGGCGCATCGGGCGTTCGCCGACTGGTCGCGCACCACGCCGCTGCGCCGTGCGCGCATCATGTTCAATTTCAAGGCGCTGTTGGAACAACACCGCGACGAGCTGGCCGAGCTTATCGTCAGCGAGCACGGCAAAGTGTATTCGGATGCGCTGGGCGAACTGACGCGCGGCATGGAAGTGGTCGAATTCGCCTGCGGTATCCCGCATCTGATCAAGGGAGAGTATTCGCCGGACGTCGGCAGCGGCGTCGACAGCTTCTCGCTGATGCAGCCGCTGGGTGTGGTGGCGGGCATTACCCCGTTCAACTTCCCGGCGATGGTGCCGATGTGGATGTTCCCCATCGCACTGGCCTGCGGCAACACCTTTATCCTCAAGCCGCCGGCGCTGGTGCCTTCGGCCTCGGTGCGCTTGGCTGAGCTGCTGAAAGAAGCCGGCCTGCCGGACGGCGTGTTCAACGTGGTGCACTGCGCCAATGAAGATGCGGCGCAGCTGTGCACCGATCCGCGCATTCAGGCGGTGAGCTTCGTCGGTTCCTCCACCGTGGCGGAACATATCTATACCACTGCCAGCGCGCACGGCAAGCGGGTACAGGCCTTCGGCGCGGCGAAAAACCAGGCGATCGTCATGCCGGACGCCGATCTGGACGCCACGGTCAACGCGTTGATGGGCGGCGCGTTCGGCTCCGCCGGCGAGCGTTGCATGGCGCTGCCGATCGCCGTGGTGGTCGGTGACGATACCGCCGACAAACTGATCGCCAAACTGAAGCCGCTGATCGCGCAGCTGCGCGTCGGGCCGGGCTTGCAGCAGGGTGGCGAAGAGAATGAAATGGGGCCGCTGGTGTCGTCTGCCCACCAGAAAAAGGTGCTGGGCTACATCGATCTGGGCGTGGAAGAAGGCGCAACCCTGGTGGCCGACGGCCGCAATTATCAGGTGCCGGGCTACCCTGAAGGCTACTACGTCGGCGGCACGCTGTTCGACCATGTGAAGCCGAATATGCGCATCTACCGCGAAGAGATCTTCGGGCCAGTGCTGGGCATCGTGCGGGTGCCGGACTATCGCACCGCCATCGACACGGTCAACGGCCATGAGTTTGGCAACGGCAGCGCCATCTTTACCGGCAGCGGCCACTACGCGCGTCAGTTCGTGCAGGAAGTGCAGGCCGGGATGGTCGGCGTCAACGTGCCGGTGCCGGTGCCGATGGCGTTCCACAGCTTCGGCGGCTGGAAGCGCTCGGTGTTCGGCGCGTTGAACGTGCACGGCACTGACGGCGTGCGCTTCTACACGCGCATGAAGACCGCCACCGCACGCTGGCCGGCCGGGCAGCATACGGTGTCCGAATTCAGCATGCCGACGCTGGGTTAAGCGCTGTCATATTCAGGCCAGGCCGTTGCTCCTTCGGGGCAGCGGCCTTTGCACGGGTCATTAACAGGAGAATCGAGATGTCTTCACTGCTTGCCAAATGTCAGACGCCGAATGCCGAGGGGCGTATTCAGCACGTGACGCCGGAAAATGCCGGTTGGCGCTATGTCGGCTTTGACGTTTACCGCCTGGCCGCCGGGCAGTCGCTGCAGCTGGAATGCGGCGACCAGGAACTGTGCCTGGTGCTGGTTGCCGGTATCGCCTCCGTCGCCACGCTGCGCGCCGAATACCCGCATATCGGTAAACGCATGAGCCCGTTCGAACGTACGCCGCCTTACGCAGTGTATGTGCCGCACCACGATCGCATCGACGTGCGGGCAGAAACCGATCTGGAGCTGGCGGTGTGCAGCGCGCCCGGCAGCGGCCACCTGCCTTCACGGCTGATTACGCCGGCGGATATCGGCGTGGAGCGGCGCGGCAAGGGGCGTAACCAGCGGTTGGTGCATAACATTCTGCCGGACAGTGAGCCGGCCGACAGTCTACTGGTGGTGGAGGTTTACACCGACGAGGGCAATACCAGCTCCTACCCGAGCCACAAGCACGATCAAGAAGACTCACCGCACGAAACCTATCTTGAAGAGACGTACTATCACCGCATACAGCCGGAGCAGGGGTTCTGCATGCAGCGCGTCTATACCGACGATCGCACGCTCGATGAGTGCATGCCGGTCTACAATCGTGACGTGGTGAAAGTGCCGCGCGGTTATCACCCGGTGGCGACCCTGGCGGGTTACGACAACTATTACCTCAACGTGATGGCCGGGCCGGTGCGGCAGTGGAAATTCACCTGGGAAAAAGACCACGCCTGGATTAACGGCGACGGCTATCCCGCCGCGCAATAAGCGCCTGAGGCCCGGCTTGCCGGGCTTTTTTGTCAGCCTTACTCGTCCCGGGCGTTATTCAGCGCCAGCGAGACCGCCAGCGTCTGCGCCAGGCACATCGAAGCCACCTGCGAGCGGAACCCGTCCACCTGCGCTTCGCGCACCACGAAACAGACGTCGCTGAAGGCGGCCAGCGGGCTGACCTGGCTGTCGGTGATGGCGATCTGCTGCGCGCCGCGCTTGGCGCCCAATTCCACCAGTTCCACCGCCTCGCGGGCGTATGGCGAATAGCTGATGGCGATCACCACGTCCTTCGGTTTCACCATGCTCAGCTGTTCGGTGAACATCCCGCCCAGGCCGTCGATCAGAAACGCGCGGCGCTCCAGATGGCGCAGCGCATAGGTGAGGTAGGAAGCGACGCTGAACGAGCGGCGCAGGCCGATCACGTAGATGTTTTCAGCGTTGT
Source organism: Serratia sp. PL7 (assembly GCF_945957435.1). Taxonomy (NCBI): domain Bacteria; kingdom Pseudomonadati; phylum Pseudomonadota; class Gammaproteobacteria; order Enterobacterales; family Yersiniaceae; genus Serratia; species Serratia sp. PL7. The sequence goes on along the minus strand of NZ_CAMFLB010000015.1, from coordinate 117,254 downwards.
TGAGCAGCTCGACGGCGCGATCCAGCTGCTCGGGAGCGATCTGCATCGCCAGCTGCTGCAGCGCCTGCGCGTTGACCATGGTGAATACGTTGAGAATCTCCGCCGGCTTCTCCGGCGCGACGTTGTCGTCGGTGGAGGTTTGGCGGAACAGGCGCGCGCGCTCGGTATAGTTCACCGTCTCTTCCATCAGATGCTGACGGAACACCTGCTTCATTTCGTTGAAGCCGCTGAAACCGAAGGCGTTGGCGAAACGGATCAGGGTGGAAGGCGGCACGCTGGCCTGTGCGGCGATGGAGGCAACGGTATCGAAAGCGATGCTGTTACTGTTATCCAAAATATAGCGCGCCACCTGCTTCAAACGCTTGCTCAGCGTTTCATAACGGTGGCGGATCTCGTCCTGTAACAGCGAAAGTTGAGTTGGGTTGTTCATCCATTCGGCTCGCAGTGGGGTGAAGGCGCATTGGCCTGACGCCTGAAATATTGACAGGGTATTTTAACAGACGGAGCGGAAATTTCATTTCCTCAAAAAGCGATTTATTCGATCGCACATTGCGCGACTTCACAGAAAATGGGCAAAAAAATCCCCTTAAAGCGGCGAAATGGCCTTAAGGGGACGTGAACCTGCTCTCGCTGTCAGTGCGTGCCGCCCGCCTGTGGACGGTACTGGCGCCAGAAACCGATCAGCGTCAGGTATTTTTGTTTCACCTGCTCGATCAGGGCCGCGTCGTCGATTTCCCCCTGCAGCCAGCGGCGCGAAGGTTGGCCGAAAATAGTGCGGCCGACGGCGAAACCTTTCACCCAGCGCGCATCTGCGGCGGCGGCAAAGCCCGCCTTCAGCACCGCCTCTGGGGAATCGAGCCCCAGGATCAGCACGCCGCGGCAGTCGGGATCGTAGGCGTCGATCAGCGCGCCGACCTGCTGCCAGTTTTCCGCGCTCAGCGGCGGCAGTTTCCACCAGTCCGGCTGAATGCCCAACCGGTAGAAGTGTTCAATCATCTCCAGGTAATAGCGCTCGTCCTTGTCGGCGTTGCCGTCCGGCAGGATCACTTCCAGCAGCAGCTCATGGCCGGATTTGCAGCAGCCGCGGTAGACGTCGGCGATCAGCTCATCCTGTTCGCGGCGCAGTTCTGCCGCGTCGTGCGGATGATAAAACACCAGGCACTTCACCACGTGCTCCTGCGGCCAGTCGATCAATTGCGAACCGATGTTGCCGTGCTCCAGGCGCAGCGGGCGCGAGCTGGGCAGCTCCACCGGCCGGCCAATCCACCATCCCTGACCGGTGATTTCGTTCAGCGCCGCCTGCCCGTAGGTGGTGTCGGCCAGAATGCCGCTGTTGCCGTTGAGGCCGGCCTGCGCGGCAGCCTGTTGCGCCGCCGTTAACAGCAGGGTTTTCAGGCGCGGAATGCGTTCCTCGCTGACGCCGGCTTCGCGCGCCATGTCCGCCAGCTGCTTGCGGTGATCGAAGGCGAATACGCACAATTCCGGCCACTGTTGCTTGCGGGTGGTGACCCGGTGCAGGTGATTCAGGCGTGCGTCGCGGTCCGGGCGCGTGACCTGTTGTTCACGCTGCAGATAGTCATCCAGCTCCCGTTTGGTCGGCATGGCCGGGGCGCAGCCGTGACGCGAGACCACCAATGCGCCGCAGGCGTTGGCGTAGCGGCAGGCCTGATCCCAGCCCTCATCGTTCAGGTAGCCGCGCAGCAGGCCGGACATAAAGGCGTCGCCGGCTCCCAGCACGTTCAGCACCTCCACTCGCACACCAGCGTGCAGCTTCACCTGTTCCCAGTCGTCGGCGATGTCATCTTCGAACACCGAACAGCCCTGCGCGCCGCGCTTGCACACCAGCGTGGCCGCCGTGGCCCGGCGCACGTTTTTCAGCGCCGTCAGCGTGTCGGTGCTGCCGCCGGCGATATGAAATTCCTCTTCGGTGCCGACGATCAGATCGAAATGGTGCAGCACCTCTTGTAGCTCGCGCGTTACCTGATCCGATTCCACAAAGCGGGTTTCGCCGTCGCCCAGCGACGTCAACCCCCACAGCACCGGGCGGTAATCGATGTCCAGCGCGGTGCGCAGGCCGTGGCGGCGCGCGTATTCCAGCGCCTTCAGCACCGCGGCGCGGGTGTTCGGGTGCGACAGGTGCGTGCCGGTGATGGCCAGCGCGCGCGCGGAAGCAATGTAGGCCTCGTCGATGTCGTCGGGCGTCAGCGCCATGTCCGCGCAGTTTTCGCGGTAGAAGATCAGCGGGAAGGTTTCCTGATCCTTGATGCCGAGGATCACCAGGCCGGTTAACCGACGTTTGTCGGTGATCAGGCAGCGAGTATCGGCCCCGACGCGCTGCAGCTCTTCGCGCAGAAAGCGGCCCATGTGTTCATCGCCGACGCGCGCCAGCATGCCGGATTTTAACCCCTGAATGGCGGTGCCGTAGGCCACGTTGCCGGAAGATCCGCCGAGGTACTTGGCGAATGTGCCGGCGTCTTCCAGCCGCGCGCCGATCTGCTGAGCATAGAAATCGACGGCGATGCGCCCGAGACAAATGACATCAAGCTGTTTTTCTTGTGTAGCCATACCCGTTTCCTTCTGTTTAAGCAAAACTCCGGCGGCGGCCCGAGCGTGGCGCCCTGCAGGAAGCATGTGGATAGTATGGGGAATGAAAATTTCAATTTCAATATAGAATGAAATTTACACCCCGAAAATGTGATGCGTTTAAAACATCGACAGGAGAACGGGAAAAGCCGATGAAGCGGCCATAAGACGGCGACCGGGCGCGCGCAGAAAAGGGGGTTAGATCAGGATAAAAGGCTGTCAGCCCGTGTGGTAACGGTTGTTATCGGCCGGTGCGCGGCGCGAAGCCAGTAAAGGCTGAATCACGAGATGAAACGGGCTTTTCATGTAATATGCGATCTTTATCGCAAAATGAAATGTTTCTTCTGTAATGTGATTTTATGAAAAATATATTTGTTTATAATCGCTTCACGTTTCAGGTTGTCGACTTCGTGAGCAGCGGGCATCGCCTGCTCAAGATAATAGCTGCCGCCGCGTAATACAAACACGGGATTGTCGGCTCGGCGCGAGCCCTTTCCGGGGCGGCCCTCAATCTAAAGGGTGAGTAAATGGGCAAGATCAGGCTAACCATGGCGCAGGCGCTCGTCAGATTTCTCGATAACCAGTATCTGCTGGCCGACGGGGTGGAAACCAAATTCGTCGCGGGCATTTTCGCGATTTTCGGCCACGGCAACGTGCTGGGGCTGGGGCAAGCGCTGGAACAGGATAGCGGCGATCTGCGGGTGCATCAGGGCCGCAACGAGCAGGGGATGGCCCATGCGGCGATCGGCTTCGCCAAACAAAAACTGCGCCGGCAGATCTACGCCTGCACTTCATCGGTCGGCCCCGGCGCCGCCAATATGATCACCGCCGCGGCCACCGCCACTGCCAACCGCATTCCTTTATTGCTGCTGCCGGGCGACGTTTACGCTTCCCGCCAGCCGGACCCGGTGCTGCAGCAAATCGAACAGTCTTACGATCTCAGCATCAGCACCAACGACGCGTTCCGCGCGGTGAGCAAATACTGGGACCGCATCGTGCGACCGGAACAGCTGATGAGCGCCTGCATCAATGCGATGCGCGTGTTGACCGATCCGGCGGAAACCGGCGCGGTGACGCTGTGTCTGCCGCAGGACGTGCAGGGGGAAGCCTACGACTACCCCGACTATTTCTTCCAAAAACGCGTGCACCGGCTCGATCGCCGTCCGGCGACCGACGGCATGTTGGCGGACGCGTTGGCGCTGCTGACGGCCAAACGCAAACCGCTGCTGGTGTGCGGCGGCGGCGTGAAATACTCGCAGGCCGGGCGGGCGCTGCGCGAATTCGCCGAGCGCTTCGGCATTCCGTTCGCCGAGACCCAGGCCGGCAAAGGCGCGGTGCCGAGTGACCATGAGTTCAACCTCGGCGGCATCGGCGAAACCGGCTGCCTGGCGGCCAACACGCTGGCCCGTCAGGCCGATCTGGTGATTGGCGTCGGCACCCGTTACACCGATTTCACCACCTCGTCTAAATGGCTGTTTCAACACCCGGACGTCAGCTTCCTCAATATCAACGTCAGCGCCTTCGACGCCGGCAAGCTCGACGGCGTGCAGGTGCTGGCGGACGCCCGCGAGGCCCTGAGCGAACTGGGCGCGCTGCTGACGCAAACCGAGTACCGCGCCGGCTGGGGCGACGCCATCGCCGCGGCGCGCGCTGCCCAGCATGAAGAGACCGAGCGGGTTTACGCGGTGGAATACAGCGGCGCAGGCTTTGTGCCAGAGATCGACGATCACCTCGATCGCGAGCGGGTGTTCGCCGAATTTATCGCTCAGACCGACTCGGCGATGACGCAAAGCCGGGTGCTGGGGGTACTGAACCGCGAGCTCCCGCCGGACAGCGTGATCGTGGCCGCCGCCGGCAGCCTGCCGGGCGATCTGCAGCGGGTGTGGCATAACCGCGGCGAGCACGGTTATCACGTGGAATACGGCTACTCCTGCATGGGGTACGAGGTGAACGCCGCATTGGGGGTCAAGCTGGCCGAGCCGCAGCGTGAGGTGTACGCGATGGTGGGCGATGGCGCCTTCATGATGCTGCATTCCGAACTGGTCACCTCGATTCAGGAAGGTTGCAAGATCAACGTGGTGCTGTTCGACAACATGACCAACGGCTGCATCAACAACCTGCAGATGGAACACGGCATGGACAGCTACACCACCGAATTCCGCTTCCGCAATCCAGAGGGCGGCAAGCTCGACGGCAAACTGGTGCCGGTCGATTTCGCCATGCTGGCGGCGGCTTACGGCTGTAAAACCTATCGCGTCACCACCGAGCAGCAGCTGCTCGATGCGCTGGCCGACGCCCGCAGGCAGACCGTGTCCACGCTGCTGGACATCAAGGTGCTGCCGAAGACCATGGTGCACAAGTATCTCAGCTGGTGGCGCGTGGGCGGCGCTCAGGTGGCCGACAGCGAGAAAATCGTCGCAGTGGCGCGCAAGCTGCAGGAAAACATCGATAAGGCGCGCGATTACTGATTCGTTTTCGAACACAACACACTTTCCAGAGGGTAGCGAAAATGACATTGAACATTGGGGTTATCGGCACCGGCGCCATCGGCCGCGATCATATCCGTCGCTGCAGCAAAGTTTTGCAGGGCGCCCGCGTCGTGGCGGTGAACGACATCAATCGCGACAACGCCGCCAAGGTGGTGAGCGATCTGCAGCTGGATGCGCGGGTGTATGACAACGGCCACGATCTGATCAAGGCCGCCGACGTGCAGGCGGTGCTGGTCACCTCCTGGGGGCCAAGCCACGAAGAATTCGTGCTTGCGGCCATCGCCGCCGGCAAACCGGTGTTCTGCGAGAAGCCGCTGGCGGTGACCGCGCAGGGCTGCAAGAACATCGTCGATGCCGAAGCGAAGCACGGCAAGCGGCTGGTGCAGGTCGGCTTTATGCGCCCCTATGACCAGGGCTATCGCGCGCTGAAACAGGTGCTGACCAGCGGCCAGATCGGCGAACCGCTGATGTTGCACTGCGCGCACCGCAACCCGACGGTCGGCGAGGCCTACACCACCGATATGGCGATCACCGATACCCTGATCCACGAAATCGACGTGCTGCGCTGGCTGCTCGACGACGACTATGTGTCGGTGCAGGTGGTGTTCCCACGCAAGAGCCCGAAGGCGTTCCCGCATCTGAAAGATCCGCAGATTGTGCTGTTTGAAACCGCCAAAGGCACGCGCATCGACGTCGAAATTTTCGTCAACTGCCAGTACGGCTACGACATTCAGTGTGAAGTGGTGGGGGAAACCGGCATTGCCAAACTGCCGGAGCCGTCCTCGGTGCAGATGCGCAGCGGCGCCCGCCTGTCGACCGAAATCCTGACCGACTGGAAGGATCGCTTTATCGACGCCTATGACGTCGAGCTGCAGGGGTTCATCAACGACGTGGCCGCGGGCCAGCTGACCGGGCCTTCCGCCTGGGACGGCTACGCCGCCGCCGTGACCGCCGACGCCTGTGTGGCGGCCCAGCTCAGCGGTGAGATCGTACCGGTGACCCTGCCGGCGCGCCCGGCGTTTTACAACAAGCCATCGGCTTGAACCCCGTACCCATGATTGCAGAGGAGTGACCATGAAGATCGCTTTTGATGTCGACGTTATCCGGGATTTGGGCGTGACCAAAATGGTTCAGCAGGTGGCGGACTGGGGCTATAAATACATCGAGCAGTCGCCGCACCCGCAGATCAACCCGTTTTACAAGCATCCGAAGGCCAGCCGCGAAATCATGGCGGAGTATAAAAACGCCCTGAAAGCGACCGGCGTGGAGATCTCCTCATTTATCGTGGTGTATCGCTGGTCCGGGCCGGGCGAAGATCGCCGCCAGGCGGCGGTCAAAAACTGGCGACGGATGATCGAGATCGCAGTAGAAATGGGCGTGCAGGTGATCAACACCGAACTGGCCGGCAACCCCAACGAGCCGGAGATCTGCGAGGAGCTGTGGTATCGCTCGATGGAGGAGCTGCTGCCGATCATCGAGCGTGAAGGTATCCGTATGGAGATCCAGTCGCACCCGTGGGACTTCTGCGAGCTGAGTAACGAAACCGCCGATCTGGTGAAATCGCTGCGCAGCGACCACGTCAAATACCTCTACAGCGTGCCGCACACCTTCTACTACGACAAGGGGCAAGGCGATGTGGCCGGCATGTTGCAGTACGCCGGGGACGATCTTTCCCACGTGCTGATTGCCGATACCATGAATCACACCAAGCATTGCCGTTATATCGTCAATCCGCCGGGCGTTGACGCCGCGGTGCATCAGCACGTCGGCATCGGCGAAGGTGAGGTGAATTTCGACGCCCTGTTCCAGACGCTGCGCGACATGGAATTTGCCAACCGCAGCTTCAAGGCCGGCGGCGAATCGATCATCTGCACCTCGTTGTTCGGCTATCCGGAAAAGATGCCGAGCCAGGCGGTGGCGACCAGAGAGCGCATCGAAAGAGAGCTGTTGGGCAAATAATCTTATTTGGCTCGCCGGCGTCATTTGCACCGGCGGCCCTCCAAGGACCGAGGCAGACCATGAATAAAGACAACGTGAAATTGGCCATCGCGCCAATCGGCTGGACCAACGACGACATGCCCGATCTGGGCAAGGAAAACACCTTCCAGCAGTGCGTCAGCGAAATGGCGCTGGCCGGTTTCACCGGCAGCGAAGTGGGCAGCAAATACCCGCGCGATCCGGCGGTGCTGAAACCGATGCTGGATATTCGCGGCATTCAGATCTGCAACGCCTGGTTCAGCACCTTTTTCGCCGACGGCCAAAAAGACAAAACCATCGATGAATTTATCAACCACATGAATTTCCTGCATGCCATGGGCGCCAGGGTGATTGGCTGCTCCGAGCAGAGCAAGAGCATTCAGGGCACCACCAAAGGCGTGTTCGAAGAGAAGCCGTACTTCAGCGATGAAGAGTGGCAGCGCGTGGCCGACGGTTACAACGAGCTGGCGAAGATCGCCGCCGGCAAAGGCATGCAGGTGTGTCTGCACCACCACATGGGTACTGGCATTCAGACTACCGCCGAAATCGATCGCTACATGAGCATGGTCAACGACGACGTTTACCTGTTGTTCGATACCGGGCACGCCTACTATTCGGAAGGCAGCCAGCAGGCGATGATGGCGATCCTGGAGAAGTATCTGCCGCGCATCAACCACGTCCATCTGAAGGACGTGCGCGATGAGGTGGTGGCGGAAGTGAAGGCCAACAAGCTGAGCTTCCTCGATGGCGTGAAGAAGGGCACCTTCACCGTGCCGGGTGATGGCGTGATCGACTTCAGGCCGGTGTTCAAGCTGCTGGACGAGCGCGGTTACAAGGGATGGATGGTGGTGGAGGCCGAGCAGGATCCGGCGCTGGCCAACCCGTTCGAGTATGCGGTGAAAGCGCGCCGCTATATTCGGGAAACCGCCGGTATTTAAGCGGTAAGGGTGAATAAAGATCGAGGGGCGCTGCCAGCGCCCCTTTTTTGATGGCGGCGCGTTAGCCGCCGAGCGTTTGCCAGGTTGCGACCTGGCTGCCTGGCCATGGTGTGGCGGCATGCACGCCACGGGCGATCGCCCGAGCGAGGGTGTCCGCCGCCAGCGCGCCGATTTGCAGCACCGCCAGTTCGCGGCTGCCCTGTACCTCGCGCTGCCCGGTGGACAGGGCGAACACCACGTCGCCGTCAAACGGGCTGTGCAGCGGGCGAATAGCGCGCGCCATACCGTCTTGCGCCATGATGGCCACCCGTTTCAACTCCACTCGCGTCAGCGCCAGGTCGGTGGCGATGCAGGCCAGGGTGGTGTTCTTTCTGCCGCCCTGCGGCTCTTGCACCATCCCGTCTTCACCCTGCGCATGCAGTTGCGCCAGCGCCGCCGCGCCGCCGTTGCCAAATTCACCGTTAATTTCATAAGGCGTCGCCCAGAAGGCGCGGGTGCCGGGTGCGACCACCGCACCCAAACTGTTGACCGCCACCAGCGCGCCGACGGTAGCGCCGTTGGTGGCCACGATCGACGCCGAACCGAGGCCGCCTTTCAGCTTGCCCATGCCGGTCATGGCGCCGTAGCCGGCCCCGACGGTGCCCAGCGGAAAGTCCAGGCCGGCCTTGCCGACCGCCTCGATGCCCAACTGGCGATACGGCGGCGTGAGCTGCCAGTTTTTGTCGCCGCCGTTGGCCAGATCGTACAGGCAGGCGGTGGGCACGATAGGGGAGACCGGCACGCCGGGTGCTGGGCGCAGCGCGTAGCCTTTACCCTGTTGCCCCAGCCAGGCTGCGACGCCATCCGCCGCCGCCAGACCGTAAACCGAACCGCCGCTGAACGTCAGCGCATCGATGGTCTGTACCAAATTGTCCTCACCGAGCGCGTCGGTTTCCCGGGTGGCGGGGCCGCCGCCGCGCACGTCCACGGCGGCAATCGCCGGGCTGTCCGGCAGGATCACCGTCGCGCCGGTGCGCACCCGGCTGTCCTGAGCCACGCCGACCTTCAGGCCGGGCACATCGGTAATCAGGTTGCGGGAGCCTGGGCGCCCGGCGGCGGAAGTTGGCATAGCGGCACCTAATGGGGTGAGAGGAGAGAATATGCCGACGGCGGCGGTCAGGCCGGCCAGCGCGTGTAAAAAGGTTCGGCGGTTGATATGCAGGGGCCGGCACAGCGGCCCCTGCGGGTGGGGAATATTACGCATCGCCGTGCGGCTGCCCGGAGCGCAGACGCGCCATATGGTAGGCATCGACCAGCACGCCGTCGCGCATGGCATAGGCGCGGCTGGTGCCCTCTATCTCGAAACCGAATTTGCGGTACAGCGCGATGGCCGCCGGGTTGTCGGTGAACACCGTCAGTTCGATGCGCTCAATGGCTGCCCAGTTGTCGCACAGGTCGATCATCGCCTGCATCAGGCGGCTGCCGACGCCTTTGCCGTGGTAGCGCGGATCGACGCCGATGCCGAAGGTGGCGACGTGGCGGCGGCGAACGCGCTGATTCAGCATCACAACCAACTGGCCGGCAAGCTGCCCGTCGATGATGGCCGCCAGGTTATGCGTGCCCGGTTCGGGATTGGCGAGTCGCTTCTGCCAGGACTCGACGGACGGTAGCGGGAGCTGCAGCGTATCGCGGTAGACGGGCGTCTGCGAATAAAGATGATGCAGGGCTTGCGCATCCGTTGTTTCCACGTGGCGTATCACGATCTCGCTCATGTCGCTGCTCCTTTTGCTTACCGGTTGAATAACCTCTGAATTTATCCGTTTACTGCCTTGAGTCAATATTATTTCAACGGGTCAAAAAAAACGCTTTACAGGTGCGAATGATAATGATTATTATTGCGATGCGTTCCGGGGAGGGCATCAACCCTTGATACTCTCGCTGCGAAGGCACGACATTGCTCACATTGCTTCCAGTGTTTACTTAGCCAGCTCGGGTGCTGGCTTTTTTTTTGCCCTTTTTCAGCCGTTTCCGCCTTCAACAAATCCGCTGCCCATCCGCTGTTTCATTCCATCGAAATTTTTGAACAGAGGCATGAGTTTTTTACGCTTTCTTATTCTGCTGGCAGGACTAGACTGTAAAAAAACATTGAGGAGAGTTGAATATGATTTATGTACGTAAAGCGGAAGACCGCGGCCACGCCAATCATGGCTGGCTGGATAGCTGGCACACCTTCTCATTTGCCGATTACTACGATCCGAACTTTATGGGATTCTCGGCGCTGCGGGTGATCAACGAAGATGTGATCGATGCAGGGCAGGGTTTCGGTACTCACCCGCATAAAGACATGGAAATCCTGACCTACGTGCTGAGCGGCACGGTGGAACATCAGGACAGCATGGGCAACAAGGAGCAGATCCAGGCCGGTGAATTCCAGATCATGAGTGCGGGCACCGGGGTGCGTCACTCCGAGTACAACGCCAATCAGGATCGTCCGTTGCACCTGTACCAGATTTGGATCATCCCGGATCAGGTCGGGCTTGAGCCACGCTATGAGCAGCGCATGTTCGACGCGCCGCAGGGCCGTCAGCTGGTGCTGTCGCCGGATGCGCGTGACGGCTCGCTGAAGGTGTTCCAGGATATGACGCTGTCGCGTTGGGCGCTGAATAAAGGCGAGCAGGGGGAATGCCCGATCGCCGCCGGCCGTCGCGTTTGGATCCAGGTGGTGCGCGGCAAGGTCTCGGTCAACGGCCAGACCGCCGGCATCAGCGACGCGTTCGCGGTGTGGGATGAATCGGCGCTGACGATCCAGGCCGACGAAGAGAGCGAAATCCTGCTGTTCGATCTGCCGCCGGTGTGATTAAGCGGTAAATATCAAGGGCTCACGGTGTGAGCCCTTGAGGTGAGTGACTCGCCTGCCGACGTTGCCTGACTTAACGCCGGCAAAACATATAAAAACAAGGAAAATCAATTTATTGATTTTCGGCTGATCGTCACAAAGGGGGAGAAACCACGCTTTTTCCCCTTTGTCTGCGTATGAAGGGCTCACGATGTGAGCCCTTTTTGCGTTGGCCGTCGCATAACCGACAATATCGGCCCGCCGTTTTTTTTGCTAAAATGACTGCCCATTCATGGTTAGTCAGTTCATTGATAATGAAGAAAAAACGGCCGGTACTCCAGGATGTGGCGGACAAGGTGGGCGTGACCAAGATGACGGTGAGCCGTTATCTGCGCAATCCCGACCAGGTTTCCGTCGCCCTGCAGCAAAAAATCGCCGTCGCGCTGGATGAGCTGGGCTACATCCCCAACCGCGCGCCGGACATCCTCTCCAACGCCACCAGCCGGGCGATTGGCGTGCTGTTGCCGTCGTTGACCAACCAGGTGTTCGCCGAAGTGCTGCGCGGCATCGAAAGCGTGACCGACGCGCACAACTACCAGACCATGCTGGCGCACTATGGCTACCTGCCGGAGCGTGAAGAAGAACGTCTGACCTCGCTGCTGTCTTACAATATCGACGGCCTGATCCTGTCTGAGCGCCATCACACGCCGCGCACCCTGAAAATGATCGAGGTGGCGGGCATTCCGGTGGTGGAGCTGATGGACTGCGTCTCGCCGTGTATCGATCTGGCGGTGGGCTTCAACAACTTCGAGGCGGCGCGCCAGATGACCCAGCAGATCATCGCGCACGGCCACCGTCACGTGGTCTATTTCGGCGCCCGTCAGGATGAACGTACCATCATCAAGCAGCAGGGGTATGAGCAGGCGATGCGTGAATCCGGCCTGGAGCCGTACAGCATCATGACCGCGCGATCTTCCTCCTATTCCGCCGGCGGTGAACTGCTGCGCGTGGCGCAGCGCGACTATCCGCAGATCGACAGTATCTTCTGCACCAACGATGACCTGGCGATCGGCGCGGCCTTCGAGTGCCAGCGGCAGGGGCTGTCGATCCCGCAGGACATGGCGATCGCCGGCTTCCACGGCCATGACATCGGCCAGGTGATGGTGCCGAAGCTGGCCAGCGTGCTGACGCCGCGTGAACGCATGGGGCAGATCGGCGCCGAGCGCTTGCTGGCCCGGCTGCGCGGTGAAACGGTGTGCCCACGCATGGTGGACGTCGGTTTCACCGTGATCCCCGGTGGCAGTATCTGAGCCATTTTAACGTTCTGTTTTAACACCCTTTCTTTTTGCAGCGCGCTCTGAGGCGCGCTGGTTATCCCGCCTGTAAGCCCGCCGCTCGTTGCCGACATAAGTTTGATCTCTGTCCCAGAACGCGAATTTTAGCCGCTTACCCGGTTCCGGCGCTCATGTTGTTACCGGTATCATGATACCGGTAACAACGAGTGTGCGGTCATCTTGCTGCAAGACTGAACCTCTGACTCAACAACACCTACAGCTCTTCTTAAACACCGGGAAAGAGCCTAAAAATAAAACAACCGCACGCTTTACGCCTATCGTAAAGAGAGTCGCGATAAAAGGTTGGAGAAAAACTATGCCATTAGTGATTGTTGCAGGCGGCGTAGCGCTGCTGCTGCTGCTGATGATCCGCTTCAAGCTGAACGGCTTTATCTCTCTGGTTCTGGTTGCCCTGGCGGTCGGGATTGCACAGGGTATGCCGGTCGATAAGGTCATCGGCTCCATCAAGGCCGGCGTGGGCGGTACGCTGGGCAGCCTGGCGCTGATCATGGGCTTCGGCGCCATGCTCGGCAAGCTGCTGGCGGACTGCGGCGGCGCACAGCGCATCGCCACCACGCTGATCGACAAGTTCGGCAGAAAACACATTCAATGGGCGGTGGTGCTGACCGGCTTCACCGTCGGCTTCGCGCTGTTCTACGAAGTGGGCTTCGTGCTGTTGCTGCCGCTGGTGTTCACCATCGCCGCCTCCGCACGCATTCCGCTGCTGTATGTCGGCGTGCCGATGGCCGCCGCGCTGTCGGTGACTCACGGCTTCCTGCCACCGCATCCAGGCCCGACCGCCATCGCCACCATCTTCCATGCTGACATGGGTAAAACCCTGTTGTACGGCACGCTGCTGGCGATCCCGACGGTGATCCTGGCCGGCCCGGTCTATGCCCGCTTCCTGAAAGGCATCGACAAGCCGGTGCCGGAAGGCCTGTACAACCCGAAAACCTTTACCGACGCGGAGATGCCGAGCTTTGGCGTCAGCGTTGCCACGTCGCTGGTGCCGGTGATCCTGATGGCGCTGCGCGCGGTGGCTGAAATGGTGCTGCCGAAGGGCCACAGCCTGCTGCGCTTCGCCGAGTTCTTCGGCGACCCGGTGATGGCGACCCTGATCGCCGTGCTGATCGCCATCTTCACCTTCGGCCTGAACCGTGGCCGCACCATGGATGAAGTGATGGGCACCATCACCGACTCGATTAAAATCATCGCGATGATGCTGTTGATCATCGGCGGTGGCGGCGCCTTTAAACAGGTGCTGGTGGACAGCGGTGTCGAGCAGTACATCGCCGGCCTGATGGAAGGCAGCAACGTTTCGCCGATTCTGATGGCTTGGTCAATCGCCGCCGCGCTGCGTCTGGCGCTGGGTTCCGCCACCGTGGCGGCAATCACCGCCGGCGGCATCGTCGCGCCGCTGATCGCCACCACCGGCGTCAGCCCTGAGCTGATGGTGATTGCGGTCGGCTCCGGCAGCGTCATCTTCTCGCACGTCAACGATCCGGGCTTCTGGCTGTTCAAGGAGTATTTCAACCTGAGCATCATGGAAACCATCAAATCCTGGTCGGTGCTGGAAACCATCATCTCGGTGTGCGGCCTGGTGGGCTGTCTGCTCCTGGCGACGGTCGTATAATCTTTATCCGGCGCCCTGCGGGGCGTCGGCGTTCCAGAGTATCTTTATCAGTTGGGACGCATTTGGCGCGCTTGCGCCAGTTCCCATAGGGGCATGACACAATGAGCAATCCGCAGAATCACGTATTTATCCTGATGGGCGTATCCGGCAGCGGCAAATCCGCCGTAGCCAGCATTGTCGCCCACGAGGCCGAGGCCGCCATGCTGGACGGCGATTATCTGCATCCGCGCGCCAACATCAACAAAATGGCTGCCGGGCACGCGCTGGACGACAACGATCGCGCCCCGTGGCTGGCGGCCTTGAACGACGCCATCTTCGCCATGCAACGCACCAATCCCGTGTCGCTGCTGGTCTGCTCGGCGCTGAAAAAAAGCTATCGTGACCGCCTGCGCGAAGGGAATAGCAACCTGCATTTCCTCTACCTGAAAGGCGACAAGGCGGTGATCGAGGAGCGCCTGAAGCAGCGCAAAGGTCACTTCTTCAAACCGCAGATGCTGGTTTCGCAGTTCGCCACGTTGGAAGAGCCGGGCGAGCAGGAGCCGGATGTGCAAGCGATTGACATCAACCAGCCGCTGGACGGCGTGGTCGCCGATACGCTCGCCTATATTCGCCGCGTTACCGCCCGCTGAGCGCGGGCCGTTGTCGGCGCCGCCAGGCGCCTACAGCTTCATGTAAGCCCGCACGCCGTCCAGGAACATCTGGGTCGACAGCATCACCAGAATCAGCCCCATCAACCGCTCCAGCGCGCTGACGCCTTTGCTGCCCAGCAGGCGCAGGAACAGGTTCGACATCAGCAAAATGGCCGCAGAGAGACCCCAGGCGATCAACAGCGCTGCCACCAGATGGGGCAGCTGATGCGGATACTGGTGCGACAGCAGCATCAGCGCCGCCAGAATCGATGGCCCGGCCACCAGCGGGATCGCCAGCGGCACCAGGAACGGCTCCTCGCCGGCGGACAGCCCGGAGCTGTTCCCCTCCTGCGTGGGGAAAATCATCTTGATGGCGATCAGAAACAGGATGATGCCGCCGGAAATGGAGACGGTTTCGGTACGCAGGTTGAGGAACGCCAGAATTTTCTCGCCGGCGAACAGGAAGATCAGCATCAGCAGTAGGGCGATCAGCAGCTCGCGGATCAGCACCACCCGGCGGCGGCGCGGCTCCAGATGCTTGAGCACCGACATGAAAATCGGCAGGTTGCCCAGCGGATCCATAATTAAAAACAGCAATACCGTAGCGGAAATCATCTCTGTCATGGTGACCTCGTGATCGGGAAAACGCCTCGGCCTTTTCGGCCGCGTCCTTGCCTATACCTATGGATTTCAAATTGCAGCTAGGCGCCCAGCGATCGCATCCCCAGGAGCTTACTCAAGTAAGTGACTGGGGATGCGATCGTGCAGGTAACAACGCTGCAGTTTGAAAGACGACGGGTATATAAGAAGGATTGCTGAGAAATCCTCAGCCATCGAATAAATTCACTTTGCGCCCGCGCCGACATTTTGTAAGGTGAGGAGATATTGCACACAACTCGTTATCACCTACATAAGCCCTTATCCGGGCGGGATACAGATATTATGAAAAACGTTGGTTTCATCGGTTGGCGCGGAATGGTCGGCTCGGTTCTCATGCAACGCATGACGGAAGAGCGCGATTTCGACGCCATTCGCCCGGTCTTTTTCTCCACCTCGCAGCACGGTTCTGCCGCGCCGGCCTTCGGCGGCCAGCAAGGCACGCTGCAGGATGCGTATGACATCGACGCACTGAGCGCGCTCGATATCATTATTACCTGTCAGGGCGGCGATTATACCAACGAAGTCTATCCTAAGCTGCGCGCCAGCGGTTGGCAGGGTTACTGGATCGACGCGGCCTCGTCGCTGCGCATGCAGGACGACGCCATCATCATCCTGGATCCGGTCAACCACGCGGTGATCCAGCAGGGCCTGGACAAGGGCATCAAAACCTTCGTTGGCGGCAACTGCACCGTCAGCCTGATGCTGATGTCCCTCGGCGGCCTGTTCGCCAACGATCTGGTGGAGTGGGCGTCGGTCGCCACCTACCAGGCGGCCTCCGGCGGCGGCGCGCGCCACATGCGCGAACTGTTGACCCAAATGGGTATGCTGCACGCCGACGTGGCGAAAGAGCTACAGGACCCGGCTTCCGCCATTCTGGATATCGAGCGCAAGGTGACCGAAGCCACCCGCAGCGGCAAACTGCCGACCGATAACTTCGGCGTGCCGCTGGCCGGCAGCCTGATCCCATGGATCGACAAGCAGCTCGACAACGGCCAGAGCCGTGAAGAGTGGAAAGGCCAGGCGGAAACCAACAAGATTCTGAATACCGGCAGCGTGATCCCGGTCGATGGCCTGTGCGTGCGCGTCGGCGCGCTGCGCTGCCACAGCCAGGCATTCACCCTGAAGCTGAAAAAAGACGTGTCGCTGCCGGACATCGAGCAGATGCTGGCGACGCACAACGACTGGGTGCGCGTGATCCCGAACGACCGCGAGCTGACCATGCGCGAACTGACGCCGGCGGCGGTGACCGGTACGCTGAATACGCCGGTCGGCCGTCTGCGCAAGCTGAACATGGGGCCGGAGTACCTGTCGGCGTTCACCGTGGGCGACCAGCTGCTGTGGGGCGCGGCCGAGCCGCTGCGCCGCATGCTGCGCATCCTGTTGTAAACCCGCACTTCCTGGGGGCTGGCTGATTTCAGCCCCCTAAAGCCTTATTTTCCGCCTTTTTGTTCGCCGCGCACCGCGTCGGACAACGTCACCGCAAGCCTCGTTTCACTGGGCTCCACCCCGCATATCGCCTCGTCGGCCGCCGCATTCAGACGCCGCCGGGCTGGCAGTTTTCTTAATGAAGAATTTTCCTGAGCAATGCTGAGCAGTTTTTAACAGACATTGGCTATGCTTAACGCATGGGTGAACACTTTTTCACCATGACTGAAATATTTCAAAAAATAAGCATAAAGAGCGAAATTCAGGTCGGCAGAGTAAAGATTGGTCAATAACCGACCGCAATCACGCTTTAGAGTCCGAATGCATTGCATGATGACCAAAACGGCCAAGGAATAACCAACAAGCCGTGCTTAGATCATGCTGTTAATCTAAGGAAGAAGACTATGCCTGTACTTCCCGATCGTGACGTGATTGATCAGATCATCTCCGGCCATTACGCCGATCCCTTTGCTCTGCTTGGCATGCATGCGACCGATAACGGTCTGCAGGTGCGCGCGCTGTTGCCGGACGCCGGCGCAGTCTGGCTGGTAGAACAGCAAACCGGCCGGCGGCTGGTTCAGCTGAACTGCGACGATCCGCGCGGTTTCTTCAGCGCCGTGGTGCCGCGGCGAAAAAATCCTTTCCGCTATCAGCTGCAGGTCAGCTGGCGCGATCACCAACAGACTGTCGACGATCCCTACCGGTTTGGCCCGCTGCTGCAGGATATCGACAGCTGGCTGCTGGCCGAGGGCACGCACCTGCGCCCCTATGAACGCCTGGGTGCCCACCTCGCCACGCTGGATGACGTCGACGGCGTCAGTTTTGCCGTCTGGGCGCCCAATGCCCAGCGCGTCTCGGTGGTGGGGGAGTTCAACTTCTGGGACGGCCGCCGCCATCCGATGCGTCTGCGGCGTGAAAACGGCATCTGGGAGCTGTTCCTGCCCGGTGTGCGGGCCGGCCAGCTGTATAAATATGAAATCGTCGATTGCTACGGTAATACCCAGCTGAAAGCCGATCCTTACGCCTTCGAGGCGCAGATGCGCCCGGACACCGCCTCGCTGGTGGCGCCGCTGCCTGAGAGAGTGCCGTCGACGCAGGCGCGCTGCCGTGCCAACGATTTTGACCAGCCGATCGCCATCTACGAGGTGCATCTCGGCTCGTGGCGTCGCCACACCGACAACCACTTCTGGCTCAGCTACGGCGAGCTGGCGGTGCAGCTTATCGACTATGTGAAGGACATGGGATTCACCCATATCGAGCTGCTGCCGATCAACGAGCACCCGTTCGACGGCAGCTGGGGCTATCAGCCGCTGGGGCTGTATGCGCCGACCCGGCGCTTCGGCACGCCGGCCGATTTCAGGGCGTTCGTGGCGGCGGCGCATGAGGCGGGCATCAACGTGATCCTTGACTGGGTGCCGGGGCACTTCCCGAGCGACGCCTACGGCCTGGCGAATTTCGACGGCACCGCGCTGTACGAATACGCCGATCCGCGTGAGGGCTACCACCAGGACTGGAATACGCTGATCTACAACTACGGCCGTCACGAGGTGCGCAACTACCTGGCGGGCAACGCGCTGTATTGGCTGGAGCGTTTCGGTATCGATGCGCTGCGAGTCGATGCGGTGGCGTCGATGATTTATCGCGACTACAGCCGCGCCGACGGCGAGTGGGTGCCGAATTACTACGGTGGCAACGAGAACCTGGAGGCCATCGCCTTCCTGCGTTATACCAACCAAACTATTGGCCAGGCGCAGCCGGGCGCGGTGACGCTGGCGGAGGAGTCCACCGACTATCCCGGCGTCACTCTGCCGCCGGACGCCAACGGCCTGGGGTTCCACTACAAATGGAACCTCGGCTGGATGCACGACACGCTCAATTACATGAAGTGCGATCCGGTGCACCGCAAATATCACCACAACCAGATGACCTTCGGCATGCTGTATGCCTATACCGAGAACTTCGTGTTACCTATCTCGCACGATGAAGTGGTGCACGGCAAAAAATCGGTCCTCGACCGCATGCCGGGCGACGCCTGGCAAAAGTTCGCCAACCTGCGCGCCTATTACGGGTTTATGTGGGCGCATCCGGGCAAAAAGCTGCTGTTTATGGGCTGCGAATTTGCGCAGGGGCGCGAGTGGAATTTCGATACCAGCCTCGACTGGCATTTATTGGAAGGGTTGGATAACTGGCATAACGGCGTGCAGCGGCTGGTGCGCGATCTGAACCACTGCTACCGGCAGCAGGCGCCGCTGTACGAGCGCGACTACCGGCCGGACGGCTTCGAGTGGCTGGTGGTCGACGATCACGATAACTCGGTGTTCGCCTTCGCGCGCTACGATTCGCAGGGCAATGAGCTGATCGCCATCAGCAACTTTACCCCGGTGCCGCGCTACCGCTACCGCATCGGCCTCTCGCGCGCCGGTGACTACCGCGAGATCCTCAATACCGATTCGCACCACTATCACGGCAGCAACGCCGGCAATCAGGGGCGGGTCTCTTCTGAAGCGGTCGGCAGCCACGGCCGCGACTTCTCCATCTGCGTAACGCTGCCGCCGCTGGCGACCATTTATCTGCTGCGGGAGGCGCCATGACGGAGCTGACGGCCGGCCTCGCCGCGCCGCTGGGCGCGCATTACGACGGCGAAGGCATCAACTTTACCCTGTACTCGGCGCACGCCGAGCGGGTGGAGCTGTGCCTGTTCGACGGCCAGCAGCGCGAAGTGCGCCTGCCGCTGCCGGCGCGCAGCGGCGATATCTGGCATGGCTATTTGCCGGGCGGAAGGCCGGGGCAACGTTACGGTTACCGGGTCTACGGCCCGTTTGACCCGGCGAACGGACAGCGTTTCAACCCCAACAAACTGGCGCTCGATCCAGCCGCGCGCGCGGTGGAAGGGCCGGTGGGGGACCACCCGCACCTGCACGGCGGTTACGAGCAGCCGGACCCGCACGACAGCGCAGAGCTAATGCCGAAATGTGTGGTGGTGGACGAACGGTATGACTGGCAGGACGATCGCCCGCCTGCCACGCCCTGGGGCCAGACGGTGATTTATGAAGCGCACGTGCGCGGCCTGACGCTGCTGCACCCGAAGATCCCGCCGGCGCTGCGCGGCAGCTTCGCCGCATTGGGGCACCCGGAGATGATCGCCCACTTCAAACGCCTCGGCATCACCGCGCTGGAACTGCTGCCGGTGCAGCAACATACCTCCGAACCGCGCCTGCAGCGGTTGGGGCTGATCAACTATTGGGGCTATAACGTGCTGGCGCCCTATGCGCCGGACAACCGCTACGCCAGCCTGAGCACCGATGCCACGCCGCTGAACGAATTCCGCGATGCGGTCAAGGCGCTGCACCAAGCCGGCATCGAGGTGATCCTGGACGTGGTGTTTAACCACAGCGCCGAGCTGGATAGGGACGGGCCGATGCTGTCGCTGAGCGGCATCGATAACCTGAGCTACTACTGGCTGACGCCCGAAGGGGACTATGTCAACGACACCGGCTGCGGCAACACGCTGCGGTTGGATCAGCCGCAAGGCGTGGCCTGGGTGATG
The DNA here is from genome assembly GCF_945957435.1 of Serratia sp. PL7. Lineage (NCBI taxonomy): Bacteria > Pseudomonadati > Pseudomonadota > Gammaproteobacteria > Enterobacterales > Yersiniaceae > Serratia > Serratia sp. PL7. Next base: position 97,224 of record NZ_CAMFLB010000015.1, on the reverse strand, counting down.
GATTGCCTGCGTTTTTGGGTACGGGAGTGCCACGTCGACGGCTTCCGTTTCGATCTGGGCAGCGTGCTCGGCCGCACGCCGGAGTTCGATCGCGATGCCCCGCTGTTCCAGGCGATGCTGGCGGACGATGTGCTGTCGCGCTGCAAGCTCATCGCTGAACCCTGGGACGTTGGCCCCGGCGGCTATCAGGTGGGGGCGTTTCCCGGCCGCTTCGCCGAATGGAACGACCATTACCGCGATGACATGCGCCGTTTCTGGCTGCAGAGCGGCGTGTCGCTCGGCCAGTTCGCCCGGCGTTTTGCCGCTTCCAGCGATCTGTATAACCAGCGCGGGCGAGCGCCTTACGCCACCGTCAATATGCTGACCGCCCATGATGGTTTTACCCTGCAAGACATGGTCAGCTTCAATGAGAAACACAATCAGCCCAACGGCGAGGGCAACCGCGACGGCAGCGATCGCAATTTCAGCAACAACCACGGCGTCGAAGGCCTGGTGGCCGACGACGCCATTGTACAACGCCGCAGGGCCAGCCAGCGGGCGATGCTCGCTACGCTGTTGCTGTCCCAGGGAACGCCGATGCTGCTGGCCGGCGATGAACAGGGACACAGCCAGCAGGGGAACAACAATGCCTATTGTCAGGACAACGCCACCACCTGGCTCGATTGGGCCACGGCGGACGATGCGCTAACCGATTACGTCGCGGCGCTGATCGCGCTGCGCCGCCAGATCCCCGCGCTGCAGCAGGACCGCTGGTGGCAGCAGGATGACGGCAGCGTGCAGTGGCTGAACGCGCAAGGGCAGGCGCTCGACGCGCAGCAGTGGGAGCAGGGCGAGCCGCTCATGCAGATCCTGCTGTCGCAGCGCTGGCTGCTGCTGATCAACGCCACGCCGCAAACGACGGAGATGAGGTTGCCGGAAGGCGATTGGCAGGTTGTCGCCCCGTTCACTCAGGAAGACTCACGGGCGGTATTGCCCGCCTGGCACCAGGCCGCGCGCTCGCTTTGCGTACTGGTACGGAAATAATAAAAGGAGTCCGCTATGGTTAGGTTTGAAAATAAAGACCCCCTGATGTTGGCGCGCCAGTTGCCGATTAAATCCGTAGCGCTGATCCTGGCCGGCGGCCGCGGTTCACGTCTGAAAGATTTGACCTCCACCCGCGCCAAGCCCGCCGTCCACTTTGGCGGCAAATTCCGCATCATCGACTTCGCCTTGTCGAACTGCCTGAACTCCGGCATCCGCCGCATCGGCGTGATCACCCAATACCAGTCGCACACGCTGGTGCAGCACATTCAGCGCGGCTGGTCGTTCCTCAACGAGGAGATGAATGAGTTCGTCGATCTGCTGCCGGCCCAGCAGCGCCTCAGCACCGAGCATTGGTACAAGGGCACCGCCGACGCGGTGTACCAGAACCTGGATATCATCCGCCGCTACGAGGCCGAATACGTGGTGATCCTGGCGGGCGATCACATCTACAAGATGGATTATTCGCGCATGCTGATCGACCACGTCGAGAAGGGCGCTCAGTGCACTGTGGCTTGCCTGCCGGTGCCGCGCAGCGAGGCCGGTGAATTCGGCGTGATGAAGGTGGATGAAAGCGATCGCATCATCGAGTTTCTGGAAAAACCCACCGATCCGCCGGCGATGCCGGGCAACCCGGATATGTCGCTGGCCAGCATGGGCATCTATATTTTTAATGCCGCCTACCTGTTCCAGCTATTGGAGGAGGATATGTCGACCCCCGGCTCCAGCCACGACTTCGGCAAGGATCTGATCCCGAAAATCACCGCGCAGCAGGCGGCGTGGGCACATCCGTTTACCTTATCCTGCGTGACGTCCAACCCCGACTTGCCGCCTTACTGGCGCGACGTGGGCACGCTGGACGCCTACTGGCGCGCCAACCTCGATCTGGCGTCGGTAACGCCGGAGCTGGATATGTACGACCGCGCCTGGCCGATCCGCACCCACATGGAGCCGCTGCCGCCGGCCAAGTTCGTGCAGGATCGCTCCGGCAGCCACGGCATGACCATGAACTCGCTGGTGTCCGGCGGCTGTATCGTCTCGGGCTCGGTGGTGGTGCATTCGGTGCTGTTCCCGCGCGTGCGAGTGAACTCGTTTTGCACCATCGACTCTACCGTATTGTTGCCGGACGTGAACGTCGGCCGTTCCTGCCGCCTGCGGCGCTGCATCATCGACCGCGCCTGCCATATTCCGGAGGGCATGGTGATCGGGGAAAACGCCGATGAGGACAGCAAGCGTTTTTATCGCTCGGAAGGCGGCATCGTGCTGGTGACGCGCGAAATGTTGTCAAAATTGTGAGTTAACGTGGGCGGCAGAACGATAGCCTGCCGCCCGATGAACGGTTCGATGGCTTGCGCAACGCGGCACACATAACAGCGGCAAGCCTGCTTTATTTCTTATCCAGAGGCCTTCGGCCGACTTTCAGGAGTGATAATGCAGGTCTTACACGTATGTTCTGAAATGTTCCCCCTGCTGAAAACGGGCGGACTCGCAGACGTGGTTGGCGCGCTGCCGGCGGCGCAAATCGCCGAAGGCGCCGATGTTCGGGTGCTATTGCCCGCTTTCCCTGACGTACGCAACGGCATTCCGGACACCGTGCTGGTGGCGGAAATCGATTCGTTCGCCGGCCGGGTGGGCCTGCGTTACGGCACCTATCATGGCGTGGGCATTTACCTGATCGATGCGCCCTGGCTGTATGACCGGCCGGGCAGCCCGTACCACGATCAGTCCATGTACGCCTACCCCGACAACCACCGGCGCTTTGCGCTGCTGGGCTGGATGGCCTGCGAGCTGGCCAAGGGGCTGGATCGCTACTGGCGCCCGCAGCTGGTGCACGCCCACGACTGGCACGCCGGTCTCAGCTGCGCCTATCTGGCCGCCAACGGCCACCCAGCGCGTTCGGTGTTCACGGTGCACAACCTGGCCTACCAGGGGCTGTTCTCCGCCCATCACGTGACCGAGCTGTGGCTGCCGGCGTCGTTTTACAACGTCTATGGCCTGGAGTTCTACGGCCAGATGTCGTTCCTCAAGGCCGGGTTGTTTTATGCCGACCACGTGACCGCCGTCAGCCCGACCTATGCGCGCGAGATCACCCGGCCGGAGTTCGGCTACGGCATGGAGGGGCTGCTGCAGGAGCGGCAGCGGCAGGGCAGGCTGAGCGGCATCCTCAACGGCGTGGACGACAAGATTTGGGATCCGGTCCACGACCCGCGGCTGAGTGCCCGCTACGACGCCGACGATCTGAAAAGCAAGGTCAAAAACAAGCTGCATCTGCAAAAGGCCATGGGGCTGAAGGTGGACGAATCGCTGCCGGTGTTCGCGGTGGTGAGCCGATTGACCAGCCAAAAAGGCCTGGATCTGGTGCTGCAGGCGTTGCCTGAACTGCTGGCGCAGGGTGGGCAGCTGGCGCTGTTGGGCGCCGGCGATGCGGTGCTGCAACAGGCGTTTCTGGCCGCCGCCGCCGATTATCCCGAGCAGGTTGGGGTGCAGATCGGCTATCACGAATCCTTCTCCCATCGCATCATCGGCGGCGCCGACGTGATTCTGGTGCCGAGCCGCTTCGAGCCCTGCGGCCTGACGCAGCTCTACGGTCTGAAGTACGGCACGCTGCCGCTGGTGCGTCGCACCGGCGGGCTGGCGGACACGGTGGTGGACTGCGCGCTGGAGAACCTGGCCGACGGCACCGCCAGCGGATTTGTGTTCGACGATTGCGACGCCGTCGCGCTGGGCAACGCCATCCGCCGCGCCATGGTGCTGTGGAGCCGGCCGAAACACTGGCGCCACGTTCAGCGTCACGCCATGAGCGTGGACTTCGGCTGGCCGGTGGCGGCGAAAGAGTATTTATCGCTTTATCAACGCTTGTAGCCCGCGTTTCGCGTCTCGGGTTGACGCACGGCGGGCAGCCGTAAGGGTAGATTGTCGGGGCGCGGCGTACCGCGTCCATGTTCAGCGGAGCCCGCTATTCCGCGGCGAATGGCGGGGCTCCCTACAAGGGATTAAAAAGCCATGACTTCACCGTTTAGTTACACCTCACCTACGGTCAGTGTGGAAGCGCTGAAACACTCCATCGCCTATAAGCTGATGTTTATCGTCGGCAAGGATCCGGCTATCGCCAACCGGCACGATTGGCTGAACGCCGTGCTGTTCGCGGTGCGCGATCGCATGGTGGAGCGCTGGCTGCGTTCCAACCGCGCCCAGCTGTCTCAAGACGTGCGGCAGGTGTATTACCTGTCGATGGAGTTCCTGATCGGCCGCACCCTGTCTAACGCGCTGCTGTCGATGGGCATCTATCAGGATATCGACAATGCGCTGAATGAGATGGGGCTGAACCTGGCGGAGCTGCTGGAGGAAGAGAACGACCCCGGGCTCGGTAACGGCGGTCTGGGCCGGCTGGCGGCCTGCTTCCTCGACTCGCTGGCCACGCTGGCGCTGCCGGGGCGCGGCTACGGCATTCGCTATGAATACGGCATGTTCAAGCAGAACATCGTCAACGGCCAACAGATGGAATCGCCGGACTACTGGCTGGAGTACGGCAATCCGTGGGAGTTTCCGCGCCATAACACCCGCTACAAGGTGCGCTTCGGCGGCCGCGTGCAGCAGGAGGGCGCCAAGGCGCGTTGGCTGGAGACCGAAGAGGTCGTGGCCATCGCCTACGATCAGGTGATCCCCGGCTTCGACACCGACGCCACCAACACCCTGCGGTTGTGGGGCGCGCAGGCCAGTAACGAGATCAACCTCGGCAAGTTCAACCAGGGCGATTACTTCGCGGCGGTGGAGGATAAAAACCACTCGGAGAACGTGTCGCGCGTGCTGTATCCGGACGACTCGACCTCCTCCGGGCGCGAGCTGCGGCTGCGGCAGGAGTATTTCCTGGTGTCGGCTACGGTGCAGGATATCCTCAATCGCCACTGGCTGATGCACAAAACCTTCGACAACCTGGCGGACAAGATCGCCATTCACCTCAACGACACCCACCCGGTATTGTCGATCCCCGAGCTGATGCACCGGCTGATCGACGAGCACAAATTCAAGTGGCTCGACGCCTGGGAAGTGGTGGAGCAGGTGTTCTCTTACACCAACCACACGCTGATGAGCGAGGCGCTGGAAACCTGGCCGCTGGACATGATAGGCCGCATCTTGCCGCGCCACCTGCAGCTGATTTTCGAAATCAACGATCACTTCCTCAAGATGGTGCAGGACGTGGCGCCGGGCGACAACGACCTGCTGGCGCGGGTCTCAATCATCGACGAAACCAACGGCCGCCGGGTGCGCATGGCGTGGCTGGCGGTGGTGGCCAGCCACAAGGTCAACGGCGTTTCCGCCCTGCATTCCGAACTGATGGTGCAGTCGCTGTTCGCCGACTTCGCCCGGCTGTTCCCGACTCGTTTCTGCAACAAAACCAACGGAGTGACGCCGCGTCGTTGGCTGGCGCTGGCCAACCCGCCGCTGGCGGCGGTGTTGGACGACTGCATCGGCCAAACCTGGCGCACCGATCTCAGCCAGCTGAGCGAGATCCAGGCCAATATCGACTACCCGAGCTTCCTGCAGGCGGTACAGCGCGCCAAGCGGCAGAACAAGGAGCGGCTGGCGCTGTATATCGCCAAAACGCTCAACGTGGTGGTCAACCCGGATGCGTTGTTCGACGTGCAGATCAAGCGCATCCACGAGTACAAACGGCAGCTGCTCAACGTGCTGCACGTCATCACGCTGTATAACCGTTTGCTGGACGATCCGGAGATCGAGCGCGTGCCGCGGGTGGTGATCTTCGCCGGCAAGGCGGCCTCGGCCTACTATGCCGCCAAGCAGATCATCCGCTTGATCAACGACGTGGCCAAAGTGATCAACAACGATCCGCGCGTGCATACCCAACTGAAGGTGGTGTTCATTCCGAACTACGGCGTCAGCCTGGCGCAGATCATCATCCCGGCGGCGGATCTGTCCGAACAGATCTCGCTGGCGGGCACCGAGGCCTCGGGCACCAGCAATATGAAGTTCGCGCTGAACGGCGCGCTGACCATCGGCACGCTGGACGGCGCCAACGTCGAGATGCGCGAGCATGTGGGGGAGGAGAACATCTTTATCTTCGGCAATACCGCCGAGCAGGTCGAGGAGCTGCGCCGCAACGGTTACAACCCGCGCCAGTACTATGAGCAAGACCCGGAGCTGCATCAGGCGCTGACGCAGATCGCTACCGGCTTGTTCAGCCCGGAAGAGCCGAAACGCTATGGCAATCTGTTCGACTCGCTGGTCAACCTCGGCGACCACTATCAGCTGTTGGCGGATTACCGCAGCTATGTGGACACGCAGGACAAGGTGGACGAGGTCTATCTCAATCAGGACGAATGGACGCGGCGTGCGGTGCTGAACATCGCCAACATGGGCTACTTCTCCTCCGATCGCACCATTCAGGAATACGCGGACGAAATCTGGCACATTCAGCCGGTGAAGCTGTAAAGCGGGACAGGAAAAAAGCAAAGGGCCGGATAACCGGCCCTTTTTCGTTACGCTGCGGCTCAGGAAGCCAGAGACAGCGCTTTCGTTTTCGCGTGTTCTGCCAGCCAGGCTTTCACTCGCGCCTGCTGCGCCTCGTCCAGCCACATACCCAGCTTGGTACGGCGCCAGATGGCGTCGGCCAGTTCTACGACCCACTCTTTCTCGGTCAGGTAGCGCAGCTCGGCTTCATACAGACCGTGGCCGAAATCTTCGCCCAGATCGGCGAGGCCGTTGGCGCCGGCCAGGATCAGCTCGCTCTGGCTGCCGTAGGTGCGGGCATAGCGGCGCGCGAGAGCTTCCGGCAACCAGCCGTGCGCACGGCGCAGTTTGGCCGCGTAGCCGTCGCGGTCGCCGTCGATGTCACCGCCCGGCAGCGTGGCGTTTTTGGTCCATGCCGGGCCGCAGCCTGGGTAGTAGTGGGCCAGTTTTTCCATCGCATGCTCGGCCAGCTTGCGGTAGGTGGTCAGCTTGCCGCCGAAGACCGACAGCAGCGGCGCTTTGCCCTGCTCATCGTGCACGTCCAGCGTGTAATCGCGGGTGATCGCCTGCGGTGAATCGGACTCGTCGTCGCACAGCGGACGCACGCCGGAGTAAGTCCAGACGATGTCGTCGCGGCCCAGCTGCTTCTTGAAGTGATCGTTGTACACTTTCAGCAGATAAGCGATTTCGTTCTCGTCGATCTTCACGTCCTTCGGATCGCCTTTGTACTCCACGTCGGTGGTGCCGATGATGGAGAACTCGTCATTCCACGGGATCACGAACACGATGCGGTGGTCTTCGTTCTGCAGAATGTAAGACTGCGGCTGATCGTGCACGCGCGGCACCACGATGTGGCTGCCTTTGATCAGACGGATGCCGTAAGGCGATTTCAGCTTCAGGCCGTCGTCGAAGAAGTTTTTCACCCACGGGCCGGTGGCGTTCACCAGGCCTTTGGCGCGCCAGGTGAAGGTTTTGCCGCTGTCGATATCGACCGCTTCCACCATCCACAGGCCGTTTTCACGCCATGCGCGGGTCACTTTGGTGCGGGTGCGCACTTCGCCGCCGCGTTTTTCCACTTCCTGCGCGTTCAGCACCACCAGGCGAGCATCGTCAACCCAGCAGTCGGAATATTCGAAACCGCGCTTCAGTTCAGGCTTCAGCACCGACTCTGGTCCAAAGCGCAACCCCTTGCTGCCCGGCAGGCTGGTGCGTTTGCCCAAGTGATCGTACAGGAACAGGCCGATACGGATCATCCAGGCCGGACGCAGGTGCGGCTGGTGCGGCAGGCGGAAACGCATCGGGAACGCGATGTGCGGTGCCAGCTTCAGCAGCACTTCACGCTCGGCCAGCGCTTCGCTCACCAGACGGAATTCGTAGTGTTCCAGGTAGCGCAGGCCACCGTGGATCAGTTTGGAACTGGCGGAAGACGTAGCACAGGCCAAGTCTTGCGCTTCCAGTAGCAGTACCGACAGCCCGCGCCCGGCAGCATCCGCCGCGATGCCGGCACCGTTGATGCCGCCACCGATAACGATCAAGTCTTTGGTTTCCACGTCATCTTCCTCCAGATGTTCGAAATAGCTCTTTCATGTTCGTTTTCGCTCATGATTGTAATCAAAAACCAACAAGCAAGCCAAGACTTAACCAAACAAAAACATTTAGGCGTGATAGAGGTAACAGTTTGGTGATGATAGTCACATAAATGATGTGGATATGGCGCGAGCGCGCAAACGGCTGTCGATGAAGAGGGCGGGGAGTAGGAAACGGGGCGGCGGCGCGCCCCGCAGGTTAACAGCGGATCAGCACAGCTCCAGTTGCACGTCGTACTGCTCGATGATTTTCATCACGCTCGGCGGCGGCAGCTGGTCGGTAAACAGGTAGTCGATCAGGTTCATGTTGCCCAGGTTGACCATGGCGTTGCGGCCGAATTTAGAGTGGTCGGTGACCAGCATCACGCAGCGGGAATTTTCGATAATCGCGCGTTTGGTGCGCACTTCGTGATAGTCGAATTCGAGCAGCGAGCCGTCCATATCGATGCCGCTGATGCCGAGAATGCCGTAATCGAGGCGGAATTGAGAGATAAAGTCCAGGGTGGCTTCGCCCATGATGCCGCCGTCACGGGTGCGCACTTCGCCGCCGGCCAGGATCAGGCGGAAGTCTTCCTTGGCGGTCAGCAGGGTGGCGACGTTGAGGTTGTTGGTGACCACGCGCAGGTTCTTGTGGTTCATCAGCGCATGGGCCACCGCTTCCGGCGTGGTGCCGATATCGATGAACAGCGTGGCGCCGTCCGGGATCTGGCTGGCGACGCGCTGCGCGATGCGGGCTTTCTCTTCCGACCACATCACCTTGCGATCGTTATAGGCAGCGTTGACCGAGCTGGAAGGCAGCGCCGCGCCGCCGTGGTGACGCTGGATCTTGTTCTGGTCGGCCAGGTCATTCAAATCGCGGCGAATCGTTTGCGGGCTGACGTCAAAATGTTCCACCAGCTCTTCCGTGCTGACGTAACCCTGCAGGCGCACCAGCTCGATAATTGCGTCATGACGCTGTGTTTGCTTCACGATAATCCCCTAAAACGCCCGCCATGCCCGCTGGGCACAGCTCCCGGCTGTTATTGTTCGTTGTGTGCGCGATGACGCGTATCCCAAAATGCCATCAATAACCCTAACACTAAACCGGCTACGTGTGCCGCGTTGGCGATCGACATTCCTAAAATATCGAAATATCCGGCCACCAGCCACAGCACCGAGAACACCATCAGGCCGCGTGGCAGCATCAGGCCGCGCTCCGGCGCCCGTTCCCCCGTCAGCCACACATAGCCCATCAGCGCATAGACCACGCCCGACAGCCCGCCGAACAGCGCGCCGCTGAACAGCGATTGCGCCCAGCCGCTGAAGAAGGCCGACACCACCGCCAGCACGAACAGCTTACCGGCGCCGAGGCGTTTTTCCATCTGGCCGCCGAGATACCACCACCACATCAGGTTAAACAGGATATGCAGCAGGGAGAAATGCAGGAACGCATGGCTGACCCAGCGCCACAGCTGCGTGTATTGGCTGCTGTCTTGCGGCCAGGAGAGCCAGTACATCACGGTATCGTCACCCAGCACCTGCATCAGGATGTAGACCGCGATGCACAGTACCATCACGCCGAGCGTCAGCGGCCCGGCCTTGCTGCGCAGGGTGTGCAGGTAGGATTCACTCTGATAGTGCAGGCCGGCGTCGGTATGGCCGGTCTGCCAACTGGCGGCCTGATAACGGCGGTTGAGCGGATCGACCAGAAACTGCTGCAGCTCGTGTTGCACCTGCTCGAGGTGGCTGTCGTCGGCCAGCCAGATTTCCGCCGCCTCGCCGCTGTTGCGCAGCTCAAGCCGGATGCCCTGGGTCGCCATATAGTCGACAAAGGCCAGCGCCAGGCGCGGGTTGGATATGGCGATTACTCTAACCATTGCTCTTCCGTCGTAAGTGAATGATTTTGGCCGCGGCTTGCTCGCCGATGACCCTGACGGCCGATTATAACGTCGAAATCCTGAGCGCTGGCAAACGGATCTGCGAAAAACCCGCGAAAACGCGCATAAAATCGAAGGGAAAAGCCCGCCGATGCGCAGCGGGCGGCGGGGATCAGGCAGAGGTTTCCACGTCTTGCGGGTACTGGCGGGCCCAGGCTTCGAAACCGCCGTCGATGCTGTAGACCGCGTCGAACCCCTGGTGCAGCAGGTATTGCGCCGCGCTGCGGCTGCTGTTGCCGTGGTAGCACATCACCATCACCGGCCGCTCGAAGTCGTTTTGCTGCATAAAGGCCGACAGGGTGGCGTTGGTGAGGTGAAAGGCGCCCGGCGTATGCCCGGCTTCAAAACTTTGCGGATCGCGGATGTCGACCAGGGCGGCGCTGCCCTCTTTCCAGCGGGTGTACGCCTGCTCAACGTTGATCGCTTCGAACTGTTCCATACTGCTGATTGCCTCGTTATTGGGGGACGCCGCTATTGTAACCAACTCGGCGGCGTTTAAGACCAGAGGGATATCAGGGTTTTTACGCGCCGTACCCCATCATCTTCAGCAGCTGCTGCGCCTGCTGCACCGCCTCCTGGCGATGGGCCACGCCCAGTTTCTGATACAGGTTGCGGATGTGCGTCTTGATGGTGGTGGCCGCCACGTCCAGCTCGCCGGCGATCTGGTCGTTGCTGTAACCGGAATAGATCAGCCCCAGCACCTGCCATTCGCGCTGGGTGAGAGGGCTGGTGCGGATCAGCTCCGGCACCTGCGGGTGGGTCAGCAGCTTATCGACGAAGTTCTCGTCAAAATGCGCGAACTTGTGTCGATGATGCTGGTTGATGTCGCGCAGGATACGCTGGGCGCGATGCTGCTCCAGCTCCGGCAGCGTGTTGAGCTGGATCAGCTGGCGCAGCTGCTGCGCCATCGCTTCGCCTTCGATGACGAAGTGGCTGATAAAGCCGGTGCGGTTAGCCAGCGACAGTGCTTCGATCAGCGCCTGCTGCGCTTCGCCCTTGCGCTCTTGCAGCCAGTACAGCTGGTTGCTGAGCAGCAGATTGCGGTTGAGATCGCTCACCAGCCGCAGGCGGCGGGCATTTTCGTTCAGTTCATCCAGCACTACGCCGGCCTCTTCATACTGGCCGAGTAGGATCTGCACCCGCGCGATGTTGCGCCATTGGCCCTGCGTGAAGTGGTTGTCCGCCATACCGGGTTTTTCGGTGTGGCGCAGCCACTGGGCGGCGGCGGCGGTGTCGCCGGTCATCTGCCAGTGGATCACCCGCGATTTGTCGGTGTTGGTCAGCCAGTCGCGATGGTAGTGGGCGCCGTGCAGCAGGGCTTCGCACCGCTGCAGGTGGGTATTGGCGTTGTCCAGGTCGCCGCGCGCCAGCGAGCATTTTGCTAACATGGCGATGCACTGCAGCTGCTGTTGCGGTTGGTAGTTCGCCAGAATTTTCAGCCCGGTGCGCGCCGCGTCTTCCGCTTCGTCCAGCCGCGACCACGACCACAGGATCTGCGCGCGAATGCGCAGCAGGAATTCGTGCATCGGCAGCTGTTCCAGGTGCTGTTCGCGGATCAGTTCGAAGGCCTTATCCTGGGTTTCGTAAGCGGCCTGCAGGTAGCCTTGGGCGATAAGAATTTCGCTCTGCTGCAGCAGCGCCCAGAGCGCGTAATGGTTGGCCTGATGACGACGCGCCATCTGTTCGGTTTGCTGCATCATCGGCAGCGCGCGCGCCAGCTCGCCCTTGCAGTGGTGCACTTCGCCGGTCACCGAGGTGGCGACGATGCGGCTGTAGTAGCTGGACAGCGGCAGGAATTTCAACGCTTCGGTCGCCAGCCGCTCGGCTTCTTCCGGTTTGCCGGCGTTGATCGCCACCTGGGCGCGCAGGGCGTCGAACTCGGCGTGCAGCGTTTGGTCTATCTCGATTTTCTGTTCGCGCATGGTGCGCTCGGCGCGCTCCAGCAGGGTATTGACCTCGCTGTAGCGGTGCTGGCTCTGCGCCAGCCAGGCCTGCAGCAGCGCCAGCTTGGGGTTTTGGATCAGGCGCTCATAGGGCAGCGCGTTGAGGCACTCCTCCAGCAAGGCCAGTTCGCTGTGGTGGAACAGCGACCAGGCGTGTTGCAGCAGGATGTCGCGCAGCATGCTGACGTCGCTGGCCGCCAACGCGTGGTGAATGGCCTCCGCCGGATACCCCAGCGCCAGCCAGCCCTCGGCGGCGGCGCGGTGCAACCCCGGCAGCTCCAGCGCCAGTTCCCACTGGCAACGCTGGCGCAGGAAAGAGGCGAACAGCGGGTGGAAGTTGAACCATTCTCCGGTGTCGTCCATGCGGTGGATAAACAGCCCCTGGCGCTCCAGCTCCTCCAGCCGCTGCTGGCCGTTGTCTTCGCCGGTCAGTCGCACGATCAGCGCATCGTTCATCGAACGCAGCACCGAACAGCGCAGAAGGAAAGCGCGCGCATCGGCATCGACGTGGTCCAGCACTTCGTCTACCAGGTAGTCGGACAGGTGACTGGCGTTCAGCCCCGCCAGGCGCTTGGCCGACAGCTGAGCCGACGAGGCGGACTGGCGGGCCGACAGCGCGATCAGCTGCAGCGCGGTGGCCCAGCCTTCGACTTCGTCGCACAGGCGGCTGCTGTCCTGCTGTTCCATCGGCGCCGCCAGGCGGCAGTCGAAGAACTGTTTGGCTTCCTGGTGGGTGAACGCCAGCTGCTGCGTGCCCATTTCCAGCAGCTGATCGCGCACCCGCAAATTGGCGATGCCGAGCGGCGGCAGGGTGCGTGAGAGCAGGATCAGCGTCAGGTTTTCCGGCTGATGGCGCAGGAAGAAGCGCATGGCTTCGTGGATGGCGTCGTTGGTGATCAGGTGGTAGTCGTCGATCACCAGGTACAGCGGCTGGTGCCAGTCGGCCAGCTCGATAAACAGCTGGGCGAACAACGCCGACAGGCTGGCGTACTGGTGTTTCTGGCTCAGCACCTCGCTCTTGACGCAGCGGCCGCCGCTGGCCTGCTGCAGCGCGGCGATCAGGTAGCTGGCGAAGCGCTCCGGCTGGTTGTCGCTCTCATCCAGCGAATACCAGCCCAGATCGGCCTTGCCGGCCGCCCATTGGGCGATCAGCGTGGTTTTCCCGTATCCCGCCGGGCAATTGACCAGTGTCAGGCGATAGTTGCCCGCGCTGGCCAGTTTGGCCAGCAGGCGATCGCGGATCACGGTATTTTGCAGCCGTACCGGGCGGCTCAGTTTTGATGGGATCAGCATAGTATTCCAGGGTATAAATCGCGGTTCCCGCCGGGATTGGAGTGGCGCTAATTATTTTATGGTTCGTAATTAATAGCTCCCCCTAACTTCTGCCAACCCTAAACGTATTGCAACAAGCTTCCGCATCGGCTTGGAGTTAAGTTGCTATCGATCACACTTTTTTACGTTTGGCGCCGGCGCGCGGCGATGCGGTCGCGGATCGCATTTCCGGCCATGGACAAAACTTCAGCAGCGCGAATACTTGTGCTAACGTCATGGTTAACGTTCTCAGTGCTCGCCGCACGCGTTGGCGGGCTTTTTTGCATCGTTGCAAGGGAGTCAAACAGTGCCTGAGATCACAATTCCAGCTACGCCCCAATCCTCCTCCCCAGCTAATCCCCAGGCGGGATGATGCCGTCAGGCTTTCTCACCGGCACGATAGCGGCAATTTGACCCACTTACTGGATAGAGAGTTTTCCTTATGTCACAGCCTACGCTCAAGAAGGATGCTTTTCTGGCGGCGCTCGCCCGTCAGTGGCAACGGTTCGGCCTCAGTTCCGCACAGCAGATGACGCAACATCAATGGTGGGAAGCCGTCAGTGCGGCGCTGGCCGAGCAGTTGGCCGCACAGCCGGCGCCGCGCAAAAGCGCCAAACCGCTGCGCCACGTGAACTACATCTCGATGGAGTTTCTGATCGGCCGGCTGACGGCGAACAACCTGATCAACCTGGGCTGGTACGACACCGTCGAGCAGGCGCTGGCCGAGCAGAACGTCAAGCTGGCGGATTTGCTGGAGCAGGAAACCGATCCGGCGCTGGGCAACGGCGGGCTGGGGCGTCTGGCGGCCTGTTTCCTCGACTCGATGGCGACGGTGGAACAACCGGCCACCGGCTATGGGCTGAACTACCAGTACGGGCTGTTCCGCCAGTCGTTCCGCGAAGGGCAACAGCAAGAGGCGCCGGATAACTGGCAACGCGAGAGCTATCCGTGGTTCCGCCACAACGCCGCGCTGGCGGTGGACGTGGGCATCGGCGGCAAGCTGGAAAAGCAGGCCGACGGCCGCGAACGGTGGCGCCCGGCCTTCACCCTGCGCGGCGAAGCCTGGGATCTGCCGGTGCTGGGGTATCGCAACGGCGTGGCGCAGCCGCTGCGCCTGTGGCAGGCGACCCATCAGCATCCGTTCAACCTGAGCGATTTCAACGACGGCAAATTCTTGCAGGCGGAGAAGCAGGGCGTAGAAGCCGACAAGCTGACCAAGGTGCTTTACCCGAACGACAACCATCAGGCCGGCAAGCGCCTGCGCCTGATGCAGCAGTATTTCCAGTGCGCCTGCTCGGTGGCGGACATTTTGCGCAAGCACCATCAGGCCGGCCGCAAGATTGAAGAGCTGCCGAAGTACGAAGTGATCCAGCTGAACGACACCCACCCGACCATCGCCATTCCGGAAATGCTGCGCATTCTGCTGGACGAGCACCAGCTGGAGTGGGAGGCGGCCTGGGCGATCACCAGCAACACCTTCGCCTATACCAACCACACCCTGATGCCGGAAGCGCTGGAGTGCTGGGATGAAAAACTGGTGCGCAGCCTGCTGCCGCGCCATTTCTCCATCATCAAACAGATCAACGCCAGGTTTAAAAAATTGGTGGATAAGCACTGGCCGGGCGACGAGGCGGTGTGGGCCAAACTGGCGGTGCACCATGACAAGCAGGTGCGCATGGCCAACCTGTGCGTGGTCAGTGGCTTTGCGGTCAATGGCGTGGCGCAGCTGCATTCGGATCTGGTGGTGAAAGATCTGTTCCCGGAATATCACCAGCTGTGGCCGAACAAATTCCATAACGTCACCAACGGCATCACGCCGCGCCGCTGGCTGAAACAGTGCAACCCGGCGCTGTCGGGCCTGATCGACGAGACGCTGAAGGTGGAGTGGGCGAGCGATCTCGACGCGCTGCGCGGGCTGGAAAAATTCGCCGACGACGCGGCGTTCCGCCAGCGTTATCAGCAGATCAAACGCGACAACAAGGTGGCGCTGGCCCATTACGTACACGGCGTAATGGGGCTGACACTTGACCCGGACGCGATCTTCGACGTGCAGATCAAGCGTCTGCACGAGTACAAACGCCAGCACCTGAACCTGCTGCACATCCTGTCGCTGTATCGTCAGCTGCGCGACAACCCCAACCTGGACATCGTGCCGCGCGTCTTCCTGTTCGGCGCCAAGGCGGCGCCGGGCTACTACCTGGCGAAGAACATCATCTACGCCATCAATCAGGCGGCCGAGAAGATCAATAACGATCCGTTGGTGAAAGATCGCCTGAAAGTGGCGTTCATCCCTGACTACCGCGTGTCGGTGGCCGAACTGATGATCCCGGCGGCGGATATCTCCGAACAGATCTCCACCGCCGGCAAAGAGGCCTCCGGCACCGGCAACATGAAGCTGGCGTTGAACGGCGCGCTGACGGTCGGCACGCTGGACGGCGCCAACGTCGAAATCGCCGAGCAGGTGGGCGAAGACAATATCTTTATCTTCGGCAATACCGTGGAGCAGGTGAAGGCGATAGTGGCGAAGGGTTACGATCCGCTCAGCTACCGCAAGAAAGACAAGCACCTGAAGGCGATTCTGGACGAGCTGGCGAGCGGCACCTTCAGCCACGGCGACAAGCACGCGTTCGACATGATGCTGCACAGCCTGCTGGAAGGCGGCGATCCCTACCTGGTGCTGGCGGACTTTGCCTCGTACTGCCAGGCGCAGCGCCGGGTCGACGAGCTGTATCGCGATCGGGACGAATGGACGCGGCGGACTATCCTTAACACCGCGCGCGTCGGCATGTTCAGCTCGGATCGCTCGATCCGCGATTACCAGCAGCGTATCTGGCAAGCCAAACGTTAAGGAGAGCGAATGGATCGCAAGCGTATCGATCAGGCGGCAGCGCAGGCGGGGATCGCCGCCGATTTCATCAATGCCCACGGCAAGCGGCAGGCGATTGAACCGCAGACCAAGCGCAAGCTGCTGGCGGCCATGAACCGAACCGATGCCGAGCAGGAAGGAGCGGCGCCGCCGTTACCGGCGGTCAAGGTGTTCTATCAGGGCGCGCCGCTGGCGCTGACCCCGGCGGGCGAAGGCGAGTACCTGTGGGCGCTGCAACGTGAAGACGGCGAATGCCTGCAGGGGCGCATCGGCGCGCGCAAGACCTTGACGCTGTCCGGCGATCTGCCGGTGGGTTACCACCAATTGACGCTGAGCCAGGGCGAGCAGCAGTGGCCATGCCGCGTGATCGTCGCGCCGAGACGCTGCTTCGAGCCGGACGCCTTGCTGACCGGTAAGAAGCTGTGGGGCGCTTGCGTTCAGCTGTATACGCTGCGCTCCGATCGCAACTGGGGCATCGGCGATTTCGGCGATCTGCGTCTGATGGTGGAGCAGGTGGGGGAGCGCGGCGGCGCCTTCGTTGGCCTTAACCCGATCCATGCGCTGTATCCGGCTAATCCGGAGAGCGCCAGCCCTTACAGCCCCTCGTCGCGCCGCTGGCTGAATCTGGCGTATATCGACGTCAACGCGGTGGAGGATTTCCAGCGCAGCGATGCGGCGCAGCGCTGGTGGCAGAAGCCGGCGACGCAGAAGCAGCTGGCCAAGGCGCGCGCCGCGGAGTGGGTGGATTACACCGCCGTGATGCAGCTGAAGCTGGCGGCGCTGAAGCTGGCGTTTCCGCTGTTTCAGGCGCGCAAGCCAAACGACGGGCAGCGTCAGGCGTTCGAACAGTTCGTCAGCGAGGGCGGCGACAGCCTGTATCAGCAGGCGGCGTTCGACGCGCTGCATGCCCATCTGGCGGCCAAAGATGCCAGCCAGTGGGGCTGGCCGGCCTGGCCAGAGCGCTATCGGCAGGGGCAGAGCGAAGCGGTACGGCTGTTCTGCACCGAACATCAGGATGCGGTCCGCTTTTACCTGTGGCTGCAGTGGCTGGCGGCCACGCAGTTCGCGCAGTGTTTTGACCAGAGCCGGCAGCAGCAGATGCCGATTGGCCTGTATCGCGATCTGGCGGTCGGGGTGGCGGAAGGCGGGGCGGAAACCTGGTGTGACCGCGAACTGTACTGCCTGAAAGCGTCGGTCGGGGCACCGCCGGATATTCTGGGGCCGCTGGGGCAAAACTGGGGCCTGCCGCCGATGGATCCGCACGTGATGGCGGCACGCGGGTACCAGCCGTTTATCGATCTTTTGCGCGCCAACATGACCAACTGCGGCGCGCTGCGCATCGATCACGTCATGGCGCTGCTGCGGCTGTGGTGGATCCCGTATGGCGAAACCGCCGATCGCGGCGCCTACGTCAAATACCCGGTGGACGATCTGCTGGCGGTGTTGGCGCTGGAAAGCCAGCGCCACCGTTGCATGGTGATCGGCGAAGATCTCGGCACGGTGCCGGTGGAAATCGTCGGCAAGCTGCGCGACAGCGGCGTCTATTCCTACAAAGTGCTCTATTTCGAAAGCGACGGTGAATACCATTTCCGCGCGCCGCAGGCCTATCCGGTGCAGGCGATGGCGACCATCACCACCCATGATCTGCCGACGCTGCGCGGCTACTGGCAAAGCGACGATCTAACGCTCGGCAACCGGCTGGGTCTTTACCCGGACGCGGAGATCCTGCGGGCGCTGTTCGCCGATCGGGAACGCGCCAAGCAGGGGCTGCTGGATGGATTGCATCGTTATGGCTGCGTGCCGCAGAAGGTGGGCAAGAAGGCAGCGCTGCTCGGCATGAGCCCGCTGCTCAACCGCGGCCTACAGCGCTATGTCGCCGACAGCGCCAGCGCCTTGCTCGGCCTGCAGCCGGAAGACTGGCTGGATATGGCCGATCCGGTCAATATTCCCGGTACCAGCGATCAGTACCCTAACTGGCGGCGCAAGCTGACCCAGACGCTGGAGGAGATGTTTGCCGACCCGCACATAAACCGCTTACTGAAGGATTTGGACAAGCGGCGCCGCAAGGTGTCGGTGGGGTGACGATGAGGTGTCGTTGTATTAGGTCAAAGGACGAGAACTTTAGTCCCATCCAAATGACGGATACCCGAATTAATTGGAGTTGCAGCTAGGCGGCAAGTGCGTAAATCCCCAGGAGCTTACTTAAGTAAGCTCCTGGGGTGCGCGCATGCGGCCAACAACGCTGCAACTTCAAGTAAGAAGGATATCAATAGTAGGAGTGCTCGCCGCGCTGGTGCTCGGTCAGGTCACGCACGCCTTTCAGCTCCGGGAATTTCTGCAGCAGCTCTTTCTCGATGCCTTCTTTCAGCGTGACGTCGACCATCGAACAACCGTTGCAACCGCCGCCGAACTGCAGGATTGCCATGTTGTCGTCGGTGATCTCCATCAGCGTTACGCGGCCGCCGTGGCCCGCCAGCTGTGGGTTGATCTGCGACTGCAGCACGTATTCCACGCGCTCCATCAGCGGCGCGTCGTCATCGACCTTGCGCATTTTGGCGTTTGGCGCTTTCAGCGTCAGCTGAGAACCCAGTTGGTCGGTCACGAAGTCGATTTCGGCGTCTTCCAGATACGGCGCGCTCAGCTCATCGACATAGGCGGACAGTTTGTCGAACTTCAGTTCGGTATCCGTCGCTTCTACCGCGTCCGGCGGGCAATAAGAGACACCGCATTCGGCCGTCGGCGTGCCCGGGTTGATCACGAATACGCGGATTTGGGTGCCTTCTTCTTGATTTGCCAGCAGTTTGGCAAAGTGTTCCTGTGCAGTATCTGTTATACGGATCATAGCATTAGCTCAATAGTTGACTTCTATAGTCGGTTATAATACGCCCATTGCCGTGGCACTACAACGTGCGGCAAATGCACCATATCTGCACCGAGGCGGCGCCTTGCCGCTGCAGCAGCGCCGCTATCTGCGCGACGGTGCTGCCGGTGGTCACCACGTCATCCACCAGGGCGATATGCCGGCCGGCGACCGATACCACGCAAACGAACGCGCGTTGCAGATTGCGCCTGCGTACCCCGGCGCTCAGCCGCTGTTGCGGGGCGGTTTTGCGCACCCGGCGCAAGGCGGCGGGCTGATAGGTGCAGCCCAGCCAGCGCGCCAGCGGCCGGGCCAACAGATCGCTCTGGTTATAACCACGGTGCCAGCAGCGTGTTGCATACAAGGGTACCGCTAAAATCAGGTCGGGTCTGTTCAGATACTGCTCTCTGCGCGCCTGCTGCCACCGCAACAACATCAGGCGCGCTAGCGTCGGCGCCAGCTCGGGCGCGCGGTGGAACTTGAACTTTTTTACCAGTTGGCTGAGGGGCGCAACGTAGTCGCCGACGAACACCAGCCGTTGCCAGGGCGGTGGCCGTTGCAGGCAGCGGCCGCAGGGTGTTCGCGTCTTCCCGGCGGGCAATCCGCAGCGCGGGCAACACGGCGGGTGGGCCGGCAGATGACGCAGGCAACAGCTGCAGATGCCATGACGGATCAGGCTCAACGGTTGTCGGCATAGCCAACAACGGCTGCGGATTGATAGCATAGCGTCTCCGTGACGGATAAGTATGAAAGGACAATAACCAATGACAGCGCTGTACTGGCAAACAATAGGCGAAGGCGAACGCGATCTTGTGCTGCTGCACGGCTGGGGATTGAACGCCGAAGTGTGGAGTTGCATTCAGGCGCGACTGACGCCGCATTTTCGCCTGCACCTGGTCGATCTGCCGGGGTACGGCCGTAGTCAGGGGTTCGGTGCCCTGTCGCTGGAGCAGATGACGGAAATCGTGCTGGCGGCTGCCCCGCCGCAGTCCTGGTGGCTTGGCTGGTCGCTCGGTGGGCTGGTGGCCAGCCAGGCGGCGCTGATGCAGCCCGAGCGAGTCAAGGGGCTTATCACCGTAGCCTCCTCGCCGTGCTTTGCCGCCCGCGATGAGTGGCCGGGGATCCGCCCGGACGTGCTGAGCGGTTTCCAGCATCAGCTGAGCCTGGATTTCCAGCGCACCGTCGAGCGTTTTCTGGCGCTGCAGACGCTGGGCACCGAGAGCGCGCGTCAGGATGCGCGCCAACTGAAAGCGGTGGTGCTCAACCAACCGACGCCGAGCGTCGAGGTGCTGAACGGTGGGCTGGAGATCTTGCGCACAGCCGATCTGCGTGCACCGCTGGCGGAGTTGACGCTGCCGCTGCTGCGGATCTACGGCTATCTGGACGGGCTGGTGCCGCGCAAGGTCGCCGAGCTGCTCGACGCCGACTGGCCGAACTCTACGTCGCAGATCGTGGCCAAAGCCGCCCATGCGCCATTTATCTCTCATCCCGATGAATTTGTGACGATGATCGAAGCGTTTATTGCAGCACATTGAATGCGGCGGGAAAACGCACGATAGAGCGCGAAAAAAAACGCCGCCGGGTGGATAAAAGACAAAGCTGTTCAATACTTAGTGAGTCAATGCGTTGGCTGCAAAATGAAAAGACCGCGTGCGGCGCTTTTCATTTTGGCGTTTCGTCTCTGGGAAACAGGCCCCGTCAGGGAAAGCAACGAGGCCTGAGGATGTCGCGGCAGCCTGCGGTACTACGCATGGATCCTTGACGGCTTTCATAACAGATAAATTATCCATTGAGAGGTTAGTGTCATGAAATCATTGAAGATGATTATTGCAGCGGCAGTGCTGGGTTCGGTGTCTTTCGGCTCCATGGCGGCAACCCTGCTGACCAAGGAAGATCTGGATAAGAATCCGGGTAAATACGAGAAGATCGGCACCGTCACCACGACGGCGGAAACCACGTCACCGATGGATGCCAAGGAAGAGCTGTCCAAACTGGCAGACGAAAAGGGCGGTCAATACTACGTGATCCTGGCGGGCCGCGAACACGGTAAATTCAGCGCCATCGCCGAAGTTTACAAAGACAAGCAATAAGCCTTGAACGGCAAGGGGCGCCGCTGCGGCGCCCCTGATCGTCAGGCCTTCAGCCGGTAGAACACCGTGCTGCATCCCTGGCCCTGCGGGCAGCTTTTGCAACTGCCGCTCAGACAGGCGCCGCCATCCTGTTCGATACGTTCCACTTTCCCCATTGCCGTCAAACGATCCAGCATCGCCTGCACCAGCGGCAGCGGCGTCGCCAGCGATTGGCTGAGCTGCTGCGCCTGGGCGCTGCCGCGCAGCGCCAGCGCATCGCGCACCTGCAGCAGCCCGGCCATCAGTGACAGCTCCCTTTGGCGCTCTGGCAACAGGCCGCCGGTGTGGCGTTGCCCAGGCGCACCGTGACGCGGCTGCGCGCCCGGCGCAGGCCGAACAGCACCAGCAGGTTCACCAGCACCACCGCCAGGATCGCCGTCAGGCTGTACTGCGGGTGTTGGTTGAAGGTGGCCGCCTGATAGAACAGCGTCGCCAGCGAGTAGGCCACGTTCAGCCCCCACAGGATAGAGAAGGTCATCCAGCCGCGGCTTGATTCACGTGCGATGGCGCCCATCACCGAGACGCAAGGCACATACAGCAGCACGAAGATCAGGTAGCTGTAGGCGGAAATGCCGGAGCCGAATTTGCTGCTCATCACGCCCATCGAACCGACGCCCATCTCGCCGTCGCCCTTGCTGGCTTCGATCGGGTTGGAGAGCACGCTCAGGCTGAAGGTATTTTTCAGGCCGTCCCAGGTTTCCTGCAGCGCGCCACCCAGCTCATCGAGCAGGTTGAAGTTGGCGGCGTCGAACGCCTCTTTGTTGATGTGCTCGGCGGTATACAGTGTATTCAGCGTGCCGACCACCACTTCTTTCGCCATCGCGCCGGTCACCAGACCGACGGTGGCCTGCCAGTTATCGCTGTGGACGCCCATCGGCTGCAGCAGCGGCGTCAGCACCTTGGAGACCGAAGCCAGCGCGGAGTCGTTGATGTTGTCGACCGTTTTGCCGCTGAACGAGAAGCTGTTCAGGCCGCCGATGAATATGCTGGCTACCACGATCACCTTACCGGCGCGCAACACGAAGCCTTTCAACCGCTGCCAGGTTTGCAGCAGCAGGCTTTTCAGGTGCGGCACGTGGTAAACCGGCAGCTCCATGACGAACGGTGAGGCTTCGCCGCGCATGAGGGTATATTTGAGTACCAGGCCGGTCAGGATCGCCACCGCGATGCCGAGCATGTATAGCGAGAACACCACCCCAGCGCCGTCCTGGCCGAAGAAGGCGGCGGCGAACACCGCGAAGATCGCCAGACGGGCGCCGCACGACATGAACGGCGCCATCATGATGGTGATCAGACGTTCGCGCTGGGCGTCCAGCGTACGGGCGCCCATGATGGACGGCACGTTGCAACCGAAGCCGACGATCAGCGGCACGAAGGATTTACCCGGCAGCCCGAGCGCCTGCATCAGGCGATCCATCACGAACGCCGCACGCGCCATGTAGCCGGAGTCTTCCAGGAACGACAGGAACAGGTACATCATGCCGATCTGCGGCACCAGCGGCAGCACGGTGTTGATGCCGCCGCCGACGCCCTGTGCCAGGAATACGGTCAGCCAGCCGGGGAAGTGCAGGGTGTAGCCGAGCCACTGAATGCCCTGAATGAAGATCGCCGCCGAGCCGATATCGAAGATCGGCTGCAGCGCGCCGCCGATATTGATCGCCAGCAGGAACATCAGGTACATCACCAACAGGAAGATCGGCACGCCCAGCCAGCGGTTGAGAATCACGTTATCCAGCATATCGGTCAGGCGGTTGGGCATCGCCTGCTGCGAGTTGCTGACCGCGTCGCTCAGGGTGGCGATAGACTGGTAGCGCGCGTCGGCGATCACCAGCGCCGGGTCTTCTTGCTCCTGCTGTTGCAACGTCTGAATGGCCGCAGGCAGCAGCGCGACGGCGGGACCGGCCAGCCGGTGGCTGTAGATGTCGCCCTCCAGCATCTGCAATGCCAGCCAGCGGCGTTGCACCGCCGGCAGCGTTTGCGGCATGGCGTCGCTTAGCGTGGCGACCGCTTTCAGCAGCAACGGCGGGTAGTTCACCAGCGCCTGCTGCTCGTTGATGCGATGATTGTCGATCATCTGTTTCAGCACGCCGATGCCGTCGGCGCGGGTGGAGATCATCGGTACTACCGGGCAGCCGAGGCGCGCCGACAGCGCGGCGACGTCGATATCGATATGCTGGCTTTTGGCGATGTCGAGCATGTTCAGCGCCACGATGCAGGGGATGCCCAGCTCCAGCAATTGCAGCGTCAGGTAGAGGTTGCGCTCCAGGTTGGAGGCGTCGACCACGTTGATCAGCAGATCGGCGTCGCCGCTCAAAATGTAATGGCAGGCGATCTGCTCATCGAGCGACGTTTGCTCTGAAATGGTGGTCAGGGAGTAGGTGCCGGGCAAATCGACTAGCCGCACGTCGGACTGCGGGGTGGTGAAATGGCCTTCTTTGCGTTCGACCGTCACGCCCGCCCAGTTGCCGACCCGTTGGCGTGCGCCGGTCAGCTGGTTGAACAGCGTGGTTTTGCCGGAGTTCGGGTTACCGATTAAGCCGATGGTGAGTTTTTTCATAGTTCAGCGTGTCGTCTTCAAGGAGAACAGCGCCGGCGCAAGAGCGCGTCGGCAAACGGAGGTCAGGGCTGGCCGTCGAGCTGCAGCAGCGCCAGATCCTTCTTGCGCAGCACCAGGCTGACGCGGCGAGTTTTAATTTCTATCGGATCGCCCAGTGGCGCGACGCGCACTACGTCGAATGAAGAGCCAGGCAGCATGCCGAGCGATAACAATTTCTGGCGGTAGGCCGGCGCAATTTCACCGGAAAAGCCGACAATCTTATACGTGCGTTTAGGTTGAAGCTGCATGTGATTAACCTTCCGGGTGCCGATGAACATCGGGCTGATGATAATTGGACGTTGCCGGCGAAAATGCCACGCCGTCGGCGGTATTCATCCATAAGGTCATGCAATAAA
This sequence comes from Serratia sp. PL7, assembly GCF_945957435.1. NCBI lineage: Bacteria > Pseudomonadati > Pseudomonadota > Gammaproteobacteria > Enterobacterales > Yersiniaceae > Serratia > Serratia sp. PL7. The sequence goes on along the minus strand of NZ_CAMFLB010000015.1, from coordinate 73,172 downwards.
GTGAGCGCAAATAATAGTAATTATCATTATCGCGTTCAATACAAAAAGTAAGGGTATTGTAACCAATTATTATGGTGACGGCAGTTTTTAATGGCGTTGTCTTGATTAACGATGTTTTATCACTGCTTGCACTTGGGAACAAATGAGAATGGCGAGTTAAATCAGTTACGTATTTGTAGCCGAGTTTTCTCGTTTGCAAATATCGATGGCTTTTTCCCTTTATTTATTTCCGCTGAAAGGCAATTCGATAACATTATTCCACCGTAATGCGAGCGGTAACCATTTGTGTTTCTCTCACAATTCGCGAGATGAAAAATGCGTGTTAACGGAGTTGTTAATAAATGGCTGCAGAAGGCATTTTTGTTGCCTGAATAATGGGAGGGTGGTCACTCAGGAACGGGAAATAAAAAGATGATGGTTTATTGAGACGGGTCAAGAAATGCAGCAAGTTTTATTCATCAGAAAGGGCGGAGCAGGCTCCGCCCTATTGGCTCTGACTTAGCGTTTCTTGCCGAATGCCGCCGCCAGCGCGTCGCCCATGGCGCTGTTGCCGGCCGGCGCCGCATTGCGCGGTTTGGCCTTGTTGCCGCCTGCCGAACGGTTGGCGTTGTCGCGTGCCTGTGCCGGCGCGTTGCCGCCGCGGCGCGGTGAACCTTCGCCCGGTTGCTCATCCAGGCGCATGCTCAGCGCGATGCGTTTACGCTGCAGATCGACTTCCATCACCTTCACTTTGACGATGTCGCCGGCCTTCACCACGGTGTGCGGATCTTCGACGAACTTGTCCGCCAGCGAGGAGATGTGCACCAGGCCATCCTGATGCACGCCGATATCCACGAAGGCGCCGAAGTTGGTGACGTTAGTGACCGACCCTTCCAGGATCATCCCCGGCTGCAGATCGTTGAGGGTTTCCACGCCTTCGGCAAAGGTGGCGGTTTTGAACTCAGGACGCGGGTCGCGGCCCGGCTTCTCCAGCTCTTTCAGAATGTCGGTGACCGTCGGCACGCCGAACTTGTCGTCGGTGAAATCGACCGCTTTCAGGCTGCGCACCGCCGAGGCGTTGCCCATCAGGTCCTGCAGCGCCTGCTCGGTGGCGGCCAGGATGCGCTGCACCACCGGGTAGGCTTCCGGGTGAACGGTGGAGGCATCCAGCGGGTTGTCGCCGTGGTTGATGCGCAGGAAGCCGGCGCACTGTTCGAAGGCCTTCGGCCCCAGACGGCTGACTTTCAGCAGCTGTTCACGGTTGCTGAAGCGGCCGTTCTCGTCGCGCCAGTTGACGATGTTCTGCGCCATCATGCGCGTCAGGCCGGCCACGCGGGTCAGCAATGGTACCGATGCGGTGTTCAGATCGACGCCGACGGCGTTCACGCAGTCTTCCACCACCGAATCCAGCTTCTTCGCCAACTGGCTCTGGCTGACGTCGTGCTGATACTGGCCGACGCCGATGGATTTCGGATCGATCTTCACCAGCTCCGCCAGCGGATCCTGCAGGCGACGGGCAATGGATACCGCGCCGCGCAGCGACACGTCGAGATCCGGGAATTCCAGCGCCGCCAGTTCTGACGCGGAGTACACCGATGCGCCCGCTTCGCTGACGATCACTTTCTGCGCCCGGACGTCGCTGAACTGCTTTTGCAGGTCGAGATAGAAACGCTCGGTCTCACGCGAAGCGGTGCCGTTGCCGATGGCCACCAGCTCTACATTGTGTTTGATGCACAGCGCCGCGACGATGGCGGCGGCTTTGGCCGCTTGCCCGGTGTGCGGGTAAACGGTGTCGGTGGCCACCAGTTTACCGGTCGCGTCGACCACGGCGACTTTCACCCCGGTGCGCAGGCCTGGATCGAGGCCCATGGTGGCGCGCATGCCGGCCGGCGCGGCCATCAACAGATCATGCATGTTGCGGGCGAACACGTTGATTGCTTCGTCTTCCGCGCGCTCGCGCACCGTGCCCATCAGCTCGGTTTCCAGGTGCAGGAGCACCTTGATGCGCCAGGTCCAGTTGACCACCGCCTTACGCCAGGCGTCGGCCGGGGCGTTGTTCAGGCGCAGGTTGAGGTGATTGATGATGATCAGCTCCGCCTGGCTTTCGCGCGGCGCTTCCTCAAATTGCGGATCGGCGTTCAGCGCCAGCTGCAGCACACCTTCGTTGCGGCCGCGGAACATCGCCAGCGCGCGGTGCGAAGGCACCTGGGAAATCGGTTCGTGGTGATCGAAGTAGTCGCGGAACTTGGCGCCTTCGTCTTCCTTGCCCTCGACCACTTTGGACACCAGATGGGCGTTTTTCCACAGGTAGTCGCGCACCTTGGCCAGCAGCGCGGCGTCTTCGGCGAAGCGCTCCATCAGGATATAGCGCGCGCCGTCGAGGGCGGCTTTCACGTCCGCCACGCCCTTGTCGGCGTCGACGTAGCGTTCAGCCAGCTGTTCCGGCTGCTGTTGCGGATCCTGCCACAGCGTGTCCGCCAGCGGTTCCAGACCGGCTTCGATGGCGATCTGGCCACGGGTGCGGCGCTTCGGTTTGTACGGCAGGTAGAGGTCTTCGAGTTCGGTCTTGCTCAGCGTGGCGTTGATCGCCCCCGCCAGCTGTTCGGTCAGTTTGCCCTGTTCATCGATCGACTTCAGGATGGTCTGACGACGATCTTCCAGTTCACGCAGATAACCCAGGCGGGTTTCCAGCTGGCGCAGTTGGGTGTCGTCCAGGCCCCCGGTGACTTCCTTACGATAGCGTGCAATAAAGGGCACGGTATTACCTTCATCCAGCAGACGGATGGCGGAGTCGACTTGCTCCGGCCGGGCCTGCAGTTCTGTTGCAATAATGCGGCTCAGTGGGTCATTCATAGGTCTGGTATCTGTATTGAGAACGGTGAATAAACAGGGGACAGTTATACGTATTGATCGCGGAAAATGCCAGTGGAGCGGGCCGCCGCCGCGCGGCCGCGGCGTGGAGAACAGCTCAGGCGGCGGCGTTGGCGGCGGTTCGGAAAAAGCTGAAAGCTTACTTCGGGTAGTTTATCTCATTTACGTACCACTGTGCCTCGCCCAGCGGCGTATTGACGGTGGCGATGTCCCCGACCTCTTTTTTCAGCAGGGCGCGCGCCATCGGCGCATCGATGGAGATGTAATCCTTGCGGCCGAAAATCTCGTCGTAACCGACGATGCGAAAGCGTTTGGTCTCGCCGTCGTCATTCTCCACCTCCACCCAGGCACCGAAGAACACCTTGCCTTCCTGCTGCGGGGAGTAATCGACGATCTTCAACTGCTCCAGGCATTTGGTCAGATAGCGGACGCGGCGGTCAATTTCGCGCAGCCGCTTCTTGTTGTACTGGTAGTCGGCGTTTTCGCTTCTGTCGCCCAGGCTGGCGGCCCAGGTCACTTTTTTGGTCACCTCGGGGCGTTCTTCACGCCAGAGGTAATCCAGCTCTTGTTTGAGCTTGTCATACCCTTCACGGGTTATCAGTTGAGTTCTCATCGTGATTTATCTTTATGGGGCCACCGCCACAGTGTACGTGAATGCGGGGGGCTTTAGAAATGGCGCGCGGGCCTGCGCCTTGTCGCACGGTTTTTATTCAGTTTGCGCAGCTTTTAACAATCGGGAGTATGCTTAGCGATAGCGGAAAAGGAATGTGACGAAAGGAGGATATCTGGCGAGAGAGACAAGGAATTTTGGCGCACAACCCAACACATTGAAGGTATTACCGCATGGAATTTAAAGATTACTACGCCACGATGGGCGTTGAGCCCAACGCCGATCTGAAAACCATCAAAACGGCCTACCGCCGGCTGGCGCGTAAATATCACCCTGACGTGAGCACTGAAGACGACGCCGAGAGCAAGTTCAAGGAGCTGGCCGAAGCCTATGAGGTGCTGAAGGACGACGAGCGCCGCGCCGAGTACGATCAGATCCGGCTGCACCGCAACGATCCGAACTTTGGCCGCCAGGCGCGCGGCGATCACGGCGGCTATCAGCAGAGCGCTTCATGGCACGGCGCTGACGCGCAAGACTTCTCCGACTTCTTCGAGAGCATGTTCGGCGGGCGTGCGGCGGGCGGGCACCGTTCCGCTTCGCACTCGCACGGCGGGCATGGCTTCCGCGGCCAGGATCTGGAGATGGAGGTGCCGCTGTTCCTCGAGGAAACGCTGCATGGCCAAAGCCGCGAGATCTCCTATACGCTGCCGGTGTATGACGAGCTGGGGCGGCAGGTGAGCGAAGCCAACAAAACGTTGAACGTGAAAATCCCGGCCGGCGTGGGCGACGGCGAGCGCATTCGCCTCAAGGGGCAGGGCGTTGCCGGCGTGGGCGGCGGCCAAAACGGCGATCTGTATCTGGTCATCCGCCTCGCGCCGCACCCGCTGTTTGAGATAGATGGCCACAACCTGAGCATCGTGGCGCCGCTCGCTCCGTGGGAAGCGGCACTGGGTGCCAGCATCGAGGTGCCGACGCTGACCGGAAAAATCGCGCTGACCGTGCCGGCCGGCAGCCAGAGCGGCAAACGGCTGAGGGTCAAAGGCAAAGGGCTGGCGGGCAAGAAAGAGCCCGGCGATCTGTATGTCATTCTCAAGGTGGTGATGCCGCCGAAGCCGAACGAGAAGGCCAGCGCCCTGTGGCGAGAGCTGGCTGAACAGGCGGCGTTCAACCCGCGCGCGGAATGGGAGTAAAGCACATGATGAAGAAAGAGATCACATTCACCGTGGTGGAGCTGTGTCAGCGAGTGGAGATTTCAGAGGATGAGCTGGTCGAGATCGTCGGCCTGGGCGTGATCGTGCCGTTGGAGCCGGCGCAGCCGCGCTGGGAGTTTGATTATCCGGCGCTGAGCCATCTGCAGCGCGCGCGCAGGCTGCGGGCCGAGCTGGATCTGGACTGGCCGGGGATCGCCATGGCGCTGACGCTGCTCGATCGGGTTGATGCGCTACAGCAAGAGAACCGGCAGCTGCGTAGGCAGCTGGCACGTTTCCTGCAGACCTCCTGACCCGACAGCTGAACGCCACCGGGCGCTTCCCCGGTGGCGAAATTGCACAAAATTGGGCCGCTGCCCCACATTGTGCCGATAAAGGGCGAAATTTTGACGAACCCCCGTCGACATTCACTGAAAATTGTTGATAAATGGGGAAAAGAATAAGCTTTGTAACAATTTCGTCTAGAATACATACCATTAAACGCTGTCTCAAATGGCAAGGTTTTCTAACAATATTCGAGTCAGGCAATAAAGCCTTTGGGAGTAATACCATGCAAGAGAATCATAAGATCCTGGTTGTCGATGATGACATGCGCCTGCGCGCGCTTTTAGAACGTTATTTAACCGAACAGGGCTTCCAGGTTCGCAGCGTTGCCAACGCTGAGCAAATGGATCGCTTGCTGACCCGTGAATCCTTCCATTTGATGGTGCTCGATCTGATGTTGCCGGGCGAAGACGGCCTGTCCATCTGCCGCCGTCTGCGTAGCCAGAGCAACCCGATGCCGATCATTATGGTCACCGCGAAAGGCGAAGAGGTCGATCGCATCGTGGGGCTGGAAATCGGCGCCGACGACTACATTCCTAAACCGTTCAACCCGCGTGAGCTGTTGGCTCGTATCCGCGCGGTGCTGCGCCGCCAGGCGAACGAACTGCCGGGCGCGCCTTCGCAGGAAGAGGCGGTGATCGCTTTCGGCAAATTCAAACTGAACCTCGGCACCCGCGAGATGTTCCGCGAAGACGAGCCGATGCCGTTGACCAGCGGCGAATTCGCGGTACTGAAGGCGCTGGTCAGCCACCCGCGTGAACCGCTGTCGCGCGATAAGCTGATGAATCTGGCGCGTGGCCGCGAATACAGCGCCATGGAGCGCTCCATCGACGTGCAGATCTCTCGTCTGCGCCGCATGGTTGAAGAAGATCCGGCGCATCCGCGTTATATCCAGACCGTGTGGGGTCTCGGCTACGTCTTCGTCCCGGACGGCAGCAAGGCATGAGGCGATTGCGCTTTTCACCGCGTAGCTCGTTTGCCCGAACCCTGTTGTTGATCGTCACTTTGCTGTTCGTCAGCCTGGTGACGACCTATCTGGTGGTGCTGAACTTCGCCATCCTGCCCAGCCTGCAGCAGTTCAACAAGGTACTGGCTTACGAAGTGCGTATGCTGATGACCGATCGGCTGCAGCTGGAGGACGGCACGCTGTTGGAAGTGCCGCCAGCGTTCCGTCGTGAGATCTACCGCGAGTTGGGCATTTCTCTCTACACCAACTCGGCGGCGGAGGAGAGCGGCCTGCGCTGGGCGCAGCACTACCAGTTCCTCAGCCAGCAGATGGCGCAGCAGCTCGGCGGGCCGACCGATGTGCGGGTGGAGGTGAACAAGAACTCCCCGGTGGTGTGGCTGAAAACCTGGCTGCAGCCCGATATCTGGGTGCGCGTACCGCTGACGGAAATCCATCAGGGCGACTTCTCTCCGCTGTTCCGCTATACGCTGGCGATCATGCTGCTCGCGATCGGCGGTGCCTGGCTGTTTATTCGTATTCAAAACCGCCCGCTGGTGGAGCTGGAACATGCGGCGCTGCAGGTGGGCAAAGGGATTATTCCGCCGCCGCTGCGCGAGTATGGGGCTTCCGAAGTGCGGTCGGTGACTCGCGCATTCAATCAGATGGCGTCGGGCGTCAAGCAGCTGGCGGACGATCGCACCTTGCTGATGGCCGGGGTCAGCCATGATCTGCGCACGCCGTTGACGCGTATCCGGCTGGCGACGGAGATGATGAGCGCCGAAGACGGTTATCTGGCCGAGTCGATCAATAAAGACATCGAAGAGTGCAACGCCATCATCGAGCAGTTCATCGATTATCTGCGCACCGGGCAGGAGATGCCGACCGAAAGCAGCGACCTGAACGCCATTTTGGGCGAGGTGGTTGCGGCGGAGAGCGGTTATGAGCGGGTGATTGAAACCGCGTTGTCACCGGGCGAACTGATGATGAACGTGCACCCACTGTCGATTAAGCGGGCGGCGGTGAACATGGTGGTGAACGCGGCGCGTTACGGCAACGGCTGGATCAAGGTCAGCAGCGGCCGCGAGCTGCAGCGCGGCTGGTTCCAGGTGGAAGATGACGGCCCGGGTATCAAGCCGGAAGAGTTGAAGCACCTGCTGCAGCCGTTCGTACGCGGTGACAGCGCGCGCAGCACCAGCGGCACCGGTCTGGGGCTGGCGATCGTGCAGCGTATTATCGACGCGCATGACGGCGAACTGGATATCGGCACCAGCGAGCGCGGCGGGCTGTTGATCCGCGCGTATATTCCGTTGCCGATGGAGAAAAAAGAGTCGACCAACGGTCATCAAACGGCCAGGGAAAACGCCTGACCTCTGATGTGGGCCGCGTCGCTGCGGCCCCGTCAGGACTTTCTGCTCATCACGTAGTATTCCGCCGCATCCTCATGCAACCGGCGGCCGGTCGGCGCCTGCCACGGATCGATTAATTCGATACCGCAGTGGAGGAAGTCTTTGGTATTGCGGGTGGCCAGGGCGGCACCGTAATGCAGGCAGGTGGCGGCGATTTGGGTATCCGGCACGCTCATCGCTTTACCCAGCAGCCGATTCCTTGCCGTCAATTCCGCGTATTGCATCGCGCACAGCCCATCAAACGGCAATATCTGCCCCTCGAACTTCAATTCAATGGCGTCCGCCAATTTCAGCTTGAGATCCCGCTGGCGCTTGCCGTCAGGCATGCAGGCGACGCCGCTGAACAGTTCGGCGAGGACAATGGCGCTGAGATAGAGCTCGTCATTGTCCTTTTCATTTAACCAGTTAATGACGTTGTAGTACGGGCTGGGACGCAGCGTTTCTGAAATGACGTTGGTGTCGATAATGATCATGCGTTGTCATCTTCATCATCAAAGGTGACGATGCGTGGCGGCACGGCGTCACGCGGTGGGATCTCCAGCTCAACGCCGCCGAATTCGGCGAAGTGCTGATGCATCCAGGTACCCAATCCATAGCGCGGCGGCTTTTTCACCAGCGCCTGTTTCAGGATCATGCGCGCTTCCTCTTCCATAGAATGGCCGTTTTTCGCCGCTGAGATACGCAGCAGCTCTTTGATTTCGTCGTCCAGATTTCTGACGGTGATAGTCGCCATTTAAACCTCCTTTGCTATCAATGATTGCATTGACTTATTCTCTCGCCTTGCTGGTTAAAAAGCAATCGATGAAAATAAAAAAAGGCGCGGGATCCGCGCCTTAGCTGAAGAGGTAACGCTACCGAATTACAGCTTCGGGCCGGCGCTAACCAGCGCGGCGCCCGCAGGCGTGTCGGTGTATTTGTCGAAGTTGGTGATGAAGCGCTCGGCCAGATCCTGCGCTTTTTCCTGCCACTGCTCGAGGCTGGCGTAGGTATTGCGCGGATCGAGGATTTCTGGGTTCACGCCCGGCAGCGCGGTCGGCATCGCCAGATCGAAGATTGGCAGGGTAACGGTTTCCGCCTTGTCGATTTCACCGCTCAGGATGGCGTCGATGATGCCGCGTGTATCTTTGATCGAGATGCGTTTGCCGGTGCCGTTCCAGCCGGTGTTGACCAGGTAAGCCTGGGCGCCGGCGGCCTGCATGCGTTTCACCAACACTTCGGCGTACTGCGTCGGGTGCAGTGACAGGAACGCAGCGCCGAAGCAGGCGGAGAAGGTTGGTGTTGGCTCGGTTACGCCGCGTTCGGTGCCGGCCAATTTGGCGGTGAAACCGGACAGGAAGTGATACTGAGTCTGGTTGGCGGTCAGACGCGATACCGGCGGCAACACGCCGAAGGCGTCGGCGGTCAGGAAGATCACTTTGGTGGCGTGACCCGCTTTGGACACCGGCTTGACGATGTTTTGGATATGGTAGATCGGGTAAGAAACGCGGGTGTTCTCGGTTTTCGAACCGTCGTTGAAGTCGATGCTGCCGTCGGCCAGCACGGTGACGTTTTCCAGCAGCGCGTCGCGTTTGATGGCGTGATAGATGTCCGGCTCGGCTTCTTCAGAGAGCTTGATGGTCTTGGCGTAGCAGCCGCCTTCGAAGTTAAACACGCCGTCGTCGTCCCAGCCGTGCTCGTCATCGCCGATCAGCTGACGCTTAGGATCGGTGGAAAGGGTGGTCTTGCCGGTACCGGACAGGCCGAAGAACACCGCCACGTCGCCTTTCTCGCCCACGTTGGCCGAGCAGTGCATCGAAGCGATGCCTTTCAGCGGCAGCAGGTAGTTCATCATCGAGAACATGCCTTTCTTCATTTCGCCGCCGTACCAGGTGCCGCCGATCAGCTGCATGCGCTCGGTCAGGTTGAAGGCGACGAAGTTCTCCGAGTTCAGGCCTTGTTGCTGCCAGTTCGGGTTGGTGCATTTGGCGCCGTTCATCACCACGAAGTCCGGCTCGAAGTCAGCCAGCTCGTCGTCGCTCGGGCGGATGAACATGTTTTTCACGAAGTGCGCCTGCCAGGCCACCTCGGTGATAAAACGCACTTTCAGGCGCGAGTCAGCGTTGGCGCCGCAGAAGGTATCCACCACGAACAGACGTTTGCCGGAAAGCTGCTCGGTGACCAGGTGTTTCAGATCGGCCCACACTTCCGGGCTGAGAGGTTTGTTGTCGTTTTTGCCTTTGCCCTGATCGGCCCACCACACGGTATCGCGGGTGATGTCGTCGCGGACGATGTATTTGTCTTTCGGCGAACGGCCGGTGAAGATGCCGGTATCGACGGAGACGGCACCCAGCTTGGTGACTACCCCACGCTCAAAACCTTCCAGAGATGGGTCTGTTTCTTCCTTAAACAGCAGTTCATAGCTCGGGTTGTGAACGATTTCGCTAACGTCGTGAATGCCGTAAGCGGCCAGATCCTGAGGGGTTATACCTTTAACGCGCATGTTACTACTCCTTGGTCACAGAATTTCTGGCGGCAATTGTAGGGATCTAACGGTGAGTAACCGCGATGGGTATCAAATATTTAACGTTTTAGGCGGTATTTCGTTACGATCTGAGAGATAGCACACGGAAAAAAGCAAACGTGCAAACGGCGGGCGTTGGCGGGCGCCGGGGGCGCCCGCCGAAAAGGTGTTACTTAGTGCAACTGGTCGCTTTCGCCGGTGTTACCCGCATACAACGCGGCAACATCAACCGGGTCAAAGACATAGTGGCTGCCGCAGTAGTCGCAGTGCATGTCGATGTTGCCGTCCTGCTCCAGCATGTCCGCCACTTCATCGGTCGGCAGGGTCATTAGCGCGTCGGCGCAACGCTGGCGCGAACAGGTGCAACGGAACTGCACGTCCTGCGGTTCGTACAAGGTGACCTCTTCCTGATGGTACAGGCGGTACAACACTTCGTTGGCCGGCAGGCCGAACAGCTCTTCGCTTTTGACCGTGTTGGTCAGTTGCACCAGATGATCGAAATCATCGAGGTTGCCGTCCTGCGCCGGCAGCACCTGCAGCAGCATACCGGCTGCTGCGGCATTGCCTTCCACTTCGCCGGTGCGGATGAACAGGCGGGTTGGCAGCTGCTCGGACTGGCGGAAGTAGGCTTCCAGGCATTCTGCCAGGGTTTCACCTTCCAGGCCGACCACGCCCTGATAGCGCTCGCCTTCCGTCGGGGAAATGGTGATGACCATGACGCCGTTGCCGATCATCTGATGCAGGGTGCTGTCGTCGGCGATAGGCGCCTGGGTGCGCGCAACGCCACGCATCTCCTGGCGGTTGTTGCCGTTGATCACGGCCAGCTTCAGCGGGCCGTCGCCCTGCAGCTGCACGGTGATGTCGCCGTCGAACTTCAGGGTTGCGGTCAACAGACTGGTGGCGACCAGCAGCTCGCCCAGCAGTTTTTGCACCGGTGCCGGGTAATCGTGGTTGTTCAGGATCTGCTGATAGGTTTCGCTGACGGTAACCAGCTCGCCGCGCACCGCGTAGTTTTCAAACAGGTAACGGTGCAATTGGTCATGGTTGGACATAATCTTCTCTCATTACGGTGAGGGGTTATTCCGGCTCACCAAATTTAAATTTCATCAGGTCGCGCCGCTCCTTTTTGTCCGGACGACGGTCCGGATGCGGCATGGTCAACGCGTTCATCTTGCGCGCCAGCGCCATTTTTTCGCGGTTGGCGATGCTGGCTTCGGTTTCCTGATACATTTGCTGCGCCTCGTTGGCACCGCGGCGTTGGCTGGTCAGCGCCAGCACGATCACCGTACGCTCTTCGTTGCCCTGCCGCAGCTTAAGCTCGGCATTGAGTTCGACAATCTTGCTCGGTTTGCCGCGCTGGCCGTTGTAATGCACCTTGCCGCCGTCGATCATTTCGCGCGCCAGCGCGCGAGTCTTATAGAAGCGTGCGGCCCACAGCCACTTATCCAGCCGGACCGCGTCGTCGCGCGTCGCTTTTTCCTTCATGCTTCCCCCTTGGCCAGCGCCGGTATCAGCAGACGGTAGTCGCGCATCGACGGATGGCGCTGGAAGCTTTTTTCCGCCGTGCTGGAGTCCGGGTTTTGCACGCCCAGGCAGTAACGAATGCCGAAAGTGCGCGCCGCGTCGAGGATAGGCTCGCCGTCGTCGACGAACAGCGTGCGCTGCGGGTTGAATCCGGTGTGCTGCTGCACCGCTTGCCACAGACGCTGATCTTCTTTCGGATAACCAAATGTGTGGGTGGAAAACAATAAATCAAGGTGCCGATCGAGGCCGGTATGCTCGATTTTCACCGCCAGGCTGTGAGGATGGGCGTTGGTCAGCAAAATGGTTTGCAGACCGGCGTCGCGCAGCGCCCGTAAAAACGGCTCGGTGTCTTCGCGCAGCCGCGCGCGGCTACCGACTTCGCTGGTCATGCGGTAGATGTCCAGATCCAACCGCTCGCTCCAGTAATCGAAGCAATACCAGTTCATGGTGTGCTGCACCGCCTGATATTCCCGTTCAATGATATGACGGGCTTCGTCGAACGGAATGGCGCGCCTTTCGCTCAGCGCTTGCGGCACCAGGCTGAGCCAGAAGTGGCTGTCGAATTCCAGATCCAGCAAGGTGCCGTCCATATCCAGCAGCACGGTATCGATCTGCGGCCAATCAAACTCGGGAACCATAAAAACTCCATGGGCGGATCGACGGGCGGTCCGCAGATGAGAATAATAGCGTTAGCGTAGCATAAGCAGATGACAGGGCGGAGACCCCCGGCGTCAGGTTCAGGCCATCGGCCGCATTGACATCGGATTGAGCTGCGGATTGAAGCAGCTGTCGTAGTAACGCTGGATATCGGCGACGCGGTGCTGATTGATGCGCCGACGCTGTACCAGCCGCCAGGCGTTATAGCCCAGGCTGACGACCACCGCCAGCAACAGCAGGCTGGTACCGAGGTAGCGCCACAGGGTGATCATGTCCGGTTCGCTGTGCAGCGCCACGTGGCGGGTGCCGTTGGCATCGACGCTGAGGCTGGTGATCACCCCCTGCGCCTGGAATGGGGTATGCAGCAGCAGAGTGGAAAGGCGCTGCAACTCATTCCACTGGTCAAGAGCGTTGTATTCGCTCTGCGGCGCTGAGGATTGCGGATGGCTGACCAACTGTCGACCTTCATCGCTGCGGATCAGGAAACCGCCCGGCGGCGGGCTGTTGAGCGCCGCGGCGGCCAGACGCGTTTCATTGAAGATGAACGACGACGTGGCCACTTTGGTCAGGCTTTCCAGCGACTCGGCGCTTACCGGGCGCAGTAGGACGTTGACGCCTTGCAGCGCGCCTGATCTGGCGCGTTTCACCAGGCCGCTCCAGTTTTTGGCGTTGCCCAGGTTGACCAGCGCGTTTTTCAGCCGCACACAGTCGTTTTCTGCCTGGCATAAATCCTGTGTTTTCAAAACGATATCAGAAAAGTCATCCAACAGGATCATGCCGGATTTCTCGATGGCGCTGGCCAGCTGCGGGTTGATCTTCTGATCGGTACCGCTCGGATGCAGCTGGCTGTTGACCGTGGCCAGCAGGGCCGTCGCTTTGTCTATGACTTCTGATTCCGGCTGCGGCAGCGGGGCGGCGTTGTTCCAGTAAATGCCGGAGCAATCGAACGGCGCAAAATTGACGGCGCCGCCACCGTTGGCCGGCGGCGGCACATAGCACATGCCGCTGCCGCGCACCTTCAGGGTGTCGCCGATGCGCAGCGGCGTAGCTTCCAGCGCCTGTACGCTGGTCACTTCCACTTTTTGCGCGCCTTGCAGCCAGGCCATGCTGAGGGTCAGCGGCAGATTGAGCGGGATATAGATCAGCAACAACAGCAGTACCAGTGCCGAACTGGCGACCAGCACCGCGTTGCGGCCCCACTGCTGCAGCGGAAAATTCTTCACTTCGTCATGCAGCGAGAGGAAACGGCCCTGGCGCACCACCTGCCGATTGAGGTAGACGTCCACATCGGTGGTCTTGCCCAAGTCTTGCGTCAGGTACGGCTGCCAGTGCGGCGGGTAGATAAGATCGATGATGCCGAGTGAAATGTTGCTGATCTGTCCCTGGCCGGATTCGCCGAACAGGCCCCAGCGCTTCGGCGTGCCGCGCAGGCAGTGGATCTCTTTCAGCTCGCGTGACGCCGGACGGCGGAACAGGTTCCAGCATCCCCAGGCGATCATCAGCACCGCCACGAAAATCATCCACGGGATCACCAGCACCGGGCTGATCAGGCTGAAGAACAGCAGCAGCAGCGCGGCGGAGATGATGACGGCTTCACGGATGCCGTTCGGCCGGTTCAGCGCATGCTCTTCCGGCGTTTCCTTACGAATGTTCACCAGCTCGACATGTTCGCTCTCTTCCTTGCGGATGGAAGCGTTTTTGGTCGGCGCGGCGGTCACCACCGGCGGCTGCGGCCGGTCGTGAATATGATCTTTCAGCGAGTGCCCGTTGAGCGAAATCACCAGCGGCAGCGTCTGGGTTCGGATCACTTCCACATGGTTGTCGGCGGTGATGTAGGGTTCCCAAAACGGCGGCAGATGTACCTCTTCGGCATCGAGGTAATAGCGCCATTTATTGGGATCGTCGCTGGCCAGACCGTAGCGGGTGATGGCGTGCGTGACGGGATAAACGTTATCGCTTTGCGGGGTGAGCGCCAGTTTGGCTGCGGGCAGCGTAGCGCCACCGCCGGGCAACAGTTTGTTGCTCAGCTTGTTTTGCTGATTGAGGTAGAACTCGACCGCGGCGCGCTCTTCATCGGTCAGCTTGCGGTGGGCAGGCTTGATAAACGGCAACGCGTGCGCCAGCGCCGACGGGTTGCGGGCCTTGAACCACAGGTACAGGCCGGCGGCAATCAGGCAGACAAGCACTAAGGCCAATATCAACACTATTGTGCTCATGCAATCCCCATCTCACACCCGTGAATTTCGCCAACCTGATGAAAAGCTGAATATTATACGGAGTAAACCGCCAGGAGGCACCCAGAACTAATGAGGGAACAAACAGATTCTCGCTCTGGATCTCATTCCTTCATGACGCAAGGCCATTTTATCACTGATTCTTGCCTGCGTGATACTAGCAACCGGCCTCTGCCGTCGATATCGGCATTATCCTATTTTCATGCGTGCTGTTTGCTGAATCAGTACGGAAAATCGCCCGCCGCTGGCTACGCTTGTTAAAAGAAAGTAAATTACTGTTCATGCTCGTTGCGGCGGAGCTTGCCCTTAACGCACAATGTGATCAGGATCGAATTTGGTCAGCATTTGAGCGCCAACGAGCCGTGCGTTACGCCAATCATTATTTCGGTTGCCCCGTCCACGCCTGGGTAACCTCTTTGAGGCAATCATGGATAAACACCTGCAAAAACCTAAAATTCTGAAAGTGGAAACGGTCGCGCGTTCGCGTTTGTTCAACGTCGAGTCGGTCGATTTGGAATTCAGCAACGGGGTTCGGCGGGTGTATGAGCGCATGCGGCCTTCGGATCGCGAAGCGGTGATGATCGTGCCGGTGATTGGCGATGACCTGCTGCTGATCCGCGAATATGCGGTGGGCACTGAATCCTATGAGCTGGGTTTCCCGAAAGGGTTGATCGATCCCGGAGAGGGCGTGCTGGAAGCGGCCAACCGCGAGCTGATGGAAGAGGTGGGATACGGCGCGAAGCGCTTTGATTTTCTCAGTAAGCTGACGATGGCGCCATCCTACTTTTCCAGCAAAATGAATATCGTGCTGGCCCACGATCTCTACCCGCAGAGCCTGGAAGGGGATGAACCGGAGCCCTTGCCGCAGGTGCGCTGGCCGATCGCCAACATGATGGCGTTGCTGGCGGAACCGGATTTCCGTGAGGCGCGCAACGTCAGCGCGCTGTTTCTCTCCGAGGCGTTTTTGCGCGCGTCGCGCTGATACGCTTCGCGCCGAATAAAAAAAGGGCCAGATTTCTCTGGCCCTTTTCGATCAGAACAGCTCGTGGCTTTCACCGCCCGGATCGGTCAATGTGGTGCCGGTATCGCGCGATGGGTAGTCCGTCGGCTGCGTCCCTTCGATAAAGTACTCGGAACGGCTGCCACCGCCACCGCCGGAGAGCTTGCCGCTGCTTTTGTCGATGGTGACGCTGATGATGCCTGGCGGCGGCGTGACTTTCTGCTCCGGAATGCCTTCCAGCGCGGTCTTCATGAAGTCGTCCCACGCCGGCTGGGCGCTCTTGGCTCCGCCTTCACCGCCGGAAATCTGATCCGGGATAGCGCCGGATACCGTCGAACGGCCCAGATCGCGGCGGTGATCGTCGAAACCGATCCACACCGACGTCACGGTATCCGGGCCATAGCCGGAGAACCAGGCGTCTTTGGAACTGTTGGTGGTACCGGTTTTGCCGCCGATATCATGACGTTTCAGATCGCGCCCGGCACGCCAGGCAGTGCCCATCCAACCCGGTTCGCCGAAGATGTTGCTGTTCAGCGCATCGTGGATCAGGAAGGCCAGCGGCGTGCTGATCACGTGCGGCGCATACTGTTGGTCACCGTCCTGCTGCACCTGAGCCGGGGTAACCTGCTCCAGCTGCGGCATCGGCACCGTGCTGTTGCTGCCTTCCTGCGAGGTGGCGACGTTTTCGATGTTGTCGTCGGACAGCACCGCCGAACGGTGGGTGTCGCCGTAGATCACCGGCAGGTTGCAGCTGCTGCACACCACTTTCGGTTTAGCTTCGAACACCGTATTGCCGTTGTCGTCTTCAATCTTGGTGATGAAGTACGGGTCAACCAGGTAACCGCCGTTCGCCAGCACCGCGTAGCCGCGTACCAGCTGCATCGGGGTGAAGGAGGCGGAACCTAGCGCCAGCGATTCGGTATGCACGATGTTCTGTGCCGGGAAGCCGAAGCGCTGCAGATATTCCGCCGCGTAGTCGACGCCCATCGCACGCATTGCGCGCACCATCACCACGTTCTTCGATTGCCCCAGCCCCTGCCGCAGGCGAATCGGGCCGTCGTAGGTCGGCGGTGAGTTCTTCGGCCGCCAGTCGGTGCCGGCGCCGGCATCCCAGCGGGTGATCGGCAAATCGTTCAGGATGGTGGCCAGCGTCAGGCCTTTATCCATCGCGGCGGTGTACAGGAACGGTTTGATGTTTGACCCCACCTGACGCAGGGCCTGCGTCACGCGGTTGAACTTGCTCTGGTTGAAGTCGAAGCCGCCGACCAGCGCTTTCACCGCGCCGTCGTTCGGGTTGATCGAGACCAGCGCCGAGTTGACGTCCGGCACCTGCGACAGCCACCAGGCGTCGTTCACTTTACGCACCCATACCTGCTGACCTGTCTGCACCACGTCAGTGACGCGTTTCGGCGTTGGGCCTTGCTGAGTGTCTGAACGGTACGGCCGCGCCCAGCGCATGGTGGCCATCGGCAGGGCAATGCTGCTGCCATCGGCCAGCATCGCCGTCGCTTCCTGCGGGTTAGCAGCGGTGATGACCGCCGGCGCCAGTGGGCCGTAGCTCGGCAAGTTTTTCAGCGAGTCGACAATCTGTTTGCGATCCCAGGCCGCTTCGCCGACTTTCCACAACACGTTGGATGGGCCGCGGTAGCCGTGGCGCATGTCATAGGCCAGCACGTTGTTGCGTACCGACTCCTGCGCCGCCAGCTGCAGCCGTTTGGTGACGGTGGTGTAAACCTTGTAACCGTCGGTATAGGCGTTTTCACCGTAGCGCTTGATCATCTCCTGACGCACCATCTCGGAGAGATACGGCGCGGAGAAGCTGATTTCCGGCGCATGGTAGTTGGCGACCAGATCTTCGGCGCGCGCCTGATCGTACTGCGCCTGCGTGATGTAATGCTCGTCCAGCATGCGCGACAGCACCACGTTGCGGCGGGCAACGGCGCGATCGTGCGAATAGAGCGGGTTGAAGGTAGACGGGGCTTTCGGCAGGCCGGCGATGGTCGCCATCTCGCTCAGGGTGAGCTGGCTGACGTCTTTGCCGAAATAGACCTGTGCGGCGGCGCCCACGCCGTAGGCGCGGTAACCCAGATAGATCTTGTTCAGATACAGCTCAAGGATTTCATCCTTGGTGAGCATCTGCTCGATGCGTACCGCCAGGAAAGCTTCCTTGATTTTACGCATCAGGGTGCGTTCCGGGCTTAAGAAGAAGTTACGCGCCAGCTGTTGGGTAATGGTACTGGCCCCCTGCGAAGCGTGGCCGGAGACCAGCGCGATTGAGGCGGCGCGGAAGATGCCGACCGGATCGACGCCATGGTGATCATAGAAGCGGCTGTCTTCGGTGGCGATAAATGCGTGCACCATCACCGGCGGAATTTGTTCCAGTTTCAGCGGAATGCGGCGCTTCTCACCGTATTGGGCGATCAGTTCGCCATCGGCGCTGTAAACCTGCATCGGTATCTGCAGCCGTACGTCTTTCAGCGTTGCGACGTCGGGCAGCTGCGGCTCGACATATTTGTACAAGCCGAAAATCGAGGCTGCTCCCAGCACGATGCAACATACTGCAAGGATTAGTAAATACTTTACGAACTTCACCTGAGATTTCCCATTTCTAAGTCATTTGGGCAGTTTATAAACAACCGCGCGGTAGTATAAAGGCAAGCCTGCGACATGGATATGTTCTTTTATCATCTGATGTTATGGAGGCTTGCGAAACATGTTCCCTCAAGCATGGCAGGTGGGGCTGGATATACAAATCGACTGCGTGCGCGCGGTGGCGGCCCAACGCCGCCGCAATGGCTGGCAGTTGCGCCACTGGTGGCAGCAGGCGCTGCCGCAGGCGGTTTTACGCGATGGCTGCCTGGAACCTTCCGAATTCCTGATCCGGGCGCTGCGGCAATGGCGCGTTCAACTGCCGCGACATATTTCCTTACGCATTGCTCTGCCGGCGCAGCGCGTGTTGCAGCAGCGCATGGCGCAGCCGGACGCGCGGCTGCGCGAGCCGGAACGCAGCGACTATATCGGTGGCCACGGTTTGAAGCAGTTTCCGCTCGATGGCCAGACGCTGGCGCTCGACTATCGCACCGCGCCGGCGGATGAGGCGGCGCTGTTGCTGACCGCCGCGCGGCGGCAGGAGCTGCAGCAGTGGCTGCATTGTTTGCGTCAGGCTGGCCTGCATCCGCAAGCGGTCGATATCACCCCTTGTGCGCTGCGGATGATGGCGACGGCGGCAGGCGTACCGCCCGCTGCGGGGCTGATGCACCGTCTCGAACGAGAATGGCTGTGGGTGGCGCCGGCTGACGGCGCGTTCGCCTTTGGTCTGGCGCCGGGTGACGATGACGCGCAGGCGCTGCGGGCGCTGCAAGCCCAGATGCCGGCGGGCGACGATCGGCCGGTCTATGCCGGCAGCGTGCTGGCAGGTGCCTTGCCCGCCGGTTGCCTTGCCTGGTCGCCGCTCAGCGCCTTCACGCAGTTGCGCCCACCGTTGCCTGCGCATCCTGCGGCGTTCGCATTGGCCGGTGGTCTGGCGCTGCGCGAGGAGGATCGCTGATGTATCAGGTCAACTTTCTGCCCTGGCGACAGTGCCGCGATCGGCGGCGCGGCTGTTTCTGGCTGGGTGCGCTGCTGTTGCAGGTAACGCTACTGCTGCTGGCGCTGTTTCTGGTTGCCGGCCAACTGCGTCACCAACAGGCGCAGCGGCAGGTGCGGCTAACGATGCTGGGTGAAGAGCTGGCGGCCTTGACGTTGCTCGCCCATCAGCAGCAGCAAGAGCGGGCGCAGCGAGCGCTGCACAGCGCCCGCGCCGAACGGCAGGCGCGCAACGGCCAACATAACCGGCGTTATTTGCAGTTGCTTCAGCAATTGTCCTTCAGCATTCCTCCACCGCTGTGGCTCACGGCGCTGGACAGCGATGCGACGAACGGTCTGCGGCTGCGTGGATTGAGCCGCTCTCCTGCGGCCATCACGCAGTTCGAACGGCGGCTGGCGGGGATGCCTGCGTTGCCACGGCTGCGTTTGGCTGAGGTAACGCAACGGGACGACGGTCTGTATTCCTTTCATCTGGCGGCGCAGTGGGGGCGTGATGGATAGCCGTTTGTCATCCGGGCTGCGCTTTTGGCTGAACTTGCCGGGCTGGCTATTGCTGGTGGCGCAAGGGCTGGGCATCGGCACGCTGGCGCTGTTGGGCGGCGGTTGGCTGCTGCAAGACGAATGGCGTCAGCGGGAAAACGCGGCGGAGCGGCAACAGCGCCTGTTGCAACAGATTTCCATGGTACAGCACCAACTGGACGAGGCGCCGGAAGCCCCTATGCCGCCAACGCCGATCGGTCCGACCACCGCCGGCGATCTGGCGAACGTGCTGCAACAAGCGGGGGGCGCCTTGTTGCGCTGGCAGCGGCAGGAAAAACCGCTGCGGCAAACGCTGAGTTTGCGCATTGATTATGCCGGTTTGTTGGCGCTGTTGGAGGCGCTGCCCGCCGATTTGCGTCTCGAACAATTGAGCGTGGAAACGGCGCCGCAGGGCATGACGGCGCGGTTGGTGTTGCAGGATGCCGCCGAGGAGCAGGCCGATGAGTAAAAGACCGGGCCGTTGGTGGTGGCTGCTATGGCCGTGGGCCTTGTGTGCAGAACCGCGCGATCCGTTTGCGCCGCCTCCGCTGCCTGTTTGTGCCCATCAGGAGGCATCGCCGGCGGGTTGGCGACTGAAAGGCGTCATCGGGCAACCGCCGCTGCGCTATGGCTGGGTGGTGACACCGGCAGGGCAGTGGTTGCGCCTGCGGCCGCAGCAGTGGGTGCTGGACGAGCGTTGGCAGGTAGCGCAGGTGCGGGCGCGCAGCCTGACGTTAACGGCGCTGGCGGCCGAACCGGATTGTCCGGCGAGCCAGGGCGACATCTCGCTCATGATGGACAACAACAAGGATGGCAAACCATGAAAGGACTCGCTGGATTGGGCGTGGCGTTGTGGTGTCTGTCGCTCGGCATCGTCCAGGCGCAGGATAAACAGCAGGTTTCCCTGGAGTTCCAGGATGCGCCAGTGACGGTCATCCTGCAGGCGCTGGCGGATTATCGGCAGATGAACCTGATCGTCGCGCCCGGCGTAAGTGGCAATCTGACGCTGCGGCTGGAGAATGTGCCCTGGCCTCAGGCGCTGGCGCTGACCCTGCGTATGGGCAAGCTGACGATGACGCGGGAGGGGAGCGTGATGCTGGTCGCCCCGGAGCCGGACGCGCAGGAAAAAAAACAGCAGCGAGAAGCGCTGGCGCAGCGGCAGCCTTTGCACAGCTTGACCCTGACGTTACAAAACGGCGATGCGGCGGAGATTGCCGAAAGCCTCAATGCTCAACGCGGCGCCTTGCTCAGCGAGCGTGGCAGCGTGCTGGCGGATAAGCGCACCAATACGCTGTTACTGCGCGACACGGCGCCAATCCTGGCGCAGTTGAAAAAAAGGGTGACGGAAATGGACGCGCCGCTGGCACAGGTGCAGCTGGCGGCGCATATCGTGACCATCAACAGCGAAAGCCTGCGTGAACTTGGTGTGCGTTGGGGATTGGCGGCCGACGAAAAACCGACGCGGCCGCTGCGGCCGGGCAATCTCGGCGTTAATCTGCCGTTGGAGCGCAGCGCGGTGAGCGCCGGTTTCCATTTGGCGCGCATCAGCGGGCGTTTGCTGAGCCTCGAGCTGACGGCGCTGGAGCAGGAGAATCAGGTGGAGATCATCGCCAGCCCGCGTTTGCTGACGGCGCACCTGCAAACCGCCAGCATCAAACAGGGGACGGAGATCCCTTATGAAGTGTCGAGCGGCGCCAGCGGTGCGACCGCGATTGAGTTCAAAGAGGCGGTGCTGGGCATGGAGGTGACGCCGAAAGTGTTGCCGGACGGGCGCATCACGCTGACGTTGCACATCAGCCAAAATATGCCGGGGCGTGCCATCAGCCGCGGGGCGGGGGAGGCATTGACCATCGATAAACAGGAGATTAAGACGCAGATCACGGTGAAAAGCGGTGAAACCCTGGTGCTCGGCGGTATTTTTCAACGGCATAGCGGCAAGACGGCGGACAAGGTGCCGGGATTGGGAGATGCGCCACTGCTGGGGGGCTTGTTCCGGCAAAGTGGCGTACAACAGAAAAAACGCGAGCTGGTGATCTTCATTACGCCGACCTTGATTAAGGGATAAGCGGCTGCCTGTCGGCTGGGCGGCAAATCTCCTAAAGTTGATGAGCAGATACACTTTTTTATCCCCTTGGGGGGATCTGCGTTTGACGCTGCGGCCGATTTAGCTTACAAGGGTTACCGAATTGAGCACCGAGGTTTTTTGTTAGCGTCAAGACGCCGTTAAAAACATATGGTTTCCCTCCCGCGGCGTGGATTGCGATTTATTCGGTTGCCAAACTACCAAGAGTGTTGAGATAATTTTTCGTCTGATCTCGCACTATCGCTCATGAGGTTTCAGTTTAGGTCCCGCCGCTGATTTGATTGGCGGGGCGGGTTAACATTAACGAATTGTCTTAGTAATACCGAAAAACATGGCAGAGAAACGCAATATCTTTCTGGTTGGGCCTATGGGTGCCGGCAAAAGCACTATTGGCCGTCAGTTAGCTCAGCAACTCAATATGGAGTTCTTCGACTCCGATCAAGAAATTGAGCGACGTACCGGAGCTGACGTGGGCTGGGTATTCGACGTGGAAGGGGAAGAAGGTTTCCGCGATCGTGAAGAAAAAGTCATTAATGAACTGACGGAAAAACAAGGGATTGTGTTGGCGACCGGCGGCGGTTCGGTGAAGTCGCGCGAAACGCGCAACCGTCTGTCCGCGCGCGGCGTGGTGGTCTATCTGGAAACCACGATCGAGAAGCAGCTGGCTCGCACTCAGCGTGATAAAAAACGCCCGCTGCTGCAGGTTGATTCTCCGCCGCGTGAAGTGCTGGAAGCCTTGGCGAAAGAACGTAATCCGTTGTATGAAGAGATTGCCGATGTCACCATCCGCACCGACGATCAGAGCGCTAAAGTGGTTGCTAACCAGATCATCAACATGCTGGAAAGCAACTGATTGCCAATTTTCGCGTTCGCCGTCGGCCAATGCGAAAAACTGATTTGTGTTCCCCGCTGTTGCGGGGATCAACCACCGCCGCACCATACAGAGAACTGAGCGCGACATGGAGAGAATTACTGTAACGCTTGGGGAGCGCAGCTACCCGATTACCATTGCCGCCGGATTGTTTAACGATCCGGCTTCTTTTATGCCGTTAAAGGCGGGTGAGCAAGCGATGTTGGTCACCAACCAGACCCTGGCGCCGCTCTATCTCGAGCGTGTCCGGCAGGTGCTGGAGCAGAGCGGCGTCGTGGTGGATCAGGTGATTCTTCCCGATGGTGAGCAGTACAAATCTCTGGCGGTGTTGGAGCAGGTGTTTTCGGCGCTGCTCGAAAAACCGCACGGTCGCGATACCACGCTGATCGCCCTCGGTGGCGGCGTTGTCGGCGATTTGACCGGTTTTGCCGCCGCGTGTTACCAACGCGGCGTGCGCTTCATTCAGGTTCCCACCACGCTGTTGTCGCAGGTGGACTCCTCCGTAGGCGGCAAGACCGCCGTCAATCACCCGCTCGGCAAAAACATGATCGGCGCTTTCTATCAACCCGCTTCGGTGGTGGTTGATCTGGATTGCCTGAAAACGTTGCCGACGCGTGAACTCTCTTCCGGCCTGGCCGAAGTCATCAAATACGGGATCATCCTCGATCGCGAGTTCTTCGTCTGGTTGGAAAATAACATCGATGCGCTGATGGCGTTGGATATGCAGGCGTTGGCCTACTGTATCCGCCGCTGCTGCGAACTGAAGGCCGAGGTGGTGGCCGCCGACGAACGCGAAAGCGGTCTGCGCGCCCTGCTGAATCTGGGCCATACTTACGGTCATGCTATCGAAGCCGAGATGGGCTACGGCGTGTGGCTGCACGGTGAAGCGGTGGCTGCAGGCATGGTGATGGCGGCGGAAACCGCGCACCGTCTCGGCCAGTTCTCTGTTGAAGACATCGAACGTATCAAAGCGCTGCTGCTGCGCGCCGGCTTGCCGGTCTGCGGGCCGCAGGAAATGACGCCGGAATCCTATCTGCCGCACATGTTGCGTGACAAGAAAGTGCTGGCGGGTGAACTGCGTCTGGTGCTGCCGACCATGATCGGTGCGGCGGAAGTGCGCGGCGGCGTAGGGCATGAGCTGGTGCTGGCGTCGATCGCCGCCTGCTTGCCTGAGCAGCAGCGTAATTAAATCGGACTAAGTAACAGTGGCTTAGCCGCCATTTGCATCTATATTAATACAGTGAGCAGAGCACGACGGGTGTCGCTTTGCCATCATCGGGTTAATCTGCCCGTGCCACGGTAGGTCTACGGTGGTGGGCTTTTGCCTCTAGTTGGAGGGTTTCAGATGGACGAGTTTAAACCGGAAGACGATCTCAGACCTGATAGCAGCGATCGTCGTCCTACGCGTTCGCGCAAGCCGGCCGCCGCGCCGCGCTTCGCCGTTTCGCGCCAGCATTTGATGATTGGCATCGGCATTTTGGTGCTGTTGCTGCTGATTATCGGCATCGGTTCCGCCCTGAAGGCGCCAACCAAACATGAAGCGGCTCAGGAGAGCGGCGCGCAAAA
Organism: Serratia sp. PL7; assembly: GCF_945957435.1. Taxonomy (NCBI): domain Bacteria; kingdom Pseudomonadati; phylum Pseudomonadota; class Gammaproteobacteria; order Enterobacterales; family Yersiniaceae; genus Serratia; species Serratia sp. PL7. Next base: position 49,289 of record NZ_CAMFLB010000015.1, on the reverse strand, counting down.
CGGCGCGGCCCGCGATATCAACCTGTCCGGTTCTTCGTCGCTGACCACCGCCAATAACGGCGTGCCGGGCGGCACGACGGATACCCACGATAACAACGGCGTGAGCGCGACTCAGCCGCAGCAACCGCAGAACGTCAGCGTTCCGCCGATCTCCGGCACACCGACCGAAGCGCAAACGCAGCCTCAGCAGGGCGGCGCGCAGCAGCGCGTCGATTTGCCGGGCAACATGGCGGATGCGCTGTCGCAGCAGCAGGGGCAGGTGGATGCCGCGACTCAAGGCATGACCGGCGCAGCGTCGACGCTGCCGACCGCACCGGCGACGGTGATGAGCGGCGCCGCGGCGCGCGAAGCGACGCGTCCTGTGCAGGGCACCGCACCGCAACAGCATAAAACGCCGGCGAAAACCGCCGCCACCAAACCGACCGCGACGCAGCATAAATCACCGACCACGGTGTATACGCCGCCGGCCAAGCCGTCTTCCACCGCGAAAGCGGGAGCGGTCGCCAGCAGCGGCAGTTCACTGCAGTCTGCGCCGGGCAGCCACTATACCTTGCAGCTGAGCAGCGCTTCGCGTTCCGACACGCTGAACGCCTACGCCAAACAGCAGAAGCTGCAGAACTACCTGGTGTACGCCACCAAGCGTGACGGCAAACCGTGGTACGTGCTGGTGAGCGGCAACTATGCGTCTTCTGCGGAAGCGAAGCGCGCCATTGCTTCGTTGCCGGCGGATGTGCAGGCGAAAAAACCGTGGGTCCGACCTGTACACCAAGTGCAGCAAGATCTTAAAAAATAAATCATTTAAATTTGTGCGCTGATGTGCTGTCTGAAACAGAGTACAATCCGCCGCTCTGAATTGTATAAGTAGCTAATTGACGGCATGAAGAAAAACCGCGCTTTTTTAAAATGGGCTGGTGGAAAATACCCGCTGGTAGATGAGATTCGTCGCCATCTGCCGGCGGGAGACTGCTTAATCGAGCCCTTCGTGGGTGCGGGATCCGTCTTTCTGAATACGGATTACGACGCCTACATTCTCGCCGACATCAATAGCGATCTTATCAACCTGTATAACATCGTTAAGCTGCGCACGGATGACTTCGTGCGCGATGCCCGCACGCTTTTCGCCGATGAATTCAATAACTCGGATCAGTTTTACCTGCTGCGAGAAGAGTTCAATACTAGCACCGAGCCTTACCGCCGGGCGCTGCTGTTCCTGTACCTGAACCGTCACTGCTATAACGGCCTGTGTCGCTATAACCTGCGCGGCGAGTTCAACGTGCCGTTTGGCCGGTACAAGAAACCGTACTTCCCGGAAGAAGAGCTCTACTGGTTTGCCGAAAAATCGCGCAATGCCACTTTTGTCTGCGAGCATTACCGCGATACCATGGCGAAGGCCGTGGCCGGTGCCGTGGTGTATTGCGATCCGCCTTATGCGCCGCTGTCGGCGACGGCGAATTTCACCGCTTACCACACCAACAGCTTCAGCATCGCCGATCAGCAGAGCCTGGCGCAACTGGCGCACCAGCTCTCGGTAGAGAGCCAGGTACCGGTATTGATCTCCAATCACGATACCGAGCTGACGCGCGACTGGTACCAGAATGCTGCGCTGTATGTGGTGAAAGCGCGCCGCACAATCAGCCGCAACATTCTCGGCCGCAGCAAAGTGAACGAGCTTTTGGCGCTGTATCGCTAAGCCGGGGCACCCCGGCGCATAACAACTCGACCCTACGTTTGGAGAAGCGGATGAAAAAGTTTTTGATTGCCCCGTCCATTCTGTCGGCAGATTTTGCCCGGTTAGGTGAAGATACCGCTAACGTGCTGGCTGCAGGCGGCGACGTGGTGCACTTCGACGTGATGGATAACCACTACGTGCCCAATCTGACCATCGGTCCGATGGTGTGCGAAGCGCTGCGCAACTACGGCATTACTGCGCCGATTGACGTGCACCTGATGGTCAAGCCGGTGGACCGCATCGTGCCTGATTTCGCCAAGGCAGGCGCGTCTTATATCTCTTTCCACCCTGAAGCTTCCGAGCATGTCGATCGCACCATTCAGCTAATTAAAGAGCACGGCTGTAAAGCCGGCCTGGTGTTCAACCCGGCGACGCCGCTGAGCTACCTCGATTACGTGATGGATAAAATCGACGTGATCCTGCTGATGTCGGTCAACCCGGGCTTCGGCGGCCAATCGTTCATCCACGGTACTCTGGACAAGCTGCGCCAGGTGCGCAAATTGATCGACGACAGTGGTCGAGATATCCGCCTGGAAGTCGACGGCGGTGTGAAGGTGGATAACATCGCTGAAATCGCCGCCGCGGGCGCCGATATGTTCGTCGCCGGTTCCGCCATCTTTGGCCAGCCGGACTACCGCAAGGTGATCGACGAGATGCGCAGCGAGCTGGCGAAGGTTACCCATGGCTGATTTCGGCGCGATCCGCGCATTGGCCTTCGATCTGGACGGCACGCTGGTCGACAGCGCGCCGGGTCTGGCGGCGGCCATCGATATGGCGCTGGAAGAGACGGGCCTGCCGCAAGCGGGTGAGGAACGGGTCGGCACCTGGATCGGCAACGGCGCCGACGTGCTGGTGCAACGCGCGCTGCGCTGGGCGGAAGCGGAAGGCACGCCGGCGCAGTGCAGCCGGCTGCGTGAGCGTTTCGACCATTTCTACGCGCAGACCGTTGACAGCGGCAGCCGCCTGTTCCCGCAGGTGCAAGAGACGCTGGTCCGCCTGGCCGCACACGGTTACCCGATGGCGCTGGTGACTAACAAGCCGACGCCGTTCGTGGCGCCGCTGCTGGCATCGTTGGGCATTGGCGATTATTTCTCGCTGGTGATCGGCGGCGACGACGTGACGGAAAAGAAACCGCACCCGGCACCGCTGTACCTGGTGCTCGGCAAGCTTGGGCTGCGTGCGCATGAACTGCTGTTCGTTGGCGACTCGCGCAACGATATTCAAGCCGCACAGGGCGCCGGTTGCCCGAGCGTCGGCTTTACCTACGGTTATAACTACGGTGAATCGATCGCCCTGAGCCACCCCGATCGGGTGTTGGAGCGCTTCGCCGATTTGTTGCCCGCTCTTGGGCTGTCATCTTTAGAGAATCAGGAAATTTAAACATGAGTAAGCCCATCGTATTTAGCGGCGCGCAGCCGTCCGGCGAACTGACCATCGGCAACTACATGGGTGCGCTGCGTCAGTGGGTGCAGATGCAGGACGACTACGACTGCATCTACTGCATCGTCGATCTGCATGCCATCACCGTTCGCCAGGACGCCGAGAAGCTGCGCAAGGCCACGCTGGATACGCTGGCGCTGTACCTGGCCTGCGGTATCGATCCGGAAAAAAGCACCATCTTCGTGCAGTCGCACGTGCCTGAGCACACGCAGCTGAGCTGGGTGCTGAACTGCTACACCTATTTCGGCGAACTGAGCCGCATGACGCAGTTCAAGGACAAATCCGCGCGCTACGCCGAGAACATCAACGCTGGGCTGTTCAGCTATCCGGTGCTGATGGCGGCGGATATTCTGCTGTATCAAACCAACCAGGTGCCGGTGGGCGAAGACCAGAAACAGCACCTGGAGCTGAGCCGCGACGTGGGCCAGCGTTTCAACGCGCTGTACGGCGACGTGTTCAAAGTGCCGGAGCCGTTTATTCCTAAATCCGGCGCGCGCGTGATGTCGCTGCAGGAGCCGACCAAGAAGATGTCCAAGTCGGACGACAACCGCAACAACGTGATCGGCCTGCTGGAAGATCCGAAAGCGGTGACCAAGAAGATCAAACGCGCAATGACCGACTCGGAAGAGCCGCCTGTCGTGCGTTACGACGTGGTCAACAAGGCGGGCGTCTCCAACCTGTTGGATATTCTCGCCGGTGTGACCGGCAAGAGCATCGCGCAGCTGGAAGCCGAGTTCGAAGGCCAGATGTATGGCCACCTGAAAGGCGCGGTGGCGGAAGCCGTCTCCGGCATGCTGGGTGAGCTGCAGGAGCGCTATCACCGCTTCCGTAACGACGAAGCCTATCTGCAGCAGGTGATGCGCGACGGCGCCGCCAAGGCCCGCGCACGCGCGCAGGAAACCCTGGCGAAGGTCTATCAGGCCGTCGGTTTCGTACCGCCGCAGGCGTAACGTCGGTGCAAATAAAAAAAGCGGCCATAGGCCGCTTTTTTTACGTCGGTCTTACGCCATTTGCGCCAGGCTGGCAGGCGATTCTTCGCTGGCGAACCAATTGAGCTTGCTGCGCAGACTGACCACGCTGCCGACGATGATCAGGCTGGGGCTGGTGGCCTGAAGGGACAAGGCGCCCAGTTGGCCGAGCTCGCCTTCAATCACCCGCTGGCGGCAGGAGGTGCCGTTTTCTACCAGCGCCACCGGCGTGGTGGCCGCCAATCCATTCGCTATCAGCTGGCGCTGGATCTCCGCCGCTTGCGACAGCCCCATATAGAACACCAGCGTCTGTTGCCCGGCGGCCAGCGTCACCCAGTCCAATCCGCCGTCGGCCTTGGCGTGGCCGGTCACCAGGCGCACGCTCTGCGCATGGTCGCGGTGGGTAAGCGGGATACCGCTGTAGGCGGAACAGCCGGAGGCGGCGGTAATGCCCGGCACCACCGAGAACGGCACGTTGGCGTCCGCCAGCGTTTCCAGCTCTTCGCCGCCGCGGCCGAAGATAAAGGGATCGCCCCCTTTCAGGCGCACCACGCGTTTGCCTTGCTGCGCCTGCTGCAGCAGGATTTGATTGATCTGCTCCTGCGGCACGCAGTGGTGGCCGGCGCGTTTGCCGACGAAGATACGTTCGGCGTCGCGGCGCACCAGCGTCATGATCTCTTCGGAGACCAGCCGGTCGTAAACCACCACGTCGGCCTGCTGGATTTGTTGCAGCCCTTTCAGCGTAAGCAGGCCGGCATCGCCCGGCCCGGCGCCCACCAGCACCACTTCACCGCGATCTGCCGGCTGTTCGCTGAACAGCTGCTCGAGCTGGCGTTCAGCCAGCGCGGCGTCGTCGTTGGCCAGCGACTGCGCCAGCCGATCGTGAGCGAACAACCGTTCCCAGAAGCGCCGACGCGCGCCGAGGCTGCTGAAGCGTTGTTTTACCCGCTGCCGCAGCGAGCCGCCCAGTTGGGCCAGCTTGCCGAGGTGCTGTGGCAGCATCGCTTCCAGCTTCTCGCGCAGCAGCCGCGCCAACACCGGCGCTTTGCCGCCGGAGGACACCGCGACCATGATCGGCGAACGGTCGATAATCGACGGCATGATAAAGCTGGCGCGTTTCGGATCGTCCACCACGTTGCAGAACACCCGCTGCTGGTTGGCGCACTGATACACCCGTGCGTTGACCTCTAGCCGGTCGGTAGCGGCGATCACCAGCCATTTTTCCACCAGCAGGGCCGGGCTGAATTCGCCTTCGGCCAGCGTCAACCGGCCTTCTGCCGCCCACTGGCGGAACTGCGGGGTGAAGTCTACGGCGTTGACGGTCAGCGCCGCACCGGCGTCCAGCAGCAGGCGCGCCTTGCGTTCGGCGATCTCGCCGCCGCCGACCAGCAGGCAGGCTTTGTGTTGCAGTTGGCAGAAAATCGGCAGGTAGTCCATCGGCACTCCTCGGGGTAATCAATGTGGGGGCGAAATGCGCCCCCGAAAACTTAGGCGGTCTGACGTACGGCGGCTTTCGCCGCCTGCGGGCGTTCGGCGCGCGGCGTGGCGTACCAATACCCCAGACCCATTAGCACCGAGCCGGAGAGGATGTTGCCCAGCGTCACCCACAGCAGGTTGTGGCCGATGCCGGCGAGGGTGTAGGCCTCGCTGTGGTTGCCGAACCAGGAGAGGGCAAACAGCGTCATGTTGGCGACGGAGTGTTCGTAACCCGAGGCGATAAAGGCCAGCAGACACCACCAAATGGCGATGAACTTGGCGGCGCCTTCTACGCGGATCGCCATCCAGATCGCCAGGCAAACCAGCCAGTTGCACAGCACGCCCTTGAAGAACAGCACCTCGGCCGGCGCGGTGGTTTTTGCCAATGCGGCGCTGTGCACCAGACTGGTATCCACCGGCAGCAGGCTACCGCCGCCGTAGTAATACATCAGCGCCACCAGCACCGAGCCGAGCAGGTTGCCGAACCAGGTTTGCGGCAGCACTGCCCACATCTGGCTTTGGCGGATGGTGCCGGCCTTGACGCCGAGCGTCAGGAACATCGTATGGCCGGTGAACAGTTCGGAACCGGCGATGATCACCAGCGTCAGCGCGATGCCGAAGGTGGCGCCCATCACCAGCGGCCGCACGCTTGGGTCGGCCAGGTTGCCGAGGGTGAAGATCAGGATGATGCCGAGGCCGACGTAGGCGCCCGCCATCGCCGAGCTGATCCAGAAGCCGAGCGGGCTCTCCTTCGCCAGGCGGACGATGCGCGCCGCGTTGGCGGCGCATTTGTTGATCGTGTCGGTAAACATGTTGCCTCCCGAAAGGTTATGCCGCGACTTGCACGATGCCGTCGACCACCCGGCTGGTGAAGCTGGCGACGGAACGGCTGTCATCTTCCAGACAGTGGCCGTCGTACAGGCGGAAATGCTGTTTCTTCAGCGGGCTGGCGACCCACAGTTCGCCTTGATGCTCGGCGATCAGCCCGCGTGACAGCACGCTGGCCTGGGCGAACGGGTCGATATTGCTGATGGCGAACACCTGTTCGTCGGCATAGGGGCGGAACACCGCCACCTGCCGATCGCCGATCAGGGCGCACACGCCGGTGCCGGGCAGAATGTCGGCGACGGGACAAACGGTAATCCACTGGCTCATGCGTGGCTCTCCTCGGTATCGATCAGGGTGACGGGAATGCGCTCATCAGGGCGCGCCGGGCGGTGCTGGTCGCGTTCGGCCACTACCTGCACATTCGGATCGCGCAGCGGGCTGTTGATGAAGTGAGCGAAGCGAAGCTGCGTTTCCGGATGCTCGACGGTCTCTTTCCACTCGCAGACCACCGCGTCGCGCAGGCGGGCGATCTCCGCTTCCAACTGCTCGTTGATGCCGAGCTTATCGTCGACGATCACCTTGCGCAGGTAATCGATGCCACCTTCCAGGCTCTCCAGCCATACCGAGGTACGCTGCAGCTTATCGGCGGTGCGGATATAGAACATCATGAAGCGGTCGAGGTAGCGCACCAGGGTCTCGCGATCGAGATCGGCGGCCAGCAGGTCGGCGTGGCGCGGTTTCATGCCGCCGTTGCCGCAGACGTACAGGTTCCAGCCGTTCTCGGTGGCAATGATGCCGACGTCCTTGCCCTGCGCTTCGGCGCATTCGCGGGTGCAGCCCGAGACGCCGAACTTCATTTTGTGCGGGGTGCGGATGCCTTTGTAGCGATGTTCCAGCGTGACGCCGAAGCCGACGCTGTCGCCGACGCCGTAGCGGCACCAGGTGCTGCCGACGCAGGTTTTCGCCATGCGTAGCGCCTTGGCGTACGCGTGGCCGGTTTCAAAGCCGGCGGCGAGCAGCTTGCTCCAGATGGCCGGCAGATCGTCTTTCTGCGCCCCGAACATGCCGATACGCTGCGAGCCGGTCATTTTGGTGTAGAGGTTGTACTCCTTGGCGATCTGGCCGATGGCCAGCAGGCCGTCCGGGGTGATTTCGCCGCCGGCGGAGCGTGGGATCACCGAGTAGGTGCCGTCTTTTTGGATATTGCCGAGGAAGTTGTCGTTGGTATCCTGCAGCGGCGTATGCTGCGGCTTGAGGATGTACTCGTTCCAGCATGAGGCCAGCAGCGAGCCGACGGTCGGTTTACACACTTCGCAGCCGTAGCCTTTGCCGTATTTGGCCAGCAATGCCTCGAACGACTTGATGCCTTCGACGCGGATCAGGTGGAACAGCTCCTGGCGTGAATAGGCGAAGTGTTCGCACAGGTGGTGGTTGACCTCGATGCCTTGCTTGCTCAGCTCGGCGTTCAGTACCTGGGTGAGCAGCGGGATGCAGCCGCCGCAGCCGGTGCCGGCCTTGGTTTCGGCCTTCAGCGCCGCCACGGTGTGGCAGCCTTTGTTGACCGCCTGGATGATGTCACCTTTGCTGACGTCGAAGCAGGAGCAGATCTGCGCGCTTTCCGGCAGCGAGTCCACGCCGATGGCTGGTTTGCTGCCCGCATGGGCCGGCAGGATCAGGCCGTCCGGGTTCTCCGGCAGCTCGATGCCGTTCAACGCCAGCTGCAGCAGGTTGCCGTAGTCGCTGGTGTCGCCCACCAGCACTGCGCCGAGCAGGATTTTATTGTCGGCGCTGACCACGATGCGTTTGTAGACTTCTTTGCTTTCATCCAGATAAACGTAGCTGCGGGCGCCTTCGGTGCGGCCGTGTGCATCGCCGATGCCGCCGACGTCCACGCCCAGCAGCTTCAGCTTGGCGCTCATGTCGGCGCCCTGGAAGCCGTTTTCGCGGCCCAGCAGGCGATCGACGGCCACCTGCGCCATTTTGTACCCCGGGGCCACCAGACCGAAGGTGCGATCGCGCCAGGCGGCGCACTCACCGATGGCGTACACGTCCGGATCCGACGTCTGGCAGCTGTCGTTGATGGCGATGCCGCCGCGGCGGCCGATCTCCAGCCCGCACTGGCGCGCCAGCTTGTCCTGGGCGCGGATGCCGGTGGAGAACACGATGAAATCCACTTCCAGCAGGCTGCCGTCGGCGAAATGCATGGTTTTGCGCGCCGTGCCGCCGCCGTTGACGATCTCCTGGGTATTTTTGCCGGTGTGTACCTTGACGCCCATGCGCTCGATCTTACGGCGCAGCTGGTCACCGCCCATCGGGTCGAGCTGTTCGGCCATCAGCATCGGAGCGAACTCGATCACGTGCGTTTCCACCCCCAGGCTTTTCAGCGCGCCGGCGGCTTCCAGCCCCAACAGCCCGCCGCCGACCACCGCGCCGCGTTTGCTGCGGCGCGCGCAGGCTTCGATGGCATTCAGGTCTTCGATGGTGCGGTAAACGAAGCAGTCCTGGCTATCCGAGCCTTTAATCGGCGGGATCCACGGATAGGAACCGGTTGCCATGATTAGCTTGTCGTAATAGACGGTGCGGCCGGTGTTGGAGTGGATCACCTTCTCGTCACGATTGATGGTGATAGCGCGTTCGCCGACCAGTACCTTTACGCCGTGTTTTTCGTAAAAGCCTTCGCGCACCAGCGACAGCTCTTCGGCGGTGTGGTGAGAGAAGTAGGAAGAGAGGTGCACGCGATCGTAAGCGATACGCGGCTCTTCGCAAAATACGGTGATTTCGAACTGGTCTTTGTCTGCTTTATCCAACAGATCTTCGATGAACCGGTGGCCGACCATGCCATTGCCGACGACGGCAAGTTTGACTCTGCTCATTATTGCCTCAAAATTCTGGTTTCCTAGGGTTACCTTATCCCTCCCGATGAGCAATTTATTGATGCAAATCAATCACACTCCTATATACCTCCAATGTGGTATATAAATGATTTTTCACGTTTTTTGATAAGTTGCGGATTTTATTCATCTTTAGCTGAAGCGAGTCAGTTTGCAGGTAAATTACCCCGCAGGGAGTAAACGCAAGGGGTAGGCATGGCACGGCGACTTTGTCAGCGCGATCCGCTGCCAGTATGATGAAGAAAACCAGCGCAACGGCAGAGGTGAAGGGTGGCGAAACGTCCATTGAAGTTTATCGACAACCTGCGTTTAAGCGGGCATGAAGGATTGTGGCAACTGGCAATCGAGCAGGGGCGCATCGCGCATCTGGTGCCACAGCCGGAAGGACAGGAGTGGCGCAGCGACGTGCTGGATGCGCAGGGCGGGTTGGCGTTGCCGGCGTTCGTCGAACCGCATATCCACCTGGATACCACGCAGACCGCCGGTCAGCCGGCCTGGAACCAGTCCGGCACGCTGTTCGAGGGCATTGAGCGCTGGGCTGAACGCAAAGCGCTGCTGACTCATGAAGACGTCAAACAGCGCGCCTGGCAAACGCTTAAGTGGCAGATCGCCAACGGCGTGCAGTATGTGCGCACCCACGTCGACGTTTCCGATCCCACGCTGACCGCGCTGCGCGCCATGCTGGAGGTGAAGCAGGAAGTGGCGCCTTGGGTGACGCTGCAGATTGTCGCCTTCCCGCAGGAGGGGATCCTTTCCTACCCCAACGGCGAAGCGTTGCTTGAAGAAGCGTTGCGGCTTGGGGCCGACGTGGTGGGTGCCATTCCGCACTTCGAATTCACCCGCGAGTACGGCGTGGAGTCGCTGCATAAGGCGTTCGCGCTGGCGCAAAAATACGATCGGCTGGTGGACGTGCACTGCGATGAAATCGACGACGAGCAATCGCGCTTCGTCGAGACCGTGGCGGCGCTGGCACTGAAGCTGGAGATGGGAGCGAAAGTCACCGCCAGCCACACCACGGCGATGCACTCTTACAACGGCGCTTACGCCTCGCGGCTGTTCCGTCTGTTGAAGATGTCCGGCATCAACTTCGTCGCCAATCCGCTGGTGAACATTCACCTGCAGGGCCGTTTCGACAGTTACCCGAAACGGCGCGGCGTGACCCGAGTGAAGGAGATGCTGGAGGCGGAGATCAACGTCTGTTTCGGCCATGACGACGTGTTCGATCCTTGGTACCCGCTCGGCACCGCCAACATGCTGCAGGTGCTGCACATGGGGCTGCACGTGTGCCAGCTGATGGGCTATGGCCAAATCGACGACGGACTGAAGCTGATCACCCACCATAGCGCGCGCACGCTTAACCTGAGCGACTACGGCCTGGCGGCCGGCAACAGCGCCAACCTGGTGATCCTGCCGGCGGAAAGCGGCTTCGACGCGGTGCGTCGCCAGACGCCGGTACGTTATTCGATTCGCCAGGGTGCGGTGATCGCCGAAACGCGGCCGGCGGAAACCACGCTGCATTTGCAGCAGGAGGAGACGGTGGATTTTCGGCGCTAAGGCGCAAAAAAAGGGCGCCTTGCGGGCGCCCTTGATGTATTTGATGCGAAGAAATCAGTGCGTCACGTGACCGTGGCTGCGGTGCTTGGTCACGAAGCCCAGCAGCAGACACATCACGAACACCGCCAGATACAGGCCGTTAGCGGTGGTCAGCGCCGCATGCGCGCCGCCTTTCGCCACGATCGGGCCGGTGACCACGAAGGTCAGCATGGTGCCGATGGTACCGCAGGTCAGGATAAAGTTGACCAGCTTCGGCGAGGAGACCTTGGTCTGCAGCGAGCCGAGGGTGATCAGCGTGGTGTAGATGGCGCTGGAAACGAAGCCCAGGGCCATGATGTAGTAGCCCAGGTGCTCCGGATTGTCAGTGCTGACGAACAGGTACATCGCGCCGGTAGCCAGCGCGGCCAGCACGGTGACGATGCGTTGCAGATCGAAGAAGCGCAGGATGAAGCTGAACACCCACATGCCAACCATATAAGAGGTCCAGAAGTCGCTCACCAGCTTACCGGCCTGGCCGATGTCCATGTTGAACGACTTGGTGGCGTACTCAGGCACCCACTGAATGAAGCCCAACTGGCCGAGGATGTAGCACAGCGCGGCGATCGATAGGAACAGCACGCCGATGCCCCATTTTTCTTTCTCGACTGGTTGACCGGCATCGGCGCCTTTCTTGCCCAGCACCGGGAAGTCGGAGCACAGGGTCAGCACGAAGATCCCCACGTACAGCAGGCCGATGCAGGCATAAACCCAGTACCAGCCGATATGGCGGGCCAGCAGCATCGCGGCGACGATCGGGAAGATCATCCCGGCCATGCTGAAGAAGGAATCGGTGAACAACAGGCGCGAACCGCGCTGGCGGCCGGCATACATGTGGGTGATCAGGAAGGTGCCGATCGACATGGTGATGCCGCTCACCACGCCGAGGATAAACATGCACAGCGAGAACATGGTCAGGCTCTTGCCGAGCATCAGCCCTGCGACTGCCAGCACCATCAGGACAAAGCCGAAGATCAACTGACGCTTCAGCGGGATGATTTCCATCAGCCAGGCATTGAGGAAGATCGAAATCAAAATACCGGCGTTGAGGAAAGTAAAGGTGTTACTCATGCTGGAAACCGGCAGATTAAAGTACTCTGCAATGTTTCCCATCACCATCCCTGTGACGATCACTAAAGCACCGGTCAGCGCGTACGAAAAGAAGCTGATCCAGGTAAGCCGTATGCGGTTACTGTCATTCATTGTATAGGCCTGAATATGTCTGTTAGAGGTTTTAAAGCTGGCATAAGGCCGCTGGCTTTTCCTGGCAAACGCAGAAAAAAGTCCCGATCAGGCCACCAGGGGGCGGATCCTAGCACAGACAACGGGATTTTTTGTGATGGCTGTCGATTTTTTGATGCAACCCATGAAGGGATGATACGCATTATTGTGATCTATTTGCGTACCGTCACAATGGAATCACGGTTGATGATCGTCGGCTCAAACCGGTGCGCCGGTGTGGCAGGGTCGATCAGCCTGCGCGCCGCGTATTGGGCCATTTCGCTGATGGGAAAATGTACGCTGCTCAACGCCGGGCGCACGAAAGGTGCGCGTTCGCCGCTGTCGTAACAGATCAAGGAGATATCCTGCGGTACCCGCAGGCGGTGCTCGTTGATCGCCAGCAGCGCGCCGATCGCCATCTCTTCGTTGCAGCAGTAGATGGCGCTGGGCAGTGCGGTTTGCTGCAGCAGATGATCGGCGCAGCGGTAACCGCTTTCCAGATCGTAGACGCCCTCCAGACAGGCTACCGGCTCGATATTCGCCGCCTGCATAGCCTCTTCAAATCCTTGCAGCCGCAGGCGGCTCGACGGGCGCTCGCGCGGGCCGCTGATGCAGGCGATGCGCCGGTGCCCGGCGTCGAGTAACTGCTGCGTCGCCATGCGGCTGGCAAGCGGGTGATCGAAGGTGACGCAGCGGTCTTCCAGCCCCGGCACCAGACGATCGAGCAACACGAAATCACGTTGCTCCGCCGCCAGCTGGCGCAGCCGATCGTCGCTGAGAAAACGCACGTGCAGGATCACGCCGTCGCAGCGCAGGCTGAACAGTCGCTGCACCGCCTGCCATTCGTTTTCGGCACTGTTGCGGCCCTGGGTCACCAGCAGCTGCTTGCCGTGGGATTCGGCCTCGGTCTGAACGAAGTCCATCAGCGCGCCGAAGAAGCCACCGCGGTACGACGTCGTGACCAACCCGAGGGTATTGCTGTGGCTGGAGGCGAGTGCACGGGCCGCCGGGTTGGGGGTATAACCGAGCTGGGCGACGGCGCGTTCAACCTTCTCGCGGGTCGGCGCCTTGACGTTGCTGTCGCCGTTCACTACCCGCGATACGGTGGCGCGCGATACGCCCGCCAGCGCCGCGACATCTTCCAGTGTCACCATCGTCCAACTCCTGATTACGGCTAAAAAAATGGGTTCGGCGTGCCGAACCCCTGTCATACCGCGCCGGCGCTTACCTGAACTGCGGCAAGTACGGCGCGTTTATCGTCAACACCTCGTCCAGCAACGGCTGTGCCAGGTTGGCGTTGCCCACCAGCGGGTTGGCGATCAGCGCCAGCAAGCCGCTGCGGCGATCGCCGTGCACTGCCGCCTCGATGGTCAGGCGCTCGTAGGCTTTTACCTGCTGCGTCAGCGCCTGCATCGGTTCCGACAGCGGGCCGAACGTCAGCGGATGCGCGCCCTGGGCATCGACGATACAGTTGATTTCTATCACAGCATCGTCCGGCAGGCCATGGATTGCGCCGCGGTTTGCGGTGTTGACCACTAATTGCGTGCCGAGATTATTATGGATAGCACGGATCAGCTCCAGCGCAACTTCGGAATAGAAAGAACCGCCGCGGAAGCTGAGTTGCTCCGGTTTACTGTTCAACTGCGGATCGGCATACAGCTCGAACAGCTCTTTTTCTACCTGCATCACCTGCTCGGCGCGGGTGCCGCGCTCGCCGGCGGCAGCCATCTCTTCCGCCAGCATCTCGCGGGTCTGGTAAAAATAGCGGTGGTACGGGCAGGGGATGGCGCCGAGCGCGCGCAGGAAGTCCGGCTGCCAGGGCTCTTCCTTGATGTTGTTCATGGTCAGCGCCGCGCCGTCGCACAGCATGTCGATCACGTTGCCGGTGACGTCGCGCCCCTGCTGCGTGACCTGATGCACCCAGACCATGTGATTCAAACCGGCGAACCGCAGCTGCACGTCGGCGTAAGGCGCCTGCAGCATGTTGGCGATCATGTGATGCATGCTGATCGGTACGTTACACAGGCCGATGATCTTCGCTTTGGTAAAGCGGGACACCGCCTCGGTGACGATGCCGGCCGGGTTGGTGAAGTTGATGATCCAGGCGTCCGGCGCCAGCTTTTCCACCCGACGGGCGATATCCAACATCACCGGAATGGTGCGCAGCGCCTTGGCGAAGCCGCCGACGCCGGTGGTCTCCTGGCCGAGCAGCTGGTATTTCAGGCCCAGCCGTTCATCGGCGGCGCGCGCCGGAAGTTGCCCGACGCGGAACTGGGTCAGCACGAAAGCGGCGCCGTGAATGGCGTCGTCCAGCGCGAAGTGCACGCTGACCTTCACCTGTTCCAGCCCGTGGCGCGCCAGCATGCGGCGGGTCAGGGCGGCGATGGTTTCCACTTTTTGGCGGCCTGGCTCGACGTCCACCAGCGCCAGTTCGGTGACCGGCAGCTCATCGATGCGTTGGATCAGCCCATCGACCAGTTCGGGAGTGTAGCTGCTGCCACCGCCAATCACCGCGATTTTGAGCGTGTTCATGAGCGGCCCTCCGTCTGTGACTGACGGCGATAGAGCTCGATCATGTCGTCGGCCAGATCCTGGATGACCATGGCGTTCATCAGATGATCCTGCGCATGCACGGTGATCAGGTTGATCGCCAGCTTGCCGCAGCCTTCGTCCAGGCCGATCAGCTCGGTCTGGATCAGGTGCGCCTTCTTCACCCACTCTTTGGATTCGACCATGTGTTTGGCCGCGGCGGCGAAGTCACCGGCGCGCGCTTGCCGCAACGCCATCAACGCATTACTGCGCGCGCTGCCGGAGAACACCAGCAGTTCCATGATGGTGCTTTCAAACTCGGGGCTGACTTCAGTCATCAATTCACTCACGTCATTTCTCCAGGGGTTGCGCGGCAACGCCGCCGTGGGATACCTCAGTATCCGTTCTTTTTATAATGAGAGCGCTCTCATTTATATAGGGTAACGGCAACGGGTGTGCAAACTGGGAGGTAGATCGCAAAAAACGCCCCGGGGCGGCGCTGGGCAAAAAATGCGTGACGCGGTTGGCAAAAAAGCCTTCTGCGCCCATACTTTCCGCAGCAAAATTCAGGGCCGCCTAGGATATGTCCCGTAATTGGGTAAATATAGGTAAATGGCTGGTACTTGCCGATACAGCTCTTTAGAATCAAAGCGCTTTTCCGTTGTTTGTCTCTCAGAGAAAGGACCCGTTAATGTTCAAACGTACTTTAGTGACCTTCGTCGCGCTGTGTTCCCTGACAGCGATGGCGCCAGCGGCGCTCGCTGCCGGTGAAACCCACGTCATGCTGACCACCTCGGCAGGGAATATCGAGTTGGCGCTCGACAGTCAGAAGGCACCGGTTTCCACCCAGAATTTCGTCGATTACGTGAACAGCGGGTACTACAACAACACCATTTTCCATCGCGTGATCCCGGGCTTTATGGTTCAGGGCGGCGGTTTCACCGCTGACATGCAGCAGAAATCCACCAAGGCGCCAATCAAGAACGAAGCCGACAACGGCTTGCGCAACCTGCGCGGCACCATTTCGATGGCGCGCACCGCCGACAAGGACAGCGCCACCAGCCAGTTCTTCCTGAACGTGGCGGATAACGCCTTCCTGGATCACGGCCAGCGCGATTTCGGCTACGCCGTGTTCGGCAAAGTGGTGAAAGGCATGGACGTCGTGGACAAGATCGCTCAGGTGCCGACCGGTAACGTCGGCCCTTACCAGAATGTGCCGACCAAACCGGTGGTGATTCTGTCGGCCAAGGTGTTGCCGTAAGTTTTTTGGCCGATCCCGCCGGGGTCGGCCGTCCTTCCTCACGAAGCCTTGCCTTCATCACTGTTTTCTCCCGTGCCCCATGCTCTAATCGGCAGACAATAACCAGACCGGAAATCCGGCGTTCGCCCTTTGTTGTCTCTGGATGAGTTGCTGCCATGTATGAATTTAACCAGGTGCTGTTGCTGTTGCAGCAGATGTGCGTCTATCTCGTCATCGCCTATCTGCTGAGCAAAACCCCGCTGTTTATCCCGCTGATGCAGGTGACTATTCGCCTGCCGCACAAGCTGCTGTGCTACGTGATCTTCTCGGTGTTCTGCATCATGGGCACCTATTTTGGGCTGCACATTCAGGATTCGATCGCCAACACCCGCGCGATAGGCGCGGTCCTGGGCGGGCTGCTGGGCGGGCCGTCGGTGGGCTTTCTGGTCGGGCTGACCGGCGGCCTGCACCGGTATACGCTCGGCGGCATGACCGACGTGGCCTGCGCGATTTCCACGGTGTCGGAAGGCCTGGTCGGCGGCATCGTACACAGCATCGCCATGCGCCGCGGGCGCATCGAGCTGCTGTTCAATCCGCTGTTCGTCGGCGGCGTGGCGCTGGTGGCGGAAGTGCTGCAGATGGCGATCATCCTCGCGGTGGCGCGCCCCTACGACGAAGCGTTGCAGCTGGTAGAGCACATCGCGCTGCCGATGATGATCGCCAATACCGTCGGTGCGGCGATGTTCATGCAAATCCTGCTGGATCGGCGCGCGATGTTTGAGAAATACACCAGCGCTTTCTCTTCCAAGGCGCTGAAGATCGCCGAGCGCACCGAGGGCATCCTGCGCCAGGGCTTCGATCAAGAAAACAGCATGAAGGTCGCCCGGGTGATTTATCAGGAGCTGGGTATCGGTGCAGTGGCGATCACCGATCGTGACAAGCTGCTGGCGTTTATCGGCATCGGCGACGATCACCACCTGCCGGGCACGCCGATCGCCTCGGTGCATTCGCATCGCGCCATCGACAACAACGAGGTGGTGTACGCCGACGGCAATCAGCTCTCTTACTGCTGCTCGATCAATCCGGCCTGCAAGCTGGGATCGACGCTGGTGATCCCGCTGCGCGGCGAAAACCAGCGGGTCATCGGCACCATCAAGCTGTACGAACCGAAAAGCCAGCTGTTCAGCACCATCAACCGCACGCTGGGCGAAGGCATCGCCAGCCTGCTGTCGGCGCAGATCATGGCCGGACAGTACGAGCGCCACAAGCAGCTGCTGGCGCAGTCGGAGATCAAGCTGTTGCATGCGCAGGTCAATCCGCATTTCCTGTTCAATGCGTTAAATACGCTGGTGGCGGTGATCCGCCGCGATGGCGAACGCGCCTGCGATCTGGTGCAGTCCCTCTCGACTTTCTTTCGTAAAAACCTCAAACGTTCGGATGATGAAGTCAGCCTGGCGGACGAGATTGAGCATGTGAACGCCTACCTGCAGATTGAGAAAGCGCGCTTCGCCGATCGGCTGGAGATCGCGGTATCGCTGCCGGAGGCGCTGCTGGCGGCGCGGCTGCCGGCGTTTTCGCTGCAGCCGATCGTCGAGAACGCCATCAAGCACGGCACCTCGCATCTGTTGGGTGTGGGCCGCATCGAAATCGGCGCCTGCTGCGAAGGCGAGCATCTGCTGCTGCAGGTGACGGACAATGCCGGGCTGTTCCAGCCGAAGCCGAACTGCAGCGGGCTGGGGATGAACCTGGTGGATAAGCGCATTCGCGTGCGCTACGGCGAAGGCTATGGCGTGCGGGTGGATTGCCGGCCGGACGCCTATACCCGCATTACGCTCAATGTTCCCATGGAGAGGGCCGCCTGATGTTAAACGCACTGATTGTTGACGATGAGCCTTCCGCGCGCGACAACCTGCGCCATCTGCTGGAGGCCGAAGCGGGGATCACGATCATCGGCGAATGCGCCAACGCCATCGAAGCCATCAGCCAGATCCACCGGCTGCAGCCGGACGTGGTGTTTCTCGATATCCAAATGCCGCGCATCAGCGGGCTGGAAATGGTCGGCATGCTGGATCCCAACCGCATGCCGCACATCGTGTTTCTGACCGCCTACGACGAATACGCGGTGCAGGCGTTCGAGGAGCACGCCTTCGACTATCTGCTGAAGCCGGCGGAGCCGAAGCGGCTGAGCAAGACGCTGCAACGCCTGCGGCAGCGCAGTGCGCCGCAGGACGTGACGGCGCTGGATGAGAGCGCCGGTTACCTGAAATACATTCCCTGCACCGGCCACAGCCGCATCTATCTGCTGCGGTTTGACGAGGTGTTGGCGATCCGTTCCAAACTGAGCGGGGTATTCGTGGTGCGCAGCGACGGCATGGAGTGTTTCACCGAATTGACGCTGCGCACGCTGGAAAGCCGTACGCCGCTGGTGCGCTGCCATCGGCAGTATTTGGTCAACCTGGAGCAGGTGCGCGAGATCCGCTTCGAAGAAGGCGGCGCGGCGGAGATGATCATGTCCGCCGGCGATCCGGTGCCGGTCAGCCGGCGCTATTTGAAAGCGCTGAAGGAGCAACTGGGGCTGCGGGGGTGATGCAGGTCTTAGGGGGATTCTGAAAAGACAGGCATCATGGGCGTCCCGACGGCGCCCATTTTGTTTGTCCTTGACGGGTTTACGCGGCGCTTATAGCTTTATTGCATCAACAGGCGCGTTTCGCGCCGCGTCAGCGTCAAAGGAACAGAAAATGAGTGAACCACGGATTATCGCCAAGGCGATGAAAGACGGAAAACCGGAGCAGGATCTGGTGATTTTGCCGGCGTTGGCCAACCGCCACGGGCTGATCACCGGGGCAACCGGCACCGGTAAGACGGTGACGCTGCAAAAAATGGCCGAGCAGTTCTCGCGCATTGGCGTGCCGGTGTTCCTGTCGGACGTGAAAGGCGATTTGTCCGGCATCGGCGCCGAGGGTGTGCCTTCCGAGAAACTGCAGGCGCGCCTGGCGGCGATCGGCGTCACCGACTGGCAGCCGCAGGCCTGCACCATTATCCCGTGGGATATTTACGGCGAGAAGGGCCACCCGATCCGCGCCACGATTTCCGATCTCGGGCCGCTGCTGCTGGGGCGCCTGTTGGATCTGAACGAGGTGCAAAGCGGCGTGCTGCAGCTGGTGTTCAAAATTGCCGATGACAACGCGCTGCTGTTGCTGGACATGAAAGACCTGCGCGCCATGGTGCAGTTCGTCGGCGACAACGCCAAACAATTCCAGACCCAGTACGGCAATATCTCTGCCGCGTCGGTCGGTGCCATCCAGCGTGGGTTGTTGACGCTGGAAGAACAGGGCGCCAACCAGTTCTTCGGCGAGCCGATGCTGGACATCAACGATCTGATGAAAACTGACGCCAACGGCCATGGCGTGATCAACCTGCTGGCGGCTGACAAGCTGATCAATCAGCCGAAGCTGTATTCGGTGTTCCTGCTGTGGCTGCTGGCCGAGCTGTTTGAGCACCTGCCGGAAGTGGGCGATCCCGAACAGCCGAAGCTGGTGTTCTTCTTCGATGAGGCGCACCTGTTGTTCAACGATGCGCCGGCGGCGCTGCTGACCAAGATTGAACAGGTGGTGCGTCTGATCCGTTCCAAAGGCGTCGGCATTTACTTTGTCACCCAGAACCCGCTGGACATCCCGGACAGCGTGCTCGGCCAACTGGGCAACCGCGTGCAGCATGCGCTGCGCGCCTTTACCCCGCGCGATCAGAAGGCGGTGAAGACGGCGGCGCAAACCCTGCGCGCCAATCCGGCCTTCGATGCCGAAACGGCGATCACCGAGCTGGGCGTGGGCGAAGCGCTGGTGTCATTCCTCGACGAGAAGGGCCGCCCGAACGTGGTGGAGCGGGCGATGGTCATTGCGCCGGAGTCCAAAATGGGCATGCTCGGTGCGGAAGGGCTGAACAGCGCGATCAACAAATCGCCGCTGTATGGTCGCTATGAGGATATGATCGACCGCGAGTCCGCCTACGAGAAGCTGTCGTCGGGCGGCTTCGCCACCGTCGGCACCCCGCAGCAAGGGCAGCAACCGCAAGCGCAGCAACAGCAGGCGGGCGGCGGCCTGATGGACGGTTTGAACGAGCTGCTGTTCGGCTCTACTGGCCCGCGCGGCGGCAAGCGCGACGGTATTGTCCAGACCGCCGCCAAGAGCATGGCGCGCGATCTCGGCCGCCAGATCCTGCGCGGCGTGCTGGGGTCGATCACCGGCGGCCGCAAAAAGTAAGCGGAAATTATCGTCGGCAGCGGCGGGTTAAATCAGTACACTGTGGCGGCGTTTTTCTCTGCCGGATCTAACATGCTGCTGCTGATCGATAACTACGACTCCTTTACCTATAACCTTTACCAGTATTTCTGCGAATTGGGCGCCGAGGTGCTGGTGAAGCGCAACGATGAGCTGCAGCTGGCCGATATCGCGCGGCTGGCGCCGCAGCATCTGGTGATTTCCCCTGGCCCCTGTACCCCGAACGAAGCGGGTATCTCGCTGGCCGCCATTCGTCATTTCGCCGGCAAGCTGCCGATCCTCGGCGTGTGCCTGGGGCACCAGGCGCTGGGGCAGGCGTTCGGCGCCGAGGTGGTGCGCGCCCGCGCGGTGATGCACGGCAAAACCTCAGCGATCCGTCACCTGGGCGTCGGCGTGTTTCGCGGCCTGAGCGATCCGTTGACCGTGACCCGCTATCACTCGCTGGTGCTGAAAGCCGATACGCTGCCGGACTGCTTTGAAGTGACCGCCTGGAGTGAACGCGACGGCGTGCGCGACGAGATCATGGGTATCCGCCACCGCACTTTGGCGCTGGAAGGCGTGCAGTTCCATCCGGAAAGCGTGCTCAGCGAGCAGGGCCACCAGCTGCTGGATAATTTCCTCAAGCGTTAATTCCGGTGCGTTTTTTTCGCCCGTCAGGCGTTTTGCGTTTGCGCTTGATTGGTTTTTTATGCATATTTCGTGATTATGTTTTCAATCTGATATTACGATAGCGCTGAAAAACTTTCAGGGTGGAGCCGAAAATGACTGAAAAATCCGCAGTGAGCCGCAGTACCTTTGACCAGGTGATCCTGCCTGTTTATGCGCCTGCCCAGTTTGTGCCGGTGCGCGGCCAAGGCAGCCGGGTCTGGGATCAGCAGGGAAAAGAGTACATCGATTTTTCCGGCGGCATCGCGGTGACGGCGCTGGGGCATTGCCATCCGGCGCTGGTCGAGGCGCTCAAACGCCAGGGCGAAACCCTGTGGCATACCAGCAACGTCTTCACCAATGAGCCCGCGCTGCGCCTGGCAAGCAAACTGATCGACGCCACCTTCGCCGACCGGGTGTTCTTCGCCAACTCCGGCGCAGAGGCCAACGAGGCGGCGTTCAAACTGGCGCGCCATTACACCATTACTCGTCACAGCCCGTACAAAACCAAAATCATCGCCTTCTATAACGCGTTTCACGGCCGCACGCTGTTCACCGTGTCGGTGGGCGGGCAGGCCAAATACTCCGACGGATTCGGGCCGAAGCCGGCCGACATCGTGCACGTGCCGTTCAACGATCTGGCGGCGGTGAAAGCAGTGATGGACAACCACACCTGCGCGGTGGTGATGGAGCCGATTCAGGGCGAGGGCGGCATTACGCCGGTCGACGCCGACTTCCTCAAAGGCGTGCGCAAACTGTGCGACCAACACCAGGCGCTGCTGGTGTTCGACGAAGTGCAAAGCGGCATGGGGCGCAGCGGCAAGCTGTTCGCCTATATGCATTATGGCGTGACGCCGGACATTCTCACCACCGCCAAGGCGCTGGGCGGCGGTTTCCCGGTCAGCGCCATGCTGACTACCGAAGAGATTGCGTCGGTGATGCAGGTGGGCACTCACGGCACCACCTACGGCGGCAACCCGCTAGCCTGCGCGGTGGCGGAGGCGGCGTTGGATGTGATCAATACGCCGGAAGTGCTGAGCGGCATCGAACAGCGTCACGCGTTGTATGTGCAGGCTTTGCAGCATATCGGCGATAAATACGGTGTTTTCACCGCCATTCGCGGCATGGGGTTGCTGATCGGCGCCGAACTGACGCCGCATTATCACGGCAGAGCACGCGATTTTCTCACCGCCGCCGCTGCGCGTGGGCTGATGATCCTCAACGCTGGGCCGAACGTGATCCGTTTCGCGCCGTCGCTGGTGGTGGAGCTGCAGGACATCGAGGCCGGCATGGCGCTGTTCGAGCTGGCGGTGCAGGATGTGATCAACGCCTGAAGCCCGTGCGGCGAATAACGGGGCGCGGCATGCCGCGCCCTTATTGATCGCGCAGTTTGCGCTTGAGCCAAATGCCGTGGTGCGGGCGCTGGCGCCAGGCCAGCGACGAAATGGTGTGCATCACGCTCAGGTGCGACAAAATGCGCCGCAGATGGCGCTCCATCTCGGTGACGGGCATCTCCGGATGCAGATCCGGCGGCTGCATGATGCCGCTGTTGCCGCTGCTCGGCCCGTCGTATTCCAACCGCTGCTGGCAGCTTTGCAGCGCAATTTCACAGGTTTGCAGATACGTTTCCGCCAGCTTCGGCGTCAGCATGTAGTGCTCGCGCGCCAAAATGGTCATGGCATTCAGGTGTTCGACGATGAACTGGCTGTGAGTGACCCATAAACGCATATCCGCCAGATAGTTCGACGCGAATCCCGGCTCCTGCATCGCCTGATTGAGCGAGGTGAACAGCGCGTTGTGCGCCTGGTTGACCTGCATGCGGGCATAGGCCAACGCGGTGGCGTCCGGCTCCGGCTGTTCCAGCATCAGCCGCAGCGCGGCTTGATCGTTTTCCAGTGCCTGATGGGCATTCTTGCGCAGCAGCCCGCTTTGCCACTGCGGCCATAGCCAAATGGTGCCGCCGAACGCCAGCACGCAGCCGATCAAGGTATCAATCAGACGAGGCACCAGAAAATGCGAGCCGTTCAGCGCCAGCAGCTGCAAGGTGTAAACCGCCGTCACCGTAAAGCCAATCACCGATAGCCCGTAGTTCTTGCGTGAAACCAGGTAGGCTAGCAGCGTGATCACCAGCATGATGCTCAGCGTTTCGCCTTCCGGTAACTGCAGCTGCAGCAGCCCGGCCGCCAGCAACAGCCCGGCAATCGTGCCCAGCGCACGGTGCTGAATACGCACCCGGGTGGCGTTATACCCGTTTTGGCTCACCAGCATGATGGTGAGCAGGATCCAGTAAGGCTTCGGCAGGTTGAACACCGCCCCCAGACTGCTGCCGACCGCCAGCGTCACCCCCAGCCGCGCGGCGTTGCGCAGGGCGGTAGATTTGAACGACAGGTAGCTGGCCAGCGCCGGCCAAAACGGCAGGCGGTGCTGGCCGGGCATCAGATCGCGGCGGTACAGCGGATGCTGGGTGCGCAGCAGGCGGGCGATGCGGCTGAAGTGGTAATAACAAAACTGGCCGACCGGGTTATCGGGATGCTGCGCCGCCATTTTTTCCAGCGCCGCCAGCTCGTGGGCCATGGAAAAGCGCTTCGAATGTTGATGGTAGAGTATATCGTGCGCCACCACGCGCAGCCGGCCGGCGATCACCTGAGCGTTGCGGCGAATGATCGCTTCGGCCTGGCTCTGCTCCACCAGTTTTTGCACTTCCTCCGGCAGATGCAGGCTGACGGTGATGTGCTCCTGCAGATCCATCGCCACCTGAAAGGCGCGCTGCAGACGCTTTTGATCGAGGTTGTTGGCGTGCGGCAGGAAATTAAGCTGTTGGTACAGCAGGCTGATCAGATCCATCACCTTTTGCTGGCGCACCAGCAGTGGCGGCAGCGCGGTCTGCGGATCGGTGTGCTGAGTCAGCAGGGAGTATTTGGCTTCGAAGTAGTCCGCCAGTTCCAGATAGAGCTGGCTGAGCGTCTCGCGCATCGGTTGCTCTTTCCACAGCCGGAACCAGAACCAGGTGAATAAGCCGTACCAGACGGTGCCGATCGCGTACAGCAGCGGCGCCTGCCAGACAGGCACCGTGCCGGCCGTGCTGAGAGCGAAGATGGCGGCCACCAGCGCCGCCGGCAACAGCCGGGCGTGCAGCGGGCTGATTTCGCCGGTAACGCCGAGCAGCAGCGCCAGGCCCAGCATCAGCGCCGGCAGCGGCACGTGCCACAGCAGTGCCTGTTGCAACAGCACGCTGCTGAAGGCGAACAGCGAGCCGCCGACGATCAGCCGTTTAAAGAAGCGCTTATGCGGCGTGTCCAGACCGGCGATATTGCAGCAGGCGGGCACCAGAGAGAACATCAGGCCGAGCTGCAGCTGGCCTATCAACAAGCCAAACAGCACCGGTAGGCACAACACCAGCGTTTGTCGCAGTGCGTAGTTGATTTCCGGGTGGTAGATCAGGCGGCGCCACATGGCAGAGAGCAGACAAAAAAACGGCGCAGATTGCGCCGTTTCTTCAGGGATTAACGGGTGCCGTAGACGACAATGGTTTTGCCGTGGGCGGAAATCAGGTTTTGATCTTCCAGCATTTTCAGAATACGGCCAACGGTTTCACGCGAGCAGCCGACGATCTGGCCGATCTCCTGACGGGTGATCTTGATCTGCATGCCGTCCGGGTGAGTCATGGCGTCGGGTTGCTTCGCCAGATTCAGCAGGGTTTGCGCGATGCGGCCGGTCACGTCCAGGAAGGCGAGGTTGCCCACTTTTTCGGAGGTAACCTGCAGGCGGCTCGCCATTTGGGCGGACAGGCGCATCAGGATGTCCGGGTTCACCTGGATCAGCTGGCGGAATTTCTTGTAGGAAATTTCGGCCACTTCACAGGCGGTTTTCGCGCGAACCCAGGCGCTGCGCTCCTGGCCTTCTTCGAACAATCCGAGCTCGCCGATGAAATCCCCCTGGTTGAGGTAGGACAGGATCATCTCTTTACCTTCTTCATCCTTGATCAGCACCGCGACGGAGCCTTTCACGATGTAGTAAAGCGTTTCGGCCTTTTCACCTTGGTGAATCAGCGTACTCTTCGATGGATATTTGTGGATATGGCAATGAGACAGGAACCATTCGAGAGTAGGGTCTGTTTGCGGTTTGCCGAGAACCATTCGCTGTTATCCTCTGTTGTTATCGCTGCCTTGTGTCACAGGGGTCAGAGTTCCCTGTAAAACCCGCCTGTAGCCGCAGTCATGAGCGAGGGCTACCGGCAAGTTTTGAGGCGTGTCATAAAAATACGCTGTCGCTCTAGCATATTAACTTGCCGTAAGCGCTGCAAGCTACATTCTGTTAACATACCGGTAAAGGAGCCTTTCTCTGGGCGTTTCCCTGAAATTCAGTGTCCCGGAAAGATTTATTGCGGCTCTGTTTGTAGCACAGAGTAAGGCGGGTGTCTCGTGTTGTCTCGCTTCAGCATGATTAGCATCAGGTTACGTTGCCTGTTTCTATGCGAAAGCGTACTCTGATTTTAAGAAATTAACCGGAGTGACCAGAATGCAGGCAAGAGTTAAGTGGGTGGAAGGGTTAACGTTTTTGGGTGAATCGGCCTCCGGCCACCAGGTGCTGATGGACGGCAACGCCGGCGATAAAGCGCCGAGCCCGATGGAGATGGTGCTGATGTCGGTGGGCGGCTGCAGCGCGATTGACGTGGTGTCCATCCTGCAAAAAGGGCGCAACGACGTGCGCGACTGCGAGGTGAAGCTGACCTCCGAGCGCCGTGCAGAAGCCCCGCGGTTGTTCACCCATATCAATCTGCACTTCATCGTCACCGGTCAGGATCTGACCGACAAAATCGTAGAGCGTGCGGTGAACCTGTCGGCGGAGAAATACTGCTCGGTGGCGCTGATGCTCAACAAGGCCGCCACGGTGACCCACAGTTTCGAGATCCGCCAACCGGCGTAATCGAGACGGAGCGCGGCCCGCCGCCGCGCTCAACGCATTTATTCGATCTTCTTGCCTTCCAGCAATCGCTGCACCAGCGGCGCCATGATCAGCTCCATCGCCAGCCCCATCTTGCCGCCCGGCACCACTAACGTATTGATGTGCGAGATAAACGAGCCCTGCAGCATCGCCAGCAAATAGGGGAAGTCAATCTGATCCAGCCCGCGGAAGTGGATCACCACGAAGCTTTCATCCAGTGAGGGAATGGCTTTGGCGGCGAACGGGTTGGAAGTGTCCACCGTCGGCACGCGCTGGAAGTTGATGTGGGTGCGCGAGAACTGCGGCGTGATGTAGTTGATGTAATCTTCCATCGAACGCACCACCGAATCCATCACCGCCTCGCGGGAGTGGCCGCGCTCGCCGGTATCGCGGATCAGCTTCTGGATCCACTCCAGGTTGACGATCGGCACCACGCCGACCAGCAGATCGACGTGGCTGGCCACGTCATGGTGTTCGGTGACCACACCGCCGTGCAGCCCCTCGTAGAACAGCACGTCGGTCGGCGCCGGCAGCGGCTCCCATGGGGTGAAGGTGCCCGGCACCTGATTGTAGGGCACCGCTTCGTCGTAGGTGTGCAGGTACTTGCGCGAACGGCCGGTGCCGTTTTTGCCGTACTCGATAAAGCTCTGCTGCAGCAGGCCGAAGTCGTTGGCCTCGGGGCCGAAATAGCTGATGTGTCTGCCCAGATCGCGCGCCTTGCGGATCGCCGCGTCCATTTCCGGCCGGGTGTAGCGGTGGAAGCTGTCGCCCTCCAGTTCGGCGGCGCGAATGTTGAGCTGTTGGAAGATTTTGCGGAACGCCACGCTGGTGGTGGTGGTGCCGGCGCCGCTGGAACCGGTCACCGCGATAACGGGATGTTTGGCAGACATGGTGGTTGTCACTCCGTGTTGAATGCGCCGGCGTCAGGGGATTATTGTGGCTCTTGTTGACGCTCTCTATGTCAGGAAAAAATGGCGCTCGCTGGTTTGCAATGTCCCATTGTTACCTGATTTTTTCCGTCAGTCATAGAACCGAACGCCACTAAATTTCTTCCTGCCCGGCGCGGAACTGGCCGCGCGGCATGATGTTGACGCTCTCATGCAGTTCTGACCACACCAGCACCACTTCGCCGTTTTTCAGCTGGCGGCGCACGTCCTCCACCTTCTGTTCCAGCGATCGTTCGTGCTCGCCGTAATCGGTGCCTTCGCGCAGCACAAAGGATTCGATCAGGCTGTTCAGGGTGTCGGTTGCCAGTTCTTGCCAGGGAATGATCACGTCGGGATGTCCAGATAAGGGGAAAGCCAGGCCGGAATGCGATGCTCCAGCCACATGTGCGGTTTTTTCAGCGTGCCGCCGACGAAGCCGACGTGGCCGCCGAACTCGGTCAGCTGATATTCGATATTGCGCGGCAGGCCGGCGACGTCGGGGATCACCTCATGGGTCATGAAGGGATCGTCCTTCGCATGGATGATCAGCAGCGGCGTTTGGATCGCCGGCAACAGCGGCAGAGCGCTGCAGCGGCGATAATAGTCGGTGGCGTCGCTGAAGCCGTGAATGCGCGAGGTGATGGCGTCGTCGAACTCGCGGATGCGCCGCAAACCGTTCAGCTGTGACAGCTTGAGCGGCAGGGTGTCCGGGTAGTGCAACAGTTTGCGGGTGGCGTTTTGTTTCAGTTGCCCCAGCAAATAGCGCTGATAGACGCGGGAGAAGCCTTGCTCCATGCGGTAGGCGCAGGGTTCCAGCATCAGCGGCGCTGAGACCACCACCGCCGCCTGCAGCAGGCTGTCGGCGCCTTGCTGCGCCAGATAACAGGCCAGCATGTTGCCGCCGAGCGAAACGCCTACCGCCGCGGTTGGCACCTCGCCGTAGCGGTCGCGCAGCCAGCGCAGGAAGAAGCGCGCGTCTTCGGTTTCGCCGGAGTGGTAGATGCGCTGTTTGCGGTTGGGCACGCCGCTGCAGCCGCGAAAGTGCATCACCACCCCGAGCCAGCCACGTTCGCGCCAGGCGTTGAGCAGGCCATGCGCGTAGGGGCTGTAGAAGCTGCCCTCCAGACCGTGGAACAGCACCGCGCGCGGTTTATCGCGCGCCTGCGCCGGATCCTCGCTCCAGGCAAGATCGACGAAGTCGCCGTCGGGCAATTCCAGCCGTTGCCAATGCGGTTTCAATAACACGCGGCGGCGCACCAGCCGCGGCAACAGCGTTTGCAGGTGCGGGTTACTGGCCCCGGTCAGGGGGCGAAAGGTGTTAGGCATAGGCTGAGTAAAATGTTGTGGGCGGCTATTGTGAGATCCCTAGCGCACTGTTAGCTTCAATACCAAGAATTAACAATGATACTGCAAAAAAGCGCCTTGGGTGAGGAGCACCCGTGCCATGGAACCGAGTTTATTCCTTTCGATGCTGGGCTTCCTGTGGGTCGCCGCCATCACGCCAGGCCCCAATAACCTGCTGCTGACCACCTCCGGCGCTAACTTCGGCTTTATGCGATCGCTGTGGCTGATGATCGGCATCATGCTCGGCATGCAAAGCATTTTGCTGCTGGTGGCCTTCGGCGTCGGCAGCCTGATCCTGGTTTACCCGTCGCTGCACCTGATCCTGAAAATCCTCGGCAGTTTGTACCTGCTGTGGCTGGCGTGGCAAGTCGCCACCGCCGCCTATGAAAAGCTGGAAACCGACGTGGCGCCGCCG
Source organism: Serratia sp. PL7 (assembly GCF_945957435.1). Lineage (NCBI taxonomy): Bacteria > Pseudomonadati > Pseudomonadota > Gammaproteobacteria > Enterobacterales > Yersiniaceae > Serratia > Serratia sp. PL7. The sequence continues at coordinate 20,826 of NZ_CAMFLB010000015.1, read as the reverse complement.
CAGCCGGTGCGGCTGTATCAGGGCTGGCTGCTGCAGTTCCTCAACCCGAAAGCCTGGCTGATGGCGCTGGGCGCGGTGGCGAGCTTCAGCCTGGCGGGCGATAAGTACAACGGTTCCATCGCGGCGATCGCGCTGGGCATTTTGGCGGTAAACATCGTCGCCGGCGTTATCTGGCTGGCGTTCGGTACCCTGATCGGCCGCCTGCTGCGCAGCAAAAAGGCCTGGGTTATCTTCAACGTTTCCATGGGGTTGTTGACCGCAGCCTGTGTGTTACTGATCTGGCATTAAGGAGTGAACGATGGCGGAAAATTATTATCACGTGGTTGCTTTTACCGGCAAAGGGCTGCGCGGCAACCCGGCCGGGGTTTGCCTGCTGACGCAGCCGCTGCCGGCGGAGCGGTTGCAGGCGATCGCCAACGAGATCGGCCTGCCGGAAACCAGCTTTGTTTGGGATGACGGCGACATGACCGCCATTCGCTGGTTTACCCCGGAGCGTGAGGTCGATCTTTGCGGCCACGGCACGCTGGCGGCGGCGCATGTGATGTTCAGCGCGGTTAACCCGGCGCTGAAGGATATTCGCTTCCGTTCGGCCGGCGGCGAGCTGTTCGTCAAGCGCGATGAGCGGGACGGGGAGCGGCTGGTGCTTGATTTCCCCGCCAGGCCGCCGCAGAAAGTCGCCGAACCGGCGGGCCTCGCGGCGCTGTTGGGCGTGCAGCCGCAGGAAGTGTGGCAGGCGAAAGCGCTGCTGGTGGTGGTGGAAAATGAGGCGCAGGTGCGCGCGCTGCGCCCGGACATCCCGGCGCTGATCGCATTGGCCGGCCGCGCGGTGATCGTCACCGCGCCGGGTGACACCGTGGACTTCGTTTCGCGCTATTTCACGCTCGACGGCGGCGAGGATCCGGTGACCGGCTCCGCGCATTGCACATTGATGCCTTACTGGACGGCGCGCCTCGGCCGCCATCGGTTGCACGCCCGGCAGATTTCGGCGCGCGGCGGCGAGCTGTTCTGCGAACTGCAAGGGGATCGCACGCTGCTCGGCGGCTATGCTCATGTGTTCCTGCACGGAAGTATCGCGCTGTAATCTGCGGTTATATTACTCAAGGTAATAAAGAAGACTTTTTTATTCTTTTATCGCCCGTCATCGCTCAGATAAAACTGTCAGCAACTGAACAGATTTTTATCAACGGAGCGGAACATGGCGGGCAAACTCTTTTCCTTACGTAACGTGGCGCTGCTGGCGTTGTCGCTCAGCGCGGCCAGTGCCTACGCGGTGGACGTGACCGTGGCGTACCAGACGTCGGCAGAACCGGCCAAGGTGGCGCAGGCGGAAAACAGCTTCGCCAAACAGTCCGGTGCGACCGTCGACTGGCGTAAGTTCGACAGCGGCTCCAGCGTGCTGCGTGCGCTGGCCTCCGGCGACGTGCAGATCGGCAATATCGGCTCCAGCCCGCTGGCGGTGGCCGCCAGCCAAAAACTCCCCATCGAAGTGTTCCTCATCGCCTCGCAGCTCGGCAGTTCTGAAGCGCTGGTGGTGAAGAATGACATCAAAAGCCCGCAGGATCTGATCGGCAAGCGCATTGCGGTGCCGTTTATCTCCACTACCCATTACAGCCTGCTGGCCTCGCTCAAACATTGGGGCATCAAGCCTGAACAGGTGAAGATCCTCAATCTGCAGCCGCCGGCCATCGCCGCCGCCTGGCAGCGCGGCGACATCGACGGCGCCTACGTCTGGGCGCCGGTGGTCAACGAACTGGCCAAACAGGGCAAGGTGCTGACCGACTCCGCGCAGGTGGGCGAATGGGGTTCACCGACGCTGGACGTGTGGGTGGTGCGCAAAGACTTCGCCGAGAAACATCCCGACGTGGTGACCGCCTTTGCCGCCAGCGCCCTGCAGGCGCAAAAGGCCTACCTGACGGCGCCGGAACAGTGGCTGAAAGATCCGAGCCATCTTAGCACCTTGGCGCGCTTGAGCGGCGTACCGGAAGCGCAGGTGCCGGAACTGGTGAAGGGGAACCGTTATCTGCCGGTGGCCGATCAGGTTGCCCAGCTCGGCCAGCCGGTGGACAAGGCAATCCGCGATACCGCCGAATTCCTCAAGCAGCAGGGCAAGATCCCGCAGGTCGACAGCGACTACAGCGCTTACGTCACCGACCGTTTTGTGAAACAGGTGCAGGCTGCGCCGCAGTCGTAAGGAAGCAGGATGCTAAACGTCAATCATCTTTCAGCAGAGTATCAGGGGCGGCCCGCGCTGCGTGACGTGTCGTTCCAGATCGCCGCCGGGCAACTGGTGGTGGTGCTCGGCCCATCGGGCTGCGGCAAGACCACGCTGCTGAATTTGATCGCCGGGTTTATCGAGCCTTCAGCTGGCAGCATCACGCTGGATGGAACGCCCGTTCACGGCCCGGGCGCTGAACGGGGCGTGGTGTTCCAGCATGAGGGTTTACTGCCGTGGCGTAACGTGGTGGACAACGTCGAGTTCGGCCTGCAGCTGGCCGGCGTCGGCAAGGCGCAGCGTCGCCAGGTGGCGGAGCAGATGCTGCAGCGCGTCGGTCTGGCCGGTTACGAGCGGCATTTCATCTGGCAGCTTTCCGGCGGCATGCGCCAACGCGTCGGCATCGCCCGCGCCCTGGCCGCGGATCCACGCCTGCTGTTGCTGGATGAACCGTTCGGCGCGCTGGACGCGTTTACTCGCGAGCAAATGCAGGAGCTGCTGCTGACCATCTGGCGCGATACCGGCAAGCAGGTGCTGCTGATCACCCACGATATCGAAGAGGCGGTGTTCCTCGCCAGCGAGCTGCTGCTGCTGTCGCCGGGGCCGGGGCAGGTGGTGGAGCGATTGTCGCTGAACTTCGGCCAACGCTATGCCGACGGCGAAGCCTGCCGCTCGATTAAGTCCGATCCTGAATTTATCGCGCAGCGCGAATACGTGCTGGGCAAAGTTTTCCAACAGCGCGAGGCCTTGCTATGAGCCTGCATTCCACGTTAAAGGCCGCGGCGCAGCCGCAGGGCAAAGCGGCGCGCCGTTTCAGCGTGCCGCGCAACGTTTGGTTGAGCGGCGCCACGCTGTTGACGGTGTTGATCGTCTGGTGGGGCGTGACGGCGCTGCAGCTGATCAGCCCGCTGTTCCTGCCGGCGCCGCAGCAGGTGCTGCATCAACTGATCACCATCGCCAGCCCGCAAGGCTTTATGGACGCCACGCTGTGGCAGCATCTGGCGGCCAGCCTGGGGCGCATTTTGGTGGCGCTGCTGGCGGCGGTGATCGTCGGCATTCCGGTGGGCATCGCCATGGGGCTGAACGACACGGTGCGCGGCATCCTCGATCCGCTGATTGAGATCTATCGTCCGGTGCCGCCGTTGGCGTATTTACCGCTGATGGTAATTTGGTTCGGCATCGGCGAGACCTCGAAAATCTTGTTGATCTATCTGGCGATTTTCGCGCCGGTGACGCTGTCCGCCGTGGCCGGCGTGCGCAGCGTGGCGCAGGTGCGGGTGCGCGCCGCCCGCGCGCTGGGCGCCACGCGTTGGCAGGTGCTGCGTTTCGTGGTGCTGCCGAGCGCGCTGCCGGAGATCCTGACCGGCATCCGCATCGGGCTGGGCGTCGGCTGGTCGACGCTGGTGGCCGCCGAACTGATCGCCGCCACGCGCGGCCTGGGATTTATGGTGCAATCCGCCGGTGAGTTTCTGGCGACCGACGTGGTGCTGGCCGGCATCGGCGTGATTGCGGTGATTGCATTTGGGTTGGAGCTGGGGCTGCGCGCCCTGCAGCGCCGATTGACCCCGTGGCATGGAGTACAGCAATGAACGAACGTCTGAATATCACCCCGCTGGGGCCTTACATCGGGGCGCTGGTGGAAAACGTCGAGTTGGCCCGGCCGTTGGGCGATGGCCAGTTTGAACAGCTTTATCATGCGCTGCTCAAGCATCAGGTGCTGTTCTTCCGCAACCAGCCGATCACGCCGCTGCAGCAGCGCGATCTGGCCGGCCGCTTCGGCGATCTGCACATCCATCCGGTCTATCCGCACGCCACCGACGTGGAAGAGATCATCGTGCTCGATACCCACGACGACAACCCGCCGGACAACGACAACTGGCACACCGACGTGACCTTTATCGAGAACCCGCCGCTGGGGGCGATCCTGGCGGCCAAGACCTTGCCTTCCACCGGCGGCGATACGCTGTGGGCCAGCGGCATCGCGGCCTACGAGGCGCTGTCGGCGCCGTTCAGAACGCTGCTCGCGGGGCTGCGCGCGGAACATGACTTCACCAAGTCGTTCCCGGAGTACAAGCATCGCGGCAGTGAAGAAGAACACCAGCGTTGGCAACTGGCGGTGCAGAAAAATCCGCCGCTGCTGCATCCGGTGGTGCGTACTCATCCGGTCAGCGGCCGGCAGGCGCTGTTCGTCAATGAAGGGTTCACCACGCGGATCGTGGATGTGGCGCCGAAGGAGAGCGACGCTTTACTGAACTTCCTGTTTGCTCACATCACCAAACCGGAGTTTCAGGTGCGCTGGCGCTGGCAGGAAAATGACGTGGCGATCTGGGATAACCGCGTGACGCAGCACTACGCCAACGCGGATTATCTGCCGCAGCGGCGCATCATGCACCGCGCGACCATTCTGGGGGATAGGCCTTTTTACAAGGACTGAGGCTTAGGCTTCGAACGCCTGCGTTAACTGCTCCAGCTGTTCCTGTGCATCCAGCCAGGTCATTTCCGTCTCTTCGAGCGCGGATTTGGCCTGGCTTTGCTTTTGCAGGCAGTCGGTCAGTTCGGCCTTGCGGCTGATGTCGTACAGTGCGGGATCCGCCAACTGCTCTTCCACCGCCGCCAGTTCGGCGCCCAGTTTTTCCATCTGCTGTTCCAGCTTGGCGATCTGCTTGCGCAGCGGTTGGGTCTGCGTACGGAACTCCGCCTCGCGGCGTTTTTGGTCCTTGCGCGCCTGCGCGCTGTTGCCGCCGCTCTCTTTTTCCGGTGCATCCTGCTGGTTTTCCTGGCGCTGCAGGTCGACAAGCCACTGCTGGTAGTCGTCGAGATCGCCCTCGAAAGGCTCGACCTGGCCGTCATGCACCAAGTACAGATCGTCGGTGGTGGAGCGCAGCAGGTGACGGTCGTGCGAGACCACCACCAACGCGCCTTCGAAATCGATCAGCGCCTCGGTCAGCGCCTGACGCATGTCGAGATCCAGGTGGTTGGTCGGTTCATCGAGCAGCAGCAGGTTCGGGCGTTGCCAGACGATCAGTGCCAGCACCAGCCGCGCCTTCTCGCCGCCGGAGAAACGTTCGGTCACTTCGCTGACCTTGTCGCCCTGGAACCCGAAACCGCCCAGGTAATCTCGCAGCTGCTGCTCCAGCACCCGTGGCGCGATGCGGCTCAGATGCTGCAACGGCGATTCGTCGGCGCGCAGGAATTCCAGCTGGTGCTGGGCGAAGTAACCCAGCTTGATGCCTTTCGCCAGGCCGATCTCGCCGCTCAGCGGTTCCAGGGTGCCGGCCAGCAGTTTGATCAACGTCGATTTACCGGCGCCGTTGCGGCCGAGCAGGCCAATGCGTGAACCGGGTACCAGGTTCAGCTTGATTGACTTCAAGATCACTTTATCGCCATATCCGGCGCTGACTTTTTCCATGCGCAGCAGCGGGTTCGGCAGGCTTTCCGGCGGGCGGAAGCTGAAGGTGAACGGGTTGTCGACGTGCGCCGGGGCGATCAGCTCCATGCGCTCCAGCATCTTGATGCGGCTCTGCGCCTGCTTGGCCTTGGAGGCCTTCGCCCGAAAACGGTCGATATAACTTTGCAGGTGCGCCACTTTTTCTTGCTGATGCTGATACAGCGACTGTTGCTGCGCCAATTTGGTGGCGCGCTGGCGTTCGAACGACGAGTAGTTGCCGGTGTATTCGTTCAGGGTCTGCTGTTCGATATGCAGGATCTTGTCGACAATCGGATCGAGGAAGTCGCGGTCATGCGAGATCAGCACCAGCGTGCCGGGGTAGCTTTTCAGCCAGCGCTCCAGCCAGATCACCGCATCGAGATCCAGGTGGTTGGTCGGTTCGTCGAGCAGCAGCAGGTCGGAACGGCACACCAGCGCCTGCGCCAGGTTGAGACGCATGCGCCAGCCGCCGGAAAAGTCGCGCACCGGGCTTTGCAGCTGTTCGTTGGAGAAGCCGAGGCCGTGCAGCAGGCTGGCGGCGCGGGAACGGATGGTCCAGGCGTCGATGGCGTCCAGCTTACCGTGCAGGGTGGCGATGGCGTGGCCGTCGTTGCGGTCGTTGGCGGCCTGCAGTTCGGCTTCGAGCTGGCGAAACTCGCGGTCGCCGTCGATAACATACTCGATCGCCGGCACGTCCAGCGCCGGCGTCTCCTGGTTGACCCAGGCCAGCGCCCAGTTGCCGGGGAAGGTAAAGCTGCCGCCATCCGCCGCGATCTCGCCCTTCAGCAGCGACAGCAGCGTGGATTTGCCGCAGCCATTTTTGCCCACCAGGCCGACCTTCTGACCTGGATTAACCGTCGCCGTGGCGTTGTCCAGCAGGACGCGGATGCCGCGTCGGATTTGTAGCGAGGAGAATACAATCATAAAGCGCCGTATGTTCAGAGTATGTTAAATTATCATTAAGGTAACAGAACGCGCACCGCGCGCTGTTTTTGTCTTTGCGATGCATGGTAGCGGAAAACCGCTACTCTGACGACGCTTTGGAGGGGAATGATGTCGCAGCCGCCCAAGGTCTTGCTGCTGTATGCCCATCCGGAATCCCATGACTCGGTGGCGAACCGGGTTTTGCTTCGACCGGCGCAGCAGTTGGAACATGTCACCGTGCACGATCTCTACGCGCACTACCCTGATTTTTTTATCGATATTCATCACGAACAACAGCTGCTGCGTGAGCATCAGGTCATCGTGTTTCAGCACCCTCTGTATACCTACAGCTGTCCGGCGCTGCTGAAGGAGTGGCTGGATCGCGTGCTGTCGCGCGGCTTCGCCAGCGGGGTGGGCGGCAATGCGCTGGCGGGCAAATACTGGCGCTCGGTGATCACCACCGGTGAGCCGGAAGGCGCCTACCGCACCGGCGGTTATAACCACTATCCGATGGAAGATATCCTGCGGCCGTTCGAGCTGACCGCCGGGATGTGCCATATGCACTGGCTGACGCCGTTCGTGGTTTATTGGGCGCGGCGGCAGAAGCCGGAGGTGTTGCGCAGCCATGCAGACGCCTACGGCGAGTGGCTGAGCCACCCGCTGCCGCACGGAGGGCGGTGACCATGGAAGGATCGACCTTACTGACCGCCATTTTGCTGTTCCTGTTTGCCGCGGTGGTGACGGTGCCGATCGCCCGTCGCCTGGGGATCGGCGCGGTGCTGGGCTATCTGATCGCCGGCATTGCCATCGGCCCTTGGGGATTGGGCTTCATCCGCGACGTTGACGAGATCCTGCACTTCTCCGAGCTGGGCGTGGTGTTCCTGATGTTCATCATCGGTCTGGAGCTGAACCCCAGCAAGCTGTGGGAACTGAGGCGCTCGATTTTCGGCGCCGGCGCCGGCCAGGTGTTGCTCACCGCGGCGGTGCTGGGCGCGTTGCTGTACCTGACGCACTTCGCCTGGCAGGCGGCGGTGATCGGCGGTATCGGCCTGGCGATGTCTTCCACCGCCATGGCGCTGCAGCTGATGCGCGAAAAGGGCATGAACCGCAACGAAGGGGGGCAGCTCGGTTTCTCGGTGCTGCTGTTCCAGGATATGGCGGTGATCCCGGCGTTGGCGTTGATCCCCATTCTGGCCGGCGCCGGCGGCACCAGCGACGACTGGGCGAAGATCGCGCTCAAGGTCGCGGCGTTCGGCGGCATGCTGATCGGCGGACGCTTTCTGCTGCGGCCGCTGTTCCGCTATATCGCCGCCTCCGGCGTGCGCGAGATTTTCACCGCCGCGGCGCTGTTGTTGGTGCTCGGCTCGGCGCTGTTTATGGAGGCGCTCGGCCTGTCGATGGCGCTCGGCACCTTCATCGCCGGGGTGCTGTTGGCGGAGAGCGAATATCGCCACGAACTGGAGATCTCCATCGAGCCGTTTAAAGGGCTGCTGCTGGGGCTGTTCTTTATCTCGGTGGGCATGGTGTTGAATATCGGCGTGCTCTACACCCACCTGGCCGAGGTGTTGATCGGCGTACTGGCGCTGGTGGCGGTCAAATCCGGCGTGCTCTATGGCGTGTCGCGTCTGTTCGGCCTGCGTAGCTCGGTGCGGCTGCAGTTTGCCGGGGTGCTCAGCCAGGGCGGTGAGTTTGCCTTCGTACTGTTTTCGGCGGCGGGGACGCAAAAGGTGCTGCAGCCGGATCAACTCTCTTTGCTGCTGGTGGTGGTGACGCTGTCGATGATGACCACGCCGCTGCTGATGCAGGTCATCGACCGCATTTTGGCGCGCCGCTATAACGCTAAAGGCGAAGACGAGGAAACGCCGTACGTAGAGGATGACGATCCGCAGGTGATCATCGTCGGCTTCGGGCGTTTCGGCCAGGTGATCGGCCGCCTGTTGATGGCCAACAAAATGCGCATTACCGTACTGGAGCGCGACGTCAGCGCCGTCGGCGTGCTGCGGCGTTACGGTTACCAGGTTTATTACGGCGACGCCACCGAGCTGGAGCTGTTGCGCGCGGCGGGCGCCGAAAAGGCCAAGTCGATCGTGATCACCTGCAATGAGCCGGAAGACACCATGGAGATCGTGCGGCTGTGCCAACAGCACTTTCCGAACCTGAGCATTCTGGCGCGCGCGCGCGGCCGCGTGGAGGCGCATGAGCTGCTGCAGGCGGGCGTGAAACAGTTCAGCCGCGAAACCTTCTCCAGCGCGCTGGAACTGGGGCGCAAGGCGCTGATGGAGTTGGGCATGCACCCGCATCAGGCTTTCCGCGCCCAGCAGCATTTCCGCCGCCTGGATATGCGCATGCTGCGTGAGCTGATGCCGCCGCATCAGGGCGACGTGGCGCAAATTTCCCGCGTGAAAGAGGCGCGGCGCGAGCTGGAAGAGCTGTTCCATCGCGAAATGCAAAAAGAAAGTCGCCAGTTCGACGGCTGGGACGAATACGAATAAGCGGGAGCATAACGATGTCTGCAACACGTAAGAGATTTATCGCCGGGGCGGTGTGCCCGAGCTGTAGCGCTATGGATACGTTGGCGGTATGGCGGGAGGATCAGGTGGAAGTGGTGGAGTGCGTCAAGTGCGGACACCATCAGCGCCAGACCGAACAACAGGTGGAAAAACACGTTCGCCCGCAAGAGCAGGTGATCGGCATTTTCCAGCCGAAGTAGCGTTTTTTTATCCCGGAGGGTACAGCGAGGCAGATTTCCGTTACAATCTGTCCGGAAAAGGCGCGCATCCCGATAACGGTGCGCGTCCTAGTAGCCAACGGTAGGAGATATCATGAAAGTAGCAAAAGACTTGGTGGTCAGCCTGGCTTACCAAGTACGTACAGAAGACGGTGTTTTGGTTGATGAGTCTCCGGTGAGCGCACCGCTGGACTATCTGCACGGGCATGGTTCTCTGATCGCAGGTCTGGAAAAAGCACTCGAAGGCCACGACGTTGGCGATCGTTTTGACGTTCACGTCGGCGCGAACGACGCGTACGGCAACTACGACGAAAACCTGGTGCAGCGCGTACCGAAAGACGTCTTCATGGGCGTTGACGAACTGCAGGTCGGCATGCGTTTTCTGGCTGACACCGATCAGGGCCCGGTACCGGTTGAAATCACCGAAGTTGACGGTGACCACGTCGTGGTTGACGGCAACCACATGCTGGCTGGCCAAAACCTGAACTTCAACGTGGAAGTTGTCGCGATCCGCGAAGCGACCGCAGAAGAGCTGGCGCACGGTCACGTACACGGCGAGCACGACCATCACCACGAGCACGGTGAAGGTTGCTGCGGCGGTCACGGCCACAGCCACGATCACGACCATGGTCACGACCACGGTAAAGGCGGTTGCGGTAACGGTGGTTGCGGCTGCCACTAAGCAGAACGCAATCCCGAGACAAGAGGGCGGCCATTGGCTGCCCTTTTTTATGCGCGGCGCACCAGGCGCCGAACGGCACAACAGGACATGCCATGGCCACCATGAAAGACGTTGCGCGCCGCGCCGGCGTTTCCACGGCCACCGTCAGCCGGGTGATCAATAATTCCGCCTACGTTGAACCGGTGACCCGCGAACGCGTCGAGAAAGCGATGCGCGAGTTCAATTACCACCGCAACGCCGCCGCGCTGGCACTGGCGAAAAGAAGCGGCAATATGCTGGGGTTGCTGACCGGCAACCTCGACGATCCGTTTTTCTCGCGCCTGGCGCGGGGCGTGGAAGACATCACGCGGCAGGCTGGCGTGCGTTTGATGTTGTGCAGCGGCGGGCATCAGGCCGAACTGGAAAAAAGCGGCCTCGACTTTCTCATCAATCAGGGATGCGAAGCCATTGTGGCGCACGTCACGCGCATGGGAGAAGAGGAGCTGCTGCGCTACGCCGCCCACACGCCCGCGCTGGTGCTGGTCAATCGCTACCTGCCGGCCATCGCCAATCGTTGTATTTGGCTCGACAATGCCAAGGCGGCACAGGCGGCGACCGAGCTACTCATTCGCCAGGGGCATCGGAGAATCGCCTGCGTGACGACGGATTTGCCGATCGACGACCGCGCACAGCGGTTAGCGGGTTACCGCAAGGCCATGGCCGCCGCTGGTATTGAGGTGCCCGGAGCCTGGATCATCAGCGTGCCCTTCAACGAGAAAGGGGGCGAGTTAGCGGCCGAGCGCGTGCTGGCCAGCGACCCACGCTTCACCGCCGCAGTGACGTTCAACGACGTGATGGCCGCCGGCATGATGCGCACCTGCCATCAACGGCACATTCAGTTGCCCGAGGCGCTGTCGATCGTTGGCTTTGACGACATTGCCCTGGCGAAATATCTCCACCCTTCGCTGACCACTGTGCATTACCCCATCGAGAAAATGGCCCGACGCGCCGCGCGCCTCGCGCTGCAGATCCACAGCGGCAGCGACGTCGCGCCGCAGAACAACCGCTTTTCGGCCGAGCTTATCCTGCGAGACTCTGTCACCGATGGCGAGCCGCATGAGCAAAGCAAGCGCGGCGAATGAGAGACAAGTCACACAATGTGAGCGCATGAAACCGATTACATGGCCGGTTGCCTGCGCTCACATCCTCCGATTATCGAAGCCATTACGCTGTTGCAGTACCCCATCTTCAACAGGAGCCGTATATGGATAATAAGAAAACGCTCAACCTTGGGTTGGCGACGCTGCCGATTGTGGCCATGCTGTTGCTGCTCATCATCGGCTATGGCCAGTTTGGCCTGCGCATTGAACCGCTTCTGCTGGTTTCCGCCGCCATCACCGCCGCGCTGGCCTGGTGGCAAGGTTACCGCTGGGACGACATCATCGAGGCCATCGTGGCCAAGCTGGCGAAGGCCATGCCGGTGATCATGATCCTGATCTGCGTAGGTGGCCTGATCGGCACCTGGATGATCAGCGGTACAATCCCTTACATGGTGTATTGGGGGCTGAAGCTGATCAGTCCGCAATATATTCTGATTGCCGCGTTCTTCATCACCAGCGTGATCTCGGTGTGCACCGGCACCTCGTGGGGGGCAGCCGGCACCGTGGGCGTGGCGCTGATGGGCGTGGCCGCCGGTTTAGACGTGCCGCTGGCCGCCGCGGCTGGGGCGGTGGTGTCCGGCGCCTACTTCGGCGACAAAATTTCGCCGTTGTCCGATTCGACGAACTTCGCGGCTATCGTTGCGGATACCGATCTCTACAGCCATATCCAGCATCTGATGTACACGACGTTGCCGAGCTTCATCCTGGCCGCCGTGGTGTACCTGATCGCCGGCCACACCGGCGCGGTGGGCAGCGTGGCAACGCCGGAAAAAGTGACCGAAATCGTCAGCGCGCTTGAGGGGCTGTACCATTTCAACCTGCTGTTGATCCTGCCACCGGTGCTGGTGCTGTGGGGCGCAGTGACCAAACGGCCGGTGATCCCTGTCATGCTGGCCGCCTGCGCGCTGGCGATCGCCATCGGCGTCGCGCTGCAGGGTTTTAGCCTGCAACAGGGGCTGAATGCGTTGATGGACGGCTTCAATCTGTCGATGTTCGCCAGCCAGGGCCATAACGTCGAAGGGATCGTCGCCGATGTGCCGCGCCTGCTGAACCGCGGCGGCATGTTCTCGATGATGAGTACGATCCTGCTGGTGTTCTGCGCCTTTTCCTTCGCCGGCGCCCTGACGCTGACCGGCGCCCTGACGGTGATCATCAGCCGGCTGCTGCACGTGGTGCACACCACCGGCCAACTGATCGCCGCCACCGTTGCCACCACGATCCTGGTGACCGGCGCGACCAGCGACGGCAAGCTGGCGCTGCTGATCCCAGCGGAGCTGTTCAAAGGGGCCTATCGGCGCATGGGGCTGGACAACAAAAACCTGTCACGCACCGTCGAGGATGCGGGCACCGTTATCGAGCCGCTGATCCCGTGGACGGCCGCCGGTATTTACATGGCGACCACGCTGGGGGTCAGCACGCTCGATCTGCTGCCGTGGGCGATCCAATGTTATGCCGCGGTGGTGTTCGCCCTGATTTATGGGTTCACCGGCTTCGGTATCGCCAAACTTCAACCTCAGAACGATTTGCAGCGTAAGGAAGCCTGACATGACGAGTCATTTCAACGCCATCATCGATCGCCACAACACCAGCTCCGTGAAGTGGGACTTCATCGACCGCTATCTGCAACTGGATGGCAGCGAACTGTTGCCGATGTGGGTGTCCGATTTCGATTTTCCATGTCCGCCAGAGGTGCAACAGGCGCTGCATCAGCGGGTGGACCACGGGGTCTTTGGCTACAGCGAACGTGACGACGCCTACTATCAGGCGGCGATCGACTGGTTCGCCAAACGGCACGACTTGCCGCTGCGGCGTGAGTGGTTTACGTCGATTGAGGGGGTGGTGCCCGGATTGGCGATGCTGATCCAACTGCTCAGCAAGCCGGGGGACGGTGTGGTGGTGCAGGGGCCGTATTATGGCTCGTTCGCCAAGATAGTCACCATGAATGGCAGAGAGGTGCTTGAGAATCCTCTGTTGAAAACTCCGCAGGGATATCGGATCGATTTCGACCAGTTGGCTGCCTGTCTGGCACAGCGTAAACCGCCGCTGTTGTTGCTGTGCAATCCGCACAATCCGACAGGCCGTTGCTGGCGCCGCGATGAACTGGAGCGGCTCATGGCGCTTTGCCATACCCACGACGTTACGGTGATCTCCGATGAGATCTGGGCCGATCTGCTGCTGCCCGGCGAGACGTTTACGTCGGTGTTGCATCTGGACAAGAAATATCGCGAGCGAGCGATTGCGGCGACGTCCGCCAGCAAAACGTTCGGCCTTTCCTCGCTGCGCATTTCGAATTTCCTGATCCCCAACGCTCGGCTTCGGCAGGCGTTTGTCGATCGGCTGAATGCCCACGGGCTGGATGTGTTCAACGCGCTATCGATGACGGCGGCGACCGCGGCCTATCAACGGGGTGCTGTCTGGCTTGATGAGCTGCTCAGCTACCTGGCGGAGAATCGGCGTTGGTTTGAACGGGCGCTGGCGGCCGCCGCGCCCTGGTGCACGATGACCCAGGCAGAAGGGACCTATCTCGCCTGGCTGGATTGCCGTGCACTGGGTTTGAGCGATGCTGACTTACAGCAGGCGCTGGTGGCGGTGGCAAAGCTGGCTCCGTCGATGGGCAGCGGTTTCGGCCCGCAGGGGAGCGGTTTTATCCGCATCAACCTGGGGTGCCCGCGCCGGTATCTCGAGCGTGCCGTCGATGGGTTGGCACGCCTGAAATAACCGCGCAACGGACCCTCAATAGTGCGGCGGAGGGGTTTCTTCCGATTGCGAGGCGATCATTGAGGTTTGGGTCGAGCGCAGCTTGTCGGTCAACATGCGCAGGTGTTCGCGCATCTTCAGCATTTCCATTTGATGCTGGGTAACGGTCTGGTTGAGCTCTTCGATGGTGAGCTCTTGGAAAGCCTGACGGCTCTCCAGTTCTTCAAGCCGCTGTAGCAGGCGTTGAATGTCGGCGTTGTGCATGAGGCTACCTCTGACGCGATAAAATCCTGATTCGGCGCTATGGTAACAGCTGGCGCCGGGTTTGCTCGCGCTATTTCTTCAGACGGCGCGCAACGTTGCGATCGGCAGTGTAAAGTGCTGAAAAGTTGCGCGCCCGATACGCCGTTTTTTGCTAACCTCGCCGAATATTCTGCAAGAAAAATCTGATTTATCATACGAGTAGCACGCAGGGGGAAACTTCTCGGCAAAGTGGGAGTCACACTTTGACTCGATTGGTTACCTGTGCGACTGTTTTGTTTTGTTTCAGGCAGCTATAGTAGCCCGGTTATCTTACCTAATGATTGTTTGGGGCATTGCTTCAGACACTGGAGAAATGGATGAAATCTTTGTTTAAAGTCACGCTTCTGGCAACCACCATGGCTTTTGCTCTGAATGCGACCCAGGTCATGGCAGCCGATGCCGCCAAACCGGCAGAAGCCGCTAAACCAGCGGACGCGGCAGCAGCGCCAAGCACCGGCAAGTTCAAAAACGACGACGAGCAAGCGGCTTACGCACTGGGCGCCTCTCTCGGCCGTTACATGGACAACTCTCTGAAAGAGCAAGAGAAGCTGGGCATCAAGCTGGACAAAGATCAGCTGATCGCCGGCGTTCAGGACGCGTTCGCCAACAAGAGCAAGCTGAACGATGCCGACATCGAGAAGACCCTGCAGGGCTTCGAAGCGCGCGTGAAGGCTTCCGCTCAGGCGAAGATGGAGCAGGACGCCAAGGACAACGAAACCAAAGGCGCCAAGTATCGCGACAGCTTCGCTAAAGAAAAAGGCGTGAAGAAAACCGAATCCGGCCTGCTGTATCAGGTAGAGAAACCGGGCGCGGGTGAAGCGCCGAAAGACAGCGACACCGTGGTGGTGAACTACAAAGGCACCCTGACCGACGGTACCGAGTTCGATAACTCCTATACCCGCGGCGAGCCGCTGTCGTTCCGTCTGGACGGCGTGATCCCTGGCTGGACCGAAGGTCTGAAGCACATCAAGAAAGGCGGAAAAATCAAGCTGGTGATCCCACCGGCGCTGGCCTACGGCAAAACCGGCGTTCCGGGCATCCCAGCTAACTCCACGCTGGTCTTCGACGTTGAGCTGCTGGACGTGAAAGCGGCGCCGAAAGCCGACGCTAAAGCCGAAAAACCGGCTGATGCGAAAGCCGATACCAAAGCGAAATAATCTCGTCGCTTTGTTTGCCACCGCCGCGGATGCCCTCCGCGGCGGTTTTCATTTTGGCCGCCGCCGCCTCTCTCGCCATTGAACGCTTGACGCCTGCCGGGCATCGGGCTTAACGTCAATACCACGCGCAAACGCAAGGACTTTGCTCCGGCCGCTTTGCTAGACTAATAATTCTGACTTATCAGTCATGCGTCTGCCCCTTAGGGCGTGTACCTAAAATTGTTCCCGGCCGCCTCGCCCGCGGATGTCATCGTGCCGTTTTATGCGGCTCTCAGCCAGCCGCGCGGCGGCATGCCGACGACGGCAGCGATCCGGTCCGAGCGGTTTTAGCTGCGCCCCCTGGCACAGGCGATCTATGAGGGTGGTATCTTCGATGTCGAATTCGCTTTTATCCAGCGAAGCCAGCGAACTTGATTTGCTGAATGAACGTCCGTTTACTCAAACGGATCATGAAATCCTGAAATCCTATGAAGCGGTGGTCGACGGGCTGGCGATGTTGATCGGCGGCCACTGTGAGATCGTATTGCACGCGCTGGAAGACCTGAACAGCTCGGCGGTGCGCATCGCCAACGGGGAACACACCGGGCGCAAAATCGGCTCGCCGATCACCGACCTGGCGCTGCGCATGCTGCACGACATGGCCGGCGACGACAGCAGCGTGTCGAAAGCCTACTTTACCCGCGCCAAGAGCGGCGTGTTGATGAAATCGGTGACCATTGCCATTCGCAATCGCGAGCAGCGGGTGATCGGCTTGCTGTGCATCAACATGAACCTCGACGTGCCGTTCTCGCAGATCATGCAGACTTTTATGCCGCCGGCCACGCAGGACGTGCCGTCGTCGGTGAATTTCGCCTCTTCCGTCGACGATCTGGTGGCGCAGACGCTGGAGTTCACCATCGAAGAGGTGAACGCCGACCGCTCGGTGTCCAATAACGCCAAGAATCGCCAGGTGGTGCTCAACCTCTATGAGAAAGGCATCTTCGATATCAAGGATGCGATCAATCAGGTGGCGGATCGCCTGAATATCTCCAAACACACCGTGTATCTGTACATCCGCCAGTTCAAGAGTGGCGATCTGTTGGGAAGCGACCGTTGATGCTCGATTATTGTCTGTTGGTCACCGGCCCGGCTTACGGCACGCAGCAGGCCAGCAGCGCCTATCAGTTCGCTCAGGCTTTGCTGGCGAAAGGGCACCGGCTTTCCAGCGTTTTTTTCTACCGTGAAGGGGTGTTGAACGCCAACCAACTGACCGCGCCGGCCAGCGACGAATTCGACCTGGTGCGCGGCTGGACGCAGCTGGCGCAGCAACACGGCGTGGCGCTCAACGTCTGCGTTGCTGCCGCGCTGCGCCGTGGCGTCACCGACGAGCAGGAGGCGGCGCAACAGGGGCTGGCAAGCGCCAACCTGCAGCCCGGCTTTACCCTGAGCGGGCTGGGTTCCCTGGCCGAAGCGTCGCTGAGTTGCGACCGTCTGGTGCAGTTCTGAGGATATGATGAAACGAGTCGCTTTTGTTTTCACCCACGGGCCGCACGGCGGTGCCGGCGGCAGGGAAGGGCTGGATGCGCTGCTTGCCACATCGGCGCTCAGTGAGGATTTGGGGGTGTTTTTTGTCGGCGATGGCGTATTGCAGCTGTTGCCGGGCCAGCAACCGGAAAAAATCTTGGCGCGCAATTACATCGCCACCTTCGGCGTGCTGCCGTTGTATGACGTGGAGCGCTGCTATCTATGCCAGGCTTCGCTGCAGGAGCGTGGGCTGAGTCAGGTGACCGATTGGGTGCTGGATGCCGAGGTGCTGGCGCCGGATGAATTGCGCCGCCAATTGGCCGGTTACGACGCCGTGATGACGTTTTAGGATCTTCTGATGCTGTATACCCTGAGCCATTCGCCAAACCAATGTGACTTACCTGCGCTGCTGCGCCTGGCGGCGGAGGGCGACGCGCTGTTGCTGCTACAGGACGGCGTGCTTGCAGGCCTTGCCGGCAGCGCTCATCTTGAATTGCTGCTCGCCGCCCCCATATCCCTTTATGCGCTGCAGGATGACCTGGAAGCCCGGGGATTGGTTGGTCATTTTTCGCACAAAATCACTGTCATCGGCTATAATCACTTCGTTGAATTAACCGAACAACACCGCAGCCAAATGGCCTGGTAATGAGAGTGATGTTGTATATTTCTTGACACCCATACTGGTCAGCCCTAAAATTCTGCGTCCTCGTACTCTGCCAATAGTGCATACGAGGGGATTTATCACATGTTTACGAAGCTAGTACGAAGCAAAAACCAGGAGCTTTTTTAATGGCAACAATTAACCAGCTGGTTCGCAAACCACGCTCTGTGAAGGCTGCTAAAAGCAACGTTCCAGCGCTGGAAGCCTGCCCGCAGAAACGTGGCGTATGCACCCGCGTATATACCACTACCCCGAAAAAACCAAACTCCGCACTGCGTAAAGTTTGCCGTGTGCGTTTGACTAACGGTTTCGAAGTGACTTCCTACATCGGTGGCGAAGGCCACAACCTGCAGGAACACTCCGTAATCCTGATCCGTGGCGGTCGTGTAAAAGACCTGCCAGGTGTGCGTTACCACACCGTCCGTGGTGCACTTGACTGCTCCGGTGTTAAAGACCGTAAGCAAGCTCGTTCCAAGTACGGCGTGAAGAAGCCAAAGGCTTAATGGTTCTCCGTTAAGTAAGGCCAAACGTTTTAACTTTAATGTCAAAATAAACTCGTAGAGTTTTGGACAATCCTGAATTAACAACGGAGTATTTCCATGCCACGTCGTCGCGTAATCGGCCAACGTAAAATCCTGCCAGATCCTAAGTTCGGATCTGAGCTGCTGGCCAAATTTGTAAATATCCTGATGGTAGACGGTAAAAAATCTACTGCAGAAGCAATCGTCTATACCGCGCTGGAGACCCTGGCTCAGCGTTCTGGTAAAGATCACCTGGAAGCTTTCGAAGTCGCTCTCGACAACGTTCGCCCGACTGTAGAAGTTAAGTCGCGTCGCGTTGGCGGTTCTACTTATCAGGTACCAGTTGAAGTCCGCCCGGTTCGTCGTAATGCTCTGGCAATGCGTTGGATCGTTGATGCTGCACGTAAACGCGGTGATAAATCCATGGCTCTGCGCCTGGCGAACGAGCTGTCTGACGCAGCAGAGAACAAAGGTTCTGCTGTTAAGAAGCGTGAAGACGTTCACCGTATGGCCGAAGCCAACAAGGCGTTCGCCCACTACCGCTGGTAATCACCTGGCTGTAGTCATGCTAACCAAGCGGGCGCGTCAAATCGGCCCGCTTGGGTTAACTGAACTTGAACGCCCTAGGAATAGAGGAATCAAATGGCTCGTACAACACCCATTGCACGCTACCGTAACATCGGTATCAGTGCTCACATCGACGCCGGTAAAACCACCACTACCGAACGTATTCTGTTCTACACCGGTGTAAACCACAAAATCGGTGAAGTTCATGACGGCGCTGCCACCATGGACTGGATGGAACAGGAGCAGGAGCGTGGTATTACCATCACTTCTGCAGCGACTACTGCTTTCTGGTCTGGTATGGCCAAGCAGTTCGAACCGCATCGCGTAAACATCATCGACACCCCAGGGCACGTTGACTTCACCATCGAAGTAGAACGTTCCATGCGTGTGCTGGATGGCGCGGTAATGGTTTACTGTGCTGTTGGTGGTGTTCAGCCACAGTCTGAAACCGTATGGCGTCAGGCTAACAAATACAAAGTGCCACGTATCGCGTTCGTTAACAAAATGGACCGTATGGGCGCTAACTTCCTGAAAGTTGTTGGCCAGATCAAATCTCGTCTGGGCGCTAACCCTGTTCCTCTGCAGCTGGCTATCGGCGCAGAAGACAAATTCACCGGCGTTATCGACCTGGTGAAAATGAAGGCGATCAACTGGAACGAAGAAGACGCAGGCGTAACCTTCGAATACGAAGACGTCCCGGCTGACATGATGGATCTGGCTGAAGAATGGCGCCAGAACCTGATCGAGTCCGCTGCGGAAGCTTCCGAAGAGCTGATGGAAAAATACCTGGGCGGCGAAGAGCTGACCGAGGAAGAAATCAAAGCAGCTCTGCGTCAGCGCGTACTGAACAACGAAATCATCCTGGTTACCTGTGGTTCTGCGTTCAAGAACAAGGGCGTGCAGGCGATGCTGGATGCGGTAATCGAATACCTGCCGGCACCAACTGACGTTCCTGCGATCAACGGTATCCTGGACGACGGTAAAGACACTCCGGCTGAGCGTCACGCAAGTGATGACGAGCCGTTCTCTGCGCTGGCGTTCAAAATCGCTACCGACCCGTTCGTAGGTAACTTGACCTTCTTCCGCGTGTACTCCGGCGTTGTTAACTCCGGCGACACCGTGCTGAACTCCGTTAAGTCTGCGCGCGAGCGTTTTGGCCGTATCGTTCAGATGCACGCCAACAAGCGTGAAGAGATCAAAGAAGTTCGCGCAGGCGACATCGCCGCTGCGATCGGTCTGAAAGACGTGACCACCGGGGACACCCTGTGTGATCCAGACTCTCCAATCATCCTGGAGCGTATGGAATTCCCTGAGCCGGTAATCTCTATCGCCGTTGAACCGAAAACCAAAGCTGACCAAGAAAAAATGGGTCTGGCTCTGGGCCGTCTGGCTAAAGAAGACCCGTCGTTCCGCGTATGGACTGACGAAGAGTCTAACCAGACCATCATCGCCGGTATGGGTGAACTGCACCTCGACATCATCGTTGACCGCATGAAGCGTGAATTCAACGTTGAAGCTAACGTGGGCAAACCTCAGGTAGCTTACCGCGAAGCGATTCGCGCGAAGATTACCGACGTTGAAGGTAAGCACGCCAAGCAGTCTGGTGGTCGCGGTCAGTACGGTCACGTTGTGATCGACATGTACCCACTGGAGCCGGGCTCTAACCCGAAAGGTTACGAGTTCGTCAACGACATCAAAGGTGGTGTAATTCCTGGCGAATACATCCCTGCCGTTGATAAAGGCATCCAGGAGCAGCTGAAGTCTGGTCCGTTGGCTGGTTACCCGGTAGTAGACATGGGTATTCGTCTGCACTTCGGTTCTTACCACGACGTTGACTCCTCTGAACTGGCGTTTAAACTGGCCGCGTCTATCGCCTTTAAAGAAGGCTTTAAGAAAGCGAAACCAGTTCTGCTTGAGCCTATCATGAAGGTTGAAGTTGAGACTCCAGAAGAGAACACCGGTGACGTTATCGGTGACTTGAGCCGTCGTCGCGGCATGCTGCGCGGTCAGGAATCTGAAGTGACTGGCGTTAAGATCCACGCTGAAGTACCGTTGTCCGAAATGTTCGGCTACGCAACTCAGCTGCGTTCTCTGACTAAAGGTCGCGCATCATACACCATGGAATTCCTGAAGTATGATGATGCACCGAACAACGTCGCTCAGGCCGTAATCGAAGCCCGTGGCAAATAAGCCGCAGGGTTAAAACCAAAGTCCCGTGCTCTCTCCAGAAGGGGAGAGCGCTATAGTAAGGAATATAGCCGTGTCTAAAGAAAAATTTGAACGTACAAAACCGCACGTTAACGTT
>NZ_CAMFLB010000014.1:0-215816 GCF_945957435.1 Serratia sp. PL7 | reverse complement strand
TTTTTCTTCTGGCGCGTTATCGATCTGGTCGAAAGCACGTGCAGAACCACCGTAGGTTTTAGCCAGAACGGTAGTGATTGCAGCGGTCAGGGTAGTTTTACCGTGGTCAACGTGGCCGATAGTACCAACGTTAACGTGCGGTTTGGAACGTTCAAATTTTTCTTTAGACACGGCTATATTCCTTAACTCTTTTGCTCCCCCCTCATGGAGGGAGCACTGATCAATGTGTTAAACCCGAAAGCTTATTTACCACGGGCTTCAATTACGGCCTGAGCGACGTTGTTCGGCGCATCATCGTACTTCAGGAACTCCATGGAGTAAGAAGCACGGCCTTTGGTCAGAGAACGCAGTTGAGTTGCGTATCCAAACATCTCGGACAACGGAACTTCAGCGTGAATCTGAACGCCAGTAGCGTTGGATTCCTGACCTTTCAGTTGACCACGACGACGGCTAAGGTCACCGATGACGTCACCAGTGTTCTCTTCCGGCGTTTCAACTTCAACCTTCATGATAGGCTCAAGCAAAACAGGTTTTGCTTTCTTAAAGCCATCTTTAAAGGCGATAGACGCGGCCAGTTTAAACGCCAATTCGGAGGAGTCAACATCGTGGAAAGAACCGAAATGCAGACGCACACCGAGATCAACTACCGGATAACCGGCCAGTGGACCAGACTTAAGTTGCTCCTGAAGACCTTTATCAATGGCAGGGATGTATTCCGTTGGGATCACACCACCTTTAATGTCATTGATGAACTCGTAGCCTTTCGGATTTGAGCCCGGCTCCAGTGGGTACATGTCGATAACAACATGACCATACTGACCACGACCACCAGACTGCTTGGCGTGTTTACCTTCGATGTCAGTAACTTTCGCGCGAATTGCTTCACGGTAAGCAACCTGTGGTTTACCCACGTTCGCTTCAACGTTAAATTCACGACGCATACGGTCAACCAGGATATCCAGGTGAAGTTCACCCATACCTGCGATGATGGTCTGACCTGATTCTTCGTCAGTCCATACGCGGAATGATGGGTCTTCCTTCGCCAGACGGCCCAGAGCCAGACCCATTTTTTCCTGGTCAGCTTTGGTTTTTGGTTCTACCGCTACGGAGATTACCGGCTCTGGGAACTCCATACGCTCAAGAATGATCGGGCTAGCAGGATCACACAGCGTATCACCGGTAGTTACGTCTTTCAGACCGATTGCCGCAGCGATGTCGCCTGCACGAACTTCTTTAATTTCTTCACGCTTGTTAGCGTGCATCTGAACGATACGGCCCAGACGCTCACGCGCGGCCTTCACGGAGTTCAGAACGGTGTCACCGGAGTTAACAACGCCAGAATACACACGGAAGAACGTCAGGTTACCCACGAATGGGTCGGTAGCGATTTTGAACGCCAGTGCAGAGAACGGCTCTGAGTCGTCAGAATGACGTACTGCAGGGGTGTCTTTACCGTCGTCCAGAATACCGTTGATAGCTTCAACGTCATTTGGCGCTGGCAGGTATTCGATAACCGCATCCAGCATTGCCTGTACGCCTTTGTTTTTAAAGGCAGAACCACAGGTTACCAGAATCACTTCGTTGTTCAGCACGCGCTGACGCAAAGCTTTCTTGATTTCTTCCTCGGTCAGCTCTTCGCCGCCCAGGTATTTGTCCATCAGCTCATCTGAGGCTTCAGCAGCAGACTCGACCAGATTCTGGTGCCATTCAGCAGCCAGTTCTTGCATGTCAGCTGGGATCTCTTCGTATTCGAAGGTCACGCCTGCATCAGCTTCGTTCCAGTTGATGGCTTTCATTTTCACCAGGTCAACAACACCGGTGAATTTCTCTTCTGCGCCAATTGCCAGCTGCAATGGAACCGGGTTTGCGCCCAGACGAGATTTAAGCTGACCAACAACTTTCAGGAAGTTGGCACCCATACGGTCCATTTTGTTAACGAACGCGATGCGTGGCACTTTGTATTTGTTAGCCTGACGCCATACGGTTTCAGACTGTGGCTGAACACCACCAACAGCACAGTAAACCATTACCGCGCCATCAAGCACACGCATGGAACGTTCTACTTCGATGGTGAAGTCAACGTGCCCTGGGGTGTCGATGATGTTTACACGGTGCGGCTCAAACTGCTTGGCCATACCAGACCAGAAAGCAGTTGTCGCTGCAGAAGTAATGGTAATACCACGCTCCTGCTCTTGTTCCATCCAGTCCATGGTGGCGGCGCCGTCATGAACTTCACCGATTTTGTGGTTTACACCGGTGTAGAACAGGATACGTTCGGTAGTTGTGGTCTTACCGGCGTCGATGTGAGCACTGATACCGATATTACGGTAGCGCTCAATGGGTGTTGTACGAGCCATTTGATTCCTCTATTGCCTTAGGCGGTTCGGTGAAACCAAGCGGGTTGGCTTCTTGAAGCGCCCACTTGGTTAGCAAAACTACTGCATGGATTACCAGCGGTAGTGGGCGAACGCCTTGTTGGCTTCTGCCATACGGTGAACGTCTTCACGCTTCTTAACAGCAGAACCTTTGTTCTCTGCTGCATCAGACAGTTCGTTCGCCAGGCGCAGAGCCATGGATTTATCACCACGTTTACGAGCGGCATCAACGATCCAACGCATTGCCAGGGCATTACGACGAACCGGACGAACTTCAACTGGTACCTGGTAAGTAGAACCACCAACGCGGCGAGACTTAACTTCTACAGTCGGGCGCACGTTGTCGAGAGCGACTTCGAAAGCTTCCAGGTGACCTTTACCAGAACGCTGAGCCAGGGTCTCCAGCGCGGTATAGACGATTGCTTCTGCAGTAGATTTCTTGCCATCTACCATCAGAATGTTTACAAATTTAGCCAACAGCTCGGATCCGAACTTAGGATCTGGCAGGATTTTACGTTGGCCTATTACGCGACGACGTGGCATGGAAATACTCCGTTGAAAATTTCAGGATTGTCCAAAACTCTACGAGTTTATTTTGACATTAAAATGTTTGGCCTTACTTAACGGAGAACCATTAAGCCTTTGGCTTCTTCACGCCGTACTTGGAACGAGCTTGCTTACGGTCTTTAACGCCGGAGCAGTCAAGTGCACCACGGACGGTGTGGTAACGCACACCTGGCAAGTCTTTAACACGACCGCCACGGATCAGGATTACGGAGTGTTCCTGCAGGTTGTGGCCTTCGCCACCAATGTAAGAACTCACTTCGAAACCGTTAGTCAAACGCACACGGCAAACTTTACGCAGTGCGGAGTTTGGTTTTTTCGGGGTGGTAGTATATACGCGAGTACATACGCCACGTTTCTGCGGGCAAGCTTCCAGCGCTGGAACGTTGCTTTTAGCAGCCTTCACAGAGCGTGGTTTGCGAACCAGCTGATTAATCGTAGTCATTAAAAAAAGCTCCTGGGTTTTGCTTCGTTTTTTGCTTCGTAAACATGTGATAAATCCCCCGTATGCACTATTGGCACAGTACGAGGACGCAGAATTTTATGGCTGACTGGTAGAGGTGTCAAGAAATATACAACATCACACGCATTACCATGCCATTTGGCTGTGGTGTGTCTCGGTTAACACAACGAAGTCAGTATAACCGATCAGCGTGATTTTGGGTGAAAAATGACCAGACAGGCCTCTGGCATCCAGATCGTCCTGCAGCGCATAAAGGGATATGGGGGCATTGAGCAATAAATCAAGGCTGGCGCTACCGGCCAGGCCGGCCAGTAAGCCGTCTTGCAACAACAACAGGGCATCACCTTCTCTGGTGAGCCTTAACAACGCAGGCAGGTCGCAACGGGTTGGGGAATGGCTTAGGGTATACAGCATCAAAGTATCCTAGAAAGTCATGACCACATCGTAAGCGGCCAGTTTCTCGCGCAGAGTCTCTGGCGGCAGAATTTCGGCCTTCAACACCCAGTCGGTGACCTGTTGCAGCCCGCGCTCCTGGATGGCCGTTGCGCAGAGATAGCAGTTATCAACGTCATACAGCGGCAATACGCCAAAGGTGGCGATGTAATTGCGGGCCAGGATCTTTTCGGGTTGTTGGCCCGGCAGCAGTTGCAACACGCCATCGCCGACAAAAAACACGCCGATATCCTCGCTCAGTGCCGACGTCGCCAGTACCGCATCCAGCCCTTCTCTGCCAGCCGCACTGCCATGTGGCCCTTGGGTAAATACAAACGCAACTCGCTTCATTCTACTCACTTAAAACTGTACCAGACGATCGTTGCTCAGCGCCGCTTCTGCCAATGAGCCTAAACCGCTGAGGGTAAACCCCGGCTGCAGGTTAGCGGCCGCCAATGCCAGCTGTGCGGCTTCTTGCTCATCGGCCACGCCACGGCGCAAAGCTGCCGCCACACAGACGTTAAGCTCCACACCATGCCGCTGTGCCAGATCAACCCACGCACGCACCAGATCGAACTCATCGCTGGCCGGAGATGATAGCTGGTTAGCATTCAGCACCCCTTCGCGATAGAAAAAAACGCTGGTAATGCGGTGGCCTGCCGCCAACAGGGCCTGGGCGAATTGCCAGGCGCTGCTCGCTTGCTGAGTACCATAAGCCGGGCCAGTGACCAATAGGCAGTAGTTAAGCATCAGCGCTCATTGCCCAGCAGATCGCCACTCTTGAACTGGCGGATATACAGGTAAACGGTATGTTTGGAGATATTCAGGCGATCGGCAACCTGATTGATCGCGTCCTTGATATCAAAAATGCCTTTCTCATACAGGTTGAGTACGATCTGGCGATTTTTGGCGTTATTGGACACGTTGCGATCGGCATTCACCTCTTCGATGGTGAACTCCAACGTCTGCGCCACCAGATCGTCAACCGAGGAGGCAAAGTTGACAGAGGAAGCTACCTCCTGCGTTTCCGGCGGCATAAAGGTCTGGATGATCTGCGAGAACGGCACATCAAGGTTCATGTTGATACACAGCAAGCCGATCACCCGCTGTTCGCGATTGCGGATGGCAATCGTCACCGACTTCATCAACACGCCACTTTTGGCCCGGGTGAAATAGGCTTTGGAGACGCTGCTGTCATCGCCCGCCATATCGTGCAGCATGCGCAGTGCCAGATCGGTGATCGGCGAACCGATTTTACGCCCGGTGTGCTCGCCATTGGCGATACGCACGGCGGAGCATTTCAGATCCTCCAGGGAGTGCAGCACGATTTCGCAGTGCCCACCAATCAGCATCGCCAGCCCGTCGACCACGACTTCATACGACTTCAGGATTTCATGGTCCGTCTGACTAAACGGACGCTCATTCAGCAAATCAAGTTCGCTGGCTTCGCTGGATAAAAGCGAATTTGACATCGAAGATACCACCTACATAGATCGCCTGTGCCAGGGGACGCAACTAAAACGGCTCGCGCAGGAGACAATCGCTGCCGGGAGCAGTTTTAGGTACACGCCCTAAGGGGCAGGCGCATGATTCATAAGTTCAGACCCAGAGTCTAGCAAAACGGTCAGATGCTGGTTCTTACATTTGCGCGTGATATTGACGTTAAGCCCGATGCCCGGCAGGCGTCAAGCGATCAGTAGAGACAGGAAGTAAAGTTGCAGGATATTTTGCATTCTTGGTCGTGCAGAAATGAAAACCGCCGCGAAGGACATTCGCGGCGGTTGGGAAAATCTTAGACTTATTTGGCTTTAGCGTCTGCAGCAGCTTCGTCAGCCGCTTTTTCTGTTTTGTCGTCAGCCTTGGCTGCCGGTTTCACATCCAGCAGTTCAACATCAAACACCAGCGTGGAGTTGGCAGGGATCCCTGGAACGCCATTTTTGCCGTAGGCCAGTGCCGGTGGGATAACCAGTTTGATCTTGCCACCTTTCTTGATGTGCTTCAGGCCTTCGGTCCAGCCTGGGATCACGCCGTCCAGACGGAATGACAATGGCTCGCCGCGATCGTAGGAGTTGTCAAACACGGTGCCGTCGGTCAGGGTACCTTTGTAGTTTACCACTACGGTATCGCTGTCTTTCGGTGCTTCACCGGTCCCTTCTTTCTCTACTTTGTACAGCAGACCAGATTCGGTTTTCTTCGCGCCTTTTTCTTTGGCGAAGGCTTCAGCGTATTTAGCGCCTTTCGCTTCGTTTTCTTTCGCGTCCTGCTCCATCTTCGCCTGAGCGGAAGCCTTCACGCGCACTTCAAAACCTTGCAGGGTTTTTTCGATGTCAGAGTCATTCAGCTTGCTTTGCTTGGCAAACGCGTCTTTAACAGCCCCGAGCATCACGTCTTTGTCCAGCTTGATGCCCAGTTTTTCTTGTTCATCCAGCGAGTTTTCCATGTAGCGGCCGAGTTGAACACCCAGTGCGTAAGCTACCTGCTCATCGTCATTCTTGAACTTGCCGGTGCTTGGTGCTTCTGCAGGTTTAGCCGCTTCAGCAGCAGGCGCAACCTCACCGGTAGTGGTAACGGTAGCTGCATCAGCAGGTTTGGCCGCATCGGCTGCCATAACTTGGGTCGCATTCAGAGCAAGAGCCATAGTGGTTGCCAGAAGCGTGACTTTAAACAAAGATTTCATCCATTTCTCCAGTGTCTGAAGCGGTGCCTCAAACCATCATTAAGTAAGTTAACCGGGCTACTATAGCTGCCTGAAACAAAACAAAACAGTCACACAGGTAACCAATCGAGTCAAGATGTGACCTCATATTGGTAGCAAAGTTCAAGAAAAATAAAAATAGCATTGATAATTAACGATTTTATTTAACGACTTTGCGGATTGAATTGTCCGCTCTACGGCAGTGAAAAGCCACTTGCCGAAATTGGCAGGCACAAAGCCGACCGCTACTGATAACATAGTGCCAGAATCCCGGATTTAACAGTGCCAGAGGTAACATCATGCACGAGAAAAACTACGAGAACCTGCTTCTGCGGTTGGAAGAGATAGAAAGCCGCCAGGCCTTTCAGGAAGTGACGATTGAGGAACTCAATCAAACCGTGGTGCAGCATCAGCTTGAAATGCTGAAGATACAAGAGCATCTGCGCCTGCTGACCGACAAACTGCGCGCCAGCCAACCTTCGATGATCGCCTCGCAGTCGGAAGAGACGCCGCCCCCGCATTACTAAAAAAGGCCGCCGAAGCGACCTTTTGTTGCAGTTACAGCACCAGAATTAGTGGCAGCCGCAACCACCGTTGCCACCACAGCCGCCTTTCTTGCCGTGGTCATGATCGTGGTCGTGATCGTGGCCATGACCGCCGCAGCAGCCGTCACCGTGTTCGTGGTGATGATCGTGCTCACCGTGAACGTGGCCGTGGGCCAGTTCTTCTTCGGTCGCTTCACGGAGCGCCACAACTTCTACGTGGAAGTTCAGGTCTTGGCCAGCCAGCATGTGGTTACCATCAACCACTACGTGGTCACCATCAACTTCGGTGATTTCAACCGGAACCGGGCCCTGATCGGTATCAGCCAGGAAGCGCATACCTACCTGCAGTTCATCAACGCCCATAAAGACGTCTTTAGGAACGCGCTGCACCAGGTTTTCATCGTAGTTGCCGTAAGCTTCGTTAGCGGCAACATGAACGTCGAAACGATCGCCCGCTTCGTGACCTTCGAGCGCTTTTTCCAGACCTGCGATCAGAGAGCCATGCCCGTGCAGATAGTCCAACGGTGCACTCACCGGAGACTCATCAACCAAAACACCGTCTTCTGTACGTACTTGGTAAGCCAGGCTGACCACCAAGTCTTTTGTTACTTTCATGATATCTCCTACCGTTGGAAACTAAATCGGTGGAGATTGTAGCGGAAATCTCCAGCGCTGTACCCTTCAGCATAAAAAATCACGGCAGATAACGCTACTCCGGATGAAAAATACCGATCACCTGCTCCTGCGGACGAACGTGTTTTTCCACCTGTTGCTCGGTCTGGCGCTGATGGTGGCCACACTTGACGCACTCCACCACTTCAACCTGGTCTTCACGCCAAACCGCCAGCGTATCCATAGCGTTACAGCTTGGGCAAACCGCCCCGGCGATAAATCTTTTACGTGTTGCAGACATCATTGTGCTCCGAATTATTCGTATTCATCCCAACCGTCGAACTGCCGTTTTTCTTTTTGCATTTCACGGTGGAAAAGTTCTTCCAGCTCGCGCCGGGCTTCTTTCACGCGGGAAATCTGGGCCACGTCCCCCAGATGCGGAGGCATCAGTTCACGCAGCATGCGCATATCCAGACGGCGAAAATGCTGCTGAGCGCGATAAGCCTGATGCGGGTGCATCCCCAACTCCGTTAACGCCTTGCGCCCCAGCTCCAGAGCGCTGGAGAAGGTTTCCCGGCTAAACTGTTTTACGCCAGCCTGTAGCAACTCATGCGCTTCCACACGCCCCCGCGCCCGCGCCAAAATGGACAGGTTGGGGAAGTGCTGCTGGCACAGATGGACAATGGCCATGGTATCTTCCGGCTCATTACAGGTAATAACGATAGATTTGGCTTTTGCCGCACCGGCTGCCCGCAGCAGTTCCAGCTCCGTAGCATCCCCGTAGTAAACCTTGTAACCGTATCGGCGCAATACGCCAACCGCGCTAACGTCCCGCTCAAGCACGGTGATACGCTTCTTGTTAGCCATCAGTAAGCGGCCAATCACCTGCCCGAAGCGGCCGAAGCCGACGATGATTACCTGCGGATCGTCATCTGCCACGTAGGGAGCCTCTTCATCCTCATCCTTGGCGTTATAGCGGCGGGCCAGAATGCGATCGATAATCTGCATCAGCAGCGGCGTGGTCATCATTGAGAGCGTCACCACGACCAGCAGCAAGGCCAGTTGATCGTCGTCAAAGATATGCTGTGTCGACGCCGCCGAGAACAGCACGAAGGCGAACTCCCCGCCCTGGCTCAGCACCCCGGAAAATTGCAGACGTACCGAGCGTCGCAGGCCAAAGATACGCGCCATCGAGTACAATACACCCGACTTCACCGCCACCAGGATCAACACGCCAAGCAGCACTTCCAGCAGATGGGTATACAACACGCCCATATTCAGTGCCATGCCTACCGAGATGAAGAACAGCCCGAGCAGCAGCCCTTTGAAAGGCTCAATGGCGATTTCCAGCTCATGGCGATATTCGCTCTCTGCGAGCAACACCCCGGCGATAAAAGTCCCCAATGCCATCGACAGACCAAGGGCATCCATAAACAGCGCAGCCCCCAGGACCACCAACAACGCGGCGGCCGTAAATATTTCACGCACCCCAGATGAGGCGATATAACGAAATAACGGGCGTAACAGGAAACGCCCGCCGATCAGCATGCCGCCGAAGGCCGCAACCTTCATGGCGATTTTCGCCCAATCATCGCTGGTGCCTGCGCCACCGGCCAGGATCGGGATCAACGCTAACGCCGGGATCACCGCCATATCCTGGAACAGCAGCACCGAGAAACCTAGCTGGCCCCCTTCGTTACGGTTCATCCCCTTTTCACGCATCAGCTGCAGCGCCATGGCCGTCGATGACATGGCCAGACCAATGCCGCCGATCACTGCCGCCTGCCAGGCGAAATGGCTAAAATACAGCAGCGCGCCGAGCACTGCCGCCGTGACCAATACCTGCCCGGCACCGACACCAAAGATCGAACGACGCAGTTCCCATAGTTTGGCCGGGTTCAGTTCCAGCCCGATGATAAACATCAGGAACACCACACCCAACTCGGAGAAATGCAGAATTTCATCCACATCCCGAATGAATCCCAATCCCCACGGGCCGATGGCGATACCGGCGATCAGATAGCCTAAAACAGCCCCGATCCCCAGGCGACGGGCAATGGGTACTGTCACCACCGCGGCAAACAGGAACAGCAGTATGGCGGTTAATAGCGCGGAACCTTCCATCAGTGCCTCCCGGTGTGCGGTAAGGGGTTACGCAACCAATCGCCATAGGCGCTGGCGTGGCTGCTCAGCACTTCCGGTTTCTGGCGGCGTGCCCAGTAGACGAGGATCGGCGTCAGCCAGTGCATATGACACATGGCCGCAGTCAGTTCAAAAGGGCGCAGAATATCCTCGATCGGATAGCGATTATAACCGCCGGTGCGATAGGCGCCTTCCGGCTCCCCGGTAGTGATCACCGAACGCCAGTATTTGCCTGCCAGCGCATTACCGCCCATCCCACTGGCAAAGCCACGGGACAGCACACGGTCCAGCCACTCTTTCAGCAAGGCCGGGCAGCTATAGGTATATAAAGGGTGTTGGAAAACGATGACCTGATGGTCGCGCAGCAGCTGTTGTTCGTGATGGATATCAATAAAGAAATCCGGATAGTGCGCGTATAAATCGTGCACGGTGACATGTTCCAACTGCTGTGCCGGTTGTAACAAAACCCGGTTTGCTACCGAGTCCTGGGATTCCGGATGGGCATACAGCAGCAAAACCTTCGGCGGCTGTGACATCATTCCCCTCCAAAGCGTCGTCAGGGTGGCGGATTTCCGTTACCATGCAACGCAAAGACTAATAATAGGACTGCTACGCGTCCTGTTAACGTAAACTCAATTCAATTTAACATACTCTGAACAAACGGCGCTTTATGATTGTTTTCTCCTCGCTACAAATCCGACGCGGCACCCGCGTCCTGTTGGACAACGCCACGGCGACGGTTAATCCAGGTCAGAAAGTCGGCCTGGTGGGTAAGAACGGCTGTGGGAAATCCACGCTGCTGGCCCTGTTGAAAGGTGAGATCGCCGCAGACGGTGGCAGCTACACCTTCCCAAACAACTGGGCGCTGGCCTGGGTGAATCAGGAAACTCCGGCACTGGACGTGCCCGCCATTGAGTATGTTATCGATGGAGATCGGGAATTCCGCCAGTTGGAAGCCGAATTACAGGTGGCAAACGATAATAACGACGGCCACGCCATCGCCACGCTGCACGGCAAGCTCGATGCCCTGGATGCCTGGACCATCCGTTCCCGTGCCGCCAGCCTGTTGCACGGTTTAGGCTTTTCCAACGAGCAACTGCAAAGCCCGGTGCGCGCCTTCTCGGGCGGATGGCGTATGCGCCTCAACCTGGCTCAGGCTTTGGTTTGCCGCTCCGATCTGCTATTGCTGGACGAACCCACCAACCACCTGGATCTGGATGCAGTGATCTGGCTGGAACGCTGGCTGAAAAGCTATCCGGGCACCCTGGTGCTGATTTCGCATGACCGTGATTTCCTCGACCCAATCGTCGACAAGATCCTGCACATCGAAAATGAGACCATCAACGAATATACCGGCAACTATTCCTCCTTTGAGCGCCAGCGCGTCACCAAACTGGCACAGCAGCAGTCGCTGTATCAGAGCCAACAGGAAAAAGTGGCGCATCTGCAAAGCTATATTGACCGTTTCCGTGCTCAGGCCACCAAGGCCAAACAGGCACAGAGCCGCATCAAAATGCTGGAACGGATGGAGCTGATTGCCCCAGCGCACGTCGATAATCCGTTCACGTTTAGCTTCCGCCAACCCGAAAGTCTGCCAAATCCCTTGCTGCGGATGGAAAAAGTCAGCGCAGGCTATGGCGACAAAGTGATCTTGCAGTCAATCAAGCTCAACCTGGTGCCCGGTTCACGTATTGGCCTGTTGGGGCGTAACGGCGCCGGTAAATCAACGCTGATCAAAATGCTGGCTGGCACGCTGGAGCCGTTAAGCGGGGAGATCGGGCTGGCAAAGGGTATCAAACTGGGTTACTTCGCCCAGCATCAGTTGGAGTTCCTGCGCGCCGATGAGTCGCCACTGCAGCATCTGAGCCGTATAGCCCCTCGTGTGTTAGAACAGCAGTTACGCGATTACCTTGGCGGCTTCGGCTTCCAGGGCGATAAAGTCACCGAAATCACCGAACGTTTCTCCGGCGGTGAAAAGGCACGGCTGGTGCTGGCGCTAATCGTCTGGCAGCGCCCTAACTTGCTGCTGCTCGATGAACCGACCAACCACCTGGATCTGGATATGCGCCAGGCGTTGACCGAAGCGCTGATCGATTTCGAGGGGGCATTGGTGGTGGTTTCGCACGACCGCCATCTGCTGCGTTCTACTACCGACGATCTGTATCTGGTGCACGATGGCCAGGTGGAGCAGTTCGAGGGCGATCTGGACGATTACCAGCAGTGGCTTAGCGATCTGCAAAAGCAGCAGGCGCAGCAGGATGCCGCACCGAAGCAGGATAACGGCAACAGCGCCCAGGCGCGTAAAGACCAAAAGCGCCGTGAAGCCGAATTCCGTACGCAAACCCAACCGCTGCGTAAGCAGATCGCCAAGCTGGAACAACAGATGGATAAGCTGGGTGCCGAATTGGCCGCGGTGGAAGAACAGCTGGCAGACTCGGCGCTGTACGACATCAGCCGTAAAGCCGATCTGACCGCCTGCCTGCAAAAGCAAAGCCAGGCCAAGTCCGCTCTGGAAGAAACGGAAATGACCTGGCTGGATGCCCAGGAACAGCTGGAGACGCTGACCCAGGCGTTTGAAGCAGAGAGTTGATTTAACGCCCCCTCTCCCAAAGGGAGAGGGGGCCTATCGTGCTACAGCTTAACTCTGGTTATAATCCTTTATATCAACTAGTTAAATATTAACTCTGTAATCGCCTACGAGCTCAATTCAGTTCTCACTCCCTGTGGGAGAGGGTTGGAGTGAGGGGCAGGCAATGCGCTGGCGGATTTGCTCCAGTGAGTCCTGGTTGTAGAGTCTGCCATCCAGGAAGCGCGTTTTCAGTTCGCCCTGCTGTTCCTGCTGCCAATCCTGATTATCCAGCAGTTGATATTCCCCTGCTTCATCGCGGACCACCCGCAACAAACCGCGTGCAGACTGTTTCAGACCGCTATCGGTCTTCGGTTGTTTGAAGATGGGGCGCCCCACTCCGTTCACCTCACCATAGGTGGCCTTCATCGCGAAACCAAAGGTATCGCGAGTATTGTACTGATAAGTAAAGGAACCCACGCCAAACACTACGTTAGAACTGGCAAAACCTTTCGCTTCCAGCCGTTGCAGAATTTCCTGGGCGCGTTCCAGAGTGATGGAGTCTCCATAAATCAGCCCGACATGCGGATCCAACACTTTGTAGCCCTTGCTGTTAACCGTGCCGCCAAAGATTTCCCACAACACTTCCACCGAGCCTTTCTCTTCGGGGCTACGTTGCGTACTGCGATCGCTGTCGTCGCCGGTTCCACAAAGAATAGCCACCGGGTCGCCACTGTCTGGGCGGAAGACCACTCGGCCATCGCGCGCCATAATCTTGCTGTGTAACTCACGAGTAAACTCCGTCAGCACCTGCCAGTAATCCCAGGTATCCGACACGATGGAAACCAGCCCGTTCGGGTAAAGATCTTCAATCAGGCGGCGGAACGTTTCGATCTCCGTTGCCTGCTCTCCCATGCACATCACACTATGTTCGGTGGCGGGAATGCTGCCAGCCACGAAGTAATCTTCAGCGGTTGGATAATACTTCTGTGCGTACAGCACCGCAGGAATGTTGTCGGTCCCCTTGAAGCTGAGCAAATGCCCGGCACCGGATTGCGCGACATCATGCATGCCCGACATGCCGCGGAAGGAAAAGTCGTGGCATTGGAAATCCAGATGCGCCAGGTCATCACAGGTTTTATCCGCCCACATCTGGCAGATCTTGCGGTAATGGTGGGCAATGGTGGCATTGGTGGAAGCCTTCCACAGTTCGGCCGAGATCACCGTTTCCAGGTAGTTGACCAGCCAGAAGAACTCCTCACGCGTATTGGTGATGGTCAACACAGGCACCTTCATCCTCACCTTGCTGCCTTCATCCAGCCCTTTGATATGCAGCGGCAGATAGCCCAGCTGATGCAGGGCGCGAATATGCTCCACGCAGACTCGGTCCTGACCAATGTAGCTATCCATCAGCTTTTTATATTCCCCCACTATCTGCTCTTCCGGTTGGGCAAAAAACTGTTGGTTGAAGAGATCCACCATGAACCACTGCAACAAACCCTGCAAACCAAAGAACACCAGTTGGCCGTCCGGCAACGGGGAAGCAAAGAACCGATCGCTGCGCGGCGTGAAGTTGGAATAGATCCGCGTAGTACCCAGCGGATACTGCTCACGGTGTGACACTTTATAGCCATCAATCGCCAGAATAGGATTGGTCAACATAGTCGGTTCCTTAGTGAGCGTAGATACGCGCAATATCAATCAGTTCAACACGTTGCTCAGCGAGTTCCGCCGCAGCATAGGAAGTGGTGCTATAGATGTTATCGATGCCTTGGCTCAGCAAAGCCGCAGTGCCTTTGGAAAACACCCCGTGGGTGACATACAGGCTGACCGTACGAGCCCCCGCCTGACGCAACACCTTGGCCGAGCCGATAAAGGTACCGCCGCCGTCGCACAGGTCATCCACAATCAGCACGTCTTTGCCCTGCACATCACCGGCCAGCAGTTCGAAACTCGTCAGTTCGCCGCTGAACACGTCCCGGTGTTTGGTCAGGATGCCGTATTGCGCGATGCCAAAGTGGGCTGCCACCGCGTGAATTTTTTTCAGCGCGCCGGCATCCGGAGCTACCAAGAACAGCTGCTGCTGGGTCAATAAATTGGCCAGTCTGCTGCTGTGCTGCATGCAATGTTGCTGAGTAATGATGTGCATGTTGTCGATCACGGCGGCAGCCACTTCGCTGTGTGGATCCAGTACCGTCACGCGGTCAAACGCCAAGGTGTTGAGTAATTGGCCGAACACCTTGAGCGCAAAGCTGTCGCCGGAGGTCATATGGCGATCCTGGCGGGCGTAGGGCAGGTAAGGCAGCTCAAGCAGGCTTTCTTTGATCAGGAACTGGTGGCGTACCGCCTGCGCCAATTGTGCCAGCAGCATGAAGTCATCCATGCTGCGCATTGCTCTGGCACGAATACGCATCTGCGAAGCTCCCGTTGTTTCAGGCTGTGCAAAACGGGCATACACCGCCCCATCGGGAAACTTCCCGGTTGTCACCTTCACTTCAATATCGTTCAAAAACAACTGCAGCTGTGCGCTCATATTCTTCTCCCTTATCAATTATTGTCCCTAAGACATTTATATAATTGTCCAAGAGACATTTATTGGCAAGCGAAAAATGTATCAATCGCAGCGAAATCGCTTAACCATATGTTTATTCGAGTTTTTAATAATTATCATTAGCCGGCAGCTATTGTTATATTGTCTCAAAGACCTTTTTAGCCGAGCGCCAACATGACCACGCAAGCCGAGTACCTGAAAAACTACGATCCGCGCCTCTTCCCCTCACCGCTTGTCACCGTTGACAGCGTGCTGTTTACCGTACACGGCGGGAAGCTGTGCGTGCTGTTGGCCAAGCGCGCTAATCACCCTTTCCTCGAGCAGTGGGGATTGCCCGGCGGGTTTATCGATTTGCAGCGTGACACCTCCACGCAAGCGACGGCCGAACGTAAACTGAGGGAAAAAACCGGTTTGGTGCCACCCTATCTGGCGCAGTTGGCCAGTTTTTCTGGCCCCGAAAGGGACCCGCGCGGCTGGAGCCTGACCACGGTCTACTTTGCTCTGATCGCCCATGCCGATTGCCAGCCGCATATCGCCGACGTGAGCGATGTAGCCTGGGTACCGTTGGACAGCCTGCAAGCGCAGCAGCTGGCTTTCGATCATCAAACGATCGTAGAAGCGGCACTGCAGCGGCTGCGGCAAAAAACGGCTTACTCCATGCTGCCGGTCTATTGCCTGCCAGCGGAGTTTACGCTTTCCCAGTTGCAGGAAGTGATTGAGATCATCTTGTCGCATACGGTACAGCGCAAAAGCCTGATGCGGCGTTTTGACGCTTCGGAAATGTTTGAGGAAACCGGCGAGAGAGTGGCAACAGGCGCACGTAAGGCACGCCTGTATCGCAGGAAAGCGGGAGTAGATATGAGAAACTTTTCCAGAAACCTGATGGTGGAGTGATCCTCAGGCGCGATAAAACGGCTTATCTCCCAGAATGGTCGCGCGGTGCATAATACGCCGCTGCGGCAGGTAATCCGCGTTGGCGTAATGCTGCGTCACCCGGTTATCCCAGATGGCAATATCATTGGCCTGCCAGCGCCAGCGCACCTGAAACTCCGGCTTGGTGATATGCGCAAACAGGAAGCTCAGCAGGGCATCACTCTCCTTCGCCGCCAGATCGACAATCCGCGTAGTAAACCCTTCATTGACGAACAGCGCCTGCTTGCCGGTCACCGGATGGGTGCGGATCACCGGATGCAGCAAAGGTGGATTTTTCTGCACGGCCAACTGCCAGCGTTGATGCTCTTCCTCGCTGCCACGATGTTTATACTCGGGGAACGACTTGGTGAAGTCATGTTCCGCCTGTAACCCGGCCAACAGCCGCTTAAAGGGTCCGGACAACGCCTCATAGGCGGCAATCCCGCTGGCCCACAGCGTGTCCCCACCGCTCGTCGGCAACTGCTTGGCGGCTAAAATCGCCCCCTGCGGCGGGTTTTCAATGAAGGTGACATCGGTATGCCAGTTGTCGTTATCCGGCGGATTATCGTCATGGGTATCCAGCACAATGATCTCCTCCACATCGGGAGCATGTGGATACACCGGATGAATATGCAGATCGCCGAAGCGCCCTGCCAGCTCGCGCTGTTGTAGCGGCGTGATTGGCTGTTCGCGCAGGAACAGTACCTGATGTTTGAGCAAAGCATGGTAAAGCTGTTCAAACTGGCCGTCGCCCAGTGGCCGCGCCAGACTGACATTTTCCACCAACGCGCCGATATAAGGCCCCAACGGGGTAATTGCCAAACGTTCGTTCATTGCTGTACTCCATGCCAGGGGGTCAAACGGCGCTGTAAGGCACGCAGCCCAAGCTCCAGACCAAATGCAATTATCGCAATCACGCTGATACCGGCGATCACTACGTCGGTCGCCAAAAACTCACCTGCGGACTGCACCATGAATCCCAGACCGCGCGTGGCGGCAATCAGTTCAGCGGCCACCAGCGTAGACCAGCCGACGCCCAGGCCAATACGGATACCGGTCAGAATTTCCGGAAGCGCGCTCGGCAACACCACAAAGCGCAACAGTTGCCAGCGGCTGGCTCCCAAAGCTTGTGCAGCACGAATGCGCACCTGCGCTACGCTGCATACGCCTGCCACGGTCGAAAGCGTCACCGGGGCAAAAATCGCCAGGTAGATCAGCAGAATTTTCGAGGTTTCGCCAATGCCAAACCAGATCACCATCAGCGGCAGATAGGCCAGCGGCGGCACCGGACGATAAATTTCAATCAAGGGATCTAGCAGGCCACGTACCGTGTCACTCAACCCCATCGCAATACCCACCGGGACACCGATGACCACCGCAGCAAGCAGTGCCACCAGGATACGACCCAGGCTGGCGGCCAAGTGTTGCCAAAGCGTGGCATCCATAAAGCCTTGCGGGCTGGCAATGACCACTAACTGATGCAATACCTGCTGCGGAGCGGGTAGAAATAACGGGCTGATCAGCTGCAAGGCGGTTACTGCCCACCAGACCGCCAACAGCACCAGCAAGGTTGTCGCGCTCAGCTTGAGGCTGCGCGGCAGCGTGAAACGAGATTGACGCACCGCTGTCGGTACTGCGGCTTTCAGAACAGAATGCAGGCTCATAGCAAGGCCTCGCGCTGTTGGAACACCCGGCCCAGCACGTATTCACGCTGGGCGATAAACTCAGAATCGGACTTGATGGCGCGGCAAGCCTCTCCGGCGGCATAGCGCTGGCCAAAATTCAGCGATAAACGCTCCACCACCTGCCCAGGGCCAGGAGAAAGCAGTATCAGCTCGCTGGCCAGGAATACCGCTTCTTCAATGTCATGGGTGATCAGCAGCACCTGCTTGCCGGTATCGCGCCAAATGTTCAACAGCAGTTCTTGCATCTGCTCGCGAGTGAATGCGTCCAGTGCCCCGAAAGGCTCATCCAGCAGCAATAGCCGAGGGTCAGCAGCCAAGGCGCGGGCAATACCTACCCGCTGACGCATTCCACCGGACAGTTGCCAGATGAAGTGTTGTTCATAGCCGGTCAACCCAACGCGTTGCAACATCTGCTGCGCCACCTTGCGGCGTTGCGGCTTGGCCACACCGGCCAGTTGCAAGCCAAACTCCACGTTATCCACCACGTTGCGCCACGGCAGTAAGCCTTCATGCTGGAAGACCACGCCCCGCTCGGCACCCGGGCCTTTGACGGGGACATCATCCAACGTAATGCTGCCTGCCGTTGGCTCAATAAACCCGGCGATCAAATTCAGCAACGTGGTCTTGCCGCAGCCAGAAGGCCCCAACACCACCACCAGTTGCCCTCTGGCTATCTGGAACGACACATCGCGCAGCGCCGCACGCCCCTGATAATCGGCCGAAAGATGGTTAACGTTTAGCATGGCGGACCCCTTACGACTGCGGCGCAGCCTGCACCTGTTTGACAAAGCGGTCGGTCACATAGGCGCTGTAATCACTGTCCACCTGCGGGATCTTGCCCTGTTGCTTGAGGAACTCGGCGGTATCACGAATGGCTTTATCTACCGGCTGGCCCAGTTGAGTGACCTGATCGGCAACCGGCAGGTAGCGGTTACCCTTCACCAGTTCCGGCACCTGCTCTGGCGGCACTCCGCTCAGGCGAGCCAGCGTGCTGAGGTTGCTTGGGTCTTTCAGCCACTGTTCCGGCTGTGCCAGATAGGCCTTCTGCGCCTTCAGGGCGCTGGCGGCAAACGCGGTGACGACTTCAGGGTGCTGCTCGGCAAAGTCTTTGCGCACTACCCACACGTCCAGCGTTGGTGAGCCCCACTGGCCAACCTGCTCGGAGTCGGTCAGCACCTTGCCTTGTTTGGCGAGTTCATTGACCACCGGTGCCCATACGTAGGCCCCGTCGATATCCCCACGCTGCCAGGCCGCCGCAATGGCTGGCGGTTGCAGGTTGAGAATTTGCACCTGGTCAGGTTTGATGCCCCAGTGTTTCAGGGAGGCCAGCAGGCTGTAGTGAGTGGTGGAAATGAACGGTACCGCAATACGCTTACCGATCAGATCCTGGGGAGATTTGATGTCATTTTTCACCACCAGCGCTTCGGAACTGCCCAGCTGCGAGGCGATCAGGAACACTTCGATAGGGAGCTTCTGGCTGGCGGCCACGGCCAACGGGCTGGAACCGATATTGCCAATCTGCACGTCGCCAGAGGCCAGCGCACGCAACACGCTGGAGCCGCTATCGAACTTGCGCCAGTCAACGGTCGCGCCAGACTGTTTGGCAAAGCTGTTTTCCGCCTGCGCCACCTTGGCGGGTTCGGCGGAGGTCTGGTACGCCACGGTGACGTCCACTGCCTGGGCACTGGCCGCACCGAGCGATAAAGCCAACAATACTGCACTGCGTAATGAGAAAAGTTTGCTCGCCATGATCCGCTCCGTTGATAAAATTCTGTGCTGTGACCAACAGTTTTATCTGAGCGGCGCTCGGCAATAAAAGAATAAAAAAATATTCTTTATTACTTATGGCGATATCAATACCACCCACTCTCCCCCTGCACGGCTACTGCGCTGAGCGGCATCAATAAACGCCATCCCTTGCACACCCGTTTCAATCCCTGGTAACAACGGTGCCGCCGAAGGGCCATCACGCAAACACCGGGCCGCTTCACGGTAAATCTGGCCAAACCCTTCCAGATAACCTTCAGGATGCCCTGCGGGTACGCGGGCCAACTGGCGGTTCTCTACGTGCTGAAATGCCGAAGCGCGGGTGATGCAATAGGGGGGCGCGTCAAAAGGCCGTATCCACAGCTGGTTCGGGTTTTCCTGGCAAAACTCCAGGCTGCCCTCACTGCCGTAAACTCGTAACTTCAGCCCATTCTCATGACCACAGGCTACCTGGCTAGCCCAGAGCCGACCTTTGGCACCGTTGGCATAACGCATCTGCACTCGCACGTCGTCATCCAGCTTGCGCCCCGCGATGAATGACGTCAGCTCAGCGCTGATCGCCTCAGGCAACATGCCACTGACAAACTCTGCCAGTTGCCAAGCATGGGTACCTACGTCACCGATGCAACCGGATCCGGCTTTTTCCGGCTGCGCACGCCAACCGGCCTGCTTGTTGTCGGTCAGTTCTAACGGTTTTGCCAGCCACTGCTGCAGATATTCCACCTCAACGAAGCGGATCTCGCCCAACTCCCCCGCCAATATCCGGCTACGTGCCTCACGCACCAGCGGGTAGGCGCTGTAGTTATGGGTCAGGATCAGTTGTCTGCCGCTTTGGTGCACCGTTTGTGCCAGTTGCAGAGCCTCGGCATAGGAGGTGCATAACGGCTTATCGCAGATCACATCAATCCCGGCGTTGAGAAAGGCACTGGCGACTGGGGCGTGCAAATGATTCGGGGTCACGATCGCAACGACATCAATTCCATCCTCGCGTGCCGCTTCCGCCAACGCCATCTGGGTAAAATCGGCATAGCAGCGATCCGGTTGCAGATGCAGTAGCGCCCCGGTGCGCAGACAGTTTTGTCTATCGGAGGAGAAAGCCCCGGCGACCAGCTCAAACTCATCATCCATCCGCGCCGCCAGCCGATGCACCGCGCCAATAAACGCGCCTTCACCACCACCTACCATTCCCAGCTTCAATCTCATGATGCATCCTCCACGCCCAGCATGGCTCTGACTCGCTCACGGTCAGTATCCACCGCGGCAAAATCATCAAAGGCCCGTTCCGCTACCGGAATAATATGGCGGGCGATAAAGGCGGCACCTTCGCGTGCCCCAGCCTCCGGCGACTTAAGGCAGCACTCCCATTCCAACGTAGCGACTCCAGGGAAGCCGTACTGCGTCAGCTTGCTGAAAATCGCCGGGAAGTCGATCTGACCGTCCCCCAACGAACGGAAGCGCCCAGGCCTTTCCAACCACGGTTGGTAGCCCCCATATACGCCGCTGCGGGCGTTGGGGCGGTACTCGGCATCTTTGACGTGAAATGCGCGGATACGTGGGTGATAACAATCGATAAAGCCCAGATAGTCCATTTGCTGCAAATGCAGATGGCTCGGATCATAGAGAATATGGCAGCGGGGATGATTGCCGACCTTGGCCAGAAAGCGTTCAAAGGTCACGCCGTCATGTAAATCCTCCCCCGGATGCAGCTCATAGCACACATCTACACCAGCCCGATCGAAGGCGTCCAGGATCGGCAGCCAGCGCTCGGCCAACTGTTCGAAAGCCTCCTCCAACAGTAACGCATTATGCGGCGGCCACGGATAGAAATAGGGCCACGCCAGCGCCCCAGAGAAGGTCGCATGAGCCGTTAGCCCCAAGCGCTGAGATGCCTGTGCCGCCAGCAACAGTTGCTCCGTTGCCCAGGCCTGCCGCAACTGCGGTTTACCCCGGACTTCTGGCGGAGCAAAACCGTCAAAGGCCAGATCGTAGGCAGGATGGACGGCGACCAGTTGCCCTTGCAAATGCGTCGACAGCTCGCTGATGCGAATACCGTGCCGTCCAAGCCGCGCGACGACCTCATCGCAATAATCCTGACTACGCGCCGCCAGCGCCAAATCGAAAATGGCCGGCTCAAGCGTGGGGATCTGGACGCTGGTAAAACCCAACCCGGCAGCCCACTCCGCCAG
Organism: Serratia sp. PL7; assembly: GCF_945957435.1. NCBI lineage: Bacteria > Pseudomonadati > Pseudomonadota > Gammaproteobacteria > Enterobacterales > Yersiniaceae > Serratia > Serratia sp. PL7. Next base: position 194,321 of record NZ_CAMFLB010000014.1, on the reverse strand, counting down.
GCCATCCAGCGTATTAAACGGGGCCTGCTCGGCGATAAACTGCGCCAGAAACAGCCCCGGCCCCTGTATCGTCTTCATTCCTCACTCCCCAATACCACCGTGCGTTGGCTGCGTACCGCTTCGTCCGCCGCCAGCACCACCCGTAAGCTGTTTAGCGCATCCTGAAGATGCTGATTGAGATCCAGGCCCTCACGAATAGCCTGTAAAAAGTAACGCTGTTCACTCAGGCACAGCGCTAAATGGTCCGGCTCATCCTGGCAATCGATCCAGCGATCCGGCCGCTTAAAGCGGTTCTCATCGTCTAAATCGGCGTAATGCACCCGCAATGATTCGGTTTTGGTATGTCCCCCGACATCGTCAGAAGCCCTTTCGTGATGACGGGCCACGATCGAAACCGCGCCGCGCGGCCCAATGACGTCTTTCACAAAGTAAGCCGTTTCACTGATCATCGGCCCCCAGCCAGCTTCGTACCAGCCGATCGATCCGTCGGCAAAACGCACCTGTAGCTGGCCGTAGTTATACATCCCCTGCGGCAGGTCATCGGTCAGCCGGGCACCGATAGCGCTTACGCTGATCGGTTCTGCCTGGGCCATCTGGCACATCACGTCCAGATAATGTACTCCGCAATCAACGATTGGCGACAATGACTGCATCAGGTTGCGATGCACATTCCACATCTGTCCGTGGCTTTGCTGGTTGAGGTTCATCCGCATCACCAAGGGCTTACCCAAACCGCGAGCGAGCTCCACAAACTGCTGCCAAGAGGGGTGATGGCGCAGAATATAGCCCACCACCACCTGTCGTTGTGCCTGATGAGCAGCAGCAATCACCCTTTCAGCCCCTGCTACCGTGGTGGCGAGTGGCTTTTCGATAAACAGATGACATCCCGCGGCCAGCGCCGCCAAGGCGTAGGCTTCGTGGGTGTCCGGATAAGTGGTCAGGCACACGGCATCAGGCCGGGTTTGCGCCAGCGCTAACTCAAAGTCGCTAAAGGTGGGATAACCGCCGCCCAAACGTTGATTGAGCAGCTCACGCGACTCGCCCCGAGCGACCAGCCCGCAGATTGTCACCCCTTCCATAGCGTGGTAGGCCTCGGCATGGGACGCCCCCATATTGCCGCAGCCCACCACCAGCACCCGCAAATCAGCCATCGCGTTTCTCCCCTGCTGGAATATCGCTGTAGTTGAAAGTGACGAAGAACAGCGCGGCGATCGCCAATGCGCCAAAGGCCGGGTACCACCAGAAATGCTGCCATTGCGGCAACGCCGCAGCCCCTTCCGCCGTCACCATATGGTTAAACAGCGCACCGCTGATCTGCGAACCAATCAACATACCGATGCCGTAGGTGAACAGCACCAGCAGGCTTTGTGCCTGGCCTTTCACCTTATCCCCCGCCACTTTATCGGTATAGATAAAGCCGATAACGAAGAAGAAGTCATAGCACATGCCATGCAGGATGATGCCGAGGTAGATCATCCAGCGCATTTCTTCGGTAATGCCCAGAGCGAACATCACGTAGCGTAGGAACCAGGAAAGCATGCCGATCATCAGCATGTACTTGATCCCCAAGCGGGCAAACAGGAACGGGATCAGCAGCATGAAGAACAGCTCGGACATTTGCCCCAACGACATCACGCCACCCACATTGGTGAAACCGGCCGCGGCTACGAACGGCGCGGCATAGGCGTAATACGCCGCCAGCGGGATCGAGATCAGCATGGCGCAGATGATAAACACCAGGAAATGGCGCTGCTTGAGCATCGCGAAAGCATCGGCGCACAGCAGATCGCGCATTTTTACTGGCTTGCCGCGTTCCGGTGCCGGGGTATGCGGCAGCGTAAAACTGTAAATCGCCAATGCCAGAGAGGCCACGGCTGCCAGCGTGAAGATATCGGTACTGTCCGACAGGCCGCTGGTGCCGACAATCAGCCCGGCGACAATCCAGCCAAAGGTGCCGAACGCCCGCACAATCGGGAAGGCCTTCTCACTGTTGCTCAGGCTGTAAAATGCCACGTTATTGCTCAGGGCAATGGTGGGCATGTAGCACAACATATAGCCAAAGATGATCCACAGCAGCCCGCTGCCATGCCCCTCGGCAAAGAACCCTGGCATCATCCAGAGCAGGCCAGCCCCAATCAGGTGCAGTACAGCCAACACTTTTTGCGAGGCAAAGAAACGATCGACGACCATACCCAACACAAAAGGCGACAGGATGGAGGCAATCGGCCCGGTGGAATAGGCATCACCAATGATCGCCGCCAAGCCGTATTTGCCCATCACCACGCCAAGCGTAACGTACCAGGCTCCCCAGACAAAAAATTGCAGGAACATCATCAGTGCCAGCCGTGGCACCACCCATTTGAACGTGGCACTTTTGGCCTCCTGGGCCAGGCTATCTGTTTGCATAACTCCCCCATCGGTGTTGGTTGGTTAATACGGCAACGACGCCAGTGCTAACCGCTTTCCGGTAAAAAGGACGGCATCACCACGCCGCCGGGTTGTTGCGCCTGGCCTTTCACCTGCGCGATATGTAATTCACAAATTCGTCCGCCCCAGCGCAGCAAAACCTGGCTCAGCGCGGAGCGCTCTGCGGGTACCAATACCACCGGTGTCGTACCGCGATGATGGCTATCCAGCATCCAACCGAGTAACTCAAGGGCGATCTCTTCGCTATGGCAGCACCCCGGCCCCAACATGCGGGAGGCCGGATGCGCCACCGAGGCCAAATAGCCACCGATGCGATCGTCCAGCTCCCAGACGGCAACCCGCCACAGTCCACGGGTATCATTGAGGAAATAATCGATATCGCGCTGGCGTTCGATGCCCAGTATTTCGCGCTCCAGCTCCAGGATGGCGGGCAGATCGTCGAGCCGGGCTGCCCGCACCTGGCCGCGAGTCAGGCGTGGATAAGCAAATCCCTGGATCGGCACCGGGATCGTCATATCCTGATAGAGGGCATACGGGGTAAATCCCCCGCGCTGGTAGAGCGAATAGGAATCCAGGTTTAGCGCGCTGGATAGCAAACGGACCGGTAAGCCACCCGCCAGTTCGTCGGCCTTGGCCAACAAACGGCTGGCAATCCTGCGGCCAAAATAATCGGGATGAACATTCATGATGCCCAATCCCAAATGAGTTTCACGCGGGTGGAAAAAGCAGGAGCCACAGATCGCCCCTTGTTGATCGCGCGCAATCCAGTGGTGGCCCTGATCCAACTGCTGGTAGACATCAACAAACAGGCCGCAACTTTCCGGCCCGGCAGAGAAGATGTCGCCCAGCCCGTGGCGCTGATACCAGGCATTGGTTGAGCAATGGATCAGAGCGGCAATCTCGCTGCGATCTTGCGCCTGCGCTAGCTGAAGCTGTATCTCCATCTGCCACCTCCTATTGCGTCACCATTGGGGGGAATTCGGTCTAAATTAGAAATGTAATCGATTTCATTTTGCGATAAATAAAATGTAATCGATTTCTTTTTTTCGGCAACCGGATTGATATGATTAAAAGCAGGTAGAGGATGAATTTGTAATCGCTGTCACAAACCCTTCGTAGTGATCGTACTTTTTGCCGCATACTGTGCGAGGCAAACGGGCAGAAGGAAAAGCAAACCATGTCGATAGCAAAGGTGGCGAAAATCGCTGGCGTCTCAGCGGCCACCGTCTCACGGGTGTTGAACGGCCAACAGATCGTCAAACCGGCCACTCGCGATAAGGTCCTGGCGGCGATCCGCGCGTGTGACTATCAACCCAATCTGCTGGCACGCCAACTGCGCACTGCCCGCAGCGGGATGCTGTTGGTGCTGGTGTCCAATATCACCAACCCCTTTTGCTCACTGGTGGTGCGCGGTATCGAAGAAGAGGCCGAACGCCACGGTTACCATATTCTGCTGTGCAACTCGGAATCCAATCCCACCCGTGAATCCGCCTACCTCAGCCTGCTGAGTGGCAAGGTGGTTGACGGGGTGATCACCATGGATGCCATCAGTTGTTTGCCGGGGCTGACCGCCATGATCGGTGATTTCCCCTGGGTACAATGCGGCGAAGGGGATACCCAATTCCGCGCCTCCTCCGTCACCATCGATAATCACCAGGCCGCCATGGCCGGTGTGCAGCACTTGGCCGCCAAGGGCCGCCAACGGATCGCGTTGCTCAATGGTGATATGCGTTATCTGTATTCACAACAGCGGGAACAGGGCTATCGGCAGGCGTTGGCAGAGCTGGGGCTGGACTATTGCCGGGTGGAATACGTCGAAGGGCTGGATTACGCCGCTGGAGCCAAGGCGATGAGTGATTTGCTGGCAGACGGGCCACGGCCAGATGCGGTATTTGCCATTTCGGATGTAATTGCCGGAGGCGCGATGAGTGCCTTGCACCAGCAGGGCTTACGCATTCCAGAAGATATCGCGGTAATGGGATTTGACGGTGTGCCGTTTGGCAGCATCACCACTCCGCCGCTGACCACCATCGTACAGCCCATGCATCAGTTCGGCGTGCGCAGCGTGCAGTTGCTGCTGGAGAAAATTCAGGGCCAGCAGTTGCCTCCTTGCCACGACGTGCTGGATTGGCAACTGCTGGAACGGAGTTCAACCTGAAATCGTGCCGCGTAAGAAAATACGTGCGTGGCCACCCAGCAAGGTACGCTCCCCTTGCAGTTCGCAAAACAGTTCACCACCGCGTGATGATAGCTGCTTGGCATGCAATACGTGGCGGCCAAGACGCGCCGTCCAGTAAGGCATCAGTATGCAATGGGCGGAGCCGGTGACCGGATCCTCACTGCGATCCAGCGAGAAATAGCGCGAGACAAAATCTACCTCATCGCCCGGAGCCGTGACGATCACGCCACAGCCAAGGTGGTCAATCAGCTCGGCGATCGCAGGCTGTACCGCCCTGACCTGCGCCTCATCGGCCAATACCGCCATCAGCGACTGGGCTCGCCACACTTCCTGCGGTTGCACACCGAGCAAAGCGGCCAACCGTGGCGGTTCAGCAATTTTCTGTGGTGGGCGAGAAGGGAAATCCAGGATTAGCCGTTCACCGTCGGCCGCATCGCGTTTGACATACAGCTCACCGCTGGCGGAACGGAAACGGATATCGCTCAACCCCGGGTTGACCACGTTTAACAGCACGTGCGCCGTAGCCAAAGTGGCATGTCCGCAGAGATCCACTTCCCGCGTTGGCGTGAACCAGCGGATCGCGTACATGTCACCATCCTGCCAGACAAAGCTGGTTTCCGGCAGGTTAAGCTCGTTGGCGATGGCCTGCATCTGCGCCGCCTCCAGCGGTTGTTGCAGCAGGCAGACACCGGCCGGGTTGCCCCGCAGTCCCTCGCCGATAAAGGCATCCACATGGAAATAGTTTTCGTTCATCAGCGTTCCCTCAATGCCAAATCAGTAATACACAGGCGGCGGTTAGCAGCCCCATCGACACGTTAAAGATAATCCAGGCCTTCTTGCTGCGCAGCAGGCGGCCAATCACCGTACCAAAACCTAACCAGATAATCCCAGCCACGATATTGACGGCAAAGATACCGAAGGCGATAGCCAGAATGGAGTGGTTGTATTTATCCCCCGCCAGGCTGAAGCTCGCCACCGCCCCTAGCGCCATCAGCCAGGCCTTGGGGTTGAGGAATTGCAACAGCCAGCCTTGGTACAGACGCACCGGCTTTGGTGGCGGCGCATCGGTTTCCAGCTTTTCATAGGCCGCCGTCGCCACTTTCCACGCCAGCCACAACAGATAAAGGCTGCCGAGGATTTTCAAGATCAAGTGCAAGGAGGGATAAATCAGGATCAACCCACCAACGCCAAATGCCACCAACACCAGGATACTTTGCATGCCCAGCATGATGCCGATCATCAGCCATAATGAACGCATAAAGCCGAAATTGGCACCTGAGGTGGTGAGCAACATATTGTTGGGGCCAGGGGTGATCGCGGCCACCCACAGGAAGCCTAGCATCGAAAGAAATAAACTCAGTTCCATGAAGCGGGTGCTCCTCACCCAAATGACTTTTTTGCAGTATGATTGCTAATACATGTGTTTGAAGCTAACAGTGCGGTTCGGATCACACAATAGCCGCCAACAAGAATTTTATTCATTATGTATGAATCCTTTCGCCCCCTGACCGGGGCCAGTAATCCACACCTGCAAACCCTGCTGCCACGGCTGGTGCGCCGCCGCGTACTGCTGCAACCTCATTGGCAGCGGCTGGAGTTGCCGGACGGCGATTTCGTCGATCTGGCCTGGAGTGAAGATCCGCAACTGGCGCGCGATAAACCTCGCGTGGTGCTGTTCCATGGGTTAGAGGGTAATTTTTACAGCCCTTACGCACATGGGCTGCTCAATGCCTGGCGCGAGCAAGGCTGGTTGGGCGTGGTGATGCATTTCCGTGGTTGCAGCGGTGTGCCCAACCGTAAGCAACGTATCTACCATTCCGGCGAAACGGAAGATGCCCGCTTCTTCCTGCGCTGGCTGCGTGACAGCTTTGGCGAAGTGCCAACGGCGGCGGTCGGGATTTCTCTCGGCGGCAATATGCTGGCCTATTATCTGGCCCAACAGGGCAATGACAGCCTGCTACAGGCGGCTGTGGTTGTTTCCGCCCCGCTGATGCTGGAACCTTGCTCAATCCGCATGGAACAGGGATTCTCACGCGTTTATCAGCGCTACCTGCTGGGCCAACTCAAGCAAAATGCCACCCGCAAGCTGCTGCACTATCCAGGCACCTTACCGTTGGATTTGTCGCAACTGAACAAGCTGCGGCGCATTCGCGAGTTTGATGATGTGATCACCTCGCGCATTCACGGCTTCAGCGACGCGGTCGATTACTATCGCCGCTGCAGCGCCCTGCCGCTGTTGCCGCAGATCACCACGCCGCTGCTGATCATTCACGCTAAAGACGATCCGTTTATGACCGATGCGGTGATCCCCGACCTCGCCAGCCTGCCGCCTAATATCGAATATCAGCTGACGGAGTGCGGTGGCCACGTCGGCTTTGTCGGCGGCACCTTGAAAAAACCGCAAATGTGGCTGGAGCAACGTATCCCAGCCTGGCTTTCTCCTTTTTTGGAACCCACCAAGTGATTATTCCCTGGCAAGACATTGAACAAGAGACCCTCAACAGCCTGATCGAATCCTTTGTATTACGCGAAGGAACCGACTACGGCGAGCACGAACGTTCGCTGGAACAGAAGGTCGACGACGTGCGCCGCCAGTTGAAAAGCGGCGAAGTAGTACTGGTATGGTCAGAGCTACATGAAACCGTCAACATCATGCCTCGCGGGCAGATCCGCGCCGGGCAGGAGGAAATTTAGTCTTATTGCATGCTATGACTGAGGGAAAAAATCAGGTAACAATGCAGTATTGCAAACCAACGCGCACAATTTCGCCTTGGGCGAAAGGGTATCAGCCATACTAAAAATCTTATTCTTAGCCTGCGCATTTAATACGGAGTGACCCTCGATCATGTCTGCCAAACATCCCGTTATCGCGGTGACCGGCTCCAGCGGAGCCGGCACCACCACCACCAGCTTGGCGTTCCGCAAGATTTTTCAGCAGCTAAACCTGCGCGCTGCCCAGCTGGAAGGCGACAGCTTCCACCGTTACACCCGGCCGGAAATGGATGCGGCAATCCGTAAAGCCCGCGATATGGGTCGCCATATCAGCTACTTCGGCCCGGAAGCCAACGACTTTGGTCTGCTGGAGCAGAGCTTTATCGAATACGGCAAGAACGGCACCGGCCGCTCACGTAAATATCTGCATACCTACGACGAGGCAGTGCCTTACAATCAGGTACCGGGCACCTTCACGCCTTGGGAGCCACTGCCCGCCCCGACGGATGTCCTGTTCTACGAAGGGCTGCACGGCGGCGTAGTGGCCGATCAGATCGACGTAGCCAAACATGTCGATCTGCTGGTCGGCGTGGTGCCGATCGTCAACCTGGAGTGGATCCAGAAGCTGATCCGCGATACCGGCGAGCGTGGCCATTCACGTGAGGCGGTGATGGACTCGGTGGTCCGTTCGATGGAGGATTACATTAGCTACATCACGCCACAGTTTTCGCGTACCCATATCAACTTCCAGCGCGTCCCGACGGTGGATACCTCCAACCCGTTTGCCGCCAAGGCGATCCCCTCTCTGGACGAAAGCTTGGTAGTGATCCACTTCCGTGGCCTGGATCAGATCGACTTCCCTTACCTGCTGGCAATGCTGCAAGGATCGTTTATCTCGCATATCAATACGCTGGTGGTGCCGGGCGGCAAGATGGGGCTGGCAATGGAACTGATCATGGCACCGCTGGTGCAGCGGCTGATGGAAGGCAAGAAAATCGAGTAAATTATCAGGCGCGGCCAATCACCGCGCCCACCGTTGTTAACGCATCAACAGATGGCGGATAAAACCGACGTGCAGTTTCACCCCAATCTGCATCGCCGCCTCGTCCAGTTTAAAACGGGGATTATGCACGCCGTAGGTGGCACCGATCGCCTCGTTACCGCTGCCGATAAACAGGAAGCACCCCGGCACTTTCTCCTGATAGGAGGAGAAATCCTCGCTGCCAAACATCGCGGAGGTCAATTCCCGCAGCGCCTGTGGCCCCACGGCTTCGGCCACCACCTCGCGCGCAATCGCGCAGGCATCAGGGTGGTTATTGCCGATGGTATAGCCACGCGTCCAGTCAACCTTGTAGCTGGCACCGTGCGCCTGGCTGATCCCAGCGACGGTTTGCTCAACCAACAGCGGCACTCGCTCACGTACTTCCTGGTTATGAGTGCGTAGCGTTCCCGCCAGCCGCGCGCTGTCTGGGATGACGTTATAGCTGTCACCCGCCTGGAAGGTCGCCACCGTCAGCACCGGTGCATTTAACGGATCCAGCTTACGTGCCACGATCTGCTGCAAAGCGCTAACGATTTCCGCACCAATCGGCACCGGATCGATACACAGATGCGGCATCGAGCCATGCCCCCCCTTCCCCTGCAGCACAATATCGAAGTTATCGCTGGAGCCACTGAATACGCCCTGCTTCATCCCTACCTCACCGGTCGGGAAGTTGGGCATGACATGCAGGCCGAAGATCATCTTCACGCCATCCAGAACCCCTAAATCCACTAGCTGTTGGGCTCCGCCCGGTGGCACTTCTTCGGCATGCTGGAAGATAAAGCGCACTGAACCTTGCAACTGCGCCTGCAACTGGCAAAGCACGCTGGCCGCCCCCAGCAACATCGCGCTGTGGGCATCATGGCCGCAGGCATGCATCACCCCTGGCCGGGTAGAGCAGAAAGGTTCGTCGCTTTCCTCCTGGATAGGCAAAGCGTCGATATCGGCGCGCAATGCATAGCACGGCCCCGGCGCTGCGCCCTGCAATTCGGCCACTACGCTATTTGGTGTAGGACGTGAGATCTTCAACGGGCCAAGGCTGGCCAACTGCCCGGCAATGTAATCTGCCGTCTGCGCTTCCTGGAATGACAACTCCGGATTGGCATGCAGGTGGCGACGCCACTGCAAGACCTGTTGTTCCACGCCAGCAATCAGTTGTTCAATGTTCATTTTCATACTCCTTAATTCAGTGCCGGTTGGCGTGCTTTACCCGCCAATGGCAGGATCACCAGCCCGGAAACCACCATAGCCAGTGCTAAAAAGATAAACGTCGTCATATAGTTATGGCTGATAGTGATCAGATACCCCATGGCGATAGGGGCCACAAAGCCGCCCAAGGTGCCGCCGGTGTTAATCAGCCCCATCGCTGCACCCATTACTTCCGCAGGCAGGCGCTTCATCGGCAGGGTAAACACCGTGACGAACGAGGCCATCAGGAAGATATAACCCAGGAACAAGAACAGGCTGGCCGTCAGCGCTGATTCGCTGGTAAACACCAGCCAGATGCACAAGGCGCTGATCAGGGAACTGAAGAAGATCACCCACGGCTCACGCCCTTGCAGATAGCGCCCAACCAGCCAGCCGGTACCGAGTGAGGAGATCCAGATCCCCAGACCACCGGCGGCTACCACCATGCTGGAAACGTCAATTGGCATTCCCCGCTGCTGTACCAGGAATTTCGGCAGCCAGGCCATCAGGCCGTACGACGGGATGTTGATACAGAAGATCGCCACAAACAGCAGCAACACAATTGGGTTTTTCAGCAGGGCCTTATAGTTGGCTGCGGCGGCCCCAGCTTTGGCGGGTGCCGCCTGTGGCGGATTGGGAACCAGCCACAAGATGCAGGCAGCAATCACGAATGCCAACAGACCAAGCGCAGAGAACGACCCACGCCAGCCGATGTGATCCAGGCAATAGACCGCGACCAGCGGCCCGACGGTCATCGCCAATCCGGCGGAGGACAGCAGAATGGACTGCGCGAAGGTGCGCTGTTCCAGTGGGAAATTCGCCACCACCGCCTTGGCGCAGGAACACGGATAGCCAGAGTGGCCAATACCGGACAAAAAGCGGAACGTCACCAGCAGGCCCAGGCCGAACCCCAGAATGCCGAAGCACAGGGCAAATCCCCCCAGCAGCAGTAACGAACTGCACAGCACTTTCTTAAAGCCAAAGCGGTCATTGAGCCAGCCCGCCGGTATCTGGAACAGGGAATACGCCAGGAAAAACATCCCGGTAATGTAGCCCAGCTGTTCCGGCTGTAGATTGAACTCGCGCTCGATAGGTAACAGCGCAAAACCCATCACGGTTTTATCGATGTACACCACGACATAGCCCACAAACAGCAAAAAAATCATTAGCGAACGATTCTTCATTGCCGATATTCCTTTAAGTTATCACCCAGGCAGCCCACCCGCAGGGCAGGCGTAGTTTAATAATGTGATCAAGGTCACTTTATAGTTTTAATAACAGTCACTTACAATAACATGCTGAAATTATCGCCTTTTGCCGAGTGGCATAAGATACAATTTTGTAAGGGGTGATGCTTTTTATTGATAGGGTGGGGGAATGCGCTATTTACCGAAGTTACAACAGTTGAAAGTTTTCCAGCAGGTGATCCGCAGCGGCAGTATTCGCGGGGCGGCGCGCGCGCTGGAGCAGTCTCAGCCCGCCGTGAGCCGTACCATCCGTGAACTGGAACAGATCCTGGAAACCCAGTTGATCAATCGCAGCAGCCAGGGAATGACGCTGACCGAAACCGGCCGCGCCTTTGCCCTGCGGATGCAGTTGATCCTGGAAGAGTTGCAACGCGCCGCCGACGAGATCCAGCAGTTGAATCAGCATTCGCAAGGTAACGTCGCCATTGGCTGCTCTTCACTACTCGCTCTCACGGTATTACCGGAACTGGTCGAAGCCTTCAAACAGCCGTTTCCGCAGGCCAATCTGCTGATCCGCGAAGCACAGCTTTCTACGCTGCTGCCAGCATTGCGCGAAGGCCGCCTGGATTTTGCCGTGGGTACCGTCAGCCCGGAACTGCCGCTGGAGGATCTGGTGCGTGAACCGCTGTTCAGCGCCTCTTTTTGCATTATCGCACGCCAGGGGCACCCACTGGCGCAGGCAACCTCGCTGGACGAACTGCGTGAGGCCAAGTGGCTATTACCGGAAACCGATATGGGTTATTACCAGCAGTTGCGCGCGGTGTTGGGCACCTTCTATCAGCAATTGAGCCGTTCGCCCATTCGCTCGGATTCAGTGACCTGTGGCTTGAACATGGTGTTAGAGGCGGATTATTTGACTATCGTGGCGCGGGCGATGAGTGCACCGTTCCATTTGCAGCATCGGCTGGTGGCATTGCCTATCGACACGCTGCCGCAGGCGCAATATTGCGTGCTGTATTCACAGAAATCGCCGCTAACCGTAACGGCACGGCGATTTCTTGATTTATTGCGTGCCCACTGTCTGCGCTACCCTTGGTAGGATCAGGCTACTTCGCGGATTTCAAAGCTGTGGGTGATACTGGCGGCTTTACCCAGCATCAAGGAGACTGAGCAGTATTTCTCGGCGGAAAGATCCACCGCGCGCTCTACAATCTTATCAGTCAGCCCTTTGCCGGTGACAATAAAATGCAGGTTGATATGGGTAAATAGACGTGGCGCTTCTTCACGGCGCTCAGAGGTCAGTTTTACCTCGCAGTCACGCACATCGTTACGTCCTTTTTGCAGGATCGACACTACATCAATGGCGCTACAACCGCCGACGGACATCAACACCATTTCCATTGGGCTTGGCGCTTTATCGCCCGCGTTGCCATCCATCAAAACCTGGTGGCCGGACGCAGACTCACCCAGGAATGTCAGCCCTTCTACCCACTTAACTCTTGCCTGCATGTTACACACTCCGGTTAATTTCTTAAAAACAGGGTACGCTTTCGCATACATTCTGGCAACGTAACCTGACCCTAATCATGCTGAAGCGAGACAACACAAGACACCCGCCTCACTCTGTGCTACAAACAGAGCCGCAATAACTCTTTCCAGGTCACCGATTTCAGGGATATGTCCAAGGAAAGGCCCCTATATTGGTTTGTTAACAGAATGTAGCTTGCAGCTCTCCCTGCAAGTTAATATGCTAGAGCACAAGCGTATTTCTATAACACGCCTCAAAACCTGTTGATAGCCACAATTAAAACACCGGGCTATAAGCACGTTTTACAGGGAACTCTGACCCCTGTGATACAAGGCAGCGATAACAACAGAGGATAACAGCGAATGGTTCTCGGCAAACCGCAAACAGACCCGACTCTCGAATGGTTCCTGTCTCATTGCCATATCCACAAATATCCATCGAAGAGTACGCTGATTCACCAAGGTGAAAAGGCCGAAACGCTTTACTACATCGTCAAAGGCTCCGTCGCGGTGCTGATTAAAGATGAAGAAGGCAAAGAGATGATCCTGTCCTACCTTAACCAGGGGGATTTCATCGGCGAGCTAGGATTATTTGAAGAAGGCCAGGAGCGTAGCGCCTGGGTACGGGCCAAAACCGCCTGTGAAGTGGCTGAAATTTCCTACAAGAAATTCCGCCAGTTGATCCAGGTTAACCCGGATATCCTGATGCGCCTGTCCGCACAGATGGCTAACCGCCTGCAAGTCACCTCAGAGAAAGTGGGTAACCTCGCCTTCCTTGACGTTACCGGCCGCATTGCTCAGACCTTGCTGAACCTGGCAAAACAACCTGATGCCATGACTCACCCAGACGGCATGCAGATCAAAATCACCCGCCAGGAAATTGGCCAAATCGTCGGTTGCTCACGTGAAACCGTCGGTCGTATTTTGAAAATGCTCGAAGATCAAAACCTGATCTCCGCGCACGGCAAAACCATTGTCGTGTACGGTACGCGTTAATCCCCAGGGAAACGGTGCAGCAATGCGCCGTTTCTTTACCTACTGAATAGCCAACCATGTGGCGCCGCCTGATCTACCATCCGGAAGTCAACTACGCACTGCGGCAAACGCTGGTGTTGTGCCTGCCGGTGGCGTTTGGTTTGCTGATTGGCAACCTGCAACTCGGCATGCTGTTCTCGTTGGTGCCCGCCTGCTGCAACATTGCCGGGCTGGATACGCCACACAAACGCTTTTTCAAACGCCTGGTTGTGGGTGGCTCCCTATTCGCACTCAGTAGCTTTCTGCTGCAACAAGCCCTGCTGTGGGACCTTCCCCTGCCCTTACTGATGCTGGGAATGGCGCTGTTGCTCGGCGTCAGCGGTGAGATCAGTCCGCTGCATGCCCGCCTGCTACCAGCCGCACTGGTTGCCGCCATCTTTTCCCTCAGCATGGTAGGCACCGTGCCAATCTGGCATGCCCCTTTACTGTATATCGTCGGCACCGCCTGGTACGGGTTGTTTACCTGGGCCTGGTTCAAGCTGTGGAAAGAGCAGCCGATGCGCGAATCCTTAAGCCAGCTGTATATGCAGTTGGCCGACTATTTTGAAGCCAAATACTCATTACTGACGCAACATACCGATCCAGAAACTGCCCTGCCGCCGCTGTTGCAACGCCAACAGAAAGTGATGGATCTGATCAGTCTGCTATACCAACAGCTTAATTTCCTGCCCCATGCCAATAACCTGGAGCAAAAGCGCCTGCAACGTACGTTTCAGGTGGCGCTCGATTTGCAAGAGCACATTACCGTCAGCCTGCATCTGCCGGAAGAAGTACAAAAGCTGGTGGAGCAAAGCCAGGCCGAAGCGATTATCCGCCGCAACGCCCAGGTGATCGCCACGCGCCTGCGGGTGGTGGCCGACGATATTCTCTATCATCGGCACTCTGCGCGTTTCAGTATGAAGAATGAGTTGGCGGCGCTGGAAAAAGTGGCCTCACAGCACGCCGATAACCCGGTTGGCCAGTTCTGCTATTACCACTTCAGCCGCATCGCACGCCTGCTGCGCACCCAGCACCCGCTTTACCGCCGCAATCTGATGGCCAATCAGTCACGTCTGCCGTTCTGGCCCGCGGTGGTGAGCTATCTGTCGTTTAAATCCAACGCCCTGCGCAACGCCGCCAGGCTGGGGGTCATTCTGGCGGCAGGCAGTAGCCTGGGCATGCTGTTCAACCTGCCAAAACCCTATTGGATTTTGCTGACCATCATGCTGGTCAGTCAAAACGGCTATAACGCCACGCGGGTGAGGATCCAGCACCGTGCCCTCGGCACGTTGGCCGGGTTGGTGATTGCCGCCGGACTGCTGCAACTGCAGATGCCGGAGAACGTGACGCTGAGCATCATGTTGGCGATCACCTTGGCGGCCTATCTGATCCTGCGGAAAAACTACGGGCTGGCGGTGATGGGCTTTACCGTGACCGCCGTCTACACCTTGCAACTCCTGGCGCTGAATGGCACCCATTTCCTGGTTCCCCGCCTGATCGATACCCTTATTGGCTGCGTACTGGTGTTTGGCGGCACGATCTGGCTATGGCCGCAGTGGCAGAGTGGCCTGCTGCGTAAAAACGCCCATCAGGCGCTAGAGCACGATCAGACGGCACTGCGATTATTGCTGGAAGAGCAGGAACCGGACCCCAGTGAACTGGCCTACACGCGTATGCAGGTCAACCAGGCGCATAACGCCCTGTTTACCTCGCTCAATCAGGCGATGCAGGAGCCGGGGTTTGAATCGAATTATCTGGCAGATATGCGGCTGTGGATCACCCATAACCAGTTTATCGTTGAACACCTGAATGCGATGACCATTCTGGCGCGCGAGCACTATATGCTGACGCCCAAGCTGGCTCAGGAGTATCTGCAAACCTGTGAGATAGCCTTGCAGAGCTGCCAGCAGCGGTTGGAATATGACGGCCCAAGTACCAGCAATAGCATCATGAAGCCGCCGGACCTGCACCCGGACATGCCGATCACCGAGATGGAACGCCACCTGCGGCGGATCCTTTCTCACCTGACCGTGATGCATACCATTTCGTCACTGGCATGGCGCCAGCGCCCACATCATGGGATCTGGCTGAAGCGCAAACTGCGGGAAAGCTGAGGTTGCCGGAGCCGATGCTGAAGTTCGGCCCCGGCAAATGACTTAAGCCTTAATCACATCCTGTACGGCCAATTCGAACAGCGCCATGCCTTCGTCGATATCTTTCAGCTCAACCACCAACGAAGGAGCAAAACGGATCACGTTTGGCCCAGCGTTGAGGATCATCAAGCCACGCGCAGCGGCGGCAGTGAGAAAATCGCGCGCTTTGCCGTGATAGCCCGCCTTCAGTTCTGCACCAATCAGCAGCCCCATGCCACGAATATCGCTGAACACATCGTATTTTTTACCAATTTCCTGCAAAGCCTGCACAAACAGCCCGTGACGCTGCTCAATCCCGCTTAGCACCTCTGGCGTGTTGATAACGTCCAACGCTGCCTCTGCCACTGCACAGGCCAGTGGGTTACCGCCGTAGGTAGTACCATGAGTGCCAACCTGCATCACCGAGGCGATCTCTTCGGTAGTCAGCATCGCACTCACCGGGAAACCACCGCCCAGCGCTTTAGCGGTGGTGAGGATGTCTGGCGTAATGCCGTAATGCATATAGGTAAACAGCTTGCCGCTGCGGCCCATACCGCTTTGCACTTCATCAAATACCAGCAGCGCCTGATGTTGATCGCAGAGTTCACGCACGCCCTTGAGGAAGACAGGATCGGCGGCGGTAATGCCCCCTTCCCCCTGAATAGGCTCCATCACTACCGCACAGGTGTGATCGTCCATCACCGCTTTCACCGCGGCCAGATCGTTGAAGGGCACATGCACGATATCGGCCGGTTTCGGCCCAAAGCCGTCGGAATATTTTGGCTGCCCACCCACGGAAACGGTGAACAGCGTACGGCCATGGAAAGCGTTGTTAAACGCGATGATCTTGGTCTTATACGGGCTATGACGGGTGATGGCATAATGGCGAGCGAGCTTGAAAGCCGCCTCGTTAGCCTCTGCACCCGAGTTGGCGAAGAACACCCGGTCGGCGAAGGTAGCAGCGATCAATTTAGTGGCCAGGCGCAGCGCGGGCTCATTGGTGAACACGTTGCTGGTATGCCACAAGGTTTCGCCCTGCTGCTTTAAAGCCTCAACCAGTGCCGGATGGCAGTGCCCCAACGCAGTCACCGCTATACCACCAGAGAAGTCGATATACTCTTTCCCCTGCTGATCCCATACGCGGCTCCCCTTGCCCTTCACCGGCACAAACTGGGCCGGTGCATAAACAGGCAGGATAACCTGATCAAAGGTGCTGCGGGTGACTGCGGTTTTTTCGGTCATTACTGGCTCCAGGCGGCTAACTATTAAGTGAAAATATAATCACAAAATATGCATAAAAAACCAAACAAGGGCAAGCTTAAAAAGCCACTAACGGCTAACTTCCAAGGAAATTATCCAGCAGTTGGTGCCCTTGTTCGCTGAGAATGCTCTCCGGGTGGAACTGCACACCTTCCAGCGCCAGCGTCCGATGGCGGATCCCCATGATCTCATCGCGTTCGCCGTCACGTTCGCTCCAGGCGGTCACCTCAAAGCAATCCGGCAACGTGGCAGCATCCAGGATCAGCGAATGGTAGCGGGTGACGGTCAGCGGATTATTCAATCCCTTGAACACGCCGAGATTATTATGGCGGATGGCAGAAGTTTTGCCATGCATCACCTCCCGGGCGCGAACCACGTCGGCACCAAACGCCTGGCCCAACGCCTGATGACCTAGGCAGACCCCAAGGATCGGCAGCTTACCGGCAAAATGGCGAATGGCAGCCAGAGAGATGCCCGCCTCGTTCGGCGTACAGGGGCCAGGGGAGATCACCAGATGCTGCGGTGCCAGCCGCTCGATATCGGCCAGTTGCAATTCATCGTTACGCTTCACCAGCACTTCTGCACCCAGTTCGCAAAAGTACTGATAGAGGTTGTAGGTAAAAGAGTCGTAGTTATCGATCAGCAGCAGCATGTTTAAATTAACTTCGTGATTAAGGCTCGTTACGGTCGCCCGTATCAAATAGCTAGATAGCCGAGTTTATCTAACCTTCGCCGTTACACCTATAGCCACGTTCGAACAGTCCTCCATAAAGACGGCCAGTTTTGCTGATTTGAAAACGTTGAATCAGCTAAAAAAGAGAGTAATATAGCACTAAGTGCTATAGTTAAGGTAACAGGATGTCAACCTAATGCGCGTATTTAAAACCAAATGGTTTGCCAAAACGGCCGAATCTCATGGCATCAAAGATAGGGAATTATGTCGGGCTATTGACGCAGTGATAGAAGGGAAGGCCGATGACCTCGGAGGCGGAGTATACAAGAAGCGCCTAAGGGAGAATCGTGATCGCGCCATAATATTAGCCAAAGGCGGAGTGCATTGGTTTTACACGTTCCTGTATGCTAAACAGGATATGGTCAACATCGATAAACGTGAACTTGCTGGATTTCGAGAGTTAGCAAAGTGCTATGCGGTACTTACAGATGAAAAGATTATGGCATTGATTACAAATAAAGAGCTGGTGGAGATTTGTCATGACCGCAAAAAGTAAATTCAAAAGTCCTGCGTTTGAAGCCATCCATAGTGCAGCCTCTGGGTTATTCAGCGTCGATGCCATCCCGCAGGAGACAATGCGTAGCTTCGATCAAGCCTGCATCAGCAACGTCAAAGATCTTCAACCACTTGAAATAAAAGCATTACGAGAAAATCTCAATGTCAGCCAGCCAGTCTTTGCCCGTTATCTGAACACCAGCGTTTCTACAGTCCAAAAATGGGAAAGCGGCGCAAAACGCCCCAGTGGCCTGTCGTTGAAGTTACTTACCGTGGTCCTGAAACATGGGCTTAAGGTGTTGATTTAATAACTTGCTCAATCATCCAGTTTCACACCCAGCATCTTGAGCAGTTTTAGGGCCTTGGTCTGGAAATTGCTCAGATGCTATCAGAGAAATTTGTGAGGCAAGCCATTTCGCAGACACTGTCTGCGAAATCTGCTCTGACTGCCAAGCTGCGTACGGGGGTGTAGTCTGCCAGGCTTGAAAGCGCTGGCAAAGCTAAACGGACGCAGTATGCTGAGCCCCACAAAAGAATCACAGACCTACTTCTTACGGCCACCCATGATCGAGCCTAAAACGCCGCGCAGGATCTGGCGGCCCAGATCGCGCGCCATGCTCTTGGCGGCGGTCTGTACGATGCCGTCGTGTTTACCGCCACGTGGACCGGTGGAGCCGAACAGGATCTCGTTCAAGCCGCCCATCAAGCCACCGCCGCTTTCCTGCCCTGCGGCCGGTTTCTGAGCCGGTTGCCCAGGCTGTGGCGTACCCACAGTGGCAAAACCACCTGCGGCCAGTTTTTCATAGGCAGATTCACGATCCACCATATCTTCATAGCGTCCGTAGAGCGGGGATTTATTGATGGCACTGTTCATCCCTTCGTCCCCCAGCATGCCCATTTTCGATTCCGGAGCGATCACCATCGCACGCTCCACCACGTTCGGCCGCCCTTTCTCATCCAGGAAGGAAACTAATGCCTCGCCCACGCCTAGCTCGGTGATTGCCGTTTCCGCATCAAAGTCTGGATTGGCACGCATGGTTTGTGCCGCGGCCTTCACCGCTTTCTGATCGCGTGGCGTAAAGGCCCGCAGCGCATGCTGGACACGGTTACCCAACTGGCCCAGAACACTGTCCGGAATATCCAAGGGATTCTGGGTGACAAAGTAGATGCCCACGCCTTTGGAACGGATCAGGCGCACCACCTGTTCAATTTTGGTCAGCAATGCCGGTGGCGCATCGTTAAACAGCAGGTGGGCTTCGTCGAAGAAAAACACCAGCTTTGGCTGCTCCGGATCGCCCACTTCCGGCAAATGCTCAAACAGCTCCGCCAGTAGCCACAACAAAAACACCGCATACAGCTTCGGCTGGTTAATCAGCTTATCCGCCGCCAGCAGGTTGATAATGCCGTGCCCGTTGGCGTCTGTTCTCATCAGATCGTTGATATCCAACATCGGCTCGCCAAAGAACTGATTGGCCCCCTGCTGTTCCAGCGTCAGCAAACCACGCTGTATCGCCCCGATCGAGGCCGAAGAGATGTTGCCGTACTGGGTTTGAAACTGTTTGGCGTTATCCCCGACGTACTGCACCATCGCACGCAGGTCTTTCATATCCAGCAGCAGTAAGGCGTTGTCATCGGCGATCTTGAACACCAACTGCAACACACCGCTCTGCACCTCGTTCAGATCCAGCAGGCGGCCAAGCAGCAGCGGGCCAAGATCGGAAATGGTGGCACGGATGGGATGGCCCTTTTCGCCAAAAATATCCCAAGGGATCATCGAACAGGCTTGGGGTTGCCAGTCGGTAACGCCAATCGCGGCTAACCGCGCCTGCAACTTCTCGGAGGGAACACCTTCGATCGCAATGCCTGACAGGTCGCCTTTAACGTCCGCCAGGAATACCGGAATGCCAATGCGTGAGAACTGCTCCGCCATCTTTTGCAGGGTGACCGTTTTACCCGTACCGGTTGCCCCGGTGATCAACCCGTGGCGGTTAGCCAGGGCAGGCAAAATGACCAGATCCTGTGCCGGTTTCCCGTCTTTCATCGCTTTGGCAATAATCCGTGCTTCGCTCATTTGCTGTTCCTATAACCCATTACGGCGCGAATGCGCCCGTTGATATCATCAAGGCTATAAGCGAGAGGTAAACCCGTCAAGGACAAACAAAAAGGGCACCATTCAGGTGCCCTCATGCCAAACCGAGTCGCTTAACGCTATCCCCGTAACCCCAGTTCTTCTTTCAGCGATTTGAGATAGCGGCGGCTGACCGGTACCGGCTCCCCCACTGACATAATCATTTCCGCCGTGCCACTTTCTTCAAAACGGATCTCTTTGACCTGCTCAAGGTTCACCAGATATTGCCGGTGACAGCGCACCAATGGCGTGCGGCTTTCCAGCGTGCGTAGCGTTAGTTCGGTAAAACACTCCATGCCGTCATTGCGTACCACATACACCCCGGTCGAGCGTGAGCGGATGGCAATCACCTCGTCGAAACGCAGCAGGTAAATCCGGCTGTGGCCGGTACAGGGAATGTATTTCAGGTAGCCTGCGCTTTCATCCAACGCCGCAATATTCTGCGGAGCACGGCGCTGATGCAGGCGCTGCAGGGTTTTATTCAGCCGATTCGGCTCCGCCGGTTTCAGCAGGTAATCAAACGCATGCTGCTCGAAGGCCTGCACCGCGTATTCGTCATAGGCCGTCAGAAACACGATGTAGGGCATACGGTTCGGATCGAGCATGCCAACCATTTCCAGTCCGCTGATACGTGGCATCTGGATGTCCAGGAACACCACGTCCGGTTGCAAGCGGTGGATTTGGCTGATGGCCTCAATGGCATTGGCGCATTCACCAATAATGGTGATGCCCTCTTCCTCTTCCAGCAGGTGGCGCAGGTTATCGCGGGCAAAGGGCTCGTCATCAACAATCAGTACGTTCAACATCAAGCAGCCCTCGCCAAGGGAACGTTAAGGGTGATGCAGGTATAGGCTTCGGGCTCGCAGGTGACCTGCACACCGTAATCTTCACCATAGCGCACGCGGATACGCCGATCGACCAGGTTCATCCCCAACCCGCTGCCACCGGCTTGTTGACGGAACAGCCCGGCGTTATCCGTTACCTGCAACAGCAAGTGATCGCCTTCGAGGCGGGCACCAATATCGACACGGCCAATCCCCAACAGATGCGAAGTGCCGTGCTTGATCGCATTTTCCACAATCGGCTGCAGCGAGAACGCCGGTAAACGCACTGCCAGCAACTCTTCCGGCAGCGAAACGGTGATCTCCAGCCGATCGGCAAAGCGGGCTTTTTCGATCTGCAGATAGGCGTTCACATGTTCAATCTCGTCCGCCAGGCTCACCTCATCGTCGGAACGCTTGAGGTTTTTGCGGAAAAAGGTCGACAGATACTGCACCAGTTCGCAGGCCCGGTCGCCATCGCGGCGGATCACCGCCACCAGCGTATTCAGGGCGTTGAACAGGAAATGCGGGTTCACCTGCGCATGCAGCAGTTTGATTTCCGACTGGGCCAGCAGCTGTTTATGGCGCTCATATTGCCCGGCCATGATTTGCGCCGACAGCAGGCTGGCAATCCCTTCCCCCAGCGTGCGGTTGATGGTGCTAAACAGCTTGGTCTTGGGTTCATACAGTTTGATGGTGCCAATCACTCGCTGATTTTCACCACGCAGTGGGATCACCAATGTCGAACCTAGTTTGCAATTGCCGTTGATGGAGCAGCAGTAAGAAAGCTCGTTGCCGTCGGCATACACCACCTCGTTGTTATCGATAGCGCGATGGGAGTGGACCGAGGAGATCGGCGTGCCCGGCAGATGGTGGTCGTCACCAATGCCGATAAAGGCCAGCAGCTTGTCACGATCGGTGATCGCCACGGCGCCGATGCCCAGTTCCTGATAGACCACCCGCGCCACCTTCATGCTGTTTTCCTGGTCAAACCCCTGGCGCAGAATACCCTCGGTACGTTCGGCAATCTTCAACGCCTTGGAGGAGAAGGCACTGGTGTATTTCTCAAACATCGCCCGCCGATCAAGCAGGATCTGCATAAACATGGCGGCACCGATAGTATTGGCGATCAGCATCGGCAGGACGATATGCTCCACCAACAGCACCGCTTCGGGGAACGGACGCGCAACGATCAGGATAATCGCCATTTGCAGCACTTCCGCCACCAGCGCAATCCCGGCGACAAACAGCGGGTTGAACAGCAGATCGATACGCCCACGCCGCATGGCAATGCTATGCACAATGCCGCCAACCAGCCCTTCGGCCACCGTGGAGATCGCACAGGCAACGTCCGTCATGCCACCCAGTGTATAACGATGTAAGCCGCCTGTTAGGCCAACCAGGAAACCAACGGAAGGCCCACCCAGCAGCCCGCCCAACACGGCACCGATAGCGCGGGTATTGGCGATGGAGTCCTGAATATGCAGGCCAAAATAGGTGCCCATAATGCAAAACACCGAGAAAATGACGTAGCACAGTAGCTTGTGCGGCAGGCGGATGGTCACCTGCATCAGCGGAATAAACAGCGGCGTCTTGCTCAGCAGATAAGCAATGACGAGATACACGCACATCTGCTGTAGCAGCAGTAACACCTGGTTAAATTCGTACATAAAAACGGCTCATCCTGAACAACGGGGGCGATCAAATAAGTGCCGGGTATCCGGTCTGGTTTTAGGCGGGCAATTAAATCACGTGGGATCGAAAAAAACAGTGATGCAGGCAAACATTCAGGAGGGAAAAGCAGGCCGGCCCCCAGCTAGAGACCGGCTTGGGTGATTTATGGCAGCACTTTGGCCGACAGGATCACGATAGGTTTGCTCGGGACATTCTGGTAAGGACCGACGTTGCCAGTGGGTACCTGGGAGATTTTATCTACCACGTCCATCCCTTTAACGATCTTGCCAAATACCGCGTAGCCAAAATCACGCTGGCCATGATCGAGGAACGCATTGTCTGCCACGTTCAGGAAGAACTGGCTGGTGGCGCTGTCTTTATCGGCGGTACGCGCCATGGAAATGGTGCCACGCAGGTTACGCAGGCCGTTGTCGGCTTCGTTTTTGATCGGTGCATTGGTGGTTTTCTGCTGCATATCCGCAGTAAAACCGCCGCCCTGAACCATGAAACCCGGGATCACGCGGTGGAAAACGGTGTTGTTGTAGTAACCGCTGTTCACGTAGTCAATAAAGTTCTTGGTTGAGACCGGTGCCTTCTGACTGTCGAGCGCCAATTCGATATTCCCTGCCGAGGTGGTCAGCATGACGTGGGTTTCACCGGCGGCAAATGCGGCGGGTGCCATGGCTGTCAGTGAACACAGCGCAACGAAGGTCACTAAAGTACGTTTGAACATGAACGGGTCCTTTCTTTGAGATACAAACAACGGAAAGCGCTTTGATTCTAAAGAGCTGCGCCCGGCAGCGCCAGCCATTTACCTATATTTACTCAATTGCCGGACGTTTCTGAGTGCGCCCGGTTTTTTCCTGCCGACAGTATGATCCCCGTACTGATTTTTGCCAAGCCGATCACGCATTATTTGCCCATTTTCGCCCTTCATCGTTTTTTGCGACACAAATCCCGGTTTGGTTCTGCAATCCAGCTAGGCTAAATAAATGAGAGCGCTCTCATTTGCGCTGATAACAATAATACTGGAGAGCAATGATGAAGAAGATAGTGCTGTGCTGTGCCGCGGGGATGTCCACCAGCATGCTGGTCAAACGCATGCAAACCGAAGCGCAAAAGCGCGAACTGGCCGTGGAGATTGTGGCGGTAGCGGCTGCGGATTTCGAAGCCGAGTTGCCAACCGCCAGCGTGGTGCTGCTAGGGCCACAGGTGAAGTACGAACTGGCCCGCTTCAGCCAGCTTGCAGAGCCGCATGGCCTGCAGGTTGCCGTCATCGACATGATGGATTACGGCACCATGCGCGGTGACAAGGTATTAGACAAAGCCCTCAGCCTGATCGCCTGACGCCGCGGAGAACCCCATGAGCCTATACGCTTCCCTGATGCGCGTGGTCGAAAGCCATATCGCACCACTGGCTGGCCGGATCGGTAGCCAGCGCCATATTATTGCCATTCGTGACGGTTTTATCAGCGCGATGCCATTTTTGATCGTCGGCAGTATCATGCTGATCGTCGCCAACCCGCCTTTTGATGCGACCACCACCTCCAGCTTCGGGCAAGCCTGGTTAGGGTTCGCCAAAAAGCACTGGGACACCATCACCATGCCGTTCTTTATGACCATGGGGTTGATGAGCGTATTTGTCTCTATTGGTACCGCCTACAGTCTGGCAAAACACTACGGAATGGACGCCCTGACCGCCGCGCTGCTGTCGCTGATGGCATTCCTGCTGGCCTCTGCGCCACAGGTCGACAACAAGATGTCCCTAGATTTTCTGGGTGGCCAGGGGGTATTCACTGCCCTGATCTGCGCCATTTGGTCAGTCGAACTGATCCGTCTGCTGAAAAAGTACAACATCACCATTCGCATGCCGGAACAGGTTCCCCCTGCCATTGCCCGTTCGTTTGAACTGCTGTACCCGGTGGTGGGCATTCTGTTGACGGTCTACCCCGTCAGCCTCCTGATGCAGAGCGAATTCCAGCTGCTGCTGCCCGCCGCGATTATGCAGGTGTTCCAGCCGCTGATTTCCGTCGGCGATACGTTGCCAGCCATCCTTTTGGCGGTGCTGATTGCCAACCTGCTGTGGTTTGCCGGTATTCACGGTGACAACATCGTGACCGGCCTGCTGAACCCGATCTTTATGGCTAACCTGGCCACTAACGCCGCGCTGGTCGCCAACGGTGCCGCCATGACCCAAACGCTGACCGCGCCATTCTGGTCATTCTATGTCTGTATCGGCGGTTCTGGATCCACGCTGGTGTTGGCCTTCCTCTACCTGCGCAGTCGCTCCATTCATCTTCGCACCATCGGTAAGCTGAGCGTGGTTCCGGCGGCTTTCAATATCAATGAACCGCTGCTGTTCGGTTCGCCGGTGGTGATGAACCCAACGCTGTTTATCCCGTTGATTGTGGTGCCGATGGTTAACGCCACTCTGGCTTATTTCGCCTTGCACTGGGACATGGTGGAGAAAATGGTGGCGATGGCCCCCTGGACCGCTCCGGCACCGCTGGGAGCGATGATCTCCGCCTCCTGGGATATCCGTGCCGCCATATTGGTGCTGGTGCTGATGGTGATAGACCTGGCGATCTGGCTGCCGTTCTTCAAGGTGTATGAAAAACAACTATTGGCGCAGGAACACGAGCAGGCCGAGGCTGAACGTGAAGCCAGCAACGCCGCCGCCGCGCAGTAACAGGAGAGATAACGTGACTGAACTGATGGCTGAAGTCAGCCAGGATTTTGAAAGCACCATTATGGAGCTGCTGGTATTTGCCGGTAGCGCCCGCAGTAGCGCGCTGATGGCTTTGCAACAGGCCCGTGCCGGTGATTTCACCGGCTCCGCCGAACATATGGCCGAATCCAAGCAGGCGGTGAAGCAGGCCCACCGTATTCAGACCCAACTGATCGGCATGGACGAAGGCTGCGGCAAACTGGCCATCACCCTGATCACCGTACACGCGCAGGATCACTTGATGAACGCCATGGTCATTCAGGATCTGGCCGATGACATGATCGAACTTTATCGCCGTCAGGCACTGCAGGAGGCCCGCTCATGAGTTCATTAAAAATCGCCATTATTGGCGGCGGCAGCAGCTACACGCCGGAGCTGGTGGAAGGCCTGATCCTGCGAATTGAAGAGTTGCCGGTGACCGAGCTGGCGTTGGTGGACGTTGAGCCTGGCCGGGAGAAGGTCGAGATCATTGCCGCATTAACCCAGCGAATGTTGGCTCGTAACGGCCTGGAGCAGGTGAAGGTCAGCGTGCATTTCGACCTGGACGAGGCCATTCGCGGTGCCAGTTTCGTCCTCACCCAGTTCCGCGTGGGTCAGTTGCCTGCCAGGGCCGCCGACGAGCGCCTGGGGCTGAAATACCAACTGATCGGCCAGGAAACTACCGGCGTTGGCGGTTTTGCCAAGGCGCTGCGCACCATCCCGGTGATGCTGAATATCGCCCGCAAGGTTGAACAACTGGCACCCGATGCCTGGATCATCAACTTTACCAACCCGGCTGGCATCGTGACCGAAGCCGTTTCGCGCTATACCAAGGCGAAAATCATCGGCCTGTGTAACGTGCCGATCAGCATGCATCACATGATCGCCAATATGCTGAAGGCCCCTTACGCCGAGGTGCAGCTGCAATTCGCCGGGTTGAACCACATGGTGTGGGTCCACCAGGTGCTACAAAACGGCGAGGACGTGACCGGCAAAGTGATCGACATGCTGTGTGACGGTGCCGCGCTGACCATGAACAACATCAAGGAAGAGCCTTGGCCGCCAGAGTTCCTGCGCGCCGTTGGGGCGATCCCCTGCCCTTATCACCGCTATTTCTACCAGACCAAAGAGATGCTGGAAGAAGAGATTGCCGCCGCAACCGAACGCGGTACCCGTGCCGAACAGGTAATGAAAGTAGAGAAGGAGTTGTTCGAGCTGTATGCAGACCCGCATCTCGACAGCAAGCCCGAGCAGCTCAGTTTCCGTGGCGGTTCCTTCTATTCCGAAGTGGCGCTGGAGCTGATCCGTGCCATTCACAACAATCTCGGTACGCAATTAGTGGTCAATACCGCAAACCGTGGCGCTATTCGCGGTTTGCCAGACGATGCTGTGATAGAAACCAACTGTATCGTCGATGCCCAGGGCGCTCATCCGCTGACGTTTGGCCAACTGCCGGATTCAATGCATGCGCTGACCCAGCAGGTTAAAGCCTATGAACGGCTGACGATAGAAGCCGCCGTGCATGGCGATCGCCGCAGTGGGCTGCTGGCACTGGTCACCAATCCCCTGGTCGCCAACGCCCAAATTGCCCAGCCGCTGCTGGAAGAAGTGCTGGAGGTGAATAAAGCCTATTTGCCGCAGTTTAACGCATAACCATCAACATTGGGTTCGGCTCGCCGGGCCCACTTATCTCCTGTAATCTGATCAAGTGGGGGGATAAGCCCGTAATCAGGAGCAGCAAAATGGTGACACTGGAAGATGTCGCAGCGATAGCGGGTGTATCCCGCGCGACTGTGTCACGCGTGGTCAACGGCGATAACAAGGTCAAAGCGCTCACCCGCGAGAAGGTCAAACGGGCGGTGGCCGAACTGGGCTATACCCCCAACCCGGCGGCCAGGGCGTTGGCATCCAGCCAAAGTAACACCTTGGGCCTGGTCACCACCTCATACCGAGGCGGCTTCTTTGGTGCCCTGATGGATTTCGTCCAAACCGAAGCCGAGTCCAACGGTAAACAGCTGTTGGTGACCCAAGGCCGCAATAGTGCGGAAAATGAACTGCTGGCGATCCAACGCCTGTTCAGCCTGCGTTGCGACGGCGTGATCCTGCATGTGCGCTGCCTCAGCGACGATCGGCTACGCCAGTTGGCTGCCGAACAGCGCTCCTTTGTGTTGCTGGATCGCCTGGTCCCGGGCCTGGAAGATCGCTGTGTCACCTTCGATCACATTTACGCCAGCCAGCTTGCTACCCAGCAGTTGATCGATGCCGGTCATCGGCGCATTGCCTGTATCAGTGGCCCAGCCCAACGAGCCTCCAGCCAACAGCGGTTACAAGGGTTCCTCAATGCGATGCAGGCCGCCAATCTGCAACCGCTAGGCTGCCCGGAAGGGGTGTATGACCTGGAAAGCGGCTACCAGTGCGCTGACCAACTGCTGCGCAGCAAAGCGCTGCCTACGGCGATTTACTGCTGCAACGAAGAAATGGCGATTGGTGCCCTGCTGGCGATTAATGAGCGGCATTTGCGCGTACCACAGGATATCTCGCTAATCTGCTACGACAGCGGCGAGCGAGCGCCGTTTGTCCGCCCGGCGCTCACCAGCGTGCATTTCCCCATTACCGAGATGGCGCAATATGCCGCTCGCCTGCTGATAGATCCACAGACCGCACCGGTGAGCTTTGAGCCGACCATCATCCAGCGCGATTCGATCGCCACACCGGTAGCTGATCACATAAAAATCTAAAAACCTTTCATCCCTTGCATCAAAAAATCGATGCTCGTCACATAAACTCCCGTTGTCTATGCTAGGATCCGCCTCCTGGTGGCCTGATCGGGATCTTTTCCAGTTTTTACCAGGAAAAACCTGCGGCCTTATGCCAGCTTTAAACCCCAGGGATCTCAGGTTTCGGTCTGACGGCCCACGGGTATAAACCACAACAAAGATAATCAGGCCTATATACATGAATGACAGCAACCGCATCCGGCTAACCTGGATCAGCTTCTTCTCTTATGCGCTGACCGGTGCATTAGTGATCGTCACAGGGATGGTGATGGGAAACATCGCAGAGTATTTCAATCTGCCGGTTTCCAGCATGAGCAATACCTTTACCTTCCTTAACGCGGGTATTTTGATTTCAATCTTCCTCAATGCCTGGCTGATGGAAATCATTCCGCTGAAACGTCAGCTGATCTTTGGCTTTATCCTGATGCTGCTGGCCATCGCCGGGCTGATGGTAGGCAAAAGCCTGACCCTGTTCTCGCTGTGCATGTTTGTGCTCGGCGTGGTCAGCGGTATCACCATGTCGATCGGCACCTTCCTGATCACCCATATGTATGCTGGCCGTCAACGCGGTTCACGCCTGCTGTTTACCGACTCCTTCTTCAGCATGGCCGGGATGATCTTCCCGATCATCGCCGCAATGCTGCTGGCGCGTAGCATTGGCTGGTACTGGGTTTACGCCTGCATTGGGGTGTTGTACCTGGCCATCTTCGTGCTGACGCTGTGTTCCGAGTTCCCGGTTCTGGGTGACAAAGGGGAGAAAAGCAGCGAGCCGGTGGTGAAAGAGAAATGGGGTGTCGGCGTGCTGTTCCTGGCTATCGCCGCGCTGTGCTACATTCTTGGCCAGTTGGGCTTTATCCAATGGGTACCGGAATACGCCACCAAAACCTTCGGCATGAATATCGACCAGGCAGGCAAGGTGGTCAGCAATTTCTGGACTTCTTACATGATCGGTATGTGGGTGTTCAGCTTCGTGCTGCGCTTCTTTGACCTGCAACGCATCGTCACCGTGCTGGCTGCGCTGGCAACGGGTGCCATGTACCTGTTTATCAGCACCGATAATCCTGAGTACCTGAGCTACTACATCATGGCTCTGGGCTTCGTCTCCAGCGCGATCTACACCACGCTGATCACGCTCGGTTCGCAGCAAACCAAGGTTTCCTCACCGAAACTGGTCAACTTTATCCTGACCTGCGGCACCATCGGCACCATGCTGACCTTCGTAGTTACCGGCCCAATCGTTGCCAGCAGCGGAGTCCATGCCGCGCTGACTACGGCCAACGGCCTGTATCTGGCCGTGTTTGTGATGTGTCTGCTGCTCGGTTTTGTGACCAAGCACCGCAACCATGGGCATACCACGCACTAACTGCTGCTAGTTTTCCCCATGAGGGTTCTGCCAACGCAGAACCCTTTTTTTTATGTCTAACGCCTGAAGTCGACCTGCTCTTCCTGCTCCAGATACAGCGTAGTTTGCGCAGGCTGGGTGGCCGCGATGACCGCACCAGCACGGATCGAATAGCGTACCGGCGTCTGGCGGCGTACTGCGTCAAAACCGCTGTCTGCGGGTAAGATCACCAAATCGGCACTATTGCCTGCACACAAACCGTAATCCGTCAGATTCAGGGTTCGTGCGCTGTGGGTGGTGATCAGATCCAATCCGTCATCGATCTGGCCATAGCCCATCAGTTGGCAGACGTGGAGCCCCATATGCAGCACCTGCAACATATTAGCGGTGCCCAGCGGATACCAGGGGTCAAACACGTCGTCATGACCAAAGCAGACGTTGATGCCCGTCTCCAGCATCTCCTTCACCCGGGTGATGCCACGCCGCTTAGGATAGGTATCGAAACGTCCTTGCAGGTGAATATTCACCAACGGGTTGGCCACGAAGTTGATACCGGACATTTTCAGCAGCCGGAACAGCCTTGAGGTATAGGCCCCATTGTAGGAATGCATCGCGGTGGTGTGGCTGGCAGTGACCTTGCCGCCCATCTCCAACTTCAATGCCAGCGCGGCCACGGTCTCCACAAAGCGGGACTGCTCGTCGTCAATCTCGTCGCAGTGCACGTCCACCAGCCGATCATATTTCTGTGCCAAGGCAAAAGCCTTGTACAGCGACTCCACGCCGTATTCGCGGGTGAATTCAAAATGCGGGATAGCCCCGACCACATCCGCCCCGAGCCGTAATGCCTCCTCCAGCAAGGCTTCCCCATTGGGATATGACATGATCCCTTCCTGAGGAAAGGCCACGATCTGCAGAGTGATCCAAGGAGAGACCTCCTGCTTGACCTCCAGCATGGCGCGCAGCGCGGTCAGTGTAGGATCGGATACGTCAACATGAGTGCGCACATGCTGCACGCCGTTGGCGATTTGCCATTTCAGCGTCTGCCACGCGCGCTGCTTTACGTCTTCATGGGTGAGCAGTGCTTTGCGCTCTGCCCAGCGTTCAATGCCTTCAAACAGCGTGCCGGACTGGTTCCATGCGGGCTGCCCGGCGGTTTGCGTAGTATCCAGGTGGATATGCGGCTCGATAAACGGCGGCAGCGCCAGCCCGCCTTCGGCATCCAACACGTCGCTGCGCCACTCCAGACCCTCAGGCTGTGGAATGATATGCGCGATCCGCCCCTGCTCAATAGCCAGTTGCCATAGCCCCTCATGCCCGCTCAGGCGCAGGTTATCGATAAACTTGACCGGATTGTTCGCCATTTTTTTACCTCTGCTCGGCTCACCATTTCTTTCATCATACTGGGCAATGACGAGCTGACAAAATCGCCGCTTGGCACCTCCCCCCTTTAGCTACTCCCCAAGGAGTACTTTCCCCATTAACTGGCTCGATTCAGCTAAAGTTGAGTAAAAACCGCAACTTATCAAATATCGATAAAAATCATAGATATACCACCTTAGAGGTATATAAAGGCTAACTTGACCTGCATCAATAAATTGCCTTCTGGGAGGAATAAGGTACATCCAGGAAATCAGAATTTTGAGGCAATAATGAGCAGAGTCCAACTCGCGGTCATCGGCAATGGCATGGTCGGCCACCGCTTTATCGAAGATCTGCTGGAAAAGGCAGACAAAGACCAGTTCGACATCACCATCTTTTGTGAAGAGCCGCGCATCGCCTACGACCGCGTGCATCTCTCCTCCTATTTCTCCCACCACACTGCCGAAGAACTTTCGCTGGTCCGCGAAGGCTTCTACGAAAAACAGGGCGTCAAAGTGCTGGTGGGCGAGCGCGCGATCACCATTAACCGCGCAGAGAAAGTGATCCACTCCAATACCGGCCGCACGGTATATTACGACAAGCTGATCATGGCGACAGGCTCCTATCCGTGGATCCCGCCGATCAAAGGTTCAGAGACGCAGGACTGCTTCGTTTACCGCACAATTGAAGATCTTAACGCTATCGAATCCTGCGCCCGCCGCAGTAAACGTGGCGCAGTGGTGGGCGGTGGTCTGCTCGGCCTGGAAGCGGCTGGCGCACTGAAAAGCCTGGGCGTGGAAACCCACGTGATCGAGTTCGCGCCGATGTTGATGGCAGAACAGCTCGATCCGATGGGCGGCGACCAATTGCGCCGCAAGATCGAACGCATGGGTGTCAAAGTCCACACCGGCAAGAACACCACCGAAATCATCAACGGCGGCAAAAGCGCACGCAAAACCATGCACTTTGCCGACGGCAGCGAGCTGGAGGTCGACTTTATCGTCTTCTCCACCGGCATCCGTCCGCAGGACAAACTGGCTCACCAGTGCGGGCTGGCTACCGCCCCACGCGGTGGCATTGCGATTAACGATAACTGCCAGACCTCCGATCCGGACGTTTACGCCATTGGTGAATGCGCCTCCTGGCAGCAGCGCACCTTCGGCTTGGTAGCGCCGGGCTACAAGATGGCTCAGGTCGCCGCCGACCATCTGCTGAGCCGTGAAAACAGCTTCCAGGGTGCCGATATGAGCGCCAAGCTGAAGCTGCTGGGGGTCGATGTTGGGGGTATTGGTGATGCGCACGCCCGTACCGAAGGCGCCCGCAGCTACGTCTATCTGGATGAAAGCAAAGAGGTATATAAGCGCCTGGTCGTCAGCGCGGACAACAAAACGTTGCTTGGTGCGGTGCTGGTCGGCGATACCAGCGACTACGGTAACCTGCTGCAGCTGGCACTCAACAACATCGAACTACCGGAAAATCCGGACAGCCTGATCCTGCCAGCCCATGCCGGCAGCAAGCCTGCCATCGGCGTAGATTCGCTGCCAGAAACCGCACAGATCTGTTCCTGCTTTGACGTCAGCAAGGGCGATATCATCAAAGCGGTGAATATGGGCTGCCATACCGTGGCGGCGATCAAGTCCGAGACCAAGGCCGGTACTGGCTGCGGCGGCTGTATTCCACTGATCACCCAGGTGCTGAATGCCGAACTGAGCAAACAGGGCATCGAGGTTAACCATCACCTGTGCGAACACTTTGCCTATTCCCGCCAGGAGCTATATCACCTGATCCGGGTTGAAGGCATCAAGACCTTCGACGAGCTGTTGGCGAAATACGGTAAGGGTTACGGCTGCGAAGTCTGTAAACCGACCGTTGGTTCACTGCTGGCCTCCTGCTGGAACGAGTATGTGCTCAAGCCGCAGCACACGCCGCTGCAAGACACCAACGACAACTTCCTGGGCAACATCCAGAAAGACGGCACCTACTCGGTGATCCCACGCTCTGCCGGTGGTGAAATCACGCCGGAAGGTCTGATCGCCGTCGGCCAGATTGCCAAAGAATACAACCTGTACACCAAGATGACCGGCTCGATGCGTATCGGCATGTTCGGTGCGCAGAAAGACGATCTGCCCGCCATCTGGAGCAAGCTGATCGCCGCCGGCTTCGAAACCGGCCACGCCTACGCCAAGGCGCTGCGGATGGCGAAGACCTGCGTCGGCAGTACCTGGTGCCGCTATGGCGTGGGTGACAGCGTTGGCTTTGGCGTACAGCTTGAACACCGCTACAAAGGCATCCGTACTCCGCACAAGATGAAGTTTGGCGTTTCCGGCTGCACCCGCGAGTGTGCCGAGGCGCAGGGGAAAGACGTTGGCATTATTGCCACCGAGAACGGCTGGAACCTGTATGTCTGCGGCAACGGCGGGATGAAACCGCGCCATGCCGACCTGCTGGCAGCCGATCTCGACAACGAAACGCTGATGCGTTACCTCGACCGTTTCATGATGTTCTACATCCGCACCGGCGATAAGTTGCAGCGTACCTCGGTCTGGCTGGAAAGCCTGGAAGGCGGCATCGATTATCTGCGCAAGGTGATTATCGACGACAAGCTGGGCATCAACGCACAGCTGGAAACCGAAATTGCCCGCCTGCGTGAAGCGGTGATCTGCGAATGGAAAGCAACTGTCGAAAATCCTGCATCGCAGGTGCGTTTCGCTCACTTTATTAACAACAGCCAGCGCGATCCTAACGTTCAGGTCGTGGCCGAGCGCGAGCAACATCGCCCAGCACGCCCGGATGAACGCATTCCCGTCACCTTGCTGGAAACCGAGGAGAACAACGCATGAGCCAGTGGATCACCGTTTGCCCCATCGCCGATATTCTGCCCGCGACCGGCGTCTGTGCGCTGATCGGCACCCAGCAGGTGGCGATATTCCGCCCCTATGCCGACGAGCGGCTGTTTGCCATCAGCAATATCGACCCGTTTGCCCAGGCCAGCGTGCTTTCTCGCGGCCTGATTGCCGAGCATCAGGGTGAATTGTGGGTCGCCAGCCCGCTGAAAAAACAGCATTTCCGCCTGCATGACGGTTTCTGTCTGGAAGATGAGAGCCGCTCCGTGGCCAGCTTCGCCAGCCGGGTAGTCGACGGCCTGGTTCAGGTGGCGGCTAAGTAATCCTTCGCCCCTCACCGTAACCCTCTCCCAAGGGGAGAGGGTGCTGCACAGGGCAAGCGGTTAGCCCATGCAGCTACGGAAAGTAGGGAGTAAGAACCACAAAGGCAAGGTTCAACTAGCTCGATCGGTCCCCTCTTCCTGTGGGAGAGAGTTAGGGTGAGAGCGTCTCTTTTTGCCTAACTGACCGGTATTACCCTTACAAACACACTTTTTATTATTTATTTCCAGGGAAATCTATGTTCACCGACACCATCAACAAATGCGCTGCCAACGCGGCACGCATCGTCAAACTGGCCAAAGAGAGTCCGCTTGGCTTTTGGATCAGTTCCGCTATGGCCGGGGCCTATGTCGGCCTTGGTATTATCCTGATCTTTACCCTCGGCAACCTGGTGGATCCGTCCATCCGTCCGTTGGTCATGGGTGCCACCTTCGGTATTGCACTGACACTGGTGATCATCGCCGGTTCAGAGCTGTTCACTGGCCACACCATGTTTCTGATGCTGGGCGTCAAGGCCGGTACCATCAAGCACCGCCAGATGTGGGCCGTACTGCCACAAACCTGGCTAGGAAATCTGCTCGGTTCGGTGCTGGTCGCGCTGATGTATTACTACGGCGGTGGTAGCCTGCTGCCGATTGATACCAGCCTGGTGCATACCGTAGCGCTGGCCAAAACCACCGCCCCTGCAGAAGTGCTGTTCTTCAAAGGCGTACTGTGTAACTGGCTGGTTTGCCTGGCGATCTGGATGGCGTTGCGTGTTGAAGGCGCGGCCAAGTTCATCGCCATCTGGTGGTGTTTGCTGGCGTTTATCGCTTCCGGTTACGAACACTCGGTGGCTAACATGACGCTGTTTGCCTTGTCCTGGTTCGGCCACCACAGCGAAGCCTATACCCTTAGCGGTATCGGTCATAACCTGCTGTGGGTGACTCTGGGCAACATGTTCTCTGGTGCCGTGTTTATGGGCCTCGGTTACTGGTATGCCACGCCACGTGCCCAGCGTCCACAGGCTGAGATTTCAGCTGCTCGCCAAACCGCATAATGCTTTTGGGTGTGAACGATGGCCCCCGTTTACCACTTCCCCGAGGATTGCCGATGGATTACTTACCCATTTTCTGCCAACTGCAACACAAAGCCTGCCTGCTGGTCGGCGGCGGGGAAGTCGCTGAACGTAAGGCTCGCCTGCTGCTGGAGGCCAGTGCGCAGTTAACCGTCAACTCGCTTGAGTTCAGTGAGCAATTCCTGATCTGGGCCGAACAGGGCCAGGTGACGCTGGTAGAAGGTGAGTTTTCTGCCGACTTGCTGGCCGAGAAATGGTTAGTGATTGCCGCAACCGATCGGGTGGAAGTCAACGCCCTGGTCTATCAGTGCGCCAACCAACGGCAGGTGTTCTGCAACGTGGTGGACGACCCCAAACGCGCCAGCTTTATCATGCCTTCGATTATCGATCGTTCGCCGATTATGGTAGCCGTTTCTTCCGGGGGCAAAGCCCCGGTGCTGGCACGTCTGCTACGGGAAAAACTGGAAGCCATTCTGCCGCAGCACCTGGGCCAACTGGCTCAGTTGGCGGGTTCATTGCGCCAGCGGGTGAAGCAGGAGTTTGGCAGCATTGGCGCTCGTCGCCGCTTCTGGGAAAGGTTGTTCGTACACGACAGGCTGGCGCAGTCCCTGGCCAACGGCGATACCCCGCAGGCCAACCAGCAGGTTGAAAAGCTGTTCGCCGATCGTCCTGAAGAACAGGGCGAAGTGGTGCTGGTAGGTGCAGGTCCCGGTGATGCTGGCCTGCTGACGCTGAAAGGTCTGCAACAAATCCAACAGGCTGACGTGGTCGTTTACGACCGCCTGGTCTCTGAAGAAATTATGGCCCTGGTGCGCCGCGATGCCGAGCGTATCTTTGTGGGCAAGCGTGCCGGATACCATTGCGTACCACAGGAACACATCAATCAGATCCTGGTGGAACAGGCCAGGCGAGGCATGCGTGTCGTCAGGCTGAAAGGGGGCGATCCCTTCATCTTTGGCCGTGGTGGCGAAGAACTGGAAACGCTGGCCGAAGCGGATATTCCCTTCTCGGTAGTACCAGGGATCACTGCGGCTTCGGGGTGTTCGGCCTACAGCGGCATTCCCCTCACCCACCGCGATCACGCGCAAAGCGTGCGTTTGGTGACGGGGCATGCCAAAGCCGACGGCGGATTGGACTGGGCACAGCTTGCCGCCAAGCAGCAAACGCTGGTGTTCTATATGGGGTTAACTCAGGCGGCAGAAATCCAGCAGCAGCTGATCGCTCACGGTATGGCTGCCTCGATGCCCGTGGCGCTGGTCGAAAACGGCACCTCAACTCACCAACGAGTGATCGAAGGCCAGCTGGCACAACTGGGTGAGCTAGCAAAACAAGCTGAGAGCCCAAGCCTGATTATCGTTGGCAGCGTCGTCAGCCTGCGCAGCAAGCTGAACTGGTTTGCCAGCCGGAAAACACCGGCAGACCTGAGCAAAATAGCATAAAAAAAGCGACCCTTTGGCCGCTTCAGATTGGGAGCAATGTTGCTAAGCTTGTAGTTTCGATCCTAGGGGCGCCGCATGCTGCGCCCCTACCTGGGAACGGGTTGAGACGGTGTCTGCCCCCATTAAGGATGCGGTACAAAACCTACGGCTTCATACACCTTCGCCAAGGTTTCCTGCGCACGAGCACGGGCTTTCGCCGCGCCATCACGCATCACCTGCTGTAACAGAGCCTCATCGTTGCGGAAACGGTGATAACGCTCTTGCAGCTCGACCAACATACCAGACACGGCCTCTGCTACTGCGCCCTTCAGGTGGCCATACATCTGGCCCTCAAACTCGGCTTCCAACTGGGCAATGCTCTTGCCGGTCACACCGGACAGGATATCCAGCAGGTTGGACACCCCCGCTTTATTGGCAACGTCGTAACGAATGACCGGCGGATCCTGGGAATCGGTCATCGCACGTTTGATCTTCTTGGTCACCGCCTTCGGATCTTCGAGCAGACCAATCACGTTGTTACGGTTATCGTCCGACTTGGACATCTTCTTGGTCGGCTCTTGCAGCGACATCACGCGCGCGCCAGATTTCGGAATAAACGGCTCCGGCACCTTGAACACGTCGCCATACAGCGCGTTGAAGCGCTGGCCAACGTCACGGCTCAGTTCCAGATGCTGCTTCTGGTCTTCACCGACCGGCACCTGATTGGTCTGGTACAGCAGAATGTCTGCCGCCATCAGCACCGGATAACTGAACAGACCGGCGTTGATGTTTTCCGCATAGCGCGACGACTTGTCTTTGAACTGGGTCATGCGGCTCAGTTCACCGAAATAGGTGTAGCAGTTCAGCACCCAGCTCAGTTGCGTATGTTCCGGCACATGAGACTGCACGAAGATGGTACTTTTCTCTGGATCGATACCACAGGCCAGGTAAAGCGCCAGCGTATCCAGGGTGGCTTTACGCAGCTGTTGTGCATCCTGACGCACGGTGATGGCATGCAGATCGACGATACAGTAGATGCAATCAAACTCGTCCTGCAGCTGCACCCACTGGCGCAGCGCCCCCATGTAGTTGCCGATAGTCAGTTCACCGGACGGCTGCGCGCCGCTGAAAACGATGGGCTTACTCATAGTTAAATTTCCCGATCTTCTAAAGATGACAGCCCAAGTGCGGGCAACAAATCGGCGAAGCGCTCCAACACGCGGTCGGGGTGGCTCAGGGCGATCGCTTCACCGTAGTTATATCCGTAAGTCAGACCGACGCTCGGGCAACCTGCCGCCTGCGCCGCCTGAATATCATTGCGCGAATCCCCGACGAACAGCACTTCACCGGCCCGCAGGCCAAGCTTGCCGAACACCAGATATAGCGGGGCAGGATGTGGCTTTTTCTCCACCACGTCGTCACCGCCGATGATCAGCGAGAAAAAGTCGATAATGCCGAGCGACGTCAGCAAAGGGGCCACAAAGGGTGTCGGTTTGTTGGTGACCAGCGCCAGCGGGTAGCCAAGCTTGGCCAACTGAGCCAGCGTATCTATTACCTGTGGGAACAGGCGGCTACCGCTTTCTACGGTTTGCCCATAGAAATGGTCGAAACGTTGACGCATTTGCAAACACCGCTCCGGCGTGGCTTCCACCTCTGCCCAGCGCAGCGCACGCTGGACCAGCACATCGGCACCGTTACCAATCCAGGTGCCAACACGGGCCTCACCGGCCTGCGGCAGACCCATTTCCGCCAACGCCATATCAATGGCCGCCGCCAATCCCGGCGCACTGTCTACCAGCGTACCGTCAAGATCGAAGGCCAGACCACGGATGGCGCTAAAATCAGCCATGACTCACCTTTGCCAGCTCACTGCGCATCTGATCGATCACCGCACGGTAATCCGGTTTGCCAAAGATGGCGGAGCCTGCCACGAACATGTCCGCCCCCGCTGCTGCGATCTCTGCAATGTTGTCGACCTTCACGCCGCCGTCCACTTCCAGGCGAATATCGCGGCCGCTTTCGTCGATCAGTTTGCGAACCTGACGCAGCTTGTCCAACGTGCCATGGATAAAGGATTGACCGCCAAAACCGGGGTTGACCGACATCAGCAGGATCACGTCGATCTTGTCCATCACGTAATCGAGATAGCTCAACGGCGTCGCTGGGTTAAACACCAGACCCGCCTTGCAGCCGTTCTCTTTGATCAGTTGGATGGTACGGTCGACGTGTTCAGAAGCTTCGGGATGGAAAGAGATGTAGGTTGCCCCAGCCTTGGCAAAGTCCGGCACGATGCGATCGACCGGTTTTACCATCAGATGGACGTCAATCGGTGCGGTAATGCCGTAATTGCGCAAGGCTTCGCACACCATTGGCCCGATCGTCAGATTAGGCACGTAGTGGTTATCCATCACGTCAAAATGCACCACGTCGGCGCCGGCGGCCAACACTTTGGCAGTATCTTCACCCAGGCGGGCAAAATCTGCAGACAGAATGGACGGGGCAATCAAAAACTTTTTCATCCGCTTCTCCAAACGTAGGGGTCGAGTTATTCAGCTTTTTTATACAGCGCCAGAAGTTCGTTCACTTTACTGCGGCCTAAAATATTGCGGCTGATGGTGCGGCGAGCCTTCACCACATGCAGCGAAGCATGCTGATACCAGTCACGCGTCAGCTCGGTGTCATGGTTGGAAATC
Source organism: Serratia sp. PL7 (assembly GCF_945957435.1). Taxonomy (NCBI): domain Bacteria; kingdom Pseudomonadati; phylum Pseudomonadota; class Gammaproteobacteria; order Enterobacterales; family Yersiniaceae; genus Serratia; species Serratia sp. PL7. The sequence continues at coordinate 155,285 of NZ_CAMFLB010000014.1, read as the reverse complement.
AACACCGGCACCTGGCTTTCAACCGACAGCTGATGCGCAATGCGCGCCAGCCCTTGCTGATCGGCCAGGCTAAAGCTGTTGGTGTGATAAGCGGTAAAATTCGCCGTTGCCGACAGAGGAGCATATGGCGGATCGCAATAGACCACCGCACCTTGGGTCGCCTTCACCATGGTATCGTGATAGTGCTCGCAGACAAAAGTGGCATTGCGTGATTTTTCAGCAAACCAATACAGCTCTTCTTCCGGGAAGTAGGGTTTCTTGTAACGCCCGAACGGCACATTGAACTCACCACGCAGGTTATAGCGGCACAGGCCGTTATAGCAGTGGCGGTTCAGATACAGGAACAGTAGTGCGCGCCGATACTCATCGGCGGTGGTGTTGAACTCTTCGCGCAGCAGGTAGAACTGCTCAGAGTTATTGAATTCGTCGGTGAAAAGCAAGCGGGCATCGCGCACGAAATCATTCGTGCGCAGCTTAACGATGTTATACAGGCTGATAAGGTCGCTGTTGATATCGGCGAGAATATAAGCCTCATACTCTGTGTTCAGGAAGACTGAACCCGCGCCCACGAAGGGCTCGATTAAGCAGTTACCCTCTGGTAAATGACGACGGATCTCGTCTATCAGCGGGTATTTTCCACCAGCCCATTTTAAAAAAGCGCGGTTTTTCTTCATGCCGTCAGTTAGCTACTTATTACAATTCAGAGCGGCGGATATGTACTCTGCTTCAGACAGCACATCAGCGCACAAAATTAATGATTATTTTTTCAGGTCTTGCTGTACTTGCTGTACAGGACGGACCCATGGTTTTTTCGCCTGAACTTCCGCCGGCAGCGTGGCGATGGCACGCTTGGCCTCCGCCGAAGAAGCGTAGTTGCCGCTCACTAACACATACCAGGGTTTACCATCACGCTTGGTCTCGTACACCATAAAGTGTGGCAAATTCTGTTGCTTGGCAAAGGCATTCAACGTATCGGAGCGTGAGGCACTGCTCAACTGCAGCGTGTAATGGCTACCCGGTGCGGTTTTCAGTGAGCTTCCGCTGCCGCTCACCACACCACTCTTGCCTTTGGCCGGTGGGGTGTAAACCGTGGTGGTGGTCGCAGAAGGTTTGACCGATGCTGTCGGCTTGGTTGCTGCTGGTTTGGTGGCAGGCGTTTTATGCGGCTGCGTCGCAGCAGTTGCATTGCCATTCGCCGCCGGGCGCGCGGCAGCACCGTTCATCACGGTCGCCGGAGCGGTTGGTAAAGTGGAAACCGGGGCATTGATACTTTGCGCGGCAGCAGCATCAACCTGACCTTGTTGTGAAGATAAGGCATCGGCCATGTTGCCTGGCAGATCGACACGCTCACCAGCACCGCCCTGTGGCGCTACAGCTTGTGCTTCGGTCGGCGTGCTGGAGATAGGTGGGACGCTAACAGTCTGAGGCTGAGAGGTGCTGACACCGTTGTTATCGTTGGTATCCGTAGTGCCGCCCGCAACGCCATTGTTGCTGGTGGTCAGCGACGATGAGCCCGACAGATTGATGTCACGGGTTGCCCCTTGCTGTTGCGCTGCCTCGTGTTTAGTAGGTGCCTTCAGCGCCGAACCGATACCGATGATCAGCAACAACAGCACCAAAATGCCTATCCCAATCATCATATGCTGGCGTGAAACGGCAAAACGAGGCCCAGTTGCGGCTGGCCGACGTGAACGCGAAGGACGGCGATCGCTGGTATCAGGCCTGAGATCGTCTTCTGGTTTAAATTCATCCATCTGAAACCCTCCAACTAGAGGCAAAATCTCGCCACCCAGGTGGTTCGAGACTATTAACCCGATGATGGCAAAGCGACATCTGTCTCGCCCTGCGCACAATTTTTATAGAGTCTAACAGCAGCCAAGCTACTGTTATAGCCCGCAAGCTCAAGCGCTGTCGACCTGCGTCAAATTACGCCATCCATGGAATTGCCCGGTGGGCAAGGTACAGCCCGGATAGCAGCAGAGAAACGGCTGCATATCGACCTGGCGAAACGTTAACGCTATTGAGTGTAACCGACTTACGCGCGCTGTGTTGGTAAACAGTCGGCGATGGATGCCAGCACCAGCTCATGGGCGACACCGCCACGAACTTCTGCTTCACCAATGCCCTTCGGCAATACCAAACGCAACGCCCCCGCCAACACTTTTTTATCACGCAGCATGTGTGGCAGATAGGCCTCAGGCGTCATTTCCTGCGGCCCGCAAACCGGCAACCCGGCACGCAGCAGCAGCGCCTTGATCCGTTCGATATCGTCAGCCGAGAACTGACCCAGGCGGCGTGCTGTTTCAGCAGCCATCACCATGCCTGCCGCCACCGCCTCACCGTGCAACCAGACACCGTAGCCCATTTCGGCTTCGATGGCATGGCCGTAGGTATGGCCCAGATTGAGCAACGCCCGCAGACCGTTCTCACGTTCATCTGCGGCCACCACTTCGGCCTTCAATTCGCAACAGCGGCGGATGCAGTACGCTAACGCGTCCATATCCAGCGCAACCAGCGCATCAATATTATTTTCCAGCCAGACAAAAAAATCACCATCGAGAATAATCCCGTACTTGATCACTTCCGCCAGACCAGAGGAGAGTTCACGCGCCGGTAAAGTACGCAGGCAGTCCAGATCTACCACCACCGAAGCCGGTTGGTAGAAGGCGCCGATCATATTTTTACCGAGCGGATGATTGACGGCGGTTTTGCCGCCAACGGAGGAGTCCACCTGCGAGAGCAGCGTGGTAGGAACCTGGATAAAACGCACACCGCGTTGATAGCACGCTGCGGCAAAGCCGGTCAGATCGCCAATAACGCCGCCGCCGAGGGCAATTAGCGTGGTATCGCGACCGTGGGGCTTTTCCAGCAGCGCCGAGAACACCTGCTCGAGTACGGCCAGAGATTTATACTGTTCGCCATCAGGTAGAATCACCTGATCCACCACTACGCCGCCCTGTTCCAGCACCGACCGGATACGCTCCAGATACAAGGGTGCCAAAGTCTGGTTGGTGACCAGCATGACCTGTTCACCCGCCTTTAGCGGCATAAAAGAAGCCGGATCGTCAAACAATCCGGCGGCTATGGTAATCGGGTAGCTACGCTCCCCAAGCGTTACGGTAATTCTCTCCATGTCGCGCTCAGTTCTCGGTGTGGTTTATCCCCGCCAACGCGGGGAACACAATCAGAATTTCCGCATTTGCCCGCGGCCAACACGGAACCCGCTATCAGTTACTTTCCAGCATGTTGATAATCTGGTTGGCAACCACTTTAGCGCTTTGATCGTCGGTGCGGATAGTGACATCTGCAATTTCTTCGTACAACGGATTGCGCTCTCTAGCCAGCGCTTCCAGCACCTCACGCGGAGGAGAGTCTACCTGCAGCAGCGGACGCTTCTTGTCGCGCTGAGTACGGGCCAACTGCTTCTCGATAGTGGTTTCCAAATAGACCACGACACCACGCGCCGACAGGCGGTTACGCGTTTCACGCGACTTAACCGAGCCCCCGCCGGTAGCCAGCACAATCCCTTGCTTTTCCGTCAGTTCATTAATGACTTTTTCTTCACGATCGCGGAAACCTTCTTCCCCTTCCACGTCGAATACCCAGCCCACGTCAGCTCCGGTACGTCGCTCAATTTCTTGATCGGAGTCGAAAAACTCCATATTGAGTTGCTGAGCTAACTGACGGCCAATAGTGCTTTTGCCGGCACCCATAGGCCCAACCAGAAAGATATTGCGTTTCTCTGCCATGTTTTTCGGTATTACTAAGACAATTCGTTAATGATAACCCGCCCCGCCAATCAAATTAGCGGCGGGACCTAAACTGAAACCTCATGAGCGATAGTGCGAGATCAGACGAAAAATTATCTCAACACTCTTGGTAGTTTGGCAACCGAATAAATCACTATCCACGCCGCAGGAGGGAAACCATACGTTTTTAACGGCGTCTTATACCCTATGGATCCCAGGTTTCAGCCTGGAAGACGACGGGTACAGCATTAACAAAAAAACCTCGGTGCTCAATTCGGTAACCCTTGTAAGCTAAATCGGCCGCAGCGTCAAACTCAGATGCCTCTAAGGCACGAAAAAAAGTGCATTTGCTTGCCAACTTTTAAGCGTTTTCAACGGCTAGGATTTTGGACTGAGACCTCATGAACCGAGCATTGCAGCGAGATCTCCGCTTGGAGTTTATCTGAAAAAGTAACGGGATGTCGCGATTTGGCAGATTAACGCTAACTTTCGTCGGTTTCCCTCATTTGGCCTTGGCGTCATCACTGCACCAAACATCACCATCGAGACAATTTAGACTTTAACCAGTGTGGGCGTGATGAAAATCACCAACTCGCGCCTTTTATGCTGTTGATTGCTGTGTTTGAACAGCGATCCCAGCAACGGGATATCGCCCACGCCAGGGACTTTATCGGTCACCTGGTTACGCTGACGCTGAAAAATGCCCCCTAAGACAATGGTTTCACCATCTTTCACCGTCACCTGGGTTTTAATCTCCTGCTTGTCGATCGCCAGCGCCTCTCCTTCGCCCTGTTTGATCGAACGCCCGGGCATATTCTGGCTGATCTGTAACGCCAGGGTGATGCGGCCATTGGGTAAAATCTTGGGCGTGACCTCCATGCCCAGCACCGCGTCCTTGAACTCGATTGAGGTGGCACCGCTGGAGCCGCTCGACACTTCGTAGGGGATTTCCGTGCCCTGTTTAATGCTGGCGGTTTGCAGATGTGCGGTGAGCAGGCGCGGGCTGGCGATAATCTCCACCTGATTTTCCTGCTCCAGCGCCGACAGCTCCAGATCCAGAATGCGCCCGCTGATGCGTGCCAGGTGGAAACCGGCCGTTATGGCGCTGTTTTCTACCGGCAGGCCAACGCTGAAATTGTCTATCCGCAACGTTTTGGCTGGCCTTTCTTCTGCTGCCAACCCCCACCTTACGCCAAGCTCCCGCAAATTCTCGCTGCTGATGGTGACAATATGGGCAGCCAGCTGCACCTGTTCCAGCGGGGTATCCATCTCTGCCACCCAGGTTTTCAACTGGGCCAGCGCCTGAGCGGTGTCACGCAGCAACAACGCGTTGCTGCGTTTATCCACCACGACGCTGCCACGCTCGGTCAATAATTTGCCGCGTTGGCTATCCAGGCTCTGCGCTATCTCGCTGGCCTCCGCGTTTTGCAGCGTGATCGTCAGGTTGTGCAGCGGCTCCTGCTGCGCCAACGCCCGCTGCCGACGAAGCAGCTCCGGCTCATCCGGCTGTGGGAAAACCATCATCACATTGCCCTCCAGCGTCATCGTCAGCTTGCCCATGCGTAACACCACTGCCAACGCCTGCTGCCAGGGAACATTGTCCAAACGCAGTGTCAGATTGGTATCGACACCCTCGGCTGCGACCAGGTTCAAGTCTTGATACTCCGCCAGCGCCTGTAAAATCAGGCTGGCCGGGGTATCATGGAATGCCAGCGACACCGGCTTTTCCTGCTGCACGCCTGCCATCACCGCCAAAGGGAGAGCCAGCCATCCCACCAAAAGCCACTGATATCCTTTCATCGCTTTTCCTTACGTTTTCTTTCCCAACGTGAGCACCACACTGCCCGTGTGTGGCCGACAGGCTTCCGCCCTATCCTGCGCGACGAGTTCAAGCTGCCGGGGCTGGATCTGCATCACTTGCCAATCCCCATCCAGCACCCGCTGCCGGGGCAATAACCCCAACCACTGCCCCTGCGAGGTGACCACCCAGCCATAGCGCAAATCCGGCGTGCCAATAACCCCTTTCAGCCGCCAGCCCTCCGGTGAAATGGCAGGATCGGCGCAGGCCGCCGTTAGCGGTGGCTGGAACGGATCGCGATACTGTTCAGCCCACAGCGGGGCCGAGAACAACAGCCAAAACCACCACGCCTTATTCATCCGCCGCCTCTTCTAAGCTAATCAGAGTCAGTTGAGTGGTTAACCCTTCGGGCTGCCTCTCGACCTTCATTTGCCCAATCCTGCGGGTGGATGGCAGCGCCTCCAACAAGCGCAGCAAGCCCCCGAAATCTAGCTGTAACCATAGCTTTTGCTGAGCTGGTTTCCCCTGCTGCTGGAAACGTAGCAGCCGCCCCCCAAGCTGATAGAGCTGAGTCCCCAAGTCCCCCGGCTCATCAGGCACGATCAACACCTGCTGCCCCAACCGCTGTTCAAGCTCTGCTAGCGGCGGTAGCCGGCTAAGTTGCTGCTGACGCTCTGCAATCTGGTGTTCCAACTGCTGACGCTGCTCATCCAGCCTTTCCCACCGCTGCCATTCCCCCGAGATCGGCCCACTGCCGGCCAACAGCCCAGCCCCGGCTAATACCAGCCATTGAGCCGCCAGCAGTTGCCAACCAGGCCGGGCGAGCCAGGGGAGCAGCCAGTCTGGCAGGGGCTTATCCATCTTGCCCCCAGCGTGCCGTTAGAGTGAACGCCAACCCTCCCTCCTTGCGTTGCGTGACTTCAACCAGACGACAGCCCTGCAACAAAGGTAGCCCGGCCAACCGCCGCTCAAAGGTGACAATCTCCTCATACGCCCCACCTTGCCCCCGCAGCAAGATCCCCTTGGCGTTCTCTTCAAAATCCGTGAGCCACAGGGTTTCAGGCAGCGTTACCGAGAGCTGCTGCAATAACGACAGGTAACGCAGGTTCTGCGCACGATTGTGCTGGTAACGGGCACTTTCTGCGGCCAAACGGGTCAATTCGGCCATCTTTTGCTGCGTCTGCTGAATACGCCCTGTCAGCTCAGTGTGTTGCTGCGTTAAGCCCTGTAATATCGAATGTTGCCTGGCCTGTTGGTAGAACAGCAAAAAGTAGACCGCCGTGAGCATAGCCAGCATCAACAGCAATTGAGCAACGAAGCAGCGTAACCAGAAGGTGTAGCGTTGCCGCTGCCATCTGAGGCGCCAGGGCAACAGATTGACCTGATACATCAGGCATCCTCGCGGCGCAGAGCCAACCCGCCAGCCAGAGCAAACGCCATCGGCTGAGCAGGTAGCGGCGGGTATAAGCGGCTGAAAGCCGTGAACGGTGACCAGGGCATGGTGCCTTCTGGCGCGGCCTCGTCCAGCACGCTGCTGTAATACACCTCTTTAGCCCCCATGGCTGGGCAAGCTGAACGCAGTGCTGCCAACGCCTGCTTGACGCCGACGGCTTCCCCCGCAGGCAAGACGCCATAAGCAAAGGGCATCGCTTGCGGTGCTACCCATAGCCATTCCGACTCCAGGCGATGCAGCAGCCCGGCATCGGGAGCCAAGCCAGCAAATGCGGCCATCATGCTTAGCGCATTCGGTGCGATATCGATCACCTGGGGATGCAGATCCGCCAGTTGCAGGCATTGCAGCCATTGTCGCAGCTCCTGCTGGCGGGCCGCGGTGAGCAGCAACTGATGGGTATTGGGCTGCGCCTGGCGGTAATCCATTACCAACGTCTGGCTGTCTAACGGGAACTGTTTCAGGCCCTGGGTGGTGATGTAGTCATGGCGAACCGGCTCCTGTAAGCGCAGGTCTGGCAGGGGCAACGTCTGCTGTAAAACCCGCTGTGCGGGTAAAGCAATGCGTAAGGAAATATGTCTTGGTAACCGGCTACGCCACTGCTTGAGTACCGTCACCAACATTGCAGAACTCTCTAAATGCCCCGCCCGCAGCGCCGGGTAGGGCAATGCCTGTTGCCACCAATGGCGCAATTGCCAACCGTTACGCCGACGCTGCGCAGCCAGCGCTCTGATGCAGTGATCCTGGATATCCAACCCCACCTGCCACGTTTGAGAAAACATATTTCACCCCACCTCCGTACCCTCAGATAACAAAAGAACATATCCATGTTGCAGGCTTGCCTTTATACTACCGCGCGGTTGTTTATAAACTGCCCAATTGACATGAAATGGGAAATCTCAGGTGAAGTTCGTAAAGTATCTTTTAATCCTTGCAGTGTTTTGCATCGTGCTGGGAGCAGCCTCGATTTTTGGCTTGTACAAATATGTCGAGCCACAGCTGCCCGATGTCGCAACGCTGAAAGACGTGCGGCTACAAATCCCGATGCAGGTTTACAGCGCGGAGGGCGAACTGATCGCCCAATATGGTGAAAAACGCCGTATACCCCTCAAGCTGGACCAAATTCCACCAGTGATGGTGCATGCCTTCATCGCCACGGAGGACAGCCGTTTCTATGATCATCACGGGGTCGATCCCGTTGGTATCTTCCGTGCTGCATCGGTCGCGCTGGTTTCCGGCCACGCTTCGCAGGGGGCCAGTACCATCACCCAGCAGTTGGCCAGAAACTTCTTCCTGAGCCCGGAACGCACCTTGATGCGCAAAATCAAGGAAGCCTTCCTGGCGATCCGCATTGAACAGATGCTGACCAAGGATGAAATTCTTGAGCTGTATCTGAACAAAATCTATCTGGGTTACCGCGCTTATGGCGTGGGTGCTGCCGCGCACGTCTATTTTGGTAAGGATGTCAGCCAACTGACGCTGAGCGAAATGGCTACCATTGCCGGGTTGCCCAAAGCACCTTCCACCTTTAACCCGCTATATTCCCACGATCGCTCCGTAGCGCGTCGTAACGTGGTGCTATCGCGGATGCTGGATGAGCGCTACATCACGCAGGCGCAGTACGATCAGGCCCGCAGTGAACCTTTGGTAGCCAATTACCATGCGCCGGAAATCAGCTTCTCCGCCCCTTATCTTTCAGAGCTGGTGCGTCAGGAGATGATCAAGCGTTACGGTGAAAACGCCTATACCGACGGTTACAAGGTGTACACCACCATCACCAAGCGGCTGCAACAAGGTGCGCAGGAGGCGGTGCGTAACAACATCCTCAACTACGACATGCGCCACGGCTATCGCGGCCCGTCAAACGTGCTGTGGAAAGTGGGTGAACCGGCCTGGGATCAGAAACAGATTGTCGATTCCCTCAAGAACCTGCCGAACTACGGCCCGCTGTCTCCTGCAGTGATCCTGCAGGCGGATGCCGAACAGGCTACCGCCATGCTGGCCGATGGCAGCCGCATTGCGCTCCCGATGTCTGGCATGCGCTGGGCACGTGCGTTCAAGAGCGACACGGTGCAAGGTCCTACGCCGAAGCGCGTCACCGACGTGGTGCAGCCGGGCCAACAGATCTGGGTGCGTAAAGTTAACGACAACTGGTGGCTGTCACAGGTGCCGGACGTGAACTCGGCGCTGGTGTCGCTCGATCCTAATACTGGCGCTATCAAGGCGTTGGTCGGCGGCTTCGATTTCAACCAGAGCAAGTTCAACCGTGCGACCCAGGCGCTGCGCCAGGTGGGTTCCAACATCAAGCCGTTCCTGTATACCGCGGCAATGGATAAGGGCCTGACGCTGGCCACCATCCTCAACGATCTGCCGATCACCCGTTGGGATGCCGGTGCCGGTACCGACTGGCGGCCGAAAAACTCGCCACCTACTTACGACGGTCCTATCCGACTACGCCAAGGCCTAGGCCAATCGAAGAACGTGGTGATGGTGCGGGCAATGCGCGCCATGGGCGTGGACTATGCCGCTGAATATCTGCAACGCTTTGGTTTCCCGGCGCAAAACATCGTGCATTCGGAATCGCTGGCGCTCGGTTCAGCTTCGTTCACCCCGCTACAGGTGGCACGCGGCTATGCCGTATTGGCCAACGGTGGCTATCTGGTTGACCCGTACTTCATCACCAAGATCGAAGACGATACGGGTAAAGCGATATTCGAGGCCAAACCGAAAGTGGTTTGCGATAGCTGCAACCTGCCGGTGATCTACGGCGATACGCATCGTTCAGCCATGCTTTCCGACGATAACGTCGAGAACGTGGCGGTATCGCAGGAAGGCAACAATGCCAACGTCCCGATGCCACAGCTTGAGCAGGTAACCCCGGCACAGATGCAGCAGGATAACGACCAGCAGTATGCACCACACGTGATCAGCACCCCGCTGTCGTTCCTGATCCGTGATGCGTTGAACACCAATATCTTCGGTGAGCCGGGCTGGATGGGCACCGGCTGGCGCGCAGGCCGCGATCTTAAACGCCATGATATCGGCGGCAAAACCGGTACCACCAACAGTTCGAAAGATGCCTGGTTCTCCGGCTACGGCCCAGAAACAGTGACATCGGTGTGGATCGGTTTCGACGATCACCGCCGCAATCTTGGCCGTGCCTCCGCTTCGGGTGCCATCCCGGATCAGATTTCCGGTGGTGAAGGTGGGGCGAAAAGTGCTCAACCGGCTTGGGATGATTTTATGAAGGTGGCGCTGGAAGGCCTGCCAGAGCAGAAAGTCACGCCACCACCGGGGATTGTCAGCGTAACCATCGACAAGAGCACCGGCAAGCTGTCCAACGGGGGTGGAGGTAGCCGTTCCGAGTACTTTATCGAAGGCACTCAACCCACGGAGTTCTCGGTACATGATGCCGGAACCACCTTGACAGACCCTGGTGGCGAAAGCCACGAGCTGTTCTAAAAACGACAATGGCCAGAGCAATCTGGCCATTTTTTTATCTTGACCGGCGGGCACGGCATGTTCTGAGTCCGGTGAGGGTTTGTCAGCGGTGGAATCGATGGGGGGTTAGCGCGAACCGCGCAGGAATGCCTCTGCCAGGAACAATGCGCTGACATTGCGCGCCTCACGAAAGTCCGGTTCCGCCAGCAGTGCCATCATGTTGGCTATCGGCCAACGCACCTGGGGTAACGGCTCTGGCTCATCCCCCTCCAGGCTTTGCGCATAAAGGTCGTGTGCCAGCACGATATTCATCTGGCTGGAAAAATAGGAAGGTGCCATCGTCAGTTTGCTGAGGAAATCAAAGCGCCCGGCCCCAAAGCCGACTTCTTCCATCAGTTCGCGGTTAGCGGCTTCCAACACCCCTTCACCAGGATCGATCAGCCCTTTGGGGAAGCCCAGCTCATAGGATTCGGTGCCCACCGCATATTCACGGATCAGCAGCAAATCATCCCCTATCACCGGCACAATCATCACCGCTTCGCGTTCCGAAGGGCGCATACGCTCATAGACCCGCCGCACACCGTTACTGAACTCCAGATCGACCGACTCAACGTTAAATAAACGCGAGCGCGCGACCGTTTCTACTTTCAGAATTTTAGGTTTTTGCAGCTGTTTATCCATGATGGCCTCAAATAGGTTAACCGCCTAATACACTGAATACTCAGTACTCTCAGGCAGGTAACCAGGATAATAATATGCGCGTTGTGGCAGACAGCAAAAAGGGTCAACCACTGGCTAAATTCGATCTTGATCACATTGTGCGTTAATGGGAACCATTTTCGCAACGAGCTTAGCCTGTAATTTACTTTTTTTTAACAAACCTGACCAGCAGCTATCCTGGTGGATAAAAAAACAGGTAGGCAAATAGGATAATCCTGATATCCGCACACCATGAGGATTGCTATGCTCATGCAGGTTAAAAAATCGTACGGTAAATGCCTAACGATAGCCATGAATGAGAGCCGGATAACAACTAAACGGTGGGTCATTCTATCTCTGGGCGGTTAACTCCGTATAATGTCTGGCTTTGCGTAAGATTGGCGGTTTCATGGGTGTGGGACGAGAATAGCATGAGCACAATAGCGTTGATATTGGCCTTAGCGCTAGCCTGCCTGATCGCTGCTGGCCTTTACTTGTGGTTTAAATTCCGCCCCCAGCCAGCCTTGGCAGGTATCCTGCCGTTCGTCAAACCTACCCGCCGCAAACTGACCGCACCAGAGCGGGCAGCTATCGAGTATTACCTCAATCAACAGAACCGCCTGGGCAACAAACTGCTGTCAGGTTCCGCTTCCCTGCCTTCTGCCAGGCTGGCGTTGACCGCACAGAGCGATAACGTTTACCCGATCACCCATGCCATCACCCGCTATGGTCTGGCCAGCGATGAGCCCAACAACTGGCGCTACTATCTCGACTCGGAAGAAATCCATCTGCCTCCGTTCTGGGAGCAGTACATCAGCGCCGATAACCATGTCGAAGTGATCAAGACCCAGACGCTGCCGCTGGTGATCTCTCTCAACGGCCATTCGCTGCTGGATCATATTTACGACAGCCCACCTTCGCCAGTAGTGACTGCAGCCCCGACAAGGAACGCCTCCATCCGCAAAGAAGAGAGCGAACATATTGAGCTGGTTAACATTCGCAAGGAAACCCGCGAGGAACATGAGCTTAACCGGCCGAACGGCATCAAGGAAGCTGCCCTCATCTCTGCTGCCCTACTGCTGCTATTCCTCAGCCTGATCAGTCCAGTGGTAGTGATCCCCTGGATCATTCTGGTGGCGGTGCTAATGATCGTCTGGGGCTGCTGGCATCTGTTGCGCCGCCCGAGCGAAAAAGAGCTGAAAGAGGTGCACTGTCTACGCGGCACGCCAAAGCGCTGGGGGTTATTCGGTGAGTCCAATCAGGGGCAAATCAGTAATATCTCTTTTGGCATTATCGATTTGATCTATCCCCCGCACTGGCTGCCTTACCTGAATGCGGACCTGGGTAAAACCACCAATGTGGATATCTACCTCAACCGGCAGGTGGTGCGCCAGGGGCACTATCTTTCCCTGCATGACGAAGTGAAGAACTTCCCCTTGCAGCAGTGGGGCAAGAACGCCGTATTAGCGGCCAGTTCGCTCGTGGTGCTGTTGTTACTGTTAATCTACATTCCACTCAGCCTGCCCGCTAAATTGAGCACCGCGTGGTTACAGGGCACGCAGAAAACGGAAGTCACCAGCGTTCAGGCACTGGAGGCCATTCCACTGCATATCGGCGATAGGCTGAAAATTCAGGGCAACGGCATGTGCTACGTTCCTTCGGGCAACAACAGCGCCACTGCGCCGAGCTTTATGCCTTTCGATTGTTCGGGGATCTACTGGAATACGGCTACCCCGCTGCCACAGCCCGAATCGGAAGTGATCGATAAAGCGGCTGCGCTGATGGCCACCATCAACCGGCAACTGCACCCAAGCGGTGCCGAGCAGAAAGTGAACCCGCAGTTGGCCAGTGCCATTGAAAAGTCAGGCATGATCCTGCTGGATGACTTTGCAGATATCGTATTGAAAACGCAGGATCTGTGCGGCACGGAGGCCGACTGTGTGCGTTTGAAGAACGCATTGGTCAATCTGGGTAACGTCAAGAACTGGGCCAATCTGGTGAAACGGGCCAAGTCCGGGGCGCTGGAAGGCGTCAACGTTCTGCTGCGGCCGGTCAGTGCTGAATCGCTGGAGAACCTGAGCAACGCGGCTACCTCTGCCTTTGTGGTGCGGGAAACCCGTCAGGCCGCTGCGGCCCTCAACAGTCCACCGCCGGGCGGTTTCTTGATCACCAGTGACGAAGGCAAGCAGTTGGTGGATTATCCCTTGCCCACGCAACCGCTGAACGAATACAACTCACTCGACCAATGGAAAGAGCTACAGCGTCTTAGCAGCATGCTGCTACATACGCCGTTCCGGGCAAACGGGGTGATCACCAATATCTTTGTCGATGCCAACGGCACTCGGCATATCGCCCTGCATAGTGAACCAGATATCGTGACCCTGTGGCGCTATCTTGGCACCAGCCTGCTGTTGCTGGTGTTGGTCGTCGTGCTGGGTTACAACTCCTGGCGGCTGGTACAACGCTGGCGCAAAAACCAACATCGCCTCGCCGATATCCAGCGCTATTACGACAACTGCTTCAACCCGCAGCTCACCCCGATATCCATACGCCCAATGGCGTAGCCTCCGCCCTGCCATCCGCCTATACTAGGCTGTATGTTTTTTTATCATCTGCGGGATACCGCTATCCCGCCTATGGAGTTGGTACATGGTTCCTGAGTTTGACTGGCACGATATTGATACCGTACTGCTGGATATGGACGGCACCCTGCTGGATCTTGAATTCGACAGCCATTTTTGGCTAACGCTGGTACCGCAGGCGTTGAGTGAGCAACGGGACATTCCCTTCGACGACGCCAGCAACATCATTCACCAGGAATACCTGGCCGTGCAACACACCATGAACTGGTATTGCTTTGATTACTGGAGCGAACGCCTTGGGCTGGATATCTACCAAATGACCAGCGAAGTCGGTAACCGCGCTCGGCTGCGTGAAGATACCCAGCCGTTTTTGCAGGCGTTACGCGATGCCGGGCAACGCACTATCCTGCTCACCAACGCGCATCCACACAGTCTGGCGGTGAAGGTTGAGCACACCGGTTTGGATCGACACCTTGATTTATTACTTTCCACCCACACATTTGGTTATCCGAAGGAAGATCAGCGTCTGTGGCAGGCCGTTCAGCAGCAAACCGGCTTTGACCCGCAGCGCACGCTGTTCGTGGATGATGGTGAACCGATCCTGGATGCCGCCCGCAAGTTTGGTATCCGCTACTGTCTTGGTGTGCAAAACCCGGATTCCAGTATGGCGAGCAAAACTTTCCAGCGTTATCCGTCGATGAGCGACTACCGCCAGTTGATACCGGCGTTGGAACGGAGGGAGCAATGAAAGCCAAAGCAACACCGGATGAGGCCGTCCGCCTGGATAAATGGCTGTGGGCCGCCCGATTTTACAAAACCCGCGCACTGGCCCGCGACATGATCGATGGCGGCAAGGTGCACTACAACGGGCAGCGAGGCAAGCCGAGTAAAGCCGTTGAAATCAACGCCGAAATCAAGCTGCGTCAGGGCAATGACGAACGCACTGTCATCGTGCTGGCCATCAATAGCCAACGGCGTGGAGCCGATGAGGCGCAGCTGATGTATCAGGAAACCGAGGCCAGCATTGCCAATCGCGAAAAAGTGGCGCTGGCACGCAAGATGAATGCGCTGACCATGCCGCATCCGGATCGTCGTCCGGACAAGAAAGAGCGGCGCGATTTGATTAAATTTAAATTTGGCGAGCAGGAATAATCCCTCGCCTCACTGAGAGAAAACTATGTCCAACCATGACCAATTGCACCGTTACCTGTTCGAAAACTACGCGGTGCGCGGTGAGCTGGTTACCGTCAGCGAAACCTATCAGCACATCCTGACCAACCATGATTATCCGGCACCGGTACAAAAACTGCTGGGCGAGTTGCTGGTAGCCACCAGTCTGCTGACCGCCACGCTGAAGTTCGACGGTGACATTACCGTTCAGGTGCAAGGTGACGGCCCGCTGAAACTGGCGGTGATCAACGGCAACAATCGCCAAGAAATGCGTGGTGTAGCCCGCGTCGAAGGCGAGATTGTGACCGACAGCACCCTGCACCAGATGCTGGGTAACGGCATTATGGTGATCACCATCAGCCCGTCTGAAGGTGAACGCTATCAGGGCGTGGTGGGTCTGGAAGGCGAAACGCTGGCCCAGTGTCTGGAAGGATATTTCCGCCAGTCCGAACAGTTGCCAACGCGCCTGTTTATCCGCACCGGCGAAGCCGAAGGTAAACCAGCGGCCGCTGGCATGCTGTTGCAGGTGCTGCCAGCGCAGGATGGCAATGCCGATGATTTCGACCATCTGGTACAGCTGACCGCCACCATCAAGGATCACGAGCTGTTCACCCTGCCAGCTAACGAAGTGCTGTATCGCCTCTATCATCAGGAAGAGGTCACACTGTACGAACCCCAGGACGTGATCTTCCGCTGCACCTGTTCACGCCAGCGCTGTGCCGATGCCTTGATCACGCTGCCAACAGAAGAAGTGGCCGACATGCTGGAACAGGACGGCAACATCGATATGCACTGTGATTACTGTGGTAATCATTATGTATTCGATGCGTTAGACATCGCAGCCCTTCACAACGGCAATGCCGACAGCAGCACCCAACTGCATTAAGCAAAACCGCGGTGTGACGTGCGTCGAGTTGTGACGCACGTCAGCCCCCGCCGTTTGCACGCTTGCTTTATTCCGTGGTCTACATCTCATAACGTAACTAAAAAACGTTTAATACGTTAAATATTTGATACCTATCGCGGTTACATCGCCATGGATCCCTACAATTGTCGCCAGAAATTCTGTGATCAAGGAGTAGTGACATGCGTGTTAATGGTATAACCCACCAGGATCTTGCCGCTTATGGAATTCATAACGTAGGTGAAATCGTTCACAATCCGAGTTATGAATTACTGTTTAAGGAAGAAACAGACCCTTCACTGCAAGGGTTTGAACGTGGTGTAGTAACCAATCTGGGTGCCGTTGCCGTCGATACTGGCATCTTCACCGGCCGTTCGCCAAAAGATAAGTACATCGTTCGTGACGATATCACCCGGGACACCGTCTGGTGGGCCGATCAAGGTAAAGGCAAGAACGATAACAAACCCCTCAGCCCTGAAGTCTGGGCAGACCTGAAAAAACTGGTCACCGAGCAGCTTTCCGGCAAGCGCCTGTTCGTGGTCGATACCTTCTGCGGTGCTAACGCAGACTCCCGCCTGAAAGTCCGCTTTATCACAGAAGTGGCCTGGCAGGCGCATTTCGTCAAAAACATGTTTATCCGCCCGAGCGATGAAGAACTGCAGGGCTTTGAGCCTGATTTCGTGGTGATGAACGGCGCCAAGTGCACCAACCCGAACTGGCAGCAGCAGGGAATGAACTCGGAAAACTTCGTGGCATTCAACCTGACCGAGCGTATGCAGCTGATCGGCGGCACCTGGTACGGCGGCGAAATGAAAAAGGGTATGTTCTCCATCATGAACTACCTGCTGCCGCTTAAAGGCATTGCCTCCATGCACTGCTCGGCCAACGTGGGCGAGAAAGGCGACGTGGCGGTATTCTTCGGCCTGTCTGGCACCGGTAAAACCACCCTGTCCACCGATCCGAAACGCCAATTGATTGGCGATGACGAACACGGCTGGGATGACGATGGCGTCTTCAACTTCGAAGGCGGCTGCTACGCCAAGACCATCAAGCTGTCGGAAGAAGCCGAGCCAGATATCTATCACGCCATCAAGCGTGATGCGCTGCTGGAAAACGTCACCGTATTGGCCGACGGTACCGTGGACTTCAACGACGGATCGAAAACCGAGAATACCCGTGTTTCCTATCCGATCTATCACATCCACAACATCGTCAAGCCGGTATCCAAAGCGGGCCACGCTACCAAGGTGATCTTCCTGACTGCGGACGCCTTCGGCGTACTGCCGCCGGTATCACGCCTGACGGCCAACCAGACCCAGTACCACTTCCTGTCCGGTTTCACCGCCAAGCTGGCCGGTACCGAGCGTGGCGTTACCGAGCCAACGCCAACCTTCTCTGCCTGCTTTGGCGCGGCATTCCTGTCACTGCACCCAACCCAGTATGCCGAAGTGCTGGTCAAGCGCATGCAGGCAGCCGGAGCCCAGGCTTACCTGGTGAATACCGGCTGGAACGGCACCGGTAAGCGTATTTCGATCAAAGACACCCGCGGCATTATCGACGCCATCCTCAACGGTGAAATCGATAAGGCAGAAACCATCACGCTGCCAATCTTCGATCTGTCGATGCCAACCGCCCTACCAGGCGTTGATCCAGCCATCCTCGACCCACGTGCCACCTATGCCAACATAGAACAGTGGGAAGAGAAGGCGCACGATCTGGCGAACCGCTTTATCACCAACTTCGACAAATACACCGATACCCCGGCAGGTGCTGCACTGGTCAGCTCGGGTCCGAAACTGTAATAGCGTTGATTAACCACCTAAGAAAAGGCGCGGAATTCCGCGCCTTTTCTATTTGTGGCTGATTTGCACTTGAGGTGGGTTTGCCTTCATGGCTGACTTGCACTTGTGGACGATGTTCAGGGGCGCAGCACGCAGCGCCCGTTAACAAACAGGCCACAGTGCTGTGGCCTCAAGTCAGGATATCAGGCGTTCTCTTTGGCTGGAGGAGTCCCGCTGGCAGTTTCTTTCTTCTCGATCGGTAATGGGAGGTAAGCTCGGATACGCAGCCCACCGCGCTCGCTGGTGCCGATATCCAGCACGCCAGCATGAGCGTCAATGATGCGCTGCACGATCGCCAGCCCCAACCCGGTGCCGCTGGTGCTACGCGCACTGTCGCCACGTACAAAAGGTTGGAACAGGTGCTTCAGCTCTTCCGGCTTGATACCGGGGCCATCATCCTCCACCTGGAACCAGCCGCGCTGCAGTTCGTGCCCGCTGCTGACCTTGATCCAGCCGTTGCCATAGCGCGCCGCATTCACCACCATGTTCACCACCGCACGTTTGATCGATAGCGGATGCACGTCCACCATCAGCTCACCCGGCAGAATATCGGTTTCAATCACCCGCTCGTAGCCGCTTTCGGTGGCCACCACTTCGCCCAGAATGGAGTTCAAATCGCAAATTTCGGTTTGCATCTCCTGGCCGGTACGCAGGTAATCAATAAATTGCTCGATGATGGCGTTACATTCTTCGATATCTTTATTGATCGACTCCGCCAGATAACCGTCTTGCTCGCTCATCATTTCCGTCGCCAGACGGATGCGCGTCAACGGTGTGCGCAAGTCGTGACTGACTCCCGCCATCAGCAGCGTGCGATCGTCGGCCAGCAACTTCACCCCAGAGGCCATCTGGTTGAAGGCCCGGGTTACCGAGCGCACCTCAGAGGCACCATACTCACGTAGCGGCGGCGGAATAATACCTTTACCTACCTGCAAGGCAGCATGCTCAAGCTCCACCAGAGGGCGGTTCTGAATGCGAATAAACAGCCAGGCGCCGCCTATCGCCAGCAACATAATCGCCAAGGTGTAGCGGAACAGCGGCGAGAAATCGCCTTGATGGATTTCGGTGAGCGGAACGCGTACCCAGATATCCGGCTGCAACCAGGTTTTCAGCCAGACCACCGGGGAGTTTTTGTTCACCTCGACGCGGACGTCGGTCGGGCCACCCAGTTGCTGCGCCATCTGCTGGCTAAGGAATTGGTAGTGTTGCGCCCAGCGCAGGCCGCTCTCTTCTGCAGCCGCGTTGGTATAAAGCGAAATGCCCAGCTCGCGATAGATCTCGCGGCGGAACGCTGGCGGCACCTCCAGCAAGGTACCGTCCTCCAATTGCAGCCGATCGGTCATCAGCATACGAACTTCGTACGCCAATACCTTATTGAACTGCTGCAGACTGGGCAGGATGGCGAAGTTAAGCACCACCAGATAGGTCGTCACCAGGCTGACGAACAGCAAGGTGACGATCAACAGCAAAGTTCGGGCAAACGAGCTACGCGGTGAAAAGCGTAATCGCCTCATGCCTTACTGCCGTCCGGGACGAAGACGTAGCCAAGACCCCAAACGGTCTGGATATAACGTGGATGTGCCGGATCTTCCTCAACCATGCGGCGCAGGCGCGAGATTTGCACGTCGATGGAACGCTCCATCGCGCTGTATTCGCGGCCACGGGCCAGGTTCATCAGCTTATCGCGCGACAATGGTTCACGTGGGTGGCTGACCAGGGCTTTCAGCACGGCGAACTCACCGCTGGTTAATGGCATAGGTTCATCTTCACGGAACATCTCGCGCGTGCCGAGGTTCAGTTTGAATTTACCAAAGGCGATCACCGCCTCTTCTTGAGAAGGCGCACCCGGCAGTTCGTTGGCCTGGCGGCGCAGCACGGCACGGATACGAGCCAGCAGTTCACGTGGGTTGAACGGCTTAGGGATATAGTCATCGGCACCGATTTCCAGCCCGACAATACGGTCCACTTCTTCACCCTTGGCGGTCACCATAATGATCGGCATCGGGTTGCTTTGGCTGCGCAGGCGACGGCAAATGGACAGCCCGTCTTCACCCGGCAACATCAGGTCTAATACCATCAGATGGAAAGACTCACGCGTCAGCAAACGATCCATTTGCTCAGCGTTGGCAACGCTGCGAACCTGGAAGCCCTGTTCGGTTAAGTAACGCTCTAAAAGCGCACGCAGGCGCATGTCATCATCGACGACCAGAATCTTGTGATTCTCTTGCATTGTCTGACTCCCAAAGGCTGTATTGCCTGATTCTAGACTGTGGCCCGCACTTATGCATTGGCACCGCTGGCGGCTATTTGGCAACAGCCTCGTATTGTTCAAAAACTCCATCATTACTGACAGCGTTTAATGGTATATATTCTAGACGAAATTGTTACAAAGATTATTCTTTTGCCCAAATATCAACAATTTTCACTTAAGCCGGGGCCGATGATCGGTAAAAACTTCCCGCTGCGTATGATGTACACTCTTGGCAGAAAACCGCAAGACTGGCGAATTGGCAGTGTACCTCAGGTTTATAAAAAAAACGCCAACGGATATGGTGGCTGCTTTATGCGAGAATGCCCACTGCTCCTGTGATTCGATGATGGATAACAATGAAAACATTGCTGATCACCCGTGAGGGTTACAACAAGCTCAAAAAAGAACTGGATTTTCTGTGGCGTGAAGACCGCCCGGAAGTGACCAAGAAAGTCACCTGGGCCGCCAGCCTGGGCGACCGAAGTGAAAACGCCGATTACCAATACAATAAAAAGCGGCTGCGTGAGATCGATCGCCGGGTGCGCTATCTCACCAAGTGCCTCGAGCAGCTGAAAATTGTCGATTATTCGCCACAGCAGGCGGGCAAAGTGTTCTTTGGGGCCTGGGTAGAGATCGAGAATGACGATGGCGATACCAAACGCTTTCGCATCGTGGGTTACGACGAAATCTTTGGCCGTAAAGACTACATCTCCATCGACTCACCAATGGCCCGCGCCTTGCTGAAAAAAGAGGTGGGGGATACGGCCACGGTTGAGACCCCGGCGGGGATTGCCTACTGGACGGTCAACGAGATCGAATATATCAAAGACGTAGAATAGTTGAGACCGTAGGGGCGCTGCATGCTGCGCCCGTCAAAACCTCGGCCCTCTGGACTGGCATTTTCCCCCTGCAAAACGTATAACTATCCCCCTATCGATTATCGCTGCTAACAGATACCTGACTTATGACTGATCCACTGAGCCGCATTATTGCAACCGAACTGCAGGCCCGCCCGGAGCAAGTTGACTCCGCCATCCGTCTGCTGGATGAAGGTAATACCGTGCCGTTTATCGCACGCTATCGTAAGGAAGTCACCGGGGGCCTGGATGATACCCAACTGCGTCAGTTGGAGACTCGTCTGGGCTATCTGCGTGAACTGGAAGATCGCCGCCAAACCATCCTCAAGTCCATTGAAGATCAGGGTAAACTGACCGAACAGCTGGCGGGGGCAATCAACGCCACGCAAAGCAAAACCGAACTCGAAGACCTTTACCTGCCCTACAAACCGAAACGCCGCACCCGTGGGCAGATCGCTATTGAAGCCGGTCTGGAGCCGCTGGCAGACTCCCTGTGGCAAGATCCGCAACAGCAGCCAGAACAGCTGGCAGAAGGGTTTGTCGATGCCGAGAAGGGCGTGGCAGACGTCAAAGCGGCGCTGGACGGCGCACGCTACATCCTGATGGAACGCTTTGCCGAAGACGCGACCCTGCTGGCCAAGGTGCGTGACTACCTGTGGAAAAACGCCCATCTGGTGTCCAAGGTTGTCGAAGGTAAAGAAGAGGAAGGCGCGAAATTCCGCGACTACTTCGATCATCACGAACCGATTGCACAAGTGCCTTCGCACCGTGCACTGGCAATGTTCCGTGGCCGCAATGAAGGCGTGCTGCAACTGGCGCTGAATGCCGATCCGCAGTTTGAAGAAACCCCGCGTGAAAGCCAGGGCGAGCTGATTATCACCAACCATCTCAACCTGCGCCTGAACAATGCGCCGGCAGATGCCTGGCGTAAATCCGTGGTTAACTGGACGTGGCGCATCAAGGTGTTGCTGCATCTGGAAACCGAGCTGATGAGCACCCTGCGTGAGCGCGCGGAAGACGAAGCGATCAACGTTTTCGCCCGCAACATGCACGATCTGCTGATGGCCGCCCCGGCTGGTATGCGCGCGACCATGGGCCTGGATCCTGGCCTGCGCACCGGCGTTAAAGTGGCGGTGGTGGATGCCACCGGCAAGCTGGTTGCCACCGATACCGTCTATCCGCACACCGGGCAGGCAGCCAAAGCCGCTGCGGTCGTTGCCGCGCTATGTATCAAACACAAGGTTGAGCTGGTTGCCATCGGTAACGGTACCGCGTCCCGCGAGACCGAGCGTTTCTTTGCCGAGCTGCAACAGCAGTTCCCAGAAGTAAAAGCCCAGAAAGTGATCGTCAGCGAGGCCGGAGCTTCGGTGTATTCCGCTTCCGAGCTGGCCGCGTTGGAGTTCCCAAACCTCGACGTTTCGCTGCGCGGTGCGGTTTCCATCGCCCGCCGTCTGCAGGATCCGCTGGCCGAGCTGGTGAAGATCGATCCGAAATCTATCGGCGTAGGCCAATACCAGCACGACGTCAGCCAAAGCCAGTTAGCCAAGAAGCTGGACTCGGTGGTGGAAGACTGTGTGAACGCCGTTGGCGTTGACCTGAACACCGCCTCCGTACCGCTCTTGACCCGTGTAGCTGGCCTGACGCGTATGATGGCGCAGAATATCGTCACCTGGCGTGATGAGAATGGCCGCTTCAGCAACCGTGAACAGTTGCTGAAAGTAAGCCGTTTGGGGCCAAAAGCCTTCGAGCAGTGTGCGGGCTTCCTGCGCATCAACCACGGCGATAATCCGCTGGATGCGTCAACCGTTCACCCGGAAACCTACCCGGTGGTAGAACGCATTCTGGCCGCAACCCGCCAGGCTCTGCAAGATTTGATGGGCAACCCGAGCGCGGTACGCAGCTTGAAAGCCAGCGACTTTACCGATGAGAAATTCGGCGTACCAACGGTCACCGACATCCTGAAAGAGCTGGAAAAGCCGGGCCGCGACCCACGCCCGGAATTCAAAACGGCTACCTTCGCCGAAGGGGTGGAAACCCTCAACGACCTGCAGGTGGGCATGATCCTGGAAGGCTCGGTCACCAACGTCACCAACTTTGGTGCCTTTGTTGATATTGGCGTCCATCAGGACGGCCTGGTGCACATCTCGTCATTGGCAGACAAGTTCGTTGAAGATCCGCATACCGTGGTGAAAGCCGGCGATATCGTCAAGGTGAAGGTGATGGAGGTGGATCTGCAGCGTAAGCGTATCGCGCTTAGCATGCGCCTTGATGAGCAACCGGGTGAAGGTTCACCACGCCGTGGCGGGGGCAATAATAGCGCTCCAGCTCGCGATAAAAACTCACGCCCTGCAGCTAATAAGCCTAAACCACGCAACAGCACTCCGGCAGGTAATAGCGCTATGGGTGACGCGCTGGCCGCTGCATTTGGCAAGAAATAATGAGCTGAGGGGATAAACCCTTATCCCCTCCTTCGGCTGTCTCTTGATCGGTTCTGCGATCAAGAGACAGCGCGGATTTATTACGGTCGATGAGATACATGTATTCAACTATGGACTTCTGGGATTCGTAGGTAAGTTAGTCATCAATCCACTAGCTCGGGGATGACATCCCACCTTACATAGCACCAGCAAAATTGCTCTCTTCATTTACACCAGCCATAGATTACCCAGTAATATACGGATACTAACGACAAGGAATGTGAAATGAGTTATCAAAATCAAGACGTAAGCAAGTTTTTAAGCTATGTATTACGCCACCAACCAGAATCTATCGGTTTAACGCTAAACAGTGAAGGATGGGCGAATCTAGACTCGCTTATCGCCTGTGCAGCTAAAAAGGGTAGGATACTTGATCGGCCTCTAATCAGATCGGTTGTAGAGAACAGTGACAAGAAGCGCTTCTCTATTTCTGATGATGGTGGTTATATCCGCGCTGTACAGGGGCATTCCTCAAAACAGGTTGATATCCGCTATGAGGAACAGACCCCGCCACAGTACCTTTACCATGGCACGGCAACACGTTTTATCGCTTCAATTCATCAAGACGGATTGCTCGCTGGCTCCCGTCAGTATGTGCATCTATCCGCTGATATCACTACAGCGACCGCCGTTGGCCAACGGCATGGCAAGCCTGTTGTGTTAACCATTGATGCCCTGGCAATGTACCAAAATGGCTTTAAATTTTATCAGGCTGATAATGGGGTCTGGTTGACGACGGCTGTGCCAGTGACGTTTATTGGTGAGTGATGGCAGAAATGAAGGCATTTTTGCCAGTTGTCCTTCTAGCGCCACCCCGACAATTTTGACCTGCCGCAATAAAATGGCGATTTTTTTGTCGTCCTGTTTCGCGTCATCGCCTTCATCTCCCACTCCGGTAAAAATACCCCGCTGTTAACACCCTCATTAACACCGCCGTTTCAGACCGTCGATTGTGCCGTAAACACAAATACTTACCCCTCTCATTTACAGCAAGCGATGTTGCCAGATCTGCCCCATGAAACTTTCAGCCGCACCAAAAGGGCTACAACTGTTTCATTACCGCAAGAAAATGCACAAATTTGCAACTTAATTAACCTTTTGCGCTCATTTGCAGTACGTTGGGCTTAGTGCTAAAACTAGGGCTGGCAAGGCGTACATTGCAGATATGACAGCATTTACAATTGCCCATACATTCCGTATTGAATACGATAATTGTTATCACTATGATTCTGTGTATTCAGTGCTCTGTTTTTGGCTCGGCGCTCCTGGCCCCATACACCTTTTCACAGGTAGTCTGGGCAGCAAATGTTCTGAAGGTGGCATTCCCGTAGGAATTCCCAACTCATTGAGAAGGCGATATGCAGCTGCTTCCTAAACATACCTATAAAATCACCGGCTTCTCCAACGAGATCAGCCCGGCCTACCGCCAAAAATTACTGTCGCTTGGCATGCTGCCCGGCTCGCAGTTTGACGTGGTACGCGTGGCACCGTTTGGCGATCCAATAGAAATAAAGACTCGCCGCGTTAGCCTGGTACTGCGGAAAAAAGATTTAGACCTGATCCTGCTAGATAGCCAAGCGTAACGCGCTGTCCCCGCCTCAGGCAGTTGCCGTGTGCAAACACGGCCGATACTTAATTCACTGATATCACGTTGGTTTATGAAAAAAATCACTATTGGCTTAATCGGTAACCCGAACTCGGGCAAGACGACGCTGTTCAACCAGCTCACCGGAGCACGCCAGCGGGTCGGTAACTGGGCTGGGGTGACGGTTGAACGTAAAGAGGGCCAGTTTACG
Source organism: Serratia sp. PL7 (assembly GCF_945957435.1). Classification (NCBI taxonomy): domain Bacteria; kingdom Pseudomonadati; phylum Pseudomonadota; class Gammaproteobacteria; order Enterobacterales; family Yersiniaceae; genus Serratia; species Serratia sp. PL7. Next base: position 130,270 of record NZ_CAMFLB010000014.1, on the reverse strand, counting down.
ACGCCGCAGTCGCAGGTCACGCTGGTGGATTTACCAGGCACCTACTCGCTCACCACCATCTCCGAACAAACCTCGCTGGATGAGCAGATCGCCTGTCACTACATCCTGGGCGGCGATGCGGATATGCTGATCAACGTGGTCGATGCCTCCAACCTGGAGCGCAACCTCTACCTGACGCTGCAACTGCTGGAGCTGGGTATTCCGTGCATCGTGGCGTTGAACATGCAGGATATTGCCAAAAGCCAGAATATTGAGATCGATGTCGTCGCCTTGGCCGAGCGCCTTGGCTGCCCGGTGGTATCCATGGTTTCTACCAAGGCCGACGGCATTGGGCTGCTGAAACAGACCATCGACAATCACCGTTTCAACCAGTTAAAAGCGCTGGTGACCTATCCGCCGTTGCTGCTGGACGAAATCGCTACGCTGACAGAGGCCATGCCTCAACAGTTGCCCACCGAACAGCGGCGCTGGTTGGCCCTGCAAATGCTGGAGGGCGACATCTATAGCCATCAGTTAGCCGGGAAAGCCACCGAGCTGCTGGCACATTCCAGGTTAGCGTTGCAACAACAGCAGCAGGAAGATCCCGCGCTGGTGATTGCTGATGCCCGCTACCAGTCGATCGCCACTATCTGCGATGCGGCCAGTAACTCCAAGCTGGCGTTGCCAAACCGCCTGACGGAAGTGCTGGATCGGGTGATCCTCAACCGCTGGCTGGGGGTGCCCATCTTCCTGCTGGTGATGTACATCATGTTCGTATTGGCGATCAACATCGGCGGCGCACTGCAACCGATCTTCGATCTCGGTTCGGCGGCCATCTTTATTCAGGGCATCCAGTGGGTCGGTTATACCCTGCATTTTCCGCAGTGGCTGACCGTTTTTCTGGCGCAGGGCGTGGGCGGCGGTATCAATACCGTGCTGCCGCTGGTTCCCCAGATCGGCATGATGTATCTGTTTCTGTCATTCCTGGAAGACTCCGGCTATATGGCACGAGCGGCTTTTGTGATGGACCGCCTGATGCAGGCGCTCGGCTTGCCGGGTAAATCCTTTGTGCCGCTGATCGTCGGCTTTGGCTGTAATGTGCCGTCCATTATGGGCGCACGCACCTTGGATGCCCCACGCGAACGCCTGATCACCATCATGATGGCCCCTTTTATGTCCTGCGGCGCACGTTTGGCAATTTTTGCCGTATTCGCCGCGGCCTTCTTCGGCAAGGATGGCGCGGGCGTGGTGTTCTCACTGTATATGCTAGGCATCGTGGTGGCTATCCTCACCGGCCTGGTGCTGAAATACACCATTATGCGCGGCGAAGCATCGCCGTTCGTGATGGAGCTGCCGGTTTATCACGTGCCACATCTGAAAAGCCTGCTACTGCAAACCTGGCAGCGCCTGAAAGGCTTCGTGCTGCGCGCCGGGAAAGTGATCGTCATTGCCAGCATCTTTATTGGCGGCTTGAACAGCTTCTCGTTCAGCGGCCAGCCGGTAGACAGCATCAATGATTCAGCGCTGGCCTCAGTCTCCAAGGTGTTGACCCCGCTGTTGCAACCTATGGGCGTACACAGTGATAACTGGCAGGCGACCGTCGGGCTGGTGACAGGGGCGATGGCCAAAGAAGTGGTGGTCGGGACGCTCAACACGCTGTACACCGCAGAGAACATCACCAATGAGCACTTTGATGCCGCCAACTTCAATCTGCTTGATGAGCTCGGTGCCGCCGTCAATGAAACCTGGCAGGGTCTGAAGCACACCTTCAGCCTGAGCGTACTCTCCAACCCTATCGAAGCCAGCAAGGGCGATGGTGAGATGGGCGTGGGCTCAATGGGCGTCATGAGTAGCAAATTTGGCACCTCAATCTCTGCCTACAGCTATCTGATTTTCGTGTTGCTGTACGTTCCCTGCGTCTCAGTGATGGGAGCCATTGCACGTGAATCCAGCCGGGGTTGGATGACCTTCTCCATCCTGTGGGGGCTGAACGTGGCCTATTCGCTGGCAACGCTGTTCTATCAGGCAGCGACCTTCAGCCAACATCCACAATACAGCGCGACGGCGATCCTGATCGTGCTACTGTTCAATGCGCTGGTGCTCTTGGGCTTGCGCAAGGCACGTAGCCGCGTAACGATCCGTTTGCGTAGCGCCACCTCGGCGTCCTGTTGTCAAAGTTCGGGTGACTGCCACTGATGGCGAGCCTGCTGCAAATCCGTGATGCGCTTGCCCTACGGGGCAGCGCTCAGGCGCAACAGCTGAGTCAGCAACTGGCAACGCCCTTGCCATTGGTTGAGGCAATGCTGCAACGTTTGACCGCAATGGGGAAAGTTGAACGTATTGAACTCGATAGCAGCGAATGCCTGAGTGGCGGCTGCAAAAGTTGTCCGGAAGGGTTGGCTTGTCAAACGGTGATTTATCGTTTGAAGGAGTGAATACAGGGGCGCGATAGTTACCTGCGCCCCTCGTTTGAGGATTATTTCTTGTCTTTATACACTTCAGCTACTGCGCTGAACTTACCGTGTTCGCGAGCCGCCAGCACGACATAGTATTGGCCCCCTTTCTCATCGGCCAGCTTGGACAGCTCTTCTTTCAAGTCCATTGGGTCTGTCGCCTGAGCGGTCGACGTCACAGTACCAATTTTCTCGTACTTGCTCGGATCCTTAGCCAGGTCTTCCTTGGTCAGCAAAGTTGCAGCCATCGAACCGAAAGACACTGAACCTACAATCAACGCCGCAACGATCATCTTCAATGATTTCATGATAATACCTCTCAATGGATAAACTAGTTTTTATGAAAGCGACTAACAAGAAATGCGTCATCGAGCTTGGCTACTGCGACGTCTAACAGCTTCGTTGCTTTCCCTGGCGAAGCTCTCTCTGCCCAGAAACAAATCGCCAAGGTGAAAATTGATAAGCCCATATTCACCTTGTAGCCACGCATTTACCCCTTCAAGTATCGAACAGGTTTAGTTTTTATCCACTTATTGGTTAATAATTTACCGCCGTTTTGTGCTTTTATAATCTGTAATCAATGAGATATCGCCGCCAGACCGCGCCATTACTCGGTTACAACAAATTGATTAATAATGTTAGCGAATGCTTCTGGGTGAGAGATAAACGGCGCATGGGACGCTTTGGCGATCACCTCCGAGGTGGAATTCGGCCACAATTCGTCCAGCAGGCTAGCCACTTTGCGTGGCACCAGCCCGTCAAGGTAGCCATAAATACGCAGTACCGGCATCGTCAGTGCCGCCATTGATTGGCGTTGATCCACCGTACGTAGCATCTCCAGGCCCCCGTTAAGCACCTCAACGCCCGGCATCGGCTGGTTGAGCACCACGGTTTTCAACTGGCGCGCATCTTGGCGAGCGCTTTCCGTGCCCAACGTTTGCAACGCCAGGAAGCGCTCCACGGTGCGCTGGAAATCATGGCTGAGCTGCTGCTGAAAGCCACTGAGCACCTCTGGACGGATCCCAGGCCACGGATCGTGTGCCGTAAAGCAAGGCGAAGAAGCCACGGTGATCAGTCCGGTTACCCGCTCAGGCTGCATAAGGGCAATTTGCCCGGCTACCAGCCCGCCAAGTGACCACCCCAGCCAATAAGCCTGCTTGGGCGCGGCGGCCAGCAGTATCTCCGCCATCTCCGTTAATGAGACGGCCCCATAGCCCTGGCTGCGGCCATAGCCAGGCAAGTCCACCAGGTGTAGGCGAAAATGCGGAGCCAATCGCTCCAACGTGCAACCCCAGACTTCGGCATTCAGTCCCCATCCGTGCAGCAACACAAGATCGCGATCGCCTTCACCCAAGGTTTGCCAATACAGCTCTGTCATCAGTTATTGTCCTGGCTCATCGCCTTTCAAGCGGTTGCGTTTTACACAACTCGAAATTCATTGAGTATTAAAAAGGGGGAGGTGACTATGCTACCAATCCACAGCCGCTGTTGGCTATGCCGGCAACCATTACGGCTGATGCAACAGGGCATCTGCAGCTACTGCCTGCGTACGTTGCCCACCAAACCTTGTTGCTGCCCAGTTTGCGGCTTGCCCAGTGGCGATCCCCATCAGCCTTGCGGGCGATGTCTGCAAAAGGCGCCCCCTTGGCAAGCCTTGGTCTTTGTTTCGGATTATCGCCCGCCCATCAGCACCCTGGTGAAAAATTTCAAATTCCAGCAGACACCCGCACTGGCTCCCACTCTGGCTCGTTTGATCCTGCTGCATTGGCTGCAAGCGCACCGAGAGCAACATCTGAACAGACCGGAGGTGATTTTAGCGGTACCCTTGCAGGATAAACGCTGTTGGCGGCGTGGCTATAACCAAAGCGATCTGCTAGCCCAGCCACTAGCCCGCTGGTTGGGCTGCGAATATCGCCCTGCAGCATTGCGCCGCATCAGGGCAACCGCGCCACAACAGCAATTGATAGCGCGTCTGCGGCGGCGTAATCTGCGTGGTGCTTTCCGTTGTGATGATAACCTGGCAGGGATGCATGTGGCACTGCTGGATGATGTGGTTACTACTGGCAGCACCATGGCAGAAATCGCTACACTATTACAGAAGCAAGGCGTCGCATCGTTGCAGATTTGGTGCGTTTGCCGCACGTTGTAGTACCACGGCAATGGGCGTATTATAACCTACTATAGAAGTCAACTATTGAGCTAATGCTATGATCCGTATAACAGATGCTGCACAGGAACACTTTGCCAAGCTGTTGGCAAGCCAAGAAGAAGGCACCCAAATCCGCGTATTCGTGATCAATCCGGGTACGCCGACGGCCGAATGCGGTGTCTCTTATTGCCCGCCAGACGCGGTGGAAGCGACAGATACCGAACTCAAGTTCGAGAAGCTGTCCGCTTACGTCGATGAGCTGAGCGCGCCTTATCTGGACGACGCCGAAATCGACTTCGTCACCGATCAGCTCGGCTCACAGCTGACGCTGAAAGCGCCGAACGCTAAAATGCGCAAAGTGGACGACGATGCGCCACTGATGGAGCGCGTAGAATACGTGCTGCAATCGCAGATCAACCCGCAGCTGGCTGGCCACGGTGGCCGCGTGACGCTGATGGAAATCACCGACGACGCGCTGGCCATCTTGCAGTTCGGCGGCGGTTGCAACGGTTGTTCAATGGTCGACGTCACTCTGAAAGAAGGGATCGAGAAAGAGCTGCTGCAAAAGTTCCCGGAACTGAAAGGCGTGCGCGATCTCACCGAGCACCAGCGCGGCGAACACTCCTACTACTGATAAATATCAGGGCGCAATTCCGTTCTGCGCCCTGCCTATCGCCATCGGGGTCGGTTAATCCGCCCCCGATGCATTTAGCCTACCGAAACCTTTCTGCGTCGCTTATCCAAATCCTTCAATAAACGGTTGACCTCAACATCGTCAAACATCGCTTCCAGGGTATGGCTCAGCTTACGCCGCCAGTTCGGGTACTGATCGCTGGTGCCTGGAATATTCACCGGTTCCGCCATATCCAACCAGTCTTCCGGTTGCAGACCCAGTAACGCGCTGGCACTGTCTGCCACATAGCGTTGCAGACCCCGGTTCAGCAACGGACTCATGCTCAACAATGACGCTTTCTTGCCGACCTTTTGCGGTACGCAGCCGTAGCGATGCAGCCCGTCCAGTAGCCCCTGTTTGGCCCGTTCACGATCGGCAAACAGCTCCTTGAGCACTTCCGCATCCGGGTATAACCCCAGTCGCTTGCCGAGCGTCAGGTCTCCGCTTTGCCAATAGCCACGCAGCGTTGGCAGATCGTGGGTGGTAATAGTCGCCATTGCCTGCACCGGATAAGACTGCGGCGCACGGAACTGCTTCTCCGCATCGTGCTCGAAGTACAGTACCTTGTAGGAATAGACGCCGCTATCACGCAGTTTGCCGACGATCTCCACCGGCACGGTCCCTAAATCCTCCCCAATCACCATGCAACGATGGCGCTGACTCTCCAAGGCCAACAGCGCCAGCAGATCGTCAACCGGGTATTTCACATAGGCGCCGTGATCGGCCGTTTCACCATAAGGGATCCACCATAAACGCAGCATCGCCATCACGTGATCGATACGCAAGGCGCCACAGCTGGTCATGTTGGCGCGTAGCAAATCGATAAACGGCTGATAACCCCGCGCGACCATCACATGTGGATCCATCGGCGGCAGGCCCCAGTTTTGCCCCAGCGGACCAAGAATATCCGGCGGAGCACCCACCGAGGCTTGCATGCAATACAGCTCGCGTTCACACCAGGTTTCCGCCCCGCCCTCTGCCACCCCGACCGCCAGATCGCGGTACAGGCCAATCGGCATCTGGCACTGCTGGCTTTGGCCAAAGCACTCGGCAAACTGGCTGGCCGCCAACCATTGCAGCCACAGGTAGAAGGTAACCTCATCCTCATACTGCTTACAGAAGGTTTCCACTGCCGGGCTGTTGCCCTGTCGATACTCCTCCGGCCAGGCTGGCCATCCCCACATAGTGCTGTCTTTGGCACTGAGATGGGCATGTAACGCGTCGAACGTTGCCTGTTGATACAGGCTACTGCCCCCTTCGCCGACGAAGCGTTCAAATTCCTGCTTCAGCGCATCCTGCGGCTTGCGGGCCTGGAAGTGCGGGAAAGCCAGCTTCAACGCCGCCAGCTTCAACTGCGTTACCGTGCTGTAGTCCACCAGCTCACTACTACGCGCTTTGGCCAACAGCTTCTGCGTCGCAGCCTTCTGCCACCATTTTTGCGCGGCCTGGCTGAGCTGGAAATCCTCCACCACGTTGACGTCGATATACACCACGTTCAACCAGCGGCGCGAAGACGGGCTATAAGGGCTGGCGCTTTCCGGGCTGGCCGGATAGAGCGCGTGGATCGGGTTGAGCCCAATAAAGGCGCCGCCGCGTTCAGCCACCTCACCGACCATTGCCCGTAAATCGCCAAAGTCGCCAATACCCCAGTTACGCTCGGAACGCAGCGTGTAGAGCTGTACGCAGGCTCCCCACAGCTTCTTGCCGGTCAACAATGCATCCGGCTCGTAGCAACGCTTGGGGGCGACAATCAGCCGACAGGCCCATTGCTGCTCCCCCTGTGACAAAGTGAGCTGGTGATAACCCAGCGGTAACTTGCCCGGCAGGGTTAGGGTTTTATGCGCACTGGCGCGGCCCTCTTGCTGGCTACCGTCCTCACGCAACAATACCCACTGAAACTCGCCCTCCCCCCCCAGCGGCAGCGCCACCGGGTTGCCATGATAAAAGACTTTAACCAACGGCAAGGGAGCCGTTGACGGCTGCAACGACGCGGGGTTCATCGCCGCCAACAGCTTGCGTTTGGTTTCCGGCGAAATTGCCTGCCGTTGGCCATGGGCATTGATGTAATCGGCAGCTATCCCAGCCTGGGCTGCTACCTGATCGATACCTTTACTCATTCGCACTCCTTAACGCTTGGCTTGCCAAATGCGTTGCTGATAGTCACGGATCGAACGATCCGAGCTGAACATGCCTACGCGCGCGGTGTTAAGGATAGTGCGGCGCGTCCATTCGTCGCGGTCACGGTACAGTTTGTCTACCTGCCGTTGAGCTTCGCAGTAGGAAGCAAAGTCCGCCAGCACCAGATACGGATCGCCGCCTTCCAACAGGCTGTGCAGCATCATATCGAAAGCGTGCTTGTCACCATGACTGAATGCGCCGCTGGCCAGTTCGTCCAGGATTGCTTTCAGGTGCTTGTCTTTCTTGCGATAGCTCAGCGGATCATAACCCTTGGCCAACAGTGCTTTAACCTGCTCCACGGTGTTACCGAAAATAAAGATGTTGTCCTCGCCGACCTGCTCGGCGATCTCGACGTTAGCTCCGTCCAGCGTGCCCACGGTCAGTGCGCCGTTCAGCGCCAGCTTCATATTCCCGGTACCCGACGCTTCTTTACCGGCGGTGGAGATCTGCTCGGAAATGTCCGCCGCCGGGATCATCAGTTCAGCGACAGAAACGCGATAATCAGGAATGAAGGCCACTTTCAGGCGATCTTTGACGATCGGATCGTTATTGATCTTCTCTGCGGCCTGGTTAATCGCATAGATGATGTTCTTCGCCAGGTAGTAACCTGGCGCAGCTTTGGCACCAAACAGGAATACGCGTGGCACGATGTCCAGATCCGGGTTATCCCGCAACTGGCGATACAGCGAAAGAATGTGCAGCAGATTCAGATGCTGGCGCTTGTACTCGTGCAGGCGTTTGATCTGCACGTCGAAGATCGCATCTGGATTGAGCGTCAATCCCATTACGCTGTGCACGTAGTTGGCCAGGATCACCTTGTTATCACGCTTGATCTGCTGATACTTCTCGCGGAAAGCGGCATCTTCGGCGTATTTTTCCAACCCCTTCAGCGCATCAAGATCGTTGGCCCACTCCACTTTCAGGGTGGTATCGATCAGGCCTGACAATGCCGGGTTACACTGCTTGAGCCAGCGGCGCGGCGTAATGCCGTTGGTGACGTTGTGGAATTTGTTCGGCCACAGTTGGTGATATTCCGGGAACAGATCTTTGACTACCAGATCCGAGTGCAACTGAGCCACACCGTTCACCGCAAAACCGCTGACCACGCACAGGTTGGCCATGCGCACCTGCTTGTTGTGGTGCACTGCCAGCTTGGCCCACACCGCCTCATCGCCCGGCCAGTGTTGGTCTACCAACCGCTTAAAGTTGGCGTTGATCTGCTTGATGATAGAGAAGTGGCGCGGCAGCAGGCTGCGCACCAGTTTCTCATCCCAGCACTCCAAGGCTTCCGGCATCAGGGTGTGGTTGGTATAGGCAAAGGTCTTGCTGGTGATCGCCCAGGCTGCATCCCAATCCAGTTGGTGCTCATCGAGCAGAATACGCAACAGCTCTGGAATGGCGATGGTTGGGTGGGTGTCGTTGAGTTGGATCACTTCGTACTTCGGCAACTCTTCAATCTTGCGCCCGGCCAGATGGTGTTTACGCAGAATATCGGCCACCGAGCAAGCACACTGGAAATACTGCTGCATCAGGCGCAGGCGTTTGCCAGCCTGATGGTTGTCATTCGGATAGAGCACCTTGGTCAGCTTGGCGGCTTCTACGCCCTGCTTTTCCGCCTGCAGGAATTTGCCGTCGTTGAAATCCCCCAGATCGAATGGATGACTATGCGTTGCCTGCCACAGACGCAGCGGCTGGGTGACCCCGTTACGGAAGCCCAACACCGGCAGATCCCAAGCTTCCCCACGCAGGGTAAACTGCGGGTGCCACAGCTCGCGGCCATCGGCCAGTTTCTCTATCTTGCCACCAATCCCGACATCCACCGCCAACGCAGCATTATGGCGGAACCACGGGTAGCTCTCGCGCTGCCAGTTATCCGGTGCCTCTTGCTGATGGCCCTCTTTGAACGACTGACGGAACAGCCCGTATTGATAGTTCAGCCCATAGCCGGTAGCCGGTTGCTCCACCGTGGCCATCGAGTCCAGGAAGCAAGCGGCTAAACGCCCCAGCCCACCGTTACCCAACGCCGGATCGGTTTCCTGCTCCAACAAATCTGCCAACTTGACGTCTTGCTCTGCCAACGCCGCCTCAACGGTGTCATACCAGCCGAGGTTGATCAGGTTGTTGGCAGTCAGGCGGCCAATCAGGAATTCCATCGAGATGTAGTTTACATGGCGCAACGACTTGCTGCTTTTACGCGGCGCAGGCTGCGCGGCCAGCTGTTCGGCGAGAGCGGCACTTACGGCCTCCCACCATTGATGCTGAGTCATCTGCTGTGCGGAGCTGAGGCCAAAACGCTGCCACTGACGAGTCAGTGCAGCCAGAAAAACGTCCTTTTTGAGCATAGGCTGTGACATAGGTAAAACTCTCTATCCGGTGTACCCGTCGTCTTTCAAGCGGCAACTTGAGTTCCATTGGGTAGTAAATGGGCCAATTTTTTCACTATCGTGCCGGGGAGAACCCGCAATGGCATCATCCCGCCTGGGGATTAGCTGGGGAGGAGGATTGGGGCGTAGCTGAAACTGTGATCTCAGGCACTTTTTAAGCCCCCTTGCGTGCGGTAAGAAAGCCCATCGATATCACCGGTGAGCATAAAATCGACGGCAAACCTCAGGACGTTAGCACAGTTATGATAGCTGATGAAGTTTTGTACTTGTCCACTAACAACCGAAAAACAGGGTAATTTCTGAGGGTAATCAGGCGCGATGTAAAGCGCAGTTAGAGCGGAACCGGGGGCAAACATAAAAAAGTGTGATCAATAGCAATTTAACTTCAAGCCAAAGCGCAAGCTTGTTGCATTACCGTTGACGATGTTCGAAGTTAAAGAGGGGGATTAATTACGAGCTACAAAATAATTAACTCAACCCGGTCCCGAGACTGGAACACGGTAAAATAAATTCCTTCGGGCAGTCCTTCGGCGGCGGGAACCGCACTTTACACCTGGAATATTATGCTGATCCCATCAAAACTGAGCCGTCCGGTACGGCTGCAAAATACCGTGGTACGCGATCGTCTGCTGGCGAAGCTGGCCGGTGCGGCGAACTATCGCCTGACATTGGTCAATTGCCCGGCAGGCTACGGTAAGACCACGCTGGTGGCACAATGGGCTGCGGGCAAATCGGATCTGGGATGGTACTCCCTGGACGAGAGCGACAACCAGCCGGAGCGCTTCGCCAGCTATCTGATCGCTGCGCTGCAACAGGCCACCGCTGGCCACTGCGTGAAAAGCGAGGCATTAAGCCAAAAACACCAATACGCTAATCTTTCGGCGCTATTTGCTCAGCTGTTTATCGAGCTGTCTGACTGGCACCTGCCGCTGTACCTGGTGATCGACGATTACCACCTGATCACCAATGACCAGATCCATGAGGCGATGCGCTTCTTCCTACGCCACCAGCCCGAAAATCTGACGCTGCTGATCCTTTCCCGCACCCTGCCTCCCCTGGGGATTGCCAATCTTCGCGTACGCGACCAGCTGTTAGAGCTGAGCACGCGCCAGTTGGCTTTTAATCACCAGGAGGCGAAACAGTTCTTTGACTGCCGCCTTACCTCCCCACTGGAGCACAATGACAGCAGCCGTCTGTGTGACGAAGTGGAAGGCTGGGCAACCGCCTTGCAGCTGATCGCACTCTCCGCCCGTCAGTCCACCTCTTCCGCTCAGCAATCTGCCAAACGTCTGGCCGGGCTGAACGCCAGCCACCTGTCCGATTATCTGGTGGATGAGGTGCTGGATCGCGTCGATGCCGATGCCCGCGCATTTCTGTTACGTTGCTCGGTGCTACGTTCGATGAACGACGCGTTGATCGTTCGCCTGACCGGGGAAGACAACGGCCAGCAGCGCCTGGAAGAGCTTGAACGCCAAGGCCTGTTTATTCACCGCATGGACGATACCGGCGAATGGTTCTGTTTCCATCCGCTATTTGCCTCGTTCCTGCGCCAGCGTTGCCAGTGGGAATTGGCGCTGGAACTGCCAGGCCTGCACCATGCGGCAGCGGAAGGTTGGTTGGCGCTCGGTTACCCGGCGGAAGCCATTCACCATGCGTTGGCGGCCAGCGATGTCAGCATGCTGCGCGATATCCTGTTGCAACATGCCTGGTCGTTGTTCCATCACAGCGAACTGGCCTTGCTGGAAGAGTGTCTGAATGCTCTGCCGTACGAACGGCTGATCCAGAACCCGAAACTGGCCCTGCTGCAAGCCTGGCTGGCACAAAGCCAGCACCGTTACAGCGAAGTGAACACCCAGTTGGAACGCGCCGAACAGGCCATGCTCCAGCAAAAGATCGTCATTGACCAGACTCTGCATGCTGAATTTGACGCGCTGCGTGCTCAGGTGGCGATCAACGCCGGTAAACCGGAAGAGGCCGAACGCCTGGCCACCGAGGCGCTGAAATTCCTGCCGCTATCCAGCTATTACAGCCGCATCGTGGCCACCTCCGTCACCGGTGAGGTTCACCACTGCAAAGGAGAGCTGGCACGGGCTCTGCCCATGATGCAGCAGACCGAACAGATGGCTCGTCGCCATCAGGCTTACCACTATGCGCTGTGGGCACTGTTGCAGCAGAGCGAAATTCTGATCGCGCAAGGGTTCCTGCAAGCCGCCTATGAAACGCAGGATAAGGCCTTCGAACTGGTGCGTGAACAGCATCTGGAGCAGTTACCGATGCACGAATTCCTGCTGCGCATCCGCTCACAGGTGCTCTGGTCATGGTCACGGTTGGACGAAGCCGAAGAAGCCGCACGTGAAGGGCTGAAGGTGTTGGCTAACTACCAGCCGCAGCAGCAGTTGCAATGCCTGGCGATGTTGGCGAAATGCTCGCTGGCGCGTGGCGATCTGGATAATGCCAATGCTCATCTGCTGCGCAGCGAAGTCCTGCTGCATGGCTCACAGTATCACCGGGACTGGCTGACCAATGCCGATAAACCAAGGGTGATCCACTGGCAGATGACCGGTGATACCACCGCAGCGGCCAATTGGCTGCGCCATACCGAAAAACCGGGGATGGCCAACAACCACTTTATGCAGGGGCAATGGCGTAATATCGCCCGCGTGCAGATCCTGCTTGGACAGTACGAAGAAGCTGAAGTGGTGTTAGACGAGCTGAACGAAAATGCCCGCCGCCTGCGGTTGGTGAGCGATCTCAATCGTAACCTACTGCTCAGCAACCAACTCTACTGGCAGATGGACCGCAAAGCGGATGCCCAGCGCGCGCTGATAGAATCACTTTCGCTGGCCAACCGTACCGGGTTTATCAGCCACTTTGTGATCGAGGGAGAGGCCATGGCGCAGCAACTGCGTCAACTGATCCAGCTCAACACGCTGCCGGAAATGGAACAGCATCGCGCCCAGCGCATTCTGCGCGATATCAACCAGCACCACCGGCACAAGTTCGCCCATTTTGACGAGAACTTCGTCGATAAGCTGCTAACTCACCCACAAGTGCCAGAATTGATCCGCACCAGCCCGCTGACACAGCGTGAATGGCAGGTGCTGGGCCTGATTTACTCCGGTTACAGCAACGATCAGATCGCCGGGGAACTGGCCGTGGCGGCCACCACCATCAAAACCCATATCCGTAATCTGTACCAGAAACTGGGGGTCGCACATCGGCAGGAAGCGGTGCAGCAGGCGCAGCAGTTGCTGAAAATGATGGGTTATGGTGCGTAGTTTTAGAGCAGATCAATAGGTTAAGCCAAGTGTAGCGCCCCTCACCCTAACCCTCTCCCACAGGGAGAGGGGACCGAACGCGCCACATTTTAACAACTGCGCTCAACCATAAATTCGCAAGGCGTCGTACTTGCCACAAATTGACTACTTTACCCTGCCTATACCATGCAACAGAATGACTCTTGTACCTAAACAAAGCCCCGCACCACCTCCCTCTCCCTGTGGAAGAGGGGACCGAACGCGCCACATTTTAACAACTGCGCTCAACCATAAATTCGCAAGGCGTCGTACTTGCCACAAATTGACTACTTTACCCTGCCTATTCCATGCAACAGAATGACTCTTGTACCTAAACGCAGCTCCGTACCAGCTCCCTCTCCCTGTGGAAGAGGGGGACCGAACGCGCCACATTTTAACAACTGCGCTCAACCATAAATTCGCAAGGCGTCGTACTTGCCACAAATTGACTACTTTACCCTGCCTATACCATGCAACAGAATGACTCTTGTACCTAAACACAGCTCCGTACCAGCGCCCTCTCCCTGTGGGAGAGGGTTGGGGTGAGGGGCAAGCATCATCCCCACAGTTGGGCGATAGTACGTTTGAACTCGCGAGCGGCGGCCACGGGATCAGCGGCATCGCGAATGCTGCGGCCAGCAATAAACACGTGAATAGGAATGCCCTTGAACAGCGGCAGATCTTCCAAGGCCAAACCGCCGGTCACGGTCACCTTGAAGCCCATGCTGGTAAGACGTTTGATAGCGGTGATATCCGCATCGCTCCATGCCACTCCGGCGGCCTGCGCATCGCGGCTGCGATGGTAAACCACTTGCTGGATCCCTGCGTCACGCCACTCCTGTGCCTGCTCCCAGGTCCAGAAACCGGTCAACTCGATCTGCACATCACCGTTAAACTCTTTGGCTACCGCCAGCGCCCCTTTGGTGGTGTTGATATCAGCGCAGCAGATCACCGTGACCCAGTCCGCATTAGCCTCAAAGCACATGCGCGAGAGGATTTTACCAGCGTCGGCGATTTTGGCATCCGCCAGCACGATTCGGTCTGGGTAAAGCGCTTTCAGATCGCGCACCGCACGTACCCCTTCGGCCACGCACAGAATGGTGCCAACCTCAATAATATCAACCTCATTGGCGATCAGACGCGTGGTGCGATAAGCGTCATCCATTGACTGGTTATCCAGCGCAACCTGCAACATTGGTAAAGTATTTGCCATCTTGCTTGCTCTCCTTAGTGGGCTGCCGCAGCGGCAGAAGTCAGGTTTATCAGATCCAGTACCTGCTGTGGTGTACGGCAGGCTCGCAAGCGATCGAAGTTGGCCTCATCCTCGAACAGGTTAACCACCTGCAGGATGCCGACCTCCTGATGCGTTTTGGCATCCACCGCCGCCATGGTGATCAGGATATCGATCGGGTCGTTGTCCTCATCGCCAAAACGAACCGGCGTTTTCAGCGTGACCAGCGCAAAACCGGTTTTTAACACCCCCTCCTCCGGCCTGCCGTGGGGCATTGCCAGCCCCGGGGCCAAGACAAAGTACGGGCCAAACTGCTCAACACCGGCCAGAATGGCATTGAAATAGCGAGGTTCTACCACACCGGCCTCCACCAACAGATCGACGCCGATTTTCACCGCCTGCTGCCAGTCTTGTGCCTCGGCCTGCAACAAAATCGACTTATTGTGCGCCAGCGAATCACTCAGCTTCATTGCCGTTGCCTCACTTGATGTCTTTGGGGAAATGAGTGCCGATCACGTCCATCAGCTTGGGGCCGAAATCGGCGGCAGACAGCATATTGCGCACCCCCACCACATACTTGTTGCCACTGACGATGATTTCGTCAGCCACGTGGGTGGAGGCAATAATGATGTCGGCGCCGCTCAGTTCGGATTTGTATTCCCCCACCGCGCAGCTGTTGACCGTGTGGTCTACGCCTTGTTGGGTGAGGAACTGGTCGACTTTCATTTTCATGATCATGGAACTACCCTGCCCACAACCGCATACCGCCAGAATTCGTACCGTCATGTTGTGCTCTCCAGTTAGTTTGAAGCCGATTCAGTAAGTTGTTTTTCCGCATCCTCTTCCGCGCGCAACGTGCGCCCGGCGAAGAACATGTACAACAGCGCGATAACTACCACCACGCCCATAAACCACAGGCCGAAGCTCAGGCCCTGCATCAGCGGCGGTGCCAGGATTGACCAGTCCGCCATCCCCATCCAGGCGCTTAGCCCGGTCAGTTTGATGGCCCATACGCAGCCAAAGATTTCGATCATCCCCATCACCAGGCAAATCTTCATCGCCGCACGCCAGCCGCCAAAATGGTTGGCAAACACGCCGATGGTGGCGTTGGAGAAAAACATCGGGATAAAACCAGGGATGATCATGATGGAGGAACCAAGCGCCAGCAGTACGCCCACCGCGATCAGTTGCCCTACGGTACCCCACATAAAGCCCCACACCACCGCATTGGGCGCAAAGCTGTAAATGGCGGCGCAATCGATGGCTAGCACCGCCCCAGGGATCAGGCGTTGGGAGATGCCGTTGAAGGCTTCGGTCAGTTCGGCAACGAACATCCGCACGCCCTGCACGATGATGAAGATAGCGACGGCAAACATCAGGCCGGTTTGCAGGATGTAGATCGTCCAATGGGTTTTACCCGCCATCTGCTGCAGAGTATTGAGCCCGAAGGAACAGAGAATGATGCCAAAGAACACCGTCATCACGATGGCGGTGGAAACGATATTGTCATGGAAGATATTCAGCCAGCCGGGCAGCTTGAGGTCTTCCACGCTGTCCTCTTTTTTACCAAGATAAGGCGCCACCTTATAGGCTACCCAGGAGGCAAACTGCTGTTGGTGGCCAATGGAAAAACCGCTGTTTTCCGTCACCGATTGGGTGGGCTTGAACATCATGTTGGAGGTGATCCCCCAATACAGCGAGGCGATCAGGGCGCTACACAGTATGGTGGTCCACATGTCGTAACCGGAGATGTAGAAGAACACCGCGATCAGCCCCACCTGCTGAAACATGATATGGCCCGTCAGCATGATGGTGCGGATGCCGGTGATGCGCCGCAGCAAGACATAGACAATATTCAGCGCCAGTGCCAGCAGCACCGCATAACCCACCCAGCTATAGGCATCCCCCATCCGTTCAATGGTCGCCATCATCGAGGCGTAGGTGTCTGAGATGGCACCGTTGATGCCATAAACCTCGGAAAGCTTGGCCACCACCGGTTTGAAGGTACCGGTCAGGATGCCGGAACCGGCCTGCAACAGCATAAAGCCGATGATGGTTTTGATGGTGCCTTTGATGATCACCGCCGCGCTTTTGCGCAATAGCAGATAGCCCAGCAGCGTGACCAGCCCCAGTAACAACGGAGCATTGGTCATTACCTGATTAAAAAACACGGTGAAGATGGTGTAGAGGGTTTCCATACGGCTCTCCATGTAGCGTTTATGCGCCGTAGGGAACGCCGCTGGTCGCCAGGCCAACGCGTCACTATAACGCAGGGATAGGCTAACCATAGCAATCACAGCGAATCACCAAAAGATCATAAATGATTATTTGTGAACAACCTCGCAAGTTATAGGGTAAAAATTTGTACATTCAATGAGCCGGGTTGACGTAAATTCCATTACCCATTGAATTAAATACAAGTTAATGAATGACCTGTTGTGCATAAAGCCGAATCACCGAGGTAAAACGCCAGATTTAAACCGGCTAAACAGCGGTTGTCAGGATAAATAAACGGTGCTAGATTCAGCAAAACAAATCAAATTGAATCACAAAATGATAATTCGTGATTCAATTTGATGTAAAATGCCCTGATGATGAGGAACGAATCATGAGTAAAGTCACTACCATCACCCGCGAGTCCTGGATCCTGAATACCTTTCCGGAATGGGGCTCCTGGCTAAATGAAGAAATTGAGCAAGAGCAGGTTGCCCCCGGCACCTTCGCCATGTGGTGGCTGGGATGTACTGGTATCTGGTTGAAATCAGAGGAAAATGCTAATCTTTGCGTCGATTTCTGGTGTGGTACCGGCAAGCAGAGCCACGCTAATCCGCTGATGAAAACCGGCCACCAGATGCAACGCATGGCCGGGGTGAAGAAGCTGCAGCCCAATCTGCGCACCACGCCGTTCGTCCTCGATCCCTTTGCCATCAGGCAGATTGATGCCGTACTGGCCACTCACGATCATAACGACCATATCGACGTCAACGTCGCCGCCGCGGTGATGCAAAACTGTGCCGCCAACGTGCCCTTTATCGGGCCGCAGAGCTGCGTGGATATCTGGCTTGGCTGGGGCGTACCGGCGGAGCGCTGCATCGTAGTGAAGCCTGGCGATGTCATCAAAATCAAAGACGTGGAGATCTGCGCGTTGGATGCCTTCGATCGTACGGCGCTGATCACCTTGCCGGTGGAGCAAAAAGCGGCGGGCATGCTGCCAGATGGCATGGATCAGCGGGCGGTCAACTACCTGTTCAAGACTCCTGGGGGCAATCTTTACCACAGCGGGGACTCCCACTACTCCAACTATTACGCCAAGCACGGCAACGATCACCAGATCGACGTGGCGCTTGGCTCCTATGGCGAAAACCCACGCGGCATAACCGATAAAATGACCAGCGCCGACATTCTGCGCATGGCGGAATCGCTGAACGCCAAGGTAGTGATCCCGTTCCATCATGATATCTGGTCGAACTTTCAGGCCGATCCGCAGGAAATCCGCGTACTGTGGGAAATGAAAAAGGACCGGCTGAAATATGGCTTTAAGCCGTTTATCTGGCAGGTGGGGGGAAAATTCACCTGGCCGTTGGACAAAGACAACTTTGAATACCACTATCCACGCGGCTTTGATGATTGCTTTACCCTTGAACCGGATTTGCCATTTAAATCCTTCCTGTAACGGTCAAGCGTGAGAACGTGACGCCGCTGCAGCTTTATGCGCACTTCTGCACACGGATGATTCAAATCATCAGCAGGTGCGCATATAATCACGGCATATCCCCTGAAGACGGGGGAACGTTCTCATTTCCAGACGGAGCCCGAATGACCGAATCCCAGCGCCATAATGCCATTCTCGATCTCTTACAGCGTAAGGGGCAAATTTCCGTGGCCGATGTGATTAGCGCCTTCGAGATCTCACCGGCAACCGCGCGCCGCGACATCAATAAACTCAATGAGACCGGTAAGCTGCGTAAGGTGCGTAACGGTGCCGAAGCCACCAGCACCCCTCGCCCCACCTGGACACCGCTCAATATCCATCAAACTCAGCATCTGGATGAGAAGATGCGTATCGCCAAAGCGGCCGCTCAGCTTTGCCAGGCAGGTGAGAGTGTAGTCATCAACTGCGGTTCCACCGCCTTTCTGCTGGGGCGTGAGATGTGCGGTAAAGAGGTGCAGGTGATCACCAACTACCTGCCGCTGGCCAACTACCTGATCGAACGTGAGCACGAAAGCGTGGTGATCATGGGTGGTCAGTACAATAAAAGTCAGTCGATCACCCTGGCTCCCCAGGACGGCGATGCCACCCTGTATGCCGGGCACTGGATGTTCACCAGCGGGATCGGCCTCACCAGCGACGGGCTATATAAAACCGACATGCTCACCGCCATGGCAGAGCAGAAGATGCTCAACTACGTCGGTAAGCTGGTGGTGTTGGTGGACAGCAGTAAGGTCGGCCAACGGGCCGGTATGCTGTTCAGCCGCACCGAGCAGATCGATATCGTGATTACCGGGCGCGATGCCGATCCGGCGATAGTCGAGCAACTGCGCCTACAAGGGGTGGATGTCCAGTTGGTTTAACCTTTACGCCGCTGCCTTGCTATCTATTTTTGTCATCCTGGGTGATTTCCCAGGATGAACATTCATTCTCCTTTTATTAAGCAACCTATAGTTTAGGTAATATATAGAGCCTGATACATCCACCAAATAAATAGGTCGAGCGATATCACTCACGATCACTCTAAAGCCCGCCTGTTTTCTCATGACATTATCGTTTCATCTGGGTACTATTGCGGCAAATTTCCATAGGGAGTTGGGATTGTGGCAATAAACAGGAAAACACTTATTGTGGTCGGGATTTATCTCACCACCTCTCCGGCCATAGCGAGCACGGATACCCTCATCGATTATAGTTCTCGGCCCGATGCCGGGGTTTATCTGGGTAATCAGGTTGCCGCATCAACGTTATTTTCTCATACCCTACACCAAAGAAAGACCGCGCCAGGAGACAGTCAATTCTGGATGCGCGCTTCGGGTTATCACAGCAAGGATCTGAGCGCGGGCGATAATGGTTTGCCCGTCGATATGGATCGTCAGGTCTTTATGCTTGGCGGGGATTTGCTCGCCTTGGATAACAACAAAGAAGAGTGGACGGCAGGCCTGATGACCGGCTACGGCCACGCCAAGAGCAGTGCTAACAGCGCCACACTCTCATCCGAAGGTAAAGTCGACGGCTATTCTATCGGCGCTTACAGCACCTGGTATCAGGATAAGAAAAAGCATTCTGGGGCGTATGTGGATTCCTGGCTGCAATATGCCTGGTTTAACAACAGCGTGACCTATGCGCAGGGCAAACAGAATTATGACAGCACCGGCTTTAGCGCTTCGCTGGAAACTGGCTATGCCCTACAGCCTTTTTCGGCACTCGAGTTGATTATCGAGCCACAGCTGCAGATTATTTATAACCGCTTCGATGCCGATAATTATCAGGATCCGGCAGGCGTCTATATTCATCAGGCCGATGCGCCAAACTTTACTTCACGCGTCGGTATTCGCTGGTACAGCGATCAAGACGATTATACTACCGCCTATCTCGCCACCAACTGGTGGCATAATAGTGGCAAAAGCGCGGTCAACTTTAATGATACGCGGGTAGAGACCAACGCTCTGGATGATCTTTTTGAGGTCAAGTTAGGCCTGCATTCGCCTAGCACTTACAACATGCAGCTGTGGTTCGAAGGCGGGATCACCATGGGAGCCAACAGCTACCAGGATTACGGTGGCACCTTGGGTGTGAGCTATCGCTGGTAACAACGCTACGGCTGCAAGGCGGCGGGGATAAAGTCCCTGCTGTTGCTCTGGTCTAATACCTGCAAAAGTTGGATACAATAAAGACATTATCCCATTACCCGGTATTTTGCAGTTATGGAACAGTTTGAAACGATCGACGTTGTGCAAGCACACCAACGCCTGAAAGACGGTAGCACCGCACTGGTTGATATCCGCGATCCACAAAGCTTTGAGGCTGGGCATACGCCAGGCGCTTTTCATCTGACCAATGCCACCCTGTCCGCATTTATGCAGCAGAACGAGTTCGATCGCCCGGTGATGGTCATGTGCTATCACGGCAACAGCAGCCGTAGCGCCGCGCAGTACCTGCTGCATCAGGGGTTTGACGCGGTTTACAGTATTGATGGCGGCTTTGAGGCCTGGGCCCGCCAGTTCCCACAGGACGTTGAGACCTCCGCCTAACCCCCTTTGGGCCGCCTTTCTGGGCGGCCAATCGCTGAATTCTGCACTGTTTTTGTCAGATCCCTTCCCTGCGCTCAGGATTTCAACGGTATAATCAGCCGCCAATGCCATCGGCGGTTTTGCCCGTGGCCAAAGTCATCTACTTAGACGGAAAATCTATGGTTCGAGTGATCGCCGTATCCAACCCTCGCCTGGCGCAGGCCTTTGTCGATTACATGGCAACGCAAGGGGTTGTACTTGAAGTCCGCGCCACGGGCGATGCAGCCGAAATCTGGCTGGCGGACGAGGCCCATCTGGAGCAGGTGCAACACGAACTGCAACAGTTCCTGCTCGATCCGTTCAACCGCCGCTATCAGGCCGCCAGTTGGCAAGCAGGCAGCACCGATGCCGGTCTACAGTATCAACAGTTTTCTTACCTGCAAATCATCCGCAGCAAGGCAGGGCCGCTGACGCTAACGGTGATGAGCCTGTGCATTCTGGTCTATATCCTGATGCAGGTGCTGGGTGATGATACCGTCATGTTCTGGCTCTCCTGGCCGCAAAACAGCTCGCAATATGGCCAGCTGTGGCGCTGGGTCAGCCATGCGTTTTTGCACTTCTCGCTGCTGCACATTACCTTTAACCTGATGTGGTGGTGGTATCTTGGTGGTCCGCTGGAAAAACTCCTCGGCACCGGCAAGCTGTTTGTGATCGCCGTAGTATCAGCCTTCTTTAGCGGCTGGGCACAGTCGCTGTTCAGCGGTGCGCTGTTCGGCGGGCTTTCCGGGGTAGTTTACGCACTGATGGGCTATGTCTGGCTGAGCGGTGAACGCGCACCGGAACGCGGTTTGAACCTGCCACGGGGCTTGATGGTCTTTTCCGCGCTCTGGCTGGTGGCCGGTTATTTCGATATTTTAGGAATGTCGATCGCCAATGCGGCACACGTTGCCGGTTTAGTGATAGGGTTATTAATGGCATTCTGGGATACGCGGCATCGCGCGCACAACGAACAATAACAACCAGGCACATCGGTGTATTAGGGGAATATCGTGAAGCAAACACAGCGTCATGACGCAATTATCGAATTAGTGCGCCTACAGGGATATGTCAGTACGGAAGAACTGGTGGAGCACTTTGCCGTCAGCCCGCAAACCATTCGCCGTGATTTGAATGACCTGGCCGATCAGAACAAAATACAGCGTCATCACGGTGGAGCTGCGTTACCTTCCAGTTCGGTAAACACCGCTTATCACGATCGCAAGGTGATGTGGTCGGAAGAGAAAGCCCGCATCGCCCAGCGCGTAGCCAGCCAGATACCGGACGGCGCCACGCTGTTTATCGATATTGGTACCACGCCGGAAGCGGTAGCCCACGCCTTGATGGGCCATAAAAATCTGCGGGTCGTGACCAACAACCTGAACGTGGCCACCCTGCTCACTGCCAAAGAAGATTTCCGCCTGATCCTGGCCGGTGGTGAGGTACGTACCCGTGATGGCGGCATCATGGGCGAAGCCACGCTGGACTTTATCTCCCAGTTCCGCCTGGATTTCGGCATTCTCGGCATTAGCGGCATCGATATGGATGGCTCGCTGCTCGAATTCGACTATCACGAAGTGCGAACCAAACGCGCGATTATCGAAAACTCCCGCTGCGTGATGTTGGTTACCGACCATTCCAAGTTTGGCCGTAACGCGATGGTGAACCTGGGGAACATGAACCTGATCGACTATCTGTTTACCGATCAGGCTCCGCCACCCAGCGTGATGAAGATTATCGAGCAGTACGACGTACAGCTGGAACTCTGCTGATCGCCCCGCCCCCTCACTAAATGGAGAGGGGGCCTAACGTGCCACGAATTAGCTCATCCCCCAGGGCAATACATGCGACCATTGCTGAAGCTCCAGTCAGCGGCGTTGTTGTACTGAATAATCACCATGACATCATCGGGATGAATATTCAGCCCCCTGTTCAGGCGCTCACTCAGCACATGGTAAAAACTCTGCTTCTGCCCGGCGGTACGCGGCTTTCCTGCGATGATCTGAAACAGGACAAAGTTGTCGCTGCGTTCATTGCTCTGATAATGCCGGTCAAAAATGCGCTGGCTGGCAGGTAGCGTTTCAATGACCTGAAAACGGTCGTCTGGCGGAACGTCAAACTCCTCCGTCAGGCTCTGGTGCAAAATGTCAGAAATTTTCTGAAGTTGTGTCTCACTGTAGCCTTGGCGAAGTGTAATTCGGCTGAAGGGCATCAGATACTCTCCTCATCAATACAGCCGATTGCAGATACTGCGGCCGGCCAGCCTGCATAAAAAGCCAAATGGGTGAACGCTTCAATAATCTCCTGCTGGCTCAGACCATTTTTCCGAGCAAAATCGAGGTGCCACGGTAGCTGTTGCACCCGCCCCAGCGCAGCCAGAGCAGACAATGTTATCAGGCTGCGATCACGCGGGGAGAGTTCACCGCGCTGCCATATATCATCAAAAAGAACCTCCTTGCTCAATTCAGCCAGTTTGGGGGCCAGTCGGGCAAGCATGTCTCGGTCGGTGGATTGGGTCATGGCATTCTCTCCGTATTGACAGTCAACCCATTCTGGCGTGATAGTCAAATCCTGAAAATCGAATTAATCAGGACCAACCATCCTGAATATAAGGATGATAATGAAGAAGCTTTTACCCGCGCTGGATCTGGATGCACTACGCAGCTTTGTTACCGGCATTGAATGTGGCAGCTTTGCGCTGGCGGCAACACGCCTGTCCCGCTCCACTTCTGCCGTCAGCGCCCAGTTAAAAAAGCTGGAAATGCAGTGCAACGCGACATTGGTGATGAAAAAAGGGCGCCATCTGGAACTGACCCCTCAGGGTGAAATGCTGATGGGTTATGCGCGGCGCATGCTTGAGCTAAACGATGAAACACAGCGTGCTCTGAAAGGAGAATTGTTAAAGGGGGAGATCAGCATTGGTATGCAGGAGGATTTTGGTGAATCACTGATGCCTGGGATCCTCGGCCAGTTCAGACGCCATCATCCAGAGCTGAAGATCATCGCCAGGGTTGACCGTCAACGTGCGCTGCAAACCGCATTAGTCGATAAAACGGTCGATATGGCACTCATGTGGCAGCCAGATGCACAGATAAGCGAAGGCCGACGGTTAGGCGAACGCCAGCTAGAGTGGATTTACCATCCGGACCTGGATCTTCCTGCTTTGCTGGCAAAGGGTGAGCCGCTACCACTGGTGATGTTTGAAAACCCGTGCCTAATGCGCTCGCGTGCTACTACCAGCCTGGATCATGCAGGGATCCCCTGGAGGGTAATGTTTGTCAGCCACAGCCTGAGCGGTATCTGGGCTGCGGTAAAGGCCGGGTTTGGCCTGACCGTGCGCACGCACCTAGGCATGCCAGGAGATCTGCGCATAGCGGGCAACCTCCTGCCAACACTCGGAAATCTGGGGATCACACTTGAGCAGACCAAGACCGACGGTGAGAATCTCACTGCGCGGGCAATGCTTGGCCAGTTAATGGAGGAGGCGTTGTCAGGATTGAAATAATGCCCATATTTATGTTCGCCCCCCTCCCCATCCCAGTCGCTTCGTCACCTAACTCAAAAACTTCCTTATATCCACGCCCGCAATGGGCATGGGTTTGCGGCGGATGCAGCTAAGCGAAACGGCGTCAAATATCCCTTCAATTTGTATACCTACTATCACCAAACTGTTACCTCTATCACGCAAGAATGTTTTTGTTTGGTTAACTCTTGGCTTGCTTGTTGGTTTCCGATTACAATAATGAGCGAAAACGAACATAAAAGAGCTATTTCGAACACCAGGAGGAAGTTAACGTGGAAACCAAAGACTTGATCGTTATCGGTGGTGGTATCAACGGAGCCGGCATCGCAGCCGATGCAGCCGGGCGTGGGCTGTCCGTACTGCTACTGGAAGCGCAAGACTTGGCCTGTGCTACGTCTTCCGCCAGTTCAAAACTGATCCACGGTGGCCTGCGCTACCTGGAACACTACGAGTTTCGTCTGGTCAGCGAAGCGCTGGCCGAACGTGAAGTGCTGCTGAAACTGGCACCGCATATCGCCTTCCCAATGCGTTTCCGCCTGCCGCACCAGCCTCATCTGCGCCCGGCCTGGATGATCCGTATCGGCCTGTTCCTGTACGATCATTTGGGCAAACGCACCAGCCTGCCAGGCAGTAAAGGTTTGCGCTTTGGACCAGAGTCCGTCCTGAAGCCAGACTTAAAGCGCGGTTTCGAATATTCTGATTGTTGGGTAGACGATGCGCGCCTGGTCGTACTGAATGCCCAAGCCGTGGCCGAACGCGGTGGCGAAGTGCGCACCCGCACCAAAGTGACCCGCGCCTGGCGCGAAAATGGGCTGTGGATGGTGGAAGCCATCGACGTCGACAGCGGCAAAACCTTTACCTGGCGCGCCAAAGGCCTGGTGAACGCCACCGGCCCATGGGTAAAACATTTCTTCGACGATGGCCTGAAGCTCAAGTCTCCTTACGGTATCCGCCTGATCAAAGGCAGCCATATCGTGGTACCTCGGGCACATAACCAGCCACAGTCTTATATCTTGCAGAACGAAGACCACCGTATCGTGTTTGTCATTCCGTGGCTGGACGAGTTCTCCATCATTGGCACCACCGACGTGGAATACCACGGCGATCCGAAAGACGTGAAGATCGACGATAACGAAATTGACTACCTGCTGAAGGTATATAACGACCACTTCAAAAAACAGCTGGGCCGTGACGATATCGTCTGGACCTACTCTGGCGTGCGCCCGCTGTGTGATGATGAATCTGACTCACCGCAGGCCGTAACTCGCGACTATACGCTGGATGTACATGACGAGCAGGGCAAAGCCCCACTGCTTTCCGTATTCGGTGGCAAACTCACCACCTACCGCAAGCTGGCCGAGCACGCGATGGAGAAGTTGGCTCACTACTATCCTGGCTGTGGCCCGGCGTGGACCAAAAACGGTTCCCTGCCGGGGGGCAATATTGACGGCGATCGCGATAGCTATGCTGCTAAACTGCGCCGTCAGCACGGTTGGATGACAGAGTCCCTGGCGCGCCGTTACGCCCGTACTTATGGTAGCCACAGCGAAATAATCCTGGCCAATGCCAATAGCCTGAGCGATTTGGGTGAAGACTTCGGCCATGACCTTTACGAAGCTGAACTGCGCTATCTGGTTGAGAAAGAGTGGGTTGTCGAGCTGGATGATGCCCTGTGGCGTCGTACCAAACTGGGGATGTGGCTCAGCGAAGAACAGCAGGCGCGGGTGAAAACCTGGCTGGCAGAAAATGCCAAACCAAAAGCGTTGTCATTGGCGTCTTGATTGAGGTGTGAGTAGGCGGGCGCAGCATGCAGCGCCCCTACGGCATACGGGACGCAACAAGTTAAATTCAAGGGCCGGTGATCCGGCCCTTGGCTATTACAGCTTTATCGGTTTGATATTCCAGATCTCGTCCGCGTACTCCTGGATCGTGCGGTCGGAAGAGAAGTAGCCCATGTTGGCGATATTGAGTATC
This sequence comes from Serratia sp. PL7, assembly GCF_945957435.1. Lineage (NCBI taxonomy): Bacteria > Pseudomonadati > Pseudomonadota > Gammaproteobacteria > Enterobacterales > Yersiniaceae > Serratia > Serratia sp. PL7. The sequence goes on along the minus strand of NZ_CAMFLB010000014.1, from coordinate 104,172 downwards.
GCACGCCTGGTCCAGTCGTCCTGATTGAGATACACCTCATCCACCTTATCCTGCGTATCCACATAGCTGCGGTAATCGGCCAACAGCTGATAGTGGTCGCCAAGATTGACCAGTGAATCGAACAGGCTGCTGTAGCGCTTGGGCTCTTCAGGGCTGAACACCCCGGTAGCGATCTGCGTCAAAGCCAGATGCAACTCTTCATCCTGCTCGTAATACTGACGTGGGTTATACCCATCTCGGCGCAGCGCTTCCACCTGATCGGCGGTATTGCCAAAGATAAAGATGTTCTCTTCACCCACATGTTCCAGCATTTCGACGTTGGCCCCGTCCAGCGTACCAATGGTCAAGGCACCGTTGAGAGCAAACTTCATATTACTGGTGCCCGAAGCCTCTGTCCCCGCCAGCGAGATCTGCTCGGAAAGATCGGCCGCCGGAATGATCATCTGGGCCAGGCTTACCCCGTAGTTAGGGATAAACACCACCTTCAAATCATCATGCACTCGCGGATCGTTGTTGATCACCTTCGCTACGTCATTGATCAAACGGATGATCTGTTTGGCGGCATAGTAGGCCGAAGCCGCTTTACCCGCGAAGATCACCACGCGCGGTACGCGTTTGGCATCAGGATCCTGCAACAGACGGTTATAACGCGTGATCACATGTAATACGTTCAGCAATTGCCGCTTATATTCGTGGATCCGTTTGATTTGCACGTCGAACAACGCGTCGGGGTTCACCACCACGTTGAGCTTTTTCGCGATATACCCCGCTAGCCGCTCTTTATTCTGCCGTTTGGCAGCCTGTACGGCCTGCAAGAAGCTCGGGTAATCCGCATTCGCTTTGATTTCGCCAAGCTGGCTGAGATCGGTACGCCAGTGATGACCAATACTGTCATCCAGCACTTTGGACAGCGGCCGGTTAGCCAACCCCAGCCAGCGACGCGGCGTGACCCCGTTGGTTTTATTGCAGAAGCGATCGGGGAATACGCGAGCAAAATCGGCAAACAGGGACTGTACCATCAGTTCGGAGTGCAGTGCCGAGACGCCATTCACCTTATGGCTGGCGACCACAGCCAACCACGCCATACGCACTCTGCGCCCGTTGGTTTCATCAATGATGGAGACCCGTGCCAGCAATTGATCATCGCCCGGTACCACTTGCTGTACCTGCTTGAGGAAATGGTCGTTGATTTCGAAGATCAGTTGCAGGTGGCGTGGCAGTATTTTGCCCAGCATATCAACCGGCCAGGTTTCCAGCGCTTCGCTCATCAAGGTGTGGTTGGTATAGGAGAACACTTTTTCCACCACTTCCCAGGCATCCAGCCAGCTGAATTTGTGCTCATCAATCAGCAGGTGCATCAGCTCAGGGATCGACAACACCGGGTGAGTATCATTGAGGTGGATGGCAATCTTGTCGGCCAGATTGTCGAAGGTTTTGTGCATCGTCCAATGGCGGTTGAGGATGTCCTGGGTAGTGGCTGAAACCAGGAAATACTCCTGCCGCAGGCGCAGTTCACGCCCGGAATAGGTGGAGTCATCGGGATAGAGCACGCGCGAAACGTTCTCGGAGTGGTTTTTATCTTCCACTGCGGCAAAATAATCCCCCTGGTTGAACTTACCCAGGTTGATTTCATTACTGGCCTGAGCGCTCCACAAACGCAGCGTGTTGGTGGCATCGGTATCAAAGCCCGGGATCACCTGATCGTAGGCGATAGCGATAATCTCTTCGGTTTCCACCCAGCGGGCCTTCGCCCCTTCCTGCTGAACGCGGCCACCAAAACGCACTTTATAGCGGGTATTATGGCGCGGGAATTCCCACGGGTTGCCGTATTCCAGCCAATAATCCGGCGACTCCATCTGTTGGCCATCGACGATGTTCTGCTTGAACATGCCATATTCATAGCGAATACCGTAGCCCCGGCCAGGCAGCGCCAGCGTGGCCAAGGAATCCAGGAAACAGGCAGCCAAACGCCCCAGGCCGCCATTGCCCAAGCCAGGATCGTTCTCTTCCTCAAGCAGCTCACTCAGGTTCAGACCCATTTCATCGAGTGCGTCCTCAATATCCTGGTAAATCCCCATCGATAACAGCGCATTCGACAGCGTACGGCCAAGCAGAAACTCCATCGACAGGTAATACACCTGCCGGACATCTTGTGAAAGCTGGGCGCGATTGGATCGCAACCAACGTTCCACCATCCTGTCGCGCACCGCAAACAGCACGGCATTAAGCCAGTCGTGCTGGGTGGCGATAGCCGGATCCTTACCGACAATAAACATCAGTTTATAGGCGATGGAATGTTTCAGCGCTTCGACACTGACCGTGGGTGAGGTGTAACTAAACGGTGAAGTCATAGTAATTCAATCCCAAGTACGTGATTACAACAAGCGTTGATAAAGCGACAGATATTCCTTTGCCGCGACTTGCCAGCCAAAATCCAGACTCATGGCATGGCGTTGTACGTGATGCCAATGTCTCGGCCGGCTCCACAGCACCAGAGCACGCCGAATGGCATTGCCCAGGGCAACGGCATCACAATCATCAAATACAAACCCGCTGGCAGTGCCGTCGGCCAGATTCTCCAGCGCACAGTCCACCACCGTATCTGCCAACCCGCCGGTGCGGCGCACCAGCGGCAACGTGCCATATTTCAGGCCATAAAGCTGTGTTAACCCGCAAGGCTCAAAGCGGCTGGGCACCAGGATCACGTCCGCCCCGCCGATAATGCGGTGGGAGAAGGCATCGTGGTAGCCAATCTGCACGCCGACCTGTTCCGGATAATCGGCCGCCGCGGCCAGGAAAGCCTGCTGCAATACCGCGTCCCCCGCTCCCAGCAGCACCAACTGCCCCCCTTGTTCCAGCAACGCTGGCAGAGCCTCCAGCACCAGATCCAACCCTTTCTGGTTGGTCAAACGACTGACCACTGCAAACAGTGGCAACGATTCATCCACCTGCAGCCCCATGGCTTTTTGCAGATGAACCTTGTTCTTGGCCTTGTTTTTCAAGCTGTCGGCGTCATAGCGTGCCGCGAGGCGCGCATCGTGTGACGGGTCCCAAATCTTGTCATCAACACCGTTGAGAATGCCGCTCAATCTCCCCTGCCGCTGCCGCTCCTGGAGCAACCCTTCCATCCCGTAACCAAACTCCGGCTGGGTAATTTCACGTGCATAGGTCGGGCTGACGGCGGTGATATGGTCGGCGTAGTACAGGCCTGCTTTCAGGAAAGACATCTGGCCGTAAAACTCCAGGCCATAGATATTCAAGAATGACGATGGCAACCACAGCTCCGCCATATGGTGGGCGGAGAATAGCCCCTGATAGGCCAGATTGTGTACGGTGAAGATCGAGCGTGCCGGGTGGCCATTCGCCGCCAGATAAGCGCAGGCCAAGCCGGCATGCCAGTCGTGAGCATGGACCAGTTTTGGCCGCCAGTAATGATCCAGCCCCTTCGCCAGCTCGCAGGCCATCCAGCCCAGCAAGGCAAAACGGCGGTGGTTGTCCGGATAGGCATACATCGACTGATCGTGGTACGGGCTGCCCGGCCGGTCGTACAGCCAGGGGGCATCGATCAGGTAAACGCCTACGCCATGATAGGTGCCATAACGCAGGCCTACGCGCCCGGCAAAAGAGTCGATCTCGGCAACCAGTACCGTGTCCGGGATACCGTTGCGCACGTCAGGAAAAGCCGGTAATAGCACCCGAACATCAGCTCCTGCGGCAATCTGCGCCGTCGGTAATGCGCCAACCACGTCTGCAAGCCCGCCGGTTTTAAGCAGTGGGAACATCTCGGAACATACGTGTAAAACCTGCATTATTACTCCTGAAATTCGGTAAAAACGTCTTTACGGAGATAAGGGGCGCGGCTTGCCACGCCCAAGGTTCCGGCCAGAATGGCTACAGTTTTGCCAACATTTCGCGCGTCACCAGCACGATGCCCTCTTCCGAACGGTAAAAACGCTTGCTGTCTTCCTCGGCGTTTTCACCAATCACCATGCCTTCGGGAATATGGCAGGCGCGATCGATAATGCAGCGGCGCAGGCGGCAGGAGCGGCCAACGTTGACATCGGGCAGTAATACAGAAGAGTCGATAGTGCAGAAGGAGTTCACCCGCACCTTCGAGAACAGCACCGAATGCACCACCACCGAACCGGAGACAATGCACCCACCGGCCACCAGCGAGTTCATGGTCATACCATGGCTGCCGGAACGGTCTTGCACAAATTTGGCCGGTGGCAGTGGCTCCATATAGGTGCGGATCGGCCAGGAACGGTCGTACATATCCAGCTCAGGCGTTACCGAAGCCAGATCGAGGTTGGCGCGCCAGTAGGCTTCCAAGGTCCCGACATCACGCCAATACGGCGGTAGATTCGGACCACATCCCACACAGGAAAGAGTAAACGGATGCGCCCAGGCAGCACCCTGCGCGGTAATTTTGGGGATCAGATCCTTACCGAAATCGTGGGTGGAGCCAGGGGTCGACATATCCTCTTCCAGCAGTTGGAAGAGGTAGCTGGCGTTGAAAATATAGATGCCCATGCTGGCCAGTGACATCTCCGGGTTGCCAGGCATGGCTGGCGGATTGGCTGGCTTCTCCAGGAATTCGAGGATCAGGTCATTATCGTCCACCTTCATCACGCCAAACTCGCTGGCTTCCTTGCGCGGTACCGGAATACAGGCCACCGTGCACTGCGCCCCTTTCTCGACGTGGTCGATCAGCATGCGCGAGTAGTCCATTTTATAAATATGGTCGCCCGCCAGGATCACCACGTATTCCGCTTCATAGCGGCGAATGATGTCCAGGTTCTGGTAGACCGCATCCGCGGTGCCTTTGTACCAGTGTTCGGTGCTCAGACGCTGCTGGGCAGGCAGCAGATCGACAAACTCGTTCATCTCTTCGTTGAGGAACGACCAGCCCCGCTGAATATGCTGCACCAACGTATGGGAATGATACTGAGTGATCACCCCCATACGGCGGATCCCTGAGTTCAGGCAGTTGGACATGGCAAAATCGATGATGCGGTACTTGCCACCGAAGTGAACGGCTGGCTTGGCGCGGGTAGAGGTTAAATCTTTCAAACGCGAGCCACGGCCGCCTGCCAATATCAGGGCAACGGATTTATTCGGCAACTGGCGCGCCAACATCAGAGGGTCTTTATTTTCGTGCTTAACCATAACTGACTCCTTTTAATTTTTCTCTACCAGCACGCAAAGCGAATGCGCAACCTGGCACCAGGCGGGTAAAACCGCCCGCGAATCTTCCTGAGTGAAGGGGGCGACAACCTGCCAATCACCCTCGGGTAACGTCATCTCAACGGTCTGCTGGGTGGCGTTGATCACCATCAGCCAGCGTTGCGACAGGCGGATCTGCAAGCAGCGATCGCCCTGTTCCCACTGTTGCGCACTGAGCGGCTGCCCCTGCGCGTTTAACCACTGCACGCTGCCGTCTCCCTCCTGCCACCAGCGGTCTGCCTGCAAAGCAGGAATTTGCTGGCGCAAGCGGATCAGCGCGGCGGTGTATGCGGTCAGTGACTCATCCGCATTGGCCCAATCGAGCCAGGTGGTTGCGTTATCCTGACAGTAAGCATTGTTGTTGCCTTGCTGGCTATTTCCGTGCTCATCACCGGCCAGCAGCATCGGTGTCCCCTGTGCCAGAAGCAGCGTGGCAAGCAGTGCTCGCTGGCTGGCCTGGCGGCGTTGCAAAACGGTTTCGTCGGCAATCAGGCCTTCAACTCCGTGGTTACAGCTAAAGTTTTGGTCGCTGCCATCACGGTTTCCCTCTCCGTTAGGCTGGTTATGTTTCTCCTTGAAACTCACTACGTCCTGCAAGGTAAAGCCGTCGTGGGCCGTCAGCATATTGATGCTGACATAAGGCGCACGCCCACGTTGGTTGAATACCTCGCTGGAGGCAGCAAAACGCTGGGCAAACTGACCCAGTGACAGATCCCCCCACAGCCAGAAACGGCGGATATCGTCACGGAAATGGTCATTCCACTCAGCAAAACGGCCTGGAAACGCGCCAACCTGATAGCCCCCCGGACCAATGTCCCAGGGCTCGGCGATCAGTTTGCAGCGCCCCAGCGTATCGTCCGCCAGCATCGCCTGAAACAGCGGTGCATCGCGGTCAAACGCCGGTGTACGGCCTAACACGGTGCCAAGATCGAAGCGGAAACCGTCGACATGGCACTCCCGAACCCAAAAGCGCAGGCAATCCATCACCCACGCCACGCCCGCTGGCTGATCCAACCGCAGCGTATTGCCACAGCCGGTGAGGTTATCGTAGCCACCATCAGGGGTTAGCCAGTAGTAACTGGGGTTATCAATACCACGCAGCGACAACGTTGGCCCATCCACATCCAGCTCTGCACTGTGGTTGAACACCACGTCCAGGATCACTTCGATCCCCGCCCGGTGCAGTGCTTTCACCGCATCACGGAGCTCACGAAGCGGCGTCGTCCCGGTGCTCAAACTGCTGTAACGGTTGTCTGGCGCGAAAGGAGCCAGCACGTTGTATCCCCAGTAATTGATCAGCCCCAGGCGCTGCAAACGCGGCTCCGTGGTGTGCTGCTGCACCGGCAAAAGCTCGAGCGCAGTGATCCCCAACCGCTTGAAGTAGGCAATCATCGCCGGGTGGCCAAGAGCGGCAAAGCTGCCACGCAATACGTCCGGGATCTCCGGGTGCGTTAACGTCAGCCCCCGGACGTGGGCTTCGTAGATCACCGTTTTGCCCCAAGGGATGGCTGGCGGGCGATCGTCTTGCCAATCGTAGCTTTCGTCGATCACTACACATTTGGGCATCAGTTGGGCGCTGTCTTGCTGGTCCGGTTGATCGTATCCCCCGTGCAAATTCACATGGTCGGCAACCGGCCCTTCGACTGCCCGCGCCGCCGGATCGAGCAACAGCTTGTTAGCGTTAAAACGCAACCCAAGATGAGGCTCAAACGGGCCATGCACCCGATAACCATAACGTTGCCCCAACTCGCCCCCTGGCAGATATCCATGCCAGATATCACCGCTGCGGGCAGGCAACGGCAGGCGTGTTTCACGATATTGCGCATCGAACAGGCATAGCTCAACCTGCGTGGCATGCGCAGAAAACAGGGTAAAGTTGATGCCATTACCGTCGTAATAAGCCCCTAAAGGCGCGGCAAGACCCGGCGTCAGCTCTACCATCAAGCCTCCCGCCGTAGATAAACCGTTGCCAGCGGTGGCACCATCACGCTGATCGAATGTTCACGACCGTGGCTGCCGATAGGCTGCGAAATCACCCGCCCCTGATTACCCGCGTTGCTGCCGTGATAATGGTGTGAATCGGTATTGAGGATTTCCTGATATTCGCCAGCGCGCGCAATGCCGATGCGGTAATGGGGGCGCGGCACCGGGGTAAAGTTGCTGATGGCTATCAGCTCATTGCCCTGAGAGTCATAGCGTGCGAAAGCAAATACCGAGTTGTCGTGATCGTCGACCACCAGCCACTCAAAGCCGTCTGGGCGATAATCGCGCTCATACAGCGGCGCATTCTCCTGATAGCAGTGGTTGAGATCGCGTACCAGCCGTTGCACGCCGTGGTGCCAACCGTCCAGTCCATCCAGCAGATGCCAGTCCAGGCTGGTATCGAAATTCCACTCACGCCCTTGAGCAAATTCGCTGCCCATAAACAGCAGTTTTTTGCCCGGGTGCGCCCACATAAAGCCATAATAGGCCCGCAGGTTGGCGAATTTCTGCCAGGCATCCCCCGGCATCCGATCCAGCACGGAGCCTTTGCCATGCACCACTTCGTCGTGCGAGATCGGCAGCACGAAGTTTTCGGTATAGGCGTAGAGCATGCCGAAGGTCATCAGGTTGTGATGGTATTTACGGTGCACCGGATCGCACTTCATATAATCCAGCGTGTCATGCATCCAGCCAAGATCCCACTTGTAGTGGAAACCTAAGCCGTTGGCATCCGGCGGCAGCGTAACCCCCGGATAGTCGGTGGATTCTTCCGCCAGCGTCACCGCGCCTGGCCGCTCTTTACCCAGCGTCTGGTTGGTGTAACGCAGGAAGGAGATCGCTTCCAGGTTCTCATTGCCGCCATAGTAGTTCGGCACCCACTCACCGTCGGCACGGCTGTAATCACGGTAAATCATCGACGCCACCGCATCGACGCGCAAGGCGTCGATACCAAACCGCTCCAGCCAGTAAAACGCATTGCCCGCCAGGTAGTTACGCACCTCGTGGCGGCCATAGTTGTAGATCAGCGTGTTCCAGTCCTGATGGAAGCCTTCGCGAGGATCGGCATATTCATACAGCGCGGTGCCGTCGAAGTTGGCCAGACCATGGGCATCGCTGGGGAAATGCCCCGGCACCCAATCCAGGATCACGTTGATCCCGGCATCATGAGCCGCAGCGACAAAAGCCTTGAACTCCGCTGGCGTACCAAAACGACGGGTTGGCGCATACATTCCCAACGGCTGATAGCCCCAACTACCGTCGAACGGATGTTCGTTGATCGGCAACAGTTCAATATGGGTGAAGCCCATATATTTAACGTAGGGGATCAGTTGCTCGGCCAGCTCTTGGTAGCTGAGCCAGAAATTACTGTCGGTATGGCGACGCCAGGAACCCAGATGAACTTCATAGATGGAAATCGGACGGTCAAAGTCATTGGCCCGCTGCCTTTCCGGTGTGTTTTCCACCACCGCAGGCAGCGGTGTGATTAACGAAGCCGTTTCGGGCCGCATCTGCGCTTCAAAAGCATAAGGATCGGCTTTCAGCTGCACGTTGCCGTAACAATCGATAATCTCGTATTTATACAGCTGCCCGGCCTTCACGCCCGGTAAAAACAGCTCCCAAATCCCGTTCTCTCTACGCAGGCGCATGGGATGACGCCGTCCATCCCAAAAGTTGAACTCCCCCACTACCGACACGCGCTGGGCATTCGGCGCCCAAACGGCAAAGCTGACCCCATCCACATTATCCAACGAGCCAGGATGCGCCCCCAGCCGCTCATAAGGCCGCAGATGGGTGCCCTCGGCCAGCAGCCAGCTGTCAATATCCTGCAGCAGGGTGCCAAAACGGTATGGGTCTTCAAGCAGTTGTTGATGGTCGCGCCAGCTGACTTCAAGCTGATAGCGGAAAGGGGTTTTACGACGCGGTACGAGAGCGCTGAAAAAACCACGAGCGTCATCGCAATTGAGCTGAACCAGACGGTTACCGGTTTTACTCTCTACCAGCCACACGGTGCCCGCATCCGGCAACAGCGCACAAATCTGTAGGCCGTTTTCGGTTACATGCATGCCGAGCAAGGAAAAGGGATCGGCATAGTGACCGGAGATGAGCTGATTGATCACGTCACGTTCGGGAAGTACAGGCATAGCATTCTTCCTTTGATTAAGAGCATGACTTTTAAAAGGCTACGCTGAACAAAAAGCAGCCGTTGCACCTATCATACAATTCATTTGCTACCTAAAGCGTGATTTCAGTCGGTTATTGATTAATCGATCGCCTTCATGCTCGCAGTTTCGCTCTTTATGCTTATTTTTCAGGCGAATTTTCACCATTGATGGAAAACTTTTCATCCACCTAATAAGCATAGCCATGTCTGCTAAAAACACGGTGACATTACCAAGGAAAATTTTTAGCCGGAAAACCGGCGGAGCGGGCAACCTTCGCTGGCTGCGTCTGATATACGACAGGCATGACGTCACCTTGCCTACATCGCCTTTACTGCTACAGCAATCGAGACCAGAAACGTGGAAAACAGGGCATTGGAGGGCTGAAAGAGATCAGCCCTCAGGAAGTTCAGTTCAGGGTTACAGCAGGATACGCAGCATGCGACGCAGCGGTTCGGCCGCGCCCCACAACAGCTGATCGCCAACGGTGAAGGCGGAGAGGTATTCCGGCCCCATATTCAGCTTGCGCAGACGGCCAACCGGCGTGTTCAAAGTACCGGTTACGGCAGCAGGCGTCAGCTCACGCATGGTCAGTTCGCGGTCGTTAGGGATCACCCGTACCCAGTCGTTATGCGTGGCCAACAGTTGCTCGATTTCCGGCAGCGGGATGTCTTTCTTCAGCTTCAGGGTAAATGCCTGGCTGTGGCAGCGCAGAGCGCCGACGCGCACACACAAACCATCAACCGGGATGATGCTTGACGTGCTGAGGATCTTGTTGGTTTCCGCCTGGCCTTTCCACTCTTCGCGGCTTTGGCCGTTATCCAATTGCTTGTCGATCCAAGGGATCAGGCTGCCCGCCAGAGGAACGCCAAAGTTATCGGTTGGCAGCTTACCGGAACGGGTGGCCTCCGTGACTTTACGCTCGATGTCCAGGATCGCCGAGGCCGGGTCCTGCAACTCCTTCGCCACATCCGCATGCAGCATGCCCATCTGAGTCAACAGCTCACGCATATGGCGCGCACCGCCGCCAGAGGCAGCCTGATAGGTGGCAACAGAGGCCCACTCCACCAAGTCGTTGGCAAACAGACCGCCCAGCGACATCAGCATCAGGCTGACGGTGCAGTTACCGCCAACAAAGGTCTTGATGCCTTTGTTCAGCCCTTCCTGGATCACCGCATGGTTGACCGGGTCGAGGATGATAATCGCATCGTCTTTCATACGCAGAGAAGAGGCCGCATCGATCCAATAGCCCTGCCAGCCGGTAGCCCGCAGCTTTGGATAGATTTCATTGGTGTAATCGCCGCCCTGGCAGGTAATAATAATATCGAGAGCGCTTAATGCTTCGACATCATACGCATCTTGCAGCGTGCCTTGCTGCTGACCACCGAAAGCCGGGGCGGCAGCACCGAGCTGTGAAGTGGAGAAAAAGACCGGGCGAATGGCGTCAAAATCGCGCTCTTCAGTCATGCGCTGCATGAGAACCGAGCCGACCATACCACGCCAACCAATGAAACCAACGTTTTTCATATTTACTGTCCTGCCTTGGAGGATGACTATGCTCTATACCCTTTCAGGAAGGATATGAGATAGAGTTAAGTTATATGTTGTGTGCAATATCTACCCACCTTACAAAAAGTCGGCGCGAGCGCAAAGTGAATTTATTCGATGAACAAACAATTCTCAGCAACGCCGCTTATACCCGTCGTCTTTCAAGCTGCAGCGTTGTTACCTGCACTTACTCACCCCAGTCACTTACTGAACGTAAGCTCCTGGGGATGAGTAAGCTTGTCGCCTAGCTGCAGCTTGAAATTCATAGGGTAGATATCGGTCGTTTTTTCTGATTTTGAGGCCTTAAATGACAGAAATGATTGCGGCAACGGTGTTGCTGTTTTTAATTATGGATCCGCTGGGTAACCTGCCGATTTTCATGTCAGTGCTGAAACACCTGGAACCGCGCCGTCGCCGGGCGGTGGTGATCCGCGAGTTACTGATAGCTTTGGTATTGATGCTGATCTTCCTGTTCGCGGGCGAGCATATTTTGGCGTTCCTTAACCTGCGCACCGAAACCGTGTCGATCTCCGGCGGGATTATCCTGTTCCTGATCGCCATCAAGATGATTTTCCCTTCTCAGGAGGGCAGCGGTAGCGATCTTTCCGCCGGAGAGGAGCCTTTCCTGGTGCCGCTCGCCATTCCGTTAGTCGCCGGGCCGTCGATTCTGGCAACCTTGATGTTGCTTTCACACCAGTACCCCAACCAGATTTCACATCTGGTAGTGGCCTTGCTGATTGCCTGGGGATTGTCGGCGGCGATCCTGCTGATGTCGAACGTGTTCCTGCGGTTACTGGGGAGCAAAGGGGTGAGTGCACTGGAACGGCTGATGGGGTTGATTCTGGTGATGCTATCCACCCAGATGTTCCTGGACGGCGTTCGGGCCTATCTGAACCTTTAACAGCCAGGGCGCAGCAGAGATTGCTGCGCCCCACCGTTAGGACTTAAACCACCATCGCCAACAGCAGGCAGCCAATCAGGCCACACACTGAAATGATGGTTTCCAACGCCGACCAGGACTTGATGGTTTCCATAATGGTCAGGTTGAAATACTCCTTGAACAACCAGAAGCCCGGATCGTTAACGTGAGAGAAAATCACGCTGCCTGAACCGACGGCGATAACCATCAGCTCCGGGCTAGCCCCGGTGGTGGCAATCAGCGGAGCCACAATGCCCCCGGCGGTGATCGCCGCTACGGTCGCGGAACCCAGTGCAATACGCAGCACTGCGGCAATTGACCAGGCCATCAGGATCGGTGACACGTTGCTGCCATGCATGATGCCAGCAATGTATTGCTCAATGCCGCTGTCTACCAGCACCTGTTTGAACGCCCCGCCACCGCCGATGATTAACAGCATCATGGCGATGATTTTGATGGAGTCACTGACGGTGCCCATCACTTCGTCCATGGTGCGGCCACGGTTCAGGCCGAAGGTAAAGATGGCAATCAGCACTGCGATCAGCGTTGCCATTACCGGGTCACCAAAGAACTCGGCGTAAGACAGGAACGGATGGCCTTTAGGCAACACCATTTCCGCCACGGCACGCAACGCCATCAGGATCACCGGCACCAGTGCAGTCGCTACGCTAACGCCAAACCCTGGCATCTCTTCTTCGGTAAAGGTTTTTGGGTTATATAAACCAACCGGAACCGGCTTATCGATACCTTTCAGGAAGCGGGCATACACCGGGCCTGCCAGGATCACGGTTGGGATTGCCAGCAAGGTACCATACAGCAGGGTTTTCCCCATGTCCGCATGGAAAATGGTAGCAATGGCCGTTGGGCCAGGGTGTGGCGGCAGGAAACCGTGGGTAACGGACAGCGCCGCAGCCATAGGTACACCGACATACAGCAACGGGATACGTGCAGAGGCTGCAATGGTAAACACCAAAGGCAGTAACAGCACGAAGCCCACTTCGTAGAACAGAGCAAAACCGACGGTAAAACCGGTCAGCACGATGGCCCATTGGATATGCTGTTTGCCGAACTTGTCGATCAGCGTGGTAGCAATCCGCTGTGCACCGCCACAGTCCGCCAGCAGCTTACCGAGCATGGCACCAAAGCCCATGATCAGCGCCAGACCACCCAACGTTCCGCCCACGCCGGCCTTGATGGAACCAATCACTTTGTCTACCGGCATTCCCTGCATGATACCAACCGCCAGAGCGACCAGAATCAACGAGATAAAGCCGTTCAGCTTAAAGCGGATCATCAGCAGCAGCAGCATCGCTACGCCGATGGCAACAATCACTAGTGGCATAATTTTTCTCCAACCCTTTTATCACTTGGCCTCTTTACGCAATGGCAGCGAAAGAAGGTGCTTTGTTTTATTGTACGACCCTATCCTGGTGGTCTAAGTAGGCAGCTGAGTACAGTGGTATAGCCAATGGATGCAGATTGCAGCCCGCCACGTGGCGACATGAAAACGACAAGCATGTTCCCTGTTCTATGCTGTGTGATGACAATCACATCTCCATTTGTTACCCGTATCATGATACCGGTAACATGGTAAGATCCGAAACCAGGTAACCCAGCAAAATTCGCATTCTGAGATAGAGATCAAACTTATGGCGGGAAAAAGCATCATCCTGATGGGCGTCTCCGGCAGCGGCAAATCCACGATTGGCGCGGCGGTAGCACGGGAAATCAAGGCTAAATTCATTGATGGCGACGATCTGCATCCACGCGCCAATATCCAGAAGATGGCCAGCGGCCAACCCTTGAATGACGAGGATCGCGCCCCCTGGCTTCAGCGCCTCAACGACGCTGCGTACAGCCTTAATCACAAGAACGAAAGCGGGATTATTGTCTGCTCGGCGCTAAAGCGCCGCTACCGCGATCTGCTTCGCAAAGATAATGACAATATGGTGTTTATCTACCTGAAAGGCAGCTTTGAGACGATCCTGGCCCGTCTGCAAGCCCGTTCCGGGCACTTTATGCCCACCGAGCTGCTAAAAAGTCAGTTTGAAGCATTAGAAGAGCCTGGGGCCGACGAAAAAGATGTGATCTGCGTGGATATTGATACCGACGTTGAAGGCGTAGTTGGCCGCTGTGTCGCAGCGCTGAAGCAATAAGCCAACCGTGCTGGGCGCTGGCTGTCGCGCCCAGGTTCAGATGCTGCCACCGGGTGCCACGGTGAAACCCACGTCTATCATACGTGGGGAAACAACTTCTCCACGCAGCCGTGCCAACAGGCGCTCAGCGGCGAGCTGGCCCATATGCTCACGCGGTGTCAATACGCTCGCCAGTTTTGGCACCATCACCTGGCCGATATCGTGGCCGTGGAAACCGGCAATCGCCATATCCTGCGGGATAGATAACCCCTGGCGCTGACACTCGAATGCCGCGCCGATCGCCAGGTCATCGTTGGTACAAAAGATACTGTCAACCAGCGGATAATCGCGCTGTGCCTCGCGCAACATTTCACCACCGGCCGAATAGGAAGAAGAACGTGCGGTCATGATGCTGTAGGCTTCAAGACCAGACTCACGCATGGCCTGTTCGTAGCCCTGCTGTTTGATAATGGTGCGTTCATCCTGACGCGCGCCAAAGTACACCACATGACGATGACCGCGAGCGATGATCTGCTGGGTCATTTGGCGGGCCGCTTCAAAGTTGTTGAACCCGACCGCCAGATCGATACAGGGTGAGACACAGTCCATCAATTCCACCACCGGGATGCCTGCAACTTCAATCATCTTCAGGGTACGTGCGGTATGGTGTCGTTCGGACAGGATCAGCCCATCGATGTTATAAGAAAACAGCGATGTCAGACGCTCTTCTTCACGCTCCGGCAGATAGCCGTAGTGCGCCAGCATGGTTTGATAGTTGTGTGCATCGGTAACGCTTTCGATACCTCGCAACACTTCGGCAAATACCTGGTTGGTCAGCGACGGCAGCAACACGCCGATCGCCCGGCTGGTCGCATTGGAAAGGATATCCGGGGCGCGATTGGGAATGTAGCCAAGTTCGTCCAGCGCTACCGCAATTTTTTGCTGTAAAGCGGCAGAAACCTGATCGGGATTGCGCAAATAGCGGCTCACCGTCATTTTGGTGACGCCAACCTGATCTGCAACATCTTGAAGCACCGGCCGTTTTTTCTTCATTATCACTGAACTGGCTAACCGTGAATGGGCGGCCATTTTAGCAAATAAAACGCCTTTCCGATATTGTTGGTTATCCGGCCAGCAGATGCAAAAAAGGCCCGGTATAGCACCGAGCCCTCGCTATTACTCTGTCATCACACCGGCGGCAAATCGAACAGTAAAATCTCGCTGTCTTCATCGGCATGGATAGATAGCGCTGTCTCATCCCAGATGGCAAAAGCATCGCTAACATCCGCTTTGTGGCCATTGATAGAGACATTGCCATGCACCACCTGGATCCAAACGCGGCGTTCAGCCTGGATTGGATAAACCGATTGCTCGTCTTTCTTCAGCGCCCAGCGAGACAAAGTCATATCCTGGAACACCTTCAGCGAGCCTTCACGGGCGTCTGGCGACAGCACCAACTGGCGGCCCTGAGGCGCATCAAACATCCGTTGCTCATAACGTGGCTCCAGCCCAACCTGATCCGGAATAATCCAGATCTGGTAGAGATGCAATGGCCGATCGCTATTGGCATTGTACTCGGAGTGACGCACACCGGTCCCTGCACTCATAATCTGGAACTCACCAGCATTGATCTGTTCTTTGTTGCCCATGCTGTCCTGATGCTCCACCGTACCACTCAGCACGTAGGTCAGGATTTCCATGTCTTTATGGGGATGGGTACCAAACCCCTGGCCTGCATCAATCACATCTTCGTTGATCACCCGCAGCGCCGAGAACCCCATAAAGTCGGGATCGTAATAGTCAGCAAATGAGAAAGTATGCCAGCTGTCGAGCCAACCATGATTGGCATGACCGCGATCTTGTGCCTTACGTAAATAAATCATATTCAACTCTCCTCAACGTTTTCTACAGTCTAGACCTGACGGAGGAATATGAAAGCGCAAAAATCTCACCCCTCTGTTCAAAAAATTAGGTGGAGTTTGGCAGCCAGTAGCAAAGGGTTTGTGGGATGGGTTAGCCGCTGAATTTGGGCAAAAAAAAAGCCAGCACCCGAGCTGGCTAAGTAAACACTGGAAGCAATGTGAGCAATGTCGTGCCTTCAGCAAACAGTATCAAAGGTTGATACTCTCTCTGAACGCATGACAATAATAATCATTATCATTCGCACCTGTAAAGCGTTTTTTTGACCAATGGGAAATTATATTGACTCAGGGGAGTAAACGGATAATTTGGGAGGTTATTCAAACGGTAAACGCGAAAGAGAGGAAAGAATGAGCGAGATTGTAGTTCGTCACGTGGAAAGTAACGATGCTGAAGCCTTACACCAGCTATATTCCCACCCGGCCGTTTACCGTGACACGCTACAACTACCGCTACCGTCAAAAGCCATGTGGCAGCAGCGGATTGCTAACGTGCAGCCCGGAACCTACAACATGGTGGCCTGCATTGACGATCGCGTGGTGGGGCAGCTGTTCGTGGAACTCAACCAGCGGGTACGCCGCCGCCATGTGGCCACTATTGGCATTAGCGTGGATGCCGGATATCACGGCAAAGGCGTTGGCAGCGCGCTGATGAAGGCGATGATCGATATCTGCGACAACTGGGCCGGTATTGAGCGCATTGAGCTCACGGTGTACACCGACAATCAGGGTGCCATAGCGCTGTATCGTAAGTTCGGTTTTGAGATTGAAGGCACCAGCCGCCGCTTTGCCATGCGCGATGGCGAGTTAGTGGATGCCTATCATATGGCCCGGTTTAAAACCTCGTAATCAGAACTGCTTTGAAGGTGGGGCGCTCATACCAACGCCCCACCCGTTAGACTCTGCAAACCAATAACTGACTTAAAGCCCGGCCGTTTCGCGAATATAACGGCGTGCTTTCACTGCGTATTCAAAAGGGTTGGCCAACGCCGGATCCTGCTCTGCTTCCACCACCATCCATCCCTTATAGCCACGCGCATCCAACAGCTTGAATACCGGCCGGAAATCGATCACGCCATCCCCCGGCACGGTAAAGGTGCCTTTTTTCACCCCGTCCAGGAAGCTCAGGTGCTTGGCCTTAACCTCTGCCACCACCTCGTCACGCACGTCTTTCAGGTGCACATGGTTGATGCGCGGCAGGTATTTCTCCAGGATTGCCAGCATTGCCTGTTGGCTGCCTTCGGAGTAATAGGCATGCCCGGTATCAAACAGCAGGTAAACATCGTCGTTCACCATGCTCATATAGCGGTCTATCTCTTCGGTGGTCTGGATACCCGTGCCCATATGATGGTGCAGGCAGACCTGCATCCCCTTCCCGGCGGCAATTTTCGCCAGCTCGTTATATCCCTGCGCCACCCGCTGCCACTCTTCATCGCTAAAATAGGGTTTCTCTTCAAATACCGCCTTGGTGGTACCCTGAATGCTCTTGCTCTGCTCGGAGCAGCCAATCACTTTGGCCCCCATCGCATGCAGGAAATTCATGTGGTTAACAAACTCATCGATGGTCTTTTCCTTCAGCCCATCGGCAAAGAACGTGCTGAACCAGGCATTACAGATCTGGATCCCGCGGATGTCCAGCATCGGTTTCAGCACCTTGGGATCGCGCGGGTATTTACTGCCTACTTCGCTGCCGGTGAACCCGGCCAGCGCCATTTCGCTGACGCACTGCTGGAACGTGTTCTCATCCCCTAACTCAGGCATATCGTCATTCGTCCAACCAATCGGGGCGATTGCCAGCTTTACGTGGTCTTTGTTCATTTTCAGCCTCAGTCATATAGGCACTTACCGGCTATCTTTCCCACCGGCGTGGCCTGGAAAGTTATTTGCCATAGAAGCCAGGGCGAGCGGGCAAGGTCACTGGCACCACTTCACCGCTGTTCTGCGCGGCGATACAGGCATCTGCCGCCACCGCAGCCGCAAAGCCATCCCAAGCAGAAGGCCCGGTGAGCTTGCCGGCCTGGACGTCATTGATAAAGGCTTGCAGCTCAACGTCATAAGCACCGATAAAGCGGTCTTTCCAGTCGACCAGGATCTCGGTGGACAGTTTGGCACCGCTGCGCATTTGCACCGCAGAAGGTTCTGGCAGCTTGGCGATGCCGGTTTCCCCCACCACCTCACACTGAATGTCGTAGCCGTACTGGCAGTTAACAAAGATTTCGACGTCAATACGGGCGCCCTTGGCCGTTTCCATCAGCACAATTTGCGGGTCTCTCAAATGTGGCAAGGCTTTGCTGCTCTTGCGTGGGAACACCACCTGTACCGAAACGTAATCATCGTCCAGCAGCCAACGCAGGACGTCTAACTCGTGAATGAGCGTATCAGTTATGGCCATATCCGTGGTGTAGGCTTCACCGACCCTTGGGTTGCGGTGGGCACAGTGCAGCATCAGCGGCTCGCCGATCTGACCGCTGGTCAGCACCTGTTTCAGCGCCCGGTAACCCTGATCGTAAGGACGCATAAAGCCCACCTGTACCAGGCGTTTGCCGTGCTTGGCTTCGGCATCCACGATGTTCTTGCAGCCCTGTGCCGTAACCGCCAGCGGTTTCTCGCAAAATACCGGTTTGCCTGCGGCAATGGCGGCCAGCACAAACTCTTCATGGCTCGGCCCCCATGACGTGACCAGCACCGCCTGTACGTCTGAAGAGTTGATCAGATCGTGGGCATTGTCATAAACCTTGGCGTCCAGTTTCAGTTCACTGACCACCTTGGCCGCACTGTCTCGATTGATGTCATTCACCGCAACCACGCGGCTACCCTGCAACACCTGGCTACAACGGCGAATATGATCCCTACCGATAGCGCCGGTACCAATAACCCCAATGTTCAATGTCATTTTCGTTATCCTCATGGACTGTAAACGGCAGACGCAAGGTCTGAGGTAGATCCGATTGTTTATGTGAGCGCGGCGTTCTCCGCCGCACCTACGATTGCCAAGGCATTGCGTTATCAGTAGTCGCGGGCCTTATCGATGTTCTCTTGCAGCTTGCGGGCGACGGCGATAATTTTTTCACTTTCGGCCACCTGGGCACCGCCCACGCGCCACCAACTGAGATATTTGTGCACCATGGTTTTTGGCAGCACTTTGATATCCAGCAGGGTAGAAACCTGTTGCTTGCGGGCATCTGCCAGCGCTTCGATCAGCTGTTGTTCGGTAGTTATGCTGTAGGTTTTGCAACCATAGGCCGCTGCCAACATCGCAAAGTTGACCGGAACGAGCTTGCCATCCAGTTTGCCGCCTTGCGGATTACGGAAGCGGAACTCGGTGGTATAGCTCCCCATGCCGTGCTCTATCTGCAGGTTGTTGATACAGCCGTTGGTCATGTTATCGAACAGCACCACGTTGATCTTGCAACCTTCCTGGATCGAGGTGACCAGCTCAGAATGCAGCATCATGAACGCCCCATCCCCTACCATGGCGTAAATTTCGCGTTGTGGCTCCGCAAGCTTGACGCCTAACGCGGCGTTAACTTCATAACCCATACAGGAGTAGCCGTATTCGACGTGATAGCCGTGCTCACCCCGGTTTTGCCAGACACGCTGCAGATCGCCTGGCAAACTGCCAGCAGCGGCAACGATGACGCTGTCCTGCGGTAAATGCTCATTCAGCACCCCCAGCACTCGGCTTTGGGTTAATACGGAGTCGGTTTTTTCGATAAACTCGGCAAACACCTGTTCACGATCGAGGCTATCGTCGATTTCCGGCACAAAGCTTTCGCCGGTATAGGTCACTTGATAGACACGCTCGGTCTCTTTTTGCTGTTCGCCCAGCGCCTTGCTGATAGCGTCTTGCCAATCGGCACGATAATCCGCCTGAGCCAACAACGGGCTGAGAGAGGCTAGCGCGGTACGGGCATCCGCCAAGAGTTGCAGGCCGTCCAGCTTGCCGGCATCAAACGCGCTGACGTTGATGTTAAGGAATTCCACATCCGGATTTTGGAATAGCCATTTGGACGAGGTGGTAAAATCGCTGTAACGGGTACCGATGCCGATCACCAGATCTGCCTGCTTCGCCAGCGTGTTGGCCGCCAGACAGCCGGTTTCACCAATGCCACCCACGTTATACGGATGGGCAGAAAGCACCGTACCTTTACCTGCCTGAGTTTCTGCAAACGGAATATGGAAGCGTTCAGCAAACTGCTGCAACGCCTGCCCAGCCTGCGAATACTTCACCCCGCCACCGCAGATTATCAACGGCTTGCGTTTACCCACCAACAACGCCAAAGCATCTGCCAGCGATTCTTGGCTGGCCGGACGGCGCTCAAGGCGATGCAGCCGTTTGTGGAAGAAATAGTCTGGATAATCGTAGGCTTCGCCCTGTACGTCCTGCGGGAGGCATAGCGTGACGGCACCGGTTTCTGCCGGATCGGTCAGCACGCGCATGGCATTAATACAGGCGCTCATCAGCTGTTCCGGGCGCACAATGCGATCCCAATATTTACTGACGGCGCGAAATGCGTCGTTGGTGCTGATGCTTAAATCGTAGGATTGTTCGATCTGCTGCAATACCGGATCGGGCTGGCGAGAGGCGTACACATCGCCCGGCAGCAGCAGTAGAGGAATGCGGTTAGCCGTGGCAGTGGCCGCAGCGGTGATCATATTAGCCGCGCCGGGGCCGATGGAAGAAGTACAGGCATAGATCTGCTGGCGCAACTTCTGCTTGGCAAACCCGGTAGCAGCATGCGCCATTCCCTGTTCATTGCGCCCCTGATGCACCACCAGATCGCCACAGTCTTGCTCCAGAGCCTGCCCCAGGCCGAGTACGTTACCGTGGCCGAAAATGGCGAAGATACCCTTTACGAATTTGGTTTCGACACCGTCTACCAGCAGGTACTGGTTGTCGAGAAATCTGACCAATGCCTGTGCCATGGTCAACTTGATCTTACCCATTTTACTCACCCTTTCTTTTGGCGTTATCCCAAGCCTGCTGCAGGTGGTGGTTTGCGAGCAGGCAAGCGTATACGGTGGCGTAGCGCTGACTTTCGTTACATAAAAGCAGTGATAATCTTGTCTGGGTTGTTACACACTGCTCATGCAATAGGCAGTTTGAAACGTACATTGATTATAAACAAATATATTTTTCATAAAATATCAATACAGAAAAAACATTTCATTTTGCGATAAAGATCGCATAATACCGAACCACCAAGGTTTAAATTGTCTATATAATTCAATCAATTAATTAAAAAGTATTCATGGCTATCTTTCGTTCTATGCGGCCACTCGACAATCGAACCAGCAGCCATCAAGGTCGCACTCAGTTGCGTAGCCAACTTCAGCAAGGGATTGTTCTATCAATAATAATGTGTCACGTCGGCAGACTACCCGATGTAGGTTGCTTTTAAATGCATCACATTTTCGGGGTGTAAGTTTCATTTCATATTGAAATTGAAATTTTTATTCCTCATACTTCGAACTATGCTTCCTACTTAGCTCCTTTACCGGGTCGCAATCGGTTTTGCTTAATGACAGAAGGAAACGGGTATGGCCACACAACAAAAGCAGCTTGATGTCATTTGCCTCGGGCGCATCGCTGTCGATTTCTATGCTCAACAAATCGGTGCACGTCTGGAAGATGCCAGCTCATTCTCCAAATATCTTGGCGGCTCCTCCGGCAACGTGGCCTATGGCACCGCGATCCAAGGGCTAAAATCCGGCATGCTGGCTCGCGTAGGGGATGAGCACATGGGCCGCTTTCTGCGTGAAGAACTCCAGCGCGTCGGCGCGGACACACAGAGCCTGATCACCGATAAACAGCGCCTGACCGGCCTGGTGATCCTGGGCATCAAGGATCAGGAAACCTTCCCGCTGATTTTCTACCGTGAAAACTGTGCCGACATGGCGCTGACCCCCGAAGATATCGATGAAAACTACATCGCTTCATCACGGGCTTTAGCAATCACCGGCACCCACCTTTCCCACCCCAAAACGCGCGCAGCGGTGCTCAAAGCATTGGAGTACGCCCACCGACACGGGCTGCGTACCGCATTGGATATCGATTATCGGCCAGTGCTGTGGGGGTTGACCTCGTTAGGCGATGGCGAGACCCGCTTTATCGAATCGGAAAAGGTGACCCGCGAGTTGCAGGAAGTTCTGCACCATTTCAATCTCATCGTGGGGACTGAAGAAGAGTTCCATATTGCTGGCGGCAGTACCGATACGCTGGTCGCGCTGCAAAACGTCCGTAAGGTCACCCAGGCCACGTTGGTGTGCAAGCGAGGGGCGCAGGGGTGTTCAGTATTTGAAGGGGATATCCCCACAGATTGGCAGCAAGTCAAACTGCATTCTGGCGTGCGCGTTGACGTTTTGAACGTGCTCGGTGCGGGTGATGCCTTTATGTCTGGCCTGCTACGCGGATATCTTAATGATGAGGGTTGGGACCAGGCCTGTCGTTACGCCAATGCCTGCGGCGCGTTGGTGGTGTCACGCCACGGCTGCGCCCCCGCAATGCCGACCAAGCTGGAGCTGGACGATTACCTGCAACGCGAACAAGAGGTGAAACGCCCTGATCTGGATGCCCGGCTGAACCATCTGCACCGCGTTACCACGCGCAAACAGCAATGGCCTGAACTGTGCGTATTTGCTTTTGATCACCGCAAACAGCTGGCAGAGATGGCGCGTGAGGCGGGAGTGAGTACAGAGCGGCTCCCACAGTTAAAAACGTTGTTGTTGGCCGCCGCACAGGCTGCAGCTGCCGAAGCGGGGTTACACGGCAACAGCGGCATTCTGGCAGATACTACCTACGGCCAAGCGGCGTTGAATGCCATTACTGGCCAGGGCTGGTGGATTGGCCGCCCGGTGGAGTTGCCAAGCTCCCGCCCCTTGCGGTTGGAGCACGGCAACATTGGCTCACAGCTGATCGATTGGCCCCAAGAACACGTGGTCAAATGCCTGGTATTTTATCATCCACAGGACGCCGAAGCGCTGCGCCGTGAGCAGGATGAGCAGATCGTTGACGTATATCGTGGCTGCTGCAAATCGGGCCATGAGCTGTTGCTGGAAGTCATTTTGCCTGAAGGTCATGCCGACAAAGACGAGCGCAACTATCTGCAGGTGATGGAACATTTCTACCGCTTGGGCGTTCTGCCAGACTGGTGGAAACTGCCGCCGCTTAGTGCCGCCAACTGGCAAAAAGTGGGGGAATTGATTGAAACTCACGACCCATTCTGCCGCGGGGTGCTAATCCTCGGGCTAGACTCCCCACAGGAAACGCTGAAAGCCGGGTTCGCCGCAGCCGCAGATGCCCACTGGGTAAAAGGCTTCGCGGTTGGCCGCACCATTTTTGGCGCTTCTTCACGCCTATGGCTACAAGGTGAGATCGATGACGCCGGGCTGGTCGAACAGGTGAAACAGAAATACCTGACGCTGATCGGTTTCTGGCGGCAATATCGCCCGCAGCCTGCGAGTAAAACCAGCCGTAGTTAAGCTGGCGTTGTTAACGAACCTACCCCTTAAAGTGATTTTCGCTGCTTTAAGGGGATTTTTTTGCCCATTTTCTGTGAAGTAACGCAACTGGCGACGAAATAAATCGCTTTTTGTAGAAATGAAATGTCCACTCCATCTGTTAGAATAACCGGACAATATTTTCAGCGTATAAACCAATACGCCTCAGCCAATACTGCGAGCCGAATGGATGACTAACCCAACTCAACTTTCGCTGTTACAGGACGAGATCCGCCGCCGTTATGAAACGCTGAGCAAGCGCTTAAAACAGGTGGCACGCTACATCCTGGATAACAGTAACAGCATTGCCTTTGATACCGTTGCTTCCATCGCTGCCCAGGCCAGCGTGCCACCATCGACCCTGATCCGTTTCGCTAACGCCTTTGGCTTCAGCGGCTTCAACGAAATGAAGCAGGTCTTCCGCCAGCATCTGATGGAAGAAACGGTGAACTATACCGAGCGCGCACGCCTGTTTCGCCAAACCTCTACCGACGACAGCGTTGCCCCGGAAAAACCGGCAGAAATCCTTAACGTGTTTACAATGGTCAACTCGCAGGCGCTGCAACAGTTGGCAATGCAAACCAGTGCCGAGCAGTTGGATCGGGCGGTAGAGTTGCTCAATAACGCGGAAAATATCTACGTGATTGGCCTGCGCCGCTCATTCAGCGTGGCTTCTTATCTCACCTATGCCCTGCGCCACCTGGAAAGGCGCGCCTTCCTGATCGACGGGTTAGGCGGGATGTTTACCGAACAGCTCAGCATGGTGAAGCCCAAGGACGTGGTGATCGCCATCAGCTATTCGCCTTATGCCAAAGAAGCGGTAGAACTGGTGGAGTTGGGTGCCAAACAGGGAGCACAGCTAATCGCCATTACCGACAGCCAGGTCAGCCCGCTGGCTGCCTTCAGTGATGTCTGTTTTGTGGTGCGCGAAGCGCAGGTAGATGGGTTCCGCTCGCAGGTGGCCTCCATGTGTCTGGCGCAAACGCTGGCGGTATCATTGGCACTGAATAACGCCAAAGAGCTGTAACTTTCGGTTAAAGGGGCGCAGTGTTGCGGAGCGCCCCCACCTTGTCAGTATCAATAGCTTTCGCTGTTGATCCAGGCGTGATCTTTTTCCCAGGTGAACTTCCACAGGCGTACCGGCCCCGCCATCACGTTGAGATAATAACTGTCATATCCGGCCAGGGTTGCCACCGGGTGGTAACCGCGCGGCACTTTCACCACGTCGCGGTTATAGACCGGCATACACTCATCCAGCGAACGATCGTCGGTGTAGACGCGTTGCAGGCAGAACCCTTGTTCAGGATTAAGACGGTGGTAATAAGTCTCTTCCAGGTAGGTTTCGTCCGGCGCGTTTTCCTGGTCGTGCTTATGGCTTGGGTAGGAGCTGGTATTGCCTTCGTCGGTATAGACCTCAACCACCAGCAGGCTATCGGCCGGTTGGCTATCCGGCAGAATATTGTGTACCAGCCGTTGGTTACGGCCTTTACCCCGCCGCTCCACACCGACGTCTGCCGGGGTGATCAAGCGTGAAGGCAGGTGCCCGTTACCCGGCGCGCTGCATACCGCCAGTTCAAGATCGGTCTCTGCCCGAACTTCAACATGGTCGTGGTGCGGAACATAAACGGAATAAGGTGGCGTGCGCTCAAACGGGCTCATCCGCTTACCAATATGTGGATACTCCGCTCGTTGCGTTGCCACAGAGGCAATACCTGCCACCAGCACCAGGCAAAGCTCCTTGTCGCCACTCTCCAACCGCAACGACTGCCCGGCCGCTAACCGATAGACCTCAAACCCGACAAAACGCCAACCGGCATTTTCCGGGGTGACGGACTGAATACGCCCCTGCGCATCCGGTTGCTGACATTTCGCAAGTAATGATGACATGACAATGCTCCTTAAATCCCGTGCTTGTGAGTGTGGCTGCAATGCATTGATACCAGCGACAGCGGCCGTTATCCCGGTGGAATAACGGCCTCGGCATGCCTGGCTGCGGTTTAGCCCAGCGTTGGCATACTGTATTCGGATACCGTTTGCTGGCCGGTTGGCCAACGTGCGGTGGCCGTCTTCATGCGGGTATAGAATCGCACGCCGTCCGTGCCATGTACGTTAAGTGCACCGAATACCGAACGTTTCCAGCCGCCAAAGCTGTGGAAAGCCATCGGCACCGGTACCGGCACGTTAACCCCCACCATCCCTGCCTGCACCTCATGCACAAACTGGCGAGCATAGTGACCATTATTGGTAAAAATGGCGCTGCCGTTACCAAACTCGTGGCTGTTCACCGTATCGATGGCCGTTTGGTAATCGGCCACACGCACAATGCCCAATACCGGCCCGAAGATCTCCTCGCGGTAGATACGCATATCCGGCTGTACGTTATCGAACAGGGTGCCACCCACGTAGTAACCCTCCGGATAACCCGTCACCTGATAATCGCGGCCATCGACCACCAGCGTTGCGCCCTCTTTAACGCCAATATCAATGTATCCCAGCACTTTTTTCTGATGGGCGGATGAGACCAACGGCCCCATTTCATTTTCCTCGCCGCCTTGC
This sequence comes from Serratia sp. PL7, assembly GCF_945957435.1. Classification (NCBI taxonomy): domain Bacteria; kingdom Pseudomonadati; phylum Pseudomonadota; class Gammaproteobacteria; order Enterobacterales; family Yersiniaceae; genus Serratia; species Serratia sp. PL7. The sequence continues at coordinate 78,227 of NZ_CAMFLB010000014.1, read as the reverse complement.
TGCATGCCGGGGCCAACCCGCAGTTGGGCGATCAGCGGTTTGAGTTTGGCAATCAGTTTATCTGCGGTGCTATCACCAACCACAACGGCCACCGGCAACGCCATGCAACGTTCACCGGCCGAGCCAAATGCCCCTCCCATCAGCGCATTGACCGTGGCATCCAGATCCGCATCCGGCATAACGATAGCCTGATTTTTGGCGGCCCCAAAGGCCTGTACACGTTTACCGTGCGCGCTGGCGGTGGTGTAAATATGTTCTGCAACGGTGGAGGAGCCAACGAAGCTCACCGCCTGAATGCGTGGATCGGTGCACAGCTGCGAGGCTTCTTCATTGCCGCAATGCACGACGTTGAATACCCCATCTGGCAGGCCCGCCTCTTTCAGTAGTTCTGCCAGACGCACGGAGGCAGACGGCACCAACGCCGGAGGCTTCAGAACGAAGGTATTGCCGCAGGCCAGCGCGATAGGGAACATCCACATCGGCACCATGGCCGGGAAGTTAAACGGTGTGATCCCGGCCACTACGCCCAGCGGCTGCATCAGCGAAAAACTGTCCACGCCGGTGCCTACATCCGGTGAGAATTCGCCTTTGATCAAGTGTGGAATGCCACAGGCAAACTCCACCACTTCCATGCCACGGGTCAATTCACCCAGCGCATCGGAATAGACTTTGCCATGCTCACTGACAATCAGTTGCGCCAACTCTTCGCGATGCTGCTCTAGCAGTGCTTTGAAATTAAACATGATACGCGCCCGGCGTAGCGGTGTAGTACGCGCCCAGTCGGTAAATGCCTGATGGGCGACATCAATAGCCTGTTTCACCTCGGCGGCGGTGCTCTGCGTCACACGGCGTTCAACCTGACCGCTGGCCGGATTGTGCACGTCGACGGTTTGGTTACTGCTGCTCAGGCAAACCTGCCCACCAATAAAGTTACCCACGGTTTTCATGTTTCACCCTCTTTTAAGTCCGCTATCGCCACGGCTTGCAGCATTGCCGCATACCGTGACGTTCATCGTGCCACCTGCAAGAGTACGGCCCACAGGCAGATTAAATCCTGACCAGATGAATCAAACTCTATTCCATTGAAAAAAAAGTTTCAAATAAAAGTTTTTAGAAAATTTGTTTTTAGTGCCGCCGATCGCAAATTTGCCGTGACCATAGGCAGAGTGGGTGGTGGCGAATGACTCGATCCTCGATCCGCAAGCTGCGTAGCTTTACTCAGTAATTCCTAGTTTTTATACAGATACGCTTTCTCACCCTGGCGAGTCAATTTTCCAATCCGCCATGCAAATCGGGAAGAACATTTGCCCTATTTATGCTCAATTTTTTGAACTGGATCTAAAAATCAATATTTCATTATTCACTAAATATGAAATAAATGTTCTTGTTTGCCAAAGGACACCCTGAAAAACACCGCCTTGATGACAGGCACGGTTCACCCTTCTGCCTCCCTACCCCCTACAAGTCAGTTAAGTAGGCAGAAGCCAGGATAAAAATCGGAGCAACATATGTCACATCAGCGTAAACACAATACTGGGTATATTCTGCGTATCTGCGGGATTGCTGCACTCGGCGGCATTCTGTTTGGTTATGACACCGCCGTGATTTCTGGCGCGATAGAAGCACTTAAAGCCTACTTTGACCTCAGCCCGGCAGAAACCGGCTGGGCCGTGTCCAACGTGGTGATCGGCTGCGTGGTCGGTGCCTTCGGTGCAGGGCCACTGGCCGGGCGCTATGGACGTAAAAAGGCCCTGGTGGTCGCCGCCCTCCTGTTTACCGTCTCTGCAGTCGGTGCTGCTTTGGCCACCACCTTCACCTGGTTTGTTATCTATCGCATCATTGGGGGTCTGGCCGTCGGACTGGCCGCAACGGTATCCCCTATGTACATGTCAGAAGTCTCACCGAAGGATATGCGGGGCCGGGCGCTGAGCATGCAACAGTTCGCCATCGTGTTCGGTCAGATCGTGATTTTTTACGTTAACTTCAAGATTGCCAGCTATGCCAGCGAAGCCTGGCTGATTGAGATGGGTTGGCGCTGGATGATTGGCTCAGAGGTTATCCCTTGCCTGCTATTCACCGCACTGGTCTTTATCATCCCCGAATCGCCACGCTGGAGCGTAATGGTGGGCCGCGACGATCAGGCATTAGCCATGCTGACCCGCGTCTCAAATGCCGCGCATGCTAAAAGCGTTTTAAACGAAATAAAGGAGTCGCTTCGCCAGGACGAGCAGCACCGTAAACAAAAGCTGAATTATGGCGACGTACGCGTACGCTTCATCCTGTTTGTCGGCTGTATGATCGCCATGCTGCAACAGGTGACGGGGGTTAACGTCATGATGTATTACGCCCCGGTAGTGCTGAAAACCGTGACCGAAAACGCGCAAGAAGCCCTGTTCCAGACCATCTGGATCGGCGTATTACAGCTGGTCGGCTCGGTGATCGGCGCCATGCTGATGGATCGCATAGGCCGTATCCCACTGATGCGCTGGGGTACCCTCGGCACCATCGTTGGCCTGCTAATCACCTCTTATGCCTTGTATACCCAGGCAACCGGCTACTTCGCGCTGTTCGGCATGCTGTTCTTTATGGTGTTCTACGCCATGTCATGGGGCGTAGGTGCCTGGGTGCTGGTCTCCGAAATCTTCCCCAACCGCATGCGTTCACAGGGGATGAGTATTGCCGTTGGCTGTATGTGGCTGGCCAACTTCGTCGTGGCCCAGAGCTTCCCGATGATCAATGACCAACCTTATCTGTTCTCCACCTTCCACGGGGCGTTCCCAATGTGGGTTTTTGCCGCCTGCTGCCTGTTCAGTTATTGGTTTATTGCCCGCTTTATTCCAGAAACCAAGGGCGTTTCACTGGAAAGAATGGAAGACGTCGTGATGGCAAAGCGCTATCGCCAACCGCTATCTGAAATCATCACGGTAGAAGATGGTAAAGCCTAAAATCTGCCGCCAACAAATCCAGGAGTGATGCATCATGGCCATTGCGTTAGCACGTTTTTGTATAAACCGTAAGATTGCCCCCAACCTTACGCTGGAGAACTTCTTCCGCCTGGTGAAAAGATGTGGGCTAAGCAAGGTCGAACTGCGCAACGATATGTCGGGTGGCAAAGTGACCGACAACCTGAGCAACGAGCAGTTAAACGCGCTGGCCGAAGAGTTAGGCATTGAGATCGTCACCATCAATGCGCTGGGCATGTTCAATCTGCTAGAGGATCGAGCCGCGTTGCTGAAAAACGCCGAAACACTACTGGCTCAAGCGAAAGCCATCCATAGCAAGGCGGTGGTGATGTGCCCACATTGCAACGCGAGCGACCAACGTAGTGAATCACAAAAGAGGGAAGATACGCTCGCTGCACTGCGGCTGCTCGCTCCATTGTTCAAACAGTACGGCGTTGAGGGCTACGTAGAACCATTGGGTTTTGGCATAAGTTCACTACGCTCTTCCTTGCTGGCACAGGCAATCATTCGTGATTCTGGCGCACCTTATAAGATAGTGCTGGATACCTTCCACCACTATCTTAGCGACGTTGCACAGCCAGAGTTTGATGCTCAGATTCGAGTTGAGCAGATTGGTTTGGTACATCTCTCTGGCGTTGAGGATCCGCTCATCAAAGCCGCATTGAGCGATGAAGAGCGTATTATGCTGAGCAATAAAGATCGGTTGGCAAGCGTAGCCCAGGTACAGAACCTGGAACGTTTGGGCTACCGGGGGATCTATGCCTTCGAGCCGTTCTCTTCACAGCTAGCAACCTGGACAGAGGGCGATATCGAACGCGAGATCCGCCACAGTATTGCATTACTGCAAGGATAAGTGCACAAGCTGCCAGTAGGCACAGGGAGTTTCGCTTTACACATACTGCGTAGGGCGAAAAGTGCCTATTTGAGCGTGCGAACCACCAGTTGCTCACGCTGGTTGTAAAACTTCCGGTAAGCCAGATAGCAGGCGATGATGGTTGACAGGCTGGCGGTAGAAAGCAGCATAAATGTCACCATGATCTGATACTTGATGGCTTTTACCGGATCGATACCGGCGAAGATCAAACCGGACATCATTCCTGGCAGGCTTACCAGCCCAACGGTTTTAGCGGAGTCTATCGTCGGGATCAGCGATGCACGAATACTGTCACGGATCAGAGCCGCAGAAGCGAATTTGGGGGAAGCTCCCAGACTGAGCATCTCCTGGATCTTCTGCTGTTGGTCTTTAAAACGTTGCCCAAGGTTGTTGTAGCACAGACCCACCGCCACCATCGCATTGCCAGCAATCATGCCGGAAATGGGGATCACCTGCATTGGCGTGAAGGCAATCGAACCGCTCAGTACCAGCACTACCAGCGTCAACGTCGCTCCTGCAGTAATGGCAATAAACGAAATAGTAAACGCGTTATCGATATATTTACTGCGCTTTTTCGCGTTATATGCTGCATTGAAGCAGATAAACAGCACCATCAACACCGTTAATATTCCATTATCCAAATCAAAGATATATTTCAATACGTAGCCGACGATAACCAACTGTACCACCGCACGGCAAATGCTCCAGATAATGTCTTTTTCCAGCGCCAGTTTCTCTTTGTGACTGATCAGAATGGCGATAATCACCAGGAGCATTGACAGGCCTAATGACTCGTTGGTGATATTATGCTGGTTCATGAGCTTTCTCCTGGCTATTGACGCGGTTCACCGGCAGGGTGATCACCTCGTCCGCATGCGCGATTTCATCCTTATCGTGTGTAACCCATAGTACCCCCAGGCCTTGCTCGGCCACCAGGTGGTGGATCAACTCGTTGACGTTACGTTTGTTGTCTTCATCCAGAGCACTGGTGACCTCATCAAGCAGCAGTACCTTTGGCATAAATTGCAGATTCCGGATCAGAGAAATACGTTGTTTCTCACCGCCGGAGAGCTCGTTGATTCCTTTTTTCAACATGCTATCAGGCAAGGCCAACTGTGCCAGATCCTGACACATTTTCTTCTCATCGGGTTTCAGTTTGCGAATTTGATAGGGTAATGCGAGGTTATCGTAGACGGTGTCACCAAACAGAGCTGGCGTTTGGAAGCAGTAAGAAACCTGTTTGCGGTACTCTTCTGGAGCAACGTCATCAATATTTTTACCGTTGAAGGTGATGTTGCCACGAGTTGGGCTAAGCAATGAGGAAACGATCTTCAACAAAGTACTCTTGCCACATCCCGAAGGCCCAGTGATCAACTTAAATTCGCCTGGCTTCAGAGTGAAAGAAACGGCATCCAGAATAACCTGCTCGTCAATTTGATAATGGATGCCTTCCAATACCAGTAACTCATTACTGCCCTTCATGCTCACTCCGGCCTGTTACGCGACTCTCCTCTTTCAGCGGCTAACTGCTGGCAGCCAGCTGAAATCCATGAGGGTATTTTCTGCCAGTAAAAACATTCAGGCAAGCTGTTAATCGGTCTGTGAACTGGCCAGCTCAACACATGTTAAGAACGGTTGATGCAGTGTAGAACCAAGCTGAACAAAATGTTGCAGAGCCGAAAGGAGTCGAGGTCACTGTTGGCACATTATTAATAATGTAGTATTAGTTTACCCCGCCCCAACAGCACGACAATAGGTATATGTGTAGAAGCAATTAATAAAACTTCCGGCGAAAATAGAATTATATCGATAAAACACCCGGAAGTTCCACCCTATATTGGCCCGCCCCCCTTATCCAACACGTCAATGACTGCATAAGTTCAAAATACGGTGAAATAAATAGCTCGTTAATAATGAGCCGGTACCGTACGCACCAAAAAGCAACCCCTCGCTAAAATAGAGGGGTACTGATGGAACTGTCAGGGTTCGATTTGCGCACGTAAATACGCCAGTGCACTTTGACTGTAGCTCTCCCCTTGAGTCAATTTCTTGATCAGGCCTTGGGCCTCCAGCACCATACCAAGACGATGTAATTCCTGATGCTGCGGCAGTACATCCGCAAACGCATTAAGCAGGATAATCGACGGCATGATTTTTTCTGCGCAAGTACCTACTGCGCCAGGTTCATCCCCCCTGGCCGGACAGGGCAGGCTGTCCGAATGGCGATGTTGGCATGCCTGTAACAAGGTAATTGCCTGTTGAATTTCATGACTCCATGGCATAACCACTTTCCTCTAAGACTGATTGCCTTGCCTAGATATGATTAATAATCAGCACGTTAACATGTATTAACGACTCACAACAAACCACAAGCGCCCCTAACCAAGCTGGCCCTATACAAGATAGGTTTTTCCAGCCATGGTTTATTGATATAGGTCACATTGCGTAAAGATCGCCAAATTTTTATATCCCACCAATGACTAGGATAATTCGCACAATTTCTATGAAACCACCTTTTTTACTTAAAAAAAGATAAAATTCCTACTGTGGTCTCTATCTATCTCTAACCTAAATTGGGTAAAAAAAACCAAATTTTGCTGTAAGTTATCCGTTAAAAACAATAGAAAAACGCGATCGCAAAAAGCAGAAGGATATTCTGAAAAAACACGATAGTTGTAAACGTAAAGTTATTACCAACCAGATTATTCTCACACACCATTTATTATCTCGAAAATGGCCAAGAGCAAGGTCTTGCTGGCCGAAAGGTAAACGTTCACCCTGCGATGAGACGATAGCAGTTGCCGGGGTCAGGAGATGCCGGGGTGTCTAGGGTGTCTGAGGAAGCTGGAAACAGGCCCGAAGCCTGAACATGGCCTCAGATTTTGAGGCCATGTTCACGCAATTACGGTTTCTTGCAGGGAGCGGGGGCGTATTTAGCATCCCCAGGAAACGCCTGCGGTTGGCAATCAGGCAGGCCCGGCATTGCCATTTCATAAACCGCCACGCCAATCACGCCGGTATTCTCTTTTTCGCCCGCCAGTGAACTCGCAGCGTAGGAGTCATCCGGTTTTGCAAAACGGAATGCGGCAACGGACGAGTCACTTTTACGGAAGCCCTCAATCACCAGAGTTCCTTTTGGTGAAACCAGATAGCCGGAATTGCGCAGTGAGCCACTGCGGCCAGAAATCACGTCCAGGCCGTCAACAGCGGTTACCACCTCATAGGTTTTGTTTGGGCTGGTGTTATAGAAGAACAGTTGGTAGCGCTCGCCATCATTGGCAGAGAATGAAAACTCGCCATTTTTATAGCGATTGAGCGCGAAATCCCGATTATTTTCGGTCTGCACCCGCATTCTGACGGAAGACAACACGATCTCATTGGTGTACTGCCCATTACTGGACGCTGCCGCGCTGTAAAACACTTTGGCGACACTGTCTGGAGAGGAATGCATACGCTTCGCGTCAACGGTGGTCACTTTAGAGTAAACATCCTCACCCCATGCCGTTCCCAGTTTATTTTCCTGAGCTACAGGAGCCGGAGCTGAGGCGGATTCAGCCACCGCACGTGAAGAGGAAATCTTTTGGCTACAGCCGGAAACCAGCACCAGAGAAGCCAGTAATGCTAAACCGCATTTGATTTTCATCAGCAGAACTTTCCTTGTTATTATTTGAATAAGAGTGCGCTTGTCTCAACGCACGAGCCGAGCCCATTATTCTGAATTACTACCGCTGTTCCTATCTCTAAAGTTCTTAAAATAGACGATTGATTATCTGAACGAGCGCAGCATGCAGTGCCTCTTCATAGCGAGCCGCTTCAGGAATATCTGTCATTTCCTTAAGATTTCAGGGAAGCCAAAGCCTGTGCACAGGCCCAAGCAGAACTCCAAGCCCATTGGAAGTTATAACCCCCCAGCCAGCCCGTGACGTCCACCACCTCACCGATAAAGTACAGGCCAGGCACCTTACTCGCCTCCATGGTTTTGGAAGAAAGCTCTTTGGTGTCCACACCGCCCAGGGTCACTTCCGCCGTACGGTAACCCTCGGTGCCATTGGGTTGTACACGCCAGTTTTGCAAACTATCAACCAACGCCGCCTGCTGCGTTGGATTGAGCTGCTTTAGCGTCGCTTCCGGCAGTTGTCCCAACTCTTGCAGCAATTCCACCAGGCGCTTCGGCAAGTGCAAAGCCAGGGTATTTTTCAGGCTCTGGTTAGGATGTGCCTGGCGCTGTTCGTTAAGAAAGCCCACCAGGTCTAGCGTAGGGAGTAAGTTAATGCTCACAAACTCACCAGGCTGCCAGTAGCTGGAGATCTGCAAGATAGCCGGACCAGAAAGCCCCCGATGCGTAAACAGGATGCTTTCACGAAAGCTGGTGCCATCTTCCGCCGTGACCACTGCGGGAACCGAAACGCCAGACAGCGCCTGGGATTGCTCCAACAGCGGCTTATGCAGCGTAAAGGGCACCAAACCGGCCCGGGTCGGTAACACTTTCAGACCAAACTGTTCCGCCAGCTTATAGCCAAAGGGAGTGGCGCCTAAGCCCGGCATGGAAAGCCCGCCGCTCGCCACCACAAGTGAGCGAGCACTCACACACTCTCCATTAAGCGTCAATTCGAAGCCCTGGTCGGTTTTTTCAACGCTCAGAACCTCGCTGCGCAGGCGCGTTACCACCTGACCCAGTTCGCACTCTTGCACCAACAGATCGACGACCTGTTGCGCAGAGTCATCACAAAACAGCTGCCCCAAGGTTTTTTCGTGATAGGCGATGCCGTAGCGGTTAATCAGATCGATAAAATCCCATTGGGTATAGCGTGCCAATGCAGATTTGCAGAAATGGGGATTATTCGAGAGGTAGGCCGCCGGTTCAACGGACATGTTGGTGAAGTTACAGCGCCCGCCGCCAGACATCAGGATCTTGCGGCCCGGTTTTTTGCCATTGTCGAGTAATAGCACCCGGCAACCCAGTTGCCCTGCCTGCGCAGCACAAAACATCCCTGCGGCACCCGCACCAATAACGACAACATCAAACTGTTCCACCCAGACCTCTCTTTGCAATAACCACAACAATCACGGCAACAAGAGCGTATTTTACGCCATTTCACTGCCTGTATGCCGCTAAATCCGCGGTGAGGGATTGTAAAGACATCGGTGGGGAACGCCAACGTAAGAAAATGTTAACGTGCGTAAACGGCAGTAACATGCTGAAATTGCATCGATTCAGCCGTGATGCAACGCCCGCGGCAACAGGTAAATTCAAAAAACGTCATATTTTCCTTTTCCCCGACACCGGTTGTCGCCGATAATGCGCGGCGTTCATGTCCACAAACCTGGCGTAACGCTTATGCTGCATTTGTTCACTGGCCTGGATTTCCATACCGGCCTGATGTTAGTCCTCGCATTGTTGTTCGTGCTGTTCTATGAGGCCATTAACGGCTTCCATGATACGGCCAATGCGGTCGCTACTGTAATTTACACCCGTGCTATGCGCTCGCAGATTGCGGTCGTTATGGCTGGCCTGTTCAACTTTCTTGGCGTGATGCTCGGCGGTTTGAGTGTTGCCTACGCCATTGTTCACCTGCTACCAACCGATCTGTTGTTGAACGTCAGTTCAGCACACGGGTTAGCCATGGTCTTTTCCATGCTGTTGGCGGCAATTATCTGGAACCTCGGTACTTGGTATTTCGGGCTACCGGCCTCCAGCTCTCATACCCTGATTGGTGCCATTATCGGCGTCGGCTTGACCAATGCGTTGGTGACCAACACCTCGGTGGTCGACGCGTTGAACGTGCCAAAAATGATCAGCATCTTCCTGTCACTCATCTTCTCCCCGCTGGTCGGGATGATGATTGCCGGGCTGATGGTGTTTGTGCTGCGCCGTTACTGGAGCAATACCAAAAAACGTCAGCGCATTCATATGACTCCGGCGGAACGTGAGAAGGTCGATGGCAAACGTAAGCCACCGTTCTGGACGCGTATCGCTCTGATCTTGTCAGCTATCGGCGTGAGCTTCTCACACGGCGCGAACGACGGTCAGAAAGGTATCGGTCTGATTATGCTGGTGCTGATCGGTGTTGCCCCTGCGGGCTTCGTGCTCAATATGAGTGCGACCGGTTACGACATTACCCGTACTCGTGATGCCGTAAGCCACCTGCAGCAATTCTACCAACAGCATGGCGACTCTCTGGCACATGTGGCCACGCAGACGCCGCTGGTTCCTGCACCTCAAGACGTGGTTCCAAAGCCTGATCAACCGGTTGAGTTCCACTGCGACAGTTCACGTGCCCTGATCGCCGTAGATCGCTCTCTGGGCCTGCTGAACAACCTGCAAAGTTACGATCAACTGACGGTTGACCAGCGCAGCCAACTGCGCCGCCTGCTGATGTGCGTAACGGAAACCGCAGACAAGGTTGCCAAGCTGCCGGAAACCTCAGTGGACGATCAACGCTTCCTGAAGAACCTGCGCTCCGATCTGTTGGAAACCGTTGAATATGCACCAACCTGGATTATCGTCGCGGTAGCCTTGGCACTGTCCCTCGGTACCATGGTAGGTTGGCGACGCGTTGCTACCACTATCGGTGAGAAAATCGGTAAGAAAGGCATGACCTACGCTCAGGGGGTATCTGCACAGATGACCGCCGCCCTGTCGATTGGCGTGGCCAGCTATACCGGTATGCCGGTTTCCACTACTCACGTACTCTCTTCGGCGGTTGCCGGGACGATGATCGTGGACGGTGGTGGCGTGCAGAGCAAAACCGTCAAGAACATCCTGTTGGCCTGGGTACTGACCCTGCCAGTCTCGATTCTGCTTTCCGGTGGCCTATACTGGCTGGCGCTGAAAGTGATCTGACGATTGCCCATCACAACAATGGCGGCCAAAGTGGCCGCCATTTTTTTGCCTTGCTATCGCCCGCCTAATACCAGATCGCCATCGCCACCAGGCTGATCACCACAAGCCCACATAACGAAGACGTCAGTACAAACTGGCTGCGGACACGCTGACAACGGCGAATGAATTCCGGGTCGTGGTGTTCCATATAGCGTTGCGTAAAGATATAGCGCACCAGCCGTATCTGCTTGCTCGGCTGGCCATGCGAAGTAAAGAACCCCCCGCCATCGACGTATTGGTAAAGTAACGGGTCGCAGCCGCGTAAAACAAATAGCAGCGCACGCAGAGAAGAAAAATACCGGGCCATGTTAATCACACAGACCACACACAATGCCCAAAACAGCGCGACGGTACTAATCATGATAGCCCCCTCAAGGCGTTGTTACCCCGGACACCCGCCGGGCCAACGGCCCTACTTCATACCTTATGCTGCCGGAGCCTTGGCTCCCATCCCCCTAGCACCCTACGGACCCGAAGATACCCACAACCTCTGACCGCTTGATAAACCAGCCTTGCAACGATCAGAGGAAATAAGTGGGGCCCACATTCACTAGTGTAGAATAATGAAACGCAAACAGATCCCGGTGGCGTATAAAATTTACAGTCAGGGCCAAATTCTTCATCTACCCGCTCTCCGCTCGGATAACCGTCATAAGCTATACTTTGAGCAACAATGCTTATAATTCAATCGGTCAAACGGCGGATAGCCGTATAAGCCATAGGATTTTTTGCCCCGGCGGTGTAAAACGGGTGGGGTAAACGTATAAACAAGGGTGATTGATGCGGTGCAGTGTGATCGCCCCAACATATCATTGTGTTATCTGGATGGTACTATGCAGGTAAGGCGAAAGCGCCAAGCTGGAACACTGAATGCCTGCCCCCTTTAATCGGCATTATATGGAAGGAGTATTCTCATGGCTTACAAACACATACTGATTGCGGTTGACCTATCACCGGAAAGTAAAATCCTGGTCGAGAAAGCGGTATCAATGGCGCGGCCGTACAATGCCAAAGTCTCTCTGATCCACGTTGATGTAAACTATTCCGATCTGTATACCGGCCTGATCGACGTTAATCTTGGCGATATGCAAAAGCGTATTTCTGAAGAAACCCACCATGCGTTAACCGAGCTGTCGCAAAATGCGGGCTATCCCATCACCGAAACCCTGAGCGGCAGCGGCGATCTGGCGCAGGTGCTGGTTGATGCGATTAAAAAATACGATATGGATCTGGTGTTGTGTGGACATCACCAGGATTTCTGGAGCAAATTGATGTCCTCTGCGCGCCAGTTAATCAATACGGTACACATTGATATGCTGATTGTGCCGCTGCGCGACGAAGAAAAGTAAGTATTCGCTAACCTGTTTGACCAACGCCCGCCCTGCGCGGGCGTTTTTCATGGTTTCCTGTTATTTATTGCTTGTTAATCAGCCACCCCACAGTGATATAGTCGAGGTAGACACAACATCCTCCCCAACTGTGAGACACATCATAAAAACAGGGGAACCAATATGCTAAACAGGAGCTATCCATGGAACAGGCTGTATCGCTAGAATCCTTTCTAAAATCCTTACAACGTCATAACTCGCATCAACCGGAATATCTGCAGGCAGTGCGTGAAGTCTTTACCTCTCTGTGGCCATTCATCGAGCGTAACCCCCATTATCGTGACCACGCCCTGTTAGAGCGCCTGGTAGAGCCTGAGCGTATCATTCAGTTTCGCGTCAGCTGGATCGACGATCAGGGCAAAGTTCAGGTAAACCGCGCCTACCGCATCCAGTTCAACTCCGCCATTGGGCCATACAAAGGGGGGATGCGTTTCCATCCTTCGGTTAACACCTCCATTCTGAAGTTCCTCGGTTTTGAACAGACCTTCAAGAATGCCCTGACCACGCTGCCTATGGGCGGCGGCAAGGGGGGTTCAGACTTTGATCCCAAAGGCAAAAGCCAGGGCGAAATCATGCGCTTCTGCCAATCGCTGATGACCGAGCTTTATCGTCACCTGGGCCCAGATACCGACGTACCAGCCGGGGATATCGGCGTAGGTGGCCGCGAAGTGGGCTTTATGGCCGGCATGATGAAAAAACTGTCCAACAACACCAGTTGCGTATTCACCGGCAAAGGCCTGTCGTTCGGCGGCAGCCTGATCCGCCCGGAAGCTACCGGTTACGGCCTGGTGTACTTCACCGATTCAATGCTGCAGCGCCATGGCCTGGGCTTTGAAGGGATGCGTGTCGCAGTTTCCGGCTCCGGTAACGTGGCGCAATACACTATTGAGAAAGCGTTGGAGCTGGATGCACGGGTGATCACCGTTTCCGATTCCGGCGGTACCGTGGTGGATGAAGCGGGCTTCACCACTGAAAAACTGGCACATCTGGCCGAAATCAAAAACCAGCGCTATGGCCGGGTTGCCGATTACGCCCGCGAGCGTGGCCTGACCTATCTGGCCGGTGAAAGCCCGTGGAACGTGCCGGTGGATATCGCCCTGCCTTGTGCCACCCAGAACGAGCTGGATCTGGAAGCCGCACAGGTGCTGATCCGCAACGGGGTCAAAGCCGTGGCAGAAGGCGCTAATATGCCAACCACCATCCAGGCTACCGATGCCTTCCTGGAAGCGGGCGTACTGTTCGCACCGGGCAAAGCCGCCAACGCCGGTGGTGTTGCCACTTCCGGGCTGGAGATGGCGCAAAACGCCGCGCGCCTTAACTGGCGGGCAGAGAAGGTCGATATCCGTTTACGTCACATCATGGCGGATATCCATCAGTCCTGCGTCGAGTACGGCGGCGAAGGCAAGCAAACGCATTATGTTCACGGCGCCAACATTGCCGGGTTCGTTAAGATTGCCGATGCGATGCTGGCTCAAGGCGTGCTCTAACCTTACCCTTGAATGAGAAATGCCGGCGAATATGCCGGCATTTTTTATCAGGTTGGCAGTGGCTTAGCCTCAATTAATGGCTTCGATAATCACCAACCGATCGTTCAGCCGCTGTTTGATGACCGGATCGGTTGCCTCTTGCGCCTGTTTTTGCAGCGCCGCAACCTGTTGCTTCATCATTTGCGGATCGCTAAATAGCAGTTCTTTGACGTTGATGGAGGCCACGTTGGTATAGCGCCCATCATCGGTGGTTGGCACGCTGATTTTGCCGTCATTGAGCAACTTGTCCACAATCTTGCGCTCACGTTCATACCCTTCCAGCCCCACCAGCTTCCAGCGGTGCATCACTTTGCCCTGGTATTCGCCCTTCTTCACCTCGGTCAGATAGCGAATAGTGAGATTACGGATAGTCCCTGCCTCCTCGCCGAACTCCGCTTTGGTATCTGACAGCACCGGGAACTGCATCCCCTCCAGTACGCCACCTTTCTGCGTCAGGTGACCCATGCGATAGCTGTTCATCCCCAACTGGATCGGCGTGCTGTCGGTCACTGGAGTGCCGTCGTTCAATTTCAACTCGGTGATGCGCTGCCCAACGGGTTTACGCAGATCGATGGTATAGGTCACGCCATCAAAGAAGTCATTGGTTGAGTATTTGGACGATCGGCGCTGTGGGTTAAAGCTGTAGGTGACATCGCCATCATGCTGCTGGTTGAAGTAGTCCGCTGACCACTCCATGTACTTTTTCAGCTCTTTACCGGTCAGTTGGTAGACGGTGATTTCGCCACCGGCATATTGATAGTTGAAGGCGATATCCTTGGCGGTGATGGTGCCCACGTTCAGCTTCGGCCTGTCGTTATCAATCTGCAACGCGATCACCTGCGCCTTAGGTGCGTAGTGTCGAGCCGCTTCCTGATACAGGGCGCTGATGCCGGTATCCTGAATATGTACCTGCGGGATGCCTTTCACCGCATCTGGTGGCACCAGATCCTGGCCAGTCAGCTGCGCAATCGGCCGGTTGGCGTTGGCACGCAGGATGGTGTGGAACGGCTGGTAGATCTCTTCGAGCTTTTTGTCGGAACTGATGCCTTTAATCGGGTAGGTGTAGCTGTCTTTATTGATCAGCACGTATTTGCCGTTTTGCTGCTCAAATTGCAGATCGATGCGCGACAGCGCACGGCCGTATTTGTCCGGCTCGGTGACGATCACACCGTTGATCACCTCTTTATCCACCTTGACGTGCATATGCCCGGCAACGATCGCCGCCAACTCTGGGTTGGCCCGCGCGATATCGCCCACGCCGGTGCCCGGCCGCTGGTTCTCATTATCGATCCCCATATGGGCCACCAGCACGATGGCGTCCACCTGGCCGTGGATCTGCTGGATCACCTTTTTCACCGCCTGCACCGGATCGGTAAACGTCAGGCCGTCGATGCGATCGGTGCCCTTGGCAAATTCGGCGGTCATCGGCGTATCCATACCGATAATGCCAATCTTCACCCCCTGGCGCTCAACGATCTTATAGGCGGGCAGGTAAGGCTTGCCGCTGTCCCAGAGAATATTCCCCGCCAGCGCGGTGCCTTTGAACTGGCTGAGTGGGGTTGCCAGCGCCTTCAGGCCAAAATCGAACTCGTGGTTACCCATAACCCATACGTCGTAGTCCAACGCGTTAAAGCCGAGGATCATCGGGCTGGTTTTGTCATTCTTGAAGGTTTCAACAAAGTTGCCCTGAATGGTATCCCCGGCGTCTACCAGGATCACGTTCGGCTGCTGGGCACGGACTTTATACACCTGGGTGGCAATCTGGCTGAGGCTGCCCGCCAGGTTCTCGGTGTCGGTAGAGTAATCCCAAGGCACGAAGGTGCCATGCAGATCGGAGGTGCCCAGAATGGTGATATTTACCGGTTCAGCGGCCATGGCAGAGGTACTCAAGCAAAGCAGCAGGGAAAGCAGCGTCTTTTTCATCATATTGTTTCATTATAGTTGATTGTAATTAAACAGGATTATGCGACGCACATCTCAGCGTTACCAGTGACATTGCAGAATGAGCATGGGAAATGTGAGGAGGGTCTATGAATTCCCCCTCACCCCAACCCTCTCCCGCAGGGAGAGAGAGCTGTTAGCCCCTGCTTTTTTGGAAGTAAAGAGGTCATCTCATCAAACTCGATCGTCCCCTTATCCAAAGTGCGTCACCGGATTTTCAGACACACTCGATCGGTTCCCAACAGGGAGAGGGAGCTGCAACAGTGATGGGAATGAGTTAAGCAATGACAGTTGCAAAGGTCGAACGAACAAGCCAAGCTGTGGCACATTCGGTCCCCTCTCCTTTTGGGAGAGGGTTAGGGTGAGGGTAAAAACGTTTATCTTACAAAGGCATATAAATATCGAAACGGTGATTCTTGGTGGTCGTGGCTGCATGAGCAGGAACGTCGGCCAGCGGAGGGGCATAATCCGGTCGTTTCACCACGACCCTTTTGGTAGCCAGCCTGCGGGCTGGCTCCAGCAAGCCATCGGCATCATCATCACTGCCCACCAGCGACTGAAATACCCGCATCTCTTTTTTCACCAACGCGCTCTTCTGCTTATGCGGATACATTGGGTCGAGATACACCACTTCCGGGCGTGGATCGATATCGCTCAGCGCCGTCAGGCTGGAGGCATGAAGCAACGTCATGCGTTCACGTAGCCAAGGGCCGATCTCCGCGTCCTGATAGCCCCGTTGCAGGCCGTCTTCCAGCAACGCAGCTACGACTGGATCACGCTCCAACATGCGAACCTGGCAACCCAGCGATGCCAAAACAAACGCGTCACGCCCTAACCCGGCAGTGGCATCCACCACGCTAGGCACATAGCTGCCTTTGATACCTACCGCTTTGGCCACAGCTTCGCCACGGCCGCCGCCGAAACGCCGCCGATGGGCCATCGGGCCAGCGATAAAATCGACGTAGATAGCGCCAAGCTTTGGCTCGTCGCGCTTGCGTAGCTCCAACCGTTCTGGCGTCAGCACCAGCGCCATCGTCGCATCTTCGTCGCTGGTTAGCTGCCAACGATCGGCCAAAATAGACAAGGCGCCGGGATCGGCGCCTGCTTCACACAATAAAAACACGCTCACTTGGCGGGTTACCCTTTAATACCGTAATGGCGCAGCATAGCATCCAGCTTCGGTTCACGGCCACGGAAGCGTTTGAACAATTCCATCGGCTCTTCGGAACCCCCGCGTGACAGGATGTTATCGAGGAAGGATTGACCGGTTTCAGCGTTGAAAATCCCTTCGTCTTCAAAGCGCGAGTAGGCATCTGCCGACAACACTTCCGCCCACAGGTAGCTGTAGTAACCCGCCGCATAGCCACCAGCAAAGATATGGCTGAATGCGTGTGGGAAACGGCCCCAGCTTGGTGAAGGCACCACCGCCACCATTTTCTTCACTTCGGCCAGGGTTGGCAGGATCTGCGCCCCTTTTTCCGGGCTGTATTCGGCGTGCATACGGAAATCGAACAGGCCAAACTCCAGCTGACGCAGGATAAACAGCGCTGCCTGATAGTTTTTCGCTTCCAGCATTTTGTCCAGCAGGGCTTTCGGCAGTGGTTCGCCAGTCTGGAAGTGACCAGAGATAAATGCCAACGCCTCCGGCTCCCAGCACCAGTTTTCCATAAACTGGCTTGGCAGCTCTACCGCATCCCAAGGCACACCGTTGATACCAGAAACCCCGGCGGTATCGATCTGCGTCAGCATATGGTGCAGACCGTGGCCAAACTCATGGAACAGCGTGGTGACTTCGTTATGAGTAAACAGCGCCGGCTGGTCGCCCAGCGGGCGGTTAAAGTTACAGGTCAGATAAGCCACCGGCTTTTGCAATTCGCCATTGGCTTTGCGCAGGCTGCCGACGCAATCATCCATCCATGCACCACCGCGCTTGTTCTCGCGGGCATACAAGTCCAGATAGAAGCTGCCACGCAGTTCACCTTTGGCATCGAACAGATCGAAGAAACGCACCTCCGGATGCCAGGTATCGACACCCTGACGCTCTTTGGCGGTGATGCCGTAAATACGGTTAACCACTTCGAACAGCCCTTCCAGCACGCGCTGTTCCGGGAAGTATGGGCGCAGTTGCTCATCACTGATGGAGAACAGATGTTGCTTCTGTTTTTCTCCGTAATAACTGATATCCCAAGCCTCTAGCTCATCCACACCATAGTGCTGCTTGGCAAAGGCACGTAGCTGTGCCAGTTCCTGTTCTGCCTGAGGACGAGCACGCTTGGCCAGATCGCTCAGGAAACCGAGCACCTGCTCCGGGCTTTCTGCCATCTTGGTCGCCAGTGATTTATCCGCATAGCTGGCAAAACCCAGCAGCTGTGCCAGTTCGTGGCGCAGAGCTAGCGTTTCCGCCATCACTTCGCTGTTATCCCACTTACCGGCATTTGGCCCCTGATCGGAGGCGCGGGTGGTGAAGGCACGATACATCTCTTCACGCAGCGCCTGGTTATCGGCATAGGTCATCACCGGCAAATAGCTCGGCATGTCCAGCGTCAGCAACCAGCCTTCCTGCTCCTTAGCCTGTGCCATCGCCTGGGCTTGGGCCAGTGCGCTTTCCGGCAGGCCGCTCAGCTCATTCACATCGGTGATCAATTTGCTCCAACCCATGGTGGCATCGAGCACATTGTTGCTGTAGGTCGAGCCCAGTTCGGACAGACGCGCCACGATCTCGCCGTAACGCTTTTGTTTTTCCTTTGGCAGGCCAATGCCCGACAGCTCAAAATCACGCAGCGCGTTTTCTACCGACTTGCGCTGTGGCGCAGTCAGTTTGGCAAAACCTTCGCCCTCTTTCAGATTACGATAGGCCTGGTACAGCCCTTCATGCTGACCCACCCAAGTACCGTATTCGGAAAGCAGCGGCAGCGCCTGTTCGTAAGCTTCGCGCAGTTCCGGGCTGTTTTTTACCGAGTTTAGGTGACCAATAGGTGACCAGATGCGTGACAGGCGATCGTCAGATTCGGCCAGCGGCTGACATAGATTTTCCCAGGTAAACGGCCCCGGTTGTGCCACGACGCGCTCAACCGCAGCACGGCAGTCGGCCAGTGCGGATGTCACCGCGGGGACGATATCTTCAGGGCGAATGGCAGAAAACGGCGGTAAGGCAAACGGTGTCAGCAACGCATTGGTCATAGAGGAAGTCCTGATTAGGGTGGTGGACCCGATGCGCACATCAGGCCAGACAAAGATAAACTTCTATCTAACATGGTGCCAACTGACGGGAAAATCAATGGTCAAGCGTGTGATTGCATCCGTTTCTTCACTAACGCGGATCGTTTAGTGAAGAAGATAAGCCACGATTGCATTAAGTAGGAAGGCGACCCCGCTAAGGACATATAAAACACTCTCATTTTCATTAATATCCATTTCGAGACACGTGCATATGCATACAATGCACTTGATAAATCATTTTTATTTATTGATAAAGCTTATATTCTGAGTTAAAAAATCAAGTCTATGCGCTAAAAACCATGTTAATTAAGCTTAATTTGATACAGAATGGTTTGGCGTTCTTTTTAACCGATCTCAGTCAATTACATTACAAGGAGTTTATGATGGCAAATAATATTTACGTGGCGATTAACGGAAAACAGCAAGGGTTGATATCGGCAGGGTGTTCTACAGCGGATTCAATCGGCAACAAGCACCAGTTAGGCCACGAAAACCAGATACTGGTTCTTAAGCTCGCGCATAACATCAGCCGGGGCGAAAATGTGATGCATAACCCAGTGATTTTTGTTAAGCCTCAGGATAAATCATCCCCTTTGTTTTTGCTGGCTATTTCTAATAACGAGTTGCTTAACCTTAAGTTTGATTTTTACCGCACATCGCAAAATGGTGCTCAAGAGTTGTACTACACGATCGAACTCAGAGAGGCGACCATCGTAGATTTCAACATAAACTATCCCCACTGCTTAACGCATTCTAGTGCACAACCCGAAGAAATTATCTCTGTACGTTATAAAGATATTATTTGCCAGCACCATATCGCTGGCACATCAGGTTATAGCGTATGGGACGACAGAGTTTATTAACGACTAGCTGGGTCTCTTTTACCAAGAGGCCCTAACGTCTATAAACTGCTCTGGGTCTTTTAAGCACTTGGGTTCCTCTTTTTTTACATTCGCTGACATCTTTGATATAGAGTGTCTCCCCATATATAATTTTTTTCCAACAGATACCATAACCATGTTGATCCAATGCGGTGGTAAAATGCCAATTAAATAGAGTCGCAACAATCATACCAAGCATGGTGATTCGACAAGACCATATCGTTATCATTTTAAATCTAATGAAATCCTTATCACCAGTAAAAAAAGAATACCCTCCTATAATGATAAGCAAGACACTGACTGGCCACGCAGAGATAATATAAGTGCCGAGTCTATTGAACGACACGACTGAGGGAAAACTAAAGCTAACCATGTAGTTACCTACCAGCGGGAAAATCAATAGAATACCCATAACACCGATGAACAAAACTAATAATGCACTTAGTCTTTCTTGCATTGTGGCCTTTATCGTATTTTTCCTTTGTGATTTTTTCATATTTTATTATAAATCAATTGATTATTGATTGCTTCCTCACCACATTTATTACATCACCCACTATATTCGCAGTAGACAAAAGAGACAAAAAATCTATTTTATTCCTATGATCAAGACCCTACTACCACCTGCACAATTTGCATATTTTTTAGTAAGCTGATCTTGGTTTTCTAAGTACCTCTGACCCTCTTTTTTTACATTCCTCGGCATCTTTGATATAGAGTGTCTCTGAGTACAAGCTTCTTTTCCAACAGGTGCCATAGCCATGCTGATCCAACACTGTGGTAAAATGCCAATTAAAAATAAAGGCGACAACAAGCAAAAAAGCGGTAAGGCGCAAAGAGTATATAAGTATAGGCTTGAATTTAGCTAGATAATTTTTGCCGGTAATAGATAAATGGAAGAACATAAGGAAATATACGACACTTGCAGGAATGATTGCTAAAATAAAAGTTTCTAACCTGTTAAATGAAATAACATCAGGATAGGTAAAGCTGATGATATAGTTGCTAATAATACTTGGTGCAAAAATGCAACCTAAAGAAAAAATCCCGGCGACAAGCAAAGAACTTAAACGCTCTTTTATTGTAACTGTCTCGCCCACGTTGGCTATTAATTTATTCTTCATAGTTTATTGTATAAAATTTGGCTATTTGTTCCTAACACACTTAAAACTCTTGGTGTCTGCGCTTCCATTTCCTTTATTTTTTCTATAATTTTATTAGTGATTCCATATTCCCGGTCTAAATACTCTAGACCCATCGTAATAAAAAATGCCACAATGGCGACACCAATAATAGCACCACCTAAGGAAACAGCCGCTCCTATTAACAACGCGGACGATGTTGCTCTCATGATAACAGTAACGACAACCGCTTTGACAATATCACTAGTTACATTTCCTAAAAAACTAGCCGCAGTGCTTTCATCCTTTAGTATAAACTCCAGGCTACGGTAGGCCAAAGAGACATATATACTCCATTTCATACCCTGTATAGCAGTATGATTAAGCCCTTTTACCCCGACCCCAATCTGCACAATTTGCATATTATTTAACGAATAACGCGTTCCATTTAAGATCCGTCTAATACCTGGGTAGCCGGTGATCTTGATTAGCTTCTCACCGTTTCTTCCGACATAAATGATAGCGGCTATCCCAAAGCCCCCCAACTTCCTGACCAGATCCGCCGCAGAATAAAAATCCTTCGCGTTGCCGCTATAGGTGGCAGCATATCCCAGATAGTCCAGGCCTTCATCACGGGTGATATTGAGAAAGCCCTCATCAAGCTGCCGATCGCCTCGGCCAAACTCTCCAAAGCACTCCAGAACATCATAGGCTTCTTCTTTGGTAAGCAGCATGATGTGACGCTGTTCGGCTTTCATGCAAGCTTGGAATTTTTCTTCCGCAATTCGTCGGGCATAGGCACCATGATCGGGTGGTGTGGGGAAAAGAGTGGAATTATTTCCCGTGAGATAGTTGGGGTATATTCTATCTTTCATGGCGGCCTCCGGTTGCCTTATAAATAAGTATCTCCATTTACTCATCCACTAATATAATTGAAATTCAGCATTGTATAAAGAACAATCAAAATAATTCCCTTATAGCTATCACCCATTCTTGCCTATACCAGCGTAGCTCCCCCCAGGCTGCAACGCTTTTCGCTTTTTACCAGCAAGGCGGTTTATACTTGGTAGCTTAAATTCGTTGATCTACGAGTTTGCAGTAAACACGCAGAACTCTTTTGCATTTAATGAGTTGATTTTATTGAAAATAACTCGAAAATCAGGAAACACAAAACGCCATGTTAAGTTACCGCCACAGTTTTCACGCCGGCAACCACGCCGACGTGCTCAAGCACACCGTTCAGAGCCTGATCATTGAGGCGCTGAAAGAAAAAGATAAGCCGCTGCTGTACCTGGATACCCACTCCGGTGCCGGGCGCTATCAGCTGAGCGGTGAGCATGCCGAGCGCACCGGGGAATACCTGGAAGGCATCGGCCTACTGTGGCAACGTGACGATCTGCCAGAAGAGCTGGCGGCCTACATGAGCGTAGTCCACAACTTCAACCGCTCCGGCACCCTGCGTTACTACCCAGGCTCACCGCTGATCGCCCGCCAGCTGCTGCGCCCGCAGGATAAAATCCATCTGACAGAGCTGCACCCAAGCGATTTCCCGCTGCTGCGTAACGAATTCCAGAAAGACGAGCGCGCCAAAGTGCAACGTGCCGATGGTTACCAGCAGTTAAAATCCCAATTACCACCTCCGTCACGCCGTGGCCTTATCCTGATGGACCCGCCGTATGAGATGAAAACCGATTATCAAGACGTAGTGAAAGGCATTCAGGAAGGCTACAAGCGTTTTGCCACCGGCACCTATGCTCTGTGGTATCCGGTGGTGATGCGCCAGCAGATCAAACGCATGCTCAAAGAGCTGGAGGCGACCGGCATCCGCCGTATCCTGCAAATCGAGCTGGCGGTGAAGCCCGACAGCGATCAACGCGGGATGACGGCTTCAGGCATGATCGTGATTAACCCACCTTGGAAGCTGGAACAGCAGATGAACAACGTGCTGCCGTGGCTACACAAGGTACTGGTGCCGTCCGGCATCGGGCACCACCTGGTGAACTGGGTCGTACCAGAATAAGATCGATGATGGTCGCCTGCCTGGGCGGCCATCCGCTTTTCCCTTCGCTATCCCACCCTGCTTGCTCCTTATTTTACCTCGATCTTTTGCCGATCCTCATCACAACCGCAAAATAACTGTTTGCTTATTTTAACTTTCGATTAGATGATAATCATCGAAAGATAACGTAACCAAAGAAAACAGGAGGCAGGCGGTGTACATCATTTCGACCAACAATATGCTGCAGAAGGCACAACAACAGGGCTATGCCGTACCAGCCTTCAACATTCATAACCTGGAAACCATGCAGGTGGTGGCTGAAACCGCCGCACACATGCGCTCACCGGTGATCCTGGCCGGTACGCCCGGCACCTATCTCTATGCGGGAACGGCTAACGTGGTCGCCATTGTCAAACAGTTGGCCGCCGAATACCGCATCCCGCTGGCGGTGCATCTGGATCACCATGAGGCCCTGCAAGATATTCAAACCAAAGTACATGCAGGGATCCGCTCGGCCATGATTGATGGCTCGCACCTGCCCTTCGCGGAAAATATCGCGCTGGTGCGGCAGGTGACCGAGTTTTGCCATCGTTATGATGTCAGCGTTGAGGCAGAGCTGGGGCGGCTTGGCGGCGTTGAGGATGGCATCAGCGTCGATGCCAAGGATGCCCGCTATACCTCGCCGCAGCAGGCCGAGGAGTTTGTGCGTTCCACCGGCATCGATTCACTGGCGGTGGCGATTGGTACGGCGCATGGACTTTACCAGGGCAAGCCAGAGCTGGATTTCATCCGCCTTGGGCAGATCCGCGACAGGGTCAGCGTGCCATTGGTGCTGCATGGTGCGTCGGGTTTGCCAGACGCTGATATTCAGCAGGCGATTCGGCTGGGGGTCTGCAAGGTGAACGTGGCGACGGAGCTTAAGATCGCCTTTTCCGATGCGCTGAAACAGCATCTGGCGGAGCATCCGCAGGCCAACGACCCGCGCCACTATATGCAGCCCGCCAAGCTGGCCATGCAGCAGGTGGTGCAGAAGGTGATTCAGGTTTGTGGCTGTGAAGGCAGGCTGTGACCTGCGCCAACACAGTGATTGCCCCTCACCCTCTCCCACAGGGGGAGGGGACCGATCGAGTTTAATGAGATGACCTCTTTACTTCCAAAAGAGCACGGGCTAACAGCCCCCTCTCACTAAAGGAGAAGGTTGGGGTGAGGGGCATCCTCTCGTCACAATAACCGCTTTCACTTTATTGCGTATGCCGATCCCTTTCCTTACCAGATATTTATAATTAACTGATTTTAAATAACTAAATCCACCCTATCCGTTAACTTACTCCCTCACACTGAAAGCACCAGCACGGAAAAATAGCGGTAAAGTTTTCGATCTTGATCACGAATAATAGAAAAGTGCATTGCTAACCTTTCGAAACATTACGATTATATTCGTAAGAAAACGGAGGGTAGAATGAAAAATATAATCGCACGACATAAAGCAGGGGAGCCGATCGGGATCTGCTCTGTCTGTTCGGCACACCCATTAGTCATTGAAGCCGCATTACGCCTGGATCTGCACAGCGATCGCCAGGTGCTGATCGAGGCCACATCCAACCAGGTTAATCAGTTTGGCGGTTACACCGGCATGAAACCGGCGGATTTCCGGCAGTTTGTCTGCGATATTGCGGCAACCGTCGGCTTTCCGCTCTCCCGGCTGCTGTTAGGGGGCGACCATCTAGGCCCGAACTGTTGGCAAAATGAACCCGCCGCCAGCGCAATGGCGAAAGCGGAAGTGTTGATCGCCGACTACGTCACCGCCGGATTCAGCAAGATCCATCTGGATGCGTCCATGTCCTGCGCCGACGATCCGATCCCGTTAGATCCCCACGTGGTGGCAGAACGCGCCGCCCGCCTGTGTCAGGTCGCCGAACGGGTCGCTACCCCAGAGCAAAAACAGCAGCTGACCTATGTTATTGGGACCGAGGTGCCAGTTCCTGGAGGAGAATCTTCCGCCATTGGCAACGTACATATCACTCACGCGACGGATGCCGCCGCCACGCTGGAAACTCACTATCAGGCGTTCCGCCAGGCCGGGTTGGCAGCGGCGATCCCGAGGATCATCGCCGTGGTAGTGCAGCCAGGGGTGGAGTTCGACCATTCACAGGTGATCGCTTACCAACCACAGCTAGCCCGCGAGCTCTCCCAGTTTATTACCACCACGCCGCTGGTCTATGAGGCGCACTCTACCGATTACCAAACGCGTGAAGCCTATCAGCAGCTGGTGCGCGATCACTTCGCCATTCTCAAAGTTGGCCCGGCCCTGACGTTCGCCCTGCGCGAAGCGGTGTTTGCTCTGGCCAATATCGAACAAGCCCTGATTGCCCCGGAAAAACGTAGCCAGATCCTGGCGGTGATTGACGCCGTCATGCTCGACGAACCGGATTACTGGAAAAAGTATTATCACCCGACGTTCAGCCGCTCGCTGATCGACCTGCATTTCAGCCTGTCGGACCGTATCCGCTACTACTGGCCCCACCCGCGTATCGCCCAAAGTATGACGACGCTGCTCAATAACCTCGACCAGCAAGAGATCCCCGCAGGCCTACTGAGCCAATACTTCCCGCTGCAGTATCAGCGAGTGATGGAACGCAAGCTGGCGAAACAGCCCCACGCACTGATGATCGACAAAATTCAGGATGTGCTGCGCGCTTATCGCTTCGGCTGTGCCCCCGCAGAGCAAGCCAAAAATGCCGAGGAGATAGCCCATGTATAACAGCCAACTGTTCGTTCGCACTGGCATCAGCTTTGCCGACGCACAGCAGGCGCTGGAGCACATTGGCGTCACCATGCTCAACGCCGGGGTCGTTCACAACAGCTACCCGCAGGCATTGCTGGTGCGTGAGAGCGCTTATCCCACTGGCATCGCCCTTGAGCAGCACGCGGTCGCCATCCCCCATTGTGAAGCGGAGCATGCACGTGCCCCGGCTATTTATCTGATCCGCCCTGACCAGGCCGTACCCTTCGCTCAGGCGGATGATGACGGCACGATCGACGTTGCCCTGATTATCGCGCTGATCGTCACCGACCCGGCGGCGCAGTTGGTTTTACTGCGCACGCTGTTTGGCCAGTTGCAGCACCCCGAGTTTATCGCTGCACTTCTGACCGCCCCCGAGGACCAATTGGGCGAAATTTTTGCCCAGCGGGTTTTCACTTCGCCCTCCCGACCACAACAAAAAACAGAATATGAAGGAGCCACACTGTGAAACGTAAAATTATTGTTGCCTGCGGCGGTGCCGTTGCCACCTCGACCATGGCTGCAGAAGAGATCAAAGAGCTTTGCGCGGAGCACAACATCGAGCTGGACTTGGTGCAGTGCCGCGTGACCGAGATTGAAACCTATATGGACGATGCCGATCTGATCTGTACCACCGCCCGCGTCGACCGGCAGTTTGGCGATATACCGTTGGTGCACGGCATGCCGTTTATTTCCGGTGTCGGCATCGATGCGCTGAAACAAAAAATACTGACCATTCTGACGGAGTAGCCCATGTTTACCGACATCATGCGTTATATCCTCGATCTCGGCCCTACGGTGATGCTGCCTATCGTAATCATCATCTTCTCGCTGATTTTAGGGATGAAATTAGGGGATTCATTTAAATCCGGCATTCATATCGGCATCGGCTTTGTCGGTATCGGGCTGGTTATCGGCCTGATGCTGGACTCGATCGGCCCAGCGGCAAAATCGATGGCCGAGCAGTTCCAGATCAACCTGCACGTGGTGGATATCGGTTGGCCAGGCTCATCACCGATGACCTGGGCCTCGCAGATTGCCCTGATCGCCATCCCGGTAGCGATTGCGGTCAACATCGTGATGTTGCTGACGCGTATGACCCGAGTGGTTAACGTGGATATCTGGAACATCTGGCACATGACCTTTACCGGTGCCATGGTGCATCTGGCCACCGGTTCATACTGGCTGGGTATGCTGGGCGTGGTGGTGCATGCCGCCTTCGTTTACAAGCTGGGGGACTGGTTCGCCAAAGACACCCGCGACTTCTTCGGGCTGGAAGGGATTGCCATTCCGCATGGCACCTCCGCCTATATGGGGCCGATTGCCGTGCTGGTGGACACCATTATCGAGAAGATCCCCGGCCTGAACCGTATTCACTTCAGCGCAGACGACGTACAGAAACGCTTTGGCCCGTTCGGCGAGCCGGTGACCGTCGGCTTTGTGATGGGGCTGATTATCGGTGCGCTGGCCGGTTACGACCTGAAGGGCATTCTGCAACTGGCGGTGAAAACCGCTGCCGTGATGCTGCTGATGCCACGGGTGATCAAACCGATCATGGATGGCCTGACGCCCATCGCCAAGCATGCCCGTAAACGCCTGCAAGCACGCTTTGGCGGCCAGGAGTTCCTTATCGGCCTCGACCCGGCGCTGCTGCTGGGCCATACCGCCGTGGTCTCCGCCAGCCTGATCTTTATCCCGCTGACCATTCTGATCGCCGTGATCGTCCCAGGTAACCAGGTGCTGCCGTTTGGCGATCTGGCAACCATCGGCTTCTTTGTGGCCCTCGCCGTGGCGGTGCATCAGGGCAACCTGTTCCGCACGCTGATCTCGGGTTTTATCATCATGAGCATCACGTTGTGGATCGCCACCCAAACCATCGGGCTGCATACCCAATTGGCTGCCAATGCTGGTGCGCTGAAAGCGGGCGGCGTGGTGGCCTCGATGGACCAAGGCGGCTCACCGATCACCTACCTGCTGATCCAACTGCTCACCTGGCAAAACGTGGTGGGTCTGGTCGTTATCGGCGTCATTTACGCCATTGGGGTGTTCCTCACCTGGCGCCGTGCCCGTCAATTTGCCCAGGCTGAAGCCACCGCCAAGCAACAGGCCAACCAAAGCCTCAACGCCATGTCCTAATCCTTCGGGGGAGCCCGCCTCCCCCAATCTATTCTCTACGGAGTTCAAGCTATGCAATCAGTCGTGATCCACACGGAGGGAGAAGTGCGCGTTGAAGAACGCCCCGCTCCTGCTATTGAGGCCGCCGATGAGGTGTTGGTTCGGGTGGCGTATTCCGGGCTATGCGGTTCGGATATCCCCCGCATCTTCGCCAAAGGCGCGCATTTCTACCCGATTACCCTGGGGCATGAGTTCAGTGGCCGGGTCGTGGCCTGTGGCGAGCGGGTTACCGATCTGCAACAGCATGATGCCGTGGCCTGCGTCCCTTTGTTACCGTGCTTTAACTGCCCGGAATGCCAGCGCCATTACTATTCGCTGTGCAAGCATTACCAGTTCGTCGGTTCACGCAGCCACGGTGGCAACGCCGAGTTTATCGTAGTCAAACGCGCCAATCTGGTGAAATTGCCTGCCAACGTCAGTTTATTGCAGGGGGCATTTATTGAGCCCATCACCGTCGGCCTGCATGCCATTCAGTTGGCTGGGGGCTGCCAAGGCAAAGAGGTGATCATCATTGGTGCCGGCACCATCGGCCAACTGGCGATCCAATGTGCCCGCGCGATGGGCGCACGCAGCGTCACGGCGATCGATATCAATGACGACCGGCTCAAGCTGGCACGGCAGATCGGTGCAGAAAACGCGTTTAACAGCGCGGAGCTTAGCCCCTCCGAGATAGCCGAACGCTTACAGGAAAGGCGCTTTGATCAGTTGATTCTGGAAACCGCTGGCACGCCACAAACGGTCGGACTGGCGCTGGATATCGCCGGGCCACGGGCACAAATCGCGCTGGTGGGGACGCTCCATAAGGACCTCCATCTGTCTTACAGCACCTTCAGCCAGATCCTGCGCAAGGAACTGACGCTGCTGGGCAGTTGGATGAACTATTCGGCCCCGTGGCCAGGGGAAGAATGGCAACAGGCCATGAAGCTGTTCCAATCGGCGGATCTGGCTCTGGAGCCGTTGATTGCCAGCATCGATCGCCCGCAGCAATACGCCGCCAGCGTTGCAGCCCTGGCCGGTAAGCCGATGCAGGGGAAAATCATGCTCAAGCTTGGCGAAGGGTGATATTTAGCCAATGGCTGCACGGGTGCAGCCATTATTTTGCCTCAAATCCCATCTCCTTGATCTTTATGCTCCCCTTTCATATCCCTTTCGCATAAAATAAAAGCAAAACATTTCGATAGGTCAGGATGATGAACTCTTTTGAAAGACGAAATAAAATTGTCGACCTGGTTCAGCAGAACGGCAGCATCTTGGTTAGCGATCTTTCGAATTCCTTCGGAATTTCTGAGGTTACCATCCGCGCTGACCTGCGCCTGCTGGAAGAAAAAGGCCTGCTGATCCGCTTCCACGGCGGTGCAGCCAGGCCGGGCAGCCAGTTGGAGCAGGAGGCCGAGGTGCCGAAAACCACCGGTGAGGTCATCCTGGAGGAACGCTACCAGCTGGCTAAAGACCCGAAAAAGCGCATTGCCTTAAAGGCAGCAGCGATGGTCAACCCCGGCGATACGGTGATCCTCGACAGCGGCAGCACCACCATGCTGATCGCCGAAGAGCTGGTGAAGATGGGCAATATCACGGTGATCACCAATAACCTGCCCGCCGCCTTTGCGCTTTCCGACAATAAAGACATCACGCTGGTGCTGTGTGGCGGCACGCTGCGCCACAAAACGCGCTCCATGCACGGCTCCATCGCGGAGCTCTCCCTACAGGGCATTGCCGGTGACGTGATGTTCGTCGGGGCCGACGGGTTGGATGCCACCAACGGCATCACCACCTTTAATGAAGGCTACTCGATCAGCGGCGTGATGGCTCAGGCAGCCAAGCGCGTGGTCGCGGTGGTCGATTCCACCAAGTTCGGCCGCAGGGGTTTCAACCTGGTGCTGTCGATGAGCCAGATTGACATGATCATTACCGATACCGGCATCAGCAGTGCCGATCGCCAAGCGCTCGATCGGGCAAAACCCGAACTGGTTATCGTGTAAAATCAACCGGGCAGAGGATCAAGCCTCTGCCTATTACAGCCATCGACGCAATCTTTGCGACAACCCCCAGTCAGGCGTTAAACTCTTACCCTTCTCGAATCACACAACTCATGGAAAACCCAGATGACGAAACATTACGATTATCTAGCAATTGGCGGCGGTAGCGGCGGTATCGCATCGATCAACCGGGCAGCCATGTATGGCCAGAAATGCGCACTGATTGAAGCCAAAGAACTTGGCGGCACCTGCGTTAACGTGGGTTGTGTCCCGAAAAAAGTCATGTGGCATGCGGCGCAAATCGCCGAGGCCATCCACCAGTACGGCCCGGATTACGGCTTCGATACCACCGTCAACGCCTTTGACTGGAAACGCCTGATCGCCAACCGCACTGCCTACATCGATCGTATTCATACTTCCTACGACAACGTGCTGGGCAAAAACAAGGTCGACGTGATCAAAGGTTTTGCCCGTTTTATTGACGCGCATACCGTAGAAGTTAACGGCGAGAAAATCACCGCAGACCATATTCTGATCGCTACCGGTGGCCGCCCGAGCCATCCGTCGATCCCTGGTGCCGAATACGGCATCGACTCCGACGGCTTCTTTGAGCTGGATGCCATGCCAAAACGCGTGGCAGTGGTGGGTGCTGGCTACATCGCGGTAGAAATTGCCGGCGTAATGAACGCGCTGGGAGCGGAAACGCATCTGTTCGTGCGTAAACACGCCCCGCTGCGTACCTTCGATCCGATGATTGTAGAAACCCTGGTTGAGGTGATGAACACCGAAGGGCCAACCCTGCACACCGAATCCATTCCAAAATCCATCGTTAAAAACGCCGACGGCAGCCTGACGCTGGCGTTGGAAAACGGCAAAGAGTTCACCGTGGACAGCCTGGTCTGGGCCATCGGCCGCGAACCAGCGACCGACAATCTGAACCTGGCGGTCACCGGCGTGAAAACCAATGCCAAAGGTTACATCGAGGTCGACAAATTCCAGAACACCAACGTGAAAGGCATCTACGCAGTAGGTGACAACACCGGTGCGGTTGAGCTGACCCCGGTTGCCGTTGCCGCTGGCCGCCGCCTGTCCGAGCGCCTGTTCAACAACAAGCCGGACGAACATCTGGACTATAGCAACATCGCCACCGTGGTGTTCAGCCACCCGCCAATTGGCACCATTGGCCTGACCGAACCGCAGGCGAAAGAGCAGTTTGGCGAGGATAAGGTGAAGGTTTATAAATCCTCCTTCACCGCCATGTACAGCGCCGTGACTCAGCATCGCCAGCCGTGCCGCATGAAGCTGGTATGCGTGGGTGAAGAAGAGAAGATCGTTGGCCTGCACGGGATTGGCTTTGGCATGGATGAAATCCTGCAGGGCTTTGCCGTGGCAATCAAGATGGGCGCGACCAAGAAAGACTTCGACAACACCGTGGCGATCCACCCAACCGCCGCGGAAGAGTTCGTGACTATGCGGTAATGGTGCATTCCTAACTGTAAAACCGACTGTAAAAGGTCGGTTTTTGCTTTTATTCAGCTTATAAATGCTGATTTAGGCAAATGAATATCCCCGCCTTAGTGTTTATATCACTGCAAAATTAACGTTCATTAAGATAATTCGTTCGTTTAAATATAACTTCTTAAATATCACCTCAACGAGGTGCCGATTTTCGAGCACTATCGCTCCCTGCACGCCTATAATCACCGCGTAGTTATATGCAGTATCTCGTTTGGCGAGGCTCCTATACAAACACAGGTTACTGATCTGACGACATCGAGAGATGCCCAAGGTTAAGACAGGCTTTATCGGATTAAGGTTCAGCCCAAGGTAACTTCTGAAATTTTTCAGATACGTTGTATAGTGCTAAAACCTGGACGCGGAGATAGGCTTTCTGCACTCCCCTCTTTGGTTTACTCCCCTATGCGATGCACTGTTGAAGTTTAAACAGCAATAGGGTCAATGACTTCCAGACTCCTCGGCAATGACCGCTACCGCGCCAGCAGCACAGGCGGGCCAGCCATTGCTAACTCTTTGAACGCTGACTTTTTCACCGCCGCAGATACCCTGACGGTGAATGAAGCCAGAGACTACGTTGCACACTTACTTTTAACCACAGAGGTCGTTATCGATTACAGTTAACCGAGGATAATATTATGGGAAATATGATGTTTTTTATGGGGTTTTTGTTTTTCATCAGCTCAATGGGACTGATCGCAGCCTATCTGAGCACCAAATGGGATGACTAATGAACGAAAAAGATCCGCCTAGCATCATCCTCCCCGTAGCCTCATCAATCATTGCGGGGAGGATGAATAACCGCAATAAACTGACGGTATTTACCGCGCGTGATAATGATGATGATTTTTATTCTTGGGTTGCTGTACGCTATTTTTATGATCTCGGCAGGTATTAATGAGATTTATTTACATTCCACCGGTCAAACTGCATTTCTTTCCTGTTTATTGCTGACAGCTACCGCAAGCTTCCTGCTCGTCGCTTTTGTCTGGCAATGTTCCGTAAAAACCAAACGCTGATTTTTTTAATTCAACTATGAGCTGTGCTATGCAAAATCAAAAACAGGCCGTCGCCCGAAACTCGATGATTATCAGCGGATTGTTGGCGTTAGGTAAATTTATCGCAGGTATATTTACCGGCAGTATTGGCCTGATATCCGAAGGCATTCACTCATTTACCGATTTTATTGCCACCAGCATCACCTGGTGGGCGGTGAGAGTCAGCGATAAACCTGCTGATGATGACCATCACTTTGGTCATGGCAAAGTCGAGAATCTGGCTGCACTGTTTGAGGTACTCCTTTTGTTGGCGGCCGGGGGTTGGATCATCTTTGAAGCAGTGCGCAGCCTGATAGGTGAGGCAAACCAGATTGTGGCTGCACCGGTAGTGATTGCGGTACTGCTGGTGTCCATTGTGGTTGACTTCTTCCGTGTCCGGGCCTTAAACCGCGTGGCCAAGGCCACCAACAGCGCGGCTCTGGAGGCCGATGCTCTGCATTTCTTCTCCGATATGTTGTCTTCTGGCGTGGTGCTGTTGGGCATGGTTTTTGTGCTATTTGGTTTTGCCCGTGCGGATGCGCTGGCAGCCCTGATCGTCGCCTGCTTTATCCTGACTGCCGCCTTGAAGCTAGGGAAACGCTCCTTTGATTCCCTGATTGATACTGCACCGGCTGGCACGCGGGAAGATATCGCTACCCTGCTTAACGATTTCCCAGCGGTGTTGTCTACGGAGAATATTCGCCTGCGCAGTGGCGGAGCCACGCTGTTTATCGAGGTAAGCGTCGGGGTATGCCGGACGCTACCGCTTGAGCGGATCAAGGAGTTGAAGCAGACCGTTACCGCCAAACTTGAACAGCAATACGCCAACTCGGAAGTGAGGGTGATTGCCATCCCTCAAGCCAGAAGTGATGAAGATCTGGCAACCCGTATTCGCATGCTGGCCGCCAACCATGGGGCCGTGGTGCAGAGCCTTTCGCTACAACAATTGGCAGACCGAGTGGCCATCGGTATGGATCTGTTGGTTCCGGCCAATGCCAGCGTAGAGCAGGCGCATGATATTGCCAGCGAGGTGGAGGAGGCTCTACGCCAGACGTTGGGCGAAAATACGGAGATCGAAACCCACCTGGAGCCCCAGATGCTGGATTGGCTGGCTAGCCAGGATGTGGAACACGGCGAACTGGCGAAGATTGAACAAGCATTGACGGTTTCAGCGCAAAACAGCGGATTGGTGCAAGACATCCATGATATCCGGGCGCGAGAAACGCCACAGGGCGTGATTGTGAATTTTCACTGTCGGGCCCTTCCGGCCTTGTCGATTTCTGCGGTGCACGATGCGGTGGACCATATTGAACGGCAATTGAGAATGCAATTCCCGATGGTATCGCGGGTGGTTGGGCATGTTGAACCGCTGTGATCCCTCACAGCGGAATGATTTGCCAGAACGCAGCATGGGCTAATTCAATTAGCCCATGCTTTGCCTTTTTATAACCAAGGCCATTCATCGATCCCACCTGGCTCACAGACAAAAACCACCATTTTCTATACTCTCAACTATCCGACTCCAGACCAGACGTTGAGATGCCTTGGTGAACAGTTTTGACCTGTCATTGTTGAAATATATTCAGGAACACAGCCCGGTGTTAATCGAGGATGTCACCTCCAGGTTTGGTAAAACCACGTCGACGCTGAAGCGCTCCATGAAGGAGATCAACGAGTTCCTGGAACCAGATTACCACCTGCATATCGATGGGCAGTGGATTGTCACGGCAATCGGCTACCGGGAATATATCGCCTTTCTGGAACAGATCCCGTTTAACCGCTACATCACCACCGCCGATGAACGCATTAAAGATCTCAGCGTGGCGCTCTGCCTGCAGGACGTAGTAAACAAAAGCGAGTATTACCGCAAGTTTAACGTCAGCCCAACCACGCTCAAAAACGATAACCAGGCGCTGTCGGCATTTTTACAGGCCAATCATCTCTCCATCACCGCCATTCCCAAACAGGGTTCGCGGATGGATGGTGACGAGATCCTGCTACGCATCGCTATTTGCCTGACGATCCTGAAAACCATCGAGATCGGCGAAGATCACCTGCTGGTGCCGCACAAAGCCAACGAGCCGATTAACCGTTCCATTGCCACGCAGTTCTTAAAGGTGTGCCAACAGGAAATCAGCGCCGCCGCCGAACTGTACCAACGGCGGCTGAGCCAGCGGATCACGCTGGGCTATAACAGCAAAGAATACTTTCTGGTGTATATGAGCATTGCGCTACACCGCATGCGACGCGGGCATTTCATCACCCACAGCGATAACCTGAGCTTTATTCAATCCTCTGACTTTGGGTTGCTGGATGGCGAGCACGAAAACCGCTTTCTTGATCTGCTGATTTCATCGCTGACCTACACCTGGCGGCCATTCGATATCTATGATCCCACGCTGATTACGCTCGTTGGCCACCTTTGTGAAACCCTGACCCCGTTGCTGCGGGCAGAAATCCACAACCGTTCGCCCTTCTTCGCCGAGATCTACCAGTTCGTCTATTCGACCATCGTACAAAACAAGTTCAATCTCTATTTTGACGATAAAAAGCTGCATCAGGTGCAGACCCGGCACGCCCTGCTCTATCAGGGCGTCACCCAGGCTACCGCGCCCATCGCGCAACACTATCAAACCACCTTTTCGCCGGTGCATCTGTCCACGCTGGTGTTGATCCTGAAGAAATACGAGCTGCAAAACCGAGTCCACAGCGAGGAGAAAAAACGCGTCATTATCGTGACCAACTCTTCGGAAAGTAAGGTGGGCTATTTCAAGGAGGTGTTGAAGTCGCACTTCCATATTGAGATTGTCGGCTACGTGAATATCAATGAGTTGCACACGCTCGAACGGATCCCGTTTGATTTGCTGATCACCTTTACCAATAAAATCTCGAGCTATCTGAGGTATTATCAGTTGGATTACATCAAGGTGAATTTCTATCTCAGCCGCGATGATATCTCGCTGCTCAGCCAGCACGGGCTTTCCCGGGCGAAGAAGAAGATCCCGGCGCAGGGGTTTATTCAGGAGATTGAGGGATTGGATCGTCAACAGCTGCGTGCCTTGTTGGAACGGCAATATCCAGATTATTTCATCTGATAAGGTGGGGCGCAGTATGCAGCGCCCATCGTGCCTAAGCGTTTAGCTGGGTTTGACGCAGTCCTCGGCAGTAGACTTCTACCAACTCCAGCCCTTCATTCAGCACCAGAATATCGGCATCTTTCCCCGGGCAAAGTGACCCTTTCCGGCTCTGCGCACCCGCCAGAAACGCCGGGTTTTCGCAAGCAATACTGGCGACGGACACCAGGCCATTATCCAGACGATCGACGATATTCTTCACCGAGTCGAGAAAGTTCATCTCCAGTCGCTGCACCGCATCATAGTCGCAAGGGCAAACGTGGCGCGTATCGCCACCGTCTGAGGTAATCTCTAACTGCCCCTGTTTGATACGGAAGGTCTCTTTGCGCAGGTAATGGTGAAACTCATAGCCTTCCGGGAAATCGACATAGCCCATACAGTCACTCATCAGCACCATGCGCCGATCGCGTTTCAGGCGATAAAGCAGGTCAAATGCCTCCGGCTTGATGGTGATGCCGCTCTGTTTCGCAACTTCCACATAGGTATCCTGATAGTACATCAGCGCACCAACCACCCCGAGCTCACGGTGATGGAAGCCACGCATCCCGCTATAAGCGTGGGTGAAGTGATTTAATCCCGCCTCTATCGCTGCCGTAACCTCAGCAAAGGTGGCATCGGTATGCCCTGCCGACGCGGTGATCCCCTGCGCCCGCAGATGGCGAATCAAATCCAACGCCCCTTCCAGCTCTGGCGCTAACGTCATCAGGCGGATGTTACGGCCCGCCAGATGGTTAAAACGCTCGAATCCCTCAATGCTTGGCCGTTGCAGGCAGTCGGCTCGCTGCATACCGAGATGTTTTTCATTGATGTAGGGGCCTTCCATATGGATACCGATGGCTTCGGCTCCGTTCGCTGGCGTTGCCGTGGCAATATAGTCGGCTGCCTCCATTAACGACGTCTCAAGGAAATCATTTGGCATCGTGCCGGAGGTGGGCAGGTAAGAAGTGACACCAGCCTTGATCAAATCGTGGCTCATCCACTTCAGCGACGCCTTATTGCCCTTGTAGCCGAACGAACCCCGCCCCCAACCGTGCACATGGATATCGACAAAGCCGGGCATGATGATCCGCTCGCTATGGTCGATGCAGCTACCGGAAAAGTGGCTGACAAACCCGCTGATTTGCCCTTGCTGCACCAATAGATAACCGGCCTTGATACCGTCGGGGAACACGATCCGGTTGGATTTGATAACTCCGGAGCGCTGGTCATCCATGGCTTCTCTCCAAGACCCTGTCTGCCAGTTCATCGGCCAAGACGGCGCAAAGGCCAGTATAAGCACCGGGATCCAGCAGCTCCGCAATCTCCTGCGCCGTGAAGTTTTCGGCCATGACCGGATCCTGGCTTAGTATTTCACCGTATTCGAGGTGTTCATGGGTGCTACGCATCGCCATGGTGTAAACCAGCTCATGGGCCGGATCCTTACCCAGCTTATCCACCAGCTTCATCATGATTTTCTCGCTGTTGATCAGCCCGTGCGTCAGCATCACGTTTTCATGCATCCGCTCAGGGTTAATCACCAGCGTGCGCGTCAGCTCCTCCGCACGCAGGATAATCTCGGCCATCAGCTCAATGCTTTCCTGTAGGCTGGCATCAAAGATAAAATAAGCCGAGCTGTCCGCCTCAAACGGCCTTGGACAGACGTAGAGCACCGCCGTCATCACCGAATACAGCTTCTGGGCGTTGGCAATGATGCCCTTTGCCAGCTTGGGATTGACCTTCTGCGGCATGGTGCTGCTACCCACGGTGCCTTTGGTGAACGCCTCGGAGACTTCGCCAAACTCCTCGCTGGACGTCTGATAGACCTCTTCAGCAATTTTATGCAGGGTGGTTGCCAGCAAACACAGGTTGCTGATGTACTCGGCGCGGAACACTCTGGCATTGCGCGAAGGCACCAGCATCGAATGCATCCCGAGCTGTTCGGCGACCAGATCCTGCACCGTTCTGCCCGCTTCCCCCGTGGCGTGAAAGGCTCCCACGGCCCCGCCCATCATCACGGTGAAGACACGCTTTTCCGCCTCCTGCATGCGTTCCACCGCTGCCAGCAGCTCATAAATCCACACGGAAACCTTATAACCATAGGTGATAGGCAAGGCATGTTTGCCGTGGGTGCGCCCCGCCATCAGGGTATTTTTATGTGCCTTTGCCAGGCGAGCCAGATTGACCAACGTGTCATCGACAAACTTCATCAGATGACGGTGGAATTTCTGCACGATCAACAGATGGGCCGTCTGTTGAATGTTTTGGGTCGTCACGCCGTAGTGCACGTACTTGCCGCTTTCTG
The DNA here is from genome assembly GCF_945957435.1 of Serratia sp. PL7. Lineage (NCBI taxonomy): Bacteria > Pseudomonadati > Pseudomonadota > Gammaproteobacteria > Enterobacterales > Yersiniaceae > Serratia > Serratia sp. PL7. The sequence goes on along the minus strand of NZ_CAMFLB010000014.1, from coordinate 40,532 downwards.
CATCGCAAGCCTTGACCAACACCTTGATCACCGGCACAAACCCGTGGCCAATCTGGCGCATCAAACGGTCGATCTCCGCCAGATCGATCCGCTCCAACTGGCAGTTGGCGGCGATATTTTCTGCCGCAGCAACAGGGATCATACCGACCTTAGCCTGCGCCATTGCCAGAGCCCCTTCCACATCGAGCCACGACTGTACTCTGGCCTCGTGGGTGAACAGGTCCTTCATGCCCTGATGATCGATGGTTTTACTTTTGGAATCATAAAGTGCGCGCATGCTGTGTTCCTCTTAACGTTGCTGGATGCCAGCAAGATTGTCGTCTACCGCGTTACGGACAAACTCGACGTGTGGCCCGAAGACGACGTGAATATGATTGCTGGAGGGAATAAAGGTCCCCAATGAACCCGCCTCTTTCAGCAACTCCATGTTCATTAGCTTTTGGTCGCCAAGGTCGATACGCAGCCGTGACACACAGTTTTCTACCCGCTTTATATTCTGCCTGCCGCCCAGTCCCTCTACGACCAGCTCTGCTACCTTGTCGTACTCTTTGTTATTAAGCAGCGCGCTGTCCGCCATCTCTTTCTCGCGCCCTGGCGTTTTGATATCAAACTTGCCAATGGCATAGCGGAACACACCATAGAACACCACAAAGTTAATCGCGCCCAGCAGCAGCAGGTTCGGCCAGTGGGTGTTTTCGTACATCAGGCCGAAGATGCCGAAGTCAAAGATCGTGCCGCGAATATAGCCAATCGAGACGTCCAACATTTGCAGAGGAATGGTTAGCAGGCCGCACAAGATCGCGTAGACAACAAAGAGCTGCGGTGCAATAAACAGGAAGGAGAACTCGAGCGGCTCGGTGATATTGCCGAGGAATGCCGTCAGCACCACGGTCAGGATCATCCCTTTGGCGAATTTCTTGTTTTTGAAATAGGCCATGTGATACATCGCCAAGCCGATCGCCGGAACGCGGAACAACGTGGTCAGCATCTGCGACGACGCCAGGTAACTGGACAGCGTTGGCATGAACTCATTCCATGCCGGATGGTTGGGCCCCAATTCAAACAGGATCTTGTTCATGGCAGGTAAAATGCCAACGTAGGTTTGCCCATCAATCAGATAGGTGCCGCCCGCTTCGGTAAAGCGTACCGTCGAACTCAGGACATGGTGCAAACCAAACGGGATCAGCAAACGGTTCAGGGTCATGTAGATCCCGGCACCGATGTTCGGCGCCATCATCACGGTCGAGATGCTCCGCATCCCATAGGTAAACACATCCCACACGAATGGGATCAGCAGGCCGACCGGGATGGTGAAGGCAATCGATAGAATGGCGACCGATTTCTTCCCGCTGAAGAAGGCAAAGGCCAACGGCAGTTGCAGCCGATAGAACCGGTCTGTCACCTTGGCGGCAAGCAAACCGGCAATGATCCCTCCCAGCGCCTCTATTTTCAACGTATGAATGCCAAGCACCATGCCCTGCCCGACCAGCGCCATATTCTCCGTCACCAATTGGTCCATCACTTTTAAATGCACGTGCATGGAGATCAGTAAGGTTAGATAGGCGATGACCGAAGCGAAGACCGCAATACCCTTTTCCTTCTTCGACATGCCATAAGCGACCCCCATGGCGAACAGCAATGGGATATTCTGGAACACCACGCTGCTGATTAATCCCACCGAAGAGAGGATCGCCTTGCAGTAGGCATTTCCCAGAAACGGCAGTTTATCGATCATATACGCCTGGCCCAGCGCGCTACAGATCCCCATTAACATCCCCACCGGGGCTAACACGGCGATAGGCAATAATAGGGAACGCCCAAACGTCTGTATTTCGTTTTTAAAGTTGGATTTCATTATCTGGCCCCTGGTTTACTTTACCTCTCTATCAAACAATGCCAGCGCTCCCGCCATCAAGGCCAAATACTGGCTGATTCAAGGCTCATTTTTTGCCCGTCAAAAATCAGGGCTAGGGGCCAATTAACCGGTACGGCAAATCGCCGCCCGGTCATTTTCAGACAGGCGGTTAGCAATAAGGCTTAAACTCCAGTCTTTTTAATGCTATTTCGCTTATTCTCACCTGCAAACCGCGGCGTTTTCTGCCATTCTTTTGCCTATTCCTCCTAGCCTTAGCCGCACCTTCGTAGACAGGACAAATAATGGAAGTGTTAACAAAGGATGAAGTGTTATATCACCGGGGAAGTTTGCTGACAGCAGACGGCGTCATGGTCGCATCATGGGATCTTGAGCAGCAGGAGAGTTTTTCCGGTGATTATTTTAGCCTGGCTGGCTACCGCGGTATCCGCAACGCCGCTGCGGCCCCTTTCAGCGTGGATTATTGTAACGAATCTACCGTGCACATCATTAATGGCATGGGCGTAACACTGGGCGATTCCATTATTGGCCTGACTGCGATAGAGGCGCTGCGCGAGTTTAATCCCAACCTGCGCACGATTATCTATCGGCCAGGGCGCGCGCCCCACTATGTCGATCAGCTTTATCATCTGGCGGCAGGCGTGGTGGCGGATTTACGTTGGCTGCCGTGGAAGGCGGAGCATGTTCCTGAGCAAGAGCTGTGTATCGATGCCGGTAATCAGCTGTTCTGGCCAGCCTTCACCACGTTGCCGATGATTGATTTCTTCCTGCAGGCGCTGGGCGTTGAACCTGCCGCTATTCCTGCCCGGGCGAAAGCCAACCGCTGGATGCAAAAACTGTGTCTGCCGCCATTACCTGAGCGCTGGCAGAATAAGCCCTACGTGCTGTTTTGCCCCACCGCCAGTACGCCGTTACGCAGCATCCCGGCCAGTGCTCATGTGCCACTGGTGAATGCCCTGTGGGAGAAGTTTGCCTGCCCGGTGCTGGGGTTCGGCGCGGTAGATCATCCGCATTATGTGGATATTCAACCGCTTTCCACCGCTACCGCTGATTTCCTGGCCTGGGTGAAGCATGCCCGCTATGTTCTGACATCGGATACCGCTGCGGTGCATATTGCCGCTGGCTACGATGTACCAACTACCGCCTTCTTTACCTCAATCGCTCCCGAATTGCGGGTGCGAGACTATCCTTTATGTCAGCCTGTCTATTTTGCCATCCCCGAGCTGAACAACGTGCAGGCCAGCGCCAGAAAGCATGACCTGGAGCAGGTCGAACTAGCCTTTACGACCCTGATGCTAAACGAATTGCCGTGGGCCTGATCCCCGGTCTGGAGAACTACCGATGCTGTTGACCGCAATAAGAAATACCGCGTTTGCCCTGCTGGCTTTGGTCATTACCCAAACCAGCGCTCTCAGTTTCACCCTGGAAGTCGGCGGCAAGATTAAAAATACCACCGACGCCGAGAACAAAACCTATGTCTTTACCGATAAAGAGCTGTTTGCCATGCCGGTTCACAGCATCACGACCACCACTTCGTGGACGCCCAGAGTGAAATTCGATGGCGTATTGCTGGCAGATATTTTGGCTAAAGTGGGTGCCGAAGGCACCATGATGACGCTCTACGCACTGAACGATTATTATATTGATGTGCCCATCTCGGACGTGGCTAAATACAACATGATCCTGGCCTATAAAATGGGTGGGGAAATGTTAAAGGTGCGCGATTTCGGGCCGCTGTTTCTGATTTATCCCCGCGATGCCGGGGGCGCGGAGCTCAACTCTCCGCTTTATAACTCGCGCTTTATCTGGCAGATCAACAGGATAGTAATTAAATGAAGTTAGTCCGCTTCAAAGACAGCGGCAGGTTGGCTATTCCGGCCATTTTTGCCGCCTTATTCCTGCTCGCCTCGACGGTGACACTGTATTACTACAGTGCCACCCTGTCCAAAAAAGGGCTGTATGCCGTTGCCGGTACGCAGGAAAACTACTCTTGGTCGATCGCCAAGTTCGCCATCAAGCTGGCGGAATTTGAAACCCTGGTGGAACAGCAAAAAAGCACCCATCAGGTGGATATCGATAACCTGAGGCTAAGGTTCGATATTCTCTATTCTCGCTATTCGGTGCTCGCCCGCCCGTCAGAATCGACCCTGCCGCTGTACCACGAACCTGGCTATCCCGAGCTCGTTGAACGGATGCGCGAAGAAATAACTCGGCTGGATCAGTTGGTCAACAGCCCTCAGGTAGATCTGGGGCTGATTTCGCAGGCCATGCAACAGATCAAACCCTCCGCGATTATGATGGCCAACCTGGCCGACCACGCTGAAGTGAAGCAGCGTACCGGGGCTTACGAAGATTTTATCGAGAAACGGCACATCATCTTTTATGGCCTGGTGATCATTATGTTCTCGGTGATCGCGCTGATTGCCATCACGCTGATCGAGATCCGTCAGCAGCGCCAAACCATCAGCCAACAGTCGAAGGCCATTCGCGCAGAGCAAAAGGCTATCCGCACCAAAAACGCCTTCCTCGGGGCCATCGGACATGAACTGCGTACCTCGCTGCAAAGCATCATGTCCGCTATCGATGTGCTGACCCATACCCGCGTATCCTATGAGCACAAAGATACCTTTCACCGCCTGGAAACCGCCGCCGAGCAGATAGAAAGCCAGATGAAGGATCTCACCGATTATGCACGCCTGGACAGCGGTATGATGGAGCTGCGCATTGTTCCCTTTAATGCCCAGCAGGTGATCGACGAAACGACGGATGAAATCGCCATGCTGACCCATAAACCTGGGGTCAAACTGGTACGTGAAGTGGAGTTCACCCATGCGCAGGTCTATTCCGACCCGCAGCGCCTTCGGCAAATCGTGGTTAACCTGCTGACCAACGCCTTTAAATATACTGAAAGCGGTACCATCACGCTGCACAGTTGCCTGCGTAGCCAACCGGCGGGGAGTTCGTTGCTCATTGAGGTTACGGATACTGGCATCGGTATCGACAATGCCCAGCTACCGCAGATTTTTGAGCCCTTTACCCAGCTCGATCAGTCAAATACTCGCCAATACAGCGGGGTTGGTATGGGATTGGCGATCGTCCACGGCCTGGTCGAATTGCTCGACGGCACGATCACGGTGTACAGCGAAGTGGGAGAAGGCAGCACCTTTATCGTCAGCATTCCCGTTGAGATCAGTGAAGAACAGTTGCCAGAGCAAAGCCCACGTCCTGCAGCAACGCTGTTGAAAAAAGAGCAGCAAATCCTGGTGGTAGACGACAATCCTGCCGCAGGCATGGCCTTTATCGCTCTACTCGACAAGTTGGGCTATCAATATGAGCTGTGTGACTCATCGGAACGTGCGTTGCAAAAGCTGTTGCGGCGGCCTTACGATGCCTTGCTGCTCGATCTGCAAATGCCAGGCATCGATGGTGTGGCAGTGGCGCAACGGCTGCGTGACCAGCGTGGCCCGAACCGCAATATCCCGATTATCGGTATCAGCGCCTATACACTGGAGCTGCTCCCTAGCGAGCAACGCGCCATGTTTGACGATTATCTGATGAAACCGGTACGCATGGAGGCGCTATCCACCTCTCTCACGTCGCTGTTTGTCGCTACAGATTAAAGCACCGTTGCAGTGCGGCTTCGATCACATGGAGCCGCACCGGCTTTTCATACGGGCCTAGCACGTCATAATCACGCATTGCTCTGGCAATCTCTGACTCACGCAAATCGGTGCCCAACTGGCCGGTCAGCACCAGGATCGGCGCATCCGCATGATCGGAAGTGCGAATGGTTTCGATGCATCTCTGCGCCGTCTCATGGCCTATCAACCAATCCACCACGTAGCCATCAAACGGGCTTTTGGCCAGCGCCTGGCAGAAACTGCTGACGTCATAGAAAGCCACGGCGTTGAATCCTTGGCTATTGAGATACTTGGTTAGCTCGTCAGCGGCCTGATGTGCATCATCCAATACCGCAATGCTCAGGCGATCGTCTTCGCTATGGCCGGGGCGGATCTCGATCAATTCGACAGCAAAACTCTTGCCCTGTGGGGCTTCGCTGGCTCGATAAACGATCCACTGCCCTTCCTGCTGCAAGCCAACAAACTCGGCCTGCCTGCTGCCCAATAGTTCGCTGCTAATGTGCGCCACACAAGGTAACGCCACCCCGGCCACAGAAAAGATGGCATCCTGTGCCACAGTGGACCCAACAGGCTCGCTTTCGGGGAGAATGTCGACGATGGACGCCGGCGTTTCTCCCAGGGCCAGTGCCACGCTGTTGATTTGTTCCAGCGTCCATGGGCTCTGGCCTTTCAGCTTGCGGTGAGCATGGGAAAAACTCAGATCCAAAATGCGGCTGAGCTCCTTGGCATGTTGTCGCTTGCCGATCCCATGCTGCAAAAAGAGTTCCCTGACCTTGCCTGCAATCGACTGCGAATCGAATTTTTGATGATTGTTAAACATTTTATCCTTCGATATATCTCGCTGATTTTTCAGTCGCTTTGACACCCATACGTACAAAAACGTTATCGAAATCTCGCATACTATACAATCTTAGCCTAATAGCTTGCTTGACATACCATCTTTTATGGTCAAACATGGTATCAGAAGTGATGTATTATAAAAACGATAGTAGAACGATAAGTCAGTAATAACCATACCGACACCAGGGAAATTATAAGCCGGCCACAACACCTGATTAAAGTATCGACAGGGAGTTGCAAGCTGAGCAAGTTTAACCGCAGAGTTAATTGCTTCACCCCTCGTTAAGCCGGGGCCCGCAAGGGTTCCGGTTTTTTATTTGCCCAAAACCCAATGAAAAGGCCGGAGAACACTCCCCGGCCCGTCAGCATGGCCAACCTCGATCGGCAGATTACCCTCCAGCGTTGGCATCTTCTTCAGCCTGGCGAATGATGGCTTTAGCCATCCACTGGGTCACATCCTGAATATCATCGAGCTCTAAACCCCAAATGTCCTTCAGCACCAGGAACACCTCGGAACCATAAATCAGCGAAAAGGCATGGATCACGCGTTGCAGAGCGTCAGCAGGGAGTTTGTTCTGCAAGGGCTCCACCGCCAGCTTCAACAGCCGCTTGCGATTGCCACGCACAAACTTTTCGCCCGGCGTCGCGTTAGCCCATTGCTGGAGCGAAAGCTGTAACGCCGCACGTAGCGCGCCTTCATGCTGCTCCATCTGCGGATAGGCAAACGCCAACAGTTGATGAATGCGCTTGAGCGCATCGTTATCCTGCGGTTGCCATTCAAGGATCGGCCCCAGGCTTTTCGCCACAACGGCGGAGATCAGGGCACTTTGGGTGGGAAAATAGCGATAAGCGGTGGCACGGGAGACCTGCGCATGCGCCGCTAGCTCTGTAATCGAAGGGAAGACACCACCATCGTAGAGCTCCATCGCACAGGCCAGCAGCAAGCTGCGGGTTTTGGCACGAGTATGTGTCAAAGATTCATCCCGCGGAGCGGGAAATGCGGATATTGGCACGTTTTCCTCGAACTTCCTCGTATCTTCCAACCTTGGAGTCAATACGATAGACAGCCTCACCGACAGATCCTGGCCCATCGGCAGCGTAAAAAATCATAGCTAAGATAGCCAAAAACGGGACACAAGTCTCACTTTAAACAAATTAATGCTTGCAAAAATGATACGGCAGTCTCATTATGACCAACAAATAAACGATAGTACCTTATTGTCCGACACCAGGGTTCACAACCTACAATAAAAAATAGCATTAAAATCAATTTGTTCAGACTTTTGTCTGAACCTTTTTCAGGAACAGATGATGAGCAGCACCCCAGGTTTTGTCTATATTGCTACCACAGCAGATACTAAAGGACAAGAACTGGAATATGTCCGTCATCTGATCGCCAATCTCGATTTACCCGTCATCACCCTCGATCTCTCCACTTCCGGTAAGCCTTCTCTGTATCACGCGGACGTTTCTGCACATGAGATCGCGGGTTACCATCCGGAAGGTGAACAAGCCGTTTTTTGTGCTAATCGCGGGCAGGCGATTGCGGCCATGGCTGTCGCGTTTGAGCGCTTCATGCTCTCACGTCGTGATGTTGCTGCGCTCCTCGGTTTGGGCGGGTCTGGTGGCACCGCGATCATCACGCCCGCTATGCAACAGTTGCCCATCGGCCTGCCAAAGCTGATGGTATCGAGTATGGCTGCGGGTGATGTCGCTGGCTATGTCGGCTCCAGCGATATTGCCATGCTGTATTCCGTCACCGATATCGCCGGGCTAAATCGCATTTCACGCAAGGTATTGAGCAATGCCGCCAACCAGATAGCCGGGGCCATCCGCTTTCATATCGATGATGATGCCGACAGCAAACCCGCCACCGGCCTGACCATGTTTGGTGTCACTACGCCTTGTATCAAGGCCGTGACCAGCGCCATTGAGCACGACTGGGATTGCCTGGTGTTTCACGCTACCGGCAGTGGTGGCCAGGCAATGGAAAAGCTGATCGACAGCCGCTTGCTCAACGCCGTATTGGATCTGACCACCACCGAGGTGTGCGACTATCTGTTTGATGGCGTGTTGGCCTGCAACGAAGATCGCTTTGGGGCCATCGCCCGCACTGAGATCCCTGGTGTGATGTCATGCGGAGGGCTGGATATGATCAACTTCGGTCACCCGAAAACCATTCCGGCCCGCTACGCCAATCGTCAATTTTATTGCCACAACAGCCAAGTAACGCTGATGCGCACCACGGCGCAGGAGAATACCCAGTTGGGGCGATGGATTGGCAGCAAGCTGAACGCCTGTGCCGGGGAGGTATGCTTTGTAGTACCACTGGGGGGCTTTTCAACCTTGGATGCGCCAGGGCAGCCCTTCTGGGATCCACAGGCGCTGGGCGCTTTTGTTCACTCGCTGGAACGGACGCTGGTACAGACCGCAAAACGCCGGTTGCTCAAAGTGCCGTACCATATCAACGATCCCCTGTTCGCCGCGGTTATTATCGAACAATTTAATGCCATTGCTGCTACGTCTAAATAATCCTGTCAGAAAATAAAATAAAAAAAGCCGGGCAAATAACCCGGCATTTTTATTTTGACAGCAATGTTAATTATTCAGCAGCAGGGACATGATCGCGCATTTTTTTCATATGCTCCATCATCTTCTGCTCACGTTTCTGATAATTCTCATTGTATTGTTTTTTCTGCTCTGGCGTTAGCAGGTTATACATTTTGTTTTCCGCTTTGGCGCGTTCCAGCATGTGCTCAGATTGCGCTTTACCGATCGCATCGATCTGGGCTTTTGCCTTGGCTTCGTCGAAGCTTTCCGAAGCGATCATGCTGTGCAGTGCCTGGCGCTCGTCTTTAGCACCCGGGCCGCGTTTTTGATGCGACTCTTTCATGATATCGCGCATCTGCTGGCGCTGCTCGTTGGTCAGGTTCAAGCCAGCAAAAGGACTGTCTCTTTTTGCGTCTTTATAGTGCATCATTTTCACCGGGGCGGCGGTTGTGGCCGATGCGGTTGCCGGGGCGGTAGTTGTGTCGGCTGCGAAGGCGGCAGAAGCAGAACCCAGGGCTAACGTTGAAGCGACAAATAAAGCAGTCAGTTTACGCATAATTATTTCCTTAAAAGTTATTCTTCATCAGGAGCGCTGTACGTTAACAGGCTCACTATCTCGTCGTCGAAAATAATAGTATGCGCATGAATATATAGTAATGCGATGGAGTGTAAATTTTTTAAAATCAAAAATGGTAATATTCGTCAATTATGAATAAATTATGGAGAAGGCGTCTGTTATTTGGAAGATTACATTGCCCAAGCGTAATTATTAGTGTGGCTTTTGTCCACCTCCAGCCAGGGATTAATTTAGCATCCCTAGCCACAACCCTGGCTCAACGAAGCCAAAAACTGATTTTCGCACACTACGCGGTTCTCTTTTACACTCTATACAGACGTCGTTCACGCGATCCCCATCGTCTTTCAGGTTGCAGCGTAGGGTCCGGCTGTCCCTTTTTGAGGAATGAACATGTTCACAGACCAAGGCCCGATACTCCTAAACACCCATTTTGGCACCAGCAGCCCTTACTGGCATCTGGCGTTTGACAGTAATGCCCTGCAGTTGACGGCAATCAAAGGCAAAACACACCTTGCCGTGGCCCTCGACGAAATGCAGGCAGCGAAAATCCGCCGTCTGAGCGGGGTCACCGCCAGCCTGGATCTGACCATTCTGCTCAGCGGCCAACCCATCCACCTGCATTTGGTCGGCCGCCGGGTCAATAAATTAGAGTGGGCGGGTACCGCCTCTGCCTATACCGATACCGAGGCCGTGGCACGTGATTTGGTGCACGGCCTATCGTTTGCCGAACAGGTGGTGTCAGAGGCTAATTCCGTCATTGTCATCGTTGACCAACACGGCCGCGTCCAGCGCTTTAACCGCCTGAGCGAAGAGTATACCGGCCTGCAGGAACAGGATGTGATCGGCAAAAACGTCTTCAAGATGTTTATGAGCCCCGAAGAAGCCACAGCATCACGGCGCAATATTGCCACCTTCTTTCGCAACGGGGCCTCCTATGAGGTGGAGCGCTGGATCAAAACGGTCAAAGGCGAGCGGTTATTCCTGTTCCGCAACAAGTTCGTCCACAGCGGCAGCGGCAAAAAAGAGGTGTTCCTGATCTGTTCCGGCACGGATATCACCGAAGAACGCCGCGCCCAGGAACGCCTGCGGCTATTGGCCAATACCGATACCATCACTGGCCTGCCAAACCGCAACGCCATTCAGGATGATATTAACCGGGCGATTAGCGAACGCGGTGACAGCCACATTGGGCTGGTCTATCTCGATCTGGATAACTTCAAAAAAGTGAACGACGCCTATGGGCATATGTTTGGCGATCGCTTGCTGATCGAGGTGTCCCACGCCATTCTCAGTTGCCTGGATCATGGAGAAAAACTTGCCCGTCTGGGAGGCGATGAATTTCTGGTGCTGGTCACCCAGGCCGACCGGATCATGCTGCAAGAGCTGGCACAGCGCATTATCGAACGCTTGCAAATGCCCTTCCGCATCGGCCTGATCGAGGTCTACACCGGCTGTTCGATTGGCATTGCCCTGTGCCCGCAACATGGCCACGATCTGGACAGCCTGATCCGCAGCGCCGATACCGCCATGTACGTTGCCAAGGAACACGGCAAACGCACCTTTATTGTCTTCTCGCCGGAAATGAACCGCCGCGTTGCCGAATACATGTGGCTGGATACCAACCTGCGTAAGGGGCTGGAACAGGAGCAACTGGTGGTGTATTACCAACCCAAGGTCGCAACGCTCAACGGCGCCGTGCATAGCGTAGAGGCGCTGGTCCGCTGGGATTCGCCGGAGCGCGGGCTGATCCCACCATTACAGTTTATCTCCTACGCCGAAGAGTCCGGGCTGATTGCCCCACTTGGCCGCTGGGTGCTGCAAACCGCCGCTAAACAGGCAGCCATTTGGCAACAGCAAGGGCTGAATCTGCGCATCGCGGTTAACCTTTCCGCCAGGCAGTTGGTAGATGACAGCGTGGTAAACGATCTGGTTGAGGTACTGCGAGAAAACCAGCTTTCTCCCTGCACGCTGGACTTTGAGCTGACCGAAAGCAGCCTGATAGAAGATGAAAACCGGGCGCGTGAGGTGATCGCCCGGCTACGGGCCTTGGGTGCACAGGTGCATCTGGATGATTTTGGCACCGGCTACTCCTCTCTGGCCCAGTTGGCACGTATCCCGCTGGACGCCATCAAGCTGGATCAAAGCTTTGTTCGCGGCGTCAATCTGGCCCCGGTATCACAATCATTGATACGCGCCATCGTCGCGGTCGCCGCAGCGCTACAGTTCAAGGTGATTGCCGAAGGGGTTGAGACAGACAGTGAAAATCGCTTCCTGGACTGCGTAGGAGTCGATGAAAAACAAGGATTCCTGTTCGCCCGGCCGATGCTGCCCGAGCAATTGGAACAGTGGCTGAAAACCTATAGCCCGCAATCACCAAAGTGATGCGGGCGTGAATTAACGCTTAGCCAGCGTGACGCTGATTAAGCGTGTGCCGATCCTGCAAGATCACCAACCGCTCAATGTACAGGCGATCCTTCTCCTCGATGGTAAAGGCCGAATGCACCCAATCTTCGGTAATATCCATCAGCTCGGAGCGGGATAACTGCAATACCCGCTGACGCGCGCGCAACATGGCACGCATACCGTTCAGCTTGGGCCTGATGGTGTCGATAAAGGTACGAGTCGCCATATAGGCATCCCCCGGTTGAAACAGCTTATCCACCAGTCCATAGCTTTCGAACCATTCGGCAGTATGAGATTCCCCGCTCCAGATCAGTTCTTCTGCCAGGCGCATGCCTGCCTTGCGGGCTACCAGTGAATAACCACCCATACCGGGAAACAGATTGAAGGCGATTTCTGGGAACCCCATCCGCACATTGTTCTGTGCCAAAACAAAATGGTGCGCCAATGCCGCCTCAAAACCGCCTCCTAGCGCGCTGCCCTCCACCATGGCGATGCTAATGGCCCCAGTATCAAAACCTCGTGCTGCGGCATGCACACAGTCGATACAGGCCCGGGCATACGCCATCATCGCCTCACGCTTGCGGTTTTTGATCGCTTCGGCAAAAAAGCTCAGATCCCCGCCGACGTTAAACATGTTTTGCACCAGCGAGCCGGTGACCCAAAAGTCGAACTGCAACGTCGACTCTTTCGCCGCCTGCGCCAGCGTCATGATGTCTTCTATCAGCGCCTGATTAAAGCAAGGGCGCGGCTCTGCACGCATTAGCATCCACATAATGTGGCGATCTTCCTCGTAATAAGCGGAAAGTTGCGACAGGTTGCCCGCTTCGGTAAATGGGCGACAGGTGGGATGATTGAATAATTTCATAAGACCTTCCATTTTATCTATTGGTTCAGGAGATAACCGTTCCAGCCCCTACGGCTGCAGTAGGCGCATGCCGGATGAAAAAGCGCGCGCCATAAGATGAGTAAAAGCCTTCCTGGCGCTGAGATAGATAAAATTGCAGGGATCCGGCAGAAAATCAGACGTGTGGTGAATAGGACAAAATCGAACAATCTCGCTTGCAGCTGTAGGTAGAGGCCATTATCAGAATTAACCCAATCTCGCTCATAACGGCCAAATCGAGGGCATATTTGGCTATAATCAAGCACATGCCCATTGATTTACCTGAAGGATACCGTGACGTAATGCAGAATAAAGCCGCTCCAGAGCAGCCTGAGGCCATTGAGAAACCGACGATCGCCATCAAAACCGGCAACCAAAAACTGGATAAAGGCCTTTCGGGGTTCGCTCGCCTGATAGAGCGCGTTAAAGCCTGGCCCACCATCGCTCACCTACTGCGAGCCACAGAACGCTTCAACGACCGTCTTGGCAGCCAGTTTGGCGCCGCCATTACTTACTTCTCGTTTCTCTCTCTGATCCCGATCCTGATGGTGTCGTTTGCCGCCGTGGGCTTTGTGCTGGCATCTAACCCGGATTTGCTGGCCGAATTGATCAACAAGATCGTCAATAGCATCAGCGATCCCACGTTGGCCAGTACCTTGAAGAACACGGTGAACACCGCCATTCAGCAACGTACCACCGTCGGCCTGACCGGCCTGGCGCTGGCGCTGTACTCCGGCATCAGTTGGATGGGCAACCTGCGTGAGGCGATCCGCGCCCAATCCCGCGACGTCTGGGAACGCAATCCGCAGGATCAGGAGAAAATCTATTTTCGCTACACCCGCGATTTTATTTCATTAACCGGCCTGGTGGTGGCGTTGATCGTCACACTGTCGTTAACCTCGATTGCGGGTTCTGCCCAAGCAGCCATCGTGCATGCGTTGGGGCTCGATGGCATTGAATGGCTGCGGCCGGCGATGACGTTGATCGCACTGTCGATCTCCATCTTTGCCAACTACCTGCTGTTTCTGTGGATCTTCTGGATGCTGCCGCGCCATAAGCCGAAGAAAAAAGCGCTACTGCGCGGCACGTTAATCGCCGCAATTGGCTTTGAGGCGATCAAGTTTGTGATGACCATGACGCTGCCGCAGGTCGCCAAATCGCCTTCCGGTGCCGCCTTTGGCTCGGTGATCGGGCTGATGGCGTTCTTCTACTTTTTTGCCCGCCTGACGCTGTTTTGCGCCGCCTGGATTGCCACGGCAGAGTATAAAGAGGACAAAACCCTGCCGCAGGGCAAGTGAATATCCGCCATCAGCATTGCATTCATGCCAGTCGCAAGGTTGCGACTGGTTTTTTATTTCGATAATCAAACCAAAAAGCAGTCAATAGCTCTAAAACCAGACTAACCAACCGGCCAAAACCAGCATAACAAACTACCCTATAACTTTTCTTTTCGCCTTTTCCAGTCATTCTCTCTGCTTATAGCCCACTTCACCACGTTAACGACCATAGAACATCAACTCGTTAAAACATTAGTCTTTTTAACAGTTTATTTGCCAGATAGTACAAAATCTCCCCGTTGAAAAGCCATTTTGCTATGACTAAGATGAATTTTTCCCTAGTCAAAATATAAGAAATAACTATGCAAGCCACCATCGCAACCCCCTTGGACGCCGATACCGCGTCCACACCGGTTAACTCCCGGGGAAAAGTCATCGTCGCCTCTCTGGTCGGTACCGCCATCGAGTTCTTTGATTTCTATATTTATGCCACCGCTGCGGTGATCGTGTTCCCGCATATCTTCTTCCCACAGGGCGATCCTGCCGCCGCCACGCTGCAATCGCTGGCCACCTTCGCCATCGCCTTTGTGGCGCGGCCAATCGGTTCTGCCCTGTTCGGCCACTTCGGCGATCGCGTCGGGCGGAAGGTAACTTTGGTGGCTTCACTGCTGACCATGGGGATTTCCACCGTGCTGATCGGCCTGCTGCCAAGCTATGCAACCATTGGCATCTTTGCACCGATCCTGCTGGCGTTGGCACGCTTTGGCCAAGGCCTGGGTCTGGGTGGCGAATGGGGCGGAGCCGCGTTGCTGGCCACCGAGAATGCGCCTGCCAACAAGCGGGCGCTGTACGGCTCGTTCCCACAGTTGGGGGCACCGATAGGCTTCTTCTTCGCCAACGGCACCTTCCTGCTACTCTCCTGGTTGCTGACCGATGAACAGTTCATGACCTGGGGCTGGCGCGTACCATTTATCCTCTCTGCCGCGCTGGTGCTGGTTGGCCTGTATGTGCGTATTTCGCTGCACGAGACTCCGGTTTTTGCCAAGGTGGCCAAAGCAGGCAAACAGGTGAAGGTCCCGCTAGGGACGCTGCTGAGCAAGCACAAAAAGGCTACCATCCTGGGTACCTTCATCATGCTGGCGACCTATACGCTGTTCTACCTGATGACCGTTTACTCCATGACCTACGGCACGGCCGCAGAGCCGCTGGGGCTGGGCTATTCGCGTAACAGCTTCCTGTGGATGCTGATGGTGGCGGTGATTGGTTTTGGCGTGATGGTGCCGATCGCCGGTTTGCTGGCCGATGCCTTTGGCCGCCGCAAGACCATGATTGTCATCACTCTGTTGATGATCGGCTTTGCCTTCCTGTTCCCGAGCATGCTGGGTTCCGGCAATCAGCTGTTGGTGATGGCTTTCCTGCTGCTTGGGCTGAGCATTATGGGCCTGACCTTTGGCCCGATGGGCGCGCTGCTGCCTGAACTGTTCCCAACCGAAGTGCGCTACACCGGGGCCTCGTTCTCGTATAACGTGGCCTCGATCCTGGGGGCTTCGGTAGCGCCTTATATTGCGACCTGGTTGGCTAACAACTACGGGCTGTTCTACGTTGGTATGTACTTGGCGGCCATGGCTAGCCTGACGCTGATCGCGCTGCTGCTGATGAAAGAAACCCGCCACACATCGCTGTAATCCTCTCCCGGCCCCCTACCTATGGGGGCCTGTTTGTCTGTTGTCACAAATCCCGGCTATGCTATCCCCCCATTTGCTGAGGAAACCCGCCCATGTCGTTGCGCCGTTGGCTCTGTTTGTCTGTTGCGTTGCTGATTATTATCGCCATTGCCGCCTATTTTTGGCTGAAACCGGCCCACCCGGATGCACTGTGGCATATCGTCAGCCAGCAATGCCTGCCAAATCAGCAGCAAAACCATAATCCGGCCCCCTGCGCACAGGTAGATGAGCAGGCCGGGTTCGTGGTGCTGAAAGACCGCAATGGGCCTTTGCAATACCTGTTGATGCCAACGGCCAAAATCACCGGCATTGAAAGTCCGCAGGTATTACAGTCCGACACCGCCAACTTCTTCGCCTTAGCCTGGCAGGCCCGGCATTTTATGGCGGATAAACTCGGTAAACCGATCGACGATGCCGTCATCTCACTGGCGATCAACTCTGAATATGGCCGTACGCAAAATCAGCTGCATATTCATATCTCCTGCCTGCAACCGGCGGTAAAAACCCGGCTGGCGCAGCTGCAAGGGGATTTCAGCGAAAGCTGGCAGCCGCTACCCGGTGGATTGCTGGGGCATGATTATTTGGCTCGCCGCGCCAGCGCTGCTGAACTCAAGCAGCTTGGGGCATTCCGTTTGCTGGCTCAGGGCGTTGAGGGCTCTAGTGATAATATGGGGAGCTATGGCATGGCGATGACTGCCTTACCGGGAGGGGATTTCCTCCTGCTGGCTGTGAAACGTAATTTGTGGCAGCTGAATCTGGCCTCAGCCGAAGAGATCCAGGATCACAGCTGCCAGGTACTACAGTAATCTTGGATCACTTCTTGTTCTTCATCTGCTGCAGGATCTTGCCACACTGGTTTTCTTCGCCACCGTCACTCGGTGAAACCAGGGCCAGCAATGCCGCTGCCGGAGCAACGACAACGCCCAACGCCACAGCAGCCACCCCGCGGGCAATCAACGGCCCGGCCTTCACGCCAGCGTCCGGTTTTTTGAACGTTCCTTTGACATACAGCGGCGAACGCAGGGTCAGCACCCGCATCCCTTTGCTTTCTGGGTCGATGGACAGATCCAGCCGCTCGGTGGCGAAATTGATATTGCCGCTGATGTTGATGATGGCGTTTTCCGTATCAAACACGAACAGCCGTGGCGTCGCCAACCCGCTGCGAATGCCGACATCCGCCGCCGCACAGTTGATCCCCACCTCGTCATCGCCAAACAGTTGAGCTACCAGGTAGTTGCCTACGTTCAGGCCCAGAATTTCCATCAGGCTGCGGCTGATCACGCCGTCATTGATCAGCAGGCGCAGGTCGCCGCTGCTGGTTGCCAGCAAGTCGGCTACCGAGTTGCCGCTGCCTGTCAATTTGGCATCGCCGTTCAATTCTCCCAGGCTGCGCTTCATCGACTCCACGTTCGGCAGCAGCTGTTTCAGCTGGAACTTACGCGCATGCATATCCACCCGGCCCTGCATCGGGCTCTTGCTACCATCAAGACGGACGGTGGCATTCAGGTTCCCTCCGGCCACGCCGAAGCGCAGCGGGTCCATCAGGATCACCGCGTTATCCAGCTTAAGGTGGGTATTCAGATCGCTCAGCGGCAGCGAACTGCCATGCTCAATGCGTTTGGCGGTAAATTTGACGTCGGCATCCATTACCCCCCAGCTTTTGGTGTCGAACTTCTCAACCGGCAGCACTTTATCGCTCGGCTGGCGGGTCTTCTCGCCGCGATTGGCTTTCTGCTGATTGGAGTCTGCACCGATCAATGGCGCAAGATCGGCAAAACGCAGCTGTTTGGAAAGCACCTCTCCACTCAACTTGGGCCGAGGGTGGCTCGCAACGTACTTCAAATCCCCATGGATATCGCTGTCACCGATCTTGCCGTCAAAGCCCTGATACTGGAATACCGCGCCTCCCGGTTGATGCAGCTGGGCGATCAGATGACCATCGGTAGCATAAGGAGGGGTATTAGGTAACAACACGCCGGTCAGCGCATACAGGTTTCCCAGGCTGTCACCGGAGAATTTCAGCCGTAGATCCAGACCGCCAAGGTTCAGCGGATCGGACAGCGTTCCCACGACCTGCACTCTGGTATTGCCAGAACGGACATCGACCTGCAGTGGGAACGGTATATCAGCGCTTTGCAGTGACAGCATGCCCCCCATCTTGCCACTGCCTGACAGCGCTTCACCGTGGTATTTTCCTTTAACCTTCCAGCCGAAAACATAATCCGGCGTCGTCGCTTTATCCCCCGGCTGTTTACCCGCAACTTCACTAAAGGGCAGAGGCTTGCCAAGTGGGTCGATCAGCGCCTGGAAATCGGCCTTGAGGGTGGCGTCTTTAAAATCAATCTGGCCGCGATCGAACACGATATCGTGAATGCTGACCGACCAGTCTGACTGTGGTTGGTTGGGGTCTTTATCGGCGCTGTTGGCCAGGTTGAAGGTCCAGTTATTGTCACCGTTCGCCAGGCGCTGTAGCGAGGCATTTGGCTGCTTCAACCAGATACGCGGGATCAGTACCTCTTTGCCCAGCAGCGCCAATGGCGCAATCGAGGCATCGACACGTTGCAGTGTGACCATCTCGTCGCCCGGTATCTTGGCCGGGTTGCCCAGCATAATATCTTCGGCGTGGATATGCGGCCAAGGTACCCAGGCACGCCAACCCCCCTCATCCTGGTGACGTTCCCAGTTAACGCCCAGATCGCCACGAATAGCAAACGGGCGCTGCAGCTCGGCAGAGACTTTGCTATTGATGGTGGGTTTGAGACGGTTCCAATCGAAGGTGGCAATGAAGACCACCAAAACCACGATGATCAGCAGCACGATGCCGCCAATCCAGCTAAAAGTTTTGCCCATTCTTGTCATAACAGCTCCCTCGAGGCGATAGCAGACTGCTCAAATTGATAAGCAGCCTTACTGAAAGCCTAGTAGAGGATAGGCCTAAGTTCACGCTTTGGGAACTAATGGGTCAGGGGGTGGGGGCAATAAACCGCGTAGGCAGGGTTTTAAGCTGGTCAAAATGTGCAGGGCGGCTAAGGTAATACCCTTGGGCGGCAAACGCACCAGAACGCTGTACCAGCCGCCATTCCTGCTCTGTTTCTACCCCTTCGACAATCACCCCGTCGCTGTGCTGGCTCATCAGGCGCACCAGAGTAAAAAACAGCTGGATGCCCTCATCGCTCTGCTTGAGCAACATAAACAGCTCGCGCGCCACCTTGATATACTGATAACGCCAGCTGCTGACCGCGGAGAAATTCGCCAGCCCGCTACCGAAATCATCCAGCCACAGGCGCTCTGCTCCGGGGATATGCTGCAGCGGTCCATTCAACGCCCTGTCTGCCTGCTCCACCAGCTCAAAACGCAGGTAAGGCATGACGCTGATTTGTCGCTGCATCGCCGGGTGCCGCTGTAGGGCCTGCAATGCCTTACCGTCGATATTGATGGAGACCATTAGCGCATGACGGGTAAACAGGGGCTGCCATTGCTGCAGTAAATCGAGCTGTTCCTGAATGACCGCCAGGCGCTGGCGTAGCCCCAGCGCAGCAAAGTAATGTTCTGGGGATACCGGCTTATTCGGTGACGCCGGATGATGTACCGCCGTGAGCAACTCCACCGCCAGCAGTTTGCCGCAGGTGCGGTAAATAGGTTGAAAAGTATACAAACGCCGACACTGCCGCCAGTAATGGAAGACCTTGGCACGCTGCCAGGCGGCAAACAATGGCGTCAGTAAACCAGAGATCATGTTGGTTATCATCGGTACTATCGCCATTAGGGAATGGGAACGATAACGTTGCCGGAAATTTGTCGATCTTGTTATCGGCAACGCACAATAAAACTTTAAGCTTGGGTAAAAGGTCCCTACATTAAGCCATTACCTACATGCAACGTTTCGATAACAAGAGGAAATTTTAATGCCCTACGTAAATATCAAAATTACCCGCGAGGGTGCAACCGCGGAGCAGAAAAAACAGCTAATCGCAGGCGTAACCCAACTGTTGGTCGATACGCTCGGCAAAAACCCCGCCACTACCGTGGTGGTGATCGATGAAGTGGAGACCGATAACTGGGGGATTGGTGGTCAATGCGTCACCGATCTGCGCGCGGCAGCCAAGTAGTTTTTCTTCCTCAACGGCGGGAAACTTCGCGTTTCCCGATCGCGATCATAAACTAATTAAAACGCTGTTTTATTCCTATTGACTCATTTCGCCCTTGCGTTGAGACTGGACGTATTCGCAGCAACCAGACTCATTATCAAGCCAGGGATTATCATGAACAGCAAAAACCTCGCCGTGATCGGCGAATGCATGATCGAACTGTCGCAGAAAGGCGCCGATCTCAGCCGTGGATTCGGTGGCGACACTCTCAACACTGCCGTCTATATCGCCCGCCAGGTGCCGCAACAGGCTCTGAACGTGCATTATGTCACCGCGCTGGGCACCGACAGCTTCAGCCGGGAAATGCTGCAAACCTGGCAGCAGGAGCAGGTGAAAACCGATCTGATCCAGCAATTGGACAACAAGCTGCCGGGGCTGTACGTGATCGAAACCGACGATACCGGCGAGCGCACCTTCTATTATTGGCGTAACGATGCTGCCGCCCGCTACTGGCTGGATAGCCCCCAGGCAGAGAGCCTGTGCGCGCAGCTGGCGCAGTTCGATTACCTGTATCTGAGCGGTATCAGCGTGGCGATCCTCAACCCTGCCAGCCGGGCCAAATTGCTGACCCTGCTGCGCCAATGCCGAGCCAACGGCGGCAAAGTGATCTTCGATAACAACTATCGGCCACGGCTGTGGCAAAGCCAGCAAGAGACTCAGCAGGCCTATCGCGAGATCCTGGCCTGTACCGACATCGCCTTCCTGACGCTGGATGATGAAGATTTACTGTGGGGTAAACAGCCGGTTGAGCAGGTGGTGAGCCGTACCCGCGACTTTGGCGTAAGTGAGATTGTGATTAAGCGTGGCGCAGATTCCTGCCTGGTCTTCTGTGCCGATGGGGAAACCCACGACGTACCAGCAGTCAAACTGCCAAAAGAGAAAGTGATTGATACCACCGCCGCCGGGGACTCCTTCAGCGCGGGCTATCTGGCTGTACGCCTGACCGGCGGTGATGCCGTTAGCGCGGCCAAACGTGGCCACCTGACCGCCAGCACGGTGATCCAGTATCGCGGGGCCATTATCCCACGCGAGGCGATGCCGCAGTAATTTCCGTCGTCTAGATAGGCGAAAGGCCAGCAACGATGCTGGCCTTTTTAGTTGGCCCGATAAATCGGGCCGCTACAATCTTGGTGCTTAACCTGCTACCGCGATACGTTTCATATCGGTCATATAGCCACGCAGTTTGCGGCCAACGGATTCGATTGGGTGGTTACGCACCGCTTCGTTCACGTCACGCAGCTGCGCGTTGTCAACGGTGGTACCAGCAACAGATTTACCCAAATCGCCCGCCTGCAGAGTGGTCATGAACTCTTTCAGCAACGGTACCGCCGCATAAGAGAACAGGTAGTTACCGTATTCTGCAGTATCGGAGATCACCACGTTCATTTCATACAGACGCTTACGCGCGATGGTGTTAGCGATCAGCGGCAACTCGTGCAGTGATTCGTAGTAAGCAGACTCTTCGATGATGCCTGAATCCACCATGGTTTCGAAGGCCAGCTCAACGCCCGCTTTCACCATTGCTACCATCAGTACGCCGTTGTCGAAGTATTCCTGCTCGCTGATTTTGCCTTCAAACTGCGGCGCGGTTTCGAAAGCGGTTTTGCCGGTCTCTTCACGCCAGGTCAGCAGTTTCACATCGTCTGCGGCCCAGTCTGCCATCATACCGCTGGAGAATTCGCCAGAGATGATATCGTCCATGTGCTTCTGGAACAGCGGAGCCATGATGCCTTTCAGTTGCTCAGACAGCGCATAGGCACGCAGTTTCGCCGGGTTGGACAGGCGGTCCATCATCAGGGTAATACCGCCCTGCTTCAGCGCTTCGGTGATGGTTTCCCAGCCGAACTGGATCAGTTTTTCTGCGTACGCCGGGTCGGTACCTTCAGACACCAACTTGTCGAAGCACAGCAGAGAACCCGCTTGCAGCATACCGCACAGGATGGTCTGCTCGCCCATCAGGTCAGATTTCACTTCTGCCACGAAGGAAGATTCCAGCACGCCTGCACGATGGCCGCCGGTGGCTGCCGCCCATGCCTTGGCAATCGCCATGCCTTCGCCTTTTGGATCGTTTTCCGGGTGAACCGCGATCAGCGTTGGTACACCGAAACCACGTTTGTATTCTTCACGCACTTCGGTACCTGGGCACTTAGGTGCAACCATCACTACGGTGATGTCTTTACGAACCTGCTCGCCCACTTCAACGATGTTGAAGCCGTGGGAGTAGCCCAGCGCAGCACCGTCTTTCATCAGCGGCTGTACGGCACGAACTACTGAGGTGTGCTGCTTGTCTGGCGTCAGGTTAACTACCAGATCGGCCTGCGGGATCAGATCTTCGTAGGTGCCAACCTTGAAGCCGTTCTCGGTGGCTTTGCGCCATGAGGCACGCTTCTCGGCAATCGCTTCTTTACGCAGCGCATAAGCCACGTCCAGGCCGGAATCACGCATGTTCAGACCCTGGTTCAGACCCTGAGCACCACAGCCGACAATCACCACTTTTTTCCCTTTCAGGTAGCCAGCTTCATCCGCAAATTCGTCACGCGCCATGAAACGGCACTTACCCAATTGCGCCAACTGCTGACGCAGGTTCAATGTGTTGAAATAGTTAGCCATGGTGATGCTCCAGTTAATGTTGTGTCGTGCAATATTATTCTCATCCCCGCCCTGTCGGTACGGGATCCGTTGAAACCAATGTATAACAGGAATTGCGTTGCTTAAATTGATATATTACGAACGTGACGTTGCAATTTCTGCAACACCCCGCTGCGAGCGTACTGACTATGGACTTACGTGATCTCAAGCTGTTCCTGCACCTGGCGGAAAGCCATCACTTTGGCCGTACCGCCAAGGCGATGCACGTCAGCCCCTCCACGCTTTCTCGCCAGATCCAACGGCTGGAAGAAACGCTTGGACAACCGCTGTTTCTGCGTGATAACCGCACCGTAGAGCTGACCGATGCGGGTGAACAGCTGAAAGTGTTCGCACAACAAACGCTGCTGCAGTATCAGCAGTTGAAACATTCGCTTGGCCAGCACGGCCCATCGCTGAGCGGCGAACTGCGCTTGTTCTGCTCGGTGACCGCCGCTTACAGCCATCTGCCGCCGATCCTCGATCGCTTCCGGGCCCAGCATCCCCTGGTTGAAATCAAATTGACCACCGGTGATGCCGCCGATGCGGTGGACAAAGTGCAGTCCAACGAGGCCGACCTTGGTATCGCCGGGCGGCCTGAAACCCTCCCCACCAGCGTCGCCTTCACCCAAATCGGTGAGATCCCGCTGGTGCTGATTGCTCCCGCTCTGCCGTGCGCGGTTCGAACGCAGGCTTTTGCAGAGCAGCCGGACTGGGCCAATATGCCGTTTATCCTGCCGGAGCATGGCCCATCACGAAAACGCATCGAACTGTGGTTCCGCCGCCAGCACATCACCAATCCGCTGATTTACGCCACCGTCGGTGGGCATGAGGCGATTGTTTCGATGGTGGCATTAGGCTGCGGTATCGCACTTATCCCCAGCGTAGTGGTAGACAATAGCCCGGAGCCAGTTCGCAACCGCATTTCTCAGTTGGAGAATATCTCGATGGTCGAACCGTTCGAACTGGGGGTCTGCGTGCCGAAAAAACGCCTCAACGAACCGCTGATTGAGGCGTTCTGGCAACTTTTGTGAATAGCAGTGCGATCCCCACTCAAAACACAATGAGGTTGTTTATCACAACTTAATAATACCCTATGGATTTCAAGTCACAGCTAGGCGGCCAGCTCGCTCATCCCCAGGAGCTTACTTTTGGGTGAGTGAGTGCAGCCAACAACGCTGTGGCTTGAAAGACGACGGGTATTCATAGGTCTTGGGGATCGACCTGCTTCATCGCTTCTACCTGCATCAGCCACTGGTACAGCGGCTCCAACTGCTGGAAACCCTGAGTCAAGGTAGCGACCAGATCGGCGCTGAACAGCTTTTCCACCTGATTATCTGTGGCCATCACCGCAAAGGACTTACGGTTGTACCAAGTGGCAATCTCCGGTGCCTGCTCCAACACTCGCGGGCGCTTATAGCTTTCCCCCACCAGCTCGAACGGCGCGCGGCAGCACTCGGCCACCTCCAAAAACGGCTGTGGCCTGCGCAGCAAGGTATGGCGAAACAGATCCATGGTGGCTTTGTCGGCGCTGTAATAGCCCAGGCCATAACGCAGCATGTCCGGCCCCAGCTCAAAGAAATACACCGGTGCCAGCTTCCAGTCTTTGCTTGGCCGCTTGAAGGTCAGCCACATACGGCTACGATAGCGGGATTTATCATGGGAAAAACGCGTGTCGCGATGAATGCGCGACAGCGTTTTGCCAATGGCCGGACGGGTTTCAAACTGCGGGTCAATCATCAGCATCGCAGGACTCAGTGCATCCACCAGCGAACGAAACGGCGTTAACAGCTCACGGTCATACACGCCCCGATTGGCATCAAACCACTCCTTGTCGTTCTCGATCCGCACCTGTTGCAGGAAGTCCAGCCCTTGTTGGCTGAACCCGGTGAACTCATTGGTCATACGCAATCCTTGTCGCCGAGGTTAGCCCTGTAGGAAGAACCGGAAGGCCGGGTTGTCGGTCTCATCATGGCAGTCGTAACCCAACGCCTGCAGGTGCTGCTCAAACTCTGGCTCGGTCTGCGAAAGTTCAAACCCTGCCAGCACGCGACCAAAATCGGTGCCGTGGCTGCGGTAGTGGAACAGCGAAATATTCCAGTGCGTGCCCAGCGTTTGCAGGAACTTGAGCAGAGCGCCCGGTGACTCTGGGAACTCAAAGCTGTACAGACGCTCACGCAGCGGTTTCGAAGGCCGCCCGCCAACCATGTAACGCACGTGCAGTTTCGCCATCTCATCGTCGGACAGGTCCACTACCTGATAGCCATCACGGTTCAGCTCATCGATGATTTCCAGCCGCTCGGTATGGCCTCGGGTCAGGCGGACACCGACAAAAATGCAGGCGTTGTCGGCATCGGCATAGCGGTAGTTAAACTCGGTAACCGCACGGCCGCCTAACAGCTGGCAGAACTTCAGGAAGCTGCCCTTCTGTTCTGGAATGGTCACTGCCAGCAGCGCTTCGCGTTGTTCGCCCAGTTCGCAGCGTTCGGAAACGTAGCGCAGGCCGTGGAAATTCACGTTGGCACCGGAAAGCACGTGGGCCAGCCGCTCACCCTGAATATTGTGCTGCTGCACGTATTTTTTCAGCCCTGCCAACGCCAGCGCGCCAGAAGGTTCGGCGATGGCCCGCACGTCTTCGAACAGGTCTTTCACCGCTGCACAGATCGCATCGCTGTCGACGGTGATCACGTCATCCAGGTATTCACGGCACAGACGGAAGGTTTCATCACCGATGCGCTTTACCGCCACGCCTTCGGCAAACAGCCCAACTCGCGCCAGATCGACCGGCTGCCCGGCATCCAGCGCCGCACGCAGGCAGGCCGAATCCTCGGCTTCCACGCCAATCACTTTGATTTGTGGCATCAACTGCTTGATCAGCACCGCCACACCGGCCGCCAGGCCACCACCGCCAACCGGGACAAACACCCGGTCCAGGTGCGCGTCCTGCTGCAACAGCTCCATCGCCAAAGTGCCCTGCCCGGCAATCACTGCTGGGTGATCGAACGGGGGCACGAAGGTCATGCCCTGCTGCTGCGAGAGCTCAATCGCCTTGACCTTGGCTTCGTCGAAGTTGGCACCGTGCAGTAACACTTCACCGCCGAAACCGCGCACCGCATCAACCTTGATATCCGCCGTCGACACCGGCATCACGATCAGGGTTTTGATCCCCAAACGGTTGCCGGAAAAGGCGACGCCCTGTGCATGATTGCCCGCAGAGGCCGTGACCACGCCACGTGCCCTCTGCTCTTCATCCAGGCTGGCGATCATCGCGTAAGCCCCGCGCAGCTTAAAGCTGTGCACCGGCTGGCGATCTTCGCGCTTCACCAGAATGGTATTGCCGAGGCGCGAAGAGATTTTGCCCATTGTCTGTAACGGGGTGACCTGAGCCACCTCGTAAACTGGCGAGCGGAGTACCGCTCGCAAATATTCCGCGCCGCAGGGGGCGTCGGGTAGGGGTTGTGATACCGCCATGGTGGTTAGCCTCCCAGCTTGCTCTTGTCCCGCACTGCGCCTTTGTCTGCACTGGTAGCCAGCGTAGCGTAAGCACGTAACGCATAAGATACCTGGCGCTCACGCGCTTTCGGTGTCCAGGCCGCATCACCTCGTGCCAGTTCCGCCTCACGGCGTGCAGCCAGTACGCTCTCCGGCACATCCAGCACCATGCTGCGTTTCGGGATATCGATATCGATCATGTCCCCTTCTTCCACCAGCGCAATCAGGCCACCGCTGGCCGCTTCCGGCGAAACGTGACCAATAGATAAACCGGAAGTGCCGCCAGAGAAGCGACCATCGGTGATCAACGCACAGGCCTTGCCCAGCCCCATCGATTTCAGATAGGTGGTTGGGTAGAGCATTTCCTGCATGCCTGGCCCGCCTTTTGGCCCTTCGTAGCGGATCACCACTACGTCGCCTGCCACCACTTTACCGCCCAGGATCGCCTCAACGGCCGTATCCTGGCTCTCATAAACCTTGGCTGGCCCACGGAAGGTCAGGTTGTCTTTATCCACGCCGGCGGTTTTAACGATGCTGCCGTCTTCCGCCATGTTGCCATACAGCACCGCCAGACCACCCTCCAGGCTGAAGGCGTTTTCCAATGAGCGGATACAGCCATCGGCACGATCGTTGTCCAGCGTGTCCCAACGGCAGTCTTGAGAGAATGCCTGGGTGGTACGGATACCTGCCGGGCCTGCGCGGAACATTTTCTTCACCGACTCATCCTGGGTCAGCATGATGTCGTACTTTTCCAGGGTCTCTGGCAGCTTCATCCCCAGGATGTTATCCACATCGCGGTTCATCAGCCCGGCGCGATCCAGCTCGCCAAGAATGGCCAGCACGCCACCGGCACGGTGTACGTCTTCCATATGGTATTTCTGAGTGCTTGGCGCCACTTTGCACAGGTGTGGCACTTTGCGGGATAGACGATCGATATCTGCCATGGCGAAGTCGATCTCGCCTTCCTGCGCGGCTGCCAACAGGTGCAGCACGGTATTGGTGGAGCCACCCATCGCAATGTCCAGCGTCATGGCGTTTTCGAACGCTGCCTTGTTGGCGATGCTGCGTGGCAGTGCGCTCTCATCGTCCTGCTCGTAGTAACGCTTGGTCAGTTCAACAATGCGCTTACCGGCGTTCAGGAACAGGTCTTTACGATCGGCGTGGGTCGCCAACAGCGAGCCGTTGCCTGGTTGGGACAGGCCCAACGCTTCGGTGAGGCAGTTCATGGAGTTGGCGGTAAACATCCCGGAGCACGAGCCGCAGGTTGGGCAAGCGGAACGCTCGATTTGTGCGCTGTCGGCGTCGCTGACGTTCGGGTTAGCCCCCTGGATCATCGCATCGATCAGGTCCAGCTTGATGATTTTGTCGGAAAGCTTGGTTTTACCGGCTTCCATCGGGCCGCCGGAAACGAAGATCACCGGAATATTCAGGCGCAGTGACGCCATCAGCATCCCTGGGGTGATCTTGTCGCAGTTGGAGATACACACCATCGCATCGGCGCAGTGGGCATTCACCATATACTCCACCGAGTCGGCGATCAGTTCGCGCGACGGCAGAGAATAGAGCATGCCGCCGTGGCCCATGGCGATCCCATCATCCACCGCAATGGTGTTGAACTCTTTGGCAACGCCGCCGGAGGCTTCGATCTGTTCTGCAACCAACTTGCCCAGGTCGCGCAGGTGCACATGGCCCGGCACAAACTGGGTGAAGGAGTTGACCACCGCAATAATCGGTTTGCCGAAATCGTCGTCGGTCATCCCGGTCGCGCGCCATAATGCGCGGGCACCCGCCATGTTGCGGCCGTGGGTGGTGGTGGCGGAACGGTACTTAGGCATGCTCTTCACTCCAAAAATAGTCATTTTACGGATGGCGAACGAACCATCCGTTTAGTGTTGTCTGTCGTTATTGGTTTACCGGATCCAACCAGCCGTACTTGTCTTCGGTTTTGCCGCTGAACAGGCCAAAGAATGCCTGCTGGATCTGCTTGGTAATTGGGCCGCACTTGCCGATCCCCACCTGAATGCCATCCACGCTACGCACCGGCGTGATTTCCGCCGCGGTGCCGGACATAAACACTTCGTCCGCCAGATACAGAGACTCACGGGAAAGCACTTGCTCGCGCACTTCAAAGCCCATGTCTTTTGCCAGCTTGATGATCGCGTCACGCGTGATACCAGGCAGAGCGGAAGAGGTAAACGGTGGAGTAAACAGCACGCCGTCTTTCACTTCAAACAGGTTCTCGCCTGCGCCTTCAGAGATATAGCCATGAACATCCAGCGCGATACCTTCCTGATAGCCGTGGCGGCGTGCTTCGCTACCCACCAGCAGTGAGGAAAGGTAGTTGCCCCCGGCTTTCGCCGCGGTAGGAATGGTGTTCGGTGCCACACGGTGCCAGGAAGAGACCATCGCATCGATACCTTGATCCAGCGCTTCTTCACCCAGATACGCGCCCCAAGGAAACGCCGCGATAATCACGTCGGTTTTATAGCCTGCCGGTGGGTTAACGCCCATACCAACATCACCAACAAACACCAAAGGACGAATATAAGCGCTGACCAGATTGTTTTTACGCAACGTAGCACGGCAGGCTTCCATCAGCTCATCGACGCTTTGCGTTACCGGCATGCGGTAAATTTTAGCCGAGTCATGCAGACGCTGCATATGTTCACGGTGGCGGAATACCACCGGGCCTTTATGGGAGTCGTAGCAGCGAACCCCTTCAAATACCGACGTCCCGTAGTGTAGCGCATGTGACATTACGTGAACTTTGGCATCGGCCCACGGAACCATCTCACCATTGAACCAGATATAATCAGCTTTCTTCGTCATTGTTCTGTTCCTTTTGCGCAATCAGGCGCGTATTTGTTGTGATGATTGTTGCTGGATCTCAACGCTGGAGACATCCATCAGTTTGCTTAGCTGAGATGACAGTAAATCCACAGGGCGCTGGCTGGCAACGGTCAATTCAATATTTATATCGTCGCTATTGCTGCCCGAAGCCATATTCATAGCACAGACCTGGAAGCCACGGTGACGGACAACGCGCAATACGCGCTCTAACATTTCAGGGCGGAAGCGGGCCTGGATCGAGAGTTGATGCTGCATCATGATACTTTCTCCAACATGGTTTCGTTGCCTGCGCCCGGCGGCACCAGCGGCCAGACGTTCTCGAGTTCATCAATGGAAACCTGCAGCAGATAAGGCCCTTCGCTGTTAAGCAAGGTATCGAGCGCGTCTGCGACCTGGTCTTTGCGGGTAATACGTTGGCCGGGGATGCCGAAGGCGCTGGCCAATATCAGGAAATCGGGGTTATCGGAGAGGTTGGTTTCGCTGTAACGGCCATCAAAGAACAGTTGCTGCCACTGGCGAACCATCCCTAAACGCTGGTTATCCAGTAACACGATTTTCAGCGGTAACTGTTTGCGTTTGATGGTGCCCAACTCCTGCACGTTCATCATGAAGGAACCATCCCCGGACACGCAGATCACCATGTCCTCCGGGCGCGCCATCTGCGCACCTACCGCTGCGGGGATACCGAAGCCCATCGTCCCCAACCCGCTGGAGGTGATGAAGTTCTCTGGACGTTCAAAACTCATGTGCTGCGCGGTCCACATCTGGTGCTGGCCCACGTCGGTGGTCACCACGGTATTGGCCGGTTTGCGTTCGGACAGTTGCTTGAGCAACAACGGAGCATAAATCGGTTGGCCCGGGTGGTCGTAACGCCAAGGGTGGGTTTCTTTCAGTTCGGCCACTCGTTGCAGCCAGGGAGCAATCTGCATCGGCTGTTGCAGCGCTGGCAGCAGGGTTCTCAGATCCCCTTGCAGGGCCACATGCGCCTGACGCAGCTTGCTCATTTCCGCCGGGTCGATATCCATGTGGATCACCTTGGCCTGCGGCGCAAAGGCGTTCAGCTTGCCGGTCACCCGGTCGTCAAAACGCGCCCCCACGGCTATCAATAAATCACACTCTTGCACGGCGAAGTTGGCAGCTTTGGTACCATGCATACCCAACATGCCGAGATAATACGGATGGTTGGCATCCGGTGCGCCCAGGCCTTTCAAGGTCGCCACGGTTGGGATCTGCGTCAGCTCGACAAATTCCCGTAATGCCGGGACGGCCTGCGCCATCCCCACGCCACCGCCCACATACAACATCGGCTTCTTCGCCTGTGCCAGCAGTTGCGTGGCCATGGCCAACTCTGCTGCGGGATGTTCGAACGGATCTTCTACCGGCATCAGATGAGGAGGCAAATCACCCTGCGCCAGTTGGATGTCTTTCGGGATGTCGATCAGTACCGGGCCCGGGCGGCCGCTGGTGGCAATGGCAAACGCCTCTGCCATGATCCCCGGCAGCGCTTCCAGCGACTCCACCAGGAAACTGTGTTTGGTACAGGCCAGAGACAGGCCCAGAACATCGATCTCCTGAAAAGCATCGGTACCGATAAGCGCAGAACCGACCTGACCGGTGATCGCAACCACTGGCACCGAGTCCAGCAGCGCATCCGCCAACCCGGTGATCAGGTTGGTCGCGCCAGGACCAGAGGTGGCGATACAGACGCCAACTTTACCGCTGGAACGGGCATAACCAATGGCCGCAATCGCCGCACCTTGCTCATGACGACACAGCAGATGTTCAACCCCGCCGTCATACAACGCATCGTAGACCGGCATGATCGCACCACCGGGATAGCCGAATACCTTGTCTACCCCCTGCGCACGCAACGCTTGAACCACCCACTGAGCACCATTCATGGTTATTTCCCCGCCTTACTGCGGGAAGTACAGGATTTTATTCTGTTGGTCATTCTCTGCTCCTTGTTGACATTTTCTTGGCATAAAAAAACCCCCGGACCTTTTGGGTGCGGGGGTTATCTTGCGATTCCGGCTTGTTTTCTAAGCCTTTCTTCGTCCAAGTGCAGCCCCGCACGGTGGGATAATAATCACCACCACGCTAATCACGACTAGGCTAATCACTTGGGCTAGGGCTTTCATAATTGGGTTGTTCACTGTGCTCGTTTCGAACTAATGCCTACAGAGTTACCATAGCAGCCGGTAACCTGACAACACTTTTTTTGCGTTATTATTCGGCGCTGTCGGGTCAAAGCTGCAACAAAGCGCATGAAATTCAAACGCTAACACCAGCACCAGGCGCTTTACTTTCTACCGCAATCGGTTTGCCGCGCGTATCCTTGCCAAAATACACCAGCACCGCGATCACGATAGCCACCGTCCCGGCGATTATCGCCATCGCCAGGCCGTAGTTTTGCCCATGATGTTCCGCAATCGCGGCCTGCAAGGTGGCATTCACCGAAGCAATCAGGTTACCCAATTGGTAAACAAACCCTGGCAATACCGCGCGAGTATTCGCTGGCACCAGTTCGTTGAGGTAGGTTGGGATCACCCCCCATGCCCCCTGAACCATGAATTGCATCATGAACGCCCCCACCCCCAGCATCAGCGAACCACTCGCGAATGCCCACAGCGGGATCACCGGTAACGCCAGCAGGGCAGCAATAATTATGGCTTTCTTGCGGCCAATTTTTTCCGACAGGGTACCAAAGAAAATACCGCCGATAATGGACGCGATATTGTAGCTAATGGCGATGATACTGACGGTTTTAGGATCGAAACCGTGCTGAATTTTCAGGAAGGCCGGATACATATCTTGCGTGCCGTGGGAGAAGAAATTAAACGCTGCCATCAGCAGCACCAGATAGAGACACAGCTTCCAATGGCTCTTCAGAACGGGCAGCAAAGCGGTGCTTTCTTTACGTGCCCGTGCCGCCAGCCACACCGGCGACTCTTCCACGCAGAAGTAGATAAACGGTAGCAACAGGATCGGCGCGGCCCCGATCACGAACATGCCACGCCAGCCGACCACTTCAAACAGCAGGCCATAGGCCACCGCCGCCAACAGATAGCCAAACGGATACCCCGCCTGGAAGATACCGGACATCAGGCCACGCGAACGGTCTGGGATGCTTTCCATCGCCAGCGAAGAGGCCACGCCCCAGATGCCACCCATCGCCACGCCGTAAAGCACTCGCAGCAACAGGAAGACGGTCAAAGAAGGAGCGGCCGCCGACAACAGCTCAAATACCGAGAAAAACACGATATTCAACATCAGGATCGGTTTACGACCGTACTTTTCCGCCGCACGGCCAAAAATAAGCGCGCCAATCGGGCGTACCGCCAACGTCAGCAGGATCGCCAGGGTGACTTCTTCCATCCCTACCTGAAAAGCCTGAGCTATATCGCTGAGCAGGAAGACCAGCACAAAGAAATCGAAAGCGTCGAGCGTCCAGCTTGAAAAGCTGGCAATTGCCGCATTGCGCTGCAGCGGAGTCCAACCAAACATAGTGTTATCCCTACCGTAGAGTACGAGGTCATCAGATTTAGCGGCGGCCGCAGCGGGTGCGGTAGCGGTCGAGGCTTTGTTAAAGAAGTGATTTTTATTTTAACCAATTGTTAAATACACCCATTAACCCTGCTGTTGCAACTTGGTTAGCTTGCTAATGTGTTGCAGCTTTCCCGTAATTGTTAATGGGTATTACAACGAAATGCGTAGCACCTCGAAAAAAATCACTAACATGATGAAATAAATTACTTTTAATTTTGTAGCACTACGCAAGTTGACGATGAGTAGCGCGCGGCTTTCGGGCTGTTCCCGCATCATGTTGCCTTCAGCGAGGAGAGCAATATGTCACTGGCGGTAATCTATACCCGTGCCACGATCGGCGTGCAGGCGCCTTCGGTCATGGTTGAAGTCCATATCAGCAACGGATTACCCGGCCTGACACTGGTCGGCCTGCCGGAAACCACGGTGAAAGAAGCCCGTGACCGGGTGCGCAGCGCACTGATCAACAACGGCTTCACCTTTCCGGCCAAACGCATCACCGTCAATCTGGCACCGGCCGATTTGCCTAAGGAAGGGGGGCGCTATGATTTACCCATTGCGCTGGCCATTCTGGCGGCCTCAGAGCAGCTGCCAGCAGATAAGTTGGCGCACTATGA
The DNA here is from genome assembly GCF_945957435.1 of Serratia sp. PL7. Classification (NCBI taxonomy): domain Bacteria; kingdom Pseudomonadati; phylum Pseudomonadota; class Gammaproteobacteria; order Enterobacterales; family Yersiniaceae; genus Serratia; species Serratia sp. PL7. The sequence goes on along the minus strand of NZ_CAMFLB010000014.1, from coordinate 7,486 downwards.
GTTCCTGGGTGAATTAGCGCTTTCTGGCGCATTGAGGGCGGTGCACGGCGCCATTCCGGCGGCAATAGCGGCAGCCGAGGCCAAGCGGGAGTTGATCCTGGCTGCGGCCAACGGCAAAGAGGCGGGGTTGCTTCCCAACAGCACGACCCGAGTCGCAGAACATTTACTGGAGGTGTGCGCTTTTTTGCAGGGTAAGGGGGATCTGCCAATCGCCGTAGCGCCTCCTGCGGCTGCCACGTCAACGGAAACTGCCGACTTGCAGGAAGTCATTGGCCAGGAACAGGCAAAGCGAGCGTTGGAAATTGCCGCGGCCGGGGGCCACAACCTGTTGCTGCTTGGCCCTCCGGGCACCGGCAAAACCATGCTGGCCAGCCGCCTCAATGGCTTGCTGCCGCCGTTAAGCGATCGGGAGGCGCTGGAAAGCGTCGCCGTTGCCAGCTTACTGCATCATCCAGATGAAACCCTGCCATGGCGCCAGCGGCCGTTTCGCGCCCCACACCACAGCGCCTCGATGGCGGCCCTGGTTGGGGGAGGCTCCTTGCCACGGCCAGGGGAAATCTCCATGGCGCACAACGGCGTACTGTTTCTGGATGAGTTACCCGAATTTGAACGGCGAGTATTGGATGCGCTGCGTGAGCCGCTGGAATCCGGTGAAATCGTCATCTCACGCGCCAGCGCCAAGGTACGCTTCCCTGCCCGAGTGCAGCTGATTGCGGCGATGAACCCCAGCCCAACCGGGCACTATCAGGGCATACACAACCGCACACCACCGCAGCAGATTTTGCGCTACCTCGGCAGGCTCTCTGGCCCCTTCCTCGATCGATTTGATTTGTCGATTGAGGTGCCGCTGCTGCCACCGGGCGTACTGGCCAAGCAGCACCATGCGGGGGAAAGCAGCCAACAGGTACGTCAACGGGTGCTGGTGGCGCGCGAGCAGCAGCTGGCACGGGCAGGTAAAGTGAATGCGCTGTTGAGTAACCGCGAGGTGGATCGGGATTGCCATTTGCCTGCGGCTGAAGCGGAGTTTTTAGAGAAAACGCTGAGCCAACTGGGATTATCGGTTCGAGCCTGGCATCGCATCCTGAAAGTGGCACGCACGCTGGCCGATTTGGCAGGGGAACAACAGATTGATAAACGCCATCTCAGCGAAGCGCTCAGCTATCGCAGTATGGATCGCCTGCTGCTGCAGCTACACCGCAGCCTGGAATAAAAAATGGGGCCGAATGGCCCCATGATGATCAATCGTCGCTTTCAGTGTAGTCTTCTACCGCATCAGCCTGCGGCTTGCCACCTGACAGCGTATGGAATTTTTTCGGGCGGCGGGTGCGCGCCAGATATTTAGACCATACTTTTTCTTGCTCGGTTACCGGTTCACGCTCACCGCGACACACTGCAACGAACAACTGTTCTTCTTCAGTGGCTGGCTGGCGTTTGCCGGCATCCAACTCGTTGAACGCATACCCGAAACGCTCTAGCAATTGCGCTTCTTTAATGGTGAAATCGCCGTGACGGGAGAACCCGCGAGGATAGTTTTTATTATCAAAAAAACGACTGTTGGTGGTGAAGCTATCCGCCATCTGACACGCTCCTAATTCTCTCATGGCCGTGCTGTTTATGGCGCGGAGTATTAGATAGGCTTGACATCGTGTAAAACAAAACATTTAAATCTTAACGATAAAAAACTTTGGAGATTGGTGTGGACACCGAATTACTGAAAACCTTTTTGGAGGTCAGTAGAACGCGACACTTTGGCCGCGCAGCGGAATCCCTGTACTTAACGCAGTCTGCGGTGAGTTTCCGTATCCGTCAGCTTGAAACTCAATTAGGGGCGAATTTATTCACTCGCCACCGCAACAACATCCGCCTGACACCTGCAGGAGAGCGGCTGTTGCCCTATGCCGAGAGCCTGATGAACACGTGGCAGTTGGCAAAGAAAGAGGTGATACGATCGCTACAGCACAGCGAACTTTCGATCGGTGCCACCGCGTCGCTATGGGAAGCTTACCTCACGCCCTGGCTGCAATCGCTCTACCAGCAGCGGGAGGCCTTGCAGCTCGAAGCCAGGGTAGCCCTGCGCCATTCGTTGGTGAAGCAGCTACATGAAAGACAGCTCGATTTGCTAATCACCACCGAACCGCCAAAGATGGATGAGCTGGCCAGCCAGCTGTTGGGTAACTTCTCGCTACGCCTGTTTTCCTCGTCGCTACGCGATAACCCCGCCCTCATGCCTTACATCAAACTGGAATGGGGTGCCGATTTTCACCAACAGGAAGCCCGCATGCTTGAGGGCGACAGCATGCCCGTGCTGACCACCACTTCAGCGCATCTGACGCGCCAATTGCTGGAGACAACCGGTGGCTGTGCATTTCTCCCCAGCCAGTGGGAAAAAGACTACCCTCAACTGGTCGCTGTTGCTGACGCCCAGCCGATCGTTCGTCCGCTTTATGCCGTCTGGCTGCAAAACAGCGACCAGCAGCCGTTAATCCGCCAACTGCTGAAAATACCTTTAAATACCGCAACCTGAGCGGCTATGACGGCTTCAGGCGTGGATGGCGGGGTTTTGCCCGTCTGGTCTGCCAAAAGGCGCTCATCGCCTTCTGGAGGCCGATAAAGCAGAACAGCAGGATGCCGATGACGATTTTGGTCCACCAGGAGCTGAGGGAGCCATCAAAAGTGATGTAACTTTGGATTAAGCCTTGGATCAGCACGCCAAACAAGGTGCCCAAAATGGTACCGACGCCGCCAGTCAGCAATGTTCCCCCAATGACGACCGCCGCAATGGCATCCAGTTCGACACCGCTGGCAGCCAGAGCATAACCAGCGGAAGTGTATAGCGAGAAAATTATGCCGGAGAGGGCCGCCAGCGTGCTGGAAAGCATGTAAATCTGAATAGTGGTACGCCGTACCGGCACCCCCATCAGCCCAGCGGAGACCGGATTCCCCCCGATGGCATAGACGTTATGGCCAAAACGGGTGCGATGCGCCAGGATCATGCCAATCGCCACGACCAGCAGCATTACCAGCGCCAATAAGGTAAATCGGCCACCACCGGGGACTTTCCAGGCATAGTTTGCCAGCGTGGCATACAGCGGGTGATCGATCGGCAAAGACTCTTCTGACACGATAAAACTCATGCCGCGCACGAAGAACATCCCCGCGAGCGTGATGATAAATGCAGGTAATTTCAGCGCGTCGATGATCCACCCCATCAGCGCACCAAATGAGGCCCCCATCAACAAGGCAATGACAAATGCATAACCTGGAGCAATACCATAAGTGCCAATCAGCTTGGCCAGCAGTACGCCGGTAAAGGCGATCACCGAGCCCACCGAAAGATCGATGCCGCCAGAAAGGATCACAAAGGTCATGCCCACGGCCACAATACCGAGAAAAGCGTTGTCGGTCAGCAGATCGCACCAGACGCGGGTGGAAGCGAAGCTGGGGAATTGACTAAGGCAAAAGGCGTAGCCCAGCAGAAAAACCACAATAGTGATCAATAGGGGAAGGTTACGCTTCATCATGATTTACGTCTCCGCCACAACCGCTGTAATGACACACTTGGGGATTGCACCAGCAACACGGCTAATACCACCACCGCTTTCAGCACCAGGTTAAACTCCGGTTTATAACCCGAAAGCAGAATTCCGGTATTCATTCCCTGAATGATTAACGCCCCCACCACCGAGAGCAGCAGATTAAAACGCCCGCCCAGCAGTGACCCACCGCCAATCACCACGGCCAGGATCGCATCCAGTTCGAGCCACAGGCCCGCATTGTTGGCATCCGCACCGCGAATATCCGCCGTAACGATAACCCCTGCCACCGCCGCGCACAGGCCGCAAATGATATATACCGCAATAATCACCCAGCGTGTACTGACGCCAGCATTACGTGCTGAGCGCAAATTGATACCGACCGCTTCAATAAACAGCCCCAAAGCGGTTTTGCGTGTCAGTAACCAAATCAGCAGCAGCATGAGGGTAGCAATGATCACTGGCATCGGCAGGTACATCAGCGAACCACTGCCAAGCTTGGCTAACCCTTGACTTTCAAAGGTGACGATTTGTCCTTCGGTAATCAACTGCGCGATACCGCGCCCGGCCACCATCAACATCAAGGTAGCGACGATCGGCTGGATTTGCAGCACCGCAACCAAGAAGCCGTTCCACAGGCCACACAGTGCCCCAACCGCTAATGCGGCCCCCAGGATGTATGCTAATGGGTAACCAGCGCTGGTCATGGTGGCTGCGGTCGCTCCGGCAATCGCCATTACCGCACCGACGGAGAGATCGATCCCACCGGTGGCGATCACTAGCGTCATACCCAAAGCAAGCAGCGCGACAGGGGCGCCACGGTTAAAAATATCAATCACGCTGCCGAACAGGCGGCCATCCTGGATATGGATTGAAAAGAAATGGGGGGCGACCAGGCTATCGATAAGTAAAATCACCGCCAGCGCCCCCAGCTGCGTCGCTCCGGCGGGCATTACCCACCTTACTTTGCGCGGTCCACCGGTCATGGGAAAACTCCTGTGGTTCATGCTACCCCCTGTTGCACGGCAATGGCCTGCATAATGGCGGGAACCGTAATGGCATCATGGTCAAGCTGCGCCACATGTTTTCTATCGCGTAATACCACGATGCGATCGGCATAGCCTGCGAGCTCCTCCAGTTCGGAGGAAATAACCAGCAGTGCCAACCCTTCATCACAGAGCCGTTCAATCAGGCGGATAATTTCCGCATGGGCCCCCACGTCAATGCCACGCGTTGGCTCATCCAGGATCAGGAAACGGGGTTTGGTCGCCAGCCAGCGGGAAAGCAGCACCTTCTGCTGGTTACCGCCGGAAAGGTACTGGATTTGCTGCTCCGGCCCCGGCGTGCGGATCCCCAGCAGTTTAATGAAATCTTCCGCAATTCGGGTTTGCTCACGCAGCGGGATAGGCCGTAACCAACCACGCTGCGCCTGCAATGCCAGAATGATGTTTTCCCTTACCGTGGCCGCGCCGACAATACCGTCGGTCTTACGATCTTCTGGGCAATAGCCAAATCCCAGACTGGCCGCTTTACGGGGCGTTGGGATCGCCACCGTTTTGCCCTCAACTTTCGCTATACCTTTATCCCGAGCCTTAATGCCGAAGATGAGTTGTGCCGTCTCAGTACGCCCCGATCCCAGTAAACCAGCCAGGCCGACGATTTCCCCAGGCCTCAACGCCAGATCAAAGGGCTCAACCATGCCGCGTCGGCCATAACCGCTAAACTCCACCAAAGGCGGAGCCTGCACGGCCTGATGTTCGCTGCGTTTGAGCAGCGTCTCATCAAAACTATGGCCAAGCATCATCTGCACCAACTCGAGCCGTGGCAGCTCGGCGGTGACACGAGTCCCGACCAGCTTGCCGTTACGCAACACCGTAATACGATCGCTGATGCGGTAAACCTGCTCGAGAAAATGGGTGACGAAGATCATCCCCATTCCCTGAGATCGCAGTTGGCTAAGAATATCCAGCAGCATGGTGACCTCCTTGGCATCCAGGCTGGCGGTGGGTTCATCCAGGATCAGTACCTTGGCGGAGAGATCGACGGCGCGAGCAATCGCGACAATTTGCTGAATGGCGATCGAGTAATTGCCCAGCGGCTGGCTGACATCCAGCGGTAAACCATAGCCTTCCAGCAGCTGACGGGCATTACGCAACATGGTTTTTTGATCGATCAGGCCAAAACGGGTAGGTTCGCGGCCGATAAACAGATTGGCGGCCACCGAGATATTAGGCAGCAGATTAACTTCCTGATAGACGGTGCCAATCCCCAACGATTGCGCCTGGGCCGTATTCTGTGGCGCAATCGCGGTGCCTTCTAGCCAGATCTCACCGGCGGAGCGTTGGTAAACACCGGTCAATGCCTTAATCAGCGTGGACTTGCCCGCGCCGTTTTCCCCAAGAAGCGCCACCACCTCACCGCGTTGTAGTGTGAAATCAACCTGCTCCAGCGCTTTTACACCTGGAAACTCCACGGATAACCCGCTTATTGCCAATAATGCTGCCTGAGGTGTAGCCATTATCTGCTCCGCCTGTTAACGATCAATATCCCATGCTTTTCTTCATATCGTATTCCTGTCTGGCAGTTTCAGGCTGCAGCAGTTTCGACTCGGTCTGGATAAATTTCTGTGGCTGTGTGCCGTCTTTTTTCAATGCAATCAAGGCATCAAACGCAGGTCCTGCCATATTTGGCGTCAGTTCAACCGTGGCGTTGGCTTCCCCTTCCATCATCGCTTTGAAGATATCCGGCACGCCGTCGATGGAAACAACCTTGATCTGTGAGCCCGGTTTGAGGCCGGCTTCTTTGATCGCCTGGATGGCACCAATGGCCATATCGTCGTTATGTGCATAGACGGCGCAGATATTTTTGCCGTTCTGTTCAGCCTTGATAAAGCTTTCCATCACCTCTTTACCCTTGCTGCGAGTAAAGTCGCCGGACTGCGAACGGATGATTTTGACGTTGTCGGCAGAGGCAATACCGTCCGCAAAGCCTTTCTTGCGGTTAATGGCCACGCTGGACCCAACGGTGCCTTGCAGTTCCACCACGTTACAGGGCTTGCCCGCAACGGCTTTCACTAGCCATTCGCCTGCGACTTTCCCTTCATGGACGCTGTCAGAAGCGACGGCAGCGGTATACAGCGAGGGATCGTTCACTTCGATCATGCGATCCAACAGGAAGACCGGAATTTTGGCCTCTTTCGCTTCCTGCAATACCGGGGTCCAACCGGTGGCCACTACCGGCGCAATGAAGATGGCGTCAACGCCTTGAGCAATAAAGGATCTCACCGCCTTGATCTGGTTTTCCTGCTTTTGCTGTGCATCGGCGATTTTCAGCGTAATACCCCGTTTTTCCGCCTCCTGTTTCGCCACTTTGGTTTCTGCCGAACGCCATCCTGATTCAGAACCAATCTGAGAAAAGCCGACAACCAAGGGGGCAGCCTGCGCCGCTCCCATCAACACACCGCTTATGGCGGCCGCTAACAGTAAACGCTTAACCATGTTTTTCTCCTCGCTCTACCTGACTCGGTCAGACAGAGATGGTTGTAGGTGTATTCGCTTTCATCGAGTGTGCCCAAAAAACTCGTGGGGCTTATAAGGTGTAGTTGAAATACAGGGAGGAATGATGAGCGATATCACAGCGCGGGATTACAACCATTTTGTGCATAGATACAGCTAGAAATGTCTAAATTGGGAACGATTTCGGCGGGAATTTTGTACGCGTTAGCGGGAGGACGGGCAATTCTAGGCGAGTAGAAAGCAAAAAAAACCCTTCGCTTTCGCAAAGGGTTTCTAATATGGCAGGGGCGGAGAGACTCGAACTCGCGACACCCGGTTTTGGAGACCGGTGCTCTACCAACTGAGCTACGCCCCTAAATTACGCTTAACATTATGCCTGCTAACAGTAGCAGGCATAATTTAAATAAGTGGCGGAACGGACGGGGCTCGAACCCGCGA
>NZ_CAMFLB010000013.1:0-231020 GCF_945957435.1 Serratia sp. PL7 | reverse complement strand
GAAGGATTCGAACCTTCGAAGTCTGTGACGGCAGATTTACAGTCTGCTCCCTTTGGCCGCTCGGGAACCCCACCATGGTATTCATGGTTGCTAATTTTGAACAGAAAGTTGGCAAAATCTTTCTGGTAGTGCTGACTAATCCATCTCTTTGGCCACAGTTACGGTGGTGAGAAGGATGACCGCGCAAGCGCGTTGTCCACTGTGTGGACTCGAACCTTGGTCGAAGCTTCTCATCCTTCCCTTCAGTGCTAAATGAAACTCTGAACAACATTTCATTTCAGTGCTCTAGGAGAAGATGGTGGTGGGGGAAGGATTCGAACCTTCGAAGTCTGTGACGGCAGATTTACAGTCTGCTCCCTTTGGCCGCTCGGGAACCCCACCATGATGCTCATGGTTCACTACTTGTTACTGGGAATCGGCTAGATCCCTCGGTACGACATAATTGCTTGCGAAACGTCTGTCTCGGTAAGCGGGGCGCATCATATCAAATGAAACGCTTGTGTAAAGCATTGAAATGCAGAAAATGAATTGTTTGTCGCTTTTTTATTCTCAGCGGTGCTTCCGTGAACGAAAGACACCGCTTTGTTAACCAATTACAGGATCACCGTGCGGTTACCGTAGACGAACACGCGTTGCGCCAGCACGCGATACAGTGCGCGGCTAAGTACGTTTTTCTCCACGTCACGCCCGGCACGCATCATATCTTCAGCCGAATAGGTGTGATCGACATGAATAACGTCCTGCATAATGATTGGGCCTTCATCCAGGCTGTCGTTCACGTAGTGCGCCGTTGCCCCGATGATCTTCACGCCACGCTCATAAGCCTGATGATAAGGGCGCGCACCGATAAAGGCTGGCAGGAACGAATGGTGAATATTGATCACCTGGTTCGGGTAATGCTGAACGAAAGCCGGGGTGAGCACGCGCATATATTTGGCCAATACCACGTAATCCGGTTGGTATTGGTCGATCTGTGCGATCATCTGTTGATCATGCTGTTCACGCGTCAGTCCTTCGTGGCTGACCAAATGGAACGGAATGTCAAAGCGTTCCACCAGCGTCTGCAACGTGGTGTGGTTGCCAATCACGGCGGCAATCTCAACGTCCAGGCCGCCATAGGCGCTTTTCATCAGCAGATCGCCCAGGCAGTGGGCTTCTTTGGTGACCAGCACCACGATACGGCGGCGGCCTGCACTGTGCAGTTCACGCTCTGAACCTTCTGGTAACGCGCCGTCCAGATCGGCCAACAGCGTCGTATCATTGAAGATCCCTTCCAGCTCGGTACGCATAAAGAAACGACCGGTGAGGTGATCGACAAACTCATTGTTCTGCACAATGTTCAATTCGTGCTTGTAACAAATGTTGGTGATCTTGGCGATCAGCCCTTTGGCATCGGGGCAGATGGTGCGTAAAATTTTTCTTTGTACGTTTTGCTGTGGCATGAGTGTGTCGATTCCGTCTGATTCTGAACCCGCAGGCTTATTGCCCGCAGCACTTTTTATATTTTTTGCCTGAACCGCAGGGGCAAACGGCATTTCTGCCCGGTTGAGGTTTGGTTCCGTCGATATAGTACCAGCGTTGTTCAAGGCGAAGGAAGCGGGAACGCTCGTGCATGGCACTCTCGCTGTCTCCATCGCGCGATCGGGCGATGAATTCCACGAACCCCTCATCGACGCTATTGCCGGCGGTTTCCGCTACCACCGTCAGCCCAAGCCATTCGGTATTGCCAAAGCTGCTGCTGATGGCGCTGCGCCACTCTTCGGGATTGCAGTCTGGGTGCCAGGTCGCAATAAGATAATCCACATCCCGTTTTACATAGGCGGAATATCTCGAACGCATTAATATGCCCGGCGACATAGCGTATTGAGTACCTGTTATATAGGGCGCACAGCAAGCGCTGTAGTCCTGCCCGCTGCCGCAGGGGCATAGCTCAGTCAAAATAACGCCTCTCAGTGGTTAGCTAGCGTGATGTAAAGCCGCAGCTAAAATGAATTTAAAGCATATGTTACCTAACATTATTCGTTGATGACAATGTACCCTGCGATTGGGCTGAGTGAATTCACTGTGCAAAGGATAGGCGAAGCATGCGGAAAGTTAAAATCGGGTTGGCATTAGGGGCCGGTGCCGCCAAGGGATGGGCGCATATCGGCGTGATTAACGCATTGCGTAAGCTGGGTATCGAAGCCGATATTGTTGCAGGATGTTCCGTGGGAGCACTGGTTGGGGCTGCGTTTGCCAGCCATCGGTTGCCAGCGATGGAGAAATGGGTACGATCATTCAGTTACTGGGACGTGATCAGGCTGATGGATCTCTCCTGGCAGCGCGGTGGATTATTACGCGGCGAACGCGTATTTAACGTCGTTGGCCAAATACTGAAAATTAACGACTTTACCGACTGCTCACTGAAATTCGGGGCGGTGACCACCAACCTCAGTACCGGCCGTGAGCTGTGGATGACCAAAGGGGATATCCACCAGGCTGTTCGTGCTTCCTGCAGCATGCCGGGCTTGTTGGCACCGGTCTGGTTTGACGGGTATTGGTTGGTGGATGGTGCCTTGGTCAACCCGGTTCCTATCTCATTGGCCAGGGCGATGGGGGCAGACATAGTGATTGCCGTGGATTTGCAGCATGATGCGCACCTGATGCAGCAGGATCTGTTTTCGATACGTAATGACGCTGGCGATCAGGGTGAAACAAGCATTGTCGATGCCAATAACTGGCGCGACCGCCTGCGGGAACGCATGAACAAAATGATGCTGAAGAAAACCACCTTCACCCCCACGGCGATGGAAATCATGAGCGCCTCGATTCAGATGCTGGAGAATCGGGTGAAGCGAAGCCGTATGGCCAGTGACCCGCCAGACGTGTTGATCCAGCCGTATTGCCCACAAATATCCACCCTGGATTTCCATCGCGCCAGCGAGGCAATAGAGGCAGGCCGCTTGGCGGTAGAAAAACAGATAGATGTTTTGGCACCATTGATAAAAAATAAATGATTACCATCTGTTAGGGTGGAATGATGCTATCGGGCGTGTTTTCGACAAGCACAAGTGCTCATTATGAGCCACTATTACAACATCAAAAGGGAAGAGGCTGGGTCGATGGCATTACCACTGATAAACAAGCGCATCTTAATCGTTGAGGACGAGCAGGTTTTCCGTTCTGTGCTTGTAGGTTATCTTGCTTCCTTGGGAGCGCAAACCAGCGAGGCGGTCAATGGCCTTGTGGCGTTGAGTGCGGTTGAGGAGTTTTCTCCCGATCTGATCCTGTGCGATCTCGCCATGCCGGAAATGGACGGCATCGAGTTTGTTGAGCATCTGCGTTTGCAAGGGATAAAGATCCCGGTATTGGTGATCTCGGCGACCGATAAGATGGCGGATATCGCCAAGGTGTTGCGGCTCGGCGTACAGGATGTGTTGCTGAAGCCGTTGAGTGACCTCAATCGGCTGCGCGAAGCGGTGCTGGCTTGCCTCTACCCTAACATGTTCACTTCGCAGGCAATCGAAGAGGCCGACCTGTTCCAGGATTGGCAGGCATTAAGTCAAAATCCCTCCGAGGCCGTGAGATTACTCAAGCAGTTACAACCCCCCGTGCAGCAGTCTATTGCCGGTTGCCGTATTAATTATCGGCAATTAACCACCAGCGATAATCCGGGTTTGGTGCTGGATATCGCTGCATTGTCGGATAAAGATCTGGCGTTTTATTGCCTGGATGTCACCCGTGCAGGAGATAATGGCGTGATGGCTGCCTTGTTATTGCGTGCGTTATTCAACGGTTTATTACAAGATCATTTAGCCAATCAACAGCATCGCCTGCCGCAAATGTCTGCATTGTTAAAACAAGTTAACCAATTATTGCGCCAAGGCAAGTTGGAAGGCCAATTTCCGCTGTTGGTGGGCTACTATCATGCCGAATATAAGAATCTGGTGCTGGCCTCTGCCGGTTTGCATGCCAATGTAAATACAGGGGATAACCTGATTCAATTAAGTAATGGCGTACCCTTGGGAACGCTTGGCACCACTTACATGAATCAAATTAGCCAACGTTGTGATGCCTGGCAGTGCCAGGTGTGGGGCAGCGGCGGCCGGTTACGTCTGATGCTAAGTGCTGAATAAATCATCAATAGAACTTCCGCAATTGTCTCTGACTATTCCATCACCGTCGTTTCCATAGGAAGTTGTCTTAATTTATTGCTATTTGAACTTGGGGTAATACTCAGCGGATTTAAGCTGGTATACTTTGCAGGTTTTTCGTATGGCGGAGTAAGTACGCAATTTGAGAGCGAAAATAGAGCTGCTTGGATAGATCGTCAGGACCTTTGTAGCCATTTGCGGTTGATAAGCCCGTTTGTGAGCTCTTTGACGCATCGCGTGTCGAGACGAAAAGACCACCCAATATGGGTAAAGAATTGTTGGTTTGGCTGCTGCCTAGGGTGGCAGACAAACAGGAGTAGCTTGATAACTTTTTGTTAAATTTGAAAATTAGGACTTCCCGATGAAAGTAACCGTTTTCGGTATTGGCTATGTTGGCCTGGTGCAGGCAGCCGTGTTGGCTGACGTGGGTCATGATGTCATGTGTATCGACATCGATGAACAGAAGGTCGAAAACCTCAAAAAAGGCAATATTCCGATCTTTGAACCGGGCTTGACTTCGTTGGTACAGCAAAACTATGAAGCTGGTCGCCTACATTTCACTACCGATGCGAAAGCTGGTGTTGATCATGGCACGATCCAGTTTATCGCTGTGGGAACGCCACCGGACGAAGATGGTTCTGCCGATCTTAAATATGTCACCGCCGTGGCACGCACCATCGCCGAACATATGACAGACCGTAAAGTGGTGATCGATAAGTCAACCGTACCGGTAGGTACCGCTGATAAAGTTCGTGAAGTGATGACCGAAACGTTGCGCAAGCGTGGCAGCGACTTGGCGTTTGATGTCGTCTCCAACCCGGAGTTCCTCAAGGAAGGTGCCGCTGTTGCCGATTGTATGCGCCCTGAGCGCATCGTGCTGGGTACCGACAACAAAGACGTCATCGAGCCGCTGCGTGAGTTGTATGAGCCGTTCAACCGCAATCACGACCGCATGATCCTGATGGATATCCGCAGCGCAGAGCTGACCAAATATGCTGCCAACTGCATGCTGGCGACCAAAATCAGCTTTATGAACGAAATCTCCAATTTGGCAGAGATGCTGGGTGCGGACATTGAAAAAGTGCGTCAGGGGATCGGTTCGGATTCGCGTATTGGCTATCACTTCATTTATCCAGGCTGCGGCTACGGCGGCTCTTGTTTCCCGAAAGACGTTCAGGCGCTGATCCGTACCGCAGAGCATATCGGTTATCAGCCTAAGCTGTTGCAGGCGGTAGAGCAGGTGAACAACCAGCAGAAACATAAGCTGGCCCAGTTCATCAAGCATCATTTTGCTAATGATGTAAAAGGCAAAACCTTCGCGCTGTGGGGCTTGGCGTTTAAACCTAATACCGACGATATGCGTGAAGCGTCCAGTCGTGTACTGATGGAGACGCTGTGGGAGCTAGGTGCCAGCGTGCAGGCCTATGATCCGGAAGCCATGGCCGAAGCGCAGCGTATCTATGGGCAACGTGCCGATCTGAAACTGATGGGGACCAAAGAAGCGGCGTTACAGGGAGCCGATGCGTTGGTGATCTGTACCGAATGGCAGAATTTCCGTGCTCCGGATTTTGATGCGATTAAGGCAGCCTTGAAGCAGCCCGTCATTTTTGATGGCCGTAACCTGTATGATCCAGAACGTCTGCAAGCTCGTGGCTTTACGTATTATGGTATTGGTCGTGGCGCATCGATTAAGCCGGTCATCTAAGAGGTGAGCATGAAATTCCTGGTTACAGGCGCTGCAGGGTTTATTGGTTATCACGTAACGGAGCGTCTGCTAGCCATGGGGCATCAGGTTGTCGGTATCGACAACCTGAATGATTATTACGCTGTCAGCTTGAAACAGGCACGACTCGACATGCTGGCTAATCAGCCAGCATTTCAGTTTATCAAACTGGATTTGGCCGATCGCAATGGAATTGCCGAGCTGTTCGCTGAACATCAGTTTGAGCGGGTCATTCACCTCGGCGCCCAGGCCGGGGTGCGTTATTCGCTGGATCACCCCTTGGCTTATGCTGATTCCAACCTGATTGGCCATTTGAACATTCTTGAAGGGTGTCGGCATAATAAGGTTGGGCATCTGTTGTACGCGTCTTCCAGCTCGGTTTATGGCCTGAATCGCAAGCTGCCGTTTTCGACGGATGACTCGGTCGATCACCCAATATCCCTGTATGCGGCGACGAAAAAAGCCAATGAGCTTATGTCGCACAGCTATTCGCATTTATATGGTCTGCCAACCACCGGCCTGCGCTTTTTCACCGTATATGGCCCTTGGGGGCGTCCTGACATGGCGCTGTTTAAATTCACCAAGGCGATATTGGCCGGTGAGAGTATTGATGTATATAACCACGGTGAGATGCATCGTGACTTTACTTACATTGATGATATTACCGAGGCGGTAGTGCGCTTGCAGGCCATCGTTCCTCAGCCCAATGCCAATTGGACGGTGGAGCAAGGGTCTCCAGCCAGCAGTTCTGCGCCTTACCATGTCTATAATATCGGCAATAGTAGCCCTATTAAGTTAATGGAATATATTCATGCTCTGGAGGCAGCGCTAGGTATCACGGCGCACAAAAATATGCTGCCGATGCAGCCTGGTGACGTTTTGGATACTAGTGCGGATACCGATGAGCTTTACCAGACTATCGCGTTTAAACCGGAGACCAGCGTTGATGAAGGGGTTAAACGGTTCGTTGATTGGTATCGGGCGTTTTATAACGTTCAGTAACCGAACGATAGACGGGTAAAATAAAGGGGCTTCGGCCCCTTTTTCTTTTCCTGTAAATCAGAATTTTGCTAGTCACCCGCGTGAAGGTCAAGGTGATTGCCGTGGCTGCAAAGCAAAAAGGCTCCCATAGGGAGCCTTTTTAAGGTAACTAAAATGCTATTACAGCAGGAAATCGTCCAGGGACTTGCCTTGCTCTTCGATAGCTTTTTTAATCACGGCTGGAGTACGGCCCTGGCCAGTCCAGGTTTTCATTTCGCCGTTTTCGTCTTTGTAGTGGTATTTAGCTGGGCGTGCAGCACGCTTTGCTTTACCAGCGGCTTTGGTAGCAGCCATAGTTTGCAGCAGCTCGTTTGGATCAATACCGTCTGCAATCAGCATTTCGCGGTATTGTTGCAGTTTACGAGTGCGCTCTTCAATTTCTGCTTGAGCCTGGCTGTCTTCTTCGCGGCGTTCGTTAACAACAACTTCCAGCTTCTCCAGCATCTCTTCCAGTGTTTCCAGGCTGCATTCTCTTGCCTGTGCACGTAGAGTACGGATGTTGTTCAAAATCTTCAATGCTTCGCTCATTGTTCTAGTCTCAAATTATATTGGTGGGGGGGCGTGACGATAATAATAGAGTGCTCCTTTCTTTTCTGCAATAGCCAAATTGAAAGAGTGACTAAATTTATCTTTAAAAAACCGATATTGAGAACTGTCCGACTAATAACATAGGGGAAACAGGCTTTAATCCCCCCCCTGGGTTTTAAGCCAAATTGTCCAACCGCAAGGCATAATCGCCGAGCTTAAAGTCATTTTGGCCCACGTGGCATAATTATGCTCTATAACAGTATCGGGAAGGATTTGTGTCCATAATCACTTCCCCAAAAGGACTAGTACTGTAAAGAATGGGGGTATAACGGTAAACAGCCTGTCAGGAGTGAGTAAGTTGTTAAGCGTTCCAATTAACCGGGCAGTCATCGCTCAAAACACATTTAATTGCATTGCTGGCGGGAGGGGCAAGGCAGGCTGTTTGCTTGCTGACAGTACATATCCGCTTGAGCATTAATGAATTTAGTTAATCATTAACAATAATTAATTGTGCTTGATAAACCTCAGTAATCTGTAAATAGATGTAAAAGTGTCCGTTGCGCGTGTAAAATGTTTCACATGAAACTTGGTTGATGGCTATTTTCTTAGGCCAAGATAATGTCAGCCCGCTTGCTGAGTCTGGCTACGGTCTATGCTACACTGTCAACCTGCACCTTCCGACAGTATATACCCTCCGTCTCTCAGGCCGCAGCGTTGTTAACCGCAACAGACTCATTAACCGGGGCTGAATATATTCGCCCTGATTGGCAAGGGCGCAGTGTAGCGCGCCAGCAAGACCAGAGGATGAGTCAACGGGGGCTACGCTACAACCGGAAAGTCTTTGGGTATATATTTTAAACCATTGGAGTCGCGGCCACATGGCTCAGCTTTATTTTTATTATTCCGCTATGAATGCGGGGAAATCGACGGCGCTGTTACAATCTTCATATAATTATCAAGAACGTGGTATGCGTACGTTGGTGTTTACCGCGGAGATCGACCACCGCTTTGGCGTGGGCAAAGTGAGTTCGCGGATTGGGTTGTCGTCGCAAGCACAGCTTTACAATAACGCCACTCAACTGTACGCCATGATTAATCAGGAGCACCAGCAGCAGCCCGTGCATTGCGTGCTGGTGGATGAGAGCCAGTTTCTGACCAAGGAGCAGGTTGAAGAACTTTGCGAGGTGGTCGACCAGCTGGATATTCCGGTGCTGTGTTATGGCTTGCGCACTGATTTTCTTGGGGAACTGTTTGTTGGCAGCCATCATCTGCTGGCTTGGGCCGATAAACTGGTCGAATTGAAGACCATTTGTCATTGCGGGCGTAAAGCCAATATGGTGCTGCGCCTGGGGGATGATGGCAAGGCGATGCATATGGGGGAGCAGGTGGTGATCGGGGGTAACGAAAGCTATGTTTCGGTATGCCGCAAGCACTATAAGGAAGCGATCAAAGCTCCAGAGTGATATTGCGCCATAAGCGCCGCAGAAGGCCTATGCGGCGTTTTTTGATGCCACCCTGTAGGTTAGCTGGGATTGCTGTCCAAATAGCGTGGTGCTCATTGGGTGCAATTTATCTCATGCATAAAAAAACCCGCCTTTCGGCGGGTTTTGACCATTCAGAGAACGGTTATTTCTTGGACTTTTTTTCCGCTTTAGCTGCAACCGGTGCTGCAACTACCGCCTCTTCTTCAGTCGCTTCGCTGAATTCGCGACCGTAGAAGGTATCCATCAAGATTTGCTTGAGTTCGGCAATCAGCGGATAACGTGGGTTAGCACCGGTACATTGGTCATCAAACGCATCTTCAGACAGTTTGTCGACCTTGGCCAGGAAGTCGGCTTCCTGTACGCCAGCTTCGCGGATCGAGGTTGGAATACCCAGTTCTGCCTTGATTTCATCCAACCATTTCAGCAGTTTCTCGATCTTCTGTGCGGTACGGTCACCGGCAGCGCTCAGACCGAGGTGGTCTGCGATTTCCGCGTAGCGACGACGTGCCTGAGGGCGGTCATACTGGCTGAAGGCGGTCTGCTTGGTCGGGTTGTCGTTGGCGTTATAACGGATAACGTTAGAGATCAACATGGCGTTAGCCAGACCGTGCGGGATATGGAACTCAGAACCCAGTTTGTGGGCCATTGAGTGGCAAACACCCAGGAAGGCGTTGGCAAACGCGATACCGGCGATGGTAGCAGCGTTGTGTACACGCTCACGAGCAACCGGGTTTTTCGCCCCTTCGTGATAGCTGGCTGGCAGATATTCTTTCAGCAGTTTCAACGCTTGCAGCGCCTGGCCGTCTGAATATTCGTTGGCCAGTACGGAAACGTAGGCTTCCAGGGCGTGGGTGACCGCATCCAGGCCGCCGAAGGCGCACAGGGATTTAGGCATGTTCATCACCAGGTTGGCATCGACAATCGCCATGTCCGGGGTCAGAGCATAGTCAGCCAGTGGGTATTTCTGGCCGGTCGCGTCATCGGTCACAACCGCAAACGGTGTCACTTCTGAACCGGTACCTGAAGTGGTGGTGACGGCGATCATTTTCGCTTTCACGCCCATTTTCGGGAACTTGTAGATACGCTTACGGATGTCCATAAAGCGCAGTGCCAGATCTTCGAAGTGGGTTTCAGGATGTTCATACAGCACCCACATGATTTTTGCTGCGTCCATTGGTGAACCACCACCCAGCGCAATGATCACGTCTGGTTTGAAGGAGTTCATCTGCTCGGCACCTTTACGTACGATGCTCAGCGTTGGGTCAGCCTCAACCTCAAAGAATACTTCAGTTTCAATACCGTGTGATTTCAGAACTTTGGTGATCTGATCCGCATAGCCGTTATTGAACAGGTAGCGGTCGGTAACGATAAAGGCGCGTTTTGCCCCGTCGGTAGCCACTTCTTCCAGCGCGATTGGCAGTGAGCCACGGCGGAAGTAGATTGATTTAGGAAGTTTGTGCCACAACATGTTTTCTGCTCGCTTCGCTACAGTTTTCTTGTTGATCAAATGTTTTGGACCGACGTTTTCAGAGATGGAGTTACCACCCCAGGAACCGCAGCCCAACGTCAGTGACGGAGCGAGTTTAAAGTTGTACAGGTCACCGATACCCCCCTGAGAAGCCGGGGTGTTGATCAGAATACGTGCGGTTTTCATTTTGTCGCCAAAATACTCTACACGTGCAGTCTGGTTATCTTGATCGGTGTACAGGCAAGAGGTGTGACCGATACCGCCCATGGCGACCAATTTCTCTGCTTTGCTGACGGCGTCTTCAAAATCTTTGGCACGGTACATCGCCAGGGTAGGTGACAGTTTTTCGTGAGCAAATGGCTCAGATTCGTCAACCAGTTTCACTTCACCGATCAGGATTTTGGTGTTGGCAGGCACTTTGATACCGGCCATTTCAGCGATTTTTGGTGCAGACTGGCCAACGATAGCGGCGTTCAGGCCACCGTTTTTCAGGATGATGTCCTGAACGGCTTTCAGCTCTTTGCCCTGCAGCATGTAGCCGCCGTGGGAAGCGAAGCGCGCGCGCACTGCATCGTACACGGAGTCCACCACGATCACGGACTGTTCAGACGCACAGATCACACCGCTGTCGAAGGTTTTTGACATCAGGATGGAAGCAACAACGCGTTTGATGTCGGCAGTTTCATCGACTACAACTGGAGTGTTACCGGCACCAACGCCGATAGCCGGTTTACCAGAACTGTAAGCGGCTTTAACCATGCCTGGGCCACCGGTTGCCAGGATCAGGTTGATGTCTGGGTGATGCATCAGCTGGTTGGACAGGTCAACCGTTGGCTGGTCGATCCAGCCGATGATGTCTTTCGGTGCGCCAGCAGCAATGGCAGCCTGCAGTACGATATCTGCGGCTTTGTTGGTGGCGTTCTTGGCACGTGGGTGCGGGGAGAAAATGATGCCGTTACGGGTCTTCAGGCTGATCAGCGCTTTGAAGATTGCGGTAGAAGTTGGGTTGGTGGTTGGCACGATACCGCAAATCAGGCCAATTGGCTCTGCAATGGTGATGGTACCGAAAGTTTCATCTTCGGAGAGGATCCCGCAGGTCTTTTCGTCTTTATAGGCGTTATAGATGTATTCGGAAGCGAAGTGGTTTTTGATGACTTTGTCTTCAACGATACCCATGCCTGATTCTTCAACGGCCAGTTTAGCCAGAGGAATACGGGCATCTGCGGCGGCGAGGGCAGCGGCGCGGAAGATCTTATCAACTTGCTCTTGTGAGAAGTTGGCATACTCGCGCTGGGCTTTTTTGACACGTGCAACTAGCTCGTTCAATTCAGCGACATTCGTTACAGCCATGATGCTCTCCTGATAAATGTTAAACTCTTTCAGTAAATAAGCCGTTCGAGGAACTAGTATAGACATCTGTCAGGAAGGCGTCTGTTAAATAATGAGACTTTTCCCGCAGTTAGCGACCCATACTGCTGATTTACTTAAAGAGCTTTACCAAGTGCAAGTTGGTAGTAGGCAAGCGAGAGAGAAATCGGTATCCCTACCTCGTACTCCCTTTTGACTACGACTAAGAGCTTAACTATTCCTGAGTAGATATTTTGTGATTTACGTCATAAAAATCGCATGCTGACACCTTTCAGCTGGCGTTTGTTGAGAGCGATTATCAACAATGTGTTTGATGGTGGATGAGATGATACCTGATGTCAGCAAACAACATACAAGGCATTAACAATAGCGAATTGTTTTGTAACATTCTGTTGGGGTAGGGAAAAATGCTGTCTGGGTGGATGGATTAGCTGACGTAATTCCATTACATTAGCGCGCATCGGCAGTGTCTCTTTTTACAGCTATTTATGCGGAGTTTTTCGTGGGCCAATCTCTGTTGGATTTTTCCGGCTACATCAAGTTCTTTGTCGGCCTGTTTGCGTTGGTCAACCCGGTAGGTATTCTGCCGGTATTTATCAGCATGACCAGCTATCAGGCCGAGGTCGGGCGTAACAAAACCAACCTGACGGCTAACCTGTCGGTGGCGATTATTTTGTGGACCTCGCTGTTCCTGGGCGAGGGCATATTGCGTATGTTTGGTATCTCTATCGATTCTTTCCGTATTGCAGGCGGCATTCTGGTGGTGACCATCGCCATGTCGATGATCAGCGGCAAGCTAGGTGAAGACAAACAGAACAAGCAGGAAAAATCAGAGAGCGCGATCCGTGAAAGCATCGGGGTCGTTCCCTTGGCGCTGCCGCTGATGGCCGGGCCGGGTGCCATCAGTTCCACCATCGTCTGGAGCTCTCGTTACCACAGTTGGCAGAACCTGTTAGGTTTTACCGTGGCGATCGCCTTGTTCGCTTTCTGTTGTTGGCTATTGTTCCGGGCAGCTCCGCTGCTGGTGCGTCTACTGGGGCAAACCGGCATCAACGTCATTACCCGTATCATGGGGCTGTTGTTGATGGCGCTGGGGATCGAATTTATTGTCACCGGGATTAAAGCCATTTTCCCAGGGCTGTTATAACCTTAATAAAGCCGCGGATAATCTTGTTTGCGGCTTAAGTTATTTTTAATTTTTCAAATTATCTCAGCCAATGCATTATTAAAGTGCACAACCTGCCTACTTTTCATTCTATTGCCCAATCCTGTGGCACAAATCTCACTTTATCGGTTGATAAAGCACCAAGATGTTATTTTCTCCACTTTTATAATCCCCGTGGCGGGGGTTTTTGTCTCCCTATGGGTAAAACTGTTGTTAATTTAATCACATCATTCTGTAGGGCTTGTCTCCGTTTCACACAGGTGTTATTAGTGATTAACCACGCATAGGCAGGTGTTTATTCTCTGAACGGCGATTTTGTTAACTGAATGTTTCTTTTGAGTGGTTTTTTTCATCTGAGAAGAAAAGGTTAAAAGTGAAGCTGTTATTTATCTAATAAAATCATGGCATTAATCTCTCTCTGGGCAAGCGGGAAGGCTAGGTGTCTGTAGGGCTATGGGATAATAAAAGAGAAATGCTTAACATTTCTGTAAAAATTATTGGCTATGAATTTTTGCTTCTGCTAATTTCCGAGCAACTTGTCAGACGGAAAAATCTTATCTTTGGCGTGCCAGATAGGAATGATTTTTGCTGGTATCTGTTTATTTAGCCTGCTTGATAACTATTTCACCATTATTGCTTAGCAGTGAAAAGGAGCCTGTACTATGCCGCAAACCACGAAGCATCAACCGTTGGCCGTTATCATCGCCGCCGTGTTGGGGATGATCGCCAGCCAAAACCTGCAGGCCGTTGAGGTTCCGGCCGGTGTGCAATTGGCACCACTGCAGCGCATGGTGATCAACAACGGTTCAGAAGTCGCTTCGTTGGATCCGCATAAGGTCGAAGGAACGCCTGAAAGCAATATTATCCTCAACCTGCTGGAAGGGTTGGTCAGCACCGATGCCAATGGCCATCTGGCCCCTGCGGTGGCGGAAAACTGGGAAAATACCGATTACCAGACGTGGACCTTCCACTTGCGTCCAGGGGCGGTATGGAGCGATGGTTCCCCAGTGACTGCGCAGGATTTCGTTTACAGCTGGCAGCGCTTGGCGGATCCCAAAACGGGCTCTCCTTATGCCAGCTACCTGCAATACGCACGAATTGAAAATATTGACGCTATTCTTGCCGGTAAGAAACCGCCTGAATCGCTTGGTGTCAGCGCCATTGATGAGAAAACGTTGAAGGTGACGCTCAGCGAGCCGGTGCCCTATTTTGTCAGTATGCTTTCCCATACCTCAATGAAGCCGGTCAAACAGTCGGTAGTCGAGAAATTTGGCGACAAGTGGACACTGCCACAGAACTACGTGGGCAACGGGGCATATCGCTTATCCGAGTGGGTCGTCAACGAACGTATCGTGCTCGTACGCAGTTCGAGCTACTGGAATAACAGCAAGACGGTGATCGAGCAGGCCACGTTCCTGCCGTTGACCTCCGAGGTCAGCGACATTAACCGCTACCGCAGCGGTGAAATCGATATTACCAATAGCGCCATCCCGCCGAATCTGTATGCCAAAATGAAACGCGAGATCCCAGAACAGCTGCACGTTAACCCTTACCTGTGCACCTTCTATTATGAGATCAACAATCAGCGTGCGCCGTTTACCGACGAGCGCGTACGTGCGGCTGTCAAATTGACGCTGGATCGCGACATTATTGCCAACAAGATCATGGGCCAGGGCCAAATCCCCGCCTACAGCTTTACGCCAACCTTTACCGAGGGGGGCAACTTCAGCCAGCCGGAGTGGGCTGGGTGGACGCAGGAAAAACGCAACGAAGAAGCGAAGAAACTGCTTTCTCAGGCGGGATTCACCGCTGAGAAGCCGCTCAAATTTACCCTGTTGTACAACACCTCCGATCAAAATAAGCAGCAGGCCATTGCTGCTGCCTCAATGTGGAAGAAGAACCTCGGCGCACAGGTCACACTGCAAAATCAGGAGTGGAAAACCTCGCTACAGAGCCGTCATGAAGGGCAGTTTGATGTGGCCCGTGCCACCTGGTGTGGGGATTACAATGAACCGAGCGCGTTTCTGAATATGCTGCTTTCCAACAGCAGCAATAACACCTTCTTCTATAAAAGCCCGGCGTTCGATGCGCTGATGGCCAGCACCCTGCAAGCGCCGGACGCAGCTGCACGCAGTGCCATTTATCAACAAGCCGAGACCTTGCTGGACAAAGATTCTGCACTGGTCCCGGTTTATTATCGGGTCAGTGCGCGCTTGGTCAAACCTACGGTTGGTGGTTTCACCGGCAAAGATCCGCAAGACTATATCGATCTGAAAAACTTTTACATCATCAAGCAGTAATGAAGGGTGTTACCAGCGGTGATAGTGGCCGGTAATACACAGGAAAGGCAGCGCCGTTTCGTTCCACGGCGTCCAGCCATAGCAACCCCCGGTTAACGGGCAACGCAGCTCCCACGACGGAGTTGTGATAATAAAAACTGGAGTTTATACACATGACCAACATCACTAAGAAGTCCCTGCTGGCAGCAGGCATTATTGCGGCGCTAGGCTTTACGGCGGCAGGAACTGCTTTTGCGGCTGATGTGCCAGCAGGCGTACAGCTGGCAGACAAGCAGGAAATCGTTAAGAACAACGGTTCCGAAGTACAATCCCTAGACCCGCACAAGATCGAAGGCGTGCCTGAAAACAACGTGACGCGCGATCTGATGGAAGGGTTGGCAAATAACAGCCTGGATGGCTCAGTGGTGCCGGGGGCTGCAGAAAGCTGGGACAACAAAGATTTTAAAGTGTGGACCTTCCACCTGCGTAAAGACGCCAAATGGTCGAACGGTGAGCCGGTAACGGCACAAGATTTCGTGTATAGCTGGCAGCGTTTGGTTGATCCAAAAACCGCCTCTCCTTATGCCAGCTATCTGCAATATGCCCACGTAGAAAACGTGGATGACATCATCGCGGGTAAAAAAGACAAATCGACGCTGGGCGTGAAAGCCATCGACGATCATACCTTCCAGGTGACGCTGACCGAGCCGGTTCCGTATCTGGTAGAAATGACCCCGCACTACGCCATGAAGCCGGTGAATAAAGAAGCGGTAGAGAAGTTTGGTGAAAAGTGGACCTTGCCACAGAACTACGTCAGCAACGGCGCATACAAGCTGAAAGACTGGGTGGTTAACGAACGTATCGTGCTGGAACGTAACCCGCAATACTGGGATAACGCCAAAACTATCATTAATAAAGTCACCTTCCTGCCGATCGCTTCAGAAGTCACTGACGTCAACCGCTACCGTACCGGCGAAATCGACATGACCTATAACAACATGCCGATCGAACTGTTCCAGAAGCTGAAAAAAGAGATCCCGAACGAAGTGCACGTTGATCCTTACCTGTGTACTTATTACTACGAAATCAACAACCAAAAAGCACCGTTCACCGATGCTCGCGTTCGTGAAGCGCTGAAGCTGGGGATGGATCGCGACATTATCGTCAACAAGGTGAAGAACCAGGGTGACCTGCCAGCTTACAGCTTTACTCCTCCTTACACCGACGGTGCCAAGTTGACCCCGCCAGAGTGGTTTGGCTGGACGCAGGAAAAGCGTAATGAAGAAGCCAAAAAACTGCTGGCCGAAGCCGGTTATGGCCCAGGCAAACCGCTGACCTTCTCATTGCTGTACAACACTTCCGATCTGCATAAGAAACTGGCCATTGCTGCCGCGTCTATCTGGAAGAAAAACCTGGGTGTGGACGTGAAGCTGGTGAACCAGGAGTGGAAAACCTTCCTGGATACACGCCATCAGGGCACCTATGACGTATCACGTGCTGGCTGGTGTGCCGACTACAACGAACCAAGCTCCTTCTTGAACATGATGTTGTCGGACAGTAGCAGTAACACTCCGCACTATAAGAGTGCAGAATTCGACAAGTTGATGGCTAACGTGTTGACGGCGAAAACCAAAGAAGAGCGTGCCGGCCTGTATCAGAAAGCCGAAGTTCAGCTGGATAAAGACTCTGCTATCGTTCCGCTTTATTACTATGTGAATGCTCGCCTGGTGAAACCTTACGTGGGGGGTTACTCCGGCAAAGACCCACTTGATAACGTTTACGATAAAAACCTGTACATCATCAAGCATTGATGCGGCCAGGGCTGGCGACACGGGTCGCCAGCCTATTTTAAGACTATAAGCCGTTATCAGGCTCAAGCACAGGGTTAGGGCAATGCTTAAATTTATCTTTCGTCGCTTGTTAGAGGCGATCCCGACACTATTTATCCTCATCACCATCTCGTTCTTTATGATGCGTCTTGCACCCGGTAGCCCATTTACCGGTGAGCGCGCGCTGCCACCTGAAGTATTGGCTAACATTGAAGCCAAATATCACCTTAACGATCCGATCTGGAAACAGTACGGGCATTATTTGGTGCAACTGTCGAAAGGCGATTTCGGCCCTTCGTTCAAATACAAAGATTATTCGGTCAATGACCTGGTCAAGGCATCTTTCCCGGTCTCTGCCAAACTGGGCTTCGCCGCATTTGTACTGGCGGTGGTGCTGGGAGTGAGCGCTGGCGTCATTGCTGCGTTGAAGCAGAATACCAAGTGGGACTATACGGTGATGGGGTTCGCCATGACCGGTGTGGTGATCCCCAGCTTTGTTGTCGCCCCCTTACTGGTGTTGATATTCGCCATCACCTTGAAGTGGTTGCCCGGTGGGGGCTGGAATGGTGGGGCGTTGAAGTTCATGATCCTGCCTATGGTGGCACTGTCTTTGGCTTATATCGCCAGCATCGCCCGTATCACCCGTGGCTCGATGATTGAAGTGTTGCACTCCAACTTTATCCGTACCGCCCGTGCCAAAGGTTTGCCGATGCGCCGTATCATTCTGCGCCACGCATTAAAACCTGCGCTGCTGCCGGTGCTGTCGTATATGGGGCCCGCGTTTGTCGGGATTATCACCGGTTCGATGGTAATTGAAACCATCTACGGCCTGCCAGGAATTGGTCAGTTGTTCGTTAACGGTGCACTGAACCGTGACTATTCGCTGGTGTTGAGCCTGACCATTCTGGTCGGCGGCTTGACCATCCTGTTTAACGCGATCGTTGACGTGCTGTATGCCGTGATCGATCCGAAAATCCGTTACTAAGCTGGAGCACGCAAGATGTTGACGAAAAAGAACAGCGAAGCTCTGGAAAACTTCAGCGAACAGCTGGAAGTTGAAGGGCGCAGTCTGTGGCAGGATGCTCGTCGCCGCTTTATGCACAACCGTGCGGCGGTGACCAGCCTGTTTGTGTTAGCGCTGATCACCCTGTTTGTGATCTGTGCCCCCTGGCTGTCGCAGTTTGCTTATGATGACACCGATTGGGCAATGATGTCCGCCGCGCCTAACCTGGAGTCGGGGCACTATTTCGGTACTGACTCCTCAGGGCGTGACCTGCTGGTGCGCGTGGCCATTGGTGGACGCATCTCGCTGATGGTGGGCGTGGCTGCGGCGCTGGTGGCTGTGGTACTAGGCACCTTGTACGGTTCTCTGTCTGGCTATCTGGGCGGCAAGATCGACTCGGTGATGATGCGTTTGCTGGAGATCCTGAACTCCTTCCCGTTTATGTTCTTTGTGATCCTGCTGGTGACCTTCTTTGGGCAAAATATCCTGCTGATCTTTGTGGCGATCGGCATGGTGTCGTGGCTGGATATGGCACGTATCGTGCGCGGGCAGACGCTCAGCCTTAAACGTAAAGAGTTTATCGAAGCGGCGCTGGTGTGCGGCGTATCGACTCGCAATATCGTCCTGCGGCATATCGTGCCGAACGTACTGGGCGTGGTGGTGGTATACGCCTCGCTGCTGGTGCCGAGCATGATCCTGTTTGAGTCCTTCCTCAGCTTCCTGGGGCTAGGCACTCAGGAGCCGTTGAGCAGTTGGGGCGCATTGTTGAGCGATGGCGCCAACTCGATGGAAGTCTCGCCGTGGTTGCTGCTGTTCCCAGCCTGTTTCCTGGTTATCACTCTGTTTTGTTTCAACTTTATCGGCGATGGCCTGCGTGATGCCCTCGACCCGAAAGATCGTTAAGGAGTGCAACCATGAGCATTAATTCTCAACCACAAAACGGACTGCTGCTGGACGTCAAAGATCTGCGTGTGACGTTCGGTACGCCAGACGGCGATGTCACCGCGGTGAACGATCTCAACTTCGATCTACGCGCGGGTGAAACCTTGGGTATCGTTGGGGAGTCGGGTTCCGGCAAGTCACAGACGGCATTTGCGTTGATGGGCCTGCTGGCCAGCAATGGCCGCATCGGTGGCTCGGCAAAATTCAACGGACGTGAAATTCTCAACCTGCCAGAAAGCCAGCTCAACAAGCTGCGGGCCGAAGAGATCTCGATGATCTTCCAAGACCCGATGACCTCATTGAACCCTTATATGCGGGTTGGCGAGCAGTTGATGGAAGTGCTGATGCTGCATAAGAAAATGAGCAAAAGCGAGGCGTTTGAAGAGTCGGTCCGCATGCTGGATGCGGTCAAAATGCCGGAAGCCCGTAAGCGTATGCGTATGTATCCGCATGAGTTTTCCGGCGGGATGCGCCAGCGCGTGATGATCGCCATGGCGTTGCTATGTCGGCCAAAACTGCTGATTGCCGATGAGCCAACCACGGCGCTAGACGTTACCGTGCAGGCACAGATCATGACGCTGCTAAACGAACTGAAGCGTGAATTCAATACGGCGATCATCATGATCACCCATGATTTGGGCGTTGTTGCCGGGATCTGCAACAAGGTCTTGGTGATGTACGCTGGCCGCACCATGGAATACGGTAGCGCTCGCGATGTGTTTTATCATCCGAGCCACCCGTATTCCATCGGCCTGCTCAATGCGGTGCCACGTCTGGATGCCGAAGGTGAAGCGTTGATGACCATCCCTGGTAATCCGCCGAACCTGCTGCGTTTGCCAAAAGGCTGTCCGTTCCAACCGCGTTGTCCGTATGCGATGGAGCAGTGCGCGAGTGCTCCGCCATTGGAGCAGTTTGGTGAGGGGCGCCTGCGCGCCTGTTTCAAGCCAGTGGAGGCGTTGGTATGACCGCAACCGATAAAAGAGTGCTGCTGGAAGTCGCAGACCTGAAAGTTCACTTTGATATTCATGATGACAAGCAGTGGTTCTGGCAGGCACCTAAAACGCTGAAGGCGGTGGACGGTGTCACCGTGCGTCTGTTCGAAGGCGAAACGCTAGGGGTGGTAGGGGAGTCAGGCTGCGGTAAATCCACCTTCGCACGGGCAATTATCGGCCTGGTGAAGGCGACCAGTGGCCGCGTTGCCTGGTTGGGCAAAGATCTGCTGGGCATGAGCGATGCCGACTGGCGCAAGACGCGCAGCGATATTCAGATGATTTTCCAGGATCCGCTGGCCTCGCTGAACCCGCGTATGACCATCGGTGAGATCATTGCCGAACCGCTGCGTACCTATAATCCGAAAATGCCGCGTCAGGAAGTGAAGGATAAAGTTAAAGCGATGATGTTGAAGGTGGGCCTGTTGCCGAACCTGATCAACCGTTATCCGCATGAATTCTCCGGCGGGCAGTGCCAGCGTATTGGCATCGCCCGCGCCTTGATCCTGGAACCGAAACTGGTGATTTGTGATGAGCCGGTCTCCGCCTTGGACGTGTCTATTCAGGCGCAGGTGGTGAATCTGTTGCAGCAATTGCAGCGCGAGATGGGGTTATCGCTAATCTTTATCGCTCACGATCTGGCGGTGGTTAAACACATTTCCGATCGGGTGCTGGTGATGTATTTAGGCCATGCGGTGGAGCTGGGCACCTATGATGAAGTCTATCATAACCCGCAGCACCCCTATACCAAGGCGCTGATGTCGGCGGTTCCGGTGCCGGATCCTGACAAGGAGAAGGAAAAGCAGATCCAACTGCTGGAAGGGGAACTGCCATCGCCAATCAATCCACCTTCGGGCTGTGTATTCCGCACCCGTTGCCCGATTGCCGGACCGGAATGCGCTAAAACGCGTCCATTGCTGGAAGGCAGCTTCCGTCATGCGGTATCGTGCCTGAAAGTTGATCCGTTGTAATGGGTTGATTAATAATAAAAAACCTGCCATTTGGCAGGTTTTTTTATACCGTTAACCGGCTTATTCTTTCCACAAAATGTGGCACAGCTTGTTATCTTTCTCGCGGCAGATCAGCACGCGGGCAAAGACATCGTTGATAGGCTCGCCATCGCTGTCCGCCAGGCCGATAACGACCTCGGCAAAAAAGTCCGGATTCAGATCGTAATCCACGTGCTCCTGCCAGTCCTCTGCCGGATCGTACAGCTCGGCACCGCCGCGCTCTTCAAACTGTAAATTGAACAGCAGAATATCCGCGGGATCCAGATTGTCGCCGGCCAACTCCAGGAAGATGTCGTAGGCTTGTTCCAGCGTTTCATCTTCGGTAAGGCGATTATTCAAGTCCATATAAAAATCCTGATAACAAATGATTTGAGGTTATTAAACCATGCTCGTTGCCGCTTTTACAGCAACGGGCTGAAAAAGTAAAACAGGCGTTCGACCAGGCGGTGCCAGTAAGGGCGCTTCAACCATTGCTTGGCGTCCAACAGCTGCGAGCGGGCGATGTAATCATCTTGCACGCAGGCCAGATCGGCACCAAAACCGCTGTCGTCAATCACCAGGGTGATCTCAAAGTTCAGCCACAGGCTGCGCATATCCAGATTGACCGTGCCGACCAGGCTGAGCTGGCCATCGACCAACACGCTCTTGGTGTGCAACAACCCGCCTTCAAACTGATAAATCTTCACGCCCGCTTCCAGCAGTTCTGAGAAGAAGGCTCGGCTGGCCCAGCGCACCATCATTGAGTCGTTGTTGCGTGGGACGATAATGCTGACGTCAACGCCACGCAGCGCTGCCGTGCAGATGGCGTGCAGCAGATCGTCGCTTGGCACCAGGTAGGGAGTGGTCATGATCAACTGTTCACGCGCAGAATAGACCGCCGTCAACAGCGCCTGATGGATCATCTCTTCCGGGAAGCCCGGGCCGGAGGCAATAACCTGGATGGTGTGGCCGCTTTCCTGTTCAAACGGCATGATATTCACGTCTGGCGGCGGTGGTAGAATGCGCTTGCCGGTTTCGATCTCCCAGTCACAGGCGTAAACGATACCCATCGTGGTTGCCACCGGGCCTTCCATACGTGCCATCAGGTCGATCCATTGACCAACCCCGGCATCCTGCTTGAAGAAGCGTGGATCGACCATATTCATACTGCCGGTGTAGGCGATGTAATTGTCGATCAGCACCACTTTGCGATGTTGTCTCAGGTCCATACGCCGCAGGAATACGCGGAACAGGTTAACCTTGAGTGACTCAACCACTTCGATACCGGCGTTACGCATCATGCTGGGATAAGGGCTGCGGAAGAACTGTACGCTGCCAGCCGAGTCCAGCATCAAACGGCAATGTACGCCACGGCGTGCGGCGGCCATCAATGATTCGGCAACCTGATCGACCAGCCCACCGGGCTGCCAGATGTAAAACACCATCTCGATATTATGACGTGCCAGCTCGATATCCCGCACCAGGGCATTCATCGTTGAATCGGTGGTCGTCAGCAGCTGTAGCTGATTGCCTTTGACGCCATCAATACCCTGGCGGTGGTGGCAAAGCTGGAACAGCGGGCGGGCCACTTCACTATATTCGGTAGCAAAAATCCGGCTGCTTCCTTTAAGCTCATTCAACCAGCGAGCGGTTGAGGGCCACATGGCCTTGGCTCTCTCTGCGCGGCGCTTGCCAAGGTGCAGTTCGCCAAAGGATAAATAAGCAACGATACCGACCAATGGCAGAATATAGATCACCAGCAGCCAGGCCATGGCCGAAGGCACGGTGCGTCGTTTCATCAGAATACGCAATGTGACCCCGGCGATAAGCAGCCAGTAGCCAAACACCAAGAGCCAACTAATTACGGTATAAAAGGTTGTCATAAAGGCAAAAATTTCCGTTCGTAAGCCACCAATAATGAGTGTACGCACAGAACAACAAAGGTGAAACCTTTTCTCGGTAGTTAAGTTACATAAAAATGATTGACTAAAGGGACTTGCTGAAAATAAAAACCATACTTTTTGTCGTCTGTGGGAGGGTGACGGTGGTCAACGCTCGACTTGGATCGCGCGTTGAAAGGGCTATAATGCCGGCGGTTGGCATTGATGGGTAACGTAAAATGAGACGCAGTAGAAATGAAGTGGGCCGCTGGAGGATGTTACGGCAGAGCCAGCGGCGCAGGCACC
The DNA here is from genome assembly GCF_945957435.1 of Serratia sp. PL7. Taxonomy (NCBI): domain Bacteria; kingdom Pseudomonadati; phylum Pseudomonadota; class Gammaproteobacteria; order Enterobacterales; family Yersiniaceae; genus Serratia; species Serratia sp. PL7. The sequence goes on along the minus strand of NZ_CAMFLB010000013.1, from coordinate 207,893 downwards.
GTTGGCTGGAGCGCCAGTCGTGCAGCAATCGGCATATCATTCGTGTTCGCCGTCGTTTAGACGATCAACATCGCAGAGCATTATTGTTCGTTGTGGCTTATGAGTGGTAAAAAAAAGAACAGCCCGTAACGGGCTGTTCTGCTATTTGCTGGACCTGGATTATTTACCCAGATAGGCGTTCAACATCCACACCTGTTTTTCCTGCTCTTTGATGTAATCGCTCATCAGTGAAGAGGTACCTTCGTCACCGGCCTCTGCGGCCAGCGTCAGTAGTTCGCGCTGTTGTTGCAACAAAATGGCGTAACCTTCCAGCAAGCCGCGCAGGGTGCCTTTATCGTCGGTCACATTGGTGTCTTCCTTGATATCCGCCGTTTTCAGATAGTCACTGAAGGCGTGGCGAGGCTGTGAACCCAGAGTCAGAATACGCTCTGCCAGCTCATCCACCTTGGTCAGCAGGTCATTGTAGGTTTCTTCAAACTTGACGTGCAGTTCAAAGAAGTGCGGGCCGGAAATATTCCAATGGTAACCGCGCACGTTCATGTACAGCACCTGGTAGTTAGCCAGTAGGGCGTTCAGTGCTTCAGAGAGTTTTGCTGATTGTTTGGTGTCCAGGCCGATATGAGTCTTGGTCGCTTTCTTTGCCGTTGCCATAATAATCTTCTCCTGATTTTTTGTTTCGATTATCTAGATTGATATCCATACAAAACAGGTTAACCGGATCTATCATAAGGTTAAAGTTGCTACTAAGCATCAATTCAATCGCTCAAACCAATTTACCCGTCGTCTTTCAAGCCGCAGCGTTGTTACTTGAGCAAGCCACAAAAGTATAAGAAGACAACCGATATTCCTCAACCGGCTTGAGTGGGCGCTGCATACAGCGCCCACTTAACGTTAGCGATTAAAATAATGTGGTGACTTTTTGCGCAAAGCAAACTTTAATACCCCGGCACTCAGGGTAGTCAGCAGCGCTGCCGCGATCAGTACGGCAATAAAGGCCTGATCAAAGGCACCTCTAGCCAGCTGGGTCAGCCTTTCTGCGCTATCCGCCCCCATGTTTCCGGCTAACCGTAACGCCTCATCAATGCTGTCATAAGCGAGATCGCCTGCTGGAAGATTGGCAGGCAATACCAGGCTGTGGCTATAGACCGCCGTCATCAACCCGCCCAGTAGCGTGACGCCTAACACGCCACCCAACTCCCACGAGACATCTTCAATGGCGGCGACCATGCCCGCCTTGTCTTCGGGGGCATTGAGCATAATGGCCGTTGAGGCAGCGGTGATGGCACCGCCGAGGCCAAAGCCCACCACAAACAGGCAGACCAACTGCATAATGACGTTGCCTTGATACCACAGGGCGACACCCGCAATACCTAAGGCGGTGAGAATAAAGCCGCCTACCAACATGGAGCGTTCGCCGTAACGCGGTAGCAAGGCCCCGGCCAACGGGCCAGCCAGAGCAGAGGCTACCGGAATGGGTAAAATAAACAACGCGGCCAGCAGCGGCGTCATGCCTAGCACCAACTGTAACCGTTGGCTTAACACCAGTTCGACCCCGATCAGCGCGATCATTGAAACGATCGCTACACCGACACCGCTGGCAAACAGGCGATTACGGAACAGTGAGAAATCGATCATGGGGTATTGCGCCCGTTGCTGACGGCGGACAAACAGGGTCAGGAACAGCGTACCGAGCGCCGCCGCAATGGCGAAGTCACTCAGGGAGAACGCGGGTTTGCTCAGCTCTTTCAGCGCATAGATCGACGCCACCAGGCCGAACATGATCTGTAGCGAGCTAATAAAGTCGCAGGGGCGTTGGCTGTCTCCACCGCAACGAGGGATCAGATAGACCGCCAGCGGCAGGACCAGCATCACCACCGGCACGTTGATCAGAAATACCGAGCCCCACCAGAAATAGGACAGCAGAACGCCGCCTACCACCGGGCCAAGCGCGGCGGCACCGGAGGCCACTGCGGCCCAGATGCCAATTGCCAGCGCACGCTCACGCTCATCGGTAAAGACGTGGCGCACGATGGATAGCGTGGCAGGCATCATCATCGCGGCCCCGATGGCCAGGAAAGCCCGTGACGCAATCAGCAGCTCGGCACTGGGGGAGAACGCGGCGCACAGTGAGGCCAAGGCAAAGACCGGCAAACCGGCGATAAACATTTTCTTGTGGCCAAGACGGTCGCTTAACATGCCAGCTCCGGGCAGCAGGCCAGCAACCACCAACGGGTAGGCGTTAACGATCCACAGTTTTTGCGAAGCTGTGGCATCCAATGCCTGGGTCAGGCGCGGCAACGCGGTGTAAAGCACCGTCATATCAGTAATGATTAAAAATAGCGCACTGGAGATCATTGCCAGGATCAGCCAGCGGTTTTGGGCGTGCATAAAGAGTATCCTAGTAAACCGATGACGCGGCTGCGTCACCTTACGGTAACCACCCGGTAGCACCGGTGGTATACTGCTATAATATAAATCCATACGTACGTATTGAAAAGGGGCTTTCTCAATGGGGCGTCAACGGAGTATCGATCGTGACAAGGTGCTGGATACCGCAGAAGAGATTGTGGCGACCCAAGGTGCAGCAGGGTTAACCATCGATTCGGTGGCTAAAGCCATGGGGATCTCCAAGGGGGGAGTGCAATATTGCTTTGGTAGCAAAGATGCGCTTATCGATGCGATGTTTGACCGTTGGGGCAAGGTTTATGAGCAGGTTTTTGACGATATCGCGGGCAGCGATCCGGACCCGTTAACCATCGTCCAGGCGCATATGCAGGCTACCCGTAGTTCGGATCAGGCTTCCAGCGCCAAGGCGGCCGGGTTGATGGCGACGTTAATTCAGACGCCAGAACATCTGGACAGTACGCGAGAATGGTATCGCAGCCGCATAGCAGGTTTGGATCTGACCACCGAAGCGGGGAGAAAGGCGCGCCTGGCCTTCTTGGCTACCGAGGGAGCCTTCATGCTGCGCTTCTTCGGCTTCATGGATATTACTCAGCAGGAATGGGAGGCGATGTTTGCCGATCTACAAAAGTGGGTTCTTACCGATACGGCTCGCAATGGTTGACCTATCACACTGATAGATGGCGATCGCTCCGCTTGGCGAGTATGTTTAGCGAATAAAGATATTCCCTCGAAGAACCCACTTTTAGCCAGCCACCTCCGTGCTGGCTTTTTTTTGCTTAAAATACCTGCTTGAACGGTTTCACCGTGACTTCGCCGTATACGCCAGCGTCTACGTACGGGTCTTGTGATGCCCAGGATTTTGCCGCCTCCAGCGAAGGGAACTCGGCGATCACGGTAGAACCGGTAAATCCAGCCTGGCCTGGATCGTTGCTATCGATAGCCGGGTTAGGGCCAGCGACCACCAACCGGCCTTCATCACGCAGCGCTTGCAGGCGAGCCAGATGGGTGGGGCGAACGGCCATGCGCTGTTCCAGCGTGCCAGGTACGTCTTGTGCGTAGATCAGATAAAGCATATTTCACCTTTAAAATCATTGCCATACAACGGTAATCACAAAGTAGCGCAAAACCTGTGACAAGGGAATGCCAATCCAGATAAAAATTCATTACCGTGCTGAGGATAACGGCGTGTGCTGGGAATGACGAGTGAGGGGACATAGTGGTTAACAATCCGTATGAAAAGCTCAATAAAAGGCTAATTAAACGTTAATATCCCTATGAGTTTGCTGGTTTTAGCGCCTAATGATGCCGATTAAAGCGATAGTTTGTCTTTCGTTATTGAATATGATTGCTATTTGCATTTAAACTTGGCGCACCAGAGGAAACAGAATCATTATGCCGCTAAACAAAATGTTCCTTATTCGCCGAATTTCCGTGCCAATTGTCCTCTCCGTTGGTTTGCACAGTGCCCTGGTGGCCGCCTTGCTCTACGCTTCCGTCAACGAAGTGTTGGAGCTGCCTAAGCAGGAAGATGCCCCTATCAGCGTCATGATGGTGAATATGACCGCGTTGGCAGAACCGCCACCGCCGGCTGCGGCGGAACCGGAGCCGCAGGTAGAACCTGAGCCAGAACCAGAACCGATCCCGGAGCCCGAGCCGCCACCGCCAGTACCGGTAGCCATTCCTAAACCGGAGCCGGAGAAACCCAAGCCGAAGTCAAAACCGAAGCCGAAGGTAGAGAAGCCGGTCAAGCGTGAAGTGAAAAAGACCGAACCGCGTGAACCTTCGCCGTTCGACAATCAATCCGAAGCCAAGCCGATCGATAAGGCACCGGTTAAACAGGCACCATCAGCACCCGCGCCGGGGACTTCCCGTGAGTTGGGGCCGAAAGCTCTGAGCATCGGCAAACCGATGTATCCACCTCGCGCCCAGGCGTTGCAGATTGAAGGCAAGGTCAAGGTTCAGTTCGATGTCGATAGTGACGGGCGTGTGACTAACGTGCGTATTCTGTCTGCGGAACCACGTAATATGTTCGAGCGTGAGGTGAAGCAGGCAATGCGTAAATGGCGCTATGAAGCCAAAACCGCGCAGAACCTGACGAAGACCATCGTCTTCAAAATGGAAGGTTCAACGGTCGAGTAAGCAATAAAAAAGGTCGCGTTTGCGACCTTTTTGCTATCTGGCGTAGGCTTACTCGCCAACGCGGAAGTTCATCTTGCCGTCTGGCAGGGCACGAGGGCTACCGCCGTCATCTACCGCTACATAGGTAAAGACCGCTTCCGTGGCACGGTAGCGTTGGCCGATTGGGGCAGAAGACACTTTCTTGACCCAAACTTCCACATTGATGGTAATCGAGCTGCGGCCACTGCGGATACAGTTGGCATAGCAGCACACCACGTCACCTACAGCGACCGGTTTGAGAAAGGTCATGCCGTCTACCCGCACGGTTACCACGCGCCCTTCGGCTATCTCTTTGGCCAGGATCGCGCCGCCGATGTCCATTTGCGACATCAGCCAGCCGCCAAAGATATCGCCGTTGGCATTGGTATCTGCCGGCATGGCCAGCGTACGCAGCACCAGCTCACCGCTAGGCAAAGGTCGTTGTTCGGCCATTATTTCTTCTGCTCTTCAGGCATATGACGGTAAATATAGATCCCGCTCAACAGGGTGAAGACCAGCGTCAGCACGGTCAGGCCAAATACCTTGAAGTTAACCCAAACGTCCTGCGGCATCCAGAATGCCACATAGATATTGGCCAAGCCGCAGGCCAGGAAGAACAGGGCCCAGGCAATGTTAAGGTGGTTCCAGACGCTGTCCGGCAGGGTCAGCTCTTTACCGAGCATGCGTTGGATCAGCGGCTTTTTCAGTATCAGCTGGCTGATCAGCAGCGCCAGGGCAAACAGGGTGTAGATGACCGTGACCTTCCATTTGATAAACAGGTCGTTGTGAAACACCAGGGTCAAGGTGCCGAATACGGCGACCATGGCAAAGGTGATCAGCGTCATCTTCTCTACCTTGCGATATTTCAGCCAGGTAAAGACCAGTGCCAGGGCGGTGGCGACGATCAAGGCACCCGAGGCGACGTAGATATCGTAAAGCTTATAAAAGGCAAAAAAGACAATCAGGGGTAGAAAATCAAGAAACTGCTTCATAAATCAATCCATCAAAGGTTCATCGGGCGACTATACCGGATTTGGCCCGTTCTGTGTATCGCACTAAAGGGCAGATTATCGGTGTTCGTCCGCTAGATTGCTGCTGTAAACACCAGAATTTGCATAAACTTACGATTGTTACCGTCGGTTATTTGCAAGCGCAGGGTGTACGACGCATATTAAGCATAATAATAGCCGCATAATTTACCATGGAAAATAGCTATGCAGTGGAAGTCTCTGCGGGCGTGGACGCCCGGTTTGACGCATTTGTTAGGATATGAACGCAGTTGGTTGAAACCGGATATTCGTGCGGGGTTATCGGTCGCCGCGGTAGCTTTACCGGTAGCGATTGCCTATGCCGAATTGGCCGGTGTCAGCCCGGTGGTCGGGCTTTACTCCTGTATTTTACCGATGATCGCCTATGCCATTTTTGGCTCGTCGCGGCAGTTGATTGTCGGGCCGGATGCGGCAACCTGTGCGGTGATTGCTGCCGTGGTGACTCCGCTTGCCGCAGGAAGTATGGAGCTGCACTGGCAGCTCACCATCATGATGACCGCCATGACGGGGGGGTGGTGTTTGCTGGCCAGCCGCTTCCGGCTCGGGGCCTTGGCAGACCTGCTTTCGCGCCCGATCCTCAGCGGATTGCTGAACGGCGTGGCGGTCACCATCATCGTCGATCAGATCGGTAAAGTGCTGGGGTTCGGTACGCCACCGGCGCAGCTGATTGAGCGTATTTATGCCTTGCCCGGCAACATTCTGCACAGCGATTGGCCGACGATGGGCATTTCATTGCTTACGCTGACGATGCTGGTGGGGGTTAAAAAGTTGCGGCCTAACTGGCCTGCGCCGTTGTTTGCCATCGTGTTGGTCGCCTTTATCACCTGGGCGGGTAATTTGCAGCAGCACGGTATTATTACCGTAGGGGGCTTCAGCGGCATGCTGCCTATCGTCCAGTGGCCGGATTTTCAGCCGGGCTTACTGCGTGACATGGTGATACCGGCGCTCAACCTGGCGGTGGTCAGCTTTGTCAGCATGATGCTCACGGCGCGCAGCTTTGCGGCGAAAAATGGCTACGAGGTTAATGCTGATGCGGAGTTCCGTGCGCTGGGGCTGGTAAACATTGTTTCCGCGCTGTCGCAAGGGTTTGCCATCAGCGGGGCCGATTCGCGTACGGCGGTAAACGATGCCAATGGCGGCAAGAGCCAGCTGGTATCAATTATTGCTGCCATTGTCATTGGCATTGTGCTGCTGTTCCTGACTTCGCCGCTGCAATTTATTCCGGTGGCCGGATTAGGTGTGGTGCTGATGTACGCCGCCTGGTCGTTGATCGACATTCGCGGCATCTGGATCCTGCGCAAGCGTAACGCCCAGGCGTTCAGGTTGGCGGCTTTCACCTTCGTCAGCGTGCTGCTGGTGGGGGTGATCAGCGGCATTGGCTTGGCGGTATTGCTTGGCCTGATGCAGTTTCTCCGCACCGTGTTCCGCCCTACGGAGCAATTGCTGGGAGTCAATGAGGAAGGCATGATCCACTCAATGGGCAACAACAACGGGGTGAAGGCGGTGCAGGGCGTGATGATGTACCGCTTTAACTCCCCGCTGACCTATTTTAACGTGGCCTACTTCAAACGGCGCATCCTCAATCTGGTCGACAGTACGCCGTTCCAGCCGCGATGGGTGGTGGTTGATGCGGTGGCCAGCTTTACCCATGCGGATATCAGCGTACTGGCGGCCATTGATGAGCTAAAACGTGATTTGTTACAGCGTAACGTAAAGCTGGTGCTGGCCGGACGGCGCACTGAGTTAACACGCTGGTTCCGTATCAATCAGGTGGGGCGTGATAAGGATCTGATCCTGGTGCCCGACCTTTATCTGGCACTCAAGCTGATACAAAGTAAGGAACAGGCCGAACCGGGTACGGCACAGTAAATAAAAAGGGCACGCTAAAAGCGTGCCATTAAACGTCAACTGACCCGGTTTATCTTTTATCCAAGGACACGCCAGAAGCGGGCGCAGTGTCCCGCAGTAGCATATACAGCCGGAACAGATAAATCAGCAGTAGGGCAGAAACCAGATTGCTTAAAGCCGTCAGCACTATGCTGGCAACGTGTGGCGTCAACACAGACAAATGACTGACCATAAACAGCACCAGCAGCTTGGCCGCCAACCACAGCATCATCGCCGGTACGATCACCCGCGCGTTGGCAAAGGCCAGCTTGCAGCTCAGCTTCAGTGAGGCAAACATGCCTTTCCCATCGGCCACAGAAATCACCGGGGCCAACGAGAACGAGATCGCCATGATTACCCCGGGCACGACGAACAGCGTCAGGCCAAGCTGAGTCAGCAAGGTGCAGACAAACAACAGCAACAGTAAACGCGGCAATAGCGGGGCAGATATCCCGATAGCCCGCAGCGCACTGGTACGCTGGCCTTCGGAAACCAGGCGGATCAGCGTCAACATGCCCCCCACCAGTAGCACGTTACCCACTAAAGCGGAAATCGTGGCGGCGGCGGACACTTTCAACAGCACCATCTGCTGTTCAGGCGTCATTTGCTGAATAATTTCCTGGATCCCCATGCCGGCACCGGCGTTGGAGGCCAAATCACTTTCCGTCGCGGTCAGGATCTTCAACTGCTCGATATCGGGGCTAAACGCCTGATTAAGCAGCACAGAAATGAATGCGGTCAGCAGTGCCAACAGCACAATGCTGGCAACCTGATTACGGAAAAAGTTAAAACTGTCACGGTACAACGTGTTGGCCGTAATTGGCATGCTTGGCATGCAGACTCCTTGGCGTCGGGAACGTAGTTAAATCAGTGGGCGATTGTACCCTGTTCCGCGCCGCTGTGGCACCCCGCGAATGGCACTGTGCTGATTTCTTGGGCGATTATGGTCTCTGACAATGATAATGGCAGGGGAACCGGCAAGGGCGGCAGGCCGTAGCGCTCACGGGCCCGATCGCAGGCCTCATTGCGCAGGCCGTTTTCCCCGGATTGATCGAATTCGCGGCAGGGGCTAGGGCGATTGGGGTAGATCGAACAGGACACCGCCTGACCAATCTCACCCACCAGCGAGGTGCAGCGCGGGGACTTGCTGTTGGTCCCCTGCATGCAGCGCAGAAAGGGGCTCAAGGGTTCAGTTAAGGATATAGGTACCACGCCGCCGCCATCTTCCGCTTCGGCCCAATAAAATGATACTCGGAAATAACCGCAGCAGGCGCCGCAGCTGGTGCAGGGATTTTGAATTTCGCTCATCTTGATTGCCACCGACTCCTTACCGGCCCAACCAAAACCAACAGGAATGATGAAATTACGCAGAGGCATTTTTTTTAGCAACTTTTTTTGGTAACAGAAATGTAAACATGCATAAAATTTGCAACAAAAGGCGTTTATTGATTCAGATCAATTATCGATTTATTAACACCTTAGGTGGCTTTGTTTTTGGTGGGAATTTAAATTTTTACACTTAAGATGTGATCTCGATGGGATCATAAATACCTGTTAATAGGTATATTCATCGGGACTGTAAACCACACAAATGGAATGGATAATGAAAAAGACAACTCTGGTGGTGTTAGGGGCTCTGATGGCTCCTATGGTAGCAAGCGCGCATCAAGCGGGTGATTTCCTGTTCCGTGCAGGGACTGCAACTGTTCGTCCCAATGCAGGTTCGGACAACGTTTTAGGCCAAGGATCTTTCAACGCCAATAACAACACCCAGTTGGGTCTGACTTTTGGCTATATGGTGACGGACAATATCGGCGTCGAATTACTGGCTGCAACGCCGTTCCGCCATAAAGTTTCTCTGGGTGGCCCAGCGGTCAACGGGGATATTGCAACCGTTCGTCAACTGCCACCAACGCTGATGGCGCAGTACTACTTTGGCGAAAAGCAGGACAAGCTGCGTCCATACCTGGGTATTGGTGTGAACTACACCATGTTCTTCGACGAGAAATTCAACGACAACGGCAAGGATGCGGGTTTAAGCAATCTGGATCTGAAAAATTCCTGGGGTGTTGCCGGGCAGGCAGGTCTGGATTACAACCTGGATGAGCACTGGATGCTGAATATGTCGGTCTGGTGGATGAATATCGAGACCAAGGTGCGCTTTGATGCGGGTGATCAACATCAGAGCATTGATACGCGTCTGGATCCGTGGGTGTTTATGTTTGGTGCGGGTTACCGCTTCTAAGCCAGCAATAAAGGAGGCGCTGTTCGGCGCCTCCCTCTTCAGTTATTTAATGCGCATATCGTTTTCGACGGATTTAACTCCTGCCACGCCGCGTGTCACCTGAATGGCACGGTTAGCATCGGCACTGGAGCTGACAAAACCGCTCAACTGTACCCGGCCCTTAAAGGTTTCAACGCTAATCTCGGTGGATTTGATGGTTTTATCCGCCAGCAGTGCTGACTTCACTTTGGTAGTGACGACCGTATCGTCAATATAGCCGCCAGTCCCTTCTGATTTTGCCGTTGGAGCACAGGCAGAAACTGCCATAGCCAAAATAGCCGCCATGCACAGCGCCGAAAGGGTTTTAAATAGCTTCATAAATGACTCTCCTTGCATATGTTATTGTTGAAATTAAAGGCTGATTTCAATCAGCTAACGAAATCGTATGCACTGAACCACTGAATATTTAGCGGCAAATATGATTGTGGGGCAGGTTGCTGGTTTGTTCAAATTGTTTGCGAAAATATCTTTGGCAAGATTGAGGGTAAACAAAGTGTTATCACCGGATACTTTCGTAGTATCCGGTGGTTGAGGGCGGGGAGATTAAACGCGGGTAGCGGCTTTCATTTCACGTACAAACTTGCCAAGTTTGGCCAGCATTTCTGCCGGTTGTGCCTGATTCTGTTCGATGATTTTAACAATTGCCGAGCCAGAGATTGCCCCGGCTGCTCCGGCTTGCAACGCATCCTTGACCTGTGAAGGTTCAGAGATACCAAAGCCTTGCAGCGGCGGTGCCGCATGATATTCGCGCAGCTTATTGACCAGATGGTGCAGCGGTAACTGCGCCCGGCTTTCCGTTCCGGTTACTCCGGCGCGTGACAGCAGGTAAGTGTAACCCCTGCCGTGGGACGAGATTTCACGCAGTAAATCTTCATCCGCATTTGGCGGGCAAATATAGATTGGCGCAATACCGTGGCGAGCTGCCGCCGCGCGGAAAGGCGCGGACTCTTCGAAAGGTACGTCCGCGATCAACACTGAATCTACACCGGCTTGCGCGCAGCGCTGATAAAATGCGTCAATGCCGCCGTGGAACACCAGGTTGGCGTACATCAGCAGGCCAATCGGAATATCAGGGTGTTTCTGACGGATCGCCGCCAGCATTTCAAAACAGTGCGTTGGCGTAACGCCGGAAGCGAAAGCACGCAGCGCTGCACTTTGAATGGTTGGGCCATCGGCCAACGGATCCGAGAAGGGGATCCCCAACTCCAAGGCATCTGCACCGTTCTCCACCAGCGTATCGATAATCTGTAACGATAGCGTCGGGTTTGGGTCGCCGAGGGTGACAAACGGCACGAAAGCGCCTTCTTTATTATTTTCCAACCGCTTGAACAGTTGCTGATAACGTTCCATCAGATTTCTCCCCGTGCTTTCAGAATGTCGTGAACGGTAAATATGTCTTTGTCGCCGCGGCCGGACAGGTTAACCACCAGGATCTGTTCTTTCTGCGGCTCTTCACGGATCATTTTCAGCGCGTGTGCGAGGGCATGGGAAGACTCTAACGCCGGGATAATCCCTTCGTGGCGGGAAAGCTCCTTGAAAGCCTCCAGTGCTTCATCATCGGTGATCGACACGTATTCTGCGCGGCCGATGCTGTTGAGATAGGCGTGCTGCGGGCCAACGGAGGGGAAGTCCAAACCGGCGGAAATCGAGTAAGACTCCTCGATCTGGCCTTCAGAGGTTTGCATCATCGGTGATTTCATACCGAAGTAGATCCCCACTTTGCCGTGTTTCAGCGGCGCACCATGCTGGCCGGTTTCGATCCCCAGGCCGGCAGGTTCAACGCCGATCAGGCCAACGCTGACCTCATCGATAAAGTCGGCAAACATGCCGATGGCGTTGGAACCACCGCCAACGCAGGCCAATACGGCATCCGGTAGACGGCCTTCACGCTCCAGCACCTGAGCTTTGGTTTCTTCGCCGATCATGCGTTGGAACTCACGCACGATGGTCGGGAACGGGTGCGGGCCTGCGGCAGTGCCGAGCATGTAGTGGGCCTTCTCGTAAGAGCCAGACCAGTCGCGCAGCGCTTCGTTACAGGCATCTTTCAGCGTGGAAGAGCCGCTATGCACCGGGATCACTTCTGCGCCCATCAGACGCATACGGAATACGTTCGGTGACTGGCGTTCGATGTCCTTGGCGCCCATGTAGATACGGCACTTCAGACCGAGCAGGGCGCAGGCAAGCGCAGAGGCCACACCGTGTTGGCCAGCGCCGGTTTCCGCGATGATCTCGGTCTTGCCCATGCGTTTGGCAAGCAGTGCCTGGCCCAATACCTGGTTGGTCTTATGGGCACCGCCGTGCAGCAGATCTTCACGTTTCAGGTAGAGTTTGGTTTTACTACCGGCAGTCAGGTTTTTGCACAGCGTCAGTGCCGTTGGGCGGCCCGCGTAGTTTTTCAGCAGATCGATAAACTCTGCCTGGAACTCTGGGTCACGCTGGGCGCTGACGAAGGCCTCTTCCAGTTGTTTCAGGGCTGGCATCAAAATTTGCGGCACGTACTGACCGCCAAATTCGCCGAAGTAAGGGTTAAGCAGCGTCATTATTTTTCCCGTTATTATCCGTTAAATGAGGTTCGCAATCAGTAGGCGCGCAGGGTTTGGAACACCGCCGCCAGACGCTCGGCATCTTTGATGCCGGGTTGGCTCTCTACGCCAGAGTTGAAATCGAGGCCCGCACAGCCCAGTTGGGCCGCATCTACGCAGTTGTCCGCACTCAGGCCTCCTGCCAGCATCACGTTGTCCAGCGTTTGCCCCTGCAACACCGACCAGTCAAAGCGAACTCCGGTACCGCCAGCACCATTATCCAGCAGGTAACGATCGACCTGTTGCAGATCGCGAGCGGGCAGGCTGTCCTTCACGCTCAAGGCTTTCCAGATCTGACAGGTGGCTGGCAGCTCGGCACGCAGAGCGTTGATATAAGCCTGGTCTTCCGCGCCGTGCAGTTGCACCGCATGCAGACCAAGGCGCTCGGCAGTTTGCGCGACCGTAGCGGTCGGCGCATCACAGAAAACGCCCACGTATTTCAACGGTGCTCCGGCGATCACTTCCCTGGCGCGGGCAATGTCCACGTTACGCGGGGAACGGCCAACGAAGATCAGACCGCCGTAGTTGGCACCTGCCTGATAAGCGGCTGCGGCATCTTGCGGCCGGGTCAGGCCGCAGACTTTGTTGTCGCCCAGGATCACGCGGCGTACCGCGCTGCGCAGGTTGGTTTCCGACATCAACGCGCTGCCGATCAGAAAACCGTTGGCATAGCGGCTGAGTTCGCGGATCTGGCGATAGTTGTTGATGCCGGACTCGCTGATCACCGTCACGCCATGTGGCACTTTAGGAGCCAGAGTGCGGGTGCGATCCAGATCGATAGACAGATCGCGCAGATCGCGGTTGTTAATGCCGATCACTTTGGCTTCGAGCTGTACCGCGCGCTGTAATTCCTCTTCGCTAATCACCTCGGTCAGCACGCCCATATTCAGGCTGTGTGCCACCGCGGCAAGTTGGCGGTACTGTTCGTCATCGAGCACCGACAGCATCAACAGAATGGCGTCGGCCTGGTAGTGACGTGCCAGATAGATCTGGTAAGGGTCGATCATAAAGTCCTTACACAGCACCGGCTGGGACACGGTTTTACTCACCAGAGGCAGAAAATCGAAGCTGCCCTGGAAGTATTGCTCATCGGTCAATACCGAGATCGCTGAGGCGAAGTCCTTATACACCGAGGCGATTTCTACCGGGTCAAAATTCTCGCGGATCAGCCCCTTGGAAGGAGAGGCTTTCTTGCATTCGAGAATAAATGCCGTTCTGGCGCCTTGTAGCGCATGATAAAAGCTACGCTCGCTTGGCACGATTTCGTTTTGAAAGCTGGCTAATGGCTGTTGTTGCTTACGTGCCGCGACCCACTGCGCCTTGTCACGAACAATCTTGTTGAGCACGGTTTCCTGCATCATTTATCCTCTTGCTGCCAAAGCAGTGACACGCTGGTAAGCCTGCCCACTGTGGATCATTTCCAATGCCTGCTGCGCGTTCTGGCGCAGGTCTTCCTGTCCGAATAGTTTCAGCAACAGTGCGACGTTGGCGGCGACCGCCGCGGCGTGCGCTGGCTCGCCTTTACCTTGTAACAACCTTGCCAGAATGTCACGATTTTCTTCCGGCGACCCGCCTAGCAGGGAGCCCAGCGGGTGGCTTTCCAACCCAAAGGATTTAGGTGTCAGCTGATAGCTTTCAATTTCGCCGTCATTCAGTTCGGCTACGTGAGTGGTGGTGTGGATCGCCACTTCATCCATACCGCCACCGTGTACGACTGCAGCGCGCTGATAACCCAATACGCGCAGGGTTTGGGCGATTGGCAGCACCAGCTCCGGGCTGTAGACCCCAATCAGCGCCAATGGTGGGCGAGCCGGGTTAATCAACGGCCCGAGGACGTTGAACACCGTGCGGGTCTTCAGCTGTTGGCGTACCGGCATCGCATGGCGAAAACCGGTGTGATACTGCGGCGCAAACAGGAAACACACGCCCAGTTCGTCCAATGCTTTGCGGGATTCTTCCGCAGGCAGATCCAGGCGGATCCCGAAGGCGGCCAACAGATCGGATGAACCGGAACGGCTGGAGACACTGCGGTTGCCGTGCTTGGCCACCTTGACCCCACAGGCTGCGGCGACAAAGGCGCTGGCCGTGGAGATATTGATGCTGTTGGTACCGTCACCGCCGGTGCCGACGATATCCGCGAAGGCATAGTCCGGGCGTGGGAACGGTAAAGCATCAGCCAAGAGCGCCTTGGCTGCTCCGGCGATTTCTTCCGGGTGCTCACCGCGGATCTTCATGCTGATCAATGCTGCCGCCAGTTGGCTAGGTTCCAGCTCACCGCGCACGATAGCGCTGAATAACTGCTGGCTTTCTTCCTGGCTCATCGACTCCGAGCGATACAGTTTTTCAAGAATAGGTTGCATAGTCGGTTCCCCTTGATTATTTCGCCAGCGCCCAGGCCAACGTCTGCTCAAGCAAACGCGCGCCCTGGGTGGTCAGAATGGATTCTGGATGGAATTGGAAACCACATACGCGGTGTTCATCGTGACGCACTGCCATCACCATGTCGCCGAAGCGAGCATTGACGGTCAGTCCTTCAGGGATATTGCTGCCGACCAGCGAATGATAGCGGGCGACCGGCAGCGGGTTAGCCATACCGGCAAACATCCCCTGGTTATCGTGAGTAATGGAAGAAGCCTTGCCGTGCAAGATCTCACCGGCCTGGCCAACGTGGCCGCCATAAGCTTCCACAATCGCCTGATGGCCGAGACAGATACCGATGATTGGCATCTGGCCGCGCAGGCGTTGCAACAGTTCGGGCATACAGCCAGCGTCGGCTGGAGTACCTGGGCCAGGGGACAGCATCAAAATAGGCTGCTTCATCTGTTGCAGGCGCGCGATGATGACCTCGGCAGCAATCTGGTTACGGTAAATCACGACCTGATGGCCGCTGGCACGCAGCTGATCGACCAGGTTGTAGGTAAAGGAGTCGACGTTATCGAGCAGTAAGATATCGGCCATTAGAAAATCTCCTTGGCCTGGTGCGCGCTGGCGATGGCACGCAGCACGGCACGTGCCTTGTTACGGGTTTCATCGGCTTCCGCCTGCGGAACGGAGTCCAGCACCACACCGGCACCGGCCTGCACGGTGGCAACGCCGTCCTCAACATACGCGGAACGAATGACAATACAGGTATCGAGATCGCCATGAGCGGTAAAGTAGCCCACCGCGCCGCCGTAGCTGCCACGACGGGTGCCTTCAGAGGCGGCAATCAGTTGCATGGCGCGCACTTTCGGTGCACCGCTCAGCGTGCCCATATTCATACAGGCCTGATAGGCATGCAGCACGTCGAGATCGCTACGCAGCTTGCCGACCACGCGGGAAACCAGGTGCATCACGAATGAGTAACGGTCTACCTTGGTCAGGTCGGCCACGTAGCGGCTACCCGCTTCACAGATGCGGGCCAGATCGTTGCGGGCCAGGTCGACCAGCATCAGGTGTTCCGCCAGCTCTTTATGGTCGGTACGCATTTCCAGTTCGATGCGGCTGTCGAGATCCAGATCCAGTGAACCATCAGCGCGGCGTCCGCGTGGACGAGTACCGGCAATTGGGTAAATCTCAATCTGGCGGCTGGTGGCTTCATATTTCAGCGCGCTTTCTGGCGAGGCACCGAACAGCGTGAACTCGTTGTCCTGCATAAAGAACATGTAAGGGCTTGGATTGTTTTCCTTCAGCGTTTGGTAAGCCGCCAGCGGGTTAGGACAAGGCAGAGAGAAGCGACGAGAAGGCACCACCTGGAAAATCTCACCGTGGCGGATGGCCTGCTGCAACTGGCTGACTACTGCGCCGTACTCTTCATCGCTCTGATTGCAGCTTAACTGCATGTCTTCCAGTTTCTGATGAGGAATGGCGATCGGAGTCTGTTGCAATTGCACCTGAAGCTGTTCGAGACGCTGCTGCAAACGCAGTGTTTCAGCGTTGTCACCGGTGAATGCGCTGGCTTGTAAACGAGCTACGCCGCGTTGGTGATCCAGCACCAGCAGCGTTTCCGCCAGATAAAAACAGAAGTCCGGGCAACGTTGGTCTTGGCGTAGCTCTGGTAGGTCTTCAAAGCCAGCAACCAGATCATAGGCAAACAGACCGCCGAGCAGCATGGCTTCACGCTCATCGGCTGGCGCATCGACCAAAGTCAGCATCGTGCGCAACGCATCAAACACCGACAATGAACGCAGGCGGGCATCTTCGTCTTGTACCGTATCAATTGCCGGGAAGGTCAACTCACGGCCATTAAGGCGAACCTGGATTTGTACGTCGGCAGGCAAGGCCTCATCCAACAGTGGCAGCAGGGCTGCGCCGTTAGCGGTTAGCGCCTGAAGGCTGACCTTACGGCCCAAGGCGGTAATGCGCAGGGCACTGTCGACAATCAGCAGGCTTTTCAGGTTTTGCTTGCTGTTGATTTCCGCCGAGTCCAGCAACAGGGTGGCAGGGCGGGCGCCGCACAACTGATGAAAAATCGCCGTCGGGTCGCTACGGTAACCGGCCTGTGCCGTGAGTAGTTTGAGCTGTGGTTTGATGTTCATCTTCGGTAGTTCCAGTCAAATCTTGTCCATAAAAAAGCCCGCTGTAATGAGCGGGCCTAGGGAATCTGCAGTGTCAGATGACAGGTATGCGTGATTACTCGACCCTTGATTGGGAAGTACGCCACCAGCGAAGAAGAGAAGTGTGCTTAGTCATCATGTTGCTCTCTGTATTTTCATCCAACACGGTTATTGCCGTGAACTTGTGTACTAGATAACTGGAACGACGAGGCAATGTCAACTCTCTTTTTGCACAATATGTTAGCGGCTAGCGTGAAATCGTTAATCTGGCGGGAACGCCATCGGCAGAATAGATTTCCGTCCGGCCATCCATAACGGTTATGATAGAAAGCCAAGCCATCGCAGGATATCCCTTTTGACAGACAGCAGCCCACAATCCTCCGCTTTTACCCTGTACGATCTCCACAGCCACACCACCGCTTCGGACGGTTACTTAACGCCGACTCAACTGGTGCAGCGAGCCGTTGAGATGCGCGTTGGCGTGCTGGCTATTACCGATCACGACACCACCAACGGATTGGCAGAGGCTGCGGCCGCGATAGCCGATCTTGCCTTGCCCTTGCAGCTGGTTAACGGCGTCGAGATTTCTACCCTGTGGGAAAACCATGAGATCCACATTGTCGGGCTGGGGCTCGATATCGCCCATCCGGCACTGTTACAGCTGCTGATCGAACAGACCGAGCGCCGTAATCTGCGGGCGCAAGAAATCGGCGTTCGGTTAGCGAAAGCGCGTATTCCCGATGCCTATGCCGGAGCACAACAACTGGCAGGGGACGGAGCGGTCACCAGAGGGCATTTTGCCCGTTTTCTGGTGCAGCAGGGCATGGCCGCCAACATGGCGCAGGTGTTCAAGAAGTATCTCGCCAAAGGGAAAATCGGCTATGTTCCGCCACAGTGGTGTACAATAGAACAAGCCATTGATGTCATTCATCAATCCGGTGGTCAAGCGGTGATGGCGCATCCGGGCCGTTACGATCTGACGGCCAAATGGCTGAAGCGTCTGCTGGCCTATTTTGCCGAACATGGCGGCGATGCGATGGAGGTGGCGCAGTGTCAGCAAGCCCCCCATGAGCGTACGGTGTTGGCTAAATATGCGCAGGACTATCAATTATTGGCGTCTCAGGGTTCGGATTTTCATCAGCCCTGTTCGTGGATTGAGTTGGGTCGCAAACTGTGGTTACCCGGCGGTGTTGAACCGGTGTGGCGCGATTGGCCACTGCCCCAACAGAACCTAGTAGATTGATTTAACGCGGGCGTTGTTTTGCGCGTGCATCATTTTCAGGAGTTAGAGATGAGCCAGCTATTTTATATTCACCCGGACAACCCGCAGCCGCGCCTGATCAATCAGGCCGTAGAGGTGCTGCGCAAGGGCGGTGTGATCGTCTATCCAACAGACTCTGGCTACGCGCTGGGCTGCAAACTTGAAGAGAAGGCGGCTTTGGAGCGTATTTGCCGTATTCGCCAGTTGGACGGCAACCACAACTTTACGCTGATGTGCCGCGATCTGTCCGAGCTGTCGACCTATGCCTATGTGGACAATTCGTCGTTTCGCCTGATCAAGAACAATACGCCGGGCAATTACACCTTCATCCTGAAAGCGACCAAAGAAGTGCCTCGTCGCCTGATGAATGACAAGCGTAAAACCATCGGCCTGCGTGTGCCATCTAACCCGATCGCTCTGGCATTGCTGGAAGTGCTCAATGAGCCAATGATGTCGACTACGCTGATGTTGCCGGGCAATGATTTTGCCGAATCCGATCCGGAAGAGATCAGCGAACACCTTGGCAAGCAGGTGGATCTGGTGATCCACGGCGGTTTCCTGGGCCAGCAGCCGACCACGGTTATCGATCTGACTGAATCCTCTCCGGAAGTGATCCGTGAAGGGGCTGGCGATCCAGCGCCTTTCCGCTAAACAGCCGGACGAAGTCAGTGCCAAGGAGGGATAAAGCCTGTATAATAAGCGGTTGGTTTTGACCAAGTGCTAATCTTTGCGGCCGCCTCTCCTTGCTGAGAGTGGCGGCAAAGTCCCCCCGACGCCTGTGAAGGCGACATTAGAGGTTGCTCAATGAGCGAAAAGTTACAGAAAGTATTAGCGAATGCTGGCCATGGCTCGCGTCGTGAAATAGAAACCATGATTGAGGCGGGTCGCATCAGCGTCGACGGCAAGATCGCCAAACTGGGCGACCGAGTTGAAGTGGTCGCCGGGATGAAAATTCGTCTGGACGGTCATGTTGTCTCGATCAAAGAATCCGAAGAAGCGGTTTGCCGCGTGCTGGCGTATTACAAGCCGGAAGGCGAACTCTGTACCCGTAGCGATCCGGAAGGTCGCCCAACGGTCTTCGATCGCCTGCCAAAACTGCGAGGCTCTCGCTGGGTAGCGGTAGGGCGTTTGGACGTGAATACCTCAGGCTTGCTGCTGTTTACCACAGACGGTGAACTGGCTAACCGCCTGATGCACCCAAGCCGCGAAGTTGAACGCGAATACGCCGTGCGCGTGTTCGGCCAGATCGACGACGAAAAGCTCAAACAACTGAGCAAAGGTGTCCAACTGGAAGATGGCCCGGCGGCATTCCGTACCATCACCTTCCAGGGTGGTGAAGGCATCAACCAGTGGTACAACGTCACGCTGACCGAAGGCCGTAACCGTGAAGTACGTCGCCTGTGGGAAGCCGTTGGTGTGCAGGTAAGCCGTTTGATCCGCGTGCGTTACGGCGATATCGATTTGCCAAAAGGCCTGCCTCGTGGCGGCTATACCGAGCTGGATCTCAAGGCGATCAACTATCTGCGTGAGCTGGTGGAGCTGCAACCGGAAACCGTCAGCAAACTGCCGGTGGAACGCGATCGTCGCCGTGTGAAGGCTAACCAGATCCGCCGTGCGGTAAAACGTCACAGCCAGGTTGCTCCCGGTAGCCGTCGTGGCGCACCAGGCAGCAGCAAACCGGGTAAACCGGCCAAGTCTTCCAAGCGTAGCTAAATTTATCACCGTGGCCTTGCCTTCTGGCTTGGCCACGGATTATTCAGTTACCAGTCAATGCCCTGCTGAGCCTTGATCCCCGCTTCAAACGCGTGCTTCACTGGCCGCATCTCCGTCACGGTATCCGCCAGCTCCAGCAAATCGCGATGACAGCCACGACCGGTGATAATCACCGTCTGGTGCGCAGGACGCTGCTCAAGCGCCTCCAGCAGCTCAGCCAGCTCTAAATAGCCGTAACTCACCATATAGGTCAACTCGTCCATCAGCACCATATCCAGGCTGCTGTCGGCCAACATCCGCTTACCATGTTGCCAGACGGCCTGACAGGCGGCGGTATCGCTTTCCCGATCCTGAGTTTCCCAGGTAAAGCCGGTTGCCATCACCTGAAATTCCACGCCGTGCTGTTGCAGCAGGTTTTTCTCGCCGTTGGGCCACTGGCCTTTGATGAACTGGATCACTCCAGCTTTCATACCGTGACCGACGGCGCGGGTGACGGTGCCAAATGCAGCGGTGGTCTTGCCTTTGCCATTGCCGGTAAAGACCAGCAATAGGCCACGCGTTTCCTGCGCGGCGGCAATGCGGGCATCCACCTGTTCTTTGAGCCGTTGCTGGCGTTGCTGGTGACGATCTTCAGCCATGTTAAAAGCTTCCTTATTCGGCGGCGCCGGGTTTACGGTTGGGCTGAGCATCGAAGCTCATGCCGGTTTTACGGCGGCTGTCATCGCCCATCAGATACAGATAGAGTGGCATGATATCGGCCGGTGTTTTCAGCTTGTTTTTATCTTCCTGTGGGAAAGCAGATGCACGCATTTTGGTGCGAGTTCCGCCAGGATTGATGCAATTTACCCGCAAGTTACGGTTTTTATAC
The DNA here is from genome assembly GCF_945957435.1 of Serratia sp. PL7. Lineage (NCBI taxonomy): Bacteria > Pseudomonadati > Pseudomonadota > Gammaproteobacteria > Enterobacterales > Yersiniaceae > Serratia > Serratia sp. PL7. The sequence continues at coordinate 187,151 of NZ_CAMFLB010000013.1, read as the reverse complement.
TCATCGGCCAATACCTGCATCATCCCCTCGGTAGCAAACTTGGAAACGGCATAGGCCCCCCAGCCGGCACGGCCGGTGCGGCCAACGCTGGAGCTGGTGAATACCAACGAGCCCGCATTTGATTTTAGCAGCAACGGCAGCAGCGCCTGGGTAAGCATGAAGGTGGCATTCACGTTGACCTGCATCACTTCGTTCCACATGGTCATCGAAAGCTCGGCCATTGGGGCGATATCGCCCAACAGACCGGCGTTTTGCAATACGCCGTCCAAGCGTGGCACCTTGGTGGCCAAGTCCTCCGCCAGGGTTTGGCACTGCTCTGGCGTGGTGTGTAACAAATCCAGCGTAACGATATGCGTCGGGGCGCTGGAGATGGCGGCAATTTCAGCCTGAACGGCCTGCAATTTGCTTTCCGTGCGGCCAAGCAGCACCAACTGTGCGCCGTAACGAGCGTAAGTCAGCGCCGCTTCACGGCCAATGCCGTCGCCCGCCCCGGTCACCAGAATAATTCGTTGTTCGAGCAGATCCTGCTTAGGTTGGTAATGCACAATAGTTCCTCGCGCCTGGTTGGCGGCTCCCGCGCTATGGCTGGGAGCTTGGGTGGATTGCGGATCGCGGGTAGGAGCAGAGTTGCTCAACCACAATGGCGATCCGCTGCGAATTTTTGTCAGTAATTTGATGAATAATGTCTGTTATATGCCTGAAATGGATCGCATTTTCAATGAGTAACCTACAGAAACGGCATTCTTTTGTAACAAAAACGGTACAATAGCGGCTTGGTTACCGCTGCGGGTAACTCCATAGCACGGAGGTGCACCGCATGATCACCAATCTGAATTTTCATTTAGGCGCGACAGCCGTGGTGCCATTTGCTAAAAAGTAGGTAGGGGCGCTGCATGCTGCTCCCGCTCAACTAACAAACTGTAAATAAAGGCGGTATCTGTGGAGTTTATATCTGTTTATGGCCTTTTCCTGGCCAAAGTTGCCACGGTGGTGATTGCTATTGCCGCGCTGGCGTTGCTGGCGGTGAGCCTTGGGCAGCGCAAGAGCCAGCAGAAAGGGGAACTACAGCTTACCGACCTGGGTGAGCAATATCGTGAAATGCAACGGGAAATGCGCCTTGCCCGCATGGGGGCGGCAGAGCAGAAGGCCTGGAGCAAGCAATTCAAAAAGCAGAACAAGGCCGACGACAAGCTGAAAAAACAGCGTGCCAAGGCCGGTGCGGTAGAGGCAGTCAAACCTTGCCTGTATGTGCTGGACTTCAAGGGAAGCATGGATGCCCATGAGGTCAGCTCACTGCGCGAAGAGATCTCTGCCGTATTGGCGGTAGCTACGGCCAAGGACGAAGTGCTGCTACGTTTGGAGAGCCCTGGTGGGGTGGTACACGGCTATGGCCTGGCAGCGTCGCAGCTGGAGCGCCTGCGCAAGGGCGGTATCCGCCTGACGGTGGCGGTGGATAAGGTCGCGGCTAGCGGCGGCTACATGATGGCCTGCGTGGCCGACCGCATTGTGGCAGCCCCGTTTGCCATCATTGGGTCGATCGGCGTGGTTGCGCAGATCCCCAACTTCCATCGCCTGCTGCAAAAGAGCAACATCGATGTGGAATTGCACACCGCTGGCCAGTTCAAACGCACCTTGACCCTGTTTGGTGAGAATACCGAACAAGGGCGGGAAAAATTCCGTGAAGATCTGAACGAAACTCACGAGTTGTTCAAACAGTTTGTTCATCAGCAACGCCCTTCATTGGCTATCGAAGAGGTCGCGACCGGTGAGCATTGGTATGGCACTCAGGCGAAAGATAAAGGGCTGGTTGACGCGGTCGGCACCAGTGACGATCTGTTGATTGCCGAGATGGAAAACCATGAGGTGGTGGGGGTGCGTTATGCTCGCCGTAAACGCTTCATCGATCGCTTTACCAGCAGTGCGGCAGAGAGCGCCGATCGTCTGCTGTTGCGCTGGTGGCAACGCGGCGAAAAACCGCTGTTGTAAGCCAGCAAGGCTATGTTTACACGGGGCCAGATGGCCCCGTTTTTAATGGTTAATCCACCAGATGATATTTCTCGGAAAGCACATGGGCCAGGTGCTTAAACATATTAAATACGGCGGTGGTTTTTGCGGTTGGCAGACCCTCGGGATCTAAAAAAAACTCGCCGCGGAAAACCAACACGCTGCCTTTCTGCTCAACGTCGGTGGCCACCATGCCGTGCATATAATCTTCGTGTTGGCGGATGATGTTATTTGCTTCAGTAAGCAGATCTGCTCGTTCGATGGGTTGAGTATTGTTACGCATTTATTTCTCCTGCAAGCGAAAATTCTGAACGTATTCTAGCGCGGGTTCGCGTTTGTCCGCAAACCAGCTAAGGTTTAATTGCCGTCTGGACGGCCAGTGATTTGGCCCGCCATGGCGAAATGAGATTTTCCGCGCTAATTAAGTTGCGTCGCGTTTGTTATCAGGTAGAGTGTGGGATTTTGCGGCTTCCGGTGGAAGGATTTGTTTACGCTCAACGCAGGTCATAGCTGGCCTGGCCTCTGGGGTTCGGCGTGAACAGGTTAGGCTGGCTAAATGCGTTCAGGTTGACCAGTTAGGCAACCATTAGAAAAAAACAGGTTGATCTCTTGCCAGAGTACCGCAATATAAATAAGAGATACGAATTGCCGCGGTACGGCGAGACAAATGGCTTCTTTTTAGAAGTATTAAATTCAGGTAAAGGTAATTATGGGCAAAGCTCTCGTAATAGTTGAGTCCCCGGCAAAAGCCAAAACTATTAATAAATATTTAGGTAATGACTACGTGGTGAAGTCCAGCGTCGGTCATATCCGTGATTTGCCGACCAGTGGCTCAGCTAGCAAAAAGAGCGCTGAGTCAACCGAAGACAAAACCAAAGACAAAGCCAAAAAGAAAGTCAAGAAAGATGAAAAGACCGCGCTGGTCAATCGCATGGGCGTCGATCCTTACCACGGGTGGGAAGCGCAATATGAGATTTTGCCCGGTAAGGAAAAAGTGGTCGCCGAGTTAAAGTCGTTAGCCGAAAATGCTGACCACATTTACCTCGCAACCGACCTTGACCGCGAAGGGGAAGCCATCGCCTGGCACCTGCGGGAAGTGATCGGTGGAGACGACAAGCGCTTTAGCCGCGTGGTGTTTAACGAAATCACCAAAAACGCGATCCAGCAGGCGTTCCAAGCGCCAGGCGAGCTGAATATCGATCGTGTCAATGCACAGCAGGCGCGTCGCTTTATGGACCGCGTGGTGGGCTATATGGTGTCGCCACTGCTGTGGAAAAAAATTGCCCGTGGCTTGTCCGCTGGCCGGGTGCAGTCCGTTGCGGTACGGCTGGTGGTGGAGCGTGAGCGCGACATCAAGGCATTCGTACCCGAAGAATACTGGGAACTGCATGCCGATCTGCTGGCGAAAGGCGAAATTGCGCTGCAGATGGAAGTCACCCACGCCCACGATAAGCCGTTCAAACCGGTTAACCGTGAGCAGACTCATGCCGCGCTTAACCTGCTGGAAAAAGCCCGTTATACGGTGCTGGACCGCGAAGACAAGCCAACCAGCAGCAAACCGGGTGCACCGTTCATCACCTCCACGCTGCAACAGGCTGCCAGTACCCGCCTGAGCTTCGGCGTGAAGAAAACCATGATGATGGCGCAGCGTCTGTATGAAGCCGGTCATATCACCTACATGCGTACCGACTCCACCAACCTGAGCCAGGACGCGGTCAACATGGTGCGTGGTTATATCGGTGACAACTTCGGTGACAAGTACCTGCCGAAGGCGCCTAACCAATACAGCAGCAAAGAAAACTCCCAGGAAGCGCACGAAGCGATCCGTCCTTCCGATGTCAGCGTATTGGCTGAACAGCTGAAGGATATGGAAGCGGATGCGCAGAAACTGTATCAGCTGATCTGGCGTCAGTTCGTCGCCTGTCAGATGACACCGGCGCAATATGACTCCACCACGCTGACGGTGAAAGCCGACGATTTCCTGCTGCGTGCCAAAGGCCGTACGCTGCGTTTCGATGGCTGGACTAAAGTGATGCCTGCGCTGCGTAAGGGTGATGAAGATCGCACCTTGCCGTTTGTCGAAGTGGGCAGCGAGCTGGATCTGCAAAAGCTGATCCCGAGCCAGCACTTTACCAAGCCACCGGCACGTTACAGTGAAGCTTCGCTGGTTAAAGAGTTGGAAAAACGCGGAATCGGCCGTCCATCTACCTATGCCTCGATCATCTCGACCATTCAGGATCGTGGTTATGTGCGGGTAGAGAGTCGCCGGTTCTACGCAGAAAAAATGGGTGAGATCGTCACCGATCGCCTGGAAGAAAACTTCCGTGAGCTGATGAATTACGACTTCACTGCACGCATGGAAAATGGCCTGGACCAGGTCGCCAACAACCAGGCGGAATGGAAAGCGGTGTTGGACGAATTCTTTGCCGAATTCAGCGAGCAGTTGGAAACCGCCGAGAAGGATCCTGAAGAGGGCGGCATGCGCCCAAATCAGATGGTGATGACCAGCATTGACTGCCCGACCTGTGGCCGCAAAATGGGTATCCGCACTGCCAGTACCGGCGTGTTCCTTGGTTGTTCCGGTTATGCGTTGACGCCGAAAGAGCGCTGTAAAACCACCATCAACCTGGTGCCGGAAGCGGAAGTGCTGAACATCCTCGAAGGGGATGATGCAGAAACCAACGCCCTGCGTGCCCGTAAGCGCTGCCAGAAGTGCGGCACCGCGATGGACAGCTACCTGATCGACAACCAGCGCAAGCTGCACGTGTGCGGTAACAACCCGGCCTGTGACGGCTACGAAATCGAGCAGGGCGAATTCCGCCTGAAAGGTTACGACGGCCCGATCGTTGAGTGTGAGAAGTGTGGTTCCGAAATGCACCTGAAAATGGGGCGCTTTGGAAAGTACATGGGCTGTACCAACGAAAACTGCAAGAACACCCGTAAGATCCTGCGCAGCGGTGAAGTTGCTCCACCGAAAGAGGATCCGGTCCCGCTGCCAGAGTTGCCGTGCGAGAAATCGGACGCCTACTTTGTGTTGCGTGATGGGGCAGCAGGCGTGTTCCTTGCGGCCAACACCTTCCCTAAATCGCGTGAAACCCGTGCGCCGTTAGTGGAAGAGTTGCTGCGCTTCAAAGATCGTTTGCCGGAGAAGTTGCGCTATCTGGCCGATGCGCCGGTGGCCGATCCGGAAGGCAACAAGACGATGGTGCGCTTCAGCCGTAAAACCAAGCAGCAGTATGTCTCATCAGAGAAAGACGGCAAGGCCACCGCTTGGTCCGCATTCTTCGTTGATGGCAAATGGGTTGAAGGCAAGAAGTAACCCAGGCGCAAGGCAACAGCAAAAAACCAGCTCAGTGAGCTGGTTTTTTATTGGCGAAAATCGGCTGGCGGATCTATTCTTCTCTGCTTTTTCTTATTTTTATCGGCAAGGTTCGGCGTTGATAATCATGCGAAAAGATCGTTATCATCTTGTGAAGCGGCTCTATACTTGGTGGCGCGACATGATATAATGGTTATATAAAAACGTTTTTTATGATTAAAGCTTATTAGCAACGGCGTTTTCATCAGCATCTGGGCGAAATCACTGTGTTTAAGGCTTGTGAGAATTAAGCATACCGGGACAACACCGAGATACCTGGCTGCGGCAGGCCGCAGTGTTTTAACCTAGGATGGTATTCAAATATGAAATTGCAGCAGCTTCGTTACATCGTAGAAGTGGTGAATCATAACCTCAACGTCTCTTCCACGGCTGAAGGTCTCTATACCTCGCAACCGGGTATCAGCAAGCAGGTGAGGATGCTGGAGGATGAGCTAGGTATCCAGATTTTCGCCCGTAGCGGCAAGCACCTTACCCAGGTGACGCCTGCTGGCCAGGAAATTATCCGCATTGCTCGCGAAGTGCTGTCCAAAGTGGAGGCCATTAAGGCCGTTGCGGGGGAACATACTTACCCGGACAAAGGTTCGCTGTATGTGGCAACCACCCATACCCAGGCACGCTATGCCTTGCCCAATGTGATCAAAGGCTTTATCGAGCGTTATCCGCGTGTGTCGCTGCATATGCACCAGGGTTCGCCAACGCAGATTGCCGAAGCGGTTTCCAAAGGCTCGGCAGACTTTGCCATCGCTACCGAAGCGCTGCACCTGTATGACGATTTAATCATGCTGCCGTGCTACCACTGGAACCGGGCGGTAGTAGTGAAGCCCGATCATCCTTTGGCGGGCAAGAGCCATATCACCATTGAAGAGCTGGCCGAGTATCCTATCGTCACCTATACCTTCGGCTTTACCGGGCGCTCAGAGCTGGATACCGCGTTTAACCGGGCGGGGTTGACGCCACGTATCGTGTTTACCGCTACCGATGCTGACGTCATCAAAACTTATGTACGCCTGGGGCTGGGTGTTGGCGTGATCGCCAGCATGGCGGTCGATCCGGTGCAGGATCCGGATTTGGTGATGGTGGATGCCCGCGATATCTTCACCTATAGCACCACCAAAATCGGTTTCCGCCGCAGCACCTTCCTGCGCAGCTATATGTACGACTTTATCCAGCGTTTCGCACCGCATCTGACGCGCGACGTGGTCGATACCGCCGTGGCTTTACGTACCAATGACGAGATTGAAGCGATGTTCAAGGACATCAAACTGCCGACCAAATAGGCCGTTAACTTGAACCTCATTACACCATTTAAACCGCCGACGGGCGGTTTTTTATTGTCTGATACCTGCTAACTCATTGACCTACCAGTAGCTTCCTGCCTTTGATTACTCCTGCCTATCGTTATGATTAATACGTGTTGTTATCAAAACGTTACATGGCGTTTGTGTTATCTTTAAATAACACCTCAGAAATCACCCTGGTTTGACATAATAAAAAATGGAGGAGCTATGTCGTCCGATCTTCGCAAAACGAGTATGGATAAGCTGGTAGCACTGGGTAGTGAGTATCACTATTACAGTTTGCCACTGGCGGCCAGACAGTTAGGGGATATTGACCGGCTGCCGAAATCGATGAAAGTGTTACTGGAAAACCTGTTGCGCCATGTGGATGGTGATACGGTACAGGTTGACGATCTGAAGGCGATCGTAGGCTGGTTGCAAACCGGTCATGCCGATCGTGAAATTGCTTATCGCCCGGCGCGGGTGCTGATGCAGGACTTCACCGGCGTGCCTGCCGTGGTGGATTTGGCGGCAATGCGAGAGGCCGTTCTGCGCCTGGGCGGGAAAGTCGATCAGGTGAATCCGCTGTCACCGGTCGATCTGGTCATTGACCACTCGGTTACCGTCGATGAGTTTGGTGACGATGACGCCTTTGGCGAAAACGTGCGCATCGAAATGGAGCGCAACCACGAGCGCTACACCTTCCTGCGCTGGGGGCAAAAGGCCTTCAACCGCTTCCGCGTGGTGCCACCCGGCACCGGCATCTGCCATCAGGTGAACCTGGAGTATCTGGGGCAAACCGTTTGGCATACCGAAGAGAACGGCCAACGCATCGCTTACCCCGATACCCTGGTGGGGACCGACTCCCACACCACCATGATTAACGGCCTTGGTATTCTGGGCTGGGGCGTTGGCGGTATTGAGGCCGAAGCTGCCATGTTGGGCCAGCCGGTCTCCATGCTGATCCCGGATGTGGTGGGCTTTAAACTCAGCGGTAAGTTATCCGAGGGTATTACAGCCACCGACTTGGTGCTCACCGTTACCCAAATGCTGCGTAAGCACGGCGTCGTCGGTAAGTTTGTTGAATTTTATGGTGATGGGTTGGCTGATTTGCCGTTGGCAGACCGGGCAACCATTGCCAACATGTCGCCAGAGTTCGGGGCAACCTGTGGCTTCTTCCCGGTGGATGACGTGACGCTGGGCTACCTGCAGTTAAGTGGTCGTAGCGCTGAGCAGATCGCATTGGTGGAAGCCTATGCCAAGGCTCAGGGGATGTGGCGTAATCCAGGCGATGAACCGGTGTTTACCAGCACGCTGTCGCTGGATATGTCAACGGTTGAGGCAAGCCTGGCAGGGCCGAAACGCCCGCAGGACCGCGTCGCGCTGCCGCAGGTGCCAACAGCATTCACCGCCGCGACCGAGTTGGAAATTGGCGGTCAGAAAGATAAGCAGGAAGTGAAAAGCTTCACGCTGGGTGGCAAAAACCTGGAGCTAAATACCGGCGCGGTGGTGATCGCAGCCATTACCTCCTGTACCAATACCTCCAACCCGAGCGTGATGATGGCCGCTGGCCTGTTGGCCAAAAAGGCCGTTGAAAAGGGCTTGAAGACTAAACCTTGGGTAAAAACCTCACTGGCACCGGGTTCCAAAGTGGTGACCGAATACTTCGATCGCGCCAAACTGACGCCATACCTGGAGCAATTGGGCTTTAACCTGGTTGGCTACGGTTGTACGACCTGTATTGGTAACTCTGGCCCGTTGCCTGAACCGATTGAGCAGGCGATCAAGGAAGGGGATCTCACCGTAGGGGCCGTGCTGTCCGGTAACCGTAACTTTGAAGGGCGCATCCATCCGTTGGTAAAAACCAACTGGCTTGCTTCGCCGCCACTGGTGGTTGCCTATGCGCTGGCAGGTAACATGAAGGTTGATCTGACCAAAGATGCGTTGGGCGAAGGCCACGACGGCAAACCGGTCTATCTGAAGGATATCTGGCCTACCAGCCAGGAGATTGCCCAAGCCGTAGCAGAAGTCAGCACCGAAATGTTCCATAAGGAATATGGTGCAGTGTTTGATGGCGATGCCAGTTGGCAAGCGATCCAGGTGACCGGTTCCGCGACCTACGAATGGCAAGCCGATTCTACCTATATTCGCCATCCACCATTCTTCAGTACCATGAAAGCGCAACCGGACCCGGTGCAGGATATTCACGGCGCACGTATTCTGGCAATCCTGGCAGACTCGGTGACCACTGACCATATCTCGCCTGCGGGTAACATCAAGCGCGACAGCCCGGCGGGGCGTTATCTGAGCGAGCGTGGTGTCGAGGTGAAAGAGTTCAACTCTTACGGTTCGCGCCGCGGTAACCACGAAGTGATGATGCGGGGCACCTTCGCCAACATCCGTATCCGTAACGAAATGGTTCCGGGCGTGGAGGGGGGGTATACCCGCCATCTGCCTTCGCAGAATCAGATGGCGATCTATGATGCCGCCATGCAGTATCAGCAGGAGCAGGTGCCACTGGCGGTGATCGCCGGTAAAGAGTATGGCTCCGGCTCCAGCCGCGACTGGGCAGCCAAAGGCCCTCGTTTATTGGGGGTACGAGTGGTGATCGCGGAATCCTTTGAGCGTATCCACCGTTCCAACCTGATCGGTATGGGCATCTTGCCGCTGGAATTCCCGCAGGGAATAACGCGCAAAACGCTGGGTTTGACGGGGGAGGAACTGATTGACGTGAGTGGTTTGCAGGCGTTGCAACCCGGCCAGACGGTTCCGGTTAATATCACCTATGCCGATGGCCGGAAGGTGGTGGTGAATACCCGTTGCCGCATTGATACCGGCAATGAGCTGACTTATTACCAGAACGACGGCATTCTGCACTACGTTATCCGTAAAATGCTGTAGAGAGAACAAGGGCGCCAAAAGGCGCCCTTGTTGCTATTTTTTGTCCAGCAAGTGGCCCATTTTAGCGGCCTTGGTGGCCAGATAACGCTCGTTCTTCGGGTTACGGCCAACGATCAATGGCACGCGCTCGGAGATATTAATGCCCGCTTCGCTCAGGATCTTGACCTTCTTCGGATTATTGGTCAGCAGGCGCACCGCATCCACCCCCAGCAGTTTGAACATATCGGAGCACAGTGTGAAGTCTCGCTCATCGGCGGCAAAGCCTAGCTGATGGTTGGCTTCCACCGTGTCCGCCCCTTTATCCTGCAAGGCATAGGCGCGTATCTTGTTCAACAGACCGATATTACGGCCTTCCTGGCGGTGGTACAGCAGAATGCCACGGCCTTCCTCGGCGATCTGTTCCAACGCGGCTTCCAGTTGAAAACCGCAGTCACAGCGCAGGCTGAACAGCGCATCACCGGTCAGACATTCGGAATGAACCCGTGAGAGGACCGGTGTTTCGCCGGTAATATCGCCGAAAACCAGTGCCAGATGATCGTGCCCGGTGGCCAGTTCTTCGAACCCCACCATCAGAAAATCACCCCATGGTGTTGGCAGTTTGGCTTCCGCCACACGTTTAAGCTGCATGTCACTCTCCAAAAACACTACCTGTCAAATCGCTGCGTGCATCCTACGACTGGAACAGGGGACTGACCAGCATTAAAACAGACGGCGACGATCGCTATTTCATACATTAGTGGCTATTTTGCCATAACTTCTGGCCGAGTGGTGCTCAGCAAAGCAGCATCCGGCGTTTTACCGCCCCTATTGCTACAATAGGTGAGTTATCTGCCTAATTTCTCTTGTTTTGCTGGGTTAGCAAGATTGTTACACTGCGGGTTAACCACAGCGGAAGGATAATGGGATGTTAAAGATAGCAAAACGCACGGCGGGCGGAGCGATTGTGCTGATGTTGTTGCCCCTCGCGGTCTGGCTTTTTGGCTGGCACTGGCAACCCGGCGGTAATGACGGCCTGTTAAAAGCGCTGTTCTGGGTGACGGAAACTGTCACTGCGCCCTGGGGGATCCTTACCAGCCTGATGCTGTCGGCCTGGTTTCTGTGGTGTTTACGCTTTCGGCTGAAAGCGGCGGTGGGGTTGTTCATCCTGCTGTCTGCGGCAGTCGGAATTGGTCAGGCGGTCAAATCCGCCATCAAAGAGCAGGTGCAGGCACCTCGGCCGTTTGTCATATGGCTGGAGTCGACCCATCAGATTGATGAAAAATACTTCTACTCGTTGGACAGAAAGCAGCGTAGCGCCTTGGTCAAAGAGCAGTTGCAGGGCCAGGCGCTGGTGCCTGAATGGCTGAGCAAACACTGGCAGTTTGAGACCGGCTTTTCGTTCCCTTCAGGCCACACGATGTTTGCCGCTACGTGGGCATTGCTGGGGGTCGGGTTACTGTGGCCACGGAGGCACTTTAAAACCGTAGCGGTACTGATGGTTTGGGCATTTGGCGTGATGGGAAGCCGCCTGATGCTCGGCATGCATTGGCCGCGGGATCTGGCGATGGCGATTGTCATTAGCTGGCTGCTGGTTACCCTGGCAAGTTGGCTGACTCAGCGTTGGTTTGGGCCACTCACCATTCCCCCGCAGGAGCAGCAGGAAATCGGCGAGCGGGAACGCGATAAGTGATTTCGCACGGAAGGTGATGAAAATTTATCGTGACGTTGTCACCAATCGCGGCTCCAACTCGGGGCCGCGTCAACGCTGGTTTTTACCCTGCATTGCAATCTGTTCTTTCGCCCCCATATCTTATCAAACCCGTGTTTTTGAGAAGCTTTCTCATTAATTTGCTCAGGCGCTGCATTTCTTGCTGAATATCCCAGCAGATCTACGGTTTTATCGTCTGCCAGGGTTTCCCTGCTACGACGGGAAATGCTAACTTAAGTCATAGGGACGCCACTTAGCGGCAATTACCCGTGGGCTGCAAACCCTGTATTGGGTTCCGGTTTGTGGCCTTGAGGGTAGAGTTCATCCGATTCACTCGGCATTGCGGGAAAGAATGTGAAATATTTACTGATTTTTTTATTGGTTCTGGTGATATTCGTGGCTTCAGTCACGCTGGGCGCGCATAACGACCAGGTGGTGACGTTTAACTATTTGGTTGCTCAGGGCGAATATCCGGTATCAACCCTGTTGGCCACCCTGTTTGGTGCTGGCTTTGTGCTGGGTTGGATTATTTGTGGGTTATTTTATCTGCGCACACGTATCGCTCTTGGGCGTGCAGAGCGGAAAATCAAAAGGCTGGAACTGCAACTCGAAGCACCTGTCGAGCCGGCACCGTTGCCCGCAGTCAGCAAGGAATAACCTGTTATGTTAGAGCTGCTGTTTCTGTTGCTGCCTGTAGCTGCCGCGTACGGTTGGTACATGGGGCGCAGAAGTGCTCAGCAGGATAAACAACAGGAAGCCAACCGCCTGTCGCGTGAATACGTGGCTGGGGTTAACTTCCTGCTTTCCAACCAGCAGGACAAAGCGGTCGATCTGTTTCTCGACATGTTGAAAGAGGACAGCAATACCGTTGAAGCCCATCTGACATTGGGCAATCTGTTCCGTTCTCGTGGTGAGGTCGATCGCGCCATCCGCATCCATCAGGCCTTGATGGAAAGCGCTTCTCTAACCTTCGAACAGCGTCTGCTGGCGATACAGCAACTGGGGCGTGACTATATGGCCGCCGGGTTGTATGACCGCGCCGAAGACATGTTCAGCCAGTTAATCAATGAAGAAGACTTCCGTGTTTCCGCGCTGCAGCAATTACTGGTGATCCACCAGGCCACCAGCGACTGGCAGAAAGCCATCGAAGTTGCAGAAAAACTGGTCAAGCTGGGTAAGGAAAAGCAGCGCGTCGAGATCGCACATTTTTATTGTGAGCTGGCCCTGCAGGCGATGGGCAGCGACGATCTGGATAAGGCGATGAGCCTGCTCAAGCGCGCGGCCTCGGCGGATAAACAGTGCGCTCGCGTGTCGATCATGGTTGGGCGTATCTTCATGGCGCAAGAGGAGTATGCCAAGGCGATAGAAACGCTGACGCGCGTATTGGATCAAGACAAGGAGTTGGTCAGTGAAGCGTTGCCGATGCTGCAGGAATGCTACCAGCACTTGCCTCAACAAGAGCAAGACTGGGCAGACTTCCTCAAACGTTGTGTGGCGGAGAATACCGGTGCCACGGCGGAATTGATGCTGGCGGAAGTGATCGAGCAGAAGGAAGGGAGCGATGTGGTGCAGGTGTATATCAATCGCCAGTTGCAGCGCCATCCGACCATGCGCGTGTTTTATCGCCTGATGGATTATCATCTGGCTGATGCAGAAGACGGGCGCGCCAAAGAAAGCCTGCTGTTGCTGCGGGATATGGTGGGCGAGCAGATCCGCACCAAACCACGCTACCGCTGCCACAAATGCGGCTTTACCGCCCATTCACTTTACTGGCATTGCCCTTCGTGCCGGGCCTGGTCTTCGGTTAAACCTATACGCGGGCTAGATGGGCAATAATTGCGCCTCATCCCAACTCGGTCGGTTCCCTCTCCCTGTGGGAGAGGGGTAGCACTGAGTTAATGCTCATCGCCTACAAATTCATTTAGCCTTATTTTTTCTTGCTGCCTTTCGCGCCGCCTTTCAGCAGTTGGCGCAGCTTCTTCAGCTCTTTCTGGCTAAGAGGTTGTTCAACTTCCTCTTCGGTACCTTGATTATCAATATCGTCATGATGCAACGGAGCCACTTTCTTGTTGGCTTTGGCCGGGACTTCGAAGCTATGTTCCAGCCGTTGGCAAACCTCCGCACTCAATGAAAGCTGGTTTTCCAAGGCAATCGCCTTGATTTGCTCTTTCAGTGCCAGAGGGATCTTGATGGTAAGTGTCGATATCTCGCTCATTTTGCTGCCTTTTACGCGGGAGGTTACCATCAAGCTAAGTCAGCCGTGCAGATCTGTCTAGTGTGTAATAAAAATTTAATAAATTTGTAACATAAGTGAGCTATACAAACGCGCCACGCTTTCCTCATTTTTCTGGTCGAGATACTATGAGCCATGACTGAACCCGATCTCAATTTACTCATCGCCCTTGATGCGTTGCTTGCTGAAGTCAGCGTGGCTGGTGCTGCGCGTCGTCTTGGTTTAAGCGCTTCGGCCATGAGCCGCACGCTCACCCGGCTACGCACCGTTACCGAAGATCCCTTGTTGGTGCGCGCCGGGCGGCACATGGTGTTGACGCCATATGCCGAGGAGCTTCGTGAACGCACGCAAAATGCCGTATTTGCGGCGCGTTCGGTGCTGCGTCCTTCAGCCACAGAATTGAACCTCGCCACGTTGGAGCGAACTTTTTATTATTCGTGCCAATGAGGGGTTTGTGGAGGCATTTGGAGCTTCACTGATTGCGGCCGCGGCGAAGGCAGCGCCTTTAGTGCGCCTGCGTTTTTCGCCCAAGCCAGAGAAAACCTCAAAGCATCTGCGTGAAGGTCTGGTCGATCTTGAGATTGGTGTTTTGGGAACCATGGGGCCGGAAATACGCCTGCAGGCGCTGTTCAGGGATCGCTTCGTTGGCGTGGTAAGAGCGGGGCATCCGCTGACGCGGGAATTCGAGGTGACGGCCAGCCAGTATGCCGCTTTGGGCCACGTTGTCGCTTCCCGACGGGAGCACACCTATGGGCCGGTAGACGAAGCATTGGCTGAACTAGGTTTGCGGCGCAACATTGCCGCCATGGTGCCGAGTTTTCCAGCTGCCTTGGCCGTAGCTCAGGAATCTGATCTGGTGGCGTTGGTGCCTGCCTCATTCCTGATCAATCAACCGGTGACCAATATTGATGGGGGCGTAGCGACACTCTGGGCTTTTGAACTGCCGGTAACCACCAGCCCGATTACGATATCGCAGCTGTGGCACCCACGTGCCGAGGCGGATCCGGCTCATCGTTGGCTGCGGCAATTGGTACTGAATGTCTGCCGCAAGTTGGTACCAGAATAAAAACAGGTGAGGTGTGGTGTCGTAGAGGATGGGCGCCGAATGCAGCGCCCGTTCAGATAATCTAGAGGGTGGCTCGAACTTATTTATAGATAACCGCGTTGCCATGCAGCATGTTGTTACCACCGGCGGCGACAATGCGGTAGCTGCTAGCGCCTTGGGCTTCGGCTTTGGCCGCCAGTTTGGCTTCCAGGCTGCTCAATGTGGTGGCTCCACCAGCAGAAACTACGCCAACTTCTGTCAGTTTCTGTGCCTGTTGCTGGCTGACCGGCTCAGCGGCAACGCTGGCAAATGAGGTTAGGGCCAGAACGGTAGCTGCTGCAAAATATTTGATGCCTTTCATGAGTATCTCCAATTTAGTTTTGAGGGTGAAAGTGTTTCCGCTTTCGATGTCTTGAATAATAGAGCATTTATAAACGGATGAAATCGGATAGGCTTGAGTATGTTAATCAAATTATTTGATTAACAATTTACGCTTCTTTACCGCGTTTTACTCACCCTGAGTTAAGGGCGTAGGGGGTTATTGACAGTCGATGACCAACGCTGCGTTAACATTACGTAACGGCAACGGGTTGCGTGACTGGGATTTCCGCTGTCTGGCATGTAGAATGCGGCGGTCAGTTTTGCTGGCGGCTTACTCATCATGTCCATTTCACACAAGGTAGAAGCTATGAAGTCTGAAAATAATTCAAATAACAATGACTTAAAATCATCGCCCATCATCGTGGCATTGGATTACGCTGACCGTTCCGCCGCATTGGCCTTTGCCGACCGCATCGATCCGCAAGATTGTCGGCTAAAAGTGGGTAAAGAGATGTTCACCCTGTTCGGGCCTGAGATCGTTCGCGATCTGCATCAGCGCGGATTTGAGGTTTTCCTCGATTTGAAATTCCACGATATTCCTAACACCACGGCACATGCCGTAGCCGCTGCGGCGGAGTTGGGCGTATGGATGGTGAACGTACATGCCAGCGGTGGTGCTCGCATGATGAACGCGGCCAAAGAGGCGCTGCTGCCTTATGGCGCGGATGCACCGCTATTGATTGCCGTAACCGTTCTCACCAGTATGGAGGCGGAAGATCTGCGCGCTATTGGTATCGAACTCAGCCCGGCAGAGCAGGCGGAAAGATTGGCTCGCCTGACGCGAGATTGTGGCCTGGACGGCGTGGTCTGTTCTGCACAGGAAGCTTCACGCCTGAAAGCTGCCTGTGGCAATCAGTTCCAACTGGTTACTCCAGGTATTCGCCCTGAAGGCAGTGCCGCTGGCGACCAGCGCCGCGTAATGACGCCGGTGCAGGCCCTGGCCGCTGGAGTTGATTATATGGTGATTGGCCGTCCGATTACGCAATCCGCCGATCCAGCGGCAGCGCTCAGCGCTATTCGAGCCTCATTGGCGTAAGGAACCCAGCATGAATGATGATAATAGCCGCCTGGTGTACTCCACCGACAGCGGGCGTATCAAGCAGGAAGAAGTCAAGCCAGAGCGCGCCAAAGGCGATGGCATCGTGCGTATTCAACGCCAGACCAGCGGCAGAAAAGGCAAGGGGGTTTGCCTGATCACCGGTGTCGATCTGGATGATGCGGCACTGGATAAACTGGCTGCTGAACTGAAAAAGAAATGCGGCTGTGGCGGCTCGGTGAAGGATGGCGTGATCGAGATCCAGGGCGACAAACGGGACCTGCTTAAGCAACTGTTGGAAGCCAAGGGGATGAAGGTAAAACTGGCTGGTGGTTAATCATACGGATAAACGCTGCCGTAGTGAGGTTACTGCGGCAGCGCTCGTAAAAACAACGTGTGAATAGACCTGAAAGTATTTTCGATTAGACGTCAAAGCGTAAAGCTTTTGCTAGCCTATTGGCAGAGGTATCGGCAAGCCGTGGCTTATTTGCTCACCTGGTGACCGATGATGCCACCAACAGCGGCACCGCCGACGGTCCCCAACGCGCTACCGTTAGTCAGCACTGCACCACCTACCGCACCTGCACCGGCACCAATCGCCGTGTTGCGGTCACGTTTAGACATATTCGAACAGGCACTCAGCGACAGGGCCAGGGTAATCACCACGGCGGCGGTGGCAAAACGTTGATTAATGATCATAATGAGTTCTCCTTAGCATCGGCTATATGGAACTACTTTGCTGGCTTAGTACAGCTTTAGTATAGGCAGTAATCAGCAAACTGGCCTGGCGCTGCCTTCCAGACAACCTTGAAATAAAAAATGGCATTTATTGCACAAAATAGGGCAATTAAAAAATCAGGGCGGTTTTTTCGCCTTGTTTCAGTATAAATCTCTGACGGGGGATAAATAGGGAAATAGTCTTAATTTAGCCCGGGTCGGCAGGCGATTATTCCGAATCAGCCGGCACACATCTTTGTGTATCCAGCAGAACTCTACGTGGTCTTTAGCGATCTATCCCATACCGCCCAGTGGCATGCCTGCTGACAATAGTCGCAGACCAAGCCACAAGGACAAGATCATGCTCAACGAACTGAAACAACAGGTGCTGGAAGCCAACCTTCAACTTCCGCGCCATCATCTGGTGACCTTTACCTGGGGCAATGTCAGCGCCGTAGACCGCCAGCAGGGGCTGATGGTGATCAAACCTTCCGGCGTTGAGTATGATGCCATGACCCGTGACGATATGGTGGTGGTGGAACTGGAGAGCGGCAAGGTGGTGGAGGGGAGTAAAAAGCCTTCTTCCGATACGGATACCCACCGGGTACTGTACCTGAACTTTGCTGACGCGGGTGGGATCGTTCACACCCACTCGCGCCATGCCACCATTTGGGCACAGGCCGGGTTAGCGATCCCGGCGTGGGGAACGACACATGCAGACTACTTCTATGGTGATATTCCCTGTACCAGGCTAATGCGGGACGAAGAGATCAACGGCCGTTATGAATGGGAAACCGGGCAGGTGATCGTCGAAACCTTCAAAGAGCGCGGGTTGGATGCTGCCCAGATACCGGCGGTGCTGGTGCATTCCCATGGCCCATTTGCCTGGGGCAAAGACGCTGACAGCGCTGTACATAATGCCGTCGTATTGGAAGAGTTGGCTTATATGGGGATCTTCTCGCGCCAGTTAGCGCCTGGGTTGGGCAATATGCAGCAGACCCTGCTGGACAAGCACTATCTGCGCAAGCACGGTGCGCATGCCTACTACGGGCAGTAACCTTACCACGGGGCCGAAGGGCCCCGTAGCCGTTATTCGTTAACCAGATCCAACTTGATACCTTGCCGTTTGAGCAATTGCTGGTAGTCGTTGGCGATACGTGAATCGGTGATCACCCGCCCAATCTGGCTCATTGGTTCCAATGGATTAGGTTGGATCTGGCCAAATTTTGACGAGTCGGTCAGCACAATGTTCTCTACGCCTTTGGCTAATACCGCATTGACCACGTCGGCACGCATCATATCCCGGCCGGTGAAGCCGGTTTCCGCGTGATAGCCATCCACCCCGATAAACGCCTTGCTGAAGTGCACCTGCTGGATACACAGGCGGGTTAACGGGCCAACCACGGTTTCACTCTTTTTCTGATACATGCCGCCGAGTACGATCACATCGCAGTCGGTCTCTTTAAGCAGATGGGCGATGTAATGGCTGACGGTGATCAGCGTAACGCGCTTGCGCTCGGCCAGATAGCGGGCTAGTAAGGCGTTGGCACTACCGCTCTCGATAAAGATGGTTTCGCCATCGTTGACCAGCGATGCAGCATATTGTGCCAGCTTCTGCTTAAGCGTGAAGTTGGACATCATGCGGGCATCAACGTCGTCGCTTTCCAGCGCAACGGCAGAACCGTGAACGCGTTTCAGATAGCTGCGTTTTTCTAACAGATTGAGATCCTGACGGATCGTCACCTCAGAAACGCCAGAGGCGCGCGCCAGCTCGCCAACGCTGATGCGCCTGCGGTCATTCACCAACTGCAAAATGGTTTGTTGTCTTGAATTCATAGCGGCCTGATAGGCGGCCACCAAAGGGTGACCGCAACGATTCACTGGTTAAAGAGTATGTTCGGTACGCGCGATAATGTCATCCTGCGCATCTGGGGATAATGCGGTAAAGAAGGCAGAATATCCAGCTACGCGTACCACTAAATCGCGATATTGGTCAGGATGTTGCTTGGCGGCCAACAGCGTTTCCCGTGACACAATATTATACTGCACGTGCCAGCCATGGTAAGCCTCGAAGAAAGTGCGCAGCATCAGCATCAGTTTTTCGCGGTCACGCGGGTTCTCGAGCGTTGACGGGTTCAGCTTCTGGTTCAGCAACACGCCACCCAGAATCGACTCGGTGGGCAGTTTGCTCAGCGAGTTGAACACCGCCGTTGGGCCTAGATGGTCGGTGCCGGAGGCCGGGCTAGCCCCTTCTGCCAATGGCGTATGCGCTTTACGGCCGTCTGGAGTAGCCATGGTGGCAGCACCAAACGGGACGTTGGCCGAAATGGAGGAGGTGCCCGCATAGTAGGTACCACCGATCGGGCCACGGCCAAAGCGGGTGTTGTGATACTGCTTCAGTTCGTCGATATAGGTCTGATAGGCACGTACCAGCAGTTGATCGACATCATCCACATCGTTGCCGTATTTTGGTGCCGCGTTGATCAAGCGTTGGCGCAGTTGTTCGCCGTCCAGGCCAGCAAAATCGTTAGCAAGAGCCTGAGCCAGCTGTTGCTGACCAATAATTCCCTGATCGAACACCAGCTTGCGTACCGCTTCCAGGCTGTTACCCAGGTTGGCGATCCCAACCTGCAGGCCGGACACCCAGTCATATTTCGCACCGCCTTGTTTGACGCTCTTGCCGCGCTCGATGCAATCATCCACCAAGGCCGAGCACACGATGTCGTGGGCATTTTCTTCCAGTACGGTATCGACTACGCACTCAATCTCAATCGATTTGCGGGTGTAATAGCGGATCTGCGTATCCCAGGCCTCCAGCACCTGGTCAAACTGGCTAAAGTTGCCCTGAGACAGTCCCAGCTCCTGCGGTAGGAAAATCTTGCCGGAGGTGGCGTCGCGCCCTTGCTCCAGTGCTGCCAACATCACGCGGGCAAAGTTGATAAAGCTCATCCCGGTACAGCGATAGCCCCACTTGCCGCCAACGGCGGTTTCGATACAACCGATAGCGGCGTAATCGTAGGCATCCTGTGGTTCGACGCCCAGCTTGATAAACTCGGGGATCACGATCTCATCGTTGTTAAACGCCGGCATGCCGAAGCCGCAGCGGATCACCTGCACGCAGGCGTCGAGGAAATCATTACTGATCCCGGCGTGATACCGCACGCTGAGGTTAGGCTGCGTTGAACGCAGACGGCCACAGGATTCCAGAATGGTGTAAGAGAGTGGGTTGACCGCGTCACAAGGCTGGCCATTGACCAACTTCTGGCCGCCGATGGTGACGTTCTGGTACAGCGGGCTACCGGCGGAAGCTTTGGAGTGCGAGCCGGAGCGGATCTTGTTCACTTCCAGCAATTTCAGCCAGCAGCTGTGCAGCATTTCGATGGCTTTTTCGCGCGGCAGGCTTTGCTCCAACTCCACGTCACGGCGATACCAAGGATACAGATATTGGTCGAGGCGGCCAAAGGATACGGAGTGACCGTTGGATTCGATCTGCAGGAACAGCTGAATGAAGTAACACAGTTGCAGCGCCTGCCAGAAGGTCTGTGGCGGTTGATGGGCGATCAGTTCGCAGTTGGCCGCCATGGTTAACAGTTCTTCACGCCGCCAGATGCGTTGCTCTTCCTGGGCCATTTCACGGGCCAACTGGGCAAAGCGCAGGATATGCTCGCTGAGGGCGTCTAGCGAGATGTCGATGGCCTTGAGGAACTGTTCCTTATGCAGGTCGTCCCAGTCCGTCAGGTGCAGGCGCTCACGGCGCTCAGCCACTTTCTCACGCAGGCCATCCAGACCTTTTTCCAGCAACAGCGGGAAGTTGACCGCCAGGTGCGCATCGCCAGACGTCATGTTACCTTCGGCCTTGATGATCCCAGTAGCCAACAGGGCTTTCTGCTCATCGGTGAACATACCGTAGCAGCGATCCTGCACGGTCTGACCACGCCACCATGGACACAGGGTGTGCAATATCTTTTTATCCTGTTCGCTGACGGAGAAACCAGCGCCGGGGCGATCGGCCAACTCGTCAATTTCGCTTTCGATCCAACTGACGGTGTATTCCGGGAAGATCGGCGCGGCGCGAAGCTGGCTAGCCTGGTTACCGATAATCAGCTCATCATTCTTGATCCAGATGCTCCGTTTGGCCAAGTGGTTAGCCAACGCCATGGCACGCCTTACCGGCAGCGGCTTATCCTGATGCTGCTGGTATGTTTCGGTGTAGTGCTGGGCGCGTTCGGTGCAGACCGGTGGCTTGACGATATGGATCAGCGCGTTTTTATGCGCTAGCGTGCGTTCGGTCAGGGTAGTCAGATCCAGCGTTGTCATGGTGTTATCCTCGCAAAATGGCGGTCAGACCTTTGGCGCTGGCGTAATCTTCGGCATAGGCCAGCAGTTCGGGGTCGTCTAGTGGGGTACGGGAAGCGTAGTAAGGCGCGCCGAGCAGATGGTATTTATTCATCCCCAGCGTGTGGTACGGTAAAAAATGGATCTCTTTGACGCCGATCTCATCGGCAGCAAAGTCGGTAATGGCGCGGATCGAGTCGCGATCGGCGTTGAATTCGGGGATTAACGGCACCCGCACGGTGATCTGAGTGCCAGCGGCGGCCAAGCGGCGAAAGTTATCCATCACCCGTTTGGCGGAGCCTTCGGTCCATTGCTTGAAGCGAACCTGGTCGACGTGCTTCAGATCTGCCAGCATCAGATCTAGCCAGGGCAGAGATGGCTCGATATAGGACCAAGGCGTATGCAGGCAAGATTCTACAGCGGTATGGATACCGGCCTCGCGCCCGCGTTTGAGCAGTTCAGCCGCAACCTCTGGCTGCATAAACGGCTCACCGCCGGACAGCGTCAGGCCACCGCCGGTACGCAAATAGTAAGGTTTATCGCGCATCACTTCGGCCATTACCGCATCAAGGTCGAGCGCCGTACCGCAGACGCTCAGCGCCCCGGTTGGGCAACAGCCGTTTAATGCGTCATAATCGGCGGCAGTGAGTAATGAACGTTGCAGGCTCAGAGTCTTGTCGTCGACGCGGGTGATCGCGTGCGGGCAACTCTCACTGCACAGGGTACAGGCCGCCAGACACAGGCGCTCGTCAAACAGCAGCTCCTGCTGGCGCGAACGGCTTTCCGGGTTCTGGCACCAGCGGCAGCCAAGTGAGCAGCCCTTAAGGAATACCACGCTGCGGATGCCTGGGCCGTCATGTGTTGAGTAGCGCTGTAGATTGAAAAGCATTCGTCACCTGCGAAGTCCAAAATCTTCTTACGTAAATTAAATAGGTTTCGAATGAAAGTTGATTTGATTTTAATCAAATGATAAGGGCTTTTTTCGCTTATTATGTTCAGAGTTTGAATCTGCCCACAAAAGAATCAGGAGAAGGTTATGGAACTGTATCTCGATACTGCCGACGTCAGCGCAGTGAAACGTTTGGCGCGCGTCTTGCCGCTGCACGGTGTGACCACCAACCCAAGCATTGTTGCCAAAGAAGGCAAGCCGATCTGGGAGGTTCTCCCGGCCTTGCGTGATGCGTTAGGCGGTACCGGCAAGCTGTTTGCCCAGGTGATGGCCAACGACGCGGAACGTATGGTTGCCGAAGCCGTCCTGCTGAGTCAACGCGTGCCGGGCCTGGTAGTGAAGATCCCCACCACCGCAGAGGGGCTGGCGGCAATCAAGAAGCTGAAATCCATGTCGATCCCAACCTTGGGTACCGCCGTTTACGGCGCTGGTCAGGGGCTGCTGGCGGCGTTGGCCGGGGCAGAGTATGTAGCACCTTACGTTAACCGTTTGGACGCACAGGGTGGCGACGGCGTTGAAATGGTGCACGAGTTGCAACAGCTGTTATCGCTGCATGCTCCTCATGCCAAGGTGCTGGCGGCCAGCTTCAAAACGCCACGTCAGGCGTTGGAGTGTCTGTTGGCAGGCTGTCAGTCGATCACTTTACCGGTGGATGTGGCAGAACAGTTTATTTCCACCCCGGCGGTTCAGGCGGCGGTAGAGAAGTTTGAACAGGATTGGCTGGGGGCTTTCGGCACGACGCTGATCAGCTAAAGTGCATTGAAAAGGGCGGCACCTGGCCGCCCTTGCAGGCATTCGATGAGCCAGTTTCAACCGGCTCATCCTGTAGGGCACCCGTTCAGTTAGATACGCCCGGTTTCCTCACGCAACACGATCGTGCTTTCACGTACCGTAGGCGTTTTGGAACTCAACGCGCGGCGCACCACGAAGAAGGCCGAAACCAGCATCGTCACCGCAACCAGCATAAAGAAGGCGCACAACGCGGCGTTAATCTGATTGGCAAACACGATGGTCTGCATATCCGCAATGGATTTGGCCGGGGCGATAACCGTGTTCGATTCAATCCCGGCAGAGAATTTCTTCGCCTGCGCCAGGAAGCCGATGCTGGGTTTCTCATGGAAAATCTTCTGCCAGCCCGCCGTCATTGAGGTGATAAACAGCCAGATCGTGGGCAGTATGGTCACCCAGGCGTAACGCTGTTTCTTCATTTTGAACAGCACCACGGTGCCCAGGATTAGCGCCATTGAAGCCAACATCTGGTTACCAATGCCGAACAGCGGCCACAGCGTATTGATCCCACCTAACGGGTCAACGACGCCCTGATAAACGAAGAAGCCCCAACCGGCGACGGCCACGGTGGAGCCGGCCAGGTTGCCGAACCAGGAACGGTTGTTCGCCAAGCGCGGAACGGCGACGCCAACCAGATCCTGCACCATAAAGCGACAGGCACGGGTGCCCGCATCCACCGCTGTGAGGATAAACAGAGCTTCAAACAGGATGGCAAAGTGATACCAGAAGGCCATCATCGCCCGGCTGTTAAACACCTCGCTAATGATATGGGCCATGCCGACGGCAAAGGTTGGTGCGCCACCCGCCCTGGACAGCACCGACTTCTCGCCCACATCATGGGCAATCTGCGTCAGCGTTTCCGGAGTGACCATAAAGCCCCAACTGTTGATCATCTGCGATGCGCTCTCCACCGTGGTGCCGATCAGCGCCGCCGGTGAGTTCATTGCAAAGTAGACGCCTGGGTCGATCACTGAAGCGCAAATCAGCGCCATGATGGCCACGAAGGACTCCATCAGCATGCCGCCGTAGCCAATAAAGCGGATATGGCTCTCACGCTCAACCAGCTTCGGTGTGGTGCCACTGGAGACCAGGGCGTGGAACCCGGAAATCGCGCCACAGGCAATGGTGATAAACAGGAACGGGAACAGTGAACCGGCAAACACCGGGCCGCTGCCATCGATAAAGCGTGACACCGCCGGCATTCTCATTTCCGGCATCGCGAACACGATGCCTACCGCCAGCCCCACGATCACACCGATTTTCAGGAAGGTAGAAAGATAGTCACGCGGAGCCAGCAGCAACCACACCGGCAGCACCGAGGCGACAAAACCATAAATCACCAGCACCCAGGTCAGGGTGGTGCCGTGCAGGGTAAAGAACGGCCCCCAGTATGGGTGCATGGCGATATTACCCCCGTAGACGATCGCCATCATCATCAGCACAAAGCCGATCAGCGAAACCTCGGCAATCTTGCCTGGGCGGATAAAGCGCATGTAAACGCCCATAAACAGCGCAATCGGGATGGTGGCAGCAATGGTGAAGAGACCCCAAGGGCTGTCTGCCAGCGCTTTAACGACCACCAACGCCAGCGCCGAGAGGATGATGATCATCACCCCAAGTGCGCCCAGCATGGTTACCACACCGGCAAAAGCGCCTAACTCCTGCTTGGCCATTTCCCCCAGCGAGCGTCCGTCGCGGCGAGTGGAAATAAAGAGGATCAGGAAATCTTGCACCGCACCAGCCAGCATCACCCCAACCAATATCCAGATGGTGCCAGGCAGGAAGCCCATCTGCGCTGCCAGGATAGGCCCTACCAGCGGGCCAGCACCGGCAATGGCGGCAAAGTGGTGACCAAACAGCACCCATTTGTTGGTGGGGACATAGTCCAGGCCATCGTTATGGCGCTCCGCTGGCGTTAACCGACGGTCATCGAGTTCAAAGACGTTCTTGGCAATAAACCGGCTATAGAAGCGGTAGGCAATGCTGTAGCAGGCGACGGAGGCCACCACCAGCCAGACAGCGTTGACGTGCTCCCCGCGGCTCAAAGCCAGCATGCCAAAAGCGAAGGCACCGACCAGCGCCACCGCGAGCCAGATGATGGCCGACTTGACGTTTTTCATGTTCCGCAACTCCTTGTTGTGCAGAGGTAGAAAGGTGATTTTTTTAGTTTGTGAGTACGTCAAAAAGTTAACGACTCATTAAACGTAGGAGGTTTAAACGCGGGCGGTGGCTGGTCGGATCAGAAATGTGAACTCAGTTGGAGTTTGCTGAAAGAAGCGTGCCATACGGGGGCAGAATAGGTTATTGCAGGCATAAAAAAGGCGATACCGAAGTATCGCCTTGATCGAACAAGGATAACGTTAGGCCACCGGTCTGGCGATTACGCTACGGGTTTCCATACGCACTTCGGCAATGTTCACTTGCAAACTATCGCTTTGGCGATAGATGACTTCGCCCTTCACCTGCACGGTGCCGGTCTCTTGGCTACACACCATCTCGTCGCGAACCGCGTGGATGAACGGGGCAGGGATAAAGGCCATCGCGCCGTTGTCCAGCAGGCGTACGCGCAGGCCACCGCGGGTTACGTCGATGATCTCGGCGTTGAAGCGCTCATCGGTTCCAGCTTTATCCTTGAGGAAACGGGCATACAACCAGTCACCAACGTCTCGCTCTGCCATGCGGTTCAAACGGCGGCGCTCGGTCAGTTGCACGGTGACATCGTCCTGCGGTTTTTCCGCCGCCTGCTCGCTGATAATGGCTTTCAGCAGACGATGGTTGACCATATCGCCATACTTACGGATCGGAGAGGTCCAGGTGGCGTACGCCTCCAGCCCCAGACCGAAGTGCGGGCCAGGCGTGGTGCTGATCTCGGCAAAGGTCTGGAAGCGGCGGATGCGGCTGTCCAGGAACTGGGTTGGCTGCGAGTCGAGGTGACGGCGCAGTTCACAGAATCCTTCCAGGGTCAGCAGCTTCTCGGCATCGGCTTCAACGCCGTTGGCCTGCAACACGGTAACCGCCTGCTCAACCAGGGCGGGATCAAAGCCGTTATGCACGTTATAGATGCCAAAGCCCAGACGATCGCGCAGCACCAGCGCGGCACAGACGTTGGCGGCGATCATGCACTCTTCAACGATACGGTTGGCGGTACGACGCTGTTCGGTAACAATGTCCAGCACTTCGCCTTTCTCGCCGAGGACAAAGCGGTAGTCAGGGCGATCCTTGAACACCAGCGCATGCTGATGGCGCCAGGCGCTGCGTGCATCGCAAACCTGTTTAAGCAAAGTGATCTGCTGTGCGATGCTCTCGCTCGGTGGCTGCCAGCCAGCGACGCCGTCCAGCCAGTCAGAAACCTCGTCATAAACCAGTTTGGCTTTGGACTCGATTTCGGCGGCGAAGAAATGGATATCGTTGCCCAGTGCACCGTCTGCGGCGATAGTCACGCGGCAAGCCAGCACCGAGCGGCGCTCATTTGGACGCAGCGAGCACAGGTTGTCGGATAGATCGCGTGGCAACATCGGAATATTGAAGCCCGGCAGGTAGTTGGTGAACGCGCGCTTGCGGGCGATATCATCCAGTTTGCTGCCTTGCTCGACATAGGCGGTAGGATCGGCAATGGCGATGGTCAACAGCAGCGAGCCGTCACCGTTGTCTTGCACGTGCAGCGCATCGTCCATATCTTCGGTGCTGGCGCTATCAATGGTGACGAAGTCCAGCGCGGTCAGGTCCTCACGGACCAGCGAAGTCTCTTGTTCGGAGATCGTGACCATGTCTGGTGCTTCTTTTTCAAGATTATGGCGAGCCAGCGTGACCCACCACGGCGCGAAGTGATCTTCACCGTCGGTGATGAACTGAGTCAGATCGGCATTGAAAGTGCGGTCGCCTTTCAGCGGATGACGGCGCATTTCTGCGACGGCCCAGTCACCGGCCTGGAAGTTATGGGTCACATCACGCGCCGGACGGCATGGGATCGCGTCTTTCAGCAACGGATGATCGGGGATAATCGACAGGCGATCGTCTTTTTTCTGCACCCGGCCAACAAAACGCGACAGGAAAGGCTCAACCAGGTTTTCCGGTTCAGCGATTTCGCGCTCTTTTTCGGTATGCAGGGTGGCGACGATACGATCCCCATGCATGACTTTTTTCATGTACGGCGGCGGAATAAAGTAACTTTTCTGCCCGTCGACTTCTAAAAAGCCAAAACCTTTCTCAGTCCCTTTTACTACGCCTTCAACACGCGGGGTTTGAGAGTGAAGTTGCTGTTTAAGCTGCGCCAGCAGCGGGTTATCTTGAAACATATCGTCCAGTGAATGGGTTGTGAGTGGCAAGATTTGCGGCTGACAGTTTTACGCGAATCACTCCTTGCGGGCAAGCCAAACGTCACGCTTTTCCGACGATGGCTCGCGATAATTATGCAGTCCGCAAGAAAAAGCCGTAGTGCAAAGGCCGTGGGTGTTACCTTCATCAGACTACTAAGGGTAAGGAGGGAGCATGAGAGTACAAGAATCAATCCAATCAGGGTTCGGTAAGTTAACTACCGCTGTTGATGTTCTTTCCGGTCTTAATCTCAAGGGTAAGACGGCGCTAATTACTGGCGGGCACTCAGGCTTGGGTTTGGAAGCGACTAAAGCGCTTTCTTCCGCAGGTGTGCACGTTTTTGTGGCTGCTCGCAACGTCGATAACGCAGCAAAAGCGCTCAATGAGCTTGCCAATATTACACTATTGCCACTCGAGCTTTCAGACCTTTTATCGGTTAGAAATCTGGCCTCTATCATTGCTGCTAACGGCTATGCCTTTGACTATGTCATTTGCAATGCAGGTATTATGGCCTGTCCAGAACGTCGAGTCGGCCCGGGGTGGGAATGCCAGTTTGCAACCAACCACGTTGGACACTATGTTCTGGTAAATCTCATTTGGAATAACATACGTCCCGGCGGCAGGGTGGTTTGCGTTTCATCCGCTGGCCATCATAATTCACCCATCCGATGGGACGATATTCAGTTTACTAAAGGTTACGACAAATGGCTCGCATATGGTCAGTCAAAAACGGCCAATATTCTATTTGCGCTTCAACTGGATAATTATGGTAAAAGTCGGGATATTCATGCTTTCTCACTGCACCCAGGTAAAATATTCACACCACTGCAGCGTCACCTGACAAATGAGGAAATGATCGGAGAAGGTTGGCTGGATTTGGAGGGTAACCCCATCGATCCCAGTTTTAAGTCCCCAGCACAAGGGGCTGCCACTGAGGTATGGGCCGCTACAAGTCCTTTGCTGGACGGTCTTGGAGGACTTTACTGTGAGGATTGTGATGTAGCCGGTCTGGCATCTGATTATGATGAGCCATTTGTGGGCGTTTGCGAATATGCGATTGATCCTGCAGAGGCATTAAAATTATGGTCCTTCACGGCCAAGCTTACCGGCGTGAATGCATTCCCTGAGCGTTAGCTGTTGTGTCATTTAAAAATGAACATTTTCAGTCTCAACCATCTGATGAAGTAGGGTTGAGACTGAGTATCTAGAACTTTTCTTAATAGACTAAACAATACGCAATGTAGGTGTCTGAGCGCAGCGGCGGATGGCGACGGGAATCGATTTGGAGGTCGGCGTGCCGGTGCCATCACCAAAACTGGCCAGCGGCACCAGCGGGTTGGTTTCAGGATAGTAGGCTGCCAGATTACCGCGTGGGATATCGTAGCTGACCAGCTTGAAACCGCTGACCTTTCTGGTTATGCCATCGTTCCATAAGGTTTCGATTTCCACCAACTCTCCATCTTGCAGGCCAAGATCGGCCAAATCTTCAGGGTGAATAAACAGCACCTCGCGCTGGCCGTAAACGCCGCGATAGCGATCGTCCAGTCCATAGATGGTGGTGTTGTACTGATCGTGTGAACGCAGGGTTTGCAGCACGAACGGTGCTTTTTCCGCCCCGATTTGCGGGAACAATGTATCGGGTAGCGGAGCGGCACTGAACTCGGCTTTGCCGCTTTGAGTTGCAAAGCGCAATTCGGCAGCGGCGTTGCCCAGATAGAACCCTCCTGGTTGCTCACAGCGCTGGTTAAAATCGTCAAAGCCGGGAATGGTGGCCTGGATATGCTGGCGGATCAGTGAATAATCGTCGGCCAGCTCCAGCCAATCCAACTTTTGGTTGCCCAGCACCGCGTCGGCAATGCCGCAGACAATCGCGGTTTCAGAACGCTGGGTGTCTGTCAGCGGTTTGCCGATGCCCTCGGAAGCGTGCACCATGCTGAAGGAATCTTCCACCGTGATGTATTGCGGGCCGCTGGCCTGCATATCCAACTCGGTACGCCCCAGCGTCGGCAAGATCAAAGCATCTTTACCGGTGATCAGGTGGCTGCGGTTCAGCTTGGTGCTGATATGCACCGTCAAATCACAACGGCGCAAGGCTTGAGCGGTACGCTCGGTATCCGGTGCCGCTGCTGCAAGGTTGCCTCCAAGCGCAATCAGCACCTTGACCTCACCCCGCAGCATCGCTTCAATGGCTTCGACCGTATTGTGGCCCATCTCGCGGCGGGGGCTAAAGCCAAAATGCTGCTCCAAACTATCCAGCAGCGCCTTGGGTGCTTTTTCATCGATGCCCATGGTGCGGTTGCCTTGCACGTTGCTGTGGCCGCGTACCGGGCACAGGCCCGCGCCTGGTTTGCCCAACTGGCCGAACAACAACTGCAGGTTGGTGATCTCGCGCACCGTTGGTACAGAGTGCTTATGCTGCGTGACGCCCATCGCCCAGGTGCAGATAACACGCTTTGCGCCTTGGTAAATCGCAGCCGCATGGCGCAGTTGGGTTTCACTCAACCCGGATTGCGTGGTGATTTGTTGCCATGAGGTGGCATCCACCTGAGCCAGATACTCTTCGATGCCCACACAATGCCGATCGATAAACGGCTGGTCGAACAGACCTGGCTCATTGGCGGCTATCCGCTGGCGGTGGGTTTCCAGTAGCGCCTTCACCATGCCGCGCACCGCCGCCATATCGCCACCCAGGTTGGGCTGGAAGTAGGCCGAACTGATAGGAGAGGACTTGGGCGTCAGCATCTGGATCGGGTTTTGCGGGTCGGCAAACCTTTCCAACCCTCGTTCGCGTAGGGTATTGAAACTGACGATACGCGCGCCGCGGCTGGCCGCGTGTTTTAAGCTGTGCAGCATGCGTGGATGGTTGGTACCGGGGTTCTGGCCAAACACAAAAATCGCGTCGGCATGCTCGAAGTCATCCATACGGATGGTGCCTTTGCCGACGCCGATGCTCTGCTTGAGGCCAACGCCACTGGCTTCGTGGCACATATTGGAACAGTCCGGGAAGTTGCTGGTGCCCAGCATCCGGCCAAACAGCTGATAAAGGTAGGAGGCTTCATTGCTGGCGCGGCCTGAGGTGTACAGCTCAATCTGGTTAGGGTTATCCATTGCCTGGATATGGCTGGCGATAAGTTTTAAGGCATCCGGCCAGGTGATGGGCTGATAGCGATCGGTTTTGGCGTCGTAGCGCATCGGGTGTGTCAACCGGCCTTGATACTCCAGAAAGTAGTCGCTTTGCTCACGCAGGGTACTGACGCTGTGGGCCGCAAAGAAGGCCGGTTCAACCGCATTGCGAGTGGCTTCCCAACTGACGGCTTTGGCTCCGTTCTCGCAGAAGCTGAAAGTGCTGTGGTTGTCATCACCCCAGGCACAGCCGGGGCAGTCGAAACCACGCGCCTTGTTAACGCGCATCAGGTTGCGCAGATTTTTCAGCGCCTGTTTGCTGTCGAACACATAGCGGGTGGTGGCTTCTAATGAGCCCCAGCCGCCCGCCGCGCCGCGATAAGGCTTGATTGACGGTTTAAATTTCATGATTTTCTTCGCAGGTGATTAATGTAGCTAAAAGGTAAATGCTTTTTTAAGCATTTTGAGTATTTATGTGGCAAGTCTAGGGGGGGAAAGGCCAGGCGTCTAATCGAATAGAGCAATGATGGGATAGACGACACTTATCGCCGCTGCCAGCAAGGCTGTAGCAAATGATATACTTCACGCAGAAACCATTTTCCGGGCCAATACATGGATATTAAGCAACTGATCTACCTGTGTAATCTTGAGCGGGAACGCCATTTTGGCCGCGCCGCAGAGGCCAGCTTTGTCAGCCAGCCGACCTTATCCATGCGGCTGAAAAACCTGGAAAAAGAACTAGGTGTCTCGCTGATCAACCGTGGCAACAATTTTGAGGGCTTCACCGCAGAAGGTGAGCGGGTCTTGGCCTGGGCACGGGAAATTGTTTCCGTTTATCAGGGGCTGAAGCTGGAAGTGGAGTCGCTGAAACACGGGTTGAACGGGACGTTGCGTATCGGCACCGTGCCGCAGTGCAGTATTTCGTTAGCGCAGATGTTGAAGGCGGTCAGTGAGCGTTACCCGCAGTTGGACTATCGCGTAGCGGTATTGAGCGCCGATCAGTTGTTGGAAGCGCTGACTGCGCACACGGTGGATATCGGCATCGGTTTCTTTGAGTTACCAACGCTCAAGGAACTGCATTTTCAGTCGCAGTCTTTGGCTGACAGCGGCATTGACCTGGTATTTCATCCGCAGCATTTCCCTGAGCTGGTGGGGGAAAGCCCACTCACGCTGGCAGCCGTGGCGGAGTTGCCATTATGCCTGGCAGAGCCGACGCGTTACTTCCGCCGTTACCTGGATCAACAATTTCGTGAGGTGGGCTTGACGCAGCATACCCGGATGGAAACCACCTCGATCTTCCAACTGCTACAGGGGATTTTTGTCGGCTTGGGTTGCGGGTTATTCCCCGGAGGTAACTTGCAGATGGAAATGATGCCGCAGCTGCAACGGCGCAGCGTTGCCATTGCGCCGATGTCTCGTCATGCCGCCTTGGTGATCGCCGAGCCAGCAAGGGCCACGCCGCTGGCGCAACACTTTTTTGATGCGGCTCAGGCTTGGTTACTGAACTAGATCGGCTGCCACCGTATCGCCAAGACTGTAACGCAGCCGGTTTTCCCAAGCGTACAGCGCGCTGGTTAAAATCACGTCCAATGCCTGCGACCGATCCAGCCCGCTGTTGAGCAGCGGCTGCACGCTTTGTGCCGTGAATTTCTCAGGCGTTCGCGTCAGCTCGGCCGTCACGCCTATCACGGCTGCGGTCACCGGATCGCCGGCAACCTCAAGCGCGTTATCAATCCCAGCCACTAATGCCAGTGCCAACTCCCGATCGGCAATGTTATTGGCTAGCGTGGCGGCACAATAATGGCTGCCATTAATACGTGATGTCACCAGAGCAACCAAAGCCTTCAGGCGTGGGGATAGCCCGTCAGCGTGGTGGGTAATACTGTTAAATACCGCATTGCGCTCATGCAGGGCAGGCGCGTCGTGGGCTAACAGCAAGTAATAAGACTCGCTGCGGGCGTCCGGGTGGCTTTGGTCCAGAATGTCGAGCTGCCGAGCCTGGGCCTGCTCGACTACGATCTCCGGCAGGCGAGTTTGCCATAAGCGTGTCGCACAGGAAAATCCTGCCGCGTTGGCATCTTCGATTTGAGGGAAACCTGGTAACACCACGGCGGGTCTGCCTGCCAGCGCTGCAATACCGGCGACCACCCGTGCCTGATAGCTAACGAAACCGATGATTTGCGAAAACGTCACAATATCTTGCGTGCTCAGGCCAACTTCGCCGAGCTGTTGTAACGCCTTGGGGCAAATCAGTGTAGGTTGGCTGGCGAGTTGGCGGGCGTATTGGGTGATTTGTGCCAGGCGGACATTGCTTTCCCGCGTAGCATCCGGGCTGTCCAGAGGGGCGAGGCGAGCAGCGTAATGGCTACAAAGCGATTGCACGCCGGTGACCTGTGCCACCGTCAAGGCCGTCGACAGACGATCGTAAGGTGACAACGTCACTTCTCGCGAAACGCTGACCCGATCGGGGAACAGTACTGGATAGCAGGCCGAAGACGCGGTAAAAACGTCAATACGATCGCTGAGGGCGGCATTCAATCCCTCGTCGGTAAATGAGCCCAGGCCTAACAAAAAACGCTCCCGCAAGCTTGCTGCGGCAGGCTCAAGTGGCGAACTGTCGCCTGAGCTTCGCTGGGTTTCGTGGTACCACTGGAAAGGGGTTAGGCGATGTTCCATCGGATAAAATCCTTCATCAATACAACAAGCCACCGTTACAGTTGGCAACGGTGGCAGGGTAAAAAACCACGGGGCAGGCATCAGTCATGGCTGCATAGACCATGGCCATAAATAGCGAAGCCAGCGGCAAGGATAAGCATCAGTTGCGAGAAGCGTTGGTGGCGGGTGTGGTTCATCAGCGCGATATCCTGTTGTTTGTAAGGTTCAACGTAGGGGATATCTTCACCGATTCGATTGGCGAGATAAAATAATGTTAAGTGCTAATTAATAACTGGATGGAATAAAATATGCTTTCATATTGCAAGAATGTGATATGCATTTGCTGCTAGTGGGGAAGAAGCCACTAGCAGCTTACAAGCAAGTGGCTATAGTCTTAATTACCGAAGATGGGATTGTTACTCGTATTATTTGAGCTGCCACCATTGGGGAACATGGTTGATGAATTTGTCCCAGGTGCCCAACAAGTACCGTTAGCATCAATATAAGAACCTTTGTCTGAGCCTCTTTGATCGATGACGTTAGTAGATTCGCGCATGCCGTCTAATTTCATGCTGCCGCAGATTAAAGTGATTTCTTCTGTACTGAGGTTTCTCATTACTGTCTCCTTATCAATTTAACATCCATTAATTTTGATTGAATCATATACTTCGCTAAATTTCACCTTTCTTAAGATGTCTCCTTTTAGCATGGTGATATCTTGGTTTAAAATCTTGCTAAGCGCCGCTGAAGACGGAGGTTCCCGACCCAGCTTTTTCAAACCGCAGATTGCGTAGAGCTTACTTTCTGGGGTTGACGTGCTGGATATTGCTAGACGCATAAAGATATCACCGCCATTATCTTGTTGTAATATAGCAAGATATAGCTTTTCAGCTTCGCTGATAGAGCCAATGAACCCATTGTTGCCGAGAGAGAACGTACTTTGCATACTTAGTTCACTCTCTGTGTGGGATGGCGCTTTGGCGAATGATGTTCCGCTGAAAAATAGCGACAATATAATTAGGATACCGCCTAGTCTTACTTTATCTGCAATCATATAGCGTCCAACACGAATTGTTTGGATTTATTAAGAATTAAAAACCGGAGTTACATTGATATTGTGAATGGATAATCCCGGTATGTGGTTAAAGATAAAGCCCAATCCTTTGGCATATTTTATGCACCTTATCATTGCTTAAAAAGACTGTCAATTATCCTCATGGAAGTGTCAGGTTATTTATTGGGCATTGAGCACTAATTAGTAACTGGATGGAACATCAGTTATCGCTATCTCCCTTCACTCTGAGCCTTCTCCTTTAAAAAGAGAGGGCCCAGAGTGGTGATTAGATATAGGTGCAAATATGAAGCACGTTAGGTCCCTTTTTCTTACGGGGAAGGGGCGTAATCTAGCCCGCAAAGATAGTTATCTAAAACCTGCCGCCGTCACGTCGCCAGGCATCGGCAGTGAGCGCTTCGCCAAAGTGGCTGGCAATCAGCCGCTTGGTGAGATCGTGTAGCGGTGCAGCCAGCACTTCGGCGGTGCTGCCACGTTCCACGATTTCCCCTTCATGCATCACCATCACCTGGTCGCTGATATGCTTCATCATGCCCAGATGCTGCGTCACATAAATATAGGCAATCCCGTGTTTTTCCTGGAGCTCCAGCATCAGGTTGATGATCTGCGAACGCATCGACATATCCAGCGAAGCCAGCGCTTCATCGGCAACAATTACCTTTGGCTGCAGGATCAACGCCCGTGCCAATGCCACGCGCTGTTTCTGCCCGGAGGCCAGCATGTGCGGATAATAATAAGCGTGGTCTGGCAGCATCCCCACCTGGCGCAGGGTCTGGTTGATGCGTACCTCGCGCTCTGCGGCTTCCAACTCGGTATTCAAACGTAGCGGTGCATCAAGCAACTGACCGATGCGCTGACGTGGGTTGAGCGAGGTGCTCGGATCCTGGAAAATCATGCGGATACGCTGGCTACGGTAGCGATAATCGCCATAGGCCAACGCATGGTCGTCGATCAGCACTTCACCCGAAGAGGGTTCCACCATGCCGGAAAGCATCTTCGCCAGAGTTGACTTACCCGAGCCGTTTTCACCGATGATCGCCAGCGTCTGGCCCTCACGCAGGGTAAAGCTGACAGACTTGACCGCCTCCACATGCTGGCGGCGGAACAGCCCGGTGCGATAGCGGTAGGTTTTGGTCAGGTTGCGCACTTCCAATAGCGTTTCCATGTTATTGCTCCTCCATGTTCAGCGGGAAGTGGCAGGCGAACAGGTGATTCTTCACCGGGCGCAGGCGCGGGGTTTCAATGCATTGCTTTTGCGCATACGGGCAGCGTGGCCCCAGGCGGCAGCCGATCGGCAGATGTTCCAATGAGGGGATCGCTCCCGGCAGCGTATTCAGGCGGCTCTTATGTGGCAGTGAGCGGCCAAAGTCCGGCATGGCGCGGATCAGCGCCTGGGTATAAGGATGATGAGGGGCGGCAAGCAGATCTTCACATTGCGCACTTTCCACCGTCTGGCCGCAGTACAGCACGTTAACCCTGTCAGCCCATTTGCTCATCATCTGCAAATCATGGCTGATCAGTAGGATGGTCGTGTTGTTGTTTTGGTTCAGGCGCGCCAGCAGGCGGAAGATCTGTGCCTGCGTGGTGGGTTCCATGGCGTTGGTTGGCTCATCGGCAATCAGCAATCTTGGCTGATTGGCCAACGCTATGGCGATCATCACTTTCTGGCATTCCCCTTCGGTGAGCTCGTAAGGGAAGCTGCCCATGATATCGAGGTGATCCTTGATACCGACGCGGTGCAACAGCTCAATCGCCCGCCGTTTGCGCCAGTTAAAGCGCTGCCACCAACGGCCCTTGTAAGTCCAGCCGGGAATGGCCTGTGCCAACTGGCGGCCAATGCTTTCGGAAGGATCAAGACAGGATTGAGGCTCCTGGAAGATCATCGAAACGTTGTGGCCCACCAGTTTGCGTCGTTCACGCGGGCTGAGCTGCAACAGATCGATATCGTTAAAGCGGAAGCGGTCGGCGGTGACGCGCCAGTTATCTTTGGTCACGCCGCATATGGCTTTGGCGATCAGGCTTTTTCCTGAGCCGGATTCGCCTACCAGGCCGCGCACTTCACCTTCGGTCAGCGTCATGCTGACGCGATCGACGGCCTTCACCGGCCCTTCGGCGGTCATAAATTCAATCGTCAGATTGCGGATATCGAGTAACGGCATTATTCCACTCCCGCATTGATCGCACGGCGTATTCCGTCGCCCAACAGGTTAACCAGCAACACGCTGATCAGAATAGCAGCACCGGGCAGCATCACGGTCCAAGGTGCGACATACACCAACTCCAACGAATCGCCTAACATGGCTCCCCATTCCGGGGAAGGCAACTGCGCCCCCAGATCGAGGAAGCCCAACGCCGCGATGTCGAGAATGGCCATCGACAACGCGCGGGTGAATTCGGTGATCAGTACGGCGGCAATGTTCGGCACCACGGCGTACCACAGGATCTGCATTGTCGAAGCGCCATCCAGACGGGCTGCGACTACGTACTCTTTTTCCAGCTCATCGTGCACTGCGCTGTAGATGGTACGCACCATCCGTGGCAACAGCGCCAGCCAAACGGCCAGCATGGCGTGTTCCAGCTTCGGCCCGAGGAATGCCACCACGATAATCGCCAGCAGCAGTGAAGGGATGGAGAGCAGGGTATCGAGAATATGGTTGAGCATCGCAGACAGCAGGCCATGGGTGACCCCGGCAAACACACCGAGGATCACGCCACAAAGGGCGGCGGCGATGGTCACAATCAGTGCCGAACCATAGGTGGCAGCGGTGCCAGTCAGCAAACGGCTGAGGATATCGCGGCCCAGATCGTCGGTGCCCAGGAAGAACGACACGTTGCCGTAGCGTGACCAGGAGGGCGGTAGCAACTGATATCCCAAGAATTGCTGATCGAGGGCGTAAGGTGCCAGCAGGCTGCCGAACAGGGAAAGCAGCAGCAGGCCGATCACCCCATAAAAACCAATCATCGCCAAAGTGTCGCCGTAGAAAATCCGCCAGGTATAGAGCAGCGGGCTAGGCATTTTCTTTTCGCGGTATACGTTATCGAAGGGCATACCATTCCTTATGTTTCAGCGGGTTGGTCGCCGCGCCCAGAATGTCGGCCAGCACGTTAATGGTGATCACCAGCGTGCCGATCACCATCACGCCTGCGGAGATGGCCGCATAGTCCTGTTGGCGGATGGCATTGATCAGCCAGCGCCCCAGCCCTGGCCAACTGAACACCACCTCGGTGATCATGGCCAGCGTGAGCATGGTAGAAAATTGTAGACCGAGCTTCGGGATGATCGGCGGTAACGCGTTGTGCAGCACGTGACGGCGGATAATGGTAAAGCGCGACAGGCCACGGGTTGCGGCAGCCTTGATGTAGTTCTGGCTGAGAACATCGTCGGTGCTGATGCGCATCAAGCGGATCACCTCGGTGATTGGGGCCACTGCCAGAGCGGCAATCGGCAGCACCATATGGCGCAGGGCACTGGCAATCATCTCGTTGCGATAAGGCGAGTCAGACAGCCAGGCGTCAACCAGCGCCAAACCGGTGACCTGCTTGACCTGATACAGCAGATCGAAACGGCCCGACACCGGCAGCCAGCCAAGATGCAGTGAAAAATAGAGCATCAGCAGCAGCGCCAGCCAGAACACCGGGATGGAAAAGCCCAGCAGGGCAAAGGTACTGATGGCGGTATCCTGCCACTTGCCGCGCATCACACCGGCAATAATGCCCAGCGGAATGCCGATAAACAGGGCCAGCGTGAAGGCTAAAATGCACAGTTCCATGGTGGCCGGGAACACTTCGCGCAGCTGTTCGCTGATCGCCTGGCCATTGATGCTGGAGACACCAAAGTCCCAGTGCAGCAGGCTGACGAAATAGAACTGGTAGGCGTCCAACAAGGCGGCACCGTTTAGCGGCGCGCGCGGGGTGAAGTAGCTCAGGCTGAAGCTGACCAGCGTCAGGAAAAACAGCGTGATCAGCAGCAACAGGATGCGGCGTAAGGTAAAGATAATCACTTTTTCGCGGCCTCCGCCGGTTCACGGTACACCCCGGCAAATGATGAGTTGCCGAACGGGCTCAACACCAGCCCTTTAATATCATAACGGTAGGCCTGCAAACGCAAAGAGGAGGCCAGCGGCAATACCGGCAACTGCTGTTCGAGGATTTTCTGCGCCTGCTGATAATGCTCGATACGCTGTGATAACTGCTGTGACAACAAGGCGTCCTGCAACTGTTCATCAAAAGCGGGATCGCACCAGTGAGCATAGTTGGTTTGCGAACGGATTGCCGCACAGCTGAGCAGCGGGCGGAAGAAGCTGTCCGGATCGTTACTGTCGGTTGACCAACCGGTGAGCGTCAGATCGTGGTTCATCTCCATCAGCCGGGCTTCCTGGAAGCGGCCTTCTACCGGAACAATGGTGAGATTAATGCCGACCTGAGCCAAATCCGCCTGTAGCAACTCCGCCGTTTTCAACGGGCTGGGGTTATAGGATTGCGATGCGGTAGGCACCCACAGCTTCAGGTCCAGCGGCCCCACGCCAGCTTCGCGCAGCATTTCTCTCGCCTTGGCCGGATCGTATTCAGTAACGTGAGCATCATTATCATAGGCCCAGGAGGCGCGCGGCAGGATCGACG
This sequence comes from Serratia sp. PL7, assembly GCF_945957435.1. Classification (NCBI taxonomy): domain Bacteria; kingdom Pseudomonadati; phylum Pseudomonadota; class Gammaproteobacteria; order Enterobacterales; family Yersiniaceae; genus Serratia; species Serratia sp. PL7. The sequence continues at coordinate 148,634 of NZ_CAMFLB010000013.1, read as the reverse complement.
CGGCGGTCTCTGCCGTGCCGTAATAGATCGATTGCATCAGGCGCTGGTTGTTAATGGCTAACGCAATAGCCTGGCGCACTTTTAGGTTATCCAGCGGCGGCTTGCGGGTGTTGAAGGCCAGATAGGCGATATTCATCCCTGGGCGCAGCGTCAGGCGTAAACGCGGATCGTCGCGCAGGATCGAAAGCTGGCTGGCGGCGGGGTAGGCCAGCACATCGCACTCGCCGGTAAGCAATTTGGACAGGCGGCCCGTGCCCCCGGCCCCCATGTCGATCACCACCTGCGGCATGCGCGGTTTCCCTTTCCAGTAAACGTCATTGCGTGCCAGACGGATATATTGCCCGGAACGGTATTCGTTCAACAAGAATGGGCCGGTGCCGACCGGTTCACGATCGATCATTTCCTGGGTGCCATCCAGCGTCAGGTTGTCGGCATATTCAGCCGATAGCACCGGCGCATAATGGGTCGCCAGATGCCACAAAAAGGACGCATCCGGCGCCTGCAAGCGGAACTCGACGGTGTATTGGTCCAGTTTTTTTACGCTTTGCACGGAGTCGGCAAACTGCAAACTGTCGAAGTACGGGTATTCACCGCCGTTAACATTGTGGAACGGATGCTTCTGGTCAAACACCCGCTGGAAGCTGAACACCACATCGTCGGCGTTCATTTTGCGGGTGGGTTGGAACCAGGCAGTGGTCTGGAAAGGCACGTCCCGGCGCAGGTGGAAGCGGTAGGTAGCACCGTTGTCCAGCACTTCCCAACTTTCCGCCAGTTCTGGGATCAGGCGGTAAGTGTAGGGGTCGACATCCAGCAGCCGATCGTAAAGCTGGGCGGCCAGGGTATCGACCGTCAGGCCGCTACTGGCCATCTGCGGATTGAAGGTGTTCAGAATGCCGCTCACGCAATAGACAAAGCCGCTCTGGCGGATGTCTGCTGGCGGTGGTGCTGCGCTGGGCACAGCCGGTGTCGCGGCCAGGGCAGACGTTGCCAGGCAGCCGAGCGACATTATCCAAAGAGGTAAACCACGCATAGACGCTTCATGGGTTATTAAGCAATAACGATAGTGTATCGCACTCTGACCAACAGCCCAATTCCTTGAGCAAAATGGCTGAAATTTCGGCGGTTTGGTTAAGCTTGCTGCTGTTTTCTGGCGGGCCGGCCTAACCCTGCAATCAGTGCTGGTGGATAATTACCCAAGCTTAGTGTGGTAATGAGAAAAATTCTCAACAAATTGCTTTACAGATGATACTGAGAACCATTATCATCACTTGGCAGTTCACGGAAGGCCACACCTTGTGGCCCTTTGTGGAAGGCACGACATTGCTCACATTGCTTCCAGTGTTTACTTAGCCAGCTCGGGTGCTGGCTTTTTTTTGCCTCTATTTCAGGTGAACCGCAAAGCCGGAGCGGCCTGGGGCAATGTCTTCTCGCAGCGTTAACTGTGGAATAGCATAATCGCCAAAATTTTGCTTACGGAATGGCAAAGGCTCGGTACTGGCCAGCGCGTCCAGCCGTTTCCCCAGCGCCGAGCATAGATCGGGGAATTTTGCCTCGTCGAAGCGATCGGTGCGGTACGCCACAAACGGTGGTAGCACATCAAAACCGGGGTAATACAGAATGCCATGGTGAATAGGGAACAGAATATCCTCTATCGGGCCGTTGATACCGCGCGGGCTGTAATGAGACTCCCAACCGCCAGCGGTAACCAGCAACATAGCCCGTTTCCCTGCCAGCGTACCTTCGCCATAACGATCTCCCCAATGTGTATCGGAATGCTCGCCAACCCCGTACGCAAAGCCATAGGCATACACGCGTTCTACCCAACCTTTGAGGATGGCTGGCATGGAGAACCACCACAGCGGAAACTGTAGGATAACGGTATCCGCCCAGAGTAACTTCTCTTGTTCCAGCGCAATATCTTCACTTTGCGTTCCTCGTTCCAGAGCGATCCGGGAATCCATCGCCGGATTAAACCGGGCAGTGCTATCCCTATCCGTTCGGTCTTCGCCATCCAAAGAGGCTTTCCATTTCATGGCGTACAGATCGGAAACCTGTACCTGATGCCCAGCGTCCTGCAGATGTTTGACCGCAAAGTTTTTTAGTGAGCCATTAAGCGATTGGGCTTCTGGGTGAGCGTAGACCAGCAGAATATTCATCATTGAGTTCCATTGCTGAAAAGAGATCAACAGAGTAGGTTAGCGCCAGGTATAGTTAAAATTGATTTAGATGATTACAGGTATTTGCATGAGTAATTTCGGCAGGCTGGATCTCAATCTCCTGGTGACGTTGGATGTGTTACTGATGGAATTGAACGTTACGCGCGCGGCGGAGCGGTTATCGCTGTCGCAACCTTCGGTAAGCGCCCATCTGGCCAAGCTGAGAGCGTTTTTCGACGATCCTCTGCTGCTACCGGGCCCAAGAGGAATGCGGCCAACGGCCAGGGCCGAGGCTTTACGTGAACCTTTGCGGCAGGCGTTGGAAGTGCTGGAACACACCGTTTCACCTGTCAGCCCTTTTGAGGCGGCTAGCGCGAATATCACCTGGCGTGTTGTCGCATCCGATTATGGCGAATCCACGGTGCTGTTGCCCGCATTGGCACGGCTTCGTCAGGCCGCCCCCAACAGCCGGTTGGCGGTGTTGGAACTGACACCGACCAAGATTGCCCGACAGGCGGAGATGGGGGAGATCGATCTGGCCTTTCACACTCAGGACTGCGCACCACCGGGGATGCGTCAACGCGTGTTATTCAAGGAAAAGTATGTGTTGGTGGGCCGCATCGGTCATCCTGCGTTGACGGCTCGCCCAACGCTGGCGCAATTTAGCCAACTGGAGCACGTGGTGGTTTCGCCAAACGGCGGGGGATTTAGTGGCATCACCGATCACACGCTGGAGCAGGTTGGGCTTTCGCGGCGGGTGGTACTTTCCGTCCCGCATTTTCTGTTTGTGAAATCGGTGATCGGCAAGACGGATTTGGTTGCTATGCTGCCTGAACGCCTGGTACGTGACAGCCCTGAAGTACAGATTGCCGAGCCGCCAGTGGAGATCCCAGGCTATGAGCTGGCAATGCTGTGGGATGAGCGTTCGCATCGCGATCCCGCCCATCAATGGTTACGCGAATTGATCGCCCAGTCGGTTTAACTTCCCTCTGGTTCGCTACCTTGCAGCAGCGCATGCTTTTTCAACATGCCGCGTAGCTGATGATAGGTCAGCCCCAGCAAATCGGCAGCTTTGCGCTGATTGAAACGACCTTGTTTCAAGGCCATTTCCAACAGGGTTTTCTCCTGCTGGTGCTGCCAGCTTTTAAAATCCAGCGGCAATGCTGGTAAATCACCGGTCGGCGCGATGACCTCATCATCAAGCGGCTCCGAACGCTTGGCAAAGGGGTTAATGATGATCTCATCAAGTTCATCCTGGTCTGAACCATGGCGGTAAACGGAACGCTCCACCACGTTTTTCAGCTCACGTACGTTACCCGGCCAGGAGTAGTCAAGCAACGTCGAACGCGCATGTTCACTGAAGCCGGGGAACAACGGCAGTGACAGCTCGCGGCACATCTGAATGGCGAAATGCTCGGCCAACAGCATGATGTCTTGCTGGCGTTGGCGCAGCGGCGGCAGTTGCACCACGTCGAACGCCAGGCGGTCCAGCAGATCGGCACGGAATTTACCGGCGGCGGCCAGCGCGGGCAGATCGTCATTGGTGGCACACACCAGCCGGACATCCACCCGCAGCGGTTGGCTGCCCCCTACGCGCTCCAGATGGCCGTATTCAATCACCCGCAGCAGCTTTTCTTGCACCAGCATTGGCGCGGTTGCCAATTCATCCAGAAACAGGGTGCCGCCATCGGCACGTTCAAAACGGCCAAGGTGGCGTTTTTGTGCGCCGGTAAACGCGCCAGCCTCATGGCCAAACAGCTCCGAGTCCAGCAGGTTTTCATTCAGCGCCGCACAGTTGAGGGAGATAAACGGCCCTTGCCAACGATTGGAAAGGTAGTGCAAACGGTGAGCGATCAGCTCCTTACCCGTGCCGCGCTCACCGATCACCAGCACCGGTTTGTTGAGCTTGGCCAACTGTGAAACTTGCTCCAGCACTTCCACAAAGGCGTTGGCCTCGCCCAACAGGTTCTCTAACGGTTCGCTCATGATGAAATTCGCCAATGTTTGGTGAAAACACTCACTCTACAGCAAGCGTCGCGAGAGTCAAAAATAAATAACCTTTGTATTTCAATGAAATAAAAGTTGGCACGCTTCTTGATTAACTCTTTGGGCAAGTTGTATAACTTAACTCGGCGCTTCAGACGCCTTCAGAACCAAGAGGAAGTAAATTATGGGTATCTTTTCTCGTTTTGCCGACATCGTGAACGCCAACATCAATACTCTGCTCGATAAAGCAGAAGACCCGCAAAAGCTGGTGCGTTTGATGATCCAGGAAATGGAAGACACGCTGGTTGAAGTACGCTCCACTTCAGCGCGTGCCCTGGCAGAGAAAAAGCAGCTGCTGCGCCGCATTGAACAGGGTGAAAACCAGATCAATGACTGGCAGGACAAAGCCGAACTGGCGCTGCGTAAAGATAAAGAAGATCTGGCCCGTGCGGCGTTGATCGAAAAACAGAAAGTGGCCGATCTGCTTGCTACGCTGAGCCAGGAAGTGGCTACCGTAGAAGAGACGCTGGCCCGCATGAAGAGTGAAATTGGCGAGCTGGAAAACAAGCTGACCGAAACCCGGGCACGCCAGCAGGCATTAACGCTGCGCCATCAGGCGGCTTCTTCTTCACGGGATGTGCGTCGCCAGCTGGACAGCGGTAAACTGGATGAGGCAATGGCGCGTTTTGAACAGTTTGAGCGCCGTATCGACCATATGGAAGCCGAAGCGGAAAGCGTCAGCATTGGCAAAAAGAAAAGCCTGCATCAGGAGTTTGCCGAACTGCAGGCAGACGATGCCATCAGTGAGCAACTGGCGGCAATGAAAGCCAAGATGAACCGCCCGGAATAATGCTTAAGCGGCCACCCAGCGTGGCCGCCACACTACGGCCAATAAGAAGGAATTGAGATGAGTGCTCTATTACTTGCCATCCCGTTGACAATCTTTGTGTTGTTTGTCGCACCGATTTGGCTTTGGTTGCATTACAGCAACCGGCAACAGAGCGGCGTTCAACTGAGTCATCAGGAGATGCAACGTCTGACGCAACTGGGGGAGCAGGCCTCACGCATGCGCGATCGTATTCAGGCGTTGGAAGACATTCTTGATGCGGAACACCCGAATTGGAGGCAGTCGTAATGCGTAGAGACCAGGACAGAGGAAAGTATGGCGATCGTCGCGATCGTTCTTACTACAACGACGACAGCGGTTCATACAAGGGCAACACCTTAGGCAGTAAAAAACTGTACCGTGTGCCTGAAGAAGGCATGCTGAAGGGCGTTTGCGCTGGTCTTGCCCACTATTTTGACGTGCCAGTGCGTTTGATCCGAGTGATTGCCGTGCTGTCGCTGTTCTTCGGGCTGTTTTTCATTACGGTGGTCGCCTATATCGCCTTGGTCTTCGTGCTTGAGGAGGCTCCAGCCAGCCGTTATCAGGATGAACATCAGGCCACACCGCGCCAGTTGCTTGATAAGCTGGAATATGAATTGAGCAGTGGAGAGGAGCAGTTGCGCAAGGTCGAACGTTACGTCACGTCTGACACCTTTGGTGTGCAGAGCCGCTTTCGCCACCTGTAATCTCTTTTAACGATGCACGGGCCTGCGTACGCCGCAGGTCAGGCATTGCACCTACATTTTCCCCAATATTTGCCGGAGGGCAGAAACCATGAGCAAAACCTATGCGATTAATGCCCCAAAAACCGCTTCACCAAAATGGGGAGTAAGTGCATTGTTGAAGACCTTGTCTAAAGTCATCATCATAGCGCTAATGAGTTATGGCCCGGCGGGGGCAACCGCGTGGTTGCTGAAAACCGTCAGCCGCAAACCGCTGCGTTACGTGTTGGCCCTGTTGCTGGAACCGTTGTTTCGCAAAGGGCTGAACAAGGCGTTCGGGCGCTATGCCAAGGAGAACAATGAAACGACTGCAAAATGAGTTAACTTCGCTGGTCAATCGCGGAATGGATCGCCATCTGCGTCTGGCAGTAACCGGCTTGAGCCGCAGCGGTAAGACGGCGTTTATCACCGGATTGGTCAATCAATTACTCCATGTTCACAGCGGCGCGCGTATGCCGCTGTTTTCCCCTGTGCGGGAAGAAAGGTTGTTGGGTGTAAAACGCATTCCTCAACGCGACCTCGGTATCCAACGTTTCACCTACGACGAAGGCCTGGCGCAGCTGTATGGCAATCCGCCAAGTTGGCCAACACCAACCCGTGGCGTCAGCGAAATCCGTCTGGCGCTGCGCTACCGTTCTAATGATTCACTGCTGCGCCATTTTAAAGAAACCTCCACGCTGTATCTGGAAATCGTCGACTATCCTGGCGAATGGCTGCTGGATTTGCCGATGCTGGAACAGGACTACCTGGCCTGGTCACGTAAGATGGCTGGGTTGTTGCAGGGCGACCGCGCGCGCTGGGCTGAGCCTTGGCTGGCATTGTGCAAAGATCTCGATCCGTTGGCCCCGGCGGATGAAAACAAGCTGGCGGCGATCGCTCAGGCTTATACCGACTACCTGCTGCGCTGTAAGGCCGAAGGGTTGCACTTTATTCAGCCTGGGCGCTTTGTGCTGCCTGGCGATATGGCTGGCGCGCCCGCGTTGCAGTTCTTCCCGTGGCCAAACGTCGATGCGGCAGGGGAATCTCGCCTGGCGCAGGCGGACAAACATACCAATGCGGGCATGCTGCGCGCCCGTTTTAACTATTACTGCCAGTCGATCGTCAAGGCATTTTATAAAGAGCACTTTGTGCGTTTCGATCGCCAGATCGTGCTGGTGGACTGCCTGCAACCGCTCAACAGCGGGCCGCAGGCGTTTAATGATATGCGTCTGGCGCTGACCCAATTGATGCAAAGTTTCCACTACGGTAAGCGTACGCTGTTTCGCCGCCTGTTTTCGCCGACCATCGACAAACTGATGTTCGCGGCAACCAAGGCGGACCATATCACCGCCGATCAGCACGCCAATCTGGTTTCGCTGTTACAGCAACTGGTGCAGGAGGCCTGGCAGAATGCCGCATTTGAAGGCATCAGCATGGACTGTGTCGGCCTGGCTTCGGTACAGGCGACCGAAAGCGGCATTGTCGATCATCATGGGCAGCCGATCCCGGCATTGAAAGGTCACCGTCTGGACGATGGCGCGCCGCTGACGGTCTTCCCTGGCGAAGTGCCTGCGCGCCTGCCTGGTCCAGCATTCTGGCAGCAGCAAGGTTTCCATTTTGATCAGTTCCGCCCACGTATGATGAGCGTTGATAGTCCGTTACCGCATATCCGTCTGGACGCGGTGATGGAGTTTTTATTGGGAGATAAATTGCGATGAGCGAGCCGTTAAAACCGCGTATCGATTTTGCCGAGCCGTTGCAGCCACCACAGGAACCGGTGTTGCGCGCAGGCTTGGAGTTTGACGAACAGCAGGCCGAGAAATTCTATCCGGCAGCGCCAGAGATGGAGCAGGAAGAAGAGGAAGGGCGCGCTGAAGGCATTGTTAACGCCGCGTTGAAACCCAAGCGCAGCCTGTGGCGCAAAATGGTTAACGCCGGATTGATGCTGTTTGGCGTCAGCGTGGTGGCTCAAGGTGTCCAGTGGGTGCATACCTCCTGGGTGCAGCAGGATTGGATCGCGCTGGGTGGTGGGATCGCTGGTGGGCTGATCGTCTTCGCCGGTATCGGTTCGGTGGTGGGGGAATGGCGCAGGCTATACCGCCTACGCCAACGTGCTGAAGAGCGTGACGAAGCTCGGGAACTGCTGCACAGCCACGGCCTGGGGAGAGGGCGCGAGTTTTGTGAAAAGCTGGCGCGTCAGGCCGGGTTGGATCAAGGGCACCCTGCATTGCAACGCTGGCAAGCTTCATTACATGAAACCCAGAACGACCGCGAAGTGGTTGCGCTGTATGCCAAGCTGGTGCAGCCGGTGCTGGATAATCAGGCGCGGCGCGAAATCAGCCGCTCGGCGGCAGAGTCGACGCTGATGATTGCTGTCAGCCCGCTGGCCTTGGTGGACATGGCCTTTATCGCCTGGCGCAATATCCGCCTGATTAACCGCATTGCGGCCTTGTATGGCATCGAACTGGGCTATTTCAGCCGCATCCGTCTGTTCCGCCTGGTGTTGCTGAATATCGCCTTTGCTGGCGCATCTGAACTGGTGCGGGAAGTGGGCATGGACTGGATGTCGCAGGATATTGCGGCGCGGTTGTCTGCGCGTGCCGCGCAGGGGATAGGGGCCGGTTTGTTGACGGCGCGGTTGGGCATCAAGGCCATGGAACTGTGCCGCCCGTTACCCTGGTTAGAAGGCGATAAGCCAAAACTGGGTGATTTCCGTGGTCAATTGATAAACCAGCTGAAAGACACGATGAAAAAAGGTCAAAGCAAAGTCTGACTCAGCCAGGCTGCGTCAATCAGACGCAGCCTTATAGCCGCCCCGCCAAAAATGCCTTCCTTTCGTACGTCTCTGCAATACCCATTAATTGTTAATGATAAGTTAATCAAGTGTTTGTTTTGCGGTCTTGGTCACGAAAAATCCCACGGACAGCGGCAAAGAAGACGGTATATTTGATCAACAATTAATCTGAATGTCTGACTACGCCAGCGGAGAATCGTGCAGTATTCACTCGCCGCTTCGGCACCAAGACATCAATCCCAAGGACAGGAGGTAATGAACATGCCGCACCGTGAGCCGAACTTAGAGGCCTTCCAACCCTATGCCGATGAAAGTCAAACCCTCCGTCGACATATTCATCAGTACCCTGAACTGGGATTCGAAGAACGACAAACCGCCGATCTGGTAGCGAGAAAGCTTGAGGAGTGGGGGTATCAGGTGACACGTGGGCTCGGTATCACCGGCCTGGTTGGGACGTTGAAAAGGGGCAACAGCCCCCGCACGTTAGGTATTCGGGCAGATATGGATGCTTTGCCGATCCTGGAAAATACGCAACTCCCTTACAGCAGCCAGCACGAAGGTATCATGCATGCCTGTGGGCATGACGGCCACACCGCGATGCTGCTTGGCGCGGCACATTATCTGGCCGATCACGCCTGTTTCGATGGCACCTTGCACCTCATTTTTCAACCCGCAGAAGAGGGGTTGGCCGGTGCCCAGAAGATGATCGACGACGGCCTGTTTAAACGCTTCCCTTGTGACGCCGTTTTTGCCATGCACAACATGCCAGGCTTCCCGCAGGGGCAATTTGTCTTTGGTGAGGGGGCGTTTATGGCTTCCAGTGATACGGTCACCCTCACCATCCACGGCAAGGGAGGACATGGCGCGATGCCGAAGGGCACCGTTGATGCCGTGGTCGTCGGGGCCAGTATTGTGATGGCATTGCAGACGATAGTCGCGCGTAATCTGGGGGCACAAGAGCCGGGTGTTATCACCGTGGGCTCGTTCCAGTCAGGCATGGCCAGTAATGTCATCGCCGACTCAGCGGTATTAAAGTTAAGCGTGCGTGCGTTGGATCCGCAAGTCAGGGAATGGTTGGAAGAGCGTATCAAGACGTTAGTGGCGGCCCAGGCGGCGTCATATGGTGCCAGGATCGATATTGACTATGATCACACCTATCCCGTATTGGTCAACCAACCGGAGATGACCCGCTTTGCCAAACAGGTGGCGCAAAATTTAATGGGTGAGGGCCATCCGCAGCAGGTGATTGATATCCCGGAACCGTTAATGGGCAGCGAAGATTTTGCCTTTATGCTGAACCAGTGCCCGGGCAGTTATTTATTATTAGGTAACGGCCAGGGGGAAAATAGCTGCATGGTACACAACCCCGGCTATGATTTTAATGATGCAATTATACTCAGAGGGATCGCATATTGGTCTGCATTAACGCAGGAATTCCTGAAGGAATAAACCTCGGTCTTTAATAAGTTGGTGATGCTCCTGAATTTGTTGGGGTCGAAAATGTTCGATCCCTGCATAACATCGATTATCTGGACGGGTGCAGCATGTGGCGCCCCGACAAATTAAATTAAGGACCGGCCATGGATAGCGTCAAGGAAAGAAAATCCCCGGCAAGGGCCATTGTGGCTACCACGTTAGGCAATGGCTTAGAGTTTTTTGATCTGGTGCTTTACGCATTTTTTGCGACCTATATAGCAAAAGCTTATTTCCCCGCGACAGACCCTTTGGTGAGCATGACGATGACCTTCCTGATCTTTGGGATGGGTTATCTTGCCAGGCCGCTGGGGGCGCTGGTCATCGGCCATTATGCCGATAAAAAAGGGCGCAAGCCTGCCATGACGTTGACGTTCCTGCTGATGGGGCTCAGTACCCTGACGATTGGTATCACCCCGTCATATGAAAGCATCGGGACTGCGGCCCCGATCATTATTACCCTGGCCAGGCTGATGCAAGGCTTCTCCGCAGGCGGTGAGTTAGGCGCATCCACTACACTGCTGGTGGAGTATGCCAAACCCCATAATCGCGGGTTTTACGGGGGATGGCAGGTAGCGAGCCAAGGTGCGGGCAACGTATTTGCCGCCATGACGTTGGTGATCCTGGTTAATTGTATGCCAGAGGCGAGTGTGGAAGCCTGGGGCTGGCGCATCCCGTTCCTGTTTGGCATCGTGATTGTTCCGGTGGGGCTGTATATTCGCTTTAAGCTGGAAGAAACCGCCACTCACACCTTACCAACGGCTACCGAAAGCGTCAGCAAAATACCCCTGCTGGAAGTGATAACTACCTACTATAAAGAAACCTTGGCGGGAATTTTGCTGACGATGGGGGGAACCATTCCACATATGATCATCATGTTTTATATTCCCAACTATGCCATCAGCATATTAAAACTGGATACCAGCTATAGCATGTTAATCGGTGCCATCGCCGGTTTGATTACGTTGATTGGCGGGCCGCTGGCGGGGATGTGGTCAGATAACGTTGGCAGGGTCCGGTTGATTGCCTGGGCGAGAATAGCGATTGTTGTGCTGATTTATCCGGCGTTTTATTTACTCAGCACCTACCCCAGTGTTGAAATGCTGTTTGCGGTGATGATTGTACTGAGCATTATCAATATTATCGGTGCTTCGCCTTCCATCACCATTTTGCCAGAAATATTCCCAAGGCGGGTAAGAACTACCGGGTTGTCGCTGGTTTATAGCGTTGCCGTGGGGATTTTTGGCGGCTTCTCATTATCGGTGGCTTCCTATCTGATCAAGTTAACCGGTAATACCACGGCTCCGGCGTTTTACGTGATTGCCGGCTGTGTTTTATCGCTGTTCGCCTTCCTGTATATCAAGGAAACCAGCCAGGCTCCGCTCAATTAATGACCTTCCGGTGCAACCCTCTCATTTAGTGAGAGGGGCTGCTCTTTTGGGTAATCCAGGTCACTTCATCACCCACGATCTTGCGGCTGAACACGTCTTCTATCAGAGACGGTTAAAGCGCCATTACCACTTATAGCCCATGTTCACGCTGTAGTCAGGATCCTGATTGGTGGAGTAGGGATCGGATTGGCGAAGGCGATCGGTTTTTTTCACTGGGCGATTTAGCGTCGAATACGATTTGTCGCGCGGGCGGCTGCAGCTGGGATGATCGCATTCTAGATTGGCACTGAAGCCGGTTTTATCTTCTGATTCTGACCAGACCACTGGCGCCTTGGCGGTTTTTTCCGCGGGCCCAGGCGCGGCTTTGGGGGCGGGGGCGGCTTTGATGCTGGGTTCCGGCGCCTTGTAGGATAGGTCCAGCGCCAGGGTTGGGGCGCTCAACAACAGCGTGGCGCAGCAGAATGCCGCCAGTGTATGCTTTCTAGGCATGGTCAATCTCTCTTTAATAGTTACGCCACGCAACTATAAAATAGTCAGACGAGAATTACTATCATTTGTAACCGGTAAGGGCCATTTTCTCGGTTTGTAACCGCAGATTGACGAAAGAACATCCCCCTGTGACCGCATGATAATCCGCTGCCAAAATAATGCTGAATGTGATAACTCTCTAGAAATAAGCTAAAATTACGCCGATGGTGTTATTGGGTGGCGTTTAAAACCGCTAATAGCAGTGATAAACTGGAGCTCTGTCAACTTTTGCTGACAGATCGCTTCTACCTTCCGGGGGGAGAGGTTATCATCATCACCAGACATCCCCGCACCTGCAGAGATAAGGCCAATACTGATGCGTTTGGAAGTATTTTGCGAAGACCGTCTCGGTCTCACTCGAGAATTACTCGATCTTTTGGTATCGCGCGGTATCGACCTACGCGGCATCGAAATTGATCCTATCGGCCGTATTTACCTCAATTTTTCCCAGCTGGATTTTGATACCTTCCGCGCGCTGATGGCGGAGATCCGGCGCATCAGCGGTGTGACCGATGTGCGCACCGTTAACTTTATGCCTTCCGAACGTGAACACCGTGCGTTACGTGCGCTGCTGGAGTCGATGCCGGAACCGGTATTTTCCATCGATATGAAAGGCAAGGTGGAACTGACAAACCCGGCGGCTCAGACGCTGTTCAACTTCAGCGAAGACAAGATCCGCAATCAAACGGCGAGCCAGCTGATTGGTGGCTATAACTTTGGCCGCTGGCTGGAGAGTGAAGACACTAAGCCGCATTCCGAACGGGTGGTGATCCGCAGCCAGGATTTCCTGATGGATATCACCCCGATCTATCTGGAAGATGAGCAACAGCAGAATGCTCCTGTGGGCGCCGTGGTCATGCTCAAATCCACCGCCCGCATGGGCCGCCAGCTGCAGAACCTGTCGGTGAATGATGATACCGAGTTTGACCATATTGTCGCCGTCAGCCCGAAAATGCGCCACGTGCTGGAGCAGGCGCGCAAGTTGGCCATGCTGGATGCCCCATTGCTGATTGTGGGCGATACCGGCACGGGGAAAGATATTTTAGCGCGGGCCTGCCATCTGCGCAGTCCACGTGGCAAACAGCCGTTCCTGGCGCTGAACTGTGCCGCCTTGCCGGACGATGTGGTGGAGAGCGAACTGTTTGGCCATGCGCCGGGTGCTTATCCGAATGCGTTGGAAGGTAAGAAGGGCTTCTTTGAGCAGGCCAACGGTGGCTCGGTGTTGCTGGATGAGATTGGCGAGATGTCGCCGCGCATGCAAACCAAACTGCTGCGTTTCCTCAACGACGGTACGTTCCGCCGGGTAGGGGAAGAGCATGAGGTGCATGTGGACGTCCGGGTGATCTGCGCCACGCAGAAAAACCTGACCGAACTGGTGCAGCGCGGTGAATTCCGTGAAGATCTCTATTACCGTTTGAACGTGCTGACCATCACCATCCCGCCGCTGCGCGAACGCCCGCAGGATATCATGCCGCTCACCGAGCTGTTTGTGGCGCGCTTTGCCGATGAACAAGGGGTCGCCAGGCCGAAACTGGCCAACGATCTCAGTAGCTTCCTCTGCAAGTACGGTTGGCCGGGCAACGTGCGCCAACTGAAGAACGCCATCTATCGTGCACTGACCCAAACGGACGGCTACGAGTTGCGCCCGCAAGATATCATTCTGCCGGATTTTGAGGTGGAGATAGCGCTAGGGGATGAAGTGATGGAAGGCTCGCTGGATGATATCAGCAAGCGTTTTGAACGCTCGGTGCTGACTCGTCTGTATCGCACTTATCCCAGCACCCGCAAACTGGCCAAGCGCTTGGGCGTCTCGCATACGGCAATTGCCAATAAGCTACGGGAATACGGGCTGAGCAATCGTAAGCTTACCGACGACAGCGAAGAATAGCGCTACTTTATTTCAGGCATAAAAAAGCCCGGCTTAAAAAACCGGGCTTTTTGGTCTCTACAGGCTTATTTCAGCGCGGCAAGCGCGGCATCGTAATCTGGCTCGGTGGTAATTTCATTTACCAGCTCGCTATACAGCACGTTGTCTTGGCCATCCAGCACCACCACGGCGCGCGCGGTCAGACCGGCCAATGGGCCTTCGGCAATCTCTACACCATACGCCTGCTTGAAATCACCGCCGCGCAGGGTAGACAGGGTAACCACGTTGTTCAGGCCTTCTGCACCGCAGAAGCGTGACTGGGCGAACGGCATGTCGGAAGAGATACACAGGACCATGGTGTTATCCAGGCCACTTGCCAACTGGTTGAATTTACGCACCGATGCGGCACAGACGCCGGTATCAATGCTTGGGAAGATGTTCAGGACTTTGCGTTTACCCACGAAGCTGCTCAGGGCAACGTCTGACAGGTCTTTGGCAACCAGGGTAAAGCTTTTTGCCTGCTCGCCCTGCTGTGGCAGTTTGCCTGCTACAGTGACAGGGTTGCCTTGAAAATGTACGGTCTGAGTCATTGCTCGGTTCCTTTCAACGATGTTTATACAAAGATGTGAAGCCGATTAACACCGGGTTCACAATCTCGAAGCAGTTTAAGGCAACAATCGCACCTTGGATAGATAAAGTTTATAAACTGCAGGTATAGTGGACTGACTTTATGCGCTTTTTTCGCTCGGGAGCCGTTATGAGAAGCATGCGTTTTTACCCTGAAGCCTGGCCATTGCATACCGCCTTTGTGATCGCACGCGGTAGCCGGACCGAAGCCAAAGTCGTGGTGGTCGAGATTGAACAGCAGGGTATGCGTGGTGTCGGTGAATGCACCCCTTATCCGCGCTATGGCGAGAGCGAAACCTCAGTGATGGAGCAGTTGGCCGACGTGTCTGCGGCCATCGCACAAGGGGTGACCCGGCAGGAGTTGCAACGCCTGATGCCCGCAGGGGCGGCTCGTAACGCGGTCGATTCGGCATTGTGGGATTTGGAATGCCGCCTGGCTGGCAAAGATCTGTGGCAATTGAGCGGCATTACCGCACCGGAACGCATAGTGATGGCGCAAACGCTCAGCATCGGCTCGCCGGAAGCGATGGCGTTTGCCGCTAAAGAGCTGGAACAACAGGGCGCGACGTTGCTGAAAATCAAGCTAGACGATCACCTGATCAGCGAAAGGCTGGTGGCGATCCGCACGGCGGTGCCGCAGATGACGTTGATCGTTGATGCCAATGAGTCCTGGCAAGCGGAAGGGTTGGCATCGCGTTGCCAACTGCTGGCGGATTTAGGCGTGGCGATGCTGGAGCAACCCTTACCGGCCGGCGACGACAGCGCCCTGGAAAACTTCATCCATCCATTACCGATTTGCGCCGACGAGAGTTGCCATACCAGCGGCGATTTGCCTCGTTTGGCGGGGCGCTATCAGATGGTCAATATCAAGCTGGATAAAACCGGTGGGCTGACCGAAGGGTTACAGCTTGCCGCACAGGCGCGGGCGCAGGGCTTCGAGATCATGCTCGGCTGTATGCTCTGTACCTCAAGAGCCATTACTTCGGCGCTGCCGTTGGTGCCCGGCGCCCGTTTTGTGGATCTCGATGGCCCAACCTGGCTGGCAAAAGACGTCGTGCCAGGTTTGGCCTTTGAGTGCGGCGCTATTGAGCTTTCACGCTAGTCAGCGTAGGTCAGCAACTCGACCATGGCGGCCAGATAGTTTTCACTGGCGGCGTCGGCTGAGATCGGCGGGAACTCGGCGGTGATGCAGGGTAAGGACAAGTCGGCACACCAACTGCCGAAGGACCCTGGCGTTTCATAGCCGACGCTGGTCACCAGCGGCAGGGCAAACTTATGTGCCAGCCAAACGCCCAAAGCGGAGCTTTCCGGATCTTCTATACAGGCCAATGGCTCATGGAAGGACACCACCCAGCGTGGCTTCAGGCGATGGATCAAATGGCACAATCCCTGAGTTTCCGGTTCTGAGCCGGGCCTGCCGCCGGTGGAGAGCCGCACGTCACGAGCCTCTGCCGCACTGTTCCAACGGTAGACCGTATCGCCAGAGCGCCAGTTGGCCGCCGGGAAATTGCGGTTCAGATCGACGCCGTTGGCATTGGAGCGTAACCCAAGCTGGCAACCATCTGGATTGACCGCCAGGATCACATGATGGCGCAGTTGGACGGGGGCGATACTGCGTAATGCGCAGGATAACGTCACTACCGCGGCAGTTTCATCCCCATGGGTGCCTGCAATCACCAACCCGGTATCCGGGCCGCTTTTGGCCGCTGGGAAATACAGCAGCGGGGCGCCTAACATCGATTTACCGTAAGTTTCACCTGCAACTGCCAGCTGGCCACGCTCACTGCGCGGTCTGTGTTGGGTCATGGGGTTTCCCTTTAAGCCAAAGTCAGAAATAATTGTGATGTTATTGAGTGTATTACGCTTTCGCTCATCTTTCCCAGTCTGTTAAGCGAATAAAGTGATGTCTATTGTTATACTATCGGCAGAGTGCTAACGACAAAGAGGATTTATCATGCCAGTTGCCAGAATAGTCGCGTGTTACAGCGAAAACGAAAAAGACACCATCACCCTACTGTGCGGCGTGGATGCAGAAAACCAGATCCGTCAGGGTGAGTGGTTTGGCGTAGTGAAAAATGACGATGGGCGTGGGGACGAATCCAACTATCCGTTCACCTTGCACGTGGATCATCAGAAAGGGGAGTTCTTCCTCGACTATGGTTTTGACGACGCCGAATCACGCCAGTTGCAAAAGACCGACATCCAGCTCAACCCGCTGGTAGAGAAAGGCTATTTCACCATTTTCGATGAAGAAGAAGGGGAAGAGTTCAGCTATAAGATCGCCAGTATTCATCTTTACGACTGATCCTGCCTAAGCAAACAGCCCGCAGTGCCGATAATGGCGGCGGGCTTTTTTTTGGATCAAACATCCACTTTTTACATTCTTGTTACGCCAGGCTATAGGTGGCGGGCATCTTTGTGCTATATGATAAAAAATTCATGGGGTTAACTGGGGCATATCTAACATGACGAGAAGAAAAATTCTGGCGAGTTTTCGTTTAACGCTTTGCGCGCTCACCATCAGCGCGGGTATTAGTGGTGCTATGGCTGCTCAGGTTCCCCCAGGTACCGCTCTGGCGGAGAAACAGGAGATCGTCCGGCACATCAAAGATGAGCCGGCGTCACTCGATCCGATTAAAGCCGTGGGCCTGCCAGAAGCGCAGGTGGCACGCGATCTGTTTGAAGGGCTGGTGAATCAGGACGCGCATGGTAAAGTGATCCCCGGTGTCGCTACGCGCTGGCAGACCGCGGATAACCAGACCTATATCTTCACGCTGCGCAAAGATGCCCGCTGGTCCAACGGTGACCCTGTCACGGCGAAAGACTTCGTTTATAGCTGGCAACGGCTGGTCGATCCGAAAAGCCTGTCGCCGTTTGCCTGGTTTGCTCAGCTAGCCGGGATCCAGAATGCCGAAGAGATTATCGCCGGTAAGCTGCCCATCGATAAGCTTGGCGTGGTGGCAGTGGATGACCATACGCTAAAAGTGCAGCTGAACAAGCCTGTGCCCTATTTTGTCAGCCTGACGGCCAATTTCAGCCTGTTCCCGGTACCAAAAGCCGTGGTTGAGCAATACGGCAACGATTGGACCAAAGTGGGCAATCTGGTAGGTAATGGCGCATTCAAACTGCAAGAGCGAGTGGTTAACGAAAAGCTGGTATTGGTGCCGAACGACCATTATTGGGACCATAAACACACCGTGTTAACCAAGGTGACCTTTGTACCCATTAACCAGGAATCCAACGCCACCAAGCGTTATCAGGCTGGTGACATCGATATTACCGAATCCTTCCCGAAAAACATGTACCAAAAGCTGTTGAAGGATATCCCAGACCAGGTTTACACGCCTGATCAACTCGGCACCTATTACTACGCGTTCAATACCCAACGTGCGCCAACCAATGACGTAAGAGTGCGCAAAGCCTTGTCTTACGCTATCGATCGCAAGATCATTGCCGAGAAAGTGCTGGGTACCGGCGAGAAGCCGGCCTACCATTTCACGCCGGATGTCACTGCGGGCTTTAAGCCGGAAACCAGCCTGCTGCAGCAACAGTCCCAGGAAGAGTTGAACGAGCAAGCCAAGGCGCTGATGCAGGCGGCGGGTTATGGTCCGAACCATCCTCTGAAATTGACCCTGCTGTATAACACCTCAGAGAGTCACCAAAAGATTGCCATTGCGGTGGCGTCAATGTGGAAGCAAACCTTGGGTGTTGACGTTAAACTGCAAAATCAGGAGTGGAAAACCTATATCGACAGCCGTAACACCGGCAATTTCGACGTGGTTCGTGCCTCCTGGGTGGGGGATTACAACGAGGCCTCGACCTTCCTGTCGCTGCTGACCTCTTCACACACCGGGAATATCGCCAAATTTAACAGCCCGCAATACGACCGTCTGTTGGCCGACGCCAGTCGCGAGACTAATCCAACGGCGTTAACCGCCGATTATAACAAGGCCGAGCAGATGATTGCGGCCGAGGCTCCGATCGCCCCGATCTATCAATATACCAACGGGCGACTGATCAAGCCTTGGGTGAAGGGTTACCCAATCACTAACCCTGAAGATGTCGCCTACAGCCAGGAAATGTACATTCTGAAACATTGATGTTCAGAGTCCTGACGCCTGCCCAAGCCCTCGCCAACGCGGGGGCTTTTTACTTTAAAATCCCGTTATGGCGGTGCCACTTTTATCCCTAAGGCAATAACGCTAGACTCTGTATCAACGGCAAAATAATGAGGGTTTTTAATGGATGTCATTGAGGGGCGCGAACTGCAGGTGCCCGACGCGGTCTATGCCTATCAACTCGACGGCAAGGGTGGCACCACGCCAATTGAGGATGACGATAAGATCACCAGCGAGGAACCATGCTGGCTGCATCTGGACTATGCCCATCCGGCCAGCGCCGAGTGGCTGGCAAATACACCGTTGCTGCCCGATCTGGTCAGAGAAGCGCTGGCGGGGGAAAGCACGCGGCCACGCGTCACCCGATTGGGCGACGGGACGCTGATCACGCTGCGCGGCATCAATTTCAACACGGACTCACGGCCAGACCAACTGGTGACGTTCCGCGTGTACATCACCGATAAGATGATTATATCCACCCGCCATCGCAAGGTTTACTCGATCGATGAGGTGGTCAATGAATTGCGCAATGGCCAGGGGCCGATTAATAGCGGTAACTGGCTGGTAGAAATCGCTGATGCGCTCACCGACCACACCAGTGAATTCATCGAAGATCTACACGACAAGATCATCGATCTGGAAGATGCGCTGTTAGAGCAGCAAATCCCTGAACGTGGGCAATTGGCGCTGATCCGCAAACAGTTGATTGTGCTACGCCGTTACATGGCACCACAGCGCGATGTTTTCTCACGTTTAGCGAGTGACCGCCTGCCGTGGATGAATGAT
Organism: Serratia sp. PL7; assembly: GCF_945957435.1. NCBI lineage: Bacteria > Pseudomonadati > Pseudomonadota > Gammaproteobacteria > Enterobacterales > Yersiniaceae > Serratia > Serratia sp. PL7. Next base: position 129,321 of record NZ_CAMFLB010000013.1, on the reverse strand, counting down.
GACGAACGTCGCCGCATGCAGGACATTGCCGATCGCCTGGGGCGCGGATTAGATGATCTTGATGGCAGCATTGCCCGTACGGCGATCCTGTCCGATGAGATCACTACCGTGATGGCCGACGCCATGAACCGCCGTACTTACACTATGTCGCTGATGGCGATGGTCTTCCTGCCTACCACTTTCCTGACCGGGCTGTTCGGGGTCAACCTTGGAGGGATCCCTGGCAGCGGTAGCCCACTGGCATTTGCCTCTTTCTGCTTCATGCTGTTGGCTTTGGTTGGGGGCGTTGCCTGGTGGTTGAGGCGGAGCCGCTGGCTATAACGACAAATAGTGGCGAAAACGCGAGTAAAGTTGAGCAGTATCAACATTTGCTCGCGCGAACTACGGCATTCTTGCTCTTGCAGGTGAATGCAACGTCAAGCGATGGGCGTTGCGCTCCATAATTGTTTTATTTACTTATTTTTAGAATTATTGCATAGCACATTTAATTCAATACGATGCCGGTTTAACCACCGGCATTTTTTTATGCTTTTTCCCTTCGGCTAATCCTTCCTGCATTCAAACGCTTGAGTGAAGATTTCCACTATTGTTATTCACGTTCGGACTAAGTCGCTTCACCGGATAGTGCTTACAGGCGGGGATCGTGCAGAACGCCGACACGCCGTGAATCCGTCCCTGGGGGCTCGTATCGCTTGTCCATGCGCTCAACGGCCGGCTAACCTGCAAGATCCCCACCTGCCTCCGGCTTCTGTGGGGCGGCGTTAAGCCGCGCTTTCGTCCCAGAAGCTGGCCTCTATCTTGTGGCCATCCAGATCGCGGACGAAACAGCCGTAATAGGCGGCACCGTAATGTGGCCGTGAGCCCGGAGCACCGTCTTCTTGTGCCCCAGCGGCTACCGCCTGCTGATAAAACGCATCAACCTGCTGCTTGCTGGTGGCGAAGAAGCCGATATGCACGCCGTTCGCGGTGCCTGCGGGTTTGCCGTCTATCGGCAGTTGCAACCAAAATTCAGGATAGTCTCGGCCATAGCCGATAGCGCCAGGGTGTTCCAGCACGCGACGGCAGCCTAGCGCACCGAGAACCCGGTCATAAAACTGTGCGGCGGCATCGAAATTGTTGGTTCCCAGCGAGACGTGGGAAAGGCAGGGGGTGATATTCATCGTTGGTCTCCTTTGACTGTATAAATAAACAGTATAAGGTTAAAACCGCACTGTCAGGCACTTTATGCGTGAATTGTGAACAGGATCTAACATTTAGCGGGGGAAAAACCTCCGCCTGCGGGCACAGGCGGAGAGAAGGACTATTTGATTTCCAGTACGTTCAGGCGTTCAAACGCGGGCGAGCCGTTGTCATCTGCGTCTTCCGGCTGCCAACCCACCGGTTGCAGTGGAATATCTTCACGGTCAAATGCCAAATCACCGCCATCAACCACTTCGCTGCCGTGGTGAATACCTTTGAAGTCAAACAGTTCGGTATCGCACAGATGCGAAGGCACCACGTTCTGCATGGCGCTGAACATGGTTTCGATACGGCCTGGGTAGCGTTTGTCCCAGTCGCGCAGCATATCGCCAATCACCTGGCGTTGCAGGTTTGGCTGTGAGCCACACAGGTTGCACGGGATTATCGGGAATGCTTTCGCTACCGAGAAACGCTCGATGTCTTTCTCACGGCAATAGGCCAGCGGGCGGATCACCACGTGTTTACCATCGTCGCTCATCAACTTGGGTGGCATACCTTTCAGCTTGCCGCCGTAGAACATGTTGAGGAACAGCGTTTGCAGGATATCGTCACGGTGGTGGCCAAGGGCAATTTTGGTGGCACTCAGCTCGGTGGCGGTACGGTAAAGGATGCCGCGGCGCAGACGTGAACACAGGGAGCAGGTGGTTTTGCCTTCCGGGATCTTATCCTTCACGATGCTGTAGGTGTTTTCTTCAACGATCTTATATTCCACACCCAGGCTTTCCAGATAGGCTGGCAGGATGTGCTCGGGGAAGCCGGGCTGTTTCTGATCCAGATTCACCGCGACCAGTGAGAAGTTCACCGGAGCGCTTTTTTGCAGATTGCGCAGGATCTCCAGCATGGTGTAGCTGTCTTTCCCGCCGGACAGGCAAACCATGATGCGATCGCCTTCCTCAATCATGTTGTAGGCGGCGATAGCTTCACCCACGTTGCGGCGCAGGCGTTTTTGCAGTTTGTTCAGGTTGTACTGCTCTTTAGGGTTAATTGATTGATTTTCTTGCATTATATTTTCCGTGAAACATCAAAAGGGGCAAAATTGAGGCAAAATATTCTAGATAGCCAGCCTGTCATTTAGCATGTTCACCTGCTCCCCGTTCATCTCTCCGATCCACTTTCCGTATATCTCGTAGACCATTTGTGCATTATCGTGTCCCATCTGATCCGCGATGAAGGACGGGTTGGCACCGGCCGATAACAGCCAGCACGCGAAAGTATGTCGCGTATGGTACGGATTACGACGCCGAATACCAGCGCGTTTTACAGCGGCGTTCCAGCGCGCACCGATAGACGACAGCTAATAGTCTGTTTTTTGCTGTTCTTTGGCCGGGCGTGGCCTAAAAACGAAATGTAGCCGCTGCCTTTCAGTTTTTCCATATTCACGGTGGTGAAAGGTAACCTCCATTTTGGGATGCAACAGCACTGGCCATAAGGTTGACGTTCCGCTCGGGACTGTAACTGAAGTATTACGGAGGCAGCTACACTGGCGCAGTCCTGGGCATAGATGAGCCGATGGACACTATTACGCAAGTCGATCATCACGCGATTTTCATGTCGTACTTGGTACAGTTATACGGCAGTTACAAGCACGTCAGGAAAACCACGGAACCAGCTCCAATGGTTACGTCTGGAAGTCAGCACACAGGCGATGTTCAAGCTTTCCTGCAGAAGTATGTCGGCAATGAAAAAGATGGGATTGATGTAGCGGCACCGATGCACACCATCCAAACAAGTGATCGATTTGGGCTAGCTGAGGCTCACTGCGATGTTAAGCCGCTAACAGACGAGCAGTGCTATAACGCTTGGTGTATTGCGCGGCTGCTGGATGAGGAATTTTTTGGGGCGCGCAGGGCAAATACCCAGGTGAATCTTCCTCATGATTTAGCTGTCTATTTCTTATCTATTTTCCCATAGTCGGTACCTAAGTGTAGGGGGCTATTGGGGATGAAAATGTTAAGTGCATACTGACGAACGAGACTCGTGTTCTTACTGATATTTTGGCTCTTGGCATAAAAGGAGGCGAAAACGCCGGATTTCGAATTGACCAGGCATTACCAGGGAACTATGCCATAAAGCCGAATAACTCCATTTATCAAAGGCTTCAGCCTGTTCCGTGGAGTTCTGATATTTCACTTACGGCTATACGTAGCCACATACCGGATTACATCGATCTGCGTGCTGGCACGCCTGCGGTAGAAGATCCAGTACCTAAATTGGAACCGGCGCACAGCGGGTGATATGGAACAGGACGAAGGATCCAAGGAATAATCCTCAAGGCTGGCAGAGATCCCGTCCATACTTTCTTTCCTTATCATTCACGAAAGAAATCTATCTTTTGTGCCCCTAATCATTAACAACATAAAGTAGTATTGTCATTATGATAATACGGTTGGTAGATAATGCATTGATTTTGAATCATAAAATAAAATTTCACATCTATAAAAGTTAATGCTAACTCAATAAGTATTAAATTTTATAATCAAAGTTATTGAAAAGTACTTACATGTAGGTTACTAATTAATCGCTTTACGCAATTTTACATAGGGCAGTATCATCATTAAATCAAAAGGAGTTGTTTATGAAAATTATTGATCCATCATTATTAGGTACTATCTCTGGTGGCCGGGGGAATAATGGCGGCGATCGTGTTGATAACGGTGGTAGGACCAATGGCAATAGTAACAAAGGGAACGGGAATAGCTCTGGTGGGTTTTATGATAAATATGCTGATCCAGGCTGTTTCACTGGTGTAGTTGGTGGTGCAATAACAGGTGCCATCGGTGGCCCCGGCATTGCACTAGCGAATGCGCTCAATGGCGGAATTAACTCTGGGTGTCTCGATACCCCAAATAGAGGCAACGGTAACGGAGGGGGGACAGGTGGAAGCAACTGCGGTTCTGGCTCTGGCGGCTCATGTTCTTGGTAGTCGGCCAAAATTTACGTTTTAAATAAAATATGTCGGTTATACTCGTTTAGGCCAATTTCATGAAGAAACTTGTAAATATTCTTTCTATTTTGCTATCCCTGTTTTTGTCAAATGCATTACTAAATGGGGCCGGAGTATGGCCATCATGGTGGTATGCTGCTCCATCAGATATTTCAAAAATTTTGGTTTCACTCGCGTGTACGTTTGTTGTGATCAAATTGGTATCTCGCCTAGTAAACCACTACTATCCAAAATAGTTGGCGGTAATATATTAACCGATTCACCATGCAAGGGCGCAGCATGCTGCGCCCGTTATTGGGTTCGTTAGGGACAGCGAGAATATTGCACGGCAAGTCTATCTTTTGCAAAGACTCCGTTATCTCAATAGGGTTCACTTCTGTGCTATACGGCGTTCGGCTGGTGTTTTCACCATTGAAATAACCTGGATTTGATATGCGATATCGAATGCGCGATATATGGCTGCTGATGCTATCTCCATCTTTTTAAGGAAGAAAACGGTGTTTCGCCAGGAAGCGATTGATAATCATAAAATAAAATGGTGCGGCCGGGCATTGCTGTTGCCCGGTATTTCCTTTTGGCTCATGTTGGGAATGTGCCTATTTTTTCTCATTGCGTTTCTCTCATTCATTATCGCCGGCACCTATATCCGGCGGGTCAATGTGACCGGCGAGATCAGCACCTATCCGCGCGCCGCCAACGTCTATTCCACCGTCCAGGGAGTGGTGGTCAAACAATTCGTCACAGAGGGACAGGTGATCACCGCTGGTGCGCCCATTTACCAGATCGATGTCAGCAAGAGTACCCACAGCGGTGTGGTCAGCGACAACCAGCGCCGGGATATCGATGGCCAGTTGGCGCGTATTGCGCAAATTGTCAGCCGACTGGAAAGCAGCAAGCAGGTCACACTCGCAATGCTGGAAAAACAAAAGACGCAGTATATCACCGCGTTCGCGCGCTCTACGGAGATACTCCGACTGGCTCAGGAAGGGATTCGCATCATGAAAGATAACATGGAGAACTACCGGCACTATCAGACCAAAGGATTGATTAACAAGGATCAACTTACCAACCAGGTGGCGCTGTATTATCAGCATCAGAACAACCTGCTGGGCTTGTCCGGCCAAAACGAGCAAAACGCCTTGCAGATCACCGCGCTGGAAAGTCAGATCTACACCCAGGCCGCCGAATTCGACAACAAGATTTACCAGATGCAGCTGCAGCGTTACGAGCTGCAAAAGGAACGGCTAAACATCGATGCTGGCGGGGCAATCATCGTCCGTGCCTTGGCCGAAGGTCGCATCGACTCGCTAAGCGTCACGGTCGGCCAAATGGTTAACGTCGGTGACAGTCTGCTGCAGGTGGTCCCGCACGAAATCGATCACTATGTTCTGGTGCTTTGGGTGCCCAACGACGCCATTCCCTATATTGACGCCGGTGATCAGGTCAATCTGCGCTATGACGCCTTTCCTGCGGAGAAATTTGGCCAGTTCGCAGGCACTGTGTCCGTCATCTCTAAAGCCCCGGCTTCGCCGCAGGAAATGCTGACTTACCAGGGGGCTCCAAAAGCCGCGTTGACCGCCTCCGAGCCGTATTACAAGGTTATCGTCAGACCGGAGAAACAGGCCATTGACTATGACGGTAAGCATCTTAGCCTGGAAAACGGCATGAAAGCACAAAGCACCCTATTTCTCGAGAAAAGGAAAATTTATCAATGGATGTTGTCACCGTTCTACGACATGACACACAGCGCGACGGGGCCGGTCAATGAGTAAGCTCGCTTTCAAACAGCTAGTCAGCCAGTTGGACCTGCGGTGGCGTCATCGGGTTCCGATGGTTCACCAAACAGAGTCCTCGGAGTGCGGACTCGCCAGCCTGGCGATGATTTGTGGCCATTACGGCAAAAACATCGACCTGATAGCGCTGCGCCGGGAGTTCAACCTATCGAGTCGTGGCGCCACGCTGGCCGGGCTGACCAGTATCGCCGAACAGTTGGGGCTGGCCACCCGCCCCCTGTCACTGGATCTGAACGAGCTTGGCGCCCTAAAAATACCCTGCATATTGCATTGGGAATTCAACCACTTCGTGGTGCTGGTTAGCGTCAAACGCAACCATGTGGTGCTGCATGATCCAGCGCGCGGCCACCGGACCGTCAGTCTTACGGAGCTGTCGCACAGTTTCACTGGCGTGGCGCTCGAAGCGTGGCCCGGCAGCGAATTCATCGCAGACAGTGTCAGCCACCGAATTCGCCTCCGCACACTGATTGGCAGCGTGCATGGCCTCAATAGGACGCTTGGCAAGATCTTTTGTTTGTCTCTAGTGTTCGAAACTATCAATCTGGTGATGCCGGTCGGCACACAACTGGTTATGGATCACGCCATTCCCGCCGGGGATCGCGGATTGTTGGCACTCATTTGCGTCGGACTGATGATATTCATTCTGTTGCGGGCTGCCATCGGTATGGTACGCGCCTGGTCCGGACTGGTGATGGCGACGCTCATCCATGTGCAGTGGCTGTCTGGCCTGTTTACCCATCTATTGCACTTGCCTCTGGGCTACTTTGAGCGGCGTAAGTTGGGTGATATTCAGTCACGCTTCGGCTCACTGGATGAGCTGCGCAGCACCTTCACCAGCAGTATTGTCGGCGCCATCATGGATTCCATCATGGTCATTGGCGTTCTGGTGATGATAGTGCTGTATGGCGGCTGGCTAACTTGGGTAGTGATCGCTTTCACCGCATTCTACGTACTGATGCGCATGCTGACCTACGGGTATTACCGACAACTGTCCGAGGAGGTTCTGGTGAGAAATGCCCGGGCCGGTTCGTATTTTATGGAGACGCTCTACGGCATCGCCACCGTCAAGATGCAGGGCATGGCGAAACGCCGCATTGCCCACTGGCTCAACCTCGAAATCGACACTATCAATACGGGTATCCGGGTTACCAAAATGGACATGCTGTTTGGCGGCATCAAAACTCTGGTTGCCGCCTGTGATCAGGTTGCCGTCCTGTGGTTGGGAACCAGCCTTGTGATCGATAACCAGATGACCATCGGGATGTTCGTAGCGTTCGGTGCCTTCCGGGGGCAGTTCTCTGACCGCATTGGATCGCTGACGGAGTTTTTACTGCAGTTGCGCATGATGAGCCTGCATAACGAACGCATTGCCGATATTGCTCTGCATCCGCGAGAAAATCGCAAACCCGATCTCCCTTACGAGCCGGGACTACAATCGGTGAGCTTGACAACCCATGATCTGAGCTATCGCTACGACAGCCAGTCACCGGTCATCTTTGATGCCCTAGAGATGACTGTTGCGCCGGGCGAGAGTGTGGCCATCGTAGGCCCATCTGGATCAGGCAAAACCACGTTGATGAAAGTGCTGTGCGGGCTGTTCCCCTCTGATTCTGGTCGTGTTGAGGTGAACGGTATCGATATTCAGCAGCTTGGTATCAACAACTACCATAAGATGATCGCCTGCGTGATGCAGGACGACAAGTTGTTCTCTGGTTCGATCCGGGAAAATATCTGTGGGTTTGCGGACGAGGTGGATGATGCGTGGATGCAGGAGTGTGCCCGTGCCAGCTATCTACATGACGTGATCATGCGCATGCCTATGGGATACGAAACCTTGATAGGGGAACTGGGTGAAGGATTGTCCGGCGGGCAAAAGCAACGGCTGTTTATTGCCCGTGCAATCTACAAGAAACCGGCAATTTTGTTCCTGGATGAGGCCACTAGTGCTCTGGACAAGGACAGTGAAGCGGTGGTAAATCAGGCAATAAAGGCGCTCAGCATTACGCGGGTGATCATTGCCCACCGTGAAACCACAATAGCGTCGGTCGATCGGGTCATTGAACTGACAAACAAGGCTGAGTAATGATCACACTAAGTCTCAAGTTCACTATTGCTTGGTGTATTTCAATCATGAAGGTAATGCGACGATAAAAATAAATTATTAATTATCAATGAGTTTTGATGGTGTCTGTTTTACATTCAGGTTGTACTGAGCTTTTTGGCTAATTGTTTGATTTTCTGACATTTAAATCGTGCTCGTTCTCATTTGGGGGCGCTACGGCGGTATAACACTTTTAGCGGGCAAGTTTAGCATTCTCTGGGAGGATTTGGTCATTATTCGTTTGAGCTGTGGTAATGTCAGTTCAAGGTTCATAGCCATTCAAGGACAGATTGTGGTTGGCAACTCAACAGATTTAAAGGATCTCCTTGCAAAGACGCGTCCTGATTTTACCATTCAAAACTTACGTGACTTCACTGACTGGGCTGAACAGAGGGTATTAGCTGGAGAATACTCTGATAATCTGCTGATATTGGCTTCACTAGGGCTAGACAAAGATTTAGTCAGGGAAGAGGTGCAAACTTACTTTGCAGCATATCTTAAAGATATCGGTAAGCCCTATCCGGATAGTTTGGAGGCCACGGTCTACTATTTTCGACGGTGCTTTAAGATTTTGGCCTGGTCTGAGGATGAAAACGTCGTTTGGGGCACGTTAATCGACACGTTCGATCGCTGGTATGAATTTGACAGCCCAATGTTAAGTCGAGTTGTTAACTATTGGAATGGAGTCCGAAGCGATTTCGTTGATTGCTTTGATGAGGAGTATGGTTATTTACATGTTATGTTCCCAAGACACTTCGACATTCCACGTCAAAAACAGTGTGATTACATAAGGGAAACCGCAAAGCGCTTTTTCTGGCTCTTAGAGTGCGAATACACTTGCTCGCTGATATTAAAAAACAGTTCGTAAGTGTTCAGGTGGCCACGATCATTTGGATGGGCGTAGCACATACAACGCCTCAACATAGTGAACCAGAGCAAAAAAGGGCGCGTTCCCGCGCCCTCAACATACCTACTCCGAACCTGCCTTCTCCGACTTTCCTGCCAGCAGGCTAAGGAAATCGTATTTCTCCTTCAGCTCTTTTTCTGCTGCTTCATACAACGCAGCGGCAACCTCAGGCTGCTGCGTATTGAGGCGGCGGAAACGCTGTTCCTTGTTCAAGGTCGCCGTCAGCTCACTGTTCGGTGGCCGGGAGTCCAGCGCCAACGCAGCTTTGCCTTCCGCAGTACGACGTGGATCGAAGCGATACAGCGGCCAGAAGCCGGTCGCGGTTAGCTGCCGCATCTGGTCGTGGCTCAGTGCCAGATCGTAACCGTGTTCCTCGCAAGGGCTGTAGGCGATGATCAGGGAAGGGCCAGGGTAGGCTTCTGCCTCCTGAATCGCTTTCACCGTCTGGTTAAGCTGCGCACCCAACGAGATCTGCGCAACATACACATGGCCGTACATCATCATGCTGACGCCAAGATCCTTACGGGCCTTGCGCTTGCCGTGCTCACCAAACTTGGTCACGGCCCCCAGCGGAGTGGCCTTGGATTGCTGCCCGCCGGTATTGGAGTAGCACTGCGTATCCAGCACCAGCACGTTGACGTTTTCCGTCAGGCTCAGCACATGATCCAGACCGCCGAAGCCGATATCGTAAGCCCAGCCGTCACCGCCAATCAGCCAGATAGACTTATCCACCAGATAATCGGCATCGGTGGCTAGTTGACGAGCGTCGTTGCCTGTCACGTTAGCCAACAGGCTACGTAATTCGGCGATCTGCTGGCGGCGCGGGCCGGTGGCGATCTCGTCTGCTTGCAATGAGGCCACCAACTGAGCGGGTAATTGCGGTGCCAACGTGTCGAGCAGGCGCAATACGCGGCGGCGGTGCTGATCCACCGTCAGGCGGAAGCCCAGACCAAATTCGGCATTATCCTCAAACAGCGAGTTTGCCCAGGCTGGGCCACGGCCGTCGGCGTTGGTGGTGTAAGGCGTGGTGGGCAGGTTACCGCCATAGATAGAAGAACAACCGGTGGCGTTGGCAATCAGTAACCGGTCGCCATACAGCTGGGTCAGCAGCTTGATATATGGCGTTTCGCCACAGCCGGAACAGGCACCCGAATATTCAAACAGCGGAGAAATCAGCTGCGAGGTGCGGATATCGATACGTTCCAACTGCGATGCGTCGATCTCTGGCAGTTGCAGGAAGAAGTCATAATGAGCCTTTTCCTCTGCCAGGTGATCGAGGCGAGATGCCATATTGATCGCCTTGATTTCCGGATTCTGGCGATCTTTCGCCGGGCAAACCTCTACGCACAGGTTACAGCCGGTGCAATCTTCAGGGGCGACCTGCAATACATATTTCTGACCGCGCATATCACGGGATTTTACATCCAGCGATTGCAGCGTGGCAGGGGCGTACTCCATGGCTTCTGGCGGAACCACCTTGGCACGAATGGCTGAATGCGGACAGGCCGCGACGCAGTGGTTGCACTGGGTACACAGGTCCGGCTGCCAGATCGGCACTTCTTCGGCGATATTGCGTTTTTCCCACTGCGTGGTGCCCACAGGCCAGGTGCCGTCTGGGGGGAAAGCCGAAACCGGCAGGGTATCGCCCAGCCCGGCCAGCATCACAGCGGTAACGGTTTTGACAAAATACGGTGCGGCGTCGGAAACCACCGGTGGACGTATTGGACTGTTGCTGTCGAGTGGGCGCAGTGGGATTTCCGTCAGCTCACTCAGCGTGGCACCCAAGGCTTGCCAGTTACGTTCGACCACCTCTTGGCCCTTGTTGCTGTAGCTGCGGGCAATCGCTCCCTGTAGTTCCTGCAACGCCACTTCACCCGGCAGGATCTTTGTCAGATGGAAGAAGGCCATCTGCATCACGGTATTGATGCGGGCACCCAAATGACATTCGCGCGCCAGCTTGGCCGCGTTGATGATATACAGTTTTGCCTGGCGCTGATGCAGGATCGCCTGGACCTCTTGCGGCAGGCGCGACCAGACTTCATCCGCGCTATAAGGGGTATTGAGCAGGAAAATGCCGCCAGGTTTTAGCCGCTCCACCATTTGATACTTGTCGATAAACTGCCACTGGTGGCAACCGACAAAGTCGGCGCGGTCGATAAGGTACGCCGAATTGATCGGCTTATCGCTAACCCGCAGGTGTGACACGGTCAGGCCGCCGGCCTTTTTCGAGTCGTAGACAAAGTAGCCTTGGGCAAACATCGGCGTGCTGTTGCCGATGATTTTGATGTTGTTCTTGGTGGCAGAGACCGAACCATCGCTACCCAAACCGTAGAACAGGGCTTCCAGTGAGGCCCGCTGAGGGAGAGTTTCTTCGTGGAGCGGTAGTGAAAGACCGGTAATATCGTCGAAAATGCCCACGGTAAAGCGTGGGCGAGGCTTATCCAGCATCAGCTCACGGAAAATGGCCAACGCGCAGTCTGGGCCAAACTCCTTGGAAGACAACCCATAGCGCCCGCCAATCACCCTCGGCATGCTGGCGCGTTCGCCACGGCTAAAGGCTTCTGCCAGCGCAGTCATCACATCCAGGTATAAAGGCTCGGCTAGAGCACCCGGCTCTTTGGTACGGTCAAGCACCGCAATTTTTTGTGCGCTTTCCGGCAGAACGGCGAGCAGATGTTTGGCGGAGAAGGGACGATAAAGCCGGACTTTAAGAACGCCCACTTTTTCACCGCGCGTAAGCAGGTGGTCGATAGCTTCTTCACAGGTGCCGATGGCTGACCCCATCAGGATCACCACGCGCTCGGCCTGCGGGTGGCCGTAATACTCAAACGGCTGATAGCTGCGGCCGGTGATGGCAGCAAACTTGTCCATCGCCTGCTGCACATGTTGGTAGGTATTGTCGTACCACGGATTGGTCGCTTCCCGCGATTGGAAATAGGTATCCGGGTTGGCTGACGTACCGCGTATGACGGGATGATCCGGTGAGAGAGCCCGGCTACGGTGGGCGTCGATGGCGTCCTGCGGCATCATCTGCTGTAGCGTTTCGTCGCTCAGCGGGGCGATCTTGTTGATTTCATGCGAGGTACGGAATCCATCGAAGAAATGGATGAACGGCAAGCGGCTGTTTAGCGTGGCCGTCTGGGCGATCAGTGCAAAATCCTGCGCTTCCTGCACGTTGCTGGCGCACAGCATGGCGCAACCGGTCTGGCGTACGGCCATCACGTCGGAGTGATCGCCAAAGATGGATAATGCATGAGTTGCGACGGTGCGAGCGGCAACGTGGAGGACGAATGGCGTTAGCTCCCCGGCCAGCTTATACAGCGAAGGGATCATCAACAGCAATCCCTGGGACGAGGTGAAGGAGGTGGAAAGCGCGCCGGTTTGCAACGCGCCGTGCACGGTAGCAATGGCTCCGCCTTCGGACTGCATCTCCACCACGTGGGGCACGTCGCCCCAAATGTTCTTCCTGCCGTCACTGGACCAGGCAGCGGTTTGTTCCGCCATGGTCGAACTTGGGGTGATTGGGTAAATGGCAATCACTTCACTGGTGCGATAAGCCACGGAAGCGACAGCGTTATTACCATCTGTAGTTATCATCTGCAGTACCTTTCTGTGCTCACAAAGCTGCAAAAGTCAGCTTCTTATAATCATCAGCAAAGTCTAACAGAGGGGGTTATTTGTGCTTTATCGCATTTGTGTGGCGCACAAAATCTGGATGTAAGGTGATATTTCGTTAAAAAATAATTACTATTTGCAGCGTAATGGTAAAGCGTTGCGGCGATGTAACGCTAATTTAATCTCCGCGTATCATATTGATGTATCGCGAAACAGAAAGAAGAAGTTGAAAATGACCGCATTTATCTATTTAGCTATGGCGATTATCGCCGAAGTGATCGCCACCACCTTGTTGAAAGCCTCTGAAGGGTTTACCCGCTTGTGGCCATCTGTGTTTGTAGTGTTGGGTTACGCGGTAGCATTTTGGGGGCTTTCGATGGTGGTAAAAACCATGCCGCTGGGGATTGTCTATGCCATCTGGTCCGGGTTGGGGATCGTGCTGGTGTCGATTGCCGCGGTGTTTATTTACCAGCAGAAGCTGGATTTGCCTGCGGTGGTTGGCATGGGGCTGATTATTGCCGGGGTGTTGGTAATTAATCTGCTGTCCAAGTCGGCAGGGCACTGATCGGGAGCAAAATGCTTTCAGGTCAAAAAAAAGCCAAATTAATGGCTAATCATATTTCTATTATTAAGCTAACAAGCTAGATTACTAAAGTTGTCTTTCCGGTTGCCGCTTGTTGAAGAAATGAATAGGCGGCAACTTGAAGCTCAACGGGTGGACATCAAAGATAACCAAACGGGCCCATCGTTCCAGTGGCTCGGGTTATCAGCAATGGCAAAATTACACAGCATCGTTTCGGTTCAGGGGTACGAATAATGATCACAGCAAAATGGCTGCTTGCCGGCGCCATACTCTCTTTGGCTGCCTGCAGCAGCAATAACAACCAAGAACCACAGCAGATCGCCACCAGTGCCAATATTGGTGCGATACCTACCAGCGAAAGCTGTGCCAGCGTGGGCGGAGTAACCACCATTGCCCATTCGCTCAACGGCGATACGCTCAGAATGTGTCAGATGCCGAACGGCAAACAGTGCGAAGAGTCAGCGCTGGGCCGTGGAGCCTGTGCCCGTTGAGTTTGTACCGGGCTAATGGCTAGCCCGGTAATGCCAACTTAATTGACCCAGTCTTTCAGGGTATACACCAGTTGGTGATCGCTGCCGCTCAGGGTCAGCTGTTGGCCATTGAGCGAGACTTTTGCACCGTTAGCCAACAGCGTGCCGATGGTTTGATCCCATTGGTTACGTTGTGGATCTGCGCACATCATGCGGGTCGTGGCGAGGTTTTTCACCGTCAGCACGCCGTTCTCTAACTGGCCCTGGCCGAAGAAACGGTTGCACATCGATCCGGAAATATTCATTTTCTCGCCGAACTCGATGCTCGGGCCGCTGCCTTGTTTTGCTTCAACCGCCACACCATCCACGCTTTGCAGCACAAAGTTATGATGCAGCAGATCGCTTTCTACTACGGTGTGTTGTTTGGTTTGAGCGGAACCACAGCCAGCCAATAGCGCACAAGCCATGGCTAAAGGGATCAGTTTTTTCATTATTACGAACCTGTTTAGGTTTTGTCGGAAGAGTTAGGGGCGCTAAGCGCGCCCCAAAGTATCAGGCATTAAGCTGATTAGGGCAGGCTTCACCCCGCGCAAGCTGTTCAATATTTTTCAACGTAGTTTGCGAAATACTGGTCAACGCCTCTTCCGTCAGGAACGCCTGATGGCCGGTAAACAGCACGTTATGGCAGGCGGACAGGCGGCGGAAAACGTCATCCTGGATCACATCGTTGGATTTGTCTTCAAAGAACAGGTCGCGTTCGTTCTCGTATACGTCCATCCCCAGCGCACCAATCTTTTGCTGTTTGAGCGCATCGATAGCGGCGGAAGAGTCGATCAAGGCACCGCGACTGGTGTTAATCACCATCACGCCGTCCTTCATCATGGAGAACGCGTCCGCATTCAGCAGGTGATGGTTTTCCGGCGTTAACGGGCAGTGCAGGGTGATCACATCCGCCTGGGCATACAGCGTTTTAAGATCGACATATTCGGCACCCAGCTCTAACGCTTGCGCGCTTGGGTAGGGGTCGTAGGCCAAGAGCTTCATGCCAAAGCCTTTCAGAATACGCATGGTAGCTACGCCGATCTTACCGGTGCCAATCACCCCGGCAGTGCGGTTATGCATATTGAAGCCGATCAGCCCTTCCAGCGAGAAGTTGGCATCACGGGTGCGTTGATAGGCCCGATGAATGCGGCGGTTCAGGCACATCATCATACCCACAGCGTGTTCGGCTACGGCTTCAGGTGAATAAGCCGGAACGCGCACCACCTTGATACCCAGCTCTTTCGCCGCATCCAGATCGACGTTATTGAACCCGGCACAACGCAGGGCGAGGATTTCAACCCCAAGCGCTGCCAACTCTTCCAGCACTTCCCTGCTGCCGTCGTCATTGACGAAGATGCATACGGCCTTACAGCCGATAGCCGTTTTGGCGGTTTTCTTGCTTAGCAGAAAGTCGAAAAACTCCAGCTCATAACCAAACTGCTGATTTACCAATTCAAGATACTTACGGTCATACTGTTTGGTGCTGTAAATCGCCATTTTCATCGTGGTTTCTCCCGCGTGATTATGTGATCAAATTAACATATTTTGCCAAATACGACAATGGTTTAGCGTCCTATGGCGGCAGCGCTCATTTAGGGTTTTATGCTGATAATCAGTGTATTAGCCGCTTACCGTATTCACCGGATAAATATCAAAAATGAGAAACCTGCTCTATAAATGATGAGATGGGTTCACCTTCACCTGCCAGGGGATCCGTGTCATCATTGCACCTGGCTAATCGATGTTAATCAGGAACTAAACCTGCGCTTAATGACAAAGAGATTAAAAGTATTCGTAGCGATCGTGGCGGGCATCATCCTGTTGATCATCGCGCTGTGGCAAACCCTGCCTCGTTGGTTGCCGCGTGTGATAGCCCCTTGGTTACCGCAGGGTAGCCAGTTGGTCTTGCAAGGGCCCTTGCGTTGGCAGCAGGGGGCGTTGCATCTTGATGGGCTGAAGTTCAGCGCCCAAGGCTGCGCCATCGCCAATGTCAGTGAACTGCAACTCGCCTACCAAATGGGCAGTTGGCATTTAAAGGGTGAACGAGCGGACGTAGATACCGCCTGCCTGTCAAAATTGCCCGCCTCCGAGGGGGACAGCGCGCCGTTAGCGCTAGACCAACTGCAAGCGATGCTGCCGCCATTTGATCTGAACATCAATCTTCTCACGCTCACCCCATGGCAAGCTTATGCCGGTAAATTGCAGCTGTCATCTGTGGCCACTGGCCAACGGTTGCATTATCAAGGCAAGAACGTCATCGCTGAGGCGCAACTGGATGAACATCAACAACTGACGATAAACAAGCTCAGCATTACGCCACCCAACAGCACGGCTCCGGTACAACTGACGGGCAAAGTCACCGTACCGCTGGATATGGACAGTTTGCCAACCCAGGGGGCGTTGCAAGGTGAGATACAAACCGCCTATCTGGAAAAACCCTTGCTGCTGGATTTACATTGGCAACAGCAGCAGGGGGTGTTGACCCTGACGGAAAAGGGCAGCGACCAACCGTTGGCTACGCTCCCTTGGGCACTAACGCCAAAACAGATCAGCATCGAAAAAGGGGAATGGCGTTGGCCTTACCTGGAGCAACCGCTCAGAGGTGGTTTAAATGTGGCGTTGCATGATTGGAGCCAGGGGTTTGACGAAACCCAAATTACCGCGCGTTTGAACGTGATCACCGCAGGGCACAACGGCAAGGGCAACGCGGTGCTGACGTTGGGGCCAGGTAGCCTGAGCCTGACCAACAGCGATCTGGGATTCCAGCTTACCGGGCAGGCAAACCTGGCCAATCTCTCGTTTACGGCGTCAATCCCCGGCATTATCAGCGGCTCGATCCTTAACCCAACGCTGGTGCTACAGCCGGGATCTTTACTGCGCGCCTGGGGTAGCCCGGCACCGGACATGAAGCTGGAAGAGGCTCGGCTGCCGCTGGCTGGAGTAAAAGTCACAGCGCTTGGGATCACAGGCCGTTTGCAGGCAATTATCAGCGCCAGCGAAAGTTACTGGGGGCGCTTCAAGGTGCATCTGGACGGCCAGGCACAAGATTTCTGGCCAGACCATGGTCAGTGGCAATGGCGCTCTTGGGGGAACGGCAAGTTGCCACCGCTGCAGGCCGCCTGGGATGTTGCAGGCAGTGGGCGTTGGCAGGACACCAGCATCACCCTGGATCGTCTTTCCACCGGTTTTGATCGGTTGAAATACGGCATGGTCACGGTTGCGACGCCACGTATGACGCTCAGCCAGCCGATCGAGTGGCAGCGGGATGTCAAAGCACCGAGCCTTACCGGCGGTGTGCAACTGGTGGCTGACAAAACCAGTTTTGGTGCAGGCAGTTATTTACCGCCTTCGGTGCTGGATTTACAGTTGCAAGGTACGGGGCCAGACAGTTTTCAATGGCAAGGCGCGTTGCAGGCCGAGCAGATTGGGCCAATCAAGTTGCGTGGCCGCTGGGATGGTGAGCGTCTGCGTGGTGAAGGCTGGTGGCCAAAACAGTCATTAACGGTATTCCAACCGCTGATTTCACCCGATCTGAACATCAAACTGCGCGCAGGTGAGTTCTATGCACAGTCGGCATTCTCGGCGGCGCGAGTGCAGGGATTTGAAGCTGGTGGCCACTGGGTGGTGCGCAATGGCGGCATGTGGCTGCAAGATGGCGAATTGAGCGGTCTGGACTTTGTCTTGCCCTATCGGTTTAACAACCACCTGTGGCAGCTTGGGGCCAAAAGGCCGATCATGCTGCGCATCAAATCCATCAAGACGCTGTTTGAGATGCAGAATATTACCGCCGATCTGCAAGGTACCTATCCCTACAGCGAGGCGTATCCGTTGACGTTGAGCAATATCGGCGTGGATATGCTGAACGGTCATATCAGCCTGTCGGCATTACGTATGCCGCAGCATGATGCGGCGGTGCTCAAACTGGAGAAAATCGACCTCAGTGCACTGTTTACCGCGCTCAAACCGAAGCAGTTCGCCATGTCTGGCCGCATCAACGGAGAGCTACCGCTCTTCCTGAACCACCCAAAATGGCTGGTACAAAACGGCTGGATCGCCAATGCGGGGGTCATGACGCTGCGGCTGGATAAAGATATGGCAGATGCCATTGGCAGCAATAACTTAGCCACCGGTGCTGCTATCGACTGGCTACGCTACATGGAAATCAACCGTTCAAAGGCGCGGGTCGATCTTGATAACCTCGGCGAGCTGACGCTAAAGGCACATATCGATGGCGTAAATCCGCAGAAAAGTGCCAAGCGTGAGGTTATCCTTAACTATAGCCATCAGGAAAACGTGTTTCAGCTGTGGCGCAGCCTGCGCTTTGGCGACAATTTACAAGAGTGGCTGGAGCAGGCGCTCTCTAAACCCGAGGAACAACGATGAAGAACGCGACCATACCATTGCTGGTAGCCGTGTTGGGCGCATCCTTGCTGAGCGGTTGCGTACCGCGCATTGAGGTGGCGACACCTAAAGATCCCATCACCATCAATATGAACGTCAAAATTGAGCATGAGATCCATATCAAAGTAGATAAGGACGTTGAGAACCTGTTGAAAGACCAAAGTGGTCTGTTCTAGGAGCCCGCATGAAAAAACATTATCTGTGGTTGATTGCCGCCGGTTGGTTATTCAGCGGGATGGTTCAGGCGTTGACGCTGGATGAAGCCAAGCAGCAGGGGCGGGTGGGCGAAACGCTCAGTGGATATATCGCTCCGGTGAAGCAGGACGCAGAGACCCAGGCGTTGGTGAAAAAAATCAATGCCGGGCGCGCCGAGAAATACCAACAGGTGGCTGCAAGCAATCATATCGCTATCGATGAAGTCGCGCGAATGGCCGGGCAGAAGCTGGTGACACGAGCGCCTGCGGGGGAGTATGTCCGCGGGATTAACGGCCAGTGGTTGCAGAAATAAAAAAAGCGCGCCCTAGGGCGCGCAACGGAATTTAAACGGCTTATTGTCATGAGGGTAAAACGGATTTTGCAGGTGTGTGACTTACCAGGGCGCAATCTCTACGCCCTGGTATCGCTATTTAAGCGGCGATCACTTCGGCCAGTAACGCTTTGGCATCGGCCTGGGCTTTGGTCGCAACGTCTGGGCCGTAGGCAATCCCTTCGGCAAAGACAAACTCAATGTCGGTAATGCCGATAAAGCCCAGGAACAGACGCAGGTAAGGTTCTACCAGGTCGGTCGGGGTGCCTTTATGGATGCCGCCACGGCTGGTCAGAATGATGGCGCGTTTGTTCTTAACCAGGCCTTCCGGGCCGTTCTCGGTGTAACGGAAGGTGACGCCGGCACGGGCAATCAGGTCAAAATAATTCTTCAACTGAGTTGGGATGTTGAAGTTGTACATCGGAGCGGCGATAACGATAGTATCGTTGGCTTGCAGCTCGGCAATCAGTTCGTCTGACAGGGCCAGCGCTTCTTTCTGGCGTGGAGTCAGTGGGGCATCTGAAGGACGCATTGCGCCAACCAGCTCGCCATCCAGCACCGGGATTGGCTGTGCAGCCAGGTCACGCACGGTGATGGTATCGTTGCTGTGAGCATTGGCCCACTGCTCAACGAAGAAATCAGCCAATTGGTTAGACTGAGAATAAGTTGCCAGGATGCTGGATTTTAGAACCAATACTTTGCTCATCGCTAATTCCTTTCGTGTTGACTGTGACATCAGGGCTGGTTGCCCGTTGCATGAGGTACACTCTATTCATATTGTTCCAACAGGGATAGCGGAATATTTCGAGATCTACGTTCGATTTTATTGAACAAGAAAATCCAGGCTAAGCGGATGGATTATGGGGAGAAATACCATTGTGGTATCCTGTGCCGCTAAGTCAAAAATCGATAAACCTAATTTAAAAAACGCAGTTATTGGCACCTACACGTCAGCTATAACATCAAACCCTAGTCCCTGACGTTAACTAGTAGCCGCGAAGAAACAAGGAACACCGAACGTGAAATCTACGCTCGCGGCATTGTCATCCCAACTGGGTGATTTGATGCTCCGTGATCAGCAGCGCCTGCAACGCCGGTTGCAAGGTGCGCGCAAAGTCAAAAGCCCCGAAGCTCAACAGGCGGTTGCCGCAGAAATAGCGGGTGATATTGAGCAAGCCTTGCAGAAGGTGCGCTCCCGTGCGGCCTCGTGCCCGAAAATCACTTACCCGGAAAGCCTGCCCGTCAGCCAGAAGAAGCAGGACATTCTGGCCGCCATCCGCGATCATCAAGTGGTGATCGTGGCGGGTGAAACCGGCTCAGGCAAGACCACTCAGCTACCGAAAATCTGCCTGGAGTTAGGGCGCGGCGTCAAAGGCCTGATTGGCCACACGCAACCGCGCCGCCTGGCTGCACGCACCGTTGCCAACCGCATTGCCGATGAGCTGGAAACCCCGCTGGGTGGCAGCGTAGGCTATAAGGTGCGCTTCAACGATCAGGTGGGTGAAAATACCCTGGTCAAACTGATGACCGACGGGATCTTGCTGGCCGAAATCCAGCAGGATCGCCTGCTGATGCAGTACGACACCTTGATCATCGATGAGGCGCACGAGCGCAGTCTGAACATCGATTTCATCTTGGGTTATCTGCGGGAACTGTTGCCAAAACGCCCGGACCTGAAGGTGATCATCACCTCGGCCACCATTGATCCGCAGCGCTTTTCTCGTCACTTCAACAATGCGCCGATCATTGAGGTTTCTGGCCGGACTTATCCAGTGGAGGTGCGTTATCGGCCGGTGGTAGACGACGCCGACGATACCGAACGCGATCAGCTTCAGGCCATCTTCGATGCGGTGGATGAACTTGGGCGTGAAGGGCCAGGCGATATTCTGATCTTTATGAGCGGTGAACGTGAAATCCGTGACACCGCTGATGCGCTGACCAAGCTCAATCTGCCTCACACCGAGGTGCTGCCGCTGTATGCCCGCCTGTCTAACAGTGAACAGAATCGGGTGTTCCAGTCGCACCACGGCCGCCGCATCGTGTTGGCGACCAACGTCGCGGAAACCTCGCTGACCGTGCCGGGCATTAAATACGTTATCGACCCAGGTACGGCGCGCATCAGCCGCTACAGCTTCCGTACCAAAGTGCAGCGTTTGCCGATCGAGCCGATTTCGCAGGCTTCGGCCAACCAGCGTAAGGGCCGCTGTGGGCGTGTTTCGGACGGTATCTGCATCCGTCTGTTCTCGGAGCAGGATTTCCTGTCGCGCCCGGCGTTTACCGATCCGGAAATTCTGCGAACCAATCTGGCCTCGGTCATTTTGCAGATGACCTCGCTGGGGTTGGGCGATATTGCCGCGTTCCCGTTTGTCGAAGCGCCGGATAATCGCAATATTCAAGACGGCGTGCGCCTGTTGGAAGAGTTGGGGGCGATCAAAACCGCGGAAAACGGTCACTATCAGCTGACACCGCAGGGCCGTCAGTTAGCGCAGTTGCCAATCGACCCACGTTTGGCACGGATGGTGTTGGAGGCCCAGAAGAGTGGTAGCGTACGCGAGATGATGATCATCACCTCGGCGTTGTCGATCCAGGATCCGCGTGAGCGGCCAATGGATAAGCAACAGGCCTCCGATGAAAAACACCGCCGCTTCGCCGACAAAGACTCCGATTTTATGGCGTTCGTCAACCTGTGGGATTACCTGAAAGAGCAGCAGAAGGAAAACTCTTCCAGCCAGTTCCGCCGCCTGTGCCGCAACGATTTCCTCAACTATCTACGGGTGCGTGAATGGCAGGATATCTACACCCAACTGCGCCAGGTGGTGAAAGAGTTGGGCCTGCCGGTCAACAGCGTGCCTTCGGACTACCGCAGCGTACACACCGCGCTACTGAGCGGCCTGCTTTCGCACATTGGCCAGAAGGATGCGGATAAGCAAGAGTTTACCGGTGCGCGCAACGCCCGTTTCTCCATCTTCCCGGGCTCCGGGTTGTTCAAGAAGCCGCCGAAATGGACGATGGTGGCAGAACTGGTGGAAACCAGCCGCCTATGGGGCCGTATAGCCGCACGGATCGAACCAGAATGGATCGAGCCGATGGCTCAGCACCTGGTCAAACATCATTACAGCGAACCGCACTGGTCCAAATCCCAGGGGGCAGTGATGGCCAGCGAAAAGGTCACGCTGTTTGGGTTGCCGATCGTCGCAGCTCGCCCGGTGAATTACAGCACTATCGATCCGCTGCTGTGCCGTGAACTGTTTATCCGCCATGCGCTGGTAGAAGGTGACTGGCAAACGCGGCACCCGTTCTTCGCTGCCAACCTGAAGCTGCGTGCCGAAGTGGAAGAGCTGGAACACAAATCGCGCCGCCGCGACATTCTGGTGGATGACGAGACCCTGTTCAGTTTCTACGATCAGCGTATTCCCAGCGACGTGGTGTCCGGGCGTCATTTTGACCAATGGTGGAAAATCGCCGGTAAGCAGAATCCTGAGCTGCTCAACTTCGAAAAAGAGATGTTGATCAAGGACGGGGCCAACAAGGTCAGCGCACTGGATTATCCCAACTACTGGTATCAGGGCAACCTCAAGCTGCGCCTGACCTACCAGTTTGAGCCGGGTACCGACGCCGATGGCGTGACTGTGCACATCCCATTGCCGATCCTCAACCAGGTGGAAGAGACCGGTTTTGAGTGGCAGATCCCCGGTATCCGCCGTGAACTGGTGATCGCGCTGATCAAATCGTTACCTAAGCCGATGCGTCGCAATTTTGTGCCAGCACCGAACTACGCTGAAGCTTTCCTTGCCCGGGCTACGCCGTTGGAAATGCCACTGCTGGATTCGCTGGAGCGTGAGCTACGCCGCATCACGGGTGTGACGGTGTCACGTGAAGATTGGCAGTGGGATCAGGTGCCCGAACATCTGAAAATGACCTTCCGCGTGGTGGGCGAGAAACACAAAACCCTGCGTGAAGGTAAAGATCTGGCCGCGCTGAGGGTCCAGCTCAAAGACAAGGTGCAAGAGACGCTGTCGGCCGTGGCTGATGATGGCCTGGAACAGAGCAATCTGCATATCTGGAGCTTTGGCAAACTGCCCGAATTTTATGAGCAGAAGCGTGGCGGTTACTCGGTCAAGGCTTACCCTGCATTGGTGGACGAAAAAGATAGCGTAGCCATCCGCCTGTTTGACAGCGAGCAGGAGCAGCAACAGGCCATGTGGCAAGGTACGCGCCGTTTGTTGCTGTTAAACATTCCGTCGCCGATCAAATATCTGCATGAGAAGTTGCCGAACAAGGCCAAGCTTGGGCTGTATTTCAACCCGTATGGCAAGGTACTGGATCTGATCGACGACTGTATCTCCTGCGGCATCGACAAGCTGATTGCTGAACACGGCGGGCCGGTGTGGGCGGAAGAGAACTTTGCCCGGCTGCAAGAGTTGGTACGGGCCGAGCTGAACGAAACCGTGGTGGGCGTGGCCAAGCAGGTTGAACAGATCCTGACGACGGTCTTCAACATCAACAAACGCCTGAAAGGGCGTGTTGATATCTCGTTGGCGCTGGCACTGTCCGATATCAAGGCCCAGCTTAACGGCCTGGTTTACCGTGGCTTTGTCACCAATAATGGTTGGAGCCGCCTGCCGGACACCTTGCGTTATCTGCAAGCGATTGAGCGCCGTCTGGAGAAGCTGGCGATCGATCCGCACCGCGATCGCGCTCAGATGATCCGGGTGGAGCAGGTTCAACAAGCGTGGCAGCAGTGGCTGAACAAGCTGCCGCCAAAACGCCAGCAGGATGAAGAGGTGAAGTCAGTACGCTGGATGATCGAGGAGCTGCGCGTCAGCCTGTTCGCTCAGCAACTGGGCACGCCTTACCCGATTTCTGAGAAGCGTATCTTGCAGACCATCGATCAGCTTTCTGCGTAACCTTTAAGCCTTGCAGAACAGGCGAGGCTTAACAGGCTGCATCCCAGCAGCGTTAACGGCAGGTGCTGGCCCATGGCGGCCAGTGCCAGGCCGCCAGCGATCAGCAGATAATAGAGTAACCCCAATACCGCTCCGGCAGCACCCAGCCGGTTGCGGTAATACTTCAGCGCCTGGCTGAGAATATTGGGAATGGCCAAGCCAAAGGCCACGGTCACCGCCATACAGGGCAGCAAGATCATCAGACTTGCCTGCCAATACCATGCAGCAACAGCGGCCAACAGGGCTAGCAGACTGGCCATTTGGATCTGCCGGTAAGCGCATAATCCTTTTTGCAGAAGGTAACGGTTTGCCGCTGCGCCGCACAGGCTGCCAAAGGCTAAAACAATCCCCGAATAGCCAAACTGCTCGCTGGTCAGCCCCAAGTTCTCAAAAATAAACGGGGCCAGACTGAAGTAGCTGAACGCCATGATGTTAAAACTCGCAACCAGCAACGCCGAGCACCAGATTTGCTTATCGCGCAGCATCTCCTGCAAACAGGGGAGTAAAGCGATACCGCTGGTGTGTTGGCGGGTTTCTGGCAGCGCTCGCCAACACCAGATCAGCAGCAACAGCGCCAATCCTGCTTGCGCAGAGAAAATGGCCATACGACCGCCCCAAAACACCAGTATTCCGCCGCTAAACATACCCAACACCGGGCTTATCGACAATGCCATGCCAATTACCGCAAACATCTTTCCTAACGCTTGCCCCTGATAGACATCGCGCAGCATGGTCTGCGTCACCACAGAACCAACGGCGGCACCAAAGGCAATAACGGCGCGCGAGACGATGAGCAACGGGAAAGAAGCGCTCAGCAAAGCCAGCAAGGCCCCGGCCGTATACAACACCAATCCGGCGAGCATGGCGGTTCTACGGCCATATTTGTCGCTGATCGTTCCCCAAAACGCCACGCCAAAAGCGAAGGCGAAAAAATAGACCGATAGCGTGTGGCTGGCCTGCGTGGCATCGATCTGATAATCAAAGCGGATAGCGGTTAACGCCGGGCTATAGAGCGTTTCCAGGATTTGTGGTGCCATGATCATCATGATGATCAGCGGCAGAGGCAGATTTTTGACGGACACAACGTTCTCCCAAATAAGTGTCGCCAGTATAGGGAGATAGCGATTGTTCGATTACAATCATCAGGACAAAAAACAATGAAAATGGGACTGTGGCATGGCGTTGATTTTACAAAATCAGCTTTTTGATCCGGATAGTTACTCCGCTCCGGTGGTGGGGATTAGTGCCGAACTGGCGGATCATGATTCTGGCGAACATCAGCATCAACGAGCCCAGATCCTCTATGCTCCACGTGGTTGCATGACGGTGACGTTAGCCGAACGCTGGCTGATCCTGCCGCCTACGCGCATTATCTGGATACCGAGCGGCGTGAAGCATCGCGTGCAACTGCGCGGGCAGGTGGCTTACCGCTCGCTCTATTTTGCGGATATAACGATGTTGGCAATGCCGCACAGTGCGGTGTTGGCCGCCAACCCGTTACTGGCAGCGGTGATAGAACGCATCGCACATTGGCCGTTTGACTACGCGCAGCGGCACCCCCAGGCGGAAGATCTGTTGCGAGTCTTGCGCAACGAATTGAGCGTGGCGGAGCAGGAAAAAACCAGCTTGATGCTGCCGAGCGATCCTCGTATAGCGGCTTGGATTGACGGCCTAAACGGCGTTGACCAGCTACCCGGGCTGGTGGTATTGGCCAAGGCGATCAATCTCCATCCTAAAACATTAACGCGAATTTTCCTGCGGGAAACCGGGTTGAGCTATCAGCAGTGGTGCCAGCAATGGCGTTTGATGCACGCCATTGAGCTACTGGCGCAAATGCCTTCCGTAAGCGCGGTTGCGCAGCGGTTGGCCTTCTCTAGCGACAGCGCGTTTATCGCCTTTTTCCGTCAGTATACCGGCACCACGCCCAAGCGGTTTATGGCGGGAGGGGAACGAGGTATTGAGTAATGATTGTGATTTTTATTGCTTAGCAATACCGGTAAAGTGATTTAAATCACAATTTCGTGATTATTATAAAATTAATTAAATGCAACATGAATCACATTTTCCATATTGACAAATTTATAATTGTAAAATAATCATCATTTTTTTGTGAGCCAGATCTTCAATTGCAATGTATTTCACATTAAAAGTGATTTCAATCACGAAATAGCATCGGATTGCGTTTCCCGTTATTACTCCATAAGCTGCAAAGCAATTCCCAATCCTCTTGGAATAACGATAGGAAAAAAACATGAATGGATTGATAGATTACTTCCCGGAAAATGCATTTACCGTTCACCAGCAAGATTGCGACTGGCAGCAGGCTATTGATTTATCGATGCGCTGTCTGCTGGAAAATAATATCGTTGAGCCGCGTTATGTGGCGGCAATAAAACACAGCACGCAAAATAATGGCGCATATTATATTCTTACGCCGGAAGTGGCTATGCCCCATGCACGTCCGGAAGAAGGGGCTTTGGGCACGGCATTAACCCTAACGGTATTGCCTAAGGGGGTTTATTTCAATGATGACAATCCACAGGTGAAAGTGTTAATTGGCCTGGCGGCGAAAGATGCCGACAGCCATATCAATGCTATCCAGCTATTGAGTGAAATGTTCTGTGATGACCAGGCAATTAAACAGCTTACTCATGCAGCTAAGATATCAGAAATAAAAGAAATCATTCAGCGCTTCTGATTTTACACACTCAAGGATCAATATAATGGCCAATAAAACAATGCGAGCCAGAGTGCAAGCTTTTGGCGGGTTCCTGACGGCTATGGTAATCCCTAATATCGGCGCATTTATTGCGTGGGGATTTATTACGGCACTGTTTATTCCCACCGGCTGGATGCCTAACGCCCACTTTGGGCAACTGGTGGGGCCGATGATCACCTATTTGCTACCGCTGATGATCGGTTCCACCGGTGGCTACCTGATCGCGGAAAAACGTGGCGCGGTGATGGGGGGGATTGGCACCATCGGCGTGATTGTGGGGGCCGATATTCCCATGTTTATCGGCGCGATGGTGATGGGGCCGCTGGGCGGGGTGATCATCAAATATATCGACACCAAGCTGGATAAGCGTATCCCCGCTGGCTTTGAGATGGTGGTCAATAACTTCTCACTGGGGATTGTCGGCATGTTCTTGTGCCTGTTTGCCTACGAGGTGATCGGCCCAGCGGTACAACAGGCTAACCATTTGGTTCGTGCCGGCATTGAATCTCTGGTAGCCACTGGATACCTGCCGCTGCTGTCGATTATCAACGAACCGGCGAAGGTGCTCTTCCTGAATAACGCCATCGATCAGGGGGTGTATTACCCGCTGGGCATGCAGGATACGGCGGTCAACGGCCGCTCGGTGTTCTTTATGGTGGCCTCTAACCCTGGCCCAGGGCTTGGTATCCTGCTGGCGTTTTCGCTGTTTGGCCAGGGTATGAGCAAAAAATCGGCACCAGGCGCGATGATTATCCATTTCCTCGGGGGGATTCACGAACTCTACTTCCCGTATGTGCTGATGAAGCCGCTGATGATCATTGCCATGATTGCCGGCGGGATGGCGGGGATCTACGTGTTTGATCTGATGGGTGCCGGTTTGGTTGCCGGGCCAAGCCCGGGTTCAATCTTTGCCTATCTGGCTCTGACGCCGCGGGGTGGTTTTGCTGGCACCTTGGCAGGCGTCGCCGCCGGGACACTGGTTTCGTTCCTGATTGCCGCACTGATCCTGAAAACCGAGAAAAAGCAGGCGACCGAAGACAGTTTTGATGACTCACAGCGGCAGGTGAAAGCCTTGAAAGCTGCGGGCAAGGGGCCGTCACAGCCGATCCGCCACATCGCGTTTGTTTGTGATGCAGGTATGGGCTCTAGCGCGATGGGGGCAACCACCTTCCGTAAACGTTTGGAGAAAGCCGGGGTGCCGATCAGTGTGAAGCACTACGCCATTGAAAATATTCCGCCGGAAGCCGACCTGATCGTGACGCACTCTAGCCTGGAAGGGAGAGCCGACCGGGTGAGCGATAAGCCCAAAGTATTGATCAGCAATTATCTCGGTGACAGCAATCTCGATCGTTTGTTGGAACAACTGGTTGCCACACACTCAGAAAAGGAAGCCGTATGAAAACCCAAGCCGCCGCTATTTATGGCCAAAACGACGTTCGCCTGCGTGAGTTTGAATTACCGCCGCTAGGTGATGATGAACTGTTGGTTAAGGTCATTTCCGACAGTGTGTGCCTGTCTACCTGGAAGGCTGCCAAATTGGGGGCTAACCACAAGCGGGTGCCTGATAATGTTGCCGAACACCCGGCGATCACCGGCCATGAATGTGCCGGGATCATTGAGCAGGTGGGCAAAAATCTGCAGCAACGCTACCGGGCTGGGCAACGTTTTGTGCTGCAACCGGCGATGGGATTGCCGAGTGGTTATTCGGCGGGTTACAGCTACGAGTATTTCGGCGGCAATGCCACCTATATGATTATTCCACAGCAGGCTGTGGAGCTAGGCTGTGTATTACCGTATGAAGGCAGCTATTTTGCGGCGGCCTCTTTGGCAGAACCGATGTGCTGCATCATAGGTGCCTATCATGCCAATTACCATACGACGCAATATGTCTATGAGCACCGCATGGGGATCAAACCCGGCGGCAACGTGGCGTTATTGGCCAGTGCCGGGCCGATGGGCATTGGTGCGATCGATTATGCCATCAACGGCAACATCCGCCCTGCGCGGGTAGTGGTTGTGGATATCGACGAGGCACGTTTGGCGCGGGCCAGATTGCTATTGCCGGAAAGCGTAGCGCGTGAAAAAGGCGTTGAACTGGTGTATTTCAACAGCAGCAAGGCTGCCGACCCGGTAGCTGCCTTACGGGATCTGACACAGGGCCACGGCTTTGACGATGTCTTCGTTTATGCTGCGGTGGCCGATGTGCTGGTGTTGGGGGATGACCTGCTGGCTGAAGACGGTTGCCTGAATTTCTTTGCGGGCCCAACCGACAGTGAATTCAAAGTGCCGTTTAACTTTTACAACGTGCATTACGCATCCACACATGTTGTGGGCACTTCGGGTGGATCGACGGGGGATATGTTGGAGGCGCTGCAACTGACCGCTGAAGGCCGCATTAATCCTTCGGTGATGATCACCCATATTGGTGGGCTGGATGCCGTGCCGGAAACCATCATCAACCTGCCTTCGATCCCCGGCGGGAAAAAGCTGATCTATAACTTTGCCACCATGCCGTTAACCGCAATTACCGACTTCCCAGAGCTCGGGAAAACAGACCCATTCTATGCCCGCCTGGCGGAACTGGTGGCTGAAAGCCACGGCGTGTGGAACGAACAGGCCGAGCGTTTCCTGCTGCAACATTTTGGCGTGGAAACAGGGGTATAACTGCCGATGAAATCGCTGGCTTATGACATTGTACGCACCACTCAACAGGCTGCATTGGCTGCCTGGCCGCTACTGGGCTGTGGTGATAAAAATCAAATTGATGGGGTGGCCGTCGCGGCCATGCGTCAGCAACTGAGCGGCATGGCCATGCAGGGGCAGATTGTGATCGGTGAAGGTGAAATCGATCAGGCCCCCATGCTGTATATCGGTGAACGGCTGGGGAGCGGGCATGGTCCGGCTGTGGACATTGCTGTTGATCCTATCGAAGGCACGCGGATGGTGGCCATGGGCCAATATAATGCGCTGGCCGTGATCGCCTTTGCCCCACACAATGCCTTGTTGCATGCCCCAGACATGTATATGCGCAAGATGGTGGTGGGGCCAGGCGCTAAAGGGTCTATCGATTTACGGTTGCCTCTGGAGCAAAATCTGCGGCAAGTAGCGCAGGCGTTGGGTAAGCCATTGCATCAACTGCGCATGATCACGCTGGATAAACCACGCCATGAACTGATTCGCCAACAGGCGCAGGCGCTGGGGGTGAAGATTTTTGCCATTCCTGATGGTGATGTTGCCGCTAGCCTGATGACCTGCCTACCAGGTGGTGAAGCCGACATCATGTATACTTTGGGTGGCGCGCCAGAAGGGGTCATATCGGCCTGTGCGGTGCGTCTGCTGGGGGGAGATATGCAAGCCGAGCTGATCGATTTCTGCCAGGCGAAAGGCGATACGCCAGAACATAGAATACTGGCGCAGGAAGAACGGCGGCGTTGCAGCAACATGGGGATTGAGATTAACACCATTTTGCCGCTCAATGTCCTGATCGCCAGCGATGAGGTGATTTTTTCGGCAACCGGGATAACCAAAGGTGACATTATCGGCGGAATAAAACAAAAAGAGGGGTACTTGAGCACAGAAACCCTTATGATTAATGGTACCGACGGATCGTGTAATAAAATTCATACATTACACTTGCATTGATGGTATCGCAGGACGAATGAAAACGCTGACAGAAGATGAAATAATTGAACAACTGGACGAGCAGGAACAGTTGATCAATTGGTTACAGAAGGCAAATGAGATTTTATTTTCTGCTGTCAAAACCTATTTGCCACAGGTGTTTGTCAATAACGATCCCGATATACTCGAATATGCGGTAAAGCCATTGCTGGCAAAATCTGGCCCTTTGGACAATATGGATGTCTCCCTGCGCTTATTGTACGCGTTGGGGAAAATCAAAAAAACCGTTTATGCCGATATCATCTGTCTTTCACAATTTAGCCAGCATGTGCAGGCGGAAAATAGCTCACTGAGCTTTCATGATGAAATGACCTTTGATTTTATTGCCAACCTTAATGCCATTACGGAAAACGAACAGCTTTTCAGTGCGATAAGAAAGATGAAGTTTTCCAGCTTTGAGGTTTTTAATACCGAGCGCTACGGCAACATGATTAAAACCGGATTAACGCTGGCGGTGACTTCGCTGTTAAAGGAACTGACCAATGAAAATAGCGCTAACTGTTAATGGGCTGACGATCGATGCCTTTTTTACCGATGAGGAGGTCGAGCAGGTACATTTACCTTTACTGCGCCTGTTGGCCCAAAAGCAGCAGCAAAAGGGGGCGCGCCTGGTGGTATTTCTGGCGGCACCTCCCGGCAGTGGTAAATCGACGCTGACGGCCTTCTGGCAGCATTTATCGGCACAGTGTGATGAATTACCGGCATTGCAAACTCTGCCGATGGACGGCTTTCACCGTCCTAACTCCTGGCTTGATGCGCAAGGGTTGCGCAGCAAGAAGGGAATGCCAGAAACCTTTGATCGTCAGCAGCTCGAGTTGGCGTTGGCTGCACTCGATCAACCACGTCCATTCTGGCCTAACTACGATCGCGTGTTGCACGATCCGGTGCCCAACGCTATTGAGGTGACTGCGTCGGTAACGATCGTAGAAGGTAACTGGTTATTGCTTGATGAACCAGGTTGGCGCGATCTGGCACGCCACAGCGACTTAACGTTATTTATTCAGGCACCAGCACAGCAACTGCGGGCACGGCTGATCGAGCGTAAAATGCGTGGTGGTTCAACACTGGAGCAGGCCAGTACTTTTTACCAGCAAACCGATGGGCCAAACGTTGATAGGGTATTGCAGCACAGTTTGCCTGCCACCATTACCCTCCTGTGGGATAACGGTGGCCTGCGCTGGGAGGGGTTATTTACCGGCGGCTAACAGATCTAAAGCATCGCGAATGCCGGTAACTGACAGCGCGCGGTTATCGGCACGGTAGCGGTCTTGTGCGGCGGGTGCAGAACTCTGGATAGCGATAAGTCGCCAACCTTCGGCGGTCTTCAATATCAATGGAGAACCACTGTCACCGGGTAAGGTATCGCACTGGTGTGATAGCACGCCCTGTTGCGCCCAACCGGTGACTTTACAATTTTGATGGCTGTACAAATCGTCCAGATGATCTTCCGGATAACCGGCCTGGGTGACCAGGCGCTTTGCCAGCTTTAAGGTTTGCGTTAACGCTTTTCCGTCACCTTGCCATAATGGCAACGGTTTAATCGCCAGCGGCTTG
Organism: Serratia sp. PL7; assembly: GCF_945957435.1. Lineage (NCBI taxonomy): Bacteria > Pseudomonadati > Pseudomonadota > Gammaproteobacteria > Enterobacterales > Yersiniaceae > Serratia > Serratia sp. PL7. The sequence continues at coordinate 97,800 of NZ_CAMFLB010000013.1, read as the reverse complement.
TTATCTTTTAACCTGATCAACGCAAAATCATACGCTGCCGCCGCCGGTGGCACGATCCAGCCGTCGCCATCCGCCTTCAGCTTCTTGCCTAATGACTTATCAACCAGCGTTTCGATATTTTCCGTCTGGTATTGCCAACCTTTACTGCCGGAAACAAAGCGCAGCGCAACGGCCTTATCAAGATTGCCGGGAGGGGCCAGTACGCAGTGGCCTGCGGTGAGCGCCAGATGGGGAGAGATCAGCGTAGCGGTACACAGATTACCACTGGCGGTTTCTACCTGACCAATGGCCTGCCACGGCCAACCGCTGGTTTCGGTCACTTTAATACGGTCGTCTTTGCCAAAAAACAGACGGGTTTGATCGGCCGCGGACGCCTCGGAAGGGCTATCAGCATGCGCAGAATGGGATAAAACCAAAGGAAATGAGCACAACAACATTAAAACAGGGATGCGCATAGGTTTGCCTGACAAATTCGGATCATCCATAGTCACACTGAATGCTAACTATAGACTGATTTAGCCGCTGTGTAGATGGTCGGCGATTGATTTTCCGATAATTTCCTGAGAAAAATCGGAGATTACAGATAAAAAAAGCTGGCGATGAGCCCGCAAACGATCAGGGTGCCAAGGATGATTTCGAACCGATAGCGACGCAGCATAGACAACCCCCGATGAAAAAACACCCGGCGAACCGGGTGTCGGACAAATCTTACCAGAACAGGTGAGGGGTGCCTCACACCGGTTGACTATCAGGCAGCTGGGGTTGCTGCTTTCTTGCTGGATTTTTTGTGATGCTTTTTAGCTGCCTGAGCTTTCTGGGCCGGGGCTTTTTTGCCGCTGGCTTTGTGGTGCTTTTTGGCTGCTTGAGCTTTTTGCTCGGTGGTTTTCTTCGCGTGATGTTTTTTCACGTGAGTGGTTTTGGCCGGCGCAGTCTGAGTAGTGGCGGCTGGTGCAGCAGCAGGAGCGGCAGCTTCAGCGGCGAACGCGATAGATGACAAGCCCATTGCAGCGGCAACAACCAGAGCTAATACTTTTTTCATCGGTAGATCCTCAAATGTCTGTTGGTTTGTAACCCCACTGCGGGGCCGTTGAAATAATCTTATGCAAACCGAGGATTACTTTCCGTGAGTGATTGGTTTCGGCGTGTAACCTAATGTACGAGTGCCTGGGGGAGGGAGCGTTGCTGCTTTGCAGGCCGTGATAGCTAGCATATTTGTGCTGCTGTCACGGATGATGCTGAACACCGCCACGCAGTGCGTGTATCAAAATAAACTAAATTAGTTACAACATACATTGATGGTTGTGCAAACTTCTCTCCTGAGGCACCAGTGCTGTAGGAGAGAACGTACACTATGGAACATCCGCAGGCTTAGTAGGTAGAAATAGGGCAGGATACTATTACGGCAGGCATGCCGGGGCGCAATGCCCCGGAAGATTTACGCTAACGTAATCCTATCCCCCGTCGCCGGGCTAATCGTATTAGGCAACCACAATTGCCCCCAAGAACCGGTGCAATGGCAGCCCATTACTTTCTCGGGTTTGATTTGCTTGAGAAAACGCTGTACCTGCAATAAGCGTAGCGGAGAGGCATATCTCAGGTGAAAGCCGCCAATCAGCGCGTGGATCTTATCGATACCGGTGATCTTCTGGCAGTGCCGCACAATATTGATTATTCCCCGGTGGCCGCAGCCAGTGATGATAATCAGACCGCGGTCTGATTTATAAATCAGCACTCCTTCATCAGCGACGTAATCAGGGGACTGTTGGGCATTTTCAATAATGCCGTAGGCTTTGGGGGCAGGCACCTCGATTTCACCGGACCAGAAGAACCGCTCACTGATTTGCACCGGGGTTCGGGTCAGCTCCATGGCGTGGCGCGAGTAATCCACTTTCGGCGATAAACGTTTGATTTTCTTTACGCGGCCCAGAAGATTAACGGCGGCATAGCGCACCTCTTGCACGCCGGGGTGGCAAATTATTCTGCTGTTATCGGGCAACCAGGGTACGCCACCGCTGTGATCGTAATGGCCATGAGAGAGCACGGTAGCGGTCAGGTTGTCGAGGTTAATCCCCATTTGGGCAGCATTCTGTAAAAAACTGCCGTCCGGCCCGGTATCAAAAAGCACGCTGTCTGATTCATCCTGAACTAACAGGCTCAACCCGGCTTTGGCGATTAACGTTTTATCCGCCTCGGTAGCTCGACGGTTTTCAAGTAACACATTGATGGTTAAGGCCATGTGGACTCTGTTTTGCAAAACCGTACGTTAAGCTATACCAGCAACGCCTTAACGTACGGAGGGTTCGGAGATTACAGGTAACGGCTTTCCAGATGCCGGCGGAAATAGCTTGGGTCTAACGTTTTACCCGTGGCGTTAGTGATCAACGTATCGGTAGGGTAACGGCTGGCGTGACGCCAGATATTTTGCTGTAACCAATGGAATAGCGCACTCAAATTACCGGCGGCAATATCTTCGCTCAGCTTTGGCATTGCGGTGCGTGCACTGTCGAACAGTTGAGCCGCATACATGGCACCCAAGGTGTAAGTTGGGAAGTAACCAAAGGCACCGTCCGTCCAGTGGATGTCCTGCATACAGCCGTTGCGATAATCGCCCACGGTATCCAGGCCAAGGTAGCTGTGCATCTTCTCATTCCACAGTGCCGGAATATCTTCTACCTCGATCTCGCCCTCAATCAACGCACGCTCGATTTCATAGCGCAATATCACATGGGCAGGGTAGCTGACCTCGTCGGCATCGACGCGGATCAGGCCAGGTTTCACCCGCTGATTAAGGCGAATAAAGTTGCTCTCTTCCAGGGCCGGTTGTTCTCCAAACTGATTGACGATCAGCGGTCGCAGGACTTTCAGGAAGTCACTACCGCGAGCCAGCTGCATTTCAAAGAACAGGCTTTGTGATTCGTGGATCGCCGTCGACCGAGCTTGTGCCACGGGCTGGCCCAGCCACTCACGTGGCAGGTTCTGTTCGTAGCGGGCGTGGCCGGTTTCATGCACGATGCCAAGCAGCGCGGTAAGGAACTCTTTCTCGTTGTAGCGTGTAGTGATACGTACGTCTTCCGGCACGCCGCCGCAGAACGGATGAGCACTAACGTCAACCCGGCCACCATCAAAGTCAAAGCCGAGCAGCTTCATCACGCTCAGGCTCAGCTTACGCTGGGTGTCGACATCGAACGGACCTTGCGGGATCAGGCAAGGTTCTTGCTGCTGTTTGGCGACCACCTTTTGCAATAAATCGGGCAGCCAGGTTTTCAAATCGCCAAAGATACGGTCGAGATCGCTGCTGCGCATTCCTGGTTCATACAGATTGAGCAACGCATCATAACGGCTGACGCCCGCCGCCTGTGCGCGGATCTGCGCTTCCTCACGGCTCAGTGTAACCACCCGGCGCAGATTATCGCTAAAGCCTTCCCAGTCGTTGGCCGGGCGTTGTACTCGCCAGGCATGTTCGCAGCGCGCACCTGCAAGGGATTTGGCTTCGACCAGCGCTTCTGGCACCAGCACGGCATTATCGTACTGGCGGCGCATTTCGAGCAGGTTGGCACGGTCAAATTCATCTAGCGCTTCTTGTTGCGCGCGGTCGAGCAGTTCACCCGTTTTCTGTGCCGTCAGGATTTGATGCTTCAACACGCTCAACTCCGCCAAGGCTTCGGAACGCGCCTTATTGCCACCCGGCGGCATCATGGTTTGCATATCCCAGCCGCTGATGGCCGATAGGTGATCAAAACGCGAAAGGCGGGTGAATAGGGCGCGAAGTTGGCCGTAGGCCGTAGAGGATGATGCAGATGTCATTTGTTCAACTCCATAGTGGATCCGTTGAGCCAACGGGGCCGGATCGTTATGCCGGCTCTGTTTTGGTATCAAAAAGGGGTTTAATCGGCCAGCAGAAGCGGAAACTGGCGCCGCCCAGCGAACTGGCCTCCACAAAGACCTGGCCTTGATAGGCCACGGCGATGGAATGCACGATCGCCAATCCAAGCCCGCAGCCGCCGGTAGCGCGATCGCGGCTGGGATCGAGACGGACGAAGGGTTCGAACACCCGCTCGCGTTCTTCTGGGGGAATGCCTGGGCCGTCGTCTTCCACCTGCAGGCATGCAGCATCGCCGTCAAACCACAGGCCGACGCGCAAACGCCGTTCGCAATAGCGCAGGCCATTGTTGACCAGGTTGTCTAACACGCGCTCCATCAGCCGCAGATCGACACCGCCAAAGTCACCGACATGCGGGATATTCAGCTCAATCTCGCGCTCTGGGTGGATCAACTGGATATCGGCCACCTTATCCTGTAGCCAACTGGGCAAATCGATTGGCTCAATATTCAAGGCTACCTGTGGTCGATCCAGACGCGCATAGGTTAATAGCTCGTCGATCAGGGATTCTAGCTGGCCGATATCCCGATTTAACGCCTGCTGTTCGCCTTCGGTCAGGTTATCGCTCATGGCCAACCGGTAGCGCAGACGTACCAGCGGAGTCCGCAGCTCATGGGCAATACCGTCAATCAGCTGTTTTTTACTGACGATCAGCGTGTTGACGTTATCGGCCATCTGATTAAAGGCGACGCCAAGCCGGTAAAGGCTTGAGGTGGGGACAAAGTGTGTACGTTCATCGAGATGCCCGGCCCCCAGACGTTGGGCGGCATTTTCCAGTTTCAGTAAGTCTTGCCAATGCGGGCGCATCCACAGGAATACCGGTAGGGCCAGCGACATGCCGATAAAAATCAGCAGCACCAAATCCAGGATGCGCATCTGGTGCAGATAAAAAAGATAAGGGATGGGGCCAACGACCAGCACGTAATGGCTGCGTGGGATGCGCTGCATGAAGGTATAGCGATCGTCCAGTGCGATGATCTCTCCAAGGCGCAGCCGCTTGGTGAGGTCCTCACTCAGGTTCTGCTTGCCGAGCGGCTCGATATGCAGTTTGAACGACAGGTTTAAATCCAGGGTGGCGATGGTTTTGTTCCAGTCTTTTAGCGGGATCTCCCGCAGCTCGCTGCGCATCAGATACAACGAACTCTTCATCAGGTCGTCCATCGATTGGCGCCCGGCACGTTCGGCGGTGACTTTGTATACCAGGCCAACCAGCATCGCCATCACCAGAAAGCAGACGAACAGCAGTAAAAAGAACTGCACGAACAGTTTTCTCATTGTTGCACCGATGCCCAGGCGTTAGGAGCAAAAAGATAGCCCTTGTTGCGCACGGTCTTGATGCGAAACGGTTCCAGAGCATTGTCATACAGCTTGCGGCGCAGGCGTGAGATGGCCACATCGATGCTGCGATCCATACCGTCGTAGCTGACGCCGCGCAGGTTTTGCAGCAACGCTTCACGGGCCATGATTTGCCCTGCATGGGTCGCCAGTTCCCATAGCAGATCGAAATCTGAGGTGGAAAGGGTGATGATCTCTTCCCCCAACGTCACCTGGCGGTTGACCGGGTCGATGCACAGCAAGCCAAAATGCACGGCATTATGCTGGGTGATGTTCTGTGTTTGCTCTTCTTTTGGCTGGTTGCCACCGTGTTGGCGCAGGTGTAAACGCAGGCGAGCCAGCAGCACCGCAGGTGGTGTAGTTTTCAGGATGTAGTCATGCGCACCCATTTCCAATGACAGGATGTGATTCATATCGCTGTCCAGTGAGGTGAGCAACACGATCGGGCCGGGATAAACCGGGCGCAGATCGCGGCATAGCGTCATGCCGTCCTTGCCGGGTAGCATGATATCCAGCAGCACCAGGTCTGGCTGTTCCCGCTCAATACAGGCCTGTGCCGTATCGCCGCGGGGTTCGATGATGACGTCGATGTCATGTTTACCTAAATAGGCGGCAATCAGTTTGCCTACTTCAGGATCGTCTTCTACAAACACAATTTTAGTCATAATAGGGTGGTTTTATAGGAAAAACGGCATTCAGCATAGCGCGCTGCTCGGTGTTGCGCCATGCCCATTATTTAACGCAGTGGTCGCCCACCATCTACTCCGTGAGTGCGTCCGGTAACGTAGCGGCTGCCCATCAGATAATCCACCAGGTTGACTACCTCACTTTCCCCTGGGGCGATCTGCATCAGGGATTTGGTCAATGCCTGTTGGCGATAGGCTTCATCGTCACCGGTGTTGAACATAATTAATGCCGGTGCGATAGCATTCACTTTGACGTCGGGGGCCAATTTGCGGGCAAAGGATCGGGTCATATTATCCAGCGCGGCCTTGCTGGCGGCATAGGCAATGTGCTTGTCGCTGCCTTTTTCTACTACATAATCCGTCAGATGGATGATATCGGCACCGGCTTGCCCCTGGCCAAGCAGGCAGGGTTCCAGCAGTTGGTTCAACAGGTAAGGAGTGTAGACGTGGATCTGGAGCATTGAAGCCATCACCTGTTCCGGTGGCGTTTCCGTCGATTCTGCCAACCAGGCGCTGGCATTATGGATCACGGCGCGTAGCTTTGGGGCAACCTGTTTTACCTGATCGGCAAAACGATAGATCCCTTCATGGGCAGAGAAATCGCCCTGCAGGCAGATCGCGCCAAGGTCTTGGAGTTCGGCTAATGCAGGGTATTCACTGCGATAGGCAATAATGACTGGAACGCCACGCTGTAAGAACGACTTGGCCAGAGCCAGCCCAATTCTGCGGGCACCGCCGGTGATCAACACAGGGGCCGAGTTGTGAGAGACCATCGAGTAAAGCTCCTGAGCAAACTGGCAAACATTAAAGGAATTATGCCATTATACGTCAGAAAGCGGATAACGCTTGCCATCGATGACATTTCAGCACTGGCCACCAGAAGGGTAACGAAGATGAACAACGATCATCTTGCATTCGTCGCGCGCAGTGAGAGAGTCTGTTTTGACTATACCCATTTTTTATCGGCCTCCTGCAAGAAGCAGTGGCGCTTTATCGATGCAATTTATGGGGTGATGCCCATCTTTGGCATGGTAGTGAAATCGCGCGTGACAGACTCACGCTCGCGCCAGGATCAGTTGAAAGAGTTGGCGTTACAGGTGGTTTCGACGCAGGTCAGCGATGAGGTCAACATTATTCGCCTGATCGATCTGGCCCGGCAACAGCAGTTGGTGGTGTTTGATATTCAACTGCCGTATCCGCTGGCGGCGGAGCAGTTGGCTGCCATTGAGAAAGAGTGTGGTGAATCGATAGTGGTGATGCAGGTCGGTGAGCGGATCACCATTAACGCCCAACCGATGGGGGGAAATTAACCGGGTGAATCACCCGGTTAATTAGGGCTATCAATGCAACATAAACCATCCGGCAGGGAGGGTTGCGGCCAGCAGTAGCATAACGGTGCTTTTCTCTAGCCGGTTGAGCAATTTCACGTCCTGATGCCCACTGCGGGCATACATAAACACCAGCAAGCCAGGCGCATACAGCAGTACCGACATCAACAGGTGCATCAGGCCTGAAGCATAGAGTAGCCACAGCCCATAAAGGCAGGCACCGCTGGCAGCGAAAATCAGACGCTTGTCCTGCCGCTGACGGGCTACCTTGAACAGGAAGGCCCCCACCAGGAAATACGGCACCAGGATCATCTCGGAAGCTATGGTCAGCAACGAGTTGTAGTTGCTGCCGGTCAGCCAGATAATCACCAGCGCAATTTGCACTGCACCGTTGGTTAACCACAAAGAGGCGGACGGGGCATGGTTGCGGTTTTGCTTGCGGAAAATTTTGGGGAAAGCGCCGTGTTGAGCGGCCAGTAAAGGCACTTCAGCCGCCATGATGGTCCAGCTTAGGTAAGCTCCGCAAACCGAAACGATCAGACCGGTGGCGATGATCACATCACCCCAAGGGCCGATCAGGTCAACCATCAGCACCGCCATTGACGGGTTACGCATTTCCGCCAGCTCACTACGCGGCACCACGCCGAGCGACAGCAGGGTGATCACCAGATACACCGCCAAAGCGGAAATCACGGCCAACATGGTGGCGCGGCCAACGTCCTTTTTCTGCCGGGCACGGGCGGAAACCACCACAGCACCTTCAACACCGATAAACACCCACAGGGTGATCAGCATGGTGTCTTTAACCTGCTGCCAGACTGGCGTACCAAGGGCAACGCCGTGGAAGTCCAACGTGAAGGTATCCATGCGGAACGCGATAGCGGCCAGCACGGCAAACAGGCCGAGCGGCAGCAACTTGGCGAGGGTGGCCACCAGATTGATGCTGGCCGCCGTTTGCACGCCGCGCAATACCAAGGCATGAACGATCCACAGCAACAAGGATTCGGCGATCAGCGCTTGCCAGGTATTGCCATCGCCCAGGATCACCGTGCCGCTGCGGTCTGTAAACAGGCTCAGTGCAGCAAACACGATCACCAGATAAGAAACGTTGGCGATCACCGCACACAGCCAGTAACCCCACGCAGAGCAGAAGCCCACCAGTTCGCCAAAGCCTTCTTTGGCGTAGGTGAAGATGCCACCATCCAGGTCGGGGCGCAGGCGGGTCAGTAACAACATGGCAAACGCCAGGAACAGAATGCCGACGCCGGTGATGGCCCAACCAATCAGCAAGGCCGCCGGGCTGGCAACCTCGGCCATATTCTGCGGCAGGCTAAAGACGCCTGCGCCCAGCATTGAGCTGAGCACCAAGGCGGTTAACGCGGTAAGACCAAGTTTTCTTTCCAATGATGGATCCCGAGACAGAATAAACAACTATGCGTTCCGTGCAGGCCAGCCATAACGTCATGGCAATTACCGCAAGGGCAGGCAATGGAGCTAAAAATTGGCGCAAATTCTAAGGGGAGATGCTTGCGGATGCAATGATTGGTTATGCGCGATGAGTAAAAACTTATTCAGCAGCGGTATAAAAAAGGGCTGCACAGTGGCAGCCCTTCGATCGAGGTGACAGCAGGGATTATTTGAACAGATCGGCGCTGACGGTCAGGTTGCCGCCGCTCTTGTTCTGCCACTGGCGCGTCACATGGTAATACTTGGCGCCTTTCTCAGCGGCACGCTTCGCCACTTCGGTGGAAACGTCGGTCATGCTGTTGAAGTGGCCGGTAAAGGTCACGGAATCAAACGGCACCATCTGCGCGGCGGTGACGTTATTCACTTCCTGGATCTTGGTCCCGTTCGGCAAGGTTACAGTGTAACGCTGACCGGTAGACGTCTGAGTTTCGAAGAAGCGGCCAACGTCGCGGGCTGGCGAGCCGGAAGAGGAGACGCCTGGGATCTCGACCTTAGCGGCTTCTGCACCACCAGCAGCCAGCATGGCTTTACCGGCTTCAGAATCGGCAGGCACGGCATCCGGGCTCTGCACCACACGTTTCGGCGCATCGGCTTTATAGATGAACGCGGTGATGAACTGGTTGCCGCCCTGGTTGGCATCCACCTGACGCACGATAAAGAACGAGGCAGCGCCTTTCTTCTGTGCGGCTTTGGTGATGGCATCGTTGATGTCTGGCTGACTGCGGTAGAAGCCGCTGACGGTCACGGTATCGTAAGGTTCAAGCAGGAAGGCCTCGTCTTTTGGCAGCTCTTTCACGCCGTTAATCACGCGGTACTTGGTCTCTTTGCTGACTTCTGGCGCATCTTTATGATAAACGTCTGCGGTGACGCGCCAGTTGCCGCCGTTATTACCGTTGTTGATATCCTGGATATAGAAGGCGTCGGCCCCCATTTTATCTGCACGGCGGGATACGGCATCGGCAGCTTCGTTGATAGCGTTGAAACGGCCGGTAATGGTGATGCGATCAAACGGCTTGATGGCCGCTGCTTTCTCAGGAGTTAACTCTTGCGCGGCATGCACAGACAGCGCAGTAAGTGATAACAAGGCTGATGCGATGATCGTGGTCTTCAGCTTCATAAAAAATCCTTTCGCCAAGCGCAGTAACGTTTATAACGTGCTGAACAGTTTAGGTGTAATTCAGCCGCAGATTATGCCATGTAACCTTGGCAGGTGTCTCAGCATTTTATGTGATGCGATGCGACAAAGCTGAGCCGCACTAGCTGAACCACATTGGGCCAACAGGTTATAAGTTTCAATAATAAAGCGTTTAATCTCATTAATGTTAATTATTCACAATTTTATAACTTTTATGCTCGCTGTCCCCGGCTGACAGGAAATGGCCTAGGCCAGGTTCTGCACAATAGTGCGCTGAAAAGGGGCTTCAGGGCAGTTTTTGCATCCAGATTTGAGATTTGTCATGGCCTTAGCTGCATTTTTATGTAAAAACTGACGGGTAAACGTAAGCAATTATGGATCATCGATCACATTTTCAGTAGGTTATAGGTGGCACCTTAATTTGCAGACAGGCAAGGCTGATAAAAAACTTGCCAGCCGGTGCTATCGCTATGGGTAAGACGATAATAAACATCATCAGAACAGGTGAGAAGGGAACATTATGCGTATTGGTGTACCAAGAGAACGGTTGGCCAATGAAGCCCGAGTTGCAGCAACGCCGAAAACGGTAGAACAACTGCTGAAACTGGGCTTTACCGTCGCGATCGAAAGCGCGGCGGGAAAACTGGCAAGCTTTGAAGATGCAGCTTATCAAGCCGCAGGGGCGACAATTACCGATACAGCCGATGTGTGGCAATCGGATCTGATCCTGAAGGTTAACGCACCTCTTGAGGAAGAAATTGCGTTAATGCGTGAAGGCAGTACGTTAGTCAGCTTTATCTGGCCTGCACAAAATCCAGAATTGATGGCGAAGCTGGCGGCCCGTAACGTGACCGCTATGGCCATGGATTCCGTGCCACGTATTTCACGTGCGCAGTCCCTGGATGCACTGAGCTCAATGGCCAATATCGCTGGCTATCGCGCTATCGTTGAGGCAGCGCATGAGTTCGGGCGTTTCTTCACCGGCCAGATCACCGCAGCCGGTAAAGTTCCCCCGGCCAAAGTGATGATCATTGGTGCTGGGGTTGCTGGCTTGGCCGCTATCGGTGCGGCTGGTAGCCTGGGGGCGATCGTTCGCGCCTTCGACACCCGCCCGGAAGTGAAAGAGCAAGTGCAGAGTATGGGCGCAGAATTCCTCGAGCTGGACTTTGAGGAAGAAGCAGGCAGCGGTGATGGCTATGCCAAAGTGATGTCTGAAGCCTTTATCAAAGCGGAAATGGCGCTGTTCGCCGCCCAGGCAGAGGAAGTGGACATCATCGTGACCACGGCGCTGATCCCTGGCCGCCCGGCACCAAAGCTTATTACCAAAGAGATGGTGGCTTCCATGAAGCCGGGCAGCGTGATTGTCGATCTGGCCGCGCAAACCGGTGGTAACTGTGAGCTGACCGTGGCCGACCAGGTGACCATCACCGAAAACGGCGTGAAGATTATCGGCTATACCGATCTGCCGAGCCGCTTGCCGACCCAGTCCTCACAGCTTTACGGCACCAACCTGGTGAACCTGCTGAAGCTGTTGTCGAAAGAGAAAAACGGCGAAATCGATATCGATTTCGAAGACACCGTGATCCGCGGTGTCACCGTGGTGCGCGATGGCGAAGTTACCTGGCCAGCACCGCCGATCCAGGTATCCGCCCAGCCGAAGCAGGCTGCTGCTGCACCAATCGAGAAAGTTGAAAAGAAACCAACCTCACCGATGGTGAAATACGGCCTGATCGCGCTGGCGATCATCCTGTTCGGCTGGTTTGCCAATTCGGCACCGAAAGAGTTCCTGTCTCACTTTACCGTGTTTGCGCTGGCCTGCGTGGTGGGTTACTACGTGGTCTGGAACGTCAGCCATGCATTGCATACCCCGTTGATGTCGGTCACTAACGCGATCTCAGGGATTATCGTGGTCGGTGCGTTGTTGCAGATTGGTCATGGCGGCTGGGTGAGTTTCCTCTCCTTTGTCGCGGTACTGATCGCCAGCATCAACATTTTTGGTGGATTCACCGTCACTCAGCGCATGCTGAAGATGTTCCGCAAAAACTAAGGGGTAGCAAAAATGTCTGGTGGATTAGTTACAGCTGCATACATTGTTGCCGCTATTCTGTTTATTTTCAGCCTGGCCGGCCTTTCGCGCCATGAGACGTCCAAGCAGGGCAACCTGTTCGGCGTGGCCGGGATGGCGATCGCGCTGATCGCCACCATCCTCGGGCCGGACTCCGGTAACGTGGGCTGGATCATTATCGCGATGATCATCGGTGGTTCCATCGGCGTGTATCTGGCCAAGAAGGTCGAAATGACCGAAATGCCGGAACTGGTGGCGGTACTGCACAGCTTCGTGGGTTTGGCTGCGGTGCTGGTCGGCTTCAACAGCTACCTGGATCACGGTACGGTGGCCATGGAACCGGTGATGGAAAATATCCATCTTACCGAAGTGTTCCTCGGCATCTTTATCGGTGCGGTGACCTTTACCGGTTCTATCGTGGCCTTTGGCAAACTGCGCGGCATCATCTCTTCCAAGCCGCTGATGTTGCCTAACCGTCACAAGCTGAACCTGGCTGCCCTGGTGGTTTCCTTCCTGCTGATGGTGCTGTTCGTACGTACCAACAGTGTTGGTTGGGAAGTGTTCGCACTGTTGATCATGACCGTGATTGCTCTTGGCTTCGGCTGGCATCTGGTTGCGTCAATCGGTGGGGCAGACATGCCGGTGGTGGTATCAATGCTGAACTCCTACTCCGGTTGGGCAGCGGCGGCGGCAGGCTTTATGCTGAGCAACGACCTGCTGATCGTGACCGGTGCGCTGGTCGGTTCTTCCGGTGCGATCCTGTCGTACATCATGTGTAAGGCGATGAACCGTTCGTTTATCAGCGTGATTGCCGGTGGTTTTGGTACCGATGGTTCCTCGACCGGCGACGCAGAAGAAATGGGTGAATACCGCGAAACCACGGCGGAAGAAGTGGCTGAACAGCTGCGTAACTCCACCTCGGTGATCATCACCCCAGGCTACGGCATGGCGGTGGCGCAGGCGCAGTATCCGGTAGCGGAAATCACCGAGAAGCTGCGTGCGCGTGGCATCAAGGTGCGCTTTGGTATTCACCCGGTGGCGGGTCGTTTACCGGGCCACATGAACGTGCTGCTGGCGGAAGCCCGTGTGCCGTACGATGTGGTGCTGGAAATGGACGAGATCAACGATGACTTCCCGGACACCGATACCGTCCTGGTCATTGGTGCCAACGACACGGTGAACCCGGCGGCATTGGAAGATCCGCGCAGCCCTATCGCCGGCATGCCGGTGTTGGAAGTGTGGAAAGCGCAAAACGTTATCGCGTTCAAACGTTCGATGAATACCGGCTATGCCGGGGTGCAGAACCCGCTGTTCTTTAAAGAGAACACCCAGATGCTGTTTGGCGATGCCAAGGCCAGCGTGGAAGCGATCCTGCGCGCGCTGTAATATCACCGTAGGAAAAACACAATGCCAGCCACTTCTCAGTGGCTGGCATTTTTTTATCGAACCCTTTCTCAGAGCGAGGACCGATCGAGTTTGCTGAGATGACCTCTTTACTTCCAAAAGCGCAGAGGCTAACAGCTCTCTCCCAGTAGGAGAGGATTGGGATGAGGGGGCTATTGCCCGTAATAGGCGTTCTTGCCGTGCTTACGCAGGTAATGCTTATCCAACAGCACCTGCTGCATGTTGCCAATCCCCGGCGTCAACTGCCGTGAAAAAATCCCCATATAAGCAATTTCTTCCAGTACGACCGCATTGTGAACCGCGTCATGCGCATCCTTGCCCCAGGCAAACGGCCCGTGGGTGTTGACCAGCACCGCCGGGATGGCGCTTGGGCTGATGCCGCGCTGGCGGAAGGTTTCAATAATCACCTTGCCGGTATCCAGTTCATAATCATGCTCGATTTCATCTGCGGTCATCAACCGGGTGCAAGGGATCGCACCGTAGAAATAGTCGGCATGCGTGGTGCCCCAGGCAGGGATATCCAGCCCGGCCTGCGCCCAGATGGTGGCATGGCGTGAATGGGTATGCACGATGCCGCCGATATCGGCAAACTCGCGGTACAGCGCCAGATGGGTAGCGGTATCCGAAGAGGGCTTCTTGCTGCCCTCAACACGTTGGCCATCGGCCAGGTTGACTACCACCATATCCTCCACCTGCATATGCGCATATTCCACGCCGGAAGGCTTGATCACCACCAACCCGCGTTCGCGGTCAACGGCGCTGACGTTACCCCAGGTAAAGGTCACCAACTTGTGGCGTGGGAGGTCGAGGTTGGCCTCCAATACCTGCTGTTTGAGCTGTGACAAAGTTAGCATGTCATTCCTCCTTGCTGCATTTGCTGTTCAATCCAACGGCGGGCTTGCACGATCTCGGCAACCGGTTCGTCGGCCTTTTCGGTCCACATTTCAATCAGGAATGCGCCACGATAGTTGAGCTGTTTCAGCGTGTGGAACAGGGCGACAAAATCCACACAGCCTTCACCAAATGGCACATCGCGGAACTGGCCGGGTGACGTCTCAGTGACCGGGAAGGTGTCTTTGAGGTGAATGGCCGCGATGCGGTCAATACCGAGCTGCAATTCTTGCGCTACATCGTTACCCCAGGCGCTGAGGTTGCCAACGTCCGGATATACCGTGAACCATGGGGAAGCCAGCAGGGAGTCCCAAGTCTTCCACTTGCTGATGGAACTCATGAATTCGGTATCCATAATTTCGACCGCCAGCATCACCTGTGCGGCAGCGGCACGTTCCACCGCCCATTGCATCCCCTCGGTAAAGCGGGCGAGAGTCCCTTCATCCTGCTGTTCGTAATACACGTCATAGCCCGCCAACTGAATGGTGCGGATGCCAACGTCTTTGGCCAACTGGATCGCCTGTTCCATGATCAGATAAGCCTGTTGCCGCGTAGCCTCGTCATGGCTGCCGAACGGGAAGCGGCGGTGGCCGGAAAGGCACATCGAGGGGATGCTGATGCCGGTTTCCAACATGGCGCTGACCAGCGAAAGACGCTGCTCTTTGCTCCAGCTCAGACGTGATAAACGCTCATCACTTTCATCGACCGACATCTCGACAAAATCAAAACCGCAGGCCTTGGCCAATGCCAGCCGCTCCGGCCAACTCAGGTGTTTCGGCAGCGCTTTTTCGTAAATTCCCAACGGATGCTGGCGCATATCAAGATCTCCAAATGTCATCAATGGCGGTACGGAACTGACGTGCGGCCACCACCGGATCGGCAGCCTCGGCCAGCGCACGCCCGGCGATAAACGCCGTCACGGCAATGTCTTTAAACAGCGGCAAATCGGCCGGGACGATCCCGCCGGTCACCGAAAGCTCAATCCCCAGATCGGACAGCGCCTTCATGGTATCCAGATCCGGTTGGCCCCAGGTTTGTCCGCTGGCTTGTGCATCGCGGCCACGGTGGTAAATCGCCTGTTTGATGCCCAGATCGCGCCATGCCTTGGCATCTTCCAGCGTCCAGCGACCAAACAGCTCAATCTGGATTTCACCCCGGTAGCGCTCGGCCACCTCCAGCGCACTAGCCATGGTGGCCAGGGGGGCTGCGCATATCACGGTCATCCAGTTGGCCCCCTGCGAAAAAGCCTGTTCGGCCAGGGTAGCTCCGGCATCGGCCACCTTCAGATCGGCGACCAGCGTATGTTGCGGGCAACGTTCACGCAGGGCTTTCACTGCCTGGATCCCGGCGCTGATGCATAAAATGGTGCCCGCCTCGATGATGTCGACGTACGGATGCAGACGGTCGACCGTTTGCAGAGCGGCATCCAGCCGGGTGTGATCGAGCGCCAGTTGCAGGCGCGGTTTGATGGTCATAAAGCCTCCTGAAAGTCGCCGTGTTGCAGCGTTTGTAGCGTGGCAACCAGTGCCTGATAACGTTGGTATTTACGGTGGTAAGCATCCTGAGCGGCGGGATCCGGCAGAACGGTTTCGATACGTGGAGCCAATGCCCGCTGTGCGGCGGCAAAGTCGCTGAAAGCGCCGGTGCCCACCATGGCAGCCATCGCAGCGCCCAAACAGCCGGTTTCCTCCACCTGCGGCAGTTCGACCGGTAAGCCGCTGACGTCGGCAAACATTTGCATCCAGGGGGCCGATTTAGCCGGTCCGCCGGTGACGCGCAGTGCCTTGGTCTGAGGGAAACGTTGCCGCATACGGTTCAGGTGGGTCATATGGCAGAACACCACGCCCTCGAAAATCGCCTGTACCAGATGTTCGCGCTGATGGAAGGCCTGCATACCGTAGAAGCTGGCACTTAACCCCAGCCCGGCGTTGGAACCATAAAGGAAGGGGGCAAACAGCAACTGGCTGCCAGCCTTGGGTAGGTCAGCCACCCAGCGGTTGAGCTGCGCGTAATCGTGCAGGCCCCATTGCTGGCAAAACCACTCCAGATTCGCAGCGGAAGTGGGGCTGGCTTCGTGGACGATGTATTTGCCTTGCTCGGCATGGCGGCCATAAACGAATGGATAGCTGGAGTCGGAAGCTATCGTTGCGGTGATCCCGCTGGTGACAGACCAGGTGCCCATTACCGCGTTGAGTCGGGTTTCATCCTGCAATCCGGCACAGAGTGCGGTGGATACCACGTCAAACAAACCGCCCACCACCGGGGTGCCGACTTGCAAGCCAGTCAGCGCCGCTGCTTCCGCACTAACGCGCCCGGCGATCTCGGCAGAACCGACAATCGGCGGCAGGGCTGGCACGATCTCGCCGATGCCAAGCAATTGTGCCAGCGCCGGGTCATAACAGCCGCGCTCCATCTGATACAGATTGGATTCGGAGATATTGGTTTCTTCACCGGCCAGTTCGCCCGTCAGGCAGTACCGCAGGTAGTCATGCGCCATCAGCACGCTGCCGATCTGGGCATAGCGCTCGGGTTGATGCTGCTTGATCCAGCGCAGCAGTGAAACCGGATGGCCGGTCCATAGAGTTTGGCGAGTTTGCTCGTACAGGGCTTGCGGCATGCCCGCTTGTTGCCAGGCCATCACCTGGGTCAATGCCCGCTGATCGGAGGACAGAATGGCGTTACCCAGCGGTTGCCCTTGTTTATCCAACAGGAACACGCCTTTGCCCTGGGCTGAAATCCCCAGCCCCTGAACGGCAGACGCGGCGATACCGTTGTGTTCCAACACCTCACGGATCACGCTGGCGGCAGTTTGCCATAGTGTGGGCATATCCCGCTCCGCCCAGCCAGGTTGCGGGGCAACGATTGCCAGATTACGGCGGGCGATGGCCAGTTCTTTACCCTCGGCGTTATACAAACCGGCCTTGATAAAGGTGCCGCCGCAATCGAGCCCTAGCCAGTATTTCATTGCTCGCTCCCGGCGACCTGGTCGCATTTATTTGGCAACATCAGCGCCAGCAGTGCGGCGATCGCCAGTGAGGCAGCCAGGCTATAGACGCCAACGTCCTTGTTGAACACCGTGATCAGCACGCCGACCATATAGGGGCCGCAGAAGCCACCGAGGTTGCCTAAGGCATTGATCACACCACGTGCACCACCGGCCACTTCGGCGTTGAATAATTTGGGGGGAATAGTCCAGAACACGCCTGCGGCCGCCTGAATAAACACGCCGCAGCCGACTAACGCGGCATAAGACCACCAGATGTGATCTTTCAGCAGCACGGAAAGCGCCATGCAAATAGCAAAGCAGGCCAGCGGCAGGGCAACGAACACTTTGCGTTTACCGGTGCGGTCGGACAGCGTGGAAACGATCAGCATGCCGAGAATGGCACCAATGTAGGGCAGTACGGCAAGCCAGCCCACCTGTTCCATATTGCCGTTGGTCAGACCCTTCAGAATGGTGGGCAGCCACAGGGTGTAGCCGTAGATCCCGGTTTGGTAGAAGAAGTTAACCAGGATCAGTTGCCACATGATCCGGTCGCCCAGCACGCGCCGCAGTGAAGCATTGCGTACCGTTTTGCCTTTGATCAGCAGTTGCTCATCATGCAGGGTTTTGATCAGGTAGTCTTTTTCGGCCTGCGAGATCCACTTGGCTTCCTGCGGGCGGTTGCTGATGGTGAAGCACCACAACGCCATCACCACCAGTGACAAGCCACCTTCCACCAGGAACAGCATGCGCCAGTCCCAGGCGGTGATGATCCAGCCGGATAGCGGGGCGGTGAGGATACCGGCGATCGGTACGAACATGATCACGATGGCGTTGGCACGGCCACGCTCCTTGTCCGGGAACCAGTTGCTGATCATGGTCAGCACCACCGGCAGCATACCGCCTTCTGAAACGCCGAGGGCAAAGCGCAGAAACAGCAGTTGGTATTGATTGGTCACCAAACCGGTCAGCACCGAGATCACCGCCCAGGCCAGCAGCGACCAGCCAATAAACTTCTTGCCGTTACCGTTAACCGCCAGCTTACCGCCGGGCACTTGCAGGAACAGATAACCGATAAAGAAGATGCCGCCCGCCAATCCGGCCATTGAGGCGGTGATCCCCAATTCGGCATCCATGCCGCCAGGCATGGCGAAGGCGATATTAACGCGGTCCATATAAGAAATAATGCAGGTGATCAGAATTGGCGGCACAATTCTCAGCCAGCGTAATTTGGGTATGGCCTGACTTTGGCTAACAGCAACAGAAGCAGTATTCATGTTATTGATACCTTCGCATAAATAGGGGGCTCGGAATAAATCCGTATTATTGTTTACCGTTTTATAGGTATTATTTGATGTTCTATCTTTTGGACGTCATGATATTAGGCCACTGCTTAACGCCAGGGCATTGATACCATCCTTGATAATAGCGATCCGTTGCTCGACGCTCTCTTGTGCCGAGGTGGACAGTAATTTGATACCGGCATAGTTTAATTCTGCCAGCGGAGCCTGATTAAATAATTGCCGCGCACTGTCCAGCGTCATTAATGATTCATGACAAACATAATGACTGCCATCGAATGGGGCAAAGGGCGCATGTGTATCCTCCCATTCGCCATAAGCTCCGTGGCTGGCGGTGCCGGAGAACATCAGGGCGCTTAATAACCCTGCCTGTTGACACTGTTTCACCTGTTGCAAAGGCAAATGGTCATTATGCCCCTCAATAGCAGAACGGCCCCAGTTGATGGCCAGGGTTAGCGTATCGCCAAAGTGGTGGTTAATCGCCTGCGCCGCGATGATCTCATCTTCCAGCGTCAGGAAACCCTTGCGTGGCATGGGCCCGGTCAGCGCATCGCAGTGCTCAATCACCAAATCGCATTCCCAGTGCCAACCGGCAATGTCTTCCAACGAGGCAATGAAGGCCTGCCGCGCCGCCGCACTGTCTATTTCCTGCCGGTTGGGGGCGGATTGCAGCTCCAGGGCTACCACCTGTTGGCGACCGGCGCGATCGTTGGTGCGCTTAACTTTGTCATGTATTGAGCGGATATAATCCACCGCAGCCTGGCGCTCCTCTTCATTACGGGCGGCGAGGCCAAAATCCCGCCCGCTACTGCGTCGTTGCATAGTCCCCATCACCGCGGTAAGCACCAGTTGCCAGTGGTTGGGGATCTGCTTAAGCAAGAAATCGTCACCATAAGGATGCAGGTCATCCAGACAAGGTTGCTCCAGCCCACGGATCAGCGGCAGTTCAGCCAGCCGATCCCAGAATTGAACTTCCTTTTCACGTTCGAGTTGATGAAATGAAGGGGCGCAAGGATAAGCACCAATAATAAAGCCCGGCGTTGTGTTTTCCATATTTTTCACCTGATATTATCGCAATCAATGAAACGGCTAAATTCACGGTATGAGACAGTCTTTATTTCATCGTGCTGGAAAGTAATGTTATCGGTATTTTCACCACCACCTTTCTGATGTCGCAGGGCGTTTGATTAATACAGGCAGGGCGATGGACATCCTGCGGATAAAATACCGCAAAATTACCGGGCTGCATGGTTAACCAGGATTCGTCTTCCACATCCTGATAGAAAATAATGTCGCGTTGTGCTAATAACTCCTGATGAATAACGTTATTTCCTCTGTCCGCCGCAACGCCTATTAACTCAGTGCCGCTTACCAGGAACTGCACGTCGATATTTTTACGGTGCACTTCAGGGCGCAACTCATCTTTATGTTGTGTGTGCAGATCCAGTACCTGCACCACATAACCGGTTGCCGGATCCTCATAACGCCCGGCAGACAGGGGGGTAAAATCGGTGTTCTGCAAATAGGCCACGGCTTTGGCAATCGCCGGGGGATAGTGTTCTGCTGCCGTATGGGCAATATGGCCGAAGATCATAAATTGCTCCTTAAAGTGCCTGAATGCGGGCCCAGACGCGATCGTCTACCGGGATGCCATCGCGTTGATTTTCGGCGCGGACGTGCGGGAAGCGGTGGCCCGGCAAGCGAATGGCGACCTCTGGGTTATCACGCTCGGCGCTGGTCACGTAATCCATAATGCGCTGCAGCTTTTCATCACGGGTTTTGCCGTCGATCAGGCGGTCGATCTCAATGGCGATAAACACCTGCGAAATGCCGTATTCATCGTGGTTATCTTCGGTAACTTCAGCGACCGATGAACCGCCAGAGAGCAGGGTAGCGATCATATCCAGCACTATCGACAGCGCAGACCCCTTCCAATAGCCCATCGGCAAGATACGCCGATTTTCTTCGATGGTAGCCGGATCGCGCGTCAGGTTACCGTCGTTATCGAAACCTCCGTCTACCGCCAGTTTTTTGCCCGCAAGGCGATTCATTTCCAACGCGCCGTAGGAGAACATCGACATCGACATATCTACCATGGTGATCGGGTTACTCGGCACGGCGACGATCAGCGGGTTAGTGCCGATGCGGCACTCTTTAGCCCCCCAAGGTGGCATGACGGCGATCGAGTTGGTCCAGCAAATGCCGATATAGCCTTGCTCTGCCGCTTGCCAGCCGTAACCTCCGCCACGCATCCAGTGGTTGGCATTACGCAATGCTACCAGGCCAATCCCGTGTTGATCCGCTAACTGCATAGCGCGATCCATCATCTTGCGGGCGGTCAGGTTGCCAATGCCCTGATGGGCATCCCACTGTTCGATTGCGCCTAACGAAAGCAGCTTGCTCGGTTCGGCGTCAGGCACGATATCACCTGCGTCCAACTGCTGAATAAAGCGTGGGAAGCGGTTGACCCCGTGGGAATAGACGCCGCTTTCGGTGGTATCGGCAAACAGAGTGGCACACTCATCCGCCGTCGGTTCCGCCACTCCCCGTGCCAGCAACACGCGTTTGAATTGCTGTTTTAACTCGGTATAGCTCACTCTCATACTACTGCTCCCCTATGGCGAATCGAATGTTTTGTGTTCTTTTAATTTCAATATGCGAAATTGCATTTCAAATAAATGCTATACCCCTGTTGGGACGAAGTCAAAGCTGGAGTGTAGGAAATTATCTCGTAAAAACAGATGGTTAAATTAACCTGACGATTATGTGATCGGCAACACAGTTTGAGGGGGTTGGCGTGCTACAGACGTGACGAAGCAGGGAGAGGTAAACTCCCCCTGCGTGATGATCAGCCCATGATTACCCGTGGGTATTCAGGACAATGCGGTACAACGATGTGGTGGCAGTAATGTAGAGCTCATTGCCTTCTGGCCCGCCGAAGGTGCAGTTGGAAACGCACTCCGGTACCGGAATTTTGCCAATTTGCTCCCCACGCGGATTAAAGATAATCACGCCGTCGGCACAGCTGCAAAACAGATTACCGGCGCTATCCAGGCAAAAGCCATCTGGGATCCCCGGTGTGACCTGAGCGAAATGCCTGCCAGCCTTTAACTCCCGCCCTTCAACCTGATACACCCGCAGCTCGCGACGCCCAAGGGTAGGAAAGTCAATAATCGACATATCCGCCACGTACAGCAGGCTTTCATCCGGCGAGAAAGCCAGGCCGTTGGGCCGTTGCAGATCGCTGGCGGCAATGTTCAGCGAGCCATCACGGGGATCGTAGCAATACAGATAACAGCCGATCACCTGGCTTTCAGACTTGTAGCCCTCTTCATCGCCGATGATGCCGTACGGCGGATCGGTAAACCATAATGTACCGTCGGAACGCACCACGATGTCATTCGGTGAGTTGAAACGCTTGCCGTCCACCCGGTCGACCAGCAGTTGGACACTGCCGTCGTGTTCGGTGCGGCTGATACCCCGCCGCCCATGTTCACAGCTGATGACACGCCCCTCGGCATCGCGGGCATTACCGTTGGCATAGTTGGATGCAGCACGCCATACGCTGAGCTCGCCATTGCGTTCCCAACGGAACATGCGGTTGCCTTTTACATCGCTGAATACCACTGCATCCTGTTGCGGCAGCCATACCGGGCCTTCAGCCCAGACGGCGGGGGAACACAAACGTTCCAGTTGTTGTTCGATCATCTCAACCTCCCGATCACTTCACGCCCCAAATGGTTTTGTAATGTCCCTGATAGTCATTTTGAGGGTCGTACATATTATTCGGGCCACCGTCATTGGCGATGTTCTCGCGGGTGACCAGATGGGCCGGAGTCACGTAACCGGAAGGTGCCTGCTTGGCGAAGGCACGGTTAAACTCATCCAACAACTGCCAGCCGTGCAGCTTCAGCGGCTCGGGCACGGTGGCAGACTGGCTGTCACCGGAACGAATGCGTTGATAGGCAGAAATGGAGCCGTCACCGGCTGAGATATTAAACGGCGCATTGCTGCCGCCTTTACCGGCTGTTTTCAGCGCCGGGGCCATAAAATCGAAATACAGATCGTTGATCGCCAGTGCGTACTGGAACTTGTCACCGTATTTCTGCAACAGGCTGAAGGTCATGGCTGGCATACGGCTGGCGGTGTCTGCCAGCGGGGTGTCGATAAACTCTACCAGTTTACAGCCGCTGCATTTAGCCACTTCCTCTTTCATCACGTTGGCTTTGTCCAGAGCGATTTGGTACAGCGAATCGGTAAAGATCAGCACGTTGGCCTGCCCATCGGACTTCACTACCGCATATTGTGCGGCGATGCGCGCTACCTCGTTGGAATCGGAAGTGACGTTATAGAACACATCGTATTTGGCGATGGGGCCAGGCTCTGGCACAGCATGCCAGGCTGTCAGAACGATCCCCTGAGCCACCGCCTTTTTCAGCGGGATTTTAGCCACGTTAGGGTTCCAGCCGCCGATCACGATCCCGTCTGGCTTTTGGGCAATGGCCTGATTCAGCGACGACAGTTGGTCTTTAACCGAGCCGCCACCGTCCAGCGTTTCCAACTGCCAGCCTGCCACCTTGGCCGCTTCGCTCAGCCCTTGCTGCACTCCCTGCACGCCGCCGTTCTTCATGTCGGAGGCAATAAAGATGATTTTCTTGTTCGCCTGCAGCTGCGGCCCGCTGGTAGGGCCATCCCATTGGGTACTGCTGGCCGTGGCTTTGGCTACCGCGGCCGTAGCCTGATCGAGATAGGCATCTGCCCAGGCCGGTGAGGTGGCCAACAGCAGAGTGGTGATCCCGGGCAAAATCCAACAATGTTTCATGGCTGTGCTCCTGATTAAGGATTGATCGCATTTTGGTTGTTGTTGTCGGCAGATGCCGCCTGACTGCGTTGTACTGCTTTCTGATTGAGTAACCGACGGCGTTGGGCATAGCCCGCCAGCGTGATGGACAGCAGCAGCGTGGCGCCGTTGAATAACGGTTCGACCCAGAACTCCCCACCAAACTGCTGGATCCCCGCGATGCCGATCGCCAGAATGGCAATGCCGACCACGGTGCCCCAGACGTTCACCCGCCCTGGGCGAATAGTGGTACTACCGAGGAATGCGCCCACCAAGGCGGGTAACAGATAATCCATCCCGACGCTGGCCTGGCCTACGCCCTGTTCGGCAGCGATCAGCACGCCGCTAAAACCGGTGAGCACGCTCGAGGCGATAAAGGCGCCAATGGTAAAGCGATTGACCGAAATACCGTTGAGCCGCGCCGCAGCCGGATTGCCGCCTACCGCATACATGCAGCGGCCCAGCGGGGTGTGTTCGGTGATCAGCCACAGGATGACGGCGACGATCAGCACGTAAAAGGCCACAATCGGGATCCCGGCAATTTCGGTGTGATGCAAGGCGATAAAGGCGTCAGGCAAGTCGCCGACAATCTGCCGCCCGCCGGAGTGCCACAGCGCCACCGCATACAGCACGGTGCCTGAACCCAGGGTGGCCACGAAGCTGTCGATATCCGCCAGCGCCACCAGGATGCCGTTAAGCAGGCCGTATAGCGCGGAAATGACCAGCACGGTCAGCACCGCCATCTGCCAGGAGAAGCCATATTCCACCTGCAAGGTGATCGCCAGGATGTGCCACAGCACGATACCGAAACCGACGTTCAGGTCGATCTTGCCGACGATCATCGGAATGGTAGCCGCCAGCGCCAGCAGGGCGATCTTGGCCTTGCTGGAGAGGATCGCCTGTACCGTCAGCATCGAGGCGAACGACGGCGTGGTGAGTGAGAAGACGATCACCAGTGCAATACACAGCAGCAGCAGGCCGTAGCGGGTGATGATTTGCATCAGCCATGGGCCAAGGCCGTCCTGCCCCAGGCTGACACGCTGCTCCAGCGCCGTTGATTTGACGGACGTTTTATTCGACATGGTATTCCTCCACAACGGCTTCCCCGGCGCTGGCAGAGGCCAGCTCCAATAAATTGGCGAACGAGACCTGCTGGTTCTTCAACTCGCCCATCACTTTCCCCCGGTTAAACACCAGGGCGCGGTTACAGATATGCGCGATCTCTTCAAAATCGTTGGAGATCACCAATACCGCCACGCCGGCTGCCAGGGATTTATTTAACAGATGATAGATTTCGGCGCGGGCACCCACGTCAACCCCGGCGGTGGGGTCTTCCAGGATCAGCAACGGTGCCGCAAGATGCATCCAGCGGGCCATCACCACTTTTTGCTGATTGCCGCCGGACAGGGCGCTGATATCGATATTGACGTCCTTTGGCCGCACGTCGAACAGTTGTACCTTCCACCAACTGGCACCGATTTCGGCGCGGCGGCTATAGCGCGAGAACAGCTTATGGCCGCTGGCACAGGGGTTGATAAACAGGTTTTCCCGTACGCTCATCGACATCACCAGGCTTTCGCCGGTGCGATCGCCTGCAACCAGAGACACGCCACATGCCATTGCCTGCTGTGGGGTGCTGGCGGAGTAAGGTTTATCGCGGAACTCGATTTCGCCGCTGTCTCGCTGGCGCAGGCCGAACAGCAGGCGGCCAATCTCTTCCTGACCAGCACCGCGCAGCCCGGCAAGAGCGAGCATTTCACCCGGCTGCAATTCGAAGCTGACCGGGCCGATATCCCCGACGCTGACGTTATGCAGTTGCAACACCGGTGGCTGGTGCTGCGGCAGCGGTTCACGCTGATCTTCCGCCATCGCTTCACCCACGATCATCTGCACCAGATCGCGCAGGGAATAGTCGGCGGTGTTGCCTCCGGCAACGTAGCGGCCATCACGCATCACGCAAACCCGATCGGCAATTTCAATCACTTCATCCAGGCGATGGGTGACGTAAATCATGCCGACCTTTTTGGCGCGTAGACGGTTGATCACCGCAAACAGGTGGCGTACGTCGTTGGCGGGTAGGGAAGCGGTGGGCTCATCAAGCACCAGCAGTTCAGCATTCACCGCCACCGCTCTGGCAATGGCCAGCAACGATTTCTCCGTGCGGGAAAGCTCAAATACGCGTGCGTCTGGGTCCAGGGCAATCCCAACGTCCTGCAAGGCTTCCAGCGCACGGCGGCGAATGGCACGCCAGTCGATCAGCCCGAAACGGCGGGGAAATCCCATTACCAGCGCCATGTTCTCCGCTACCGTCATCCATTCAATCAGGCCCAGATCCTGATGGATAAAGGCAATCGGCTGGCGGCTATCACTTTTAATCGCCGCGGCCGAGGCAATGCTGTTACCTTGAAAGTGGATGTCACCGCCATCGCGCGGATACACTCCGGCCAGGACTTTGATCAACGTAGATTTACCTGCGCCGTTTTCTCCTAGCAGCGCCAGCACTTCGCCGGGCATCACCTGCAGGCTGACGTCGTTAACTGCGATGTTGCCGCCAAAACGCTTGACGATATGGCTGAGCGTAAGAATGGGTTGATCCGCATTGCCTTGAGTCATTGTGATGCGCCCCTGTGTCGGTTCGCGCAATTAGCGCGATGCCAATAAGTAAACCGCTGCTGTTTAAAACAACCCTAAATTTCATTATGCGAAATCAGATTTCAAAAATGATATGCCTAACGTCGTGCTAAAGCAAAGCCGGGACGGTTTTAATTCTCTTTAATAAACAATGGATTATTTTTAATTTTGTCAATTTGTGACGCACAACTCACTTATAAGGTTACCGGAATGTTGCGGGTTTTAACCCTGTTACTGAAAATGATACGGCGTTCCAACTTCACCTGATGCGGCCCATGGAGTAACATTCTCCTCCAGTAGGTCCGCTTCTTACGCCGTGGCAACGGCTGGCGGCTCAACAATGGAGAGACTTCGCTATGAGCCTGAAAGCTGTTGACGAAAAAGATGACAAAAAAGATAAACCCCTTGGCAGCCAAAGCCTGTTTCGTGGTTTGCAGCTGATTGAAATATTGAGCAATTTCCCTAATGGCTGCCCGCTGGCACACCTGTCCGAGCTGGCAGAGATGAACAAAAGCACCGTGCATCGCCTGTTACAAGGGCTGCATACCAGCGGTTATGTTACGCAGGCGCCTTCCCCAGGCAGTTACCGCCTGACCACCAAATTCATTTCTATTGGTCAAAAGGCGCTTTCTTCACTGAATATTATCCATGTCGCTGCGCCGCATTTGGAGCAGTTGAACCTGGAAGTGGGGGAAACGGTCAACTTCTCCAGCCGGGAAGACGATCACGTGATCTTGATCTACAAGCTGGAACCGACCACCGGCATGATGCGTACCCGCGCCTATATCGGCCAACATATGCCGCTGTATTGTTCGGCGATGGGTAAAATTTTCATGGCCTATGGCAAGAGCGACTATCCGGATCACTATTGGCAAACCCACCAGCAGGAGATCCAGGTGCTGACGCGTAACACCATTACCGAATTGCCGAAGATGTATGAGGAGTTGGCGGATATCCGCAAGCAGGGCGTGGCGATGGATCGCGAAGAAAATGAGCTGGGCGTGTCCTGTATTGCTGCCCCGGTGTTCGATATTCAGCAGCGGGTGCCTTATTCCGTTTCGGTTTCGCTGCCTACGGCCAAGCTGCAACAGGTTGGCGTGCAGTCGTTGATGAAACCGCTGCTGGAGACAACGCGGCGCATCTCTCAGGAGTTGGGGTTTGTGACGCAGGGGTGATTTTGCTTAACAAGACAGATCCCAGACGGAATTTGTGCTTAATTTAACAAGATTTGCGCAACATTTGTGCAATCCAACACATCAGATCACAAAAAAGGGACACAATGAGTTATCTTATGTCCCGATTTCATCCCTTTAACGGATCCTAGACCCATATGATTATCAAACCTAAGGTTCGCGGCTTTATCTGCACCACCACTCATCCGGTCGGTTGTGAAGCCAATGTTCGTCGTCAGATTGCCTACACCAAGGCGCAGGGCAAGATTGCCAATGGCCCTAAACGTGTGCTGGTGATCGGTGCATCTACCGGTTATGGTCTGGCTTCCCGTATTGCCACCGCCTTTGGCAGCGACGCCGCCACCATCGGCGTATTCTTCGAGAAAGCGGGCAGCGAAAGCAAAACCGCCACCGCTGGCTGGTACAACTCGGCCGCTTTTGACAAAGCCGCTAAAGAAGCTGGCCTGTACGCGAAAAGCGTCAATGGTGATGCTTTCTCCAACGAATGCCGCGCCAAGGTAATTGAGCTGATCAAAGCCGACCTGGGCCAGATCGATTTGGTGGTTTACTCGCTGGCTTCGCCGGTGCGTAAAATGCCAGATACTGGCGAAGTAGTGCGTTCCGCGCTGAAGCCAATCGGTGAGGTTTACACCACCACCGCTATCGACACCAACAAAGACCAAATCATCACCGCCACTGTTGAACCGGCGAGTGAAGAAGAAATCCAGAACACCATCACCGTGATGGGCGGCCAGGATTGGGAACTGTGGATGTCGGCGCTGGAAGAAGCGGGCGTGCTGGCCGAAGGGGCCAAGTCTGTTGCCTACTCTTATATCGGTACCGACCTGACCTGGCCAATCTACTGGCACGGTACTTTGGGCCGCGCCAAAGAAGATTTGGATCGTGCAGCAACCGCTATCCGTGGCGATCTGGCTGCCAAGGGCGGCACCGCACACGTTGCCGTGCTGAAATCCGTGGTCACCCAGGCTTCTTCAGCCATTCCGGTAATGCCGCTGTATATCTCCATGGCTTTCAAGATCATGAAAGAGAAGGGCATCCACGAAGGCTGCATGGAACAGGTTTCTCGTTTGATGCACACCCGTCTGTACGGCGAAGAGATGCCGCTGGACGATCATGCCCGTATCCGTATGGATGACTGGGAACTGCGTGATGATGTGCAGCAGGCCTGCCGCGATCTGTGGCCGTCAATCACTTCGGAAAACCTGAGTGAACTGACCGACTACACCGGCTACAAGCAGGAGTTCCTGCGCCTGTTCGGTTTTGGTCTGGAAGAAGTGGACTATGACGCGGACGTTAATCCAGACGTGCGTTTCGATGTGGTAGAGCTTTAATTTCTACCCCTAGAATGTAAAACAGGGCCCGATTGGGCCCTGTTTGTTTTTATAACGTACCGAAATCAATCCTCATCGTCGTGCTCGTCGTCTTCATCCATTACGATCGGGCAGTCGAAGTCATCCGGTTTGAGCACCAGCAGGTCACATTTCAGATGGTCGATCACCTGTTCCGCGGTATTGCCGATAAACGCGGCAGAAATACCGGTGCGCCCCAAGCTACCTAACACCACTACGCCCGCTTGCAAATGCTCGGCCAAATCCGGGATCACTTCCTCCGGCAGGCCTTTCTCCACGTGGGTGAATTCTTCGTTGATGTGGAATTTCTGCCTTAACGCCTTCATGGCGATCAGATGCTGTCCGCGGATCGCGTCGTTATAGATGCTGGGGTCAAAATCGGGCAGTTCGATGGCGATGTTGATTGGGGTGACTGGGTAGGCACCCACCAGGTGCACTTCGGTTTGATTGACGTTTTGCGCCAGCTCGAGCGTTTCCTTCACCAGCCGGATATTGAGTGGGTCATGATAAGGTTCTTCGCTGGATAGATTAACCGCCACCAACGCTTTACCTCCTTCTGGCCAAGGTTGGTCTTTGACCATCCACACCGGGCAAGGACATTTGCGCAGCAGATGCCAGTCTGTCGGGGTGAAAATCACCGACTCCAGTCTGTCGTGCTGATGGGCCATTTTCAGCAGTAAATCATGGTTGCCGCTCAGCACTTCCTGAATGATCGCCTCATAGGGCCGATTGTGCCATACCACTTTGATTTCAATGGGGACACCGTCTTCAAGATAGAAGCGGCATTGCTCTTTAATCCACGCCGCCCGTTGGCTGATCACCCCTTGCCGCATTGCCGTTCTTTCGTCAGGGGAAAGCAGGGTGGTCATTTCGTAAGAGAAATCATAGATAGGAAGGAAGGCCTTAATCCGCCCACCGTTCCGCTTGATCAGGTAAACTGCCCGGCGCAGTGCCGGTTGATCGTCCTGATTGGGGTCAATAGCCACCAGTAGATTCTGATACTTCGCCATAGGGCCTCCTTACAGCTGTAGATCAACAGTCTGTTCACATACAGAGTAACCCAACATTGAAAAACAGAACAGCGGCAGAGGGGGGCTAGGCCAACAATTTCAGCGAATTATTGGCCCAGTAGGGGTCAGGCGCTTACGGAGACGTTGATGCGTGCGGCACCCGCCAGTTGTGACAGGGCGTCTGCGTTTTCGATGGTGATGTATTTGCCTTTCACGCTGAGGATTTCGCTTTTCTGGAAACGCCCCAACAGGCGGCTGATGGTTTCCACCGTCAGGCCCAGATAGTTGCCGATATCACCACGGGTCATGGTCAAACGGAACTCACGCGGTGAGAAGCCACGTTCGGCAAAGCGGTGCGACAGGTTATACACGAAAGCGGCCAGGCGCTCTTCGGCGTTCTTCTTCGACAGCAGCAGGATCATATCCTGGTCACCTTTGATCTCACCGCTCATCAAACGCATGATTTGTTGGCGCAGATTAGGCATTTTGCCCGAGAGGTCGTCCAGCGTTTCAAACGGGATTTCACAGACCATGGACGTTTCCAGCGCCTGAGCAAAGCTTGGGTGCTTCAGGCCACCGATGGCGTCAAAGCCTACCAGATCGCCCGCCAGGTGGAAGCCAGTAATTTGTTCGTCACCCTGTTCGGTGATGGTGTAGCTTTTGATGGTCCCGGAGCGGATGGCATACAGTGATTTCAGTTCGTCACCGGCTTTAAACAGCGTTTGGCCTTTCTGGATCGGCTTTTTCCTCTCGATGATGTTGTCGAGTTGGTCCAGCTCATGCGTATTCAGCGTAAAAGGAATACACAATTGGCTGATGCTACAGTCTTGGCAATGGATCGCACAACCACCAGACTGGATACGACGAATCACGCGTTTTTCCGGGATCATAGATTAAGCTCACGCAATAATTGATATGAGTCAATTTTAACATCTTTTGCGGCAGGTGATAAGTACAGCAAGAACAACAATGGCGACATTTTGTGTCTTTTTTAAACAGGTCTCTTGCTCATCATTCCGTAGCATACTGATGTTTAGTGATTTATTGACTTCGGAAAAGCCTGGCTGATATTGACTAAAACCATATGAAAAACGAATAAATCTCGCATTATCATCGGCTTTCTGCGATTAGTCTTATCGATTGTGGGGGCATTAATGGGCGAATAGCTTTCATCCGTGATGGTAACGTAGGTTAACGAGTAAATATTTCTACACAAAGCTGTGTGGTGAATGAGCCCGTCAGTTGTGACGGAACTGTGCAGGAGCGAACGGGCGCAGCATGCTGCGCCCAGCTTTAAAATCAGGCACTATTTTTAGCCAAAGCATCATTAGCCGGAACATAGCGCGGGACGTTGTTATGTCCTGGCTGGTCGACTTTGACGATCAGCGTCAACACCGCCGCCACCAGATACAAACCGGTATATACCCACACCACGCCTTCGATATCAAAGAAGGGCAGCACTATAGAGGCGATGGCCGGGGCCGCGAAGTTGCTCAGGCCAGCGGAAAGGTTATAGATCGAGATGGCTGCACCTTTATGGTTGGGTTCCAGCACCGGGAATACTGCGGTCATGGGGACGAAGGCCGCAACGGTGATCCCAAGCATGACTGCTGGCACCAGCGCGATCCAGAAGTTATGGCCAAAATGTACCGGCAGGTAGTAAAACGCCAGGCTGGAGATGGCGCAACCGATGCAGCCAAACCAGCGCACCTGGCGCAGCCAACCGATTTTCTCCCCCAGAATGCCCCACATAATGTTGGTGAAGATGGTGACAAAGAAGAACACCGCCCAAATTTGCAGCCACTCTGACATGCTAAAGCCCAGCCGGCCTACATACAGCATCGGCATAATCACCGCAAAGCCAAACAGCGACAGCGTGTTGATGATACGGATCAGGCAGGAGAGGAAGATATTGCGGTTGGTGAACAGGATCGTCACCGCGCGGGAAAGCTCTTTGAGTTTCTCCTGCGGTGACAGATCGGCCTTGGGGCTGGCCTCACCCACGTTGCGCAGCAGGAACATCGCCATCAAGCCACCGGCCGCCACCCATGCAATGGCAAACCACAGGGTGCCGGTTTCGCCCATCAACGGAATGGTAAAGCTGGGCAGATAGCTGCCGACACAGCCGATGCCGATCGAATACATTGCCCAGAACCAGCCCATCGCGGAAGAGAGTTGCTGCTTAGGGACGTTCTGTACCACCAACATCACAAACGAATAGATAAACAGCGGATAGGCCAGGCCACGAATGCCGTAAAACAGCAACATCAGCGGGTAGTTACGCATCCCAAGGCCAAACAGCATAAACAGCACGTGCATCACCAGCCACAGGATAAAACCGATGCGCATTGCCTTTTGTGGCGTGATGATTTCGGCCACCACGCCGGAGCTCCAGGCCGCCAGCGCCGCTGCCAGTCCATACACGGTAAACACCAGCGCCGACTGTGCCGGAGTGAACCCCATATCGGTGATGTGTTTAGACAGAAAAGCCATCTCAAAGCCGTCGCCGCTCATGAAAATGGCGATGGCGATGTAGCCCCAGAACAGGTTCATCGGCAGGCCGAACCAGTGTTTATGTGTTTGTGGCATAACAAACTCCAGGATAGGTGTAAGGGTACAGTCTTATTATTTTTTACCGCGCCGGGATCATGCCCGGCGCAGGTTCAATTGTTGTTGATAGAGCTGACGGTAGGTGGCAAGACGTTCCGCGAGCAGAGGTTGGCGTTCACCGTCGGGCAAGTAGCGCCGATCGATGGCGGGTTTGTGGCAAACCTGATCCACCGTTCCACCCGCTGCCAGCCATCCCAACCGCGCCGCGCCCAAAGCGCCACCGGCTTCTCCGCCAAGATGGGTGACCACCGGCAGATCGAGCACGTCAGCCATCAGTTGCGCCCAATGCTCGCTACGAGCGCCGCCGCCAATCAGTGAGCATTGATCCAGCCGGGTTCCGGCTTGCGAAAGTACGTCCAGGCCGTCCGCCATGCCGAATGCCACGCCTTCCAGCACCGCATAGCCCATTGCCGCACGCTGATGGCTGTGGGTCAGGCCGTGGAACGCCCCGGTCGCCAGCGGATCGTTGTGCGGCGTCCGTTCACCGGACAGGTAGGGCAGAAAGACCGGGGCCAGGCGCTGTTCCGCCAGGTTCATCTGGGCGATTTCGGCCAACAGCGTGGGTTCATTGCTGCCCACCAGTTGGCAGAACCAGCGCAGGGCACTGGCGGCGGTAAGCATCACGCTCATCTGATGCCAACGTTCAGGCAGGGCATGGCAAAACGCATGGACGGCGGATTGTGGATTGGGGCGGAAGCGATCGTTAACGGCGAACAGCACGCCGGACGTCCCCAGCGAGATAAACGCGTCGCCTGGATTAACCGCGCCAATGCCCACCGCGCTGGCTGCGTTATCTCCACCGCCACCGGCGATAATAATATTGTCAGCAAGGCCCCAGGAGCGGGCAATATCGCCTTTCAACTGGCCGGAGATATCGCTGCCTTCTACCAGACGTGGCATTTGATCGCGGTTGAGGCCACAGGTGGCAAGCAAGGAATCTGACCAGTCCCGCTTGCCGACGTCGAGCCACAGCGTACCTGCCGCGTCCGACATATCCGAAACCTTGTCGCCACTCATCATCCAGCGCAGGAAGTCCTTGGGCAGCAGCACGGTGGCGATTTGCGCGAAGATATCTGGTTCATGCTTGGCAACCCATAATAGCTTGGGTGCGGTGAAACCCGGCATCGCCAGGTTACCGGCAACGTCATGCAACTCTGGTGCGTTCTGCGTCAACTGTTTACATTGTTCGGCGCTGCGAGTGTCATTCCATAAAATCGCCGGGCGCAAAACCTGATTATCACGGTTGAGCAGTACCGCACCGTGCATCTGGCCGGAAAGCCCCAGCGAGCGGATCTGCGGCCATTGGTGTGGAATTTTGGCGCGTAAACGGCTCACCACTGCCTGCGTTGCTCGCCACCAATCGGCCGGATCCTGCTCTGCCCAGTGAGGATGCGGACGTTGTACTTCCAGCGGTTCACCGGCGCTGGCGATCAGAGTGCCGTGGTCATCAATCACCACGGCTTTGATTTCTGAGGTGCCTAAATCGAGTCCTAGATACATGGTTCGCTCCCTTTATTGCGCCAGCCAGTGGTTAACCCGATCGATGGATTGGCGCAGCAGTTGGCTAAAGGCACTGCTGTGAGCCAAGGTGCTGAACAATTTCTCATCTGAGGCAAATACTGCCACCGGATCGGCCGCTTCGAACATCTGGTGGACTGCGGCGGCGTCCAGAATGCCGTCCTGATATTCATAAGGCAGTTGGTCTTGGTGCCAGCGCTGCATAAAGACAAAGAACAGAGCAGGCAGCATGGCCGTGGCTTTCGGCTCCTGACCGCGCTGATAACACTCTTGCAGCGTTGGGGTAATGAAACCGGGGATTTTGGAAAAACCGTCGGCGGCGACGCGCTGGTTGGTATCGCGAATATAGGGGTTGATAAAGCGTTCCAGAACCACGTCACGGTAGGCGGCCAAGTCGAGCGGGCTAGGCGTCAGGGACGGGATCACGTCCTGGGTCACATAGTCATAAGCCAACTTGTGGATGGCCGGGGTGCCGGTGCTTTCATGAATAAAGCTTTGGCCAATCAGCGTGCCAGCCCAGGCAATACAGCTATGGCTGGCGTTGAGGATGCGGATCTTGGCTTCTTCATAGGGCAGCACTGATTCAACCATTTCGACGCCGACGTTCTCTAATGCTGGCCGTCCGTTGATGAAATCATCTTCGATCACCCATTGGATAAAGGCTTCGCCCATCACTGGCGCACGATCCTGGAAGCCGGTGGCTTCGGCAACGCGCTCGGCAACTTCCGGCGCTGGCCGTGGCGTGATGCGGTCAACCATGGTATTGGGGCAGCGGGTGTGGCTATCGATCCAGGCGATCAGCTCTGGCTCTTTGCGCAGTTGCAGGAACTGCATCAGGCCGTGACGGAAGCGTTCACCGTTATGGCGCAGGTTATCGCAGTTCAATAACGTGACAGTGTCACCGTTGAGCTGCTTTCTGCGCGACAACAGCTGTGCCATGGTGCCGTAAATGGTGCGGCAGGCGCCCAGCAGATCGGCCTGAATATCGGCGTTAGCACGATCCAGGTTGAACTGGTTATCCAGATAATAGCCACCTTCGGTGACGGTGAAGGAAATGACGCGGGTTTCTGGTTTGGCCCCCTGTTCGGTCAACGCGGCCAGTTCGTTATCCCAGGGAATGACCTTACTGATGGAGGTAATGGTTTCATACTGGCGTACGCCCTGTGGAGTGACGGTCTCCAGCACGTATTGGCCTTGTTGCTCAGCCAGCGTATCCAGTAACGGCGTGGCGTCATCGCGAATGTTGGCAAGCGCAATTGACCAGCGGCTATCGCCCGCTGCAATCAGCCGGTGTAGATACCACGCCTGATGAGCTCGATGGAAAGATCCGGCGCCGATATGCAGCCAAATGGCCTGAGAAGAGTTCACGGGTTTGCTCATAAGGTTCTCCACTAAAGGTTATTGTAGGGCAATAGCCCTTTAGTAGGGCATTTGCTCCGTTAATGGCGATAGAGTAAATAAACTTTTGCCCTTTAAATGGGCTTTAGCTCACAAATGTGCAAATCGACCTCTGCGAGCAGCAGGAATGCCAGTAAAATGGGGCCATCAGGGGTAGCGGGTGAAATAACATGGTCAAACACGATAAGAAGCTGGATCAGGCGGCACGAGCCGCCTGGATGTATTACGTGGCCGGACAGACTCAGAATGAAATTGCCGAGGCGTTGGGCGTATCGCGCCAGGTTGCGCAGCGGCTGGTGGCATTGGCGATCGACAGCGGTCTGATCAGCGTCAATATTTCCCACCCGGTAGGGCGCTGCATGGAGTTATCGGCCCGTCTTAGCGCACGCTATGGCTTAACGCTTTGCCAGGTGGTGCCTAGCCAAGGAATGGAGAGTGCCGGGATAAACCGTGCGGTGGCGGTGGCCGGGGCTGAAGTGATGGCGCAGTTTTTGCGCAGTGAACAGCCATTGAACATTGGGGTTGGTTCAGGCCGCAGCCTGAAGGCGGCGATCGATGAGCTGCCGGAATTGGAGCGGCCACAGCATAGCTGCGTCTCGCTGATTGGTGCGATCGCGGCTGATGGCTCCTGTACCCGTTATGACGTACCGCTATGGATGGCAGAGAAAACCCAGGGACGCTACTTTATCCTGCCCGCACCGCTGTTTGCCGATAGCGAACAGGATCGCGCCCTGTGGTGCAACCACCGCATTTACCGCACGGTGAACGACAAGGCCAGCCAGGCCGATGTGACCTTTATCGGTATTGGTACCATCGAATATCACTGCCCGCTGCACAAGGATGGGTTTATCACCGCAGAAGATGTCGATCGCCTGTGCGAATCTAACGCGGTGGCAGAAATGCTGGGTCATTTTATCGATCCGCAAGGCCAGCGGGTGGCCAGCGAACTCGATCGGCGGCTGACCAGCGTCAATCTGCGCCAGCGGCCGGAAAAGCCGGTGATTGCGCTAGCCGGTGGCGCGGAAAAGCATCAGGCCATTCGTGCCGCCTTGCTGGGCCGCTGGATCAACGGCCTGGTGACGGATGAGGAGAGCGCGTTGGCGCTGCTGGCCGATTAAATCAGATCCTGGGGCAGGAAACCTTCATGTTTCAGCAGCCATTGCTTGCGCTGCACCCCTCCGGCGTAACCGGTCAGCGCTCCCTGTGAACCGATCACTCGGTGGCAGGGCACCACGATACTGATTGGGTTAGTGCCGTTTGCCATGCCAACTGCGCGTGATGCGGTTGGCCTGCCAATGCGCTTGGCCAATTCACCGTAGGTGATGATCTCCCCACAGGGAATTTGCCGCAGTTGCTGCCAGACGGTGCGCTGGAACTCGGTGCCCGCAGTCATCACTGGCACAGTGTCGATGGCTGCCAACTCGCCAGCAAAATAGCGCTGCATCACTTCCGTCAGGCCGCCCGGGTTGGCTCGCTCCTGTATCACGAAGGGTGAGGCTCGATAGTGGCTGTTGAGCAGCTTCATCAGGCGAGCCTCGTGATCGGTCCAGTCCAGCGCGCGCATCCGTCCTTGCTCATCTCCGATCAACACCAGTTCACCGACCGGCGTCGGCATACGATCAATAAAAAAGGTCAGCATGTTGTTCACTCCTTGCGTTTGATAGGGCGATTATTACATGAAAGAGCCGGATGTGATGGCGGATTTCGGACATGCTGATGGGGAGGGGCTATAGGAAAAAACGGGGTACACCCAAGTAGGTATACCCCGAAAGGCGAAACGCCAAAATGTTTATAAAATAACAAGGTCATTTTCGCTGGCTAATTGTATGACATAGTTACGTCGATTAGGATTAATTGTAAATTAACGTAATTCGTTGTAGAGAAGGGTCATTAAACACCGATTCACGAATAGGTTTGCCCATTAATTCCGAACCCATATTATCCAATGGCATTTGGATAAATTCATTGGTATTGAAGGCGGTTTCACGATAGCAACTGGATATATACTGACCATTATTGCGCGAAATCTCGCAGGTTGGGGCGCTGATTTTGCCGGAAAACTGGATGCTCCCTGAGATGGCGTTGTGGCTAACATCTTGTTTTGAATGGGCAAAAAGTGGTAAAGCTGCCAGTATGGCCAAAGCAGTAATAATAGATTTCATAAGCTATTCCTATTAGCATAAAGTAAAACCATCCATTAACAAAAAAGTCGATTATTGTCTAAAAAATAAACTTCCATTGCCTGATGATTTAATTTCCAACGTTACTATAATGTATTGAGTAAATAATAATAACAGCAATCGTTCGTTAATTGAATTTAATAGTAGAGATGGGCAGGCAGTAAAACCATGATTTAGATCATAGTGGAGGGAATTTAGGGGTTAATGTGAGAATTATTACTTTTGATACTGCTTATAATAACGGGTGTGACTTTAAATGGCGATATTAATGTTAAGGCCGCATATTCATGGTTATTCTGCGGCCCTTAATCCTACTCTTTAGAGTTACAGCATACCTGCGCTGCCACAGATACGGATCTTTTCTGCTACCACTTCTTTCATCGCCAATTTACCCGGGACGATGTATTTACGCGGATCGTTGGCCTCCGGATGCTGCGAGAAATAGCTCTTCACCGCATCGGCAAAGGCGATTTTGAGTTCGGTCGCCACGTTCACTTTACACACCCCCAGCGAGATGGCTCGCTTGACCATCGCTTCCGGGATACCGGAGGCACCGTGCAGCACCAACGGGATCTCCAGCTGTTCGCGGATCAGCGCCAGACGGTCAAAATCCAGCTTGGGCTCCCCGTGGTACAGCCCATGAGCCGAACCAATGGCGACGGCGAGGGAGTCGATCCCGGTCGCCGCGACAAACTCGCGGGCGGCTTTTGGATCGGTATAAAAGCCGTCTGCTGCATCGACAATCAGATCGTCTTCCTGGCCACCCAGGCGGCCCAGCTCCGCTTCTACGCTAGCCCCGTAGCGATGGCATAACGCGACGGCTTGCGCAACCAACGCGATGTTCTGCTCAAAAGGCAGGTGCGAGCCATCGATCATTACCGAACGGATCCCGGCTCTGACCTTGGTGGCGATATCCTCGAGCTCTTCGTGATGGTCCAGATGCAGTGCCAGCGGCAGGTCATGGCGCTGGGCTGCCGAACGGCAAATTCCCACCAGATAGTCGGTACCCGCATAGCTGAAGGTGCCTGGTGTCCCGGCCATGATCACCGGGGATTGCAGTTCGGCGGCGGTTTCTGCCACTACCTGCACCGTTTCAAGATTGTGGACGTTGAACGCCGGTACGGCATAGCCCTGCCTTTGTGCTTTCAACAGCATTTCACGGTTGGATATCAGGTACATAACGGCTCCTTACAGCTCGGTAGCAGAGTAGGGATAAATGGTCACGCCTTTTACCACTCGGTTGACCTCTCCGGTTGGACAAGGGTTATCCGGCGTCAGGCCGCGCGCCAGCGAGGTTTCAAACGCCAGCATTTGGGCGAACAGCAGGTAGGGGAATAACAGCCAGATATCGTCGTCGGCATGATGCAAATCGGACTGGTCCGTTTTCTCTGTTGGCGAATTACCAAGGCCAACCATTTGCTTGGCCAAACCGTCGCGCTGGAGTTCGTCCCACAGATCCTGCTCATAACGCTCGGTATAGCGGTTGCTGGAGAGCATCAGTAGCACCAACGTCTGTGGATCGACCATAAATTTAGGGCCGTGACGCAGGCCCAGTGGCGAGTCGTAGCGGGTGACGATCTGCCCGGCGGTCAGTTCCAGCATTTTCAGCGAGGCTTCCTCCGCCAGGCCGGTGAAACAGCTACTGCCGAGCACGATGTAACGGCTAAAGCCGCTGCTGGCCAGGGTTTTTACTTGGGATTGCAGCGTTTCACGCAGTTCTCTACAGCGCTCGATCATTTGCACCAGTGGTTGCTTGGCGGCGTCCAGGGAATAGGGGCCTAACAGCAGCGCGGTGCTGAGCATCATGCAGCTGAAGCTGGAGGTCATGGCAAAGCTCTGGTCGTTTGAGCCCTGTGGCATCACCAGGGCACAGACGTTCTTACGGCCGTGCGCGTAGTTGGCCAACTGGCTGTCCGGGTTGCACACCAGCATCAGGTGATAGCATTGGGGAAGCAGTTGATCTGCCAGCGCCACCGAGGCGACGCTTTCCGGGCTGTTGCCGGAACGGGCGAAAGAGACCAGCAGCGTCGGGCGTGATGGATCGAGAAACTGCTGCGGATTGGCGACGATATCGGTGGTGCCATAGGCCGCAACATCTCGGCCGGTTTTTTCCCTTAGCCATGGGGCCAAGGCCCGACCGGCAAAGGCTGAACTGCCAGCACCGCACAGCACAATCTGCAGGCGCGGGTTTTGCAGCAGCGGCGTCAGGAAAGCGGAGCATTGCTCCTGTTGGGCGACCAACTGCTGGTGCAAGGCAGCCCAAAGATCCGGTTGCTGCCAAATCTCACGGGCGGTATGCAGCGCATGATGTTGCTCCAGCCAGTCCGCATCGTAAGAAAAATAACCTGTCATGATGGTAACTCCTTAAAAATAAAACGGTTAATACGCTATAAATACCTGTGGATGCGGATGATCCGGTGCTGTTGCTAGCCCTCACCCTGACCCTCTCCCACAGGGAGAGGGGATCGAACCGTGCCACCAGCCAACTCCTGCGCTCGCCACTAATTAGCTTCTGTAACTGGCTATTACTCTGTACCCACTCCTTTTATTCCAGAGTCGCTCAGCATCTGACGGCTGCTCCGTTTCAGCTCCCTCTCCCTTGAGGGAGAGGGTTGGGGTGAGGGGGCGAACACGGATGCCTAATACTCCTGGACCTGACCACCGTTCATGCCGTATAAATGCCTGCTTTCGAAGTAGCCTCAGTACCTGATGGCTGCTCCGTACCAGCTCCCTCTCCCTGCGGGAGAGGGTTGGGGTGAGGGGCGATTCATTGGTCGGCGATAATCACCTGGACCCCCAGATTTTGCAGTGCATGCAGGTAGTTGGCCGGAATGCGGCTGTCGGTAACCAATCGGTGGATCTGGCCGATCTCGCGGATCATGCAGAAGCTGCTGCGGCCAAACTTGCTGGCGTCAACCACCGCAATCACTTCGCGAGCCACTTCACACATGGCGCGGTTGAGCTGCGCCTCACCGGGATCTGGCGTGGTGATGCCACCCACCAAATCAAAGCCGTCAACGCCGAGGAAGAACTTATCAAAGCGATATTGGCGAATATGCTGCTCGGCAGCAGGACCGTACAGCGACCAAGACTTGCGCCGTACGCTGCCGCCGACCACCATCAAATCCACCTGTTCGTTACTGGCCAATTCGAAGGCGATATTCAAGGCGTTGGTCATCACCACCAGGTCTTTCTTACCTGCCAACTGGGTAGCCATCTGGCTAGTGGTGGAACCCGAGTCGAGAATGATCGCATCACCGTCGTTCACTAACGCGGCGGCGGCACAGGCAATGGCGAATTTCACATCGCGGTTGATGCGCCCCTTGTCCTGTAGCGGGCGATCGAAGGCGAACTGTTTATTGAGCATCGCGCCGCCGTAGGCCCGTACCGCACAGCCACTTTTTTCCAGATGGCGCAGATCGCTGCGAATGGTGACGGTAGAGACGGCAAACTGGCTGCTCAATTGCTCCACGCGCACCGTACCCTCACGGCATAGCTGGTCGATAATTAATTCCCGCCGTTTTACGGTATTGATCATGAATAGCTGACTCCTGATTTACCCGTAGCAAACCCCGGCCGTGGCATAGGGGCCACAGCAACCGTTACAGGCGTATTTTCAGTCTTTCGTTGCAAATTACAGCAAACGAAACCGCGCAACGCAATGGAAAAATTTAAATATAATCTTATATTTCAATTGGTTATTGTCATGATATCTTTCGGTTGGTCATCAACTGAAAGCAGCATGAAAATAAACTGAAAACCGGTAATGCCTTATTTATTCGGCTAATATCTCCGTGGAGGCGCCAATTAATTCCGTCGTGGATGAAAGCTACCCACGGTGAATAATGCGGGTGAGCTTTCCTTAAATTTTTTATTGCCAGCTTTGGCGCAACAGTGCCGCACCGCGTACGCCGCTGCTGTCGCCATATACTGGGGGATAAACCATCGCGGGTTCCGTCCCTGGCAGTAGCCAGCGGCACATGGCGGCGGGCAACTGTGCATAGAGTTCACTCACGTTAGAAAGCCCGCCCCCTAACACGAAAGCATCCACATCCAGCAGCAGTTGCAGGCTGGCCAACGCGCTGGCCAGGATATCGATGTAGATCCCCATCAGGTGTTGCGCTAATGGATCGCCCTGACGGTAACTGGCGATCAGTGCCGGGACGTTGGCCGCGCTATGGCCAAAGTGTTGGCTCAGGGCCAGCAGACCGCTGCCGGAGACGTAACGCTCAAAACAGCCGGTCAGACCGCAGTTGCAGACAAACAGCGGCAGATCGTAACGCTGCGCCAACTGGGCCGAGATAGGCGTATGCCCCCATTCGCCAGCCAGCCCATTGCGGCCCTTGTGTAGCCGTTTGTTCATCACCAGCCCACCGCCAGCGCCGGTACCGATGATGGCACCAAATACCACTTCCAACCGTTCGGTCTGGGGCGTGCTGGCCTCCGAAAGTGCAAAACAGCGGCAATCGTTTTCAATCTCTACCGGTCGCGACAGCTCTTGGGTCAGATCGTCCGCCAGACAGTGGCCGGTCAGGCAGGGTACGTTTACCGCCAACTGCTTGCGGCTGCGTGGGTCGGTGATCCCCGGCAAGCCAATGCCTATGCTGCCTTGGGTGTGCAGGCTGCGATCGGCTTGGCTGACCAACTGCGCGATGCAGGCGAGAAACTCGCGGTAGTTGCCGGTGGGCGTACTGACGCGCTGGCACAGCACCTGATTCAACTGGGCGTCATAGACGGCCATTTCAATTTTGGTGCCGCCAATATCAAAACCGTAACGCATAGCATGAGTAGCCACGGTTTTACTCCTCGCCCAAGGTGATAACAGCGTTTTCCCGGCGAGCGCGTTCGGCGGCGAAGACCATCAGGTGGCTCTGCAAAGTTTCCTGCGGGCCAGACAACACTTGCGAAGGATCGTTGGCGCGCACGGCGGCGATAAAATGCTGCATCAGATAATAGTCACCGCCGCCGTGACCAGACATGGTGTGCAAGTCTTCGGCCTCGTCCACGTCATACAGCGTTTCGCTGTCGTCAAGGAAGGAGGTGATGCGGATATAGCGGCCATCGCCCTCCAGACATCCCTGGCTGCCAAAAATGCGCGTTTTGCGATCTTCCATTTTGGTGAAGGCGGTCATGGTAAAGGCGGCGGTGCGGCCACCGCTAAACTGCATATTCACCACCTGATGATCCACCACGTTGTTATCACAGCGGTAGACACAGCGGCCATACGGGCCGTTGCGCAGCGCAGCGACCAGATGCTCCTGATCGACTTCCGGCGTCAGCACCCGTAGGAAACCCGGCGTTGCCTTGTGATTCTCACCGAGGTAGATACGTTTGGCGGAATAGGGGCATTCAGCCTCAACGTTGCAGTCCAGGCAGTTATCCGCTGCGCCTTGAGGTTGGTTTTCCTGGCGGAAGTGGCGTAACCCACCAAATGAGCTGACCTGCTCGCAAGGGGTATCCATCACGTAACGGATCCAGTCGATATCGTGACAGGATTTTTGCAACAGCATAAAGGCCGCTTGCTGGTCGTTACGCCAGTTGCCGCGTACGAAAGAGTGAGCCTGATGCCAATAGCCTACCGGCTCCAGATGCTGGAGGCTAACGATGTCGCCAATGACCTTATCGCGCAGCAGTTGCTTGAGTTTCTGGGTATAGCGGGTATAGCGCAACACATGTCCAACGGAGAAGATGATCCCCTGGCGCTCCACTTCTTCAACGATGGTACGGCAC
This sequence comes from Serratia sp. PL7, assembly GCF_945957435.1. Classification (NCBI taxonomy): domain Bacteria; kingdom Pseudomonadati; phylum Pseudomonadota; class Gammaproteobacteria; order Enterobacterales; family Yersiniaceae; genus Serratia; species Serratia sp. PL7. The sequence goes on along the minus strand of NZ_CAMFLB010000013.1, from coordinate 54,866 downwards.
TCACTCGCGTCCGGCGACAGCGGTTTTTCCAACAGCATGTGGTAACCCTGTTTGGCGAAGGCCAGGGCCGGTGCTAGATGCAGAGTGTCCTGGGTACAAATCATCACCGCATCGGCCAGTTTGCCCGCCGCTACGGCCTGCTGCCAGTCGGTAAACACGTTTTCGGGCGAGATGTCGTGCTGGGCCACAAACTGCTGGCGATAGGTATCACGCGGCTCTGCGACCGCTACCACTTGCATCAATTCTGGGTGAGCCAATGCATAGCGAGAGTAAATCTCCCCACGAGCACCGGCACCAATCACCAACACGCGTACCGGACGGCCAGTAAAGTCATTAGACATTGCAAAGTACTCCCAAATTATCCCAGTGACTGGGTAGAGTTATTATTCAGGTTGTCACCGCTGGCCTGATCGAACAGGTGGGCGCGGGCCAAATCAAACGTCAAATGGATCTGTTCGCCGATGCTCGGTTCCCAGTCTGGCTGAGACGCAATCCGCAGCACGAAGCGTAATCCGGCCAGTTCACAGTGCAGCAACTCTTCGTTACCCATGCGTTCGATGGTGGCGATACGGGCCGGGAAACAGTTTTGGGTACCGGCAGCGCACAGGCGCAGGGCTTCAGGGCGAATACCCAGGCAAACGCGCTGGTGTGGATAGCCTTCCAACTGCTTTTCCAGCGCAGGCGGCAGGGTTAGTAGATAGTGATCATCGATACGCAACTGTGTTCCCTGAGCATTACGCAGCAAGTCCAGATCGTGCAGATTCATCGACGGGCTGCCGATAAACTCGGCGACAAAGCGGTTGGCGGGGTGGTGATACAGGTTGATCGGCTTGTCTACCTGCATGATGGTGCCCCGATTCATCACGCAGATGCGGTCGCCCATGGTCATCGCCTCGACCTGATCGTGCGTCACGTACACCATGGTGGCGGCGGCGCCTTCTTGTTTCAGTCGGTTATGCAGTTCGATGAGCTGCACACGCATGGAAACGCGCAGTTTGGCATCCAGGTTGGAGAGCGGCTCGTCGAACAAGAACACCTTGGGTTTACGTACGATGGCGCGCCCAACCGCCACGCGCTGGCACTGGCCACCGGAGAGCTGGCCGGGTTTGCGGTGTAGCAGGTTGGTGATTTCCAGCTTCTCGGCGGCATCCTGCACCCGCCGGTCGATCTCAGCCTTGCTTTCTTTACCAATCAGACCAAAGGCCATGTTCTTGTAGACGGTCATATGCGGATAGAGCGCATAGTTCTGAAACACCATCGCGATGCCGCGATCTTTGGGCATGGTGTCGTTAACGCAGCGGTCGTGGATCATGATTTGGCCTTCACTGACGCTTTCCAGCCCGGCGATCATGCGCAGCAGGGTGGATTTGGCACAGCCGGAAGGCCCGACAAACACCATAAACTCACCGTCCTTGATATCCAGATCCACGCCATGTAACGCCCGGAAACCGTTGGGATAGACCTTTTTCACACTGTTTAATTGAATACCGGCCATGTCTGTTTACCTTATTGTTCGCGGTTAGCCTTTAACGCCAGCGCTGGCGATGCCCTGGATGAAATAACGTTGGAAAAGAATGAACAGCATCAGCATCGGGATCACCGCCATCAAGGCACCGGCCATCAGCAACGGATATTCCACTCCGGCACGGCTGGACAGCGAAGCCAGCCCTACCGGCAGCGTCAATTTCTCGGTGGTGGTGTTGACGATCAGCGGCCACATCAGGTTATTCCAGCTCCACAAACCGTTAATGATGATGCAGGCGATGATGCCGGGACGGATCAGCGGCAGCATGATGCGCCAGAAGATGGCGAAGTAGCTGTAGCCGTCGATCAGCGCCGCTTCTTCCATCTCCTTAGGTACCGCCAGGAAGAACTGCCGCAGCAGGAAAGTGGCATAAATGCTGAAGATCCCCGGCAGCACCAGGCCGGTAATGCTGTTGACCAGCCCCATTTTCTGCACCACCAGGAACTGCGGGATCAGAAATGCCTGGCCGGGCACCATCAGGATCGAGATGCACACCAGGAATACCGCGTCACGGCCACGAAAGTGCAGGCGGGAGAAGCCATACGCGGCCATGGTGGCGATCACCATTTGCAGAGTCACGGTGGAGAAGGTGGCCAGCAGCGAGTTGATATAAAAATCCGCAAAAGGGATCTCACGCATGATCTTGCCGTAGGCCTGCAAGCTGGGGTTTTCCGGCAGCAGGGTCAGCGGGATCTGAATGCTTTCGGCCTGGGTTTTCAGCGAGGTCACCAGCATCCAGATAAAGGGCACCACCGAGGCCAGCGCCGCTAGCGTCATAAACAGATAGACCAGGGCTTGTTTGCTTATCGTCATCAATGGCTCCTCAACTCACTCTCAGGCGTTTGCCGATCGCCATCTGCACCAGTGTGATCACCAGCGTCACGGCGAACAGCACCACGGTAATGGCAGAGGCGTAGCCTTTCTCTTGCAGATAGAAGGCGTATTTGTAGAACAGGTTGGTGATGGTCATCACGTCACCCTCCACCAGGGCGCGGTCGAACATCAGGAACACCACGTCAAAAATTTGCAGGATCTCGATAAAGCTCATCACCGACACAAAGAACAGCGTCGGTACCATCATCGGCAGCGTGATAAAGAAGAAGCGGCGCAGGGTGCTGATACCGTCGATATCGGCGGCTTCATACAGCTGGCGGGGGATGCTTTGCAAACCGGCCAGCAGGATGATGATTTTCAGCGCCAGCGACGACCAGATAATGATGATGGACACGCTGATGCGTACCACGTCCGGATCGGACAGCCAGGCGACCGGCACAATGTGCAGCAGGTTTAGCCCTTGGTTAATCAGGCCAAAATCCTTGTTGAACAGCCACTGCCACACCATTGCCACGGCGGCGGGCATGGTCACCGCCGGTAGGAACAGTAGGGTGCGTAACAGCGCTTTTCCACGAATATTCTGGTTCAGCCCAATCGCCAGCAGCAACGACAGCAGCAAGATCACCGGCACGCACACCACCACATAAAACAGGGTGTTGAAGGCGGCGGTATAGAAGTCATCGTCCTCAAACAGGTTGATGTAATTGTCAACGCTGATGGTCGTCCAGCTCATAAACTGGTTGAGGTCGGTAAAGCTGTAAAAAATGTTCTGTAAAAACGGGATGAAGTAAAACACCGTCAGGCCAATCACCAGCGGCAGGATCATCACCCAGCCCCAGAAGCGTTCGGCTCGCTCCAGGCGGCTTAATGCGGCACGAGGTTTGCTCTTTGCCTGTTTTATGTTGGCCGTAGCCGTTTCTGCCAGCGACATGTCGCCATTCCTCACCTTTGACTGCTCAGTGTTTCCGCTACGGCCAGCCTTCGGGCAGGTAGGCCGTAGCGGGGGGAATTACTGCTCCATGATGCGTTCGATCTTCTTGACCGATTTATCCATTTCCGTACGGGCATCCGCGCCCATAAAGATTTTCTTCAGGCTGCCGATCCACATGTTTTGCCACTTCGGCGTGTTGGTGCCTGCGGTTGGATAGGCCTCGGTCACTTCCAGCGTTTGGATGTACGGAGTGACGTCAACCTTTTTGACTTCCTCCGCCCAGGCTTTAGCCGCGACCTTGTTGGCCGGGATCACCACCTTCGCCAGGGTGGCCTGTGAGGCTTCGCTGCTCATAAACTCGATGTACTTCCAGGCTTCCTGCTTGTGGTCGCTCTTGGCGGACATGGCATAGGCCAGGCTGTGGGCCACGCCAGACTGGCGCTCGATTTTCGGCATCATCACCACGCCGATGTGCTCATTGATCAGCGGATTGTTGGCGAACGGAGCGGCCAACCAGGAACCGGCATATACCATGGCGGCGCGGTTGGACTGGAAGATGTTCTCGGTCTTCACTTCGCTCATCTGCTGGGCGGTCGGCATCAGGCCGTCTTTCATCATCCCTTGTAACTGCTGGTAGACCCAGATGGCGTTGTCGTTGGCGATATCAGTGGGTTGGCCATTTTTTGGCACGATATGATTGCCTTTCTGGAACAGCAGGTTCATATAGCTGTCCTGGCCGTCGATGCTGAGATCCATCACCAGCGGGAAGGCGCTGCCCTTCAGGCCGGTTTGCAATTCGGCAGCCTTTTTCTTCATGTCATCCCAGGTCCAGTCGCTGGTGGGATAGCTTACGCCAGCCTGATCGAACAGTTTTTTGTTGTACCACACGGCGATGGAGTCAACATCGCGCGGGATGGCCATCTGCTGGCCGTCGTATTGATAAGCCTTAACGGAGCTGGCAACGATATTATCCAGATTGACCGTGCCGTCTTTTAAATAATTACCCAGCGGTTGCATAATGCCATTTTTGGCATATTGCACAAAATAGGGCATATTAATCCAGAATATATCCGGTGCGACACCACCGGCGGCGGCGGAGTCTAATTTAACAAAGTATTGTGCAGCGGGGGTTAATTCTATTTCCACTTTAATATTCGGGTTAGCCTGCTCAAATCGCTTGGCAATTTCCTGTTCGGCCGGTAATTGGTTTCGATCCCAAACCGCATAACGTAACGTTATCTGGTCGGCGGCATATAACATGGTCGGCAACAATAAAGCGGCTGCAACAGCGGAATGCAACAGAAAACGTCCGGCGTTTTTTCTAGGTGACATTGCTTTACCCTCGGTGTCGGCGAATACATTTTTTGGTGAACGTGATTTCTTTCTATCCCTTAACTTTCAATGTGTCAATGCGGCCATTTTGCCCAAAAATGGGGCGTGTATCTTTCACTGTTGTTAACAACGAAAGGTCAAAGCCAACAACCGAAAGCCTTTTTTGTTGATGAATTGTTAATGTCGAAGGGCGAAAATCCGTTGTCGGGCGGCAGTTATGGCTTGCTGGGGTCATAGGATTAACTGATAACCCTTGCACCATAATGGGGATTAAAAACGTTTTTATTGTGCAGGCCGCGGCATCTTTCATTTTTGTGATGCAAATAAACAAAAAAATTATTTTTTTGCCGGGTGAGAGGGCGTTTGCTGGCTTTTTTTGTTGGCCTATATTGCCTGTGGCGAAAAAACGCGCTAGCCTGAAATTAATTCAATCCCACCGTAAAATAAAACAGGGCAGCTATTATGCGTCTCACGCTACTATTTACCCATTGCCTGGAGAAGATATTCCATCGCCAAGCCGCACCGCAGGTAGAACAGCAAAACCAATTCAGTTGTCTGAATAATGAAAGCCTCTCATGGCAAGGCGTGTATTGTCTGTACCGCGAGGATAATGAAACCCGTCGGGAATTACGTTATCAACTTGAGGGGGAATTGGCTGATGATATCAGCGTGCGTCATGTGCAGTCGGTGCCCAGCCATTTTCCCTGCTATGCCGAGGCTGATGAGAACTATCTGACGACCGAGCCAGGCCTATTTCCCGACCCGCTAATGCCCATTCAGGATCGGCGTTTTTTTGCCGCCTGCCGTTATTACGCCAGCCTGTGGCTGACTTTTACGCCGCCAGCGCAGGGTATTGCCGGTGGTGACTATCCGCTAACGCTGCGGCTGTTCGATCAAGAGACGGGGGAAGAGTTGGCCGCAGCCAGCATGACGCTGCATGTGGTACCTGCCGCGTTGCCAAAACAGAGGCTTCTCCATACCGAATGGTTACATACCGACTGTCTGGCGGACTATTATCAGATTGCGGTGTTCAGCCCGCAGTACTGGCAGGCGGTGCGCAACCTGGTGCGTAACGCGGTGGCAAACGGCGTGAATATGCTGCTAACGCCAATCTTTACGCCGCCGCTGGATACTGCTATCGGCGGCGAACGCACCACCGTGCAGTTGGTTGGGGTAAAACGCACCGCTGCAGGTTACCAATTTGATTTTGAACGGTTGGCGCAGTGGGTAGCATTGGCGCAGGAGGAGGGGATCGAACACTTCGAAATTGCCCACCTGTTTACCCAATGGGGCGCGGCGCATGCGCCCAAAATTATGGTTGAGGTTGCGGGGGAAACCCAACTGCTGTTTGGTTGGCATACCGATGCCCACGGCAGCGAATATCAGCAGTTTCTGCAGGCATTGATGCCAGCATTAACCGGCTGGTTCCGGGTGCGGGATCTGCAACGGCAGGTGTGGTTTCACATTTCGGATGAACCTAAACTGGAAGATATCGCCGCCTACCAACGTGCCAGCGATTCACTGCGGCCCTTGCTGGACGGGTTCCGCACTTTCGATGCGCTCTCCGATTTTGACTTCTATCAGCGTGGGCTGGTAGAAACTCCGGTAGTCGCCACCGATCATATCGAGCCGTTCCTCGAGCATCAAACCCCGCAGCTCTGGGCTTATTACTGCTGCGTGCAAAGAACCGAGGTGGCCAATCGCTTCTTTGCTCAGCCTTCGGCACGCAACCGCATTCTGGGTATCCAGCTTTACCTCTATAACATCAGCGGCTTCCTCCACTGGGGCTACAACTTCTATAACAGCAGTCATTCCCGGGAGAAACTGAATCCCTATGCGGTCACCGACAGCGGCAACGCCTTCCCCTCTGGCGATCCTTTTGTGGTTTATCCGGGGCCGAATTTCATGCCGATAGAATCGCTGCGTTTGCGAGTGTTCCATCAGGGGTTACAGGATCTGCGGGCATTGCAGCTGCTGGAGCGCCTGACCGATCGTGCCACGGTGGAGCAGTTGATCGATCAGGAACTGGGGATGCGCATCACTTTCAAACGTTACCCTCACCAGGCTTCTGCCATACTGCGGCTGCGGGAACAGGTCAACGCCTGTATTGAAGCAGCTCTGTAAACTAGAGGGTAGAGGGGCGAGCATGTTCGCCCCTGGCACCTGATTTCATCTTTTCGTCATCAAACGGTCATGTTCAGGTCATCACGCTGGCTTAAGTTTGCAGCGACTAGGCCAGGAGATGACCCGATGTTTACTTTGGATAGCCTGCTGCAAGATGTCTTCCCACAGCGTTCTCCCTCAGCCTGGCAGCGTAGCCTGCTAAGAACCTTACTGCGTGAAAAAGAATTCAAACAGTTTGCCGCCGACTATCCGCACCTGAAAGGGTTGGATCTGATCGAGCAGGTGGTGGATTACTTTAATTTGAGCTGTGAACTGGTGGATGGGGATCTGGAAAACATCCCCAGCCAAGGCCCGGTGGTGTTGGTTGCCAACCATCCCATTGGTTCGCTGGACGGTTTGGTACTGCTGCGGACGGTGGCGGCGGTTCGGCCAGACGTCAAGGTAGTGGCTAACCAGTTGCTGAGCTGTATCGAACCCTTACGCAATCTGTTTGTGCCGGTTGATAACCTGGGTAACCGTACCAACCGCCAGCAGATTGCAGCCATGCAAGCTCAGCTGGATAATCAGGGTGTACTGATCCTGTTCCCGGCGGGGGAAGTATCCCGCATGAGTCCCAAAGGGATACGCGATGGTCACTGGCATACCGGATTTCTGCGGCTGGCCGCCAAGGCGCGGGCGCCGATCGTTCCCATCCATATCAGCGCTCGAAACAGCGGCCTGTTCTATTTGACCTCGCTGATTTATCGCCCGTTATCCACCTTGCTGTTGGTGCGTGAGATGTTCAAACAGCGGGGCGGACGGATCAAAATCCGCATCGGCGGGCGCATTCCATTTGCCCATTGGCACGATGGCCATACTCAAGCACGCGATCTTGCCGAACGTTTCCGCCGCCATGTTTATCGGCTTGGTCAGGGGAAGCCGGGGCTGTTTACCAGCGAATCGGCCATCGCTTTGGCGGAAGATCGCCTCGAGTTGAAAAAAGCGTTGGCTGCCTGCGAGCGTCTGGGTGTTACGCCGGATGGAAAAACCATTTTCCTTTATCGCCGCCAGGGGGAGGCCAGAGCACCGATCCTGCGGGAGCTTGGTCGCCTGCGGGAGATCGCTTTCCGTGCCGTGGGGGAAGGTTCGGGGCGGCGGCGTGATTTAGACAGCTATGACGACGATTATTATCACCTGGTGCTGTGGGATGAGGAGGAACTGGAGATTGTCGGTGCCTATCGCTTTATTCCTACGGCACCGCAGTTGGCCAGCAAGGGACTGGAAGGCATCTACAGCAACAGCCTGTTCCATTACGATCGCGATATGACACCGATCCTTGAACAAGGGATTGAGTTGGGCCGCAGCTTTATTCAACCGGCCTATTGGGGGAAGCGCGGTCTGGATTACCTGTGGCTCGGCATCGGTGCCTATCTGGCCAAATATCCGCAGTATCGTTACCTGTTTGGCCCGGTGTCGATTTCAGGTGGTATGCCGGTTGCCGCTCGCGATTTGCTGATTGCTTTCTATCGCCTCTATTTTTCTCCAGACCATGCTATGGCTCAGTCACGACAGCCTTATCCGGCCTCTTTGCCGCAGGTATTGGCCCAGTTCGCCGGTGATGATTATCAGCAAGATTTGCTGCGCCTGAAAAGCCTGTTGAGTAACCTCGGCTGTTCGATCCCGACCTTGTACAAGCAATACACCGAGCTGTGTGAGCCCGGCGGTGTGCAGTTTATCGACTTCGGTACCGATCCGGCGTTTAACCACTGTATCGATGGTTTAGTGTTGGTCGATCTGACGCGGCTGAAGCCTACCCGCTATCAACGCTATATTGCCGCTCATCTTTAGATCGGCGGCTCATTCATAAAATCAATGGGCCATGACACAACGGCTCCGTTTTGACGGATCGTGCGGCCGCGCCAAATCCTCCCATGGGAAATTGGTAGCCGGTGAAAGGATCGCCTAGAATTAGCGGTTTCTTTCGCCGGAGTGTCCTATGTATCACCCCTATACACCAACCTTGTTGTCTGCGGATGAGCCTGCGGCCGTCAGCGTTGAGCTACCACAGGCGACTTCTCCTTTCTTGCTGCTGTGCGATCATGCGGGGCAGGCCATCCCAAAACGTCTTGGCGATCTTGGCTTGGCCAGCGGCGATATCGATCGGCATATCGGTTGGGATATCGGTGCGCTGGCGGTTTCCCGCCTGCTGGCCCAACAGTTGGATGCGACATTAATCCATCAGCACTACTCGCGTTTGGTGATCGACTGTAACCGTACGCCGGGTATTGCCAGTTCGATCCCACCGTTATCGGAAGTTACGCCAATACCTGGCAACCAAGGGATCAGCGCGGCCGAAGCGGGCGCCCGTGAACAGGAAATTTTTCAGCCTTATCACCAGGCCATCAATCATACGCTGGCAGCTCGCCGTGCCAGTAATCAACCCTGCGCGGTGATCGCCATGCACAGCTTTACACCGGTGTTTAAAGGCGATTCACGGCCGTGGCAGGTTGGGCTGCTGTTTAACCGCCATCCACAATTTGCCCTGTTGTTGGCGGAGTTGCTGCGTGCAGAAGGGGACTTACAGGTCGGTATCAATGAGCCATATGCGATGACCGATGCAACCGACTACACGCTGCCGGTACATGCGGAACGCCATGAATTACCTTATGTTGGCATCGAAATTCGCCAGGATTTAATCGGGGATCGTGCAGGGCAGGCAGCATGGGCAGCCCGTTTTTCCCGACTACTGCCATTATTATGGCAACGCTGGGAAATTTGACTTTAGTATTGATGACGGTGATGATTGTGTAAGGAAAGCGTTAGCGTCGATGGACAATGCTGGGAGTGACGGGTGGAACATATTGATAACGGACTGTTTATCAAGCAGGAGCGTTTTGAGGTGCTGGCAATTTTGCGCGACATCTATAAGCAAAGAACGCCATTGCGTGTCGCTAATGAACAGCATGAATTCAACGGCCAATTATTAAGCGTTGGCGCTGATAACATTGTTTTTAATTGCGATGCCCCAGAGCAGATCCCCGAAGGGATATTCAATATTGTGATTGAAAGCCACGATGCAAAAATTGAATTCTTTGTCGAACAGGTGCAACTGACCGAGCATAACGATACGCCGGTTTATGAGGCCCGTCTGCCGAAGCAGCTGGTTTATATCCAACGCCGCCGCCAGTTACGCATTACCACGCCTTATTGGCGTGAATTTTTCTGTAACGGGGAACACAGCGATGGCACCCCGTATCAACTGCGTATTCACGATCTTTCGCCGGGCGGTGTTGGCCTGCGTATCGACGGCCCGGTGCCTGGCTATATGCAGCCGGGGCTGGTGTTCAATAAGGCGCAGCTGGATTTAGGGGATTACGGCAAGTTTAAGGTCAATATGGAACTGATTGCCGTGAATGAAGATCATGTTATTGATGAAGACGAAAAGCATCATTTCTCGCGTCTGTCCTGTCGTTTTCTCAAGATGGGGATGCTGACCGAGCGCAAAATTCAAAGCGCGGTATTTGCTTTTGAATTGGATTTCAACAAGAAGAAAAAACGTTGACTCCCTCATCCCAATCCTCTCCCACAGGGAAAGGGAGCTGATAGCCCCTGCTAATTTGGAAGTAAAGAGGTAATTTCAGCAACCATGCTCGCCCTTGCAAGCAAGTTGAGCCAGTCGGTGTTCAAGGTGAATAACTCTACTTTCAGCTTTACTCGATCGGTCCCCTCTCCCTGTGGGAGAGGGTTAGGATGAGGGGCATCACATCACTTCAGTGCCCGCAGGTGGCCGATCTCCTGCCAGCCGTGATGCGCCGCATCTTCCAATACCGCACATACCTCATGGATCGCAGTCGGCACTGCCTTGCTGAAAGGTTCCCCCTGCAGCAAATGGGCAATTAACAGCGCAGTGAACATGTCACCCGTCCCTTTCACCGGCGAATCGATTTTGGCATGGGTGAAGCTTTGCGCCGCTTCAGCGGTGACCAGCAACAGGCCAACTTCCTGATCGCCGTTTGCCACGCCAGGTGCGCTGGTGACCAGTACCCACTCCGTATTGCCTTTGAGCAGCGCCCGTGCAGCCTGCTCGGTTTGCTCGCGCGTGCTTAGCGCCATGCCGCAAAGCTGCTCCAGCTCGAAACCGTTCGGCGTAAGGCCATGGGCCAGATTGAGGTACGGCGAGCGATAACGTTCAACCAGACGTTTATCGACGTAAACCCCTTCGCCGTAGTCTCCCATCACCGGATCGATATAGATCTTGATGCCCGGATTGAGGGCAATCACCCGCGGCAGCCAGTCTGCCAGAATATGGCACTGTGCCACGTCACCCAGATAACCGATAATGATGGCCCGCGCGCGGCACACGACTTCACGGGCAATCAGATCTTCCAGAAAACCGCTGAACCATTCGCTGGAGATCGCTCCCCCGTGCGGCGCGCCGTAATAGGGCGGGCAACCAAACAACACGCTCGGTACCTGCAACACCTCCAGGTTCTTCTTCAACAACGTGCGGTAGGCAATGCCATTCCCCACGCTACCGTAGACCACCTGCGACTGAATGGTGATCACATCAATGGGTGGTGGCCGCAGTTTAGAGCCTTGTTGCATGTGGACTTCCTTGGTTCATTGTTATTCAAGCGCAACGGTCGGCAGAGGTAACTCGCCGAGGTAGAGAAGTTTAACCTATTGAAGGGCATGGCTACAGTAGGTCGCGGGTGAGTTTGATGATTTTTCGTCGGATCGCTTGCGATTTTTCCTGCGACTAATCGTGATGCGAATCACAAAGCTTACCGTTGCCGGTTGCCTGGAGATCGCGTCCGCGGTATTACTTGCGCCGTAGCGTAATCAGCTACTCAATCATTTTTATGATGGCGTGTTACTGCGCAAGCAGGCAAGACCAAAATAGAAATGCACTTCTTCTACCGAAGGGGAGCATTTTCATTTTGGTCTTTTTTTTTGCTTTTTTTTGCCGGGGAAAACCTATGGATTATAACAAGTTGGGCTTGGACATATTGGCACTGGTCGGGGGAAAGGCTAACGTCAGCAAGCTGACGCACTGCGCTACCCGTCTGCGGATGGAGTTTAACGACGATAGTCGGGTCGATGCGAAAGCGATAGAAGCTTTGCCCGGCGTGATCAGCGTGGTCGAGCGCGGTGGCCAGTTCCAGATTGTGGTGGGCAACAACGTGCAGCAGACTTTCCGCGCGTTGCAAAAAGCGATTGGCCAACCGCTGGGCAAACCGGGCGGGCAGCCGAAGAACAAGGCCAAGGGCGGTGTCTTTACGCAGATTATCAGCGTGATTTCGACCACCTTTACGCCGGTGATCCCGGCTATTACCGGTGCGGGGATGATCAAGGCGCTGCTGGCGATCCTCAAGTTAACTGGGGCGATCAGCGCGGCCAGCCCAACTTACCATCTGCTGGATACCATCGCCGATGCTGCCTTCTTTTTCCTGCCGGTGCTGCTGGCCTATGGGGCATCGATCAAGTTTGAGTGTAACCCTATTCTGGCCATGACCATCGCGGGAGCCTTGTTGCATCCCAATCTTGCCCAGATGCTGGCCGCCGGTTCACCAATCGATTTTATTGGCATCCCGGTGCGGTTGGCCGATTATGCTGGCTCGGTGCTGCCGATCATCTTCACGGTGTGGCTGATGTCTTACATCGAGCGCTTTGCCGAGAAAGTCTCGCCGACCATGATTAAATTCTTCACCAAACCGATGATCATCCTGCTGGTTACCACGCCGCTAGCCTTGGTGGCGGTAGGGCCGTTCGGTATTTTCCTCAACGATCTGGTGGCCAGCGGCGCGGCGATTATCGATGGCAAGGCCAGTTGGCTGATCCCGATGCTAATGGGCGGGCTGCAACCGTTCCTGGTGATCACCGGCACCGCGTGGGCGATGACGCCTATCGCTACCGGCCAGTTGAGTAAAAACGGCTTTGAGATGATTAATGGCCCCGGCATGTTGGCTTCCAACATCGCCCAGGGCGCGGCAACCCTGTGTGTCGCGTTCCGTACCAAGAATAAAAATCTGCGTCAGTTAGCCTCATCCGCCGGTTTCACCGCGCTGCTGGGGATCACCGAGCCTTCACTATACGGCGTCACGCTGAAACTGCGTAAACCGTTGATCGCAGCCATGATCGGCGGCGGCTGTGCCGGTGTCTACGCGGGTGTAAGCGGTTTGGTGCGTTATGCCTTTGTTTCGCCAGGGTTGGCGGCCTTACCGGCCTTTATCGGCGAAAACCCGATGAATATCGTGCACGCCCTCATCACCTGCGTTATCGCCATTGTCGTGACCTTTGCCTTGACCTGGATCCTGGGCTTTGAGGATCCGGTTGATGAAGATGAAGAGGCGGCAGCAACAGATAGCGCTCCTTCCGAGAGCAATGCGATGCTGTTAAGCCCGTTGGCTGGTCAACTGGTGGCGCTGGAACAGGTGAATGACGACGTATTTTCGCAAGGGCTGTTGGGCAAGGGCGTGGCAATTGTACCTGAGCAAGGTGTGCTGCGTGCTCCAGTGGACGGGGAAATCGTGACCTTCCTGCCTTCGAAGCATGCCGTGGGCATTAAGGCCGATAACGGCATGGAAGTGCTGATGCATATCGGCATCGATACCGTCAATCTCAACGGTGAGCATTTCAGCTCTCAACTGCAGGTGGGCGATCGGGTGAAAAACGGTGATGAGCTGGTGCGCTTTGATATTGCCGCCATTACCGCGCTGGGTTACGACATTATCACCCCGGTGCTGGTGGTCAACAGCGAGCAGTATCCGCACCTGAGCTGCCGACAGCCTGGCCCGGTGAACTTTGGTGAGCAAATTGTCGCGCTGAATACCAAGGAAAAAAATGTATGATTTACCACCAGCTGAACGATTTTCCGCCTGGCTTCCTGTGGGGGGCCTCAACCTCGGCTTATCAGGTTGAGGGGGCATGGGACGAAGACGGCAAAAGTCCTTCCATTGTCGATATGCTCGATCATCCCGCCGAGACGGCAGATTTTAAGGTGGCCAGCGATCATTACCACCGCTTCCGTGAAGACGTTAAGCTGTTCGCCGAATTAGGGCTGAAGGCGTACCGTTTCTCCGTTGCCTGGACGCGCATTTTGCCCAACGGCACGGGCGAGGTGAATCAGCCTGGCCTGGCGTTTTATCGTGACCTGATCGATGAACTGCTCAAGCACGGCATTGAACCTGTGGTCACGCTCTACCATTTCGATCTGCCCTATGTGCTGGAACAACAGGGCGGTTGGAGCAATCGGCAGACCATCGATGCCTTTGTCGAGTATGCGGACGTGCTGTTCACTGCCTTTGGCGATAAGGTCAAATATTGGCTGACCATCAACGAGCAGAACACCATGATCCTGCACCCTGGTGCCATCGGGGTACCAAAGGGCGGCGAACTGCCTACCAAGCCGGTACTTTATCAACAGAGCCACCATATGCTGGTGGCGCAGGCGCGGGTCATGGTTTTATGCCATCAGCGCTGTCCCAAGGGGAAAATCGGCCCGGCGATCAATACCACTTCCATGTATCAGGAAACCTGCCATCCGTTGGATGCCATCGCCGCCCACAACTGGGAAACACTGCGCTGCTGGAGCTTTCTGGATGTTGCGGTACATGGCCGATACAATGCGTTGGCCTGGCGATATTTGCAGGATCGCGGCCTTGCCCCAGTGATTGAAGACGGAGACGCGGAGTTACTGCTGCAAGGAAAGCCGGATTATGTAGCGATTAACTACTATTCCACCGCCACCATCGCCGCCAGCCGTGGGGATGCCTCGGATATCACTGCTCGTGCGGGGGACCAGCAAATCATGCTGGGTGAGCCGGGCGTGTATCGGGCAGCGGAAAACCCGTATGTCGACAAAACGCGCTATGGTTGGGTGATCGACCCCGTGGGCCTGCGGCTGACGCTGCGCAAGGTTTATGAACGCTATCATCTGCCGATTTTAATTACTGAGAATGGCATCGGCGCGCCGGACCAGCTATTGTCTGGGGATATCATCAATGATGATTACCGCATCGATTTCATGCGTGCGCATATCGAACAAATGCAGTTGGCGATTAATGATGGTGTCGATCTGCTGGGTTACTGCCCGTGGGCGGCGATCGATCTGGTCAGCACGCATCAGGGTTACGCCAAGCGCTACGGTTTTATCTATGTCAACCGCGGTGAACTGGATCTGCACGATCTGCGGCGTATCAAGAAGAACAGTTTCGCCTGGTATCAGCGCCTGATTGCCTCGAACGGCCAACAACGTGGATAACACAGTTTAATGATGAAAGTCGTCAAGGTGCTCAATAACAGCCTGGTGCTGTCTACCGACAGCGATAACCGCGAAGTTATCGTGATGGGCAAGGGCATCGGGTTTAACAGCAAAGTAGGGGATGTGCTGGCCTCGGCCAGCATAGAAAAAGTCTATGTGGTGCAGAACGGTCAAACCGGCCACGACCATCTACGCCTGATAGAGGCCACGCCGGAACAGCACATTGAGCTGGTGCAAATGATCCTCAGGCTGGCCAACAGCCAGCTTGGTGGCCGGGTCAACGAACAGATCTTTTTCACCCTGGTGGATCATCTCAGCTTTGCAATTGAGCGCTGCCGTAAAGGCATCATCATTCAGAACCGACTGTTGCATGAGGTAAAACGCTTTTATCCGCAGGAGTTTGCCGTGGCATTACAGGCGCTGGCGCAGATCAACCAGCGTTTGAATATCCTGTTGCCGGAGGCGGAAGCGGGGAACATTGCCTTTCACCTGGTCAATGGCCAGACCGACGTACAGAGTATGGAGCACACGCTGCTGGCGGTGAAGATGCTGAAGGATATCTTCAACATCATCAAATACCATTTTCGCATCGATATCGCCACGGATTCACTCAACTACTCACGTTTCCTGCTGCATATGCAGTTTTTCATTCAACGAATGATCGATAACAAACAGGTGAAGTCGAAAGACGATTTCCTGTTCTTGCAGGCGACGAAAGAGTATCCCGATGCCTATCGTTGCGCACTGGTGATCCGTGACTATGTGAAAAATCTGTTGGAAATGGAGATGTCCAACGACGAGCTGCTGTACTTGGTCATCCACCTGACGCGGATTGTCGATCGGGACGATTAAGCTCGGTCTGCAGCGCGTTCACCGTAGCGATAATGGCTCTGAAATGCATTAGACATCATGGCTTGGCCGCGTGCATTATGCCAGATAACAACTGAGATAATGTGGGAAACGCTATGTCGGATTCTAATGCGCTACAGGGCCATGAAGTTGCAAAACCACCAAGCAATACTCAACTGTTTACCGGTTTTCTGATGCTTGGCCTGATCGGCTTTGGCGGGGTACTCCCGCTGGCGCGCAGCATGTTGGTAGAACAACGCCGCTGGTTAACCGCTGAACAGTTCACCGAACTGCTGGGATTGTGCCAGTTCCTGCCGGGTGGCAACGTCATTAACCTTTCCGTAGCGGTGGGGATGGAGTTTCGCGGATTGCGTGGTGCGCTATGTGCCTTGCTCGGGTTGATCTGCGCCCCAACGGCGATTGTGGTCGGCCTGGGCGTGATTTATGCCCGCTACCAAAACGATGTCCATGTGCAACATGTGTTCGCTGGGTTAGCCGCAGCGGCGGCAGGTTTGCTGCTCTCTACCGCATTGAAAATGCTGTTGCCACTGTGGGGGAAATGGTTGCCATTAGCGATTGTTGCCATTGCTTTGGTGGCGATTGCCTGGCTGCGTCTGCCATTGCTGCCAACCATGCTGTTGTTGGCCCCGCTCAGTATTCTGCTTGCCTGGAGGAAACCTTCATGATGGCGGTGTTAATCTCATTGGCGATCATTTTTACCGAGCTTTCGCTGATGGCGTTCGGTGGCGGCTTTACCATTCTGCCGGAAATGCAGCGCCAGGTGGTGGAGGTGCATCAATGGATGAGCGCCCAGGAATTCAGCGCGTTGTTTGCCATGGCGCAGGCGGCTCCGGGGCCGAATATGATGATCGTGCCGCTGATTGGTTGGCATGTCGCGGGTTGGGCCGGGCTGTTAGTTTCCTCTGTGGCCAAGTTTGGGCCGTCGTCCATCGTTACCATTTTGGTGATGGGAGCATGGCGGCGTTTTAAAGATAAACCCTGGAGGCGTATCGTTCAGGTTGGGCTGGTGCCGGTGACGGTCGGGCTGGTTGCCGCCAGCGGCGTGCTGATTGCCCAGGCTTCAGCGACCAATGAGCGGTTAGCAATATTAATTGTGTTAGCGACGCTGCTGAGTATGAATAAACGTATTCATCCATTATGGATCCTGGCGGGCGGGGCAGCGCTGGGATTAGTGATTGGGTGACGCCTTAACGTTCTGAAGGGAGCCGCATGCTGCGCTCCTACGTAGCGATATATGTCATTATAATTATCTTAATTAATCGGTGACGTAATTAAATTAACTAAATTATTTAAGTAAACCACAAGGATAATAATTCACAATGTTTTTGTGATTAAACTCTAAAATTAAAAATCCCGCTTTTGTTTTATATTGATAATTTTATGATGATGAGGTGATAATCAACTCGCTGTACTCTGTTATATTATCAATAACAAGGGGTTTTCTATGGGACTGTTAGGGCTTGAAATGTTGGGGCAGATATCTGACGGTCGAGGAAATAATGGCGGTGACCGTTCCGATAACAGTGGATGCCTCAACGAGGGAAGTAACGGGAGAGGCAACGGAAATGGCGGTAGAAGCGGCAGTGCCGGAAATAACTGCGGTTCTAACGCTGGCAGTTCATGCTCATGGTAGTCAACTAACATAAACCTTTTAAATGAATGTATACCGGTTATGTCTGACTGGACAAATTTCATGAAAGCAATTGTACGTATACTTGCCTCTTTGGTTAGCTTTTATCTGGCTGCAGCTTTATTAAAAGGGGCCTGCGTGTGGTCGTTGGGTTGGTATGCTGCACCAGCCAATATTTCTCACTTACTGGTTTCTCTCTCGTGCTGTTATGTAGTGGCGAAATTGGTTTTTTGTGTAGTGAACTATTTCTACCCGAAGTAGTAAGCTGTAACCGGTTCAGCACGTAGAGGCGCTGCAGGCTGCGCCTGAGGTTATTAATCTCAAGCCACCCGTTTTGGCAGGTGGCTTTTTTATCATGGCAGTTGACGGTAATCCTCGTCGGATACCGGTTCCAACCACTCATTGGAGGAGCCCTCGGCCGGGACCGCCACGGCAATATGCGCAAACCAGCTATCCTGGGCTGCACCGTGCCAGTGTTTGGTTCCTGCCGGGATATTGACCACGTCCCCGGCGGTAAGTTGGCGAGCCGGTTCATTCCACTCCTGATACCAGCCGCGCCCGCCGGTCACCAGTAGGATCTGGCCGCCCTGATGGTGGATATGCCAGTTATTCCGACAGCCTGGTTCAAACACCACATTGCCAATGGCTACCCCTTCGGTGGTCAACATGTTCAGGTAGCTGGTGCCGGTGAAATATTGCGCATAGGCGTCATTTTTTGGCCCTTTGGGGAAAATACCGTTACCGTCAAATTTCTCGTTCATTTCATCTCCGCCGTCAAATTACGCCTACTTTCAGGAAGCAATCAAAAAGGGTGGCCGATGTGCTTATGGCCGACAGGAGGAAGTGTATTACAAGGCCGATTCAATGATAAGGTAGCTAAATATGCATACACCTATGCAAATAATTCATTAGTCATGACAATGTCCTGCAAGTATGCGGTCTTGGCTGGCGGTGCTCTTAAGGACAAATACGGGTGGAAAGAACCATGAAGCAAGCGTTTAAAAATGGCGTATTGGCGCTACTGTTGTCCAGCGTGGCAGGGGCCGCCTGGAGTGAGCAAACCCTGGTTTTCGTTCGCCACGGCGAGAAGCCAGACAACAACAGTGGTCAGTTGACCTGCAAAGGCTTTAACCGCGCCTTGGCACTGCCGGAGGTCTTAATCTCCCGCTTCGGTAAACCCGAAGCCATTTATGCCGCAGGCCCCAAGAAAAATAAGCTGGGCAGCTCCATGCGGGCATTGACCACCATTACCCCAACGGCCATTAGGCTCTCACTGCCGGTGAATATCCAGTATCACGCCGATGACATTGCTGATTTGCAGACGGCTCTGCTGGACGATCGTTTGCGCAATGCCGTGGTGTATGTCTCTTGGGAACATCACAACTTGGTGCAGGTGGTAAAAAACATTATCACCGCAGAAGGGGGCGATCCCCAACAGGCGGCCAAATGGCCGGGCAGTGATTTTGACAGTATCTATGTTCTGACGATTGACCATGACGCGCCCGCCAACAAGATCCGCTTCGAACATCAAACCGAAGGGCTTAACAATGTCGCGGATACTTGTCCAACCGGAATGAAGTGACAATATCAGTGCAGAAATACAGTCGTCGGAGTCACTAGGGGCGTGGTACGGCGCCCCTATCCATTCAGAAACATTACCCCTTTGATTTTTTCGCTATTTCTCAAGGTATAGGCTGGGCGGCACGCCAAGTACACGGCGGAATAGTGCAGTGAAGGCACTTGAACTCCCATAGCCAAGGTCCAGCGCAACGCGAGTAACTGATTCCCCATTGTTAAGGCGGGTGATAGCCGCCAGCAGACAGGCTTGTTGGCGCCACTCGCTAAAGCTCACCCCAGTTTGCGTTCGGAACACTCTGGTGAAAGTGCGCCGACTCATGCCTGCCTCCGCAGCCATTGTGTTGATATCGATAGAAAGAGAGGGGTTTTCAATCAGTTGACGGCACAGTTTGGCTAAACGAGGCTCGTCCGGCAACGGAGTATTTAGCAACAGAGATGGCATAGCGGCAATTTCATCAAGCAACAGAGACATAATCTTGCCTTCTCTATTATTCAGGTCATAGAGCGCTGGCAAATCCACTGCCTGTACTAACAGGTTCTGTAGCAAGGGTGACACTCCAACCACCCGACATCCATCGGGTAGTCCTGCAGCGCGGGCAGCGTCCGGGGTGAAAAATGCGTTCAACATGGTGACAGGGCCACGCATATGCATCTCATGGTCGATGCCAGCGGGTACCCAGCATGCCCGCTGTGGTGGAACAACCAGGTTTTCGCGTGCCGTGAACACGCTGATCGTCCCGGAGGCGGCATAGGAAAACTGGCTGCGACGATGTGTATGGGAGGGAAAAGTCGAAGACGCCGGATAGTCATTTGCTGTGACTACGGCAATTCGTGGAATGTCTTCGTAGGGGTCGAGTAACGTATTACGCATGGCCCAAACTCTACAATAATTGACTCAATACTGAAAGCGAGCTGGTACTGCGGATCCTACAATGGCCACTGTTACGAAATCATCTGGCACATTCAGTTTATTAGGAGTCGATATGTCCAACACGTTTCACCGAGTAGGTATGGTCCGCATTCTGTCATTGTTCTTCACGGGTGGTTTGGTGATTGCCATGCTTTTGCGCCAATGGAGGACGCCCTCAGTCGCGAAGAATTTACTTATATCTTTATGAACTACCGTGGATACGGGAGCATGAGTTCCGCAACTGGCACTTATAGCATGGATGAAATTGCGATCGATACCTTATCCCTTGCAGATGAGCTTGGATTCGACACGTTTAGCTTGATAGGCCACTCGATGGGGGGAATGGCAATTGAACGTGTAGCGACCCTGGCCCCTGAACGCGTTCGTATGTTAGTTCCTGTTGCACCTGTTCCTTGCTGCGGTGTAGCCTTCGATCCTGTAGGGCAAGCATTGTTTACTGGTGCAGCTGATAGCATCGAAAATAGAAGGATCATCATCCATCGAAGTACTGGACAGCGCCTTTCACGAGCGTGGATCGACTGGAAAGCTGAGTATTCAATGGCGCATTCGTCCAGAGCCGCTTTTGCCGCTTACTTGAATGCATGGAGCAACACCGATTTCAGCGCGGAGGTACAGGGTTTATCACACAGGGTTAAGGTGCTGATCGGGGAGCATGATCCGACATTCAACACAGATCTGATGCGTTCCACCTACCTTGCATGGTATCCAAGGGCTGAACTGGAAATACTTGAGAATGCAGGTCATTACCCAATGAATGAAGTACCGCTCGCCTTGGCGACGAGCATAGAGAACTTCCTACGGCAGGCCTAATTTTTGAGCGCAGCTAAAAAGCCTTCGGGGGTGACAAGGTTTTAGACCATGGCTATCGATTTATTTTCCGCTGCTTACTTTGATTGTTGCTAATAAAATTACTATATCGCTTTAACGGTTTTTATTATAGGAATGATTGATAGGTGTTTACTGTCGAATAAAAATAACTTGACCTTGATAAAATAATTTAGAATGATAGTCACTATCAACTTCTGGATGGTTATTCTGTGATGACATCATTTGAGAAATGAGTAGGTGTGTTATATCACAAACCTTAGCACCTTCAGGCATTTTTATAATGTCTGAACAATCTCTCTTATTTTTATGACTTATTGAAATAAATATTGTAATTTTAAAAAAAGTTCATTACTTACATTTCAGGGGGGTTAATGAAAAATATTCTATTTATCTTTTTTTGTGTTTTTCTTGGCGTTGCCATAGGTTCTATTGCGAGAAGTTTTAACGCGTCTCCGTTATTTCAGTCCTTGGCTATTTCTACTGGCATAGCAATCGTGATGTTTATTTATTATCAAGCAACAGAAGTTTTTAAATGAAAGTCTTAAGCTTTGATGAAATTAATATGGTTTCAGGTGCAGGAAATGTAAACTGGGAACAAGCAGGTAGAGAGGTTGCCGTTGGCGGAGCCACAATCGCTGGCACGGCATTCGGAACGGGTTTGGCTGGCCCATTAGGGCCGGCAATTGGACTAGCCGCAGGGGTTGCGGTGGGCGCATTATATGATGCTGCAGGAAACCAAAAAGCCAGTGGGCCAGCCTGGAATGGAATTTGTCGACCTAATAAGCCATTAATATGCATGAGTAAACAAGGTCAATACGAATCCTGCTGCAATGGGCTGTAATCTTTCGTGATAGGGGGCAATCATTGAGGTGGTTTACATCACACCTCAATGATTTTTGTGTTAATTCATGGATTATCTTAAGTGGGCAACGGTATCTCGACGCTTATCTTTAATACCGTCACTGAACCCCACGTTTCCATCGATATAGATTGAACATCCCCGGCTTGGAGAACATCACCAGGTTACCCAGCAGGATCAGGCACAGGCCAATCACCGCATTCAGATGCCACTGGTAACCCTCATACAGAGTGGAGATCGTTAACGCCACCAATGGGAACAGTAAGGTGCTGTAGGCAGCTGCGCCCGAACCGATGCGGCCTAACAGGGTGAAATAGGCGGCAAAGGCGATCACCGAGCCAAAGATCGCCAGATAGAACAGCGAGCCCAGATAGCGAGTGGTGAATTCGAGTTGCAATGAAGCGCCCTGTGCCAGGGCGATGGCAAACATCAGCAGTGCGCCGTAGCTCATGGCGTAGGTGTTGGTGGAAAGCATATCCAGTCCACGGCGTTGGTGGCGCGTGCTGAGCATGTTCCCCAGCGAAAAACCGTAGGTGCCCAGAGCGCTCAACCCGATCCCTTTAAGCAATTCTGGCGCCATCTGGGTCGCCATCAGATCCTGCCAAAACAGCGCCACGATGCCGGTCATGCCTAACAGTGCCGCAGGCAGCAGATTCGGGCTAGGGCGTTGGCGGAAGAAAATCATGCTGTTAACCGCGTTGAACAACACCGCCATTGAGAAAATCACCGATTCCAGCCCGCTGCTGATATAGGCCGCCGCCAGGTAGAAACAGTAAAAGTTAAAGCCAAACACACAGCAGCCCTGCAACATGCAGAACAGGTGGTCCCGCAGGCTAATGGCCCGCAGACGGCGTAGCGCCAGCATGGCTAGCCACATCACGGCGGCAGCAAGCAAGAAACGGTAACCGATCGACACGGGGATCGCCACCGTGCCTTGTTGCAGAGTAATCGCAATCCACGTGGTGCCCCAAATCAGCACTACGGCAAGATACAACAGCGTATTCATGAGTTCTCCTGTTAATGATGACAGGAGTATTCATCTTTTAGTGTCGTAACGCTTTCAGCCTTTTGCGGCCAATTGCATATTCTTGCGCTTTTTTTGTTAAAAGCGCCCCGTGACAACTGGCATCCCGCGCCGCCACTCTTTAAACTGGAACGGCTTGGATCACAGGAATAGGGCAGCTATGGCATACCTGGCATTTGAAACATTGCACCAACATAAAGCCCGGTTGCACAACAGCGTGCAGCTGGGATCTGGCGTGCAATTGGCGGCCTGGTCAAACTGCAATGACCGTATCACCCAGGAAAGTGCCGATCACCACACCCTCAGCCTGTACGTGGCGGATGGCTACGAGTGTTATCAGAAGGTGCCAGGGGGCTGGCAGAACGGCGGCGGCCCGGATCGTTTTTGCATCATGCCGCGGCATTACGAATCCACCTGGGATGTCCGCAGCAATCTCTCCTTTGTTCATCTGTATTGTACCGACCAGCATTTACGCCATTTGGTGGAGCAGACCTGGGATCGCAGCCCGGCATCCATCAACGTAGAGCCGCTGTCGTTTGCGGAAGACCCGCAAATCACGCTGCTGTATCGCCAGTTTTTGCTTAATCACAATTGGCAAGACAGCGCCAACCAGTTGGCACTGAGCAGCGCCTCCACGCTGTTGATGTCACATATGCTCCAGCGCTACACTCAGTTGCAATGGCGACTGCCCAGCGTGCGTGGTGGGCTGGCTCCTGCCGTGTTGAAGCGAGTGCAGGAGTTTATCTATCACCATCTCGATCAGCCGTTGGTGCTGGCCGATCTGGCCGCTCAGGCGGAATTGAGCGAGTTTCATTTTGCCCGCATGTTCAAACACAGCACCGGACAGGCGCCGCATCAGTATGTGATGCAGGTGCGTTTGCAACAGGCGGAAAAATTACTGCGCAACACGCTGATGCCGCTAACCCAGATTGCGCTGGACTGCGGCTTTAGCTCGGCCAGCCATTTCAGCCATCGTTTCAAGGCATTCTATGGCCATACGCCGATACGTCTGCGGCAGCAAAGCCGTTAATCCATGAGGAAAAAGGATATGGAACAACCCTTTTGTGGTGTTGAGGTACTTTTTGTCGCGGGTTTTGGCCCGATCACCCAAAACACCAGCCAAAGTACCGCGTTTTATCAGCAAGCGCTGGGGTTGCCGCTCAAGCCAATGGAAGGGAATGAGGACTATCTGCTGACCGAGCACGATGCCTTGGCTGGCGTGAAGCACTTCGCGCTATGGCCTTTGGCGCAGGCTGCTCAATCCTGCTTTGGTCAGGATCAATGGCCACAAGATTTACCGGTGCCGCAGGCATGGATGGAGTTTGACGTGGCGGATATGGGCAAGGCCACTCAAACGCTGCTGGATCAGGGTTATCAACTGCTGGTAGCCAACCGTTTGGAGCCGTGGGGCCAGAGCGTCACCCGTCTGTTAAGCCCGGAAGGTTTGCTGGTTGGCGTGACTTTAACGCCCTGGATGCGGGCTAACCCATAACCCACTGGCTACCTATGGCGCAGCACCATCGGCGGATGGTGCCAGGAACGGTGGTTATGGCAGGGGGAAGGCGGTCGGGTTTTGGCTCATGACATCGATGAAGACGTCCTTGAAAGAGGCCCAGAAGTGCATAATGCCTGCCAGGTTGAAGGACATCCCCATCAGCCCCATCACAAACCAGCAGCTAGTGAACAGCCCCAGGCTGCTGAACACAAACGCCATGCCGTTACGGCTGGCCTTGCGGCACACCACATTCAGTTGGCTGGCCAGAAACATCATCACTGCGCTCAGCAATTCCCAGCGCATCATAATAAAGCCAGTGGCTATGGTACTCATCGAAGGTGATCCTTTGCTACAAACGCCGCATCCATCTCCTGGTATCAGACCTTGGGGAAGAATGCGCATTGGATAGACAGTGGTTTAGGTTACTGGTGTGATCTGCGTCACATTGTAGCATCGGAATAATGGGTGTCTCAATAGTCGTCATGGCTTGTCTGACAAATCACAGCAACATTCCAATATGTTGAAACATTTATGCCAAATCATTAGCAACCTTTTAATGTGGCACCAGGGTTATTAACGCTATGCTGGCCGGCTTTTCGCACCCTTTTTAGCTATCAGTCTGGCAGGTAAGACTCCGCGCATGGCCCAATTAAAAGATCCTTTCCGTGACCATCCCGCCGAAGAAACGTTGTTCATTCGCCGTGCCTGCGTGGCGATGGTGTTAGTCGTCGCCTGTTTTGGCTTGCTGGTTTACAACCTTTATCAGTTGCAGATCAAACAGCATGCGTTTTACCAGACTCGCTCTAATCAGAACGATATCAAGATGCTGCCGATTGCCCCTCATCGAGGCCTGATCTTCGATCGCAACGGCATCCCGCTGGTGCGCAACATACAGCTGTATCAGATTGAAGTGACCCCCAGCAAGATTG
Source organism: Serratia sp. PL7 (assembly GCF_945957435.1). Lineage (NCBI taxonomy): Bacteria > Pseudomonadati > Pseudomonadota > Gammaproteobacteria > Enterobacterales > Yersiniaceae > Serratia > Serratia sp. PL7. The sequence goes on along the minus strand of NZ_CAMFLB010000013.1, from coordinate 29,734 downwards.
CCGATATGGCAACACTGTTGCAAAACCTGACGCCTATCGTCGATCTGACGCCGGATGACATCGCCTCCTTCCGTGACGATATGCACCACAATAGCCGCTACAAGCCCGTCACGCTGAAAACTGGGCTGAGTGAAACCGAGGTGGCCCGCTTTGCGGTAAACCAGTATCGCTTTGACGGTGTAACCATCGAGACCTACCAGCAGCGGCAATATCCTTACGGGGCACAGTTGGCGCACGTGGTGGGCTATGTCTCGCGCATTAACGATAACGACGTTAAAAAGCTGGAGCAGCAGGGATTAGCGCAAAACTATGCGGCCGACCACAATATTGGCAAACAGGGGCTGGAAGCCTATTACGAGAAAGAGCTACACGGCACCACTGGCTATCAGGAAGTGGAGGTGGATAACCACGGGCGTATCGTTCGCCTGCTGAAGGAACAGCCGCCCCAGGCGGGCAAAGATATTTATCTGACGCTGGATCTGCACCTGCAACAGTACATCGAAGGCTTGCTCAAAGGGCAACGGGCGGCGGTAGTGGTCGCCGATCCGCGCGACGGAGGCATTCTGGCGATGGTCTCCAGCCCTAGCTACGACCCCAACCCATTCGTCAAAGGTATTGGCTATCAGGCCTACAAGTCGCTGCTCAGCAACCCGGACTTACCATTGATTAACCGCGTGACGCAGGGGTTATACCCGCCAGCCTCAACGGTAAAACCTTATATGGCGGTATCGGCACTGTTTGCCGGGGTCATCACCCCAACCACCACTTTCTTTGGTGCACCCACCTGGACTTTGCCGGGAACGCAGCGGCACTATCGCGACTGGTTGAAAACCGGGCACGGCCTGCTGAACGTCACCAAGGCGATCGAGGAGTCGGCCGATACCTTCTTCTATCAGGTTGCCTATGAGATGGGGATCGACCGGATCCATCAATGGCTAAGCCAGTTTGGCTATGGCAAGGCGACGGGAATCGATCTAAACGAGGAATATCGCGGCGTGCTGCCGAGTAGGGAATGGAAGCAGCGGGTACATAAAAAAGGCTGGTACCAAGGTGATACCGTCTCGGTGGGTATTGGTCAGGGGTATTGGGTCGCTACGCCGCTCCAGATGGTGAAAGCACTGACCACACTGATCAACAGCGGCAGGGTAAAAACGCCGCATCTGCTGTATTCGATGAAGCAGGGCCGGGAAGTCGAACGCTATCAGCCACCAGAGCAGGCCGTACAGATTGGAGAGGCCAAATCGCCGTATTGGGGGATTGTGCGCAACGGTATGTATGGCATGGCGAATCTGCCTAACGGGACCGGGTATAAACTGTTCCATACCGCGCCCTACCAGATAGCGGCCAAATCGGGGACTTCACAGGTTTTCAGCCTGAAAGAAAACCAGACTTACAATGCCAAAATGATCCCGGTACGCCTGCGTGACCATATCTTCTATACCCTCTTTGCGCCGTATAAAAACCCGCGGGTGGCAATGGCGCTAATTTTGGAAAATGGTGGTGGGGATGGCGTAGTTGCAGGGCCAACGGCCAGGGCAATCCTGGACCATATTTTCGACCCGGTCAATGCGCCTACGCCGGGGGATAACGACGGTAGCCTAACGCAGCTGGGAGACAGTGACGATGTGCAACATTAAACGCGTATTTCTCACTACAATAATAAAATCAATAAGTTATTGATTTTATAACTGGTTGTTAAGGTGGCAAAGGGTGAGGAAATACGGGGTTTGCCTATCTATGCCGCCACATTGTCGCCACTTGGCATCGTGGCCAACGGGTTAAACTGTAGCGCGGTTTCGAGGTGTTCGGGGGCCAGGTGAGCGTAGCGCATGGTCATATTAATGTCGTAGTGGCCGAGGATGCGTTGCAGTACCAGTATGTTACCACCAGACATCATAAAGTGAGCTGCAAAGGTGTGGCGTAATACGTGGGTAAGTTGCCCCTTTGGTAACACGATGCTAGTGCCTTCGATAACCGACATAAACTTAAAATAGCACCCGCCGAAAAGGCGGCCATCCCCCATCTTGTGCAGCTTGTTATAAAGCTCCTTGCTGATCGGGACGCTGCGGTTCTTCTTTCCTTTGGTTCTGACAAACGTGATTTTATGCGGCGTTACCTGAGAGCGGGTAAGGTTCTCAGCTTCCCGCCATCTTGCCCCGGTACTCAGACACACCTCAACGATCATCGCTAGGTCAATGCTGTGTCTTCTGCAGGCGGTGAGCAGTTCCGTGATTTGTGCGTGGGTAAGCCAGGCCATTTCCTTTTCGGCAACAGTGAACTTGCTCTAGTATCGAGCATAAGAAACAACTGTTAGTAGTAATTTGTATACAGCAAACCTAAAAACGTGTAGCCCATTTTGGGGAAAACGCCATTTACATTGACATGTTTATATAAGATTAATCACTAAATTTAGCGTAAACATTCCTAATGATTACTTTGCCTTAAAAAAAATATCAATAAATATCAGTATGATAAAAAACACTTTCAGACTAAAGCTTTAAAAATCACTAAAGTTTAATATTAAAGTCCAATTATTGTTGATTTTTTGGTTTTTTATTCTTTAGATATTCTTATTTTACTTTTTTTTTAGAGGTAAATTTCATTTTCTATTGAGCATTTAAAAAACTATTGAATTGTTTCGCTAATCATATAGTCTCGAATCATAATGATTTTTAACAATTTCTTATCATTAACCAAACATTCACTTCTACATGAAGAACGTCAAAACTAATGAGCCAAACTAATATAAATGTATCTGAAAGCAAGAAAGAAACGGGGCTAATACATCACATAACACTTGTGATAGGCTTAGTGTGTGTAGGTATTGGACAAACTCTACTTTATACGATCCTTGGTCCTGCAAGTAGAGAAATTGGTCTAACAGAGTTTAATGTAGGTTTGATTGTAACGATTGCAGCGTTAGTCATAACTTTATGCTCTGGTGTGTGGGGTAAGTTGATAGGGGCGTTTGGTAGCAGGAATTCATATTTAGCAGGAATGATTTTTTATACCATTGGAACATTACTTTTAGCGTTCGTGCTGAAATTTAGTTTAAATCATTATCTTAGTGTCGCTGGAGCATTTCTTTCTCTACTAATAATAAGATGCATGACAGGTGCTCTAACTGCGGGGATTCATCCCTCGGCTATGACCTATATTGCAGAAAACACAAATCGGACCAATCGAGGTGCTGGAATGGCATTAATTGCTTCAGCATATGGTATTGGCTCTGTAGTTGGTCCACTATTAGGCTCATCATTAGGTACATTTTCATTACTACTGCCAATTTATGTTGCTGCTGCAATTTCGTGTATTGGGACTATTTTAGGCTTCATTGTCCTTGCGCCAAGTGAGTCTACACCATCGATGATGAAAGAGAACAATACAAGCATTAAATTAACAGATGCAAGAGTACTACCAATTTTCATTGGTGTAGCATGTATATACATTGCATTTTCCGCATTCCAACAAACAATATCATTTTATATACAAGATATATTCTCTTTAGACCCAAAAGAAACTGTCGCTAAAACAGGGGTTACAGTATCTATAATGGCTATTGTTATGGTTGTTGTTCAATTAGGATACATTCAGGTATTTAAACCATCTGTGAAGTCTCTTTTATTTCCAGGGTGTGTTTCATGCGTTTTGGGTTTTAGCGGCATAATGTTTTCTAACAGCTCTATTGTTATAGTTAACATATCTGCCGCAATGCTAGGTATGGGATTTGGAATGATGATTCCATCAATACAGTCAGCAGCATCGTTGGCGGTAAATCATGACGAGCAAAGTGGCGTTGCTGGTTTCCTTTTCGGTGCATCCGCTTTTGGCTACGTTTTAGGTCCATCAGTAGGCACATTAATTTATAGTTTCTCTCATAATTTTCTGTTTGTTTTCGCTATTGTCTCAATTGTTTTGTCAACGTATTTTACTGCGAAAGTTGTTTACCAAAAATAAGAAAATAAAAGTATCAAGTGAATTCAATACCTTATGTACCTCAGGTGTTGTCAGTAGGTGTATTAATGCACTAGTTAATATCAATACTCATCATAAAGGACAGACCAAATGCAAACAAATCGTATTGTGGGTAAAGCAGCAGAAACCAAGCCAGCCCGCATGGCTGCGGAAACCAAGCCAGCCCGCATGGCTGCGGAAACCAAGCCAGCCCGCATGGCTGCGGAAACCAAGCCAGCCCGCATGGCTGCGGAAACCAAGCCAGCCCGCATGGCTGCGGAAACCAAACCAGCCCGCATGGCTGCGGAAACCAAGCCAGCCCGCATGGCTGCGGAAACCAAGCCAGCTCGCATGGCTGCGGAAACCAAGCCAGCCCGCATGGCTGCGGAAACCAAACCAGCCCGCATGGCTGCGGAAACCAAGCCAGCCCGCATGGCTGCGGAAACCAAACCAGCCCGCATGGCTGCGGAAACCAAACCAGCCCGCATGGCTGCGGAAACCAAGCCAGCCCGCATGGCTGCGGAAACCAAGCCAGCCCGCATGGCTGCGGAAACCAAACCAGCCCGCATGGCTGCGGAAACCAAGCCAGCTCGCATGGCTGCGGAAACCAAACCAGCCCGCATGGCTGCGGAAACCAAACCAGCCCGCATGGCTGCGGAAACCAAACCAGCTCGTATGGTTTCCGAAGCTCGTTTTAATATGGCGTTTGCATAATCTATAAAACTATCACAAGGCTCTTAAACATCGAGGGCCTTTAATAAGGACTAATTATGTCAAAAAAAAGTGAATTTCTAACTAATGGTGTTACAAAATTGGCTTTTTCATTTGATGCCCTAGAGCCTATAAGAAAATTATATTTAGACATCATGCGAGACTCTTTGGAAGCCAAAGTGGATATTGGCATAAAAGCGCATGAGGATTATAGCGAAGAGTTTAACTCAGTTAGCATGAGATGGTATTTCGCTAAGTCGCCAGAGGCTATTAAAATTTTCCGTGATGTCCTTGATGGCTGTGAACTAGCACTAAGTCGTGATATCATTGGAAATGATCGCGGTAATATGCGAGTGGTACAGGCTAATATTATTGAGACTGTTGGTAGTTATCCTACAGGACGATGGCATTCTGATTTTTACCATGAAAAGTTAGGTGTTAATGAGAGCGGTACTCTTTTAACGCCTCTTTTCCCATTCCAACCATACTTTGGCGGTTTAGAAACAACATCAGCTCACCGTGATGATTATGATAATTATGATGAGCTCTCAATTGTACATAAATATAAAGAAGGTGAGGCTATTCTTTTTGATGGAACAGCAACAATACATAGAACACAATCATATAAAGCATATCCAAACGATAAAAGGATTCTTGTATGTTGGCAATTTGGATGTACATATGAAGAATTGCAACCTATTTTAACAACGATAGGTGAAAACAATGGGGATCCGATGTTCTTTCATGAGCATGAATATGTTTAATTTTCAATTAAGCTCCCGCGAATGCGGGGCTTAACTATCCCCATGGTTAAGATGTTTTTTCCTCTAAGGTTTTTATTCATTTGGCAAATCAGAGATAGAAAAGCGGATTGCTTCTTTCCCAATCCACTTATTAACCTCCTTAATTCGTTCCTGTAGCGGTGTCAGTTCGTTGCGTACAAATGCCTGAGCCGCTTTTTCACATCCCCAAAACCCCCTGTATTATTGGGAATGGTCCTCATCATCTGTGGCGGTACGTGGTGTGCACTCAACAGGTCATCCCGGCTGGAGTTCTTGATATTGAAAAAATCATCCTTGGTGGCGACCTCACTCAACGGCAAAATCTTTATGCCATCCGGCTTTCCGTTCGGAGCGTACATGAACAGATTACGGAAGTTACCTAGCCCTTAAGTATCGCGCATTGCCTGACGCATCCGGTCTACGCCACTGGTGCTTTGTGCTGCATCGGTCATATACAGGGTGTAACCGGCGTGCGCGCCGTTCTGATGGAATAGGGCTGCTTCGTTGAGCCATGCGGAGTTAAGTGCGCTGAAGTATTCCGGTAGGCCATACAGTTCCTGGTTAACATCGGGTTCAATCAGATGAAACACGCTGCCTGGTGCGAACTGGTGCGGTTCCTTCCAATCCTGCACAAACCAATAGGTATCTATCGCCATTCAGTCAAATGACGATCCCTAAGTGGCTGTTTTAAAAAGCTGTAAAATTAAAGCAACAAAAAAGCGTTTGTTTTTACTTTCTTACAAACTGCAACCTTCAGGCAATCTGACTCAGGTTAGACTTAGCTGATAAATAATAAGTTAAATCGCAGGCTTAACAGTGGCTCCTCCAACCAAGAAAAACGGTAAAAACTACTCGACGGCGCGTTTTGGCTGGATTTGCGCGGGCATCTTGATCTGCTTTTTTCTCTTGATGTTCCGGGTCGGCTATTTACAGTTGCTGGAGCACCAACAGTTGGCCGATCAGGCTGACCAGCGTTCCATTCGTACCCAGGTGGTGCCCACCAACCGTGCGATGATCACCGATCGTAACGATGCGGCGCTGGCGGTCAGCGTCTCTTCCAAAGATATCGTGTTGGACCCCAAACATATCCTCGACACCCAAACCGATACCAGCACCGAGCGCTGGCAGAGTTTGGCCAACGTGTTGAAAATGCCACTTGCTGATGTTCAGCATCTGATCCAGGCTAACGCGCGTAAGCGCTTTGTCTATCTGGCACGCAAGGTGGAGGATGACAATGCGGCCTATATCAACAAGCTGCACCTGACCGGCGTAAGTACCGAACAGGACTTCAGCCGCTTCTATCCCATGGGGCAAGACGCCGCCGGGCTGATTGGCATTGTGGGGCAGGATAATCAGGGGCTGGAAGGGATTGAGTTGGGTTTCAACCCGTTGTTGCAGGGTAAAAACGGCCTGCGTGTTTATCAGAAGGACGGCAGCGGTGCAGTCATCGGCGTGATTAAAAGCGTTGACCCAGTGCCACCACCGAACGTGACGTTAAGCATCGACAAATTTATTCAGTACGTGCTGTTTTCCCAGATCCGCGATGGGGTAATCGCCAACCAGGCCGATTCCGGCTGTGCTGTGCTGGTGAAGGTGAATACCGGTGAGATCCTCGGCATGGCCAGCTATCCTTCTTTCAACCCTAACAACTATGCCAATACGCCGGTGAAAGACATACATAATGTCTGCAGCAGTGACAGCTTTGAACCCGGCTCGACGGTTAAACCGGTGGTAGTCATGGTGGGGTTGGATCATAAGCTGATCCGGCCAGATACCGTGCTGGATACGACGCCTTATACGGTGAACGGCCATCTGATCAAAGACGTGGGCCATTGGTCGAAACTGACCATTACCGGCGTACTGCAAAAATCCAGCGATATTGCGGTTTCGCATATTGCGTTGGCGCTGCCTGCCACGGTATTGCCCGCCGTTTATCGCAGTTTTGGGCTTGGGCGGCCAACCGATCTGGGGATTGGTAACGAAAGTAGTGGTTATTTGCCGGCTCACCGCGCACGCTGGGCAGATATTGAACGAGCCACCTTCTCCTTTGGTTACGGTTTACGCGTCACGCCGCTGCAGATGGTGCGTGAATATGCCACCATCGGTTCATTCGGTGTTTATCGTCCGCTTTCCATCACTAAAGTGACGCCGCCGGTCATGGGGCAGCAAATCATGTCCGCCGAGGTGGTAAAAACCGTGGTGCATATGATGGAGAGCGATGCGTTGCCTGGGGGGAGTGGCCTAAGTGCCGCAGTGCCTGGCTATCGCCTGGCGATCAAGACGGGTACTGCAGAGAAGATGGGGCCAAACGGCAAGTATGATGGTGGCTATATCAACTACACCGCAGGCGTGGCACCGGCCAGCGATCCGCAGGTGGCCCTGGTGGTTATGGTTAATAACCCCAAGGCAGGCAAACACTTTGGTGGCTCGGTGGCGGGGCCGGTATTTGGCAAGATTATGGCCCAGGTGCTGGAGCATATGAATATCTTGCCCGATGCTCAGCCGTTGAAGGTGGTGGCAGTAGCCAAGGGCTGAGGGGGATTACTTCTCAACCACCCGCAGATCGATTCTGCGGTTTTTGGCACGATTGGCTTCGCTATCGTTAGGCACCAAGGGGTAAGCCGAGCCGTAACCTTCTGCGCTGATACGGCTTTCCCCAATCCCCATTTTTACCAACGCCATGCGAACCGCATCGGCACGATCCTGCGATAAACGCCGGTCCATCTGTTCATTGGCCGACTTATCGGTATACCCCCCCAGTAGGATCTCCACATCCGGGTAAGCACGCAGAATATCGACGATATTCCTCAGCTGTTCCTGTGATGCAGGGGTTAACTCGGTGCGGTTGGTGTCGAACTGCAGGCGATCCAGCGTAAACCAACGCTTTTCGCTAGTGGGAGCATTGCTCTCGATATAGGTGATCAGCAGGTTCTCGACGCTACGCTGCGACAGCAGGAGCTGCTTGCCATCGGCCAACCGGCGGTAGGTCACATCGCTCTGGCCGCTGGCCTGCATGGGTTGCAGCACGCTAAAGCCGCGCAGTGAGAACAGCAGCGATACCAATAGCAGCGTCAGCATTAGCCAAGGCCAGATACGGCGTTTGGGGGGCGCCAGCGAGCCGGTGCGGGAAACGGCCGGATCGGCTGGGATAAGAGCAGGTAACTGGTTGAGCACCGCCGTTGGCTGGGCTGCGGCAATCTGTGGCAACTGCCACTCGAGCCAGCCTTTTAACGACGGTGATTGTAGGGAACGTTGGTGCAGATATTGGCCCAACAGGCCAAATACCACTGCAGAAGCCACGGAAAACAACCGCTCGGCGACCTGTTTTTCCAGCACATAAAAGCTGACAAACAGCTGGGTGACGTGCTTCACTTTGTGGCCAAGCACCATCGTCAGCAATGCTGGGCTGAACTTGCCCAGGGCTTCATCCAGAAAACGCAATTCGAAGGGGGGAGTGCGCCCGACCAACTGGCGGAAGCGGAGGGAGTTGTCATTGCGATGCAGGTAGTCGCGGGTCTTTTGCAGGATCAAGGCCCCCATACCGTTAAGGCACAGCGCGATCTTTTCCTTAGCCGTTACCAGCTTTTGTTCCAACACTGTCAGCACCTGGGGCGAGATCGCCGCCATCTGCTGGTTAATGACATTTCCCATCTGGTACATCCGAACCTCCATTTCATCTGCGCGTATTCTGCACCGCAGAGTATGGTCAGTTCAACTTATTAAACTACGAAACTATCATGGATAAGTCTGATATTTCAGCCTGATTACGGTGTTTTTCATAGTCTGACCGATTCTGCTGCTAAATCTGGGCCCTAGTTCTGTCGGGCAGAGTAACAGACTGGCCTGATATGCCGAAGAGATTATTGATTATAAAATGAGTAGCGAAGCGGAAAGGAAGGTTGTGCCTCCTGAAGCTTCTGGCTTGCCAAAGGCGATGTTAGCTTGATAGTGGCTCTTTTGGGAACGGAATTTGAATGTTAGCGGTGCATTATTGTTTGAAAACGCTTTCTGTTTAAAAATCATGCGCCAACTCAATGCCAGACATGATGCTAAATTCTCCGGAATTCATCGTTCACTGAGCTAAATCAGAGAGAGTGAAAGTTTAATGACCTCTATTTTTAAATAGGATAAAAGATGTAAATTTTTAAAATTAGGTTATTTCTTGATTCAGGCTTAATTAAATCCCTTGCTATTTTGAATGCTCCTGCATTACGGGATTATTCTTGCAAAAATATATTTCGTTTAATTCATGAAAAAATGACATATCCGACCGGTTAAGGTGGCAATATGGGTTTTTATTCTGTGTTTTCACTTAATAATCAGGATAATGCTCTATTTTATTTGTTGGCGGTATTTTTTTCTGATGCTTTATTGATTGTTTTAAACATTTCGCGATAACATTCTCGTTAAGCAATGCAGACAACACCCTATTGCAATATTATTTCCTTATAGGGGATGCCATCATTGCCATATTGTATCTGCGTATTATGTCGTTTTCACACGAAGCTGTTTCAATGGATTTGATGATGGGAGTCAGAAAGGATGAATCTTGGTGTGGATATTATTGAGATCGCACGGGTAAACACCGCATTAATGCGAAGTGGCAATAGGCTGGCACAGCGTTTGTTAACCTCGGCAGAGCAGCAGGCTCTGGGGGATTTGGTCGAGAACGTCGAGCGGCTGGCCGGTTTCTGGGCGGCCAAAGAGGCGGCGGTGAAAGCGCTTGGTACCGGGTTCCGTCTGGGGATCTTATTCCACAACATCGAAATCAGACACGATGAGTTGGGCTGCCCTTATTATTCCTTTAGCGGTGAATTTGCCAGGTTGATGCAGGAAAAAAAATTGACTCATGCCACGCTGAGCATTTCTCATTGTCAGTCACATGCCATTGCCGCAGCGGCATTGGGTTAATTATAAAATAAGGGAATATCTATGTCTCACTATCCCGATATCGGGGGTAAAAATGTGGTTATTACTGGCGCCAGTGGTGATATTGGCTTGGCCATTTGTGAGAAGTATCTCGAGCAGCAGGCCAAGGTTTTCGCTATTTACCATCATGATAATAGCGGTCTGGAAAAATTAAAAACCTCCCATCCGCAAGGTGACAACCTGCATATCCTGCAGTGCAATGTTGCCGATGTCAGCGAGGTGTCCAACTTGGCCGATGAGCTTGAGAAACAGGCTCATGAAGTACATGTACTGATTAATAATGCCGGGATCTACAAAGACAACATATTTTCCGCACTGACGTATGAAGAGTTTGATCAGGTTATCAAAGTCAATTTGTATGGCACCTTTACCATGACTAAACGGCTGCTGCCCTTATTGCGTCACGCCCGCAATTCAACGGTGGTAAATATATCTTCGATATCCGGCATCACCTCCAGCTTTGGCCAGAGTAATTACAGCGCTGCCAAGGCTGGCATTATTGGCCTCACCCGCACCCTGGCCAGCGAAATGGCTTCAAAGGGGATCCGCGTCAATGCCGTGGCACCGGGGATGATTGAATCCAGAATGGTGAAAAAGGTGCCGCGTCAGATCGTGCGCAACGTAATGTCCGCTATCCCGTTGAAACGTCTTGGTCGCGTCGACGAGATCGCCAACGTGGTGGCTTTCTTAAGTTCAGACGCATCCAGCTATATCGTTGGTCAGACTTTGGTGGCCGATGGCGGCCTGGTGATGCGTTAACCGACAGGAATGTTGTATGGCTAATTATAACAAGAGCTTAGTCCAGCCCAATCTGCTGCTAAAAATGGGGTCCTGGCGTGCACCGATATTTATGGTTGACCGCATCGTGGACTTTTCACCGGGAGAAAGGGGCTCGATTACCGTGATCAAGCACGTCACCTTTAATGAATCCTATATTCCTGGGCATTTTCCAGACAACCCGGTAATGCCTGGCGTGATGATCGCCGAGATCTTCGGCCAGTCTAGTGAATACCTGAGTCTGCTGAACGATTTCTGCCAGTTGCATGAGCGTGAAACCCAGCAGCCATTGAGGAAATTTGATGAGGTCTCACGGGCGCTGCAGACGTCAGAGGGCGCAGCTCGAGTGATAGCCGAACGGGCGCGCGTGTTAGGCGTGCTGGCCTCCCAGGACGTCAAATACAAAAGCATGGTCGCGCCGGGCGACACCATTGAAGTCAACAGCCGCCTGGCGTTCGCCGATATGAACGGGTTCCACCACTACGAAGTGGAGGCGCGGGTTGGCCGGAATGTGGCGTGCGTCGGGCGGATTGTCAATTTTCGCACCGATCGCATTCTGGCTGAAGGCAAAGGTATGTACGTTTAACTAACAGGGAGTAATGCCGCTATGAGCAACATCGCGCTTATTGAAAGGATTGAACAGCGCAAGTCTGTGCTGGAGAAAATCAAAACGGGGTTAATAGAACGCCTGAACCTTTATCAGAGAGTCAATCAAATTGACGATGACACACCGCTGTTTGGTAGCGGGTTGAAGCTGGATTCGGTGGATGCCACCGAGGTCGTCGTGTTGCTGGATGAAATCTTCGGCATCCGTGTGACAGAAGGTGACGATCCTTCCTACATGCGTAGCGTCAACACCCTCACTTCGTTTGTTATTGGCAAGCAGGGGGAAACCACCAACGGATCAGCAACAGGAGCGGACAAGGAATGACCAAACTCACTGACATTCATCGGCAGCAAGGGGCGGTAATGGGGGAGCGTAACGGCGTTGCCATTCCCCTGAGTTATTTTGCAGCGGATGAGGAGCACAAGGCGGTGCGTCAACACATTCTGCTGTCTGACTATTCCCATTTTGGCATCGCGGCTATCAACGGTGACAGCGCCTGGTCGTTGCTCAACCAGCTGGTTTCCGGCGATGTTTCATCGATCCGGGATGAGCAAGCCATGTACAGCCTGATCCTCGATGATGCAGGCAATATCATTACCGACCTGTATATCGCCTGTGACGATGAACGTTTTCTGTTGCTGTCGGAGTGGGTCAGCGGTGAAACGCTGTGCGACATGCTGCGCGCCAAGCTGGCAGGCAATGAAGACGAGTTTGAAGATATCGACTCTATCGAATCGCTCACGCCAGAGTGGGGCATGTTGCACTTTGAAGGGCCATACGCCTGGGAACTGCTGGCTGAAGTCTATGGGATGGACGTGATTGGCCTGCCATACCAGGAACACATGCACGTTGAGGACGATCTGATCCTGCTGCGCAGCGGAAAACATGGCGAGTACTCTTACAAACTGATGGGGCCACAGGATCTGCTGGCCAACGTTTGGACCCAGATGCAGGAGGCTGGTGAAAGGTATGACATGCGTACCGGCGGGCTGAACTACCAGCGGAAAGTGCGCCTGGAAAACCCTTGCTGGGAACCAGGCATGTTCAACGCCTACACCGGCTGCCCGATCGCATTGCAAATGCAATGGGCAGTGCGCTACGACAAAGAAGCTTTCACCGGCCTGGCAAGTTTGAGTGAACGCGTAGCGCAGGGAATCAGCCACCGTATCGTAGGGATGAGCATTGCCGGGAAACCGGACGCCATCCCGCAACGCGGCGACAAAGTGATGTTTGACGGTAACTGCATCGGTGAAGTGATCGTCTGCGACTATTCGGCAGATCTGCAAGCCTGTCTGGGCCGTTTGTTCGTGACCGACGCCTGGGCTTGGGCAGACATTGATGGCTATCACGTGGTGACGGCTAATGGCCCGGTGGCGGTAACAACGTCGGCGGTGCCTTTCGCCCGTAACTACAGCTTCCTGATTAATCCTTCTGAACACAGTTATGTCGACAGCTCGCGTCCACGCGATCTGCTGCAACAGCTTGAATGGCAAAAACTCAGAGAAGAGAACGAGTAAGCCGAACACCCCCTTAAGCATCACGCTATTTTGCGCCATGGCAACATGGCGCTCCTACATTCGATTTCTGGTTTGCTGACACGGAAGGCACTATGACAGTCACGCGTAAACGAGTGGTGATCACCGGTATGGGTCACCTCTCTTCCATTGCCACTAACGTTGCCGAGTTCAAACAGGCACTGCTGAATAAAACCTGCGGGATCAAGCCAAGTAAAAAGTACCTGGAATGGTTCGAGGATGCCAACGCCTCCGAGGTATTACAGCCTTTGAGTTGGTCCGATCTCCCGCCTGAAACCGTTGCCTCAATGGATAATGCTTCGCTGTGGGCCTATAAGGTTGGCGATGAAGCTTTGCAGCAAGGCCAGTTACCACGCGGAGAACTACGGGATAAAACCGGGCTGATCATCGGCGTTTCCTCTGCCGGCACCGAGCCCTTTATGCCGCTGATTGAACGTCAGACGGAGCGCTTCTCGTTGCAGAAGGCCATGGTCTCCGGCAGCTTTTCTTCCTGTAGCGCCATTGTCTCTTCACTGCTGGGGCTGAAAGGGGGCTTTGAACTGGTCGCTACCGCCTGTACGGCCAGTACCAACGCGATGGGGATTGGCTATGACCTGATCCAGAACGGCAAGAACGCCACGGTGCTGGTGGTTGGCACCGAGCCTGTCTATCTGCCGACCTTTGCCGGATTTTACGCGCTCCATGCCATGAAACGTACGCCGTCCAGCCCGTTCTCCGGCAGCCCAGGGATGTCGGTTGGCGAGGGTGCAGGCGCTTTGTTGCTGGAAGAATACGAGCATGCTGTCGCTCGTGGTGCGACGATCTATGGTGAGATGGTCTCTTACGCCACCTCTTGCGATGCCTATCACGAAACGGCCCCCGACCCACGGGCCGAAGGGGCTGTACAGGTGATGCGCCATGCCATGCAGAACGCAGATATCGGGCCGCAAGATATTGACTATATCAACGCCCACGGTACCGGCACGGACGCTAACGATCGTTGCGAAACGCTGGCCATGAAGAAGGTCTTCCCGAATATCATGGATATTCCGGTGAGTTCAACCAAGGCTTATGTGGGGCACAATATCGGTGCCGCCGGGATCATCGAGCTGACCGCCTGCTTCCTGACTTTGCCGGAAAACAAGATCCTGCCAACGCTCAACTTTACTACGCCGCGCGCAAACTGCGATCTCAACTATGTGCCCAACGAGTTCCAGGAAGCCGAAGTCAAGGTGTTCATGAAGAACAACTATGCCTTTGGCGGTAACAACTGCTGTGTGATTGCCAGCGTCAAGCCTGAGCAAAGTCCGGTAACGCATTATCAACCCAAGCGCGTCGCGATCACCGGCATGGGGGCGGTCAGCTCCGTGGGCCACACCTTGCAAAGCATGCTGGAAAAAATGTGGGCGCAGGAGCCACTACCACAACTGTTCTCACCGGCACTTGATGACGATACCCGCCAGGGATTTCGTGAATTACTCAATGTCATGTTGAGAAACCAGGGAGTGGCGGACTACATGGGTAACCGCTTCGGTGAACAGGATGTGGAATGTGAACTGAACAAACCGGGCGGGGTGCATCAGGTACAAGGATTGGACGCCCGTAAGACACTACGCCGCTTTGATCCTCGTAAAGCCAATACCATCAGTACCTTTGCCTTACTGGCTCTTACCCAAGCCATGAATGACGCCGGGCGTAAGATCAAACGGGACGGTCAGACGATTGGCATGATCCTTGGCATGTCCAAAGGGCCACATTCGACGGTAGATCGCTACCTGCAAAGCCTGTTCCCAAACCCAACCAAAGTGCGGACCTCCGAATTTCCAGGTGCGCTGATGAATGCCATTTCGACCTTCTGTTCCATTTCCGAAGGGATCAAGGGCTATAACACCTCGCTGGCAACGGGTATCAATGCCGGATTGGGCGCATTGACTTACGGCTACGAGTTGGTCCGCCAAGATCTGCAACCGCAAATGATTGTAGGGGGGGCGGACGAAAATATGAACACCTTCGTCATCTGCCTGCAGGCGCTGAACAGCGATCTGTTACTGACACGTGACCCGGCTGATTTCCAGATCTACAGCAAGGACGCCAAAGGCTATATCCCAGGTGAAGGCGCAGGCATGCTGCTGATTGAAGATTTACAGCATGCACAGGATCGTGGTGCCCACATTCACGCCGAGATTGTCGGCTATGGCAAATCCAGTGATGGCTGTTACTTTGCCAAGGATGATATGCCAGCCCGGATCGAGTCCATGGCGGTGGCCATTCGTCAGGCATTGCACGAAGCCGACATGGAGCCGGAAGAGGTGGATCTGATCTGTGGCACCAGTGATGGCACTGCCGCCCGTGATGCCGTTGAGATTGGGGCGATCCGTAGCGCCTTCGGCGATGCTCGCCGTAACCTGCCGTTTGTTAACTACAACGCCTGGTTTGGTCTGGTGGAGTCTTGCGTCGGTATCCTCAATATCGCGGTGGTCACGGAGATTATGAAGCGGGGTGAAATCCTGCCGATCCCTTACACCGAAAACTTCTGTGCGGAAGATATCGCCTTTGTCACCCAACCGCTGAAGAAAATCGTCCGTAACGCTCTGGTGCTCGGTGCAACGGAAGGCGGCAATCACTATGCAGTGGTGCTGAGGAGCATGGCGTGATTCAGAATGTCGTCCTGAGTGGTTGGGGCGTCACCAGTGCTTATGCGCCGGATTTTCCGGCGCTGATCAAGGGCCTGAGCGAGAACAGGTTGGCCAGCACACAGCCCTGGTTCGCCACCGAAAGCGAATGGCAGGATCTGCGTTTGAGTTGCAACCCGCACCATGTTGCTGACCATCAGCCATCCGGCGTGATGTTGACCCGCCTGCAGCCGGTTATCAATCAGGCGCTTGCCGGCGCGGGGATGACAACGGAACAATTGCAGGGAAAGCGGGTTCGAGTTTATCTGGTAGGCCATGGTGAGCGCCCCGACATCGCTGATTTTATGGGGTATCAAGAGCGTAACGATCAGGAAGAGCTGCGGTTATTTCCAAAAATCAAACGGCTGCATGCCAAGAGTTACGGTCAGGATCGGCTGGCGCGACAACTGACGCAGATCTATCAGCTAAGTTGGCCACCGGTTTCGCTTTATTGCGCCAGCAACTCTTCTTTAGCGGCGGTCCATTTAGCCCACTCGGCCATTGCTGCCAATGAGGTTGATTGGGTGCTGGTCGTTGGCTGGTTTGAAACGCTGACGCAGGACATTATCTTCCTGGGCGGCCAGGACATGCTGGGGGAAGAGGGTTCACAACCGTTTAGCAGCCATAACAGCTGCATTCTACCCACCAACGGTGTCGTAGCGCTGATCGTTGAAAGCGAGCAACACGCTCGTCAGCGCAACGTTACTTCGCCTGTCAAATTGCGCAGCTCAGTGTTTTGCCAGAGCAGCGGTGCCAGGGGCAGCAGTTCCTTTACGGCGGATTTCCGCACCATTGCCCAGACGTTTGAGCGGGCGTTGCTGGAAGCCGGGCTCACTGCGCAAGATATCGCCTGCGTTTTCCCTCATGCCAATGGGGTGATCGCCAGCGACAAGGCAGAAGCCATGGCGCTGCAAAAAGTCTGGGGGAAATGCGGGGTTCCGGTGGTCAGTTACAAGGGACAGGTCGGTTACATGGAGAGCTGCTGTGGTTTGCTGGACCTGATGTTGGCGGCGGATGCGCTACAACAACGTCGTCTGCTGGCATTGACCACGCGTTACCCGATTAACGACAGCCTGCAAATTCATGTTCATGCCGATAGCCCACCGTTGGCACTGAAACGGCAGCACATCCTCAAGTCTGGCATCGGGCTCGATGGTTCAGCCATCGCCATGGTGATCTCCGCTAATAGTGAGGATGCAGATGAACACGGTTAAACAAGTGATACCGGCGGCGGCCATCAATCTGGTGGGGTTCTCCCTGCTGGAACCCTGCACGCCGATGCAACGGTTTTTCCCTAGCTGGTACAACGTGTGGGAAGCCTGGTTGCATAAAAAGGCCAATGCCAAAGCGGGCAGCGACCAGTGGTTGTTCCGTCGTTTCGGCATTGACAGTGAAATGCTGCCTGAAGAGGCGCTGCGTAAAGCCAATTATCGTGGCTGGCTGAACGACATGAGTGCAGCCTGTGCTGAGGCGGTGGCACAGTTGGGGAGTAAAGGGGAGTTTCGCCTGCGCAATGAGCGTAATGCGTTGATTTATTGCGATTCCTGGGGGGAGGCCTCGGTATTTGAAGGGGTCAACAGCTGGCGAGACTCGTTGAGCGTCGATATTCTGCCCAAAGGTATCGTGCGGGATTACGGCATCAAGGATTTCACCTGCAAATTGCGCGGCGAGCGGAATGGTTTGCTGAGTGCATTGCGGATGGCGCAAGACTGCCTGAACAGTAATATGGCCGATAACGTCATCATCTGTGGCCAATTTCGCAGCTTCCCGGTGTTGGTTTTCTCCGAGGCCGAACACTTTCCCTCATCCAGCAAACGGGGGCCGATCCCCGCCAACAGTCAGTTCAGCGTTGAGCGTGTCGGGTGCCTGATCCTCAAGAAGCAACCAGGCCAGGGCGTTTCCCTGCATTTGAGTGATTATCAAGCCTTGTCGGGTTCTACCCAACGGCGCTCTCTTCAGTTGGCTGACCACTGTAAGCGGTATCTGGCTAAGGATACCCAGGCCGTGTTGGGCGTAACACCGCCGGCACTGTCATTTCGTGCCGTGCAGCGGCAAGCGTTTGAACAGTTGCCTACCGGTCTGGCTTGCGTCTCGCTCAGTGAACTCTACGGCGACAGCGGCTGCATGAACCCGGCATTGGCTTGGCAGTATCTACTGCAAAGCAATATCACCGGGCACAGCTTGTTGAGTGTGCTCGACGGTGAGGGTGGAGCCTGGTTGCTGGAGAACTGGGTACCGCAAGCCGGTCACTTACCGTCAAATCATCGGGGAACATCATGAACACCCTACATATTGCACAACCTCTGCCTGTGGTGTCGATGCAACAGGCAGGCAAACGCTTTGGTAAAGGGCCGGGTGCCATTGTGGCGCTGGGAACCATCACCACCGAAATCCATGACGGCGAGTTTATCGCGTTATGTGGGCCATCCGGCAGTGGTAAAAGTACGTTGCTCAATCTGATGGGCGGTATCGATTATCCCACCAGTGGCCATGTCTATTTGCTAGGTAACGACCTTTCCACGCTCAATGACCAGCAAACCGCTTGCCTGCGTGCTGATGCCATCGGCTTCGTATTCCAGTTCTTTAACCTGCTGCCGGTACTGAGCGTGTTCGATAACGTTTATTACCCACTGATGCTTAACGGCTTCAGCCGCCGCGTGGCGCAAGATCAGGTGATGGACATGATCGAAAAAGTGGGGTTGGCGGCGCACTATAAACGCACGCCCGGCGAGCTTTCCGGCGGGCAGCAGCAGCGCGTGGCGATCGCCCGTGCGCTGGTTAAACGCCCACGCTTGATCGTTGCCGATGAACCCACGGGCAATCTGGATACTCGTACCGGGCAGGAGATCGTCGATCTGCTGCTTACCATGAATCAGGAATTGAAAACCACGTTTGTTATTTCCACCCATTCCTTGACGCTGCGCGATCGGGCCAAACGGGTGTTGGAAATCAGGGATGGGGAACTGGAAAATGATTTTGTTATCGCTTAAGCGTTACGCTGTCACTTTATTAGTGTTGATCAGTGGGCTTTCGCAAGCCACTGGTTTGCAGGACACGCAGGACAACCCCAGCTTACAAGCGGTCCTGGCGGTTAATTCCCAAGCGCCAATGAGTACGTTGATCAGTGCGGCCAGCCAGTTGCAAGCCTTGTATCAACAGCACCCGGATCGCCGCATCGCCAAAATGTTTTATGGCTACGCGCAACTGTTTATGGCCACGGATTATCTGGCCAAGAAGAATTACATGCGTGCGGCAGAAACCTCAAAGCTGGGTTTTTTCTACATAGATGAAGCGGCGGAAAGCGAAGAGAACGACTGGCAGATGCGCTTTCTGCGTGTGCGGATGGATGCATTTGTTCCCGCCAGCCATGGCCGTTGCGTCGTGGCCTTGAAAGACCTGGACTATTTGCAGCAGAACCCGGCGGTGCCCGCTGATTTGCAACCGATGATCACGCTGATGTCCGCGCATGCGCTGGCCAGTTGCCAGCGTGTGGCCGATGCCAAGGCCGCCAGGGCGGCGTTGGCACAGCAGGGCGCAGAGGGAAAACGTCTGTCCGAGCACAGCACGGCCCCTGAATGGACGCCAGCTGAACTGAACACCATCATCCAGCCGCTGACGGAGGCATCGCTATGATGAATATCCTGTTCTGGGTTGCCAATATGATTATCATTTACGCCTTGTTGGTGGTGATCGTGACGGCGATCCGTAAACCTACCGATATCCGTTACACCTTCCTGAATCTGTTTCGCCAGCGCCGCCGTTCCGGGGTGACGCTACTGGCGATCACCCTGGGAGGGGTGGCGGTGTTTATCTTCGGTGGGTTTGTCGATTACTCGTTCTGGGCGCTGCGTGAACAAACCATCCGCACCAACCTGGGGCATATTCAACTTTATCAGCAAGGCTACCTCAGCAGCGGAGCCAACAATTCGCTGCAATACACCATCGATAACTATGATGAAGTGAAAACGCTCCTGCTGGCCGATCCGGTGATTGCACCGAAGATCGCCACCATTACCGGGCAACTGGCGTTTACCGGCATCATTTCCCAGTATGACAAGGGAGCTTCCACTTTCTTTACCGGCGTGGGGATCGAACCTCTAACCTCGTTGGTGCTGGGCTCGCTGGATAAAATCATTTCGGGCAGCGACCTGTCGCGGGTTGCGCAGCAGGACATCACCCTGGGTTCTGGTATCGCCAATGCTTTGTCGGCGGGCTATGGCGACTGGGTCGACATGTTGGTGGTCAACCCGCAAGGCGGGCAAAACGCCATCTCTTCTCAGGTACGCGGCGTGTTCCAGTCCGGCATCAAAGAATACGACGATACGGCGATCAAGATGCCGCTGCAAACAGCCCAGCGTCTGTTGCAGACCCAGGATGTCAGTAAAATCATCATCATGCTGCAGGACACCGACCAAACAGAGGACGTGTTGGCGCGGGTCAACCAGCTAATTGAACAGCATCAGTTCAAGCTGGAAGCGCGCTCCTGGGATGAGTTGGCCATTTTCTATCATCAGGTGGTGAATCTGTTTGAGGGGATCTTCCTGTTTATCAAGTCCATCGTCAGCGTCATCGTGGTGTTCATGATCGGCAACACATTGATGATGAACGTCATCGAACGTACCCGCGAAATCGCTACGCTGCGCGCTCTCGGCCTTAACCAAGCCTATATTGGCCGTTTGTTTGTGCTGGAAGGGATCATCATTGGCATTATTGGCTCGGCGCTGAGCGTCAGCTTCGGCATTCTTATCGCCGCGCTTATCAATATCAATGGCATACCGATGCCGCCTTCGCCTGGTTATACCCAGGGCTATCTGGCCTTTGTGCTGTGGGATCAGGACTTCAATCTGTTCTGGTTCTCCTGCGCGTTGCCGCTGGTGACGGCATTGATAGCGTCCATTATCCCGGCACGCCGGGCATCGAAACTGGTTATAGCGCAAGCGTTCCGCTTTGTTTAACCCCTCAGGGAGAGAAGAGACATGTCAAAGGGACAAACCGTGCTCATTACCGGCGCAGGCCGTGGCATTGGTATGGCGATTGCCGAAAAACTGGCGCAAGAGGGCTATGACCTGATCCTCAACTACCGCAAGGATCAGGGGAAAAGTGCGGCCAATCTGCAACGCTTTGTGGCAGCAGAAACCCGGGTGAAGGTGACCTTGGCCAAAGCGGATATCGCCGAACCGCGCGATATCAGTGACATGGTGAAAAAGCTCAGGCAGCAGGGGATCGAACGTATCGATCATCTGGTGCTGAATGCCGCCGCCGCGCCGTTCAAAGCCTTTATGGACATGACGCGCAGCGACTGGAAGCTGTTGCTCAATACCAACCTGATCGGCAACACCGCCTGCGTACAGGAAGTGGTACCGATGATGCCCCAGGGCAGTACGATCTGCGTGATTTCCAGTTTAGGTAGCCAGCGCGTATTGGAGAAATACCCGCTCGGCATCGCTAAATCGGCACTGGAAAATCTGGTGAGCTACCTGGAGGTGGAACTGTATGACCGCAATATCCGGGTCAACGGCATCTGCGCCGGGGTGGTGAATACCGATATGCTGCCGTACCTGGACGAGCTGTGGTCAACAATGTTCGAACGTTGGAATAACGCGCCGCGCCGCTGGAAGGTGGAGCCGGAAGAGGTGGCCAACATTACCGCATTTCTGGTCTCTGAGCAGTCGAGCGCGATACGTGGCAGCACCCTTATTGCCGATCTTGGCATGATGCTGGATATATAGCCCCACAAACAAGGACCGTTCCCATGAAATATCAAATAGCTGGATGCCTGGTTTTACTGGGGCTGTCGGGTGTGGCTCAGTCGGCAGAACCGTTGGATCGTCATCAACTGAATAGCCTGACTCAGGAAGATCAGCGGGCCCGTGAAATTATCCGTCGAGCCGACCGCGTGAGGGCACCCGATCGGCCTTTCCGCTATACGCTGACGCTGCTGGAACATAAGGGAGGGCGTGATATCACGGAGAACCAACAGGTGCTGGATATTTCCATGCGCTTCTATAAACCCTCGGAGCAGGTAGAGAAAGGGGATGCGCGTGCACTGGTGCGTTTTATTTCCCCAGTACGCGATAAAGGTAAAGCCTTGCTCTCCGATCTGGACAAAATGTGGTATTACGCACCAGACCTGCGACGCCCTATCCCCATATCCCGCCAGCAACGTCTGGTGGGGCAGATTTCCAACGGTGACGTGGTTGCCGCAGACTTTGATTACTCTTATATCTCCCGGCTGGTTGGTGAAGAGGCCTGTGGCCAGACGATCTGCTACAAACTATCACTACAGCGCCGTTGGCCCTATGTCACCTATCCAGCGATCAGTTATTGGGTGGAAAAAGACAGCGGTTTCCCTAGCCGGGCCGATTTCCTTTCCGCCGACGGTGTACCGATCAAGCGTTCGTATTATCGCGATTATCAACGGGTGTTGGGCCAGATGCGGCCAACCACTATCGTGGTGGAAGACGCGCTGCGTAAGGATAACTACACCACCATGCGTTACAGCGACATCAGATTGGAGTCGTTGCCGGAAAGCAACTTCCAGAAAGAGTATCTGCTGAGGTTGAACGGTTGATGGCGAGCAAGCGATCCCCGATTAGCGGGGTTCTGCTGCTGGTGGGCGCCTATAGTAGCAGCAGTTGGGCGGTTGACTGTCTTGTCCAACGCGGTTATGCGGGTATAGAGGGGATATCGTCCCATTCCTCGGACTCATTATGGCAGTTTGACGATCCAGCATTTCGTAACAACGCTATTGCCAATTTGTACCTTTCAGGTGTGGCCCGCTGCACGTTGACCGAGGCCCTCAGCGTCAAGGCGCAGGCCAGTGGCGAGTATGCTCTCCAGGCACATCAGCCGGGAACCCTGGAGGATCAACGCTTCCAGGGGCTGGGCATACTCAACGAGGCCACTGCCAGTTGGGCTGTCAGCGACAGTGGGTATATCGATGCCGGTAAGGTACGTAAAACCAGTGGTTATCTGTTCTCGGTCGCGCCGCTCGACCTACTGCGTAATATCAACGGTAGTATGCGTACCGTGCGGGTGTTTGGCCTGGGGGGGAGCGGGCGCAATTTCTACGATGAAGGGGCGTATGGCATCAGCAGCTCATGGTACCGCAACGAAGGAACCTTCACGTTAGCGGCCTTTCCGCGCCTCAAGCGCAACAACCAACGCCAGGAAGCCGCCTCAGAGTGGGACGCGATCCTGCGTACCAACAGTACCGACAGATATTATACCAGTTACACCGCAACCGGTTTGAAAGCGTTCAACCCAACTTTTTCGCTACTGGTTGGCGATCGGAAAACCGTGGCGCTAGGCACTAGCGGCAACCTGACGGATATGCTGATCCTCAGCGTTGAGGGGGCGATTTCCCATGGGCAAACCTGGCGTCACCTAGACATGGCTTCCGCGCGTGCCATGCGCCAACTTGCCAATGTGCAGGAGCCGTACAAAATACGCGCCAATGGTGCGCAAGCGGATATCGGCGTTGGCCTGCGTTACACCACTGGCGATCAAAGCGAATACGGCGCGGAATATTATGGTCAGAGTCAGGGCTACAGTCGCAGTGAGTGGCAGGACAACGTCAACACCATTCGCTTCGTCAATGGGGGTTACGGTCAGTCATTGCCACCGCTACCGCCATCGTTCATGGCGGATATCCGTAACGGCTATCAGCAGTACTCCCGCCTGATGGCGGCAGAAACCGATAACGTCGGGCGGGGCGGCGACCTGCTCGGCAAACACTACCTCACCCTCTATACACGCACCAATAAAGAGCAGGTCGGCAGTATCGACTGGTCGGTCTCCGGTATGGTCAATCTGGTGGATGGCAGCAACGTGCTGAATCTGCACCTGAGCACGCCGCTCAAAAACAACATTGAGGCTTACACTGGCGTTGCCGCCAGCTTCGGCAGTAAAGAGAGTGAGTTTGGCACCTTCGGAGAAAAAGGAAATATCTATGCAGGTATGCGAATCAATTGGTAATACATCGGCCGCAACTAACGTCGCGGCCGGTTGGATGATGATTTTCCCAGGACAAGGATCCCCGGCGATCGGCATGGGCAGCGATGTCTGTGATGTTTCACCGGGTACCAAGGCGGTGTGGGATTGTGCCAGCGATGTTTCCGGGCTGGATGTACGCAAGCTCTGCCAGAAAGGGCCGATGACACGCCTGACCAAAACCCTTTATCAGCAGTTGGCCGTCACCACCGTTAACGCCGCCATGCTGACGTTGTTACGCGAACGGACCCCGGTGTTGGAAACCGGTTACGCCGGGCATAGCGCAGGTGAATATACCGCGCTGTATGCCGCCGGGGTGATGGATCTGGAAACGCTGTTCCGCGCGATCACGCTGCGCGCGACGATCATGCAAAACCTGGCAGAAAAGCGTAAAGGGGCGATGTATGTGGTCAAGCCTTACGGTCATGATGCGCTGCGCGAGCAGATCGACAATCTTGGGCTGGGAACCGTACTCAACGTGTGCTGTGACAACGGGCACCAGCAGCAAGTGGTTGGGGGGGAACTGACCGCCGTTAAAACCCTGGTTAATCACCTGGCGCGCGATGGGGTAAATACCATCAAGTTGGGCGTCAATGGTGCCTGGCATACGCCGTTGATGCATGATGGAGTGGCACTGATGCGCCAGGCATTGGCCGACCTGCCATTCTCTTCGCCGGTTTGCCCACTGATCATGAACAGCAGTGGCAAAGCGGAATATAGCGTGGTGCAGATCAAGGAAAATCTGGCGCTGCACCTTATCCATACCGTGCGCTGGCGTGAGAGTATGGATCGGTGGGCACAGATGGGACATCGCCGCTACCTGGAGATCAGCAACAAAAAAATCCTCAGCCACCTGTTGGCGGAGCACTACGGGGCTGACGAGGATTACCATATCCAACACTATTACCATCTCGTTGGCAGCAGTGTTAAGCATGCAGGATAAGGGCGATATGATGCCAACATTGACTACTTTCAGCCAAAGATACATGCGAGGAGCCGTGATCCCCGTGGTGTTGGTCTCCGCTATTCTGACCTCGTCGCTGATCCGCAACGTCATTGACATTACTCTGCCGGAGATGATTGCCGGGTTGGGGGCAATCTGTCTGTCGATTGTCTGGAGCATGATGCGCGATGGTCAAGGCTACTGGGCGTACAGCGTATTCACCTTGCGGGTGTTTAAAAACCCGCAAGCGGTCGCGGGCCAGTATAAAGAGCGTAAAACAGCTGGGATGGCGAAATTGCTGTACCAGCCTGGCTGGGCTTCCTTGGTCATACTGTGCCTGGCGGCAGCGCTGAGCGGCCTGATATGGCTATGCGGCCCAGACTGGCATTATCCGTTGATTGCGCTGCTTGGTGTCTTGGTGCTGCCAGCCTTGATGGTGGTCCAGCTGGGCAAATCAACCCCGTTCAATATCCTGCTGGCCTTGAAGTCCTATAGTGAGCCCGAAGCCTATCACCCTCGGCAGCGTCGCTTGCCAAGGTTGGTGGCCGAAGATTTGCTATTGAATCTGCTAACCAATTTCGCCCTGGTTTTGCCGATTGCCCGTAAGCCCGCATTCAGCCTGGCTCCCGGCTATGCCGATCCTGCCTTTATCGTCGCGTTTATGATCCTGATGGGGGCGGTGACGCTGTTTATGCTGGCGTTTGCTGGCCGGACGCGGCGCTATGTGTTGTTTGGGGAATTACTCAATGGCACGCTGGACGCCAACTCTGCGCCTGTTGCTCCCTGGGCGTTCACCGGCAAGCTGGCGCGTTGGCAGCGTGGTCTGCTCTGGTTACTGGCTTCGCAGCTGTGGGCTATTGCGATCTGCCTGATTTTTGCGGCATTGCAGATCACTCCGCAATTTATCCCGCTATACCTTTGTGCCTTGTTGCCGTTATTGGTCGTTTACTGTGCGGAACGCTATCAGACCTTATATGACAACTACCATGACGCGCTGGAAATGCACAAACGCCATCAGGTGTATGCTAATAACGATGTCAAAACGATGAGGTAATTCATAGGGGGCACCTGGCGCCCCCTATGTGACTAGAGAAGTCCGCGGTTATTGGATATTGAAGAAGCCAACGCGCAACAGCACTTCAGCGACCACAATCAACCCGCTGCCCAAGGCAAGCAACCGCTTGTTGATACGTTGGGAACGCCAGCAGAGTGCCAGTGCGCACACACCAGCGATCAATATGACCCACGAGGCTAAACGCAGGCTGGCCAACTGAGCAAACGCTGCCAACGGTTGATGAGGAAAGGTGACAACGTCACTATTCCACACCGAGGTCAGGTACTCCATATACACGGGTTGCACTAGCAGGCGGCACAGCGTGATGGCAATCAGCAAGGCCACCGCCGTTACCGCCAGCTTTCTCATGAGCTGCGAGGGCAGATCGGGGCGGATCGCCAGCGACCACAGACTGGCGACCGCGCCTAGGCTGAGTACCGAACCAAAGAACATCAGGTAGGTGTTGAAATGCATCCATGTCACTACAGAGCTGTGAACATAGATGGCACTCATACAGAAGACGTCGACGATCCCCAGTAGCGTGGCAATCAGCAGTAAAACGATCGGCAGCCGTTTTGAGATCAGGGCAATCAGTGTCCCCAGCCCTAAAAACGCCAGATAAAGGCTGGCAAAGATGATTTCACGGCTCAGCCAGGAGCTTTCCACATGCCGCAAGGCGTGGAATGCATTCAGCGGATACCCAAGGTGGGCAGTTGAAACCATCAGGCCCAGTGCCCCGAAGATAAACGCGAGCAGCATGAAAGGCAGCGCCAAACGACGCTTTTCCTGGCTGCCCAGCCCTTGCTTGGCCAGCACCAAGCTAAAGGTGGTGAACAAGGTGATACCGACGGAAGCCTGCAACAGCAGGGTGAAAATGATAAGAGGCCATTCATGCATGATTATTTACTCCCCTGTTCTGCACCTTGATGCGGTTTGACGACCAGATTAGGGTGAGTAATGGCGGAGTCAGGCAGACCCTGCACATCACAAAGATCACCATATTTCGCCCGCAGTTCATCAATAGGGCCAAACTTGATGGCTCCCAACGGACAGGTTGCCACGCAGATGGGTTGTTCCCCAGCGGCTTGTAAATCGATGCAAAAATCGCACTTGGACATCTGGCCGGTAGTCTCATTGAGCTGTGGTGCGCCGTACGGGCACGACCAGGCACAATAGCCGCAACCGATGCACTTATCGGTGTCGACGCGCACGATGCCATCACCGGGGCGCTTATGCATCGCGGTGGTTGGGCAGTTCACCGTACAGATCGGATCCTTGCAGTGGTTACAGGATATCGACAGGGTATAGGCGTACACGTTGTTATGGAAACCGCCCTGGCCGGTGGAGACAAAACCGCCGCCTTTGACCTCATAAATGCGACGAAAGCGTCGCCCGACCTCCAGGTTATTCTTGTCTTTACAGGCGACTTGGCAGGCTTTACAGCCGGAACAGCGAGAGGAGTCAATATAGAACCCAAGCTGGCGATCGCTGACAGGGGCATACTCGATAAATTTACTCATGCTTTGGCAACCTCCACAAGCATCGTTTGGTGAGAGTTACCTTTCGCCAACGCAGTGATCCGCGCAGAGCTAAGCACGTTGGCACAGCCGCCATGATCGACGCCGTTAGCGTCAGGCTGCCACCAAGATCCCGCTTGCAATGCCACCACACCAGGCATAATTCGCTGGGTAACCTCTGCAGGAACCAGCGTCACGCCGCGATCGTTGTGGATACGAACGTAATCTCCTTGCGCAATGTGCCGGTGGCTGGCATCTGCGGGGTTGATCCACAGCTTCTGCGTCTGCACCTCCTGTAACCACGGGTTGGCATATTGGGTGGAGTTAGCCCGATTTTTGCCCTTCCAGGTGATCAACTGCAGCGGGTATTTAGCCGCCAGTGGGTCTTCCGGTCCCTCATGCGCGGGAACGTAATGGGACAACGCCGGAATTTCCGGGTGGTGCATGTCATACAGACGTTTGGAGAAAATCTCGATTTTTCCTGACGGCGTCGGGAACGGATGGTTTTGTGGGTCACGAATGTTATCGGCAAAGGCAATATGCGGCTTGCCTTTGAACAGGTGGCGGCGCTGCACCAACAGCTCATCAAACGTCGGCAAATGTTCATCTGGCATGGCCTTGCGGGAGTTTTCCCAGATCTGCACGATCCACTCCTTCTCGCTACGCCCAAGGCTGAATTCCTGCTCCACGCCCAGTTTCTGGGCCACTTCACGGATCCAGTCGTAATCGGAACGGCGTTCAAATTCAGGTTCGATCAGTTTTTCAGACAAGATCAAATAGTTCGCCGTTCCCCAGGTTTCGCCGATATTCCAACGTTCCATAAAGCTGGTTTCGGGCAATAACACATCGGCATATTTTGCGCTGGGCGTCAGATAGAGATCGCTTTGCACAATAAATTCGATCTTGGACTCATCGGCCAACACCTTGACGGCCTGGTTGATATCCGGGTTTTGGTTGGCCAGATAGTTACCCGCCAAGGAAAATAGCAGGCGGATATTGCTATTGAGCTGGTCGCCACCGGTCAAGCCATCTGCGGGCGTGACCTTGCTGGCATCATCCGCCGCCTGCACCCAGTTCATTATGGAGATTTTTTCTTTTACCGGGTTGTCTGGCATTTCTGGGCCTGTGGTAAATTTACGGTTACCAATGCCGCCATAGCCGCCAGCCCAACCGCCTTTGATACCAACGTTACCGGTGATGGTTGCCAACAGCGTCGAACCTCTGGCGGTGCGCTCGCCACAGTTATGCCGCTGCGGTCCCCAGCCCTGGATCAGCGCTGCCGGTTTGGCCGTGGCGTAATCACGCGCCAACTGACGAATGGTTTGCGCCGGGACATGGGTGATAGCTTCAGCCCACTCTGGGGTTTTCTTGATGCCGTCTTTAGCCCCCATCAGATAAGCGACCAGCGATTCGTTGGCTGGCACGCCTTCCGGCATCGAACCCTCATCAAAGCCCAAGGTGTAGCGGGTGATAAACGCCTGATCATGCAGGTTTTCACTGATGATGACGTACATCATCGCATCCATCAGCGCATTGTCCGTGGCGGGGCGCAACGGGATCCACTGATCCGCCAACGAAGACGAGGTGTCTGAATAACGTGGATCCACCACGATAAAGCGGGTGCCGTTCTGCTTCATCTGCTGAAAATAGTGGTTGGTATGGCCAAAGATAGTTTCAGTAGGGTTATGTCCCCACAGGATCACCAGTGGCGTCTCGCTCAGGGTATCCAAGGTGTTGCCACTGGCCGCGGCCCCGTAGGTATAGGGGGTTGCCGCACCGGTGTTACCCATACTGACCGAGTGATAATACTCAAGGTAGCCGCCGGTCATGCTTAGCAGACGGCGAGCCATTTTATCGCCTGAGAACGCGCCGCCGGTAACTGCGGTATTGTTATGGACGAAGCGCGAGGCGGGGCCGTATTTCTCGGTGATCCGTTTCAGGTTATCGGCAATTAACGTGGTCGCTTCATCCCAGGTGATACGGACAAACTTACCTTCGCCGCGTTTACCGACGCGCTTCATCGGGTATTTAAGCCGATCGGGGTGATAGACGAATTTACGGTAGCCGCGTCCACGCACGCAGGCGCGCATGATCGGCATTTCCGGATCAAACTCAGCATCAGGTAGGGTGGTGATACGGGTAACCATACCGTCTTGCACATGGGCACGGATATCGCATTTACCGCCGCAGTCAAAGCTGCTACAGGTCGGAATGATGCGTTCTGCTGGCACAGTTCCAGCAGATGTGTCGTTTTTGATGCCCCCATTGGCATAGGCAAATCG
>NZ_CAMFLB010000012.1:0-237464 GCF_945957435.1 Serratia sp. PL7 | reverse complement strand
GCCGGTTCAGAATGACAAGCGTTAATATGCATTTTTTATCTGACCGCTCACTATTCATTCGTAACGCCTATTAAACCCGCTTTTTGATGGCTGCAGGCAGGTCCGCCAGGCTATTTAGCACCCAATCGGCCAGCTTTTCGCCCTGCTCCGTCACCGGCTTGCCGGTACGCACCAGCACCTTGGTGCCGACGCCGGCCGCGATCGCCGCCTGCATGTCTTCCGGTTTATCCCCCACCATATAAGAAGCGGCCATATCGATGTTCAATTCCTGCTGTGCTTGCAACAGCATGCCCGGCTGCGGTTTACGGCAGTCGCACACCTGACGATACTCCTCTACTGCCGCCTCCGGATGATGCGGGCAGAAATAGATGCCGTCGAAGTCGACATCGCGATCGGCCAGCGACCAGTCCATCCACTCGGTCAGGTACATAAACTGGTCTTCGCTGAACTTGCCGCGCGCAATGCCGGACTGGTTGGTCACCATCACCAACGCGAAGCCCATCTTTTTAAGTTCGCGACAGGCGTCAATCACGCCGTCAATAAAGTGGAAATTGTCGATTTCATGGACATAACCATGGTCAACATTAATCGTACCGTCACGATCGAGAAAAATTGCTGGAACGCTTTGTGTCACCGCTTTGCTCCTGAGGGGCTGAATACGCTGACAGTATCGCATGTTTTACCCCGCACTGAGAACGCCGGAGAACGTCGCTGGCCGTTGACTTAGACGTCTAGACGCCTTAACATCTGATCCATACCTTGGTTCCACGCCGAGGTTTACTTTTATCTAGCCACGGGCAACCACGCTAAAATAAGAAGAATATGATTAAACTTTCTAACATCACTAAAGTGTTCCAGCAGGGTTCGCGCACCATTACCGCGCTCTCTGACGTGACCCTTCACGTCCCTGCCGGGCAAATCTATGGCGTTATCGGGTCTTCCGGCGCCGGTAAAAGCACGCTGATTCGCTGCGCCAACATGCTTGAGCGCCCTACGTCCGGCCAGGTCCTGGTCGACGGTCAGGATCTGACTTCGCTGTCGGAAAGCGAACTGACGCGCGCCCGTCGCCAAATCGGCATGATCTTCCAGCACTTCAACCTGCTCTCTTCCCGCACAGTGTTCGGCAACGTCGCGCTGCCGCTGGAGCTGGACAATACGCCGCGCGCCGAGATCAAAAAGCGCGTGACCGAACTGCTGGAGCTGGTCGGCCTGGCGGACAAACACGACGCCTATCCGGCCAACCTGTCCGGCGGCCAGAAACAGCGCGTGGCGATCGCGCGCGCGCTGGCCAGTAACCCCAAAGTGCTGCTGTGCGACGAAGCCACCAGCGCGCTGGATCCGGCCACCACCCGTTCCATCCTGGAACTGCTGAAAGACATCAACCGCCGTCTGGGCCTGACCATTCTGCTCATCACCCATGAAATGGACGTGGTGAAACGCATCTGCGACCAGGTCGCGGTCATCAGCCAGGGGCAACTGATCGAAAAAGACAGCGTCAGCGAAGTGTTCTCACACCCGAAAACCCCGCTGGCCCAACAGTTCATTCAGTCCACGCTGCATCTGGATATTCCGGACGACTACGCCGCGCGCCTGTCGCCGGAGCGCCAGGGCGACCGTCAGCCGCTGCTGCGCCTGGAATTCACCGGCCAGTCGGTCGATGCGCCGCTGCTGTCTGAAGCCGCTCGCCGCTTCAACGTGAACAACAACATTATCAGCGCCCAGATGGATTATGCCGGCGGCGTGAAATTCGGCGTGATGCTGGCGGAGCTGCACGGCAGCGACGAAGACGCGCTGGCGACGATTAAGTTCCTGCAAGAAAATCAGGTAAAAGTAGAGGTTCTGGGTTATGTCTGAGGCAATGATGTGGTTGATGGCGCGTGGCGTGTGGGAAACCGTCATGATGACCTTTGTCTCCGGCTTCTTCGGTTTCGTGCTCGGCCTGCCGGTAGGCGTGCTGCTGTATGTGACCCGCCCTGGGCAGATCATCGCCAACAATTCGCTGTATAAGATCCTGTCCGGGCTGGTGAACATCTTCCGTTCCATCCCGTTCATTATCCTGCTGGTTTGGATGATTCCGTTTACCCGCATGATCGTCGGTACCTCGATCGGTCTTCAGGCGGCCATCGTGCCGTTGACCGTGGGCGCCGCGCCGTTCATCGCGCGCATGGTGGAAAACGCCCTGCTGGAGATCCCGTCCGGTCTGGTGGAAGCGGCGCGCGCCATGGGCGCCACGCCGATGCAGATCATCAAGAAAGTGTTGCTGCCGGAAGCCCTGCCTGGCCTGGTCAACGCCGCGACCATCACCCTAATCACCCTGGTGGGTTACTCCGCCATGGGCGGCGCGGTCGGTGCCGGCGGTCTGGGCCAAATCGGTTACCAATACGGTTATATCGGTTATAACGCCACAGTTATGAATACCGTATTAGTATTACTGGTAGTTTTGGTTTATCTGATCCAATTCTGCGGCGATCGCATCGTCAAAGCCGTTACCCATAAATAGTTTCACAGCATATTAATGCGAGTCTAATGAGGAAGGGATATGTCGTTAACATTTAAATCCATCGCGACAATTGGCGCACTGATCGGCACTCTGGCTCTGGCGGGCTGTGGCCAGGATGAAAAGAATCCAAACCACATCAAGGTCGGCGTGATCGTCGGCGCAGAGCAGCAAGTGGCTGAAGTGGCGCAGAAAGTGGCGAAAGAGAAATACGGTCTGGACGTCGAGCTGGTCACCTTCAACGATTACGTGCTGCCAAACGAAGCGCTGAGCAAAGGCGATATCGACCTGAACGCCTTCCAGCACAAGCCTTATCTGGATCAGCAGATCAAAGATCGCGGCTACAAGCTGGTGCCGGTCGGCAGCACCTTTGTTTACCCGATCGCCGGTTACTCCAAGAAAATCAAATCGCTGGACGAACTGAAAGAGGGTTCTCAGATCGCACTGCCGAACGATCCGACCAACCTGGGCCGCTCGCTGCTGCTGCTGCAGAAAGTCGGCCTGATCAAGCTGAAAGACGGCGTTGGCCTGCTGCCGACCGTGCTGGACGTGACCGAGAACCCGAAAAACCTGAAGCTGGTTGAGCTGGAAGCGCCTCAGCTGCCACGTTCTCTGGACGATCAGCAGATCGCGCTGGCGGTGATCAATACCACCTACGCCAGCCAGATCGGCCTTACGCCGGCGAAAGACGGTCTGTTCGTGGAAGATAAAGACTCGCCTTACGTCAACCTGCTGGTTGCGCGCGAAGATAACAAAGATGCGGAAAACGTGAAGAAATTCGTGCAGGCCTATCAGTCTGACGAAGTTGACGCCGCCGCCAACAAAATCTTCAACGGCGGTGCGGTGAAAGGCTGGTAAGCGCTTATTCACCAATTTTATTCCTATAATTGCAAGACGGGCCAAGGCCCGTCTTGTTATTTCCGCCATAGATTGCTTCAATAGCGCCACTTTCATTAAGGCAGAGGAATCTCAATGCGTGTTTTACCTCTCTGTTTGTTAGCGCTCGCGCTGGCCGGATGTTCATCGCAACGTATCGCGCCATCCTCAACAAACAGCACCAGCAAGCCGACCACGACCGCCCCGGCCAAGACCACGCCGGCCGCCCGCCCCGCTCCGGTAAAACTGTATAAAAGTGCAGAAGAACTCGTGGGTAAACCGTTCCGCGATCTGGGTGAAGTGTCCGGCGAATCGTGCCAAACCACCGTACAAGACTCCCCACCGAATCTGGCTACCGCCCGTAAACGCATGCAAATCCGCGCGTCTTACATGAAGGCCAACGCCGTGCTGCTGCACGACTGCCAGATTGTCAGCGGCGTCGCCGGTTGTTATCAGCAGGCCGTCTGCCAGGGCTCGGCGCTTAACGTCTCGTCCAAATGACCGAATTCGTTTTCGAGCAGATCGGCGTGATCCGCTCGCCGTATAAAGAGAAATTCGCCGTGCCCCGCCAACCGGGGCTGGTCGAAGACGGTGGCGGCGAACTGCTGTTGCTACCGCCCTACAACCAGGCGGAAGCGGTTCGCGGTCTCAGCGATTTCAGCCATCTGTGGGTGATGTTCATTTTCCATCAAACCATGGAAGGCGGCTGGCGCCCGACGGTACGCCCACCGCGTTTAGGCGGCAATGCCCGCATGGGCGTGTTCGCCACCCGCTCCACCTTCCGCCCCAACCCGCTCGGCATGTCGCTCATTGAGCTCAAAGGCGTACGGGTGAAAAACGGGGAAGTGGCGCTGGAACTGGGCAGCCTCGATCTGGTCGACGGTACCCCGGTGGTGGACATCAAGCCTTATCTGCCGTTCGCCGAGAGCCAACCGCAGGCCCGCGCCGGCTTTGCCCAGGCCGCGCCCGCCGGCGATATGCCGGTGCGTTTCGCGCCGCAGGCGGAACAGCAGCTGCAGCAACATCAGGCGCGCTACCCGCAATTAAGGCGTTTTATCAGCCAGGTGCTGGCACAGGACCCCCGTCCCGCCTATCGTAAAGGAGAGGACGTCGAACGGGATTACGCCGTCTGGCTGCTGGATTTCAACGTGCGCTGGCGCGTCGTAGACGGCCACACCGAAGTGCTGTCGCTCGACCCGCGTTAAAATTCCGCCGCCTCTCTTTTGGCGACCCGCTCGCGCTGGTAAACTAAATCACTTTTTGGCCGCCACTCTGGCAGCCCGATGCAATTTGCAGTTCTAACGGAACCAAAACACCATGCGTACTAGCCAATATCTGCTCTCCACTCTGAAGGAGACACCTGCCGACGCCGAAGTGATCAGCCACCAGCTGATGCTGCGCGCCGGGATGATCCGCAAGCTGGCCTCCGGTCTTTACACCTGGCTGCCGACCGGCCTGCGCGTTCTGAAGAAGGTTGAAAACATCGTTCGCGAAGAAATGAACAATGCTAATGCGATCGAAGTGTCCATGCCGGTGGTTCAGCCTGCCGACCTGTGGCAGGAAAGCGGCCGTTGGGAGCAATACGGCCCCGAGCTGCTGCGCTTCGTCGACCGCGGTGACCGTCCTTTCGTGCTGGGCCCGACGCATGAAGAAGTGATTACCGATCTGATCCGCAACGAGATCAGCTCGTACAAGCAGCTGCCGCTGAACTTCTTCCAGATCCAGACCAAGTTCCGTGATGAAGTGCGCCCACGTTTCGGCGTGATGCGTTCCCGTGAGTTCCTGATGAAGGATGCCTACTCCTTCCATACCTCGCAGGAGTCTCTGCAGGAGACTTACGACGCGATGTACGAAGCGTACAGCAAAATCTTCAGCCGCATGGGCCTGGATTTCCGCCCGGTGCAGGCCGATACCGGCTCGATCGGCGGCAGTGCGTCGCACGAATTCCAGGTGCTGGCAGACAGCGGTGAAGACGATATCGTGTTCTCCACCGGTTCCGACTTCGCCGCCAACATCGAGCTGGCGGAAGCGGTCGCGCCGGCGGCTCCGCGCGCGGCGGCCAGCGAAGCGCTGCGCCTGGTAGATACCCCGAACGCAAAAACCATCGCCGAGCTGGTCGAGCAATTCGCGCTGCCAGTGGAAAAAACCGTGAAGACGCTGATGGTACGCGCCACCGAAGAGAGCGGCCACAAGCTGGTCGCTCTGCTGGTGCGCGGCGATCACGAGCTGAACGAAGTCAAGGCAGAGAAGCTGGCGCTGGTTGCCACGCCGCTGACCTTCGCCACCGAAGAAGAAATTCGCGCCATCGTCGGTGCCGGCCCGGGTTCACTCGGCCCGGTCAACCTGCCGATGCCGGTGGTAGCTGACCGCAGCGTGGCGGCGATGAGCGACTTTGGCGCCGGCGCCAACGTTGACGGCAAACACTACTTCGGCATCAACTGGGAGCGCGATCTGCCGCTGCCGCAGGTGGCCGATATCCGTAACGTGGTGGAAGGCGACGCCAGCCCGGACGGTCAGGGTACGCTGCTGATCAAACGTGGCATCGAAGTGGGCCATATCTTCCAGCTCGGCACCAAGTATTCGGAAGCGATGAAAGCGACCGTGCAAGGCGAAGATGGCCGTAACCAGGTACTGACCATGGGTTGCTACGGCATCGGGGTCACGCGCGTTGTGGCCGCCGCCATCGAGCAGAACCACGACGAACGCGGCATCATCTGGCCGGACGCTATCGCGCCGTTCCAGGTCGCTATTCTGCCGATGAACATGCACAAGTCGTTCCGCGTGCAGGCGCTCGCCGAAGAGCTGTACAACACCCTGCGCTCCCATGGCATCGACGTGATCCTCGATGACCGCAAAGAGCGTCCGGGCGTGATGTTCGCGGATATGGAACTGATCGGCGTGCCGCACTCTATCGTTATCGGTGACCGTAACCTCGACAACGAAGAGATCGAGTACAAGAACCGCCGCGTCGGCGAGAAGCAAATGATCAAAACCGGCGAAATCGTTGATTTCCTGCTGGGCCAGATCAAACGCTGAGCGACGAACGCCAGAAAATAAAAAACCCGCCTAGGCGGGTTTTTTTATATCCGAAAACGCTTACTTGCTGCTGCAGTTTTTGCTGCGGTCGAACGCGATTTTGCCGTCCGGTACCACCGCCTTCTCTATCTGCCCTTCTTCCATCGATGGCTGCACGCTGAAATGCGCATTGAAGGTCAGGAACACCGGCTCGCCGGCATTTTTGTTGGCTTTGGCGTAACCTTGCTCCAGCGCGATGTTGTTATCCACCGGGAACGTGATGCCGGTAGCGCAGTCCTTGAAAACTGCCGCATCCGCCATATAGGTGTAACTGCCTTTCATCACCATCGGCGTTTTAGGCAACGGTTTTTCAATCGGCTCCAGGCGATAGTTCAGCTTGGAGGCGATCGGCACGCCGCTGCGATCCAGCATCTCTAGGCTCTTGCCCACCGGGCGGAAGTAGCGTTTTTCACCGGTGCTGTCGGTCAGCACCAGCTTATCCGCAGTGCGCGCCCATTTGCCGTAGTCGGCAAATGTCTGATCGCCGTCTTTGGTGTCGCGGTAGGTTTCCTGCAGCACAAAGGTGCCGTCCTCATCCAGGAACAGCGCCGTGTCCAGACCGCCGCAATCGGCGCAAGGCAACAATCCTTGATAACTCTGCGGCATCGCCTGCAGCGGTTGTTCCTTCGGCTGATAATGATTGTTGCATCCCAACAACGAGAGTGCGCCTGCCGCCAAGAACAGGGCTATCGTAATTTTCTTCACAGTTATTCTCCTACTGTGTTCATGTATTCCTAAGTGCGAACCTTGCCACGCAGCGCCTTGGTGGCGCCTTTACGCGTCTTGCCTTCCAGGCGACGCAGTTTCGCTCCTTTCGTCGGCTTGGTCGCCTTGCGCGTTTTTTCCACCACCATCGCCTGCTGAATCAGCGCGACCAGCCGGGCCAACGCCGCTTCGCGATTCAATTCCTGACTGCGATACTCTTGCGCCTTGATAATCACTACGCCATCAGCGGTAATGAGATGATGATTCAGCGCCAGCAGCCTTTCCTTATAATACTCTGGCAGGCTGGATGCCCGGATGTCAAAGCGCAAATGGATCGCCGTTGAGGTTTTGTTCACGTGCTGGCCGCCCGCGCCCTGTGCGCGGATCGCCGTCAATTCCAGTTCATTATCCGGTATGGCTACGTTTCTTGACAGTTCCAGCACCGGTTACACCTGTGCCTGCTGCCACTCGGCAAACTGGATTTCCAGACTATTCTGAGCATCGGACAGCCAAATAGTTCCCTCCTGCAGCGTTGCCTGCAGCGTCATGGTGCGGCTGGCCAATGCCGTCAGGCGCGCCAACTGCTCGTCGTCAAGGAAACGCACGCTCAGGTTCTTGTAGCCGGCCACCTTACCCTGCATTCCCTGCCACCACACGTGCGCAGCGCGCTCGCCGTAAGCGTACAACACCACGCGCGGCGACTGGTTGCAGGCCTTGCGGATGCGTTTTTCGTCGGGTAATCCCATCTCGATCCACATTTCCAGCCCGTTGTGGTCGTTGCGCTGCCAGATCTCCGGCTCGTCGTCGGCGCTCAGCCCTTTGGTGAACACCAACCGCTCGTCGGCATGACAGATCCAGGCCAACAGGCGCAGCATCATGCGCTGCTCATTTTCGGACGGGTGTTGCGCCAGCGTCAGCGTGGCGTCGTGGTAGAAGTGACGATCCATATCAGCAATATTGACCGCGGCTTTATAAATGGTTGCTTTCAGCGCCATGGGTGACCTCGTTATTATCCGGCGACAGTGTACTTGATCAGGGCCAAACCCCGCCAGCGCGGCCAGGCCGCGGCAGTGCGAAAGGCGTGCCGGGGTGCTGATAACTCCATAACAGCTGTGCTATAGTCGTCTAGGATAGGATAAAACTCCGAGAGCCTGCGCCTCATCGCGATAGTAGTCTTGATGATGCAGAGGTTCTTAAGGGAGGAAACTGTGCAACAATACTGTGAGTTAGTACGCCGTACTTACGCCGAGATTGGCAGTGGAGATCTTGGCTACGTGCCTGATGCGCTGGCTTGTGCGTTAAAGGCATTGGACGATGTCGCAGCGAACGATGCGCTACCGTCCTCCGTTAGGGAACAGGCGGCCTTTGCCGCCGCTAACTTATTGGTGAGCGACTATGTTGATGAATGATGAGTACCAACCCATCAATTGCGATGACTACGACAACCTGGAACTCGCCTGTCAGCATAAACTTATTCTGAAGCTGGAGTTACGCGACGGAGAAGTGATCGAGGCCAAGGCGATCGACCTGCTGCAAAAGAAACGCGTTGAGTATCTGACCATCGAACAGAACGGCCAGCAGCGCGACCTGCGCCTGGACCATATCAGCAGTTTCAGTCATCCGGAAATCGGTACCGTGGTCGTCAGTCTGTCGGACTGAGCAGCGGTAACCCCATCCCAACAGGGCAGCCCAACGGCTGCCCTCGTCATTTAAGGCTTCAGGCTGGCGTAATAGGCCGCCAGATCGGCGATATCGTCATCCGACAGCCCCGACACGTAGGCCTTCATCACCTCGGCCTGGCCGCCGTTGCGCTCCCCTTTCTTATACGCCTGCAACGCGTGCTGCAGGTACATGGCGTTCTGCCCGGCCAGATTCGGGTACATCGGCACCGTCACCTTGCCCTGCGCGCCGTGGCAGGCCGCACAGGCGGCGGCTTTCGCCTGACCGGCCGCCGCATCCCCCGCCGCCAACGCCGGCAGGCTGAACAGGCCGGCGGCCAACAGCGTGATCCCCATAAACTTCATCATTGCTCCTCGCGATTATGATTTTTTTTCCCAGCGCAATCGCCACGGGCGTTCGCCTTCCGGCACCTGCCCCGCCTCACAGACGAATACGCCCAGCGCGGCGATCAACTGCTCATCATAATAAATCAACGGGATGCGTTCACGCTGCCAGGGAGGAATACCCAGCTCCTGCCACAGTTTTTTTATCGGCCGCGAATGGACGCGCCCCACGATGCGCACCGCACCCTGCACGCCGCCGAACCGAACGCTGACCTGTTGCGATGGCTGCGGTGCGCGCAGCACCAGCTCGCCCTCACCGGCAATCAACTGCCCCAGCCCGTCCGGCAACGTCAGCGGCTGGTCGGGCTGCCAGGGCAGATGCACATCGCGCAGCGCCGCCAGCGGCGGCAACAGGTGCAATCGGCCGCGGAAACGGCGAATCTGATAGGCGCCGAGCTGCAGCTGCGGTTCGGCATCCTCCCGGCTGAGCGCCACCTCTTCCCACAGGCGCTGAAGCTGCTCACGCGCCGGCATGGTGACGTTAAACAATGCGATCCAGCGCCGCAGCAAAGCGAAGCGCCGCACCGGCGAACAGTCGGTCAGGCCGTCAATCGCCAATGAGCGATCTGCCGCCAACAGGCTTTGCAGCGGTTCCGCCAGCAGTTCGTCCAGCAGTTGCTCCTGCTCGGCGCACAGGCCGGCGCTGCGCGCTACCGCCGAGGCGAAGTGCGGCCAGCGCTGGTTGAGCTGCGGCAACACCTGCAACCGCAGGAAATTGCGATCGAAGCGCGTGTCCTGATTGCTGTCGTCGTCTATCCAGGCCAAGCCGTGGCGTTGCGCGTAATTTTCCAGCGTTTGACGCGAACAGCCCAGCAGCGGCCGCAACAGCAGGTGCTCGCCCAGCGTGGCGCGCGCCGCCATCGCCGACAACCCCGCCGGCCCGCTGCCGCGCTTGAGCGCCAACAGGAAGGTTTCGCTTTGATCGTCAAGGTGTTGGGCGGTGAGCAGCGCTTCGCCCTCCGCCAATGCTGCGCTGAAGGCGGCATAGCGCGCCACACGCGCCGCCGCTTCGATGCCGCCCTGGCGGGCATCTACCTGCACGTGCGTCACCGTCAGCGGGATCTGCCAGTCGGCACACCGGCTGCGGCAATGCTCAACCCAACGGTCGGCAAAGGCGCTCAGGCCATGATGCACGTGCAGCGCACGCAGCTGCAGCGCCGGACGTTGGCGGCGCAACGCCGCCAGCAGATGCAGCAGCACGCTGGAATCCAGGCCGCCGCTGAACGCCACCAGCAGCCGCTGCTGCGCGCCCAGCTGGTCCGCCACCTGCGTCGTTAATTGATCAGTATCCATCGGTAGGCTTTGTCACTTCTACATAGCTGCACGTTAACCCCGCCTACCGCCATCAATCAAGCATTAACCGTCCGGGCCTGGCGTCGCGTCAGCAGCCACCAGCCGCCCAGCACCGCGATCACCGCCAGCGCACATCCGGCCGCTCCCCAGCCGATCTGGGCGAAAATGCGGCCATACGCCTGCATCGCCGCCCCTTCGATGTGGTCCTCGGCGGTCTGATTGGCGATGATGCCCGCCAGGTAGTTGGCGATCGAACCGGTCGCCAGCATATAGATACCGGTCAACACGCCGGTGGCGCCGGGGATATTCAGCCGGGTGATCTGCGCCATCGCCACCGGATCGATAAACAGTTCGGCAAAGCCCATCACCGCCAAACCGGCGATCATCAGCCCCATCGAGCCCGGCCCGTGTAGCCGCGTATTGAGCGCCATCAGCGTAAAGCCGGCGCCGATCAACAGCAGACCGAAGGCGAACTTGCACCAGATGCGCAGCGTGCGATCGCCATCGCCACTCGCCAGCCAGGCCAGCGCCACGCCGCCCAGCATCACCGCACAGGCGTTAACCGACTGGAACAAAGCGGTCGGCACCGTCCAGCCGAACCAGCGCCGGTCAACGAAATGATCGATAAACAGGCTGATGGAGCTGCCGCCCTGCTGGGCAAAGGCCCAGAACAGCGTGCCTAGCAGCATCAGCACAACGATCTGCCACAGCCCCCTGCGCTGGCCGGCGTCCGCGCGCAGCATAATGCGCGCCACCAGCACCACCGCCGCCACGCACACCAACCCGAGCAAATAGCCGGCCCAGCCACGTTCAAACAGCAGCGTGAAGAACAGCGGCGACGCCAGCAGCGCCGCCAGCAGCCATCCCCAGTGCGGCAAGCCCAGACTCCTGGCGCGCATCAGCGGTGCATTCACGCCGCGCGTGTGGCGGAAATGGCGTCCGCCCAGCAGAAAAATCACCAGACCGGCGAACATGCCGATCCCGGCCAACGCAAAGCCGACGTGCCAACCATAGCGTTCGGCCGCCAACCCGCAGGCGATCGGCGCCAGAATAGATCCGACGTTGCCGGCGGCGTACAGCAGCGAGAAGCCCCCTTCGCGGCGCGAGTCCTGCGCCGGATACAGCTCGCCCAGCAGGCAGCTGATATTGGATTTGAACAGGCCGTAGCCGCAGATGATGATGGCCAGCGCCAGATAGAGCGACTGGGCGGAGACCGCGCTCAGGCCAAGCACGATATGCCCCAGGGTCATCAGGGCCGCGCCGGCGATCACCGCGACGCGGTTGCCCAGCAGGCGGTCGGCGAGCCAGCCGCCAAGAATAGGAGTGACGTAAACTAACGAAGCGTAAGCGCTGTAGAGATCGATGGCGTGGCTGTCGGTATAGCCGAGTTGGTGGGTCAGATAGAGGATCAATAACGCACGCATGCCGTAAAAGCTGAAATATTCCCAAATTTGTATCGCTACGACATAGTAGATTGCGCGCGGCTGTGAGGGTGTTTTCATGGAGGTCTCCCATCAGTCGGTGAACGGCAAAGGGGAAGCGCGAGCGCCTCCCCTCTTATTGGCTGCGGTTATTTCGCCTTCAGCACTTTCACCCGATAACGTCCGTCCGCCTGACGATAGGCGCCGTGAATGTCGGTTTCAAAACCCGGATAATGCGCGCCGATTTCGCACAGCATCTGCAGGAACTCCAGCACCGGCCGGCTCTCTTCGGTCAGCATTTCGCCCGGCATCACCAGCGGCACGCCCGGTGGGTATGGGAGGATCATATTGGCGTTGACCTTGCCGACCATCTCTTCCAGATAGACCTCTTCCACTTCGCCGTGCAGCTCTTTCTGGAACGCCTGGTACGGATTCATCACCATGGTTGGCAGCACTTCGAACGCGCGGTACATCAGGTCCGGCAGGTTGTGCTGCTCCACCAGGCGGTGAATGTTCTGCGCCAGATCCTGAATGCGCATGTTTTCATAGAAATCAGGCGCTTCGTGATACAGCGAAGGCAGCATGTTTTTCACCCGCAGGTTCAGATCGAACGAGCGTTTGAAGTCGGTCATCGCGCGCAGCAGGCTGAGCGCCTTGGTTTTGTCGATGCCAATGCTGAACAGGAACAGCAGGTTGTACGGCCCGGTTTTCTCGACGATGATGCCGCGTTCGTCGAGGTATTTCGCCACGATGCTGGCCGGGATACCGAACGGCTGCATCTCGCCTTCCTTGCTCATCCCCGGCGTCAGAATGGTGACCTTGATCGGGTCCAGATACATGTGTTCGTTGTCGATGTTCTTGAAACCGTGCCAGGCGCTGTCGGAGCGCAGCGGCCAGCATTCCGGCTCATCGATATGCTCCGGCTGCCAGACGTCGAAGAACCAGCCGTCGGACTCGACTTTCAGGCGTTTGATCTCTTTGCGGAACTTGATCGCGCGCTCGATAGAGCCGTTGATCAGGCGCTTGCCGGCGTTGCCTTTCATCATCGCCGCGGCGGTTTCGGTCGACGCCACGATGCCGTAGTGCGGCGAGGTGGTGGTGTGCATCATGTAGGCTTCGTTGAAGGTTTCTTCGTTGATGTCACCCTTCACATGAATCATCGAAGCCTGCGAGAAGGCCGCCAGCAGTTTGTGGGTGGACTGGGTTTCGTAGATCACCTTGCCCTCCACGCGGCCGCCGCTCATGCCGCACTTGCCTTTATAGATCGGGTGGAAGTTGGTGTAAGGCACCCAGGCGGAATCGAAGTGGATCGACTTCACGTCCAGGGTGTTCTTGATAAAGTCGGTGTTGTACAGCAGCCCGTCATAGGTGGAGTTGGTGATCACCGCGTGCACCGGCCAGGTGGCGTTCGGGGTCTCCTTCACGCGCTTGGCGATGGTGGCGCGCTGGAACTCGCTCTGCGGAATGCCGCCGAGGATGCCGTAGGCGTTGCGGGTCGGGCGGAAGTAGATCGGCGTGATGTCGCTCATCATCATCAGGTGAGTCAGCGACTTGTGGCAGTTACGGTCAATCAGCACCGTGCTGCCCGCCGGCGCCGAATACATGCCGACGATCTTGTTGGCGGTGGAGGTGCCGTTGGTGACCATGTAGCTGCGTTCGGCGTTGAACACGCGGGAAATGTACTCCTCCGCCTCTTTGTGCGGGCCGGAGTGATCCAGCAGCGACCCCAGTTCGGACACCGAAATCGAAATATCCGACTTCATGGTGTTCGGGCCGAAGAAATCGTAGAACAGGCTGCCCACCGGGCTCTTCTGGAACGCGGTGCCGCCCATGTGGCCCGGCGTACAGAAAGTGTATTTGCCTTCGCGCACGTATTTAAACAGCGCCTTGGTCAACGGCGGCAGGATGGTGTCGATATACTCGTCGGTGTTCTGTTTGATCTTGGCGGCGATGTCGGTTGCCGCGCCGAGCGCATATTCGAAGAAGCGCACCTGCATGCGCAGATCGTTCAGGCTGACGTCCAGCGTGGAATAGGTGTTGGCGAACGCGTACAGCGGCATGTACTCGTTCAGCTGACTGATCTCTTCGCACAGCTCCAGGTTGTATTTGTCCCAGTCGAAGATCACCCCGCACAGGCGGGCGTTGTTCTCGATCAGTTTCAGCAGGTCTTCGCGATCGTTAGGGTAAACGATGCGGAAATCCAGACTTTCCAGCGCCTGATGCAGTTCACGGA
Source organism: Serratia sp. PL7 (assembly GCF_945957435.1). NCBI lineage: Bacteria > Pseudomonadati > Pseudomonadota > Gammaproteobacteria > Enterobacterales > Yersiniaceae > Serratia > Serratia sp. PL7. Next base: position 223,301 of record NZ_CAMFLB010000012.1, on the reverse strand, counting down.
TAGGCTCTTCTTTGAAGTAGACACCCATGTGATTCATGATGGCGATAACGTTCATATGCATTTCTCCTGGCAAAGCAAGCCCCTTCCCGTCGCGGCTGACAGGTCGGAAAGAAAGGGGCTGGGTAAATTCAGTCGGTCAGCGGACGCGAATCAGTGCGCTTTGGCCGTGGTGTTTTCATCGACCGCCGCTGCGTTGGCAGCCTGGCGGGTATTCATTTTCCGGGCGTAGAACATCAGGATAATCAGGCTGATGATAAAGGTGCCGGACAGTTCGAATGAGTTGGCGCCCATCAGCGCGATGAAGCAGAAGCCGCAGCCGCACACCGAAGCGATCAGGCTCAGCAGGTTGCGCACGTTGACCCCTTCGAAGCGGATCAGATCTACGCAGGAATAGAAGTAAGGCAGCATGGTCAGCAGCACCGCGATGCCGGTCAGCTCGCCGAACAGGTCGGAAGCCTTGCCGCCGGCGGAGCTCATCAGGGTGATCAGCACCATCAGCGCGGTCATTTTGCAGCCGGCCAGCAGCAGGCCTTTTTTCGGAATGCCGTTTTTATCCAGCTCGCCGTACACTTTCGGGAAGTTGCCGTCGTTGGCGGCGCGCACCCCGGCCTGGCCGACCAGCATCATCCATGACCCGAGCGAGGTCAGGCAGGCAAAGGCGGTGAACGCGGAAACCATCGGTGCGGCCCAGTTGCCCATAATCGCCGAGGCGCTGATGGCGAACGGCGCGCCGCTGGCGGCCATTTCAGACGCCGGGAACATGCCGCTGATCACCTGGGTGGCGGCGATGTAGATGATGCCCGCCAAACCGGTGCCGAGCATGGTCGCCAGCGGCACGGTGCGTTTCGGGTTTTTCACCATGCCTGTGCTGACCGCTGCGGACTCCACGCCGATGAACGCCCACAGGCACAGCAGAATACTTTTGATGACCGCATGGCTGTCGGTGGTGCCGGAGGTATTCCAGTTAGCCTGGTAGGTGGCGGCGTCAAACCAGTGCCAGCCGAGGGTGGCGGTCACGATCACCGGGATCAGCACCAATACCAGGCCCAGGGTAGTCAAACGGCTGACCCAGGTTCCGCCCAGCATGTTGACGAAGGTGAAGACCCACACGATGGCGATACAGGCGATACCGGCAGGTATCGGGTTGTTCAGCGCCGGGAAGAAGGTGGAGAGATAAGAAACGGCGGTAATGCCGATGGCCAGGTTACCGATCCAGTTGGCATGGTAATAAAGCACGCCGGTCTGGAAACCGAAGGCCGGGGAAATTTCACCGGCGTAGGCGATAGGGCCGCCCTGCTGCGGGTTTTTGGTGGCGAGACGGGCATACACATAGGCCAGCGACATCGCCCCGATAATCGAGATCACCCACCCCCAAATGGCGATGGATCCGAGACTCGCCAGGTTGGCGGGCAATAAGGCAATCCCGCTCCCCATCATATTGCCGGCGACGACGCCGGTGCAGGCAATAAGCCCTATTTTCTTGGGTGAAGCCATGGTCAGTTTCTCCTGATTTACGTTTCTTATAAGCCACACCCATAAATAAAAGATTTTAATGAGCCGGCTTGATAGTCAGGATGCTAACCATCGGGGGGAATAAAGTCCTAAAGATAAAGTGAGATTACGCTCATGATCATACAAATGATAACCTGAGGTTTTTGATTAACACATCAAGATAAAAAGGTTTGCTAAAGAAAAGATAAACATCGTTTAAAAACAGAATGATGCCCAGGTTAATAATGAATAACAAACGACAGAAAAGGAACAATATTACGCAGCAAAATAACACAATGGCGCAACATGTCTTCACCAATAAATAACGCCGACAGCATTCCCGGAGAATAATGGCGGCGTAGTATCGGTTAATTATTGGTGCTGGTAGTTATTTAAATAAGGCACCACGTTGGTCAATGACGTCTGGAATACGCCATTGGTGATCCAATGCAAGGTATCCTCACCGGGGCGCAAATTGAACGCGGTAATATAAGAATCCGCCGCCAAATGATTCTGCCCCTGCATTTCATACACTTTGCCCAGCAACACATAATTCAGCCACGACATTTGCAACTCAATCCCCAGATCGATCGCCCGGTGCGCCTCGTCAATGCGCCCCTGCGCCAACGCATCGACCGCCAGAACTTGCTGCATGATCGGCGTGTTTTTCAATTCGGGGATCGTCGTCAGATGGCTGATATCGGCGCGCAATTGTGCCAAGGCCTGGCTGTCGAACGGTTGGTAAGAATTGCGCAGCACATCCACCAGCGCCTTTTCCGCCAGCAGGTAGTGGAAATTCGGCGCGCTTTTAATCAGCTCGCTCAGCTGAGCGCTGGCGCGAGTCAACGAATCGGCATCACCGTGGATCAACAATTGATGTGCCTGGTAGAAGCGCTGCAGCAGCGGCCCGTTGTCGGGCAGCAGCTGCGCCAGACGCTGCTCCAACTGCGGCGGCCAGGGCTGCTTCAGCGCCGTGGACAGGCTGGCGAGGAAATCGCTTTGGATCTTCAGCTGGTTATCGGCGGTAATGAAGTAACGCTTGTCCAACATGATTGAGCTGTCGGCGTTATCCACCAGCCGCACGGACAGGAAACACTGCTGGGCGCGGTAGTGGCGCTGATTGACGAACTCGATATACAGCGACTTGCCCGAGTTGCTGGGGCCGGAATAGTTATAGTTGGTCTGGTCGTGCACCAGGAAGGTCGAGTAGGTGTTCAGCGAATCGGTGATCAGCTCGCTGACGCCCACCACATAAGAGAGCTGCGGCATCCAGTTGCTGCAGCTCTCGCCGCCCTGAATGCGAATATCGATATCGCGCGGGTTGAGCAGCACCGGCATGGTCGAAACCGGCACGCGCTGCGACAGCGTGGCGATGCCGACAAACGCCACGCAGACGCTGAGCGCCGCCAGAAACGCCAGCCACACCCAGAACGTCGAGCGGAGATAAAAGCGCGGCTTCTTTTCGCCAGGCGCGGCGACCGGCGTTCGGGGCCGGCTCGGCGGCACGTACGGCGTCTCGTCGTCGTCATCGCTGCCGTCTTCCGGCTCATGCATGATCACCGCGATCTGCGGCGCCTGTGCGGGAGCAGGTTGCGTCTCGCCCTCTTCACACCATATCACCGACGTCGCCAGCTTATACCCGCGCTTGGGCACGGTGATAATATATTCCGGGCTGTCGCTGTCGCCGTCTTTCAGGTATTTGCGCAGCTCTGAAATACATTGGGTCACCACGTGGTTGGTGACGATATTGCGCTTCCAGACGTTGTCGATCAGCTCGTCGCGGCTCAGCACCACATCGGGGTGCCGGGCGAAATAGCACAGCATGTCGATCAGGCGCGGTTCCAGCGTTTTCTGGCGGCCGTCTCGGCTGATGGTGTTGTCGGCAGGGGTAACCAGCCACTCCCCGACGCGAAAAGCAGGCTCTTGCATGGCGGAAATAACTCTGTAGGCATGTAGGGCAAGGGCGCGATCATAGCATAACCGCCCCCGGCTGTGGCCGCCGGGAGGCGATTAAGCCGTTAACTCTCGTATAATTCTAACGGTAAACCATCAGGATCGCTGAAAAAGGTAAAGCGGGATTGGGTGTAGGGATCGACGCGCACCGGTTCGCAGGCAACGCCGGCCGCCTGCAGATGGGCGATGGCCCGATCGATGTCGTCAACGCTGAACGCCAGATGGCGCAGGCCGCAGGCCTCCGGGCGGCTGACGCGGGCCGGCGGCGAAGGGAAAGAAAACAGTTCGATAGTGTATTGTCCGTTGAGCGCGAGATCCGCTTTCCAGGAGTCGCGCTCCTCGCGGTAAACTTCACTCAGCAGGGTAAAACCGAGAATATCGCAATAGAAATGCTTACTGGCAGCGTAGTTCGCGCCAATGATCGCAATGTGATGCACCTGACGTAATCCCAGCATAGAAACCCTCTCCTGTTCATTCTGATGGGGCACGGTATCCGGCGGCGGCGATGACGTCAACGGCAAAAACCCCGCGGATTGCCGCGGGGCATGATTCAGCACACGGCGTCTCAGGCCTTCAGATCCGCCAACGCCGCGCCGAAGTTGATGTGCAGCACCTGCCCATCGACCACCAGCGCCGGTACACTCTGCACGCCGAGGCGCTCAGCTTCCGCCACGCGCGTTGGGCGTTCCCCCAGGTGCACCACTTCCACCTGCACGTTATCGCTCAACAGTCCCAACAGCTGCTGTTCGGCACTCACGCATACCGGGCAGCCGGCATGATAAAACACGGCCTTAGTCATCCTCATTCTCCTTGGTATTGACGGTTTCGGGCACGTTTACTTACCCATATTGTTTCGAATCGAAACAATTTGAACAGTATGCCAGCATCAATGACTTGTCAATATAGTTTTTAATCGATACTATTTACGCAGCCTGATGAGGATACGATGCTAAAACTGTTTGATCTGCTTGAACGCCTGAATAGCCTGCAACGCAGCTGGCTGCGCAGCCACGAAGAATTGGAAAGCCTGCCGCCGGTGCAGCTGAGCGCGCTCTACTATCTGGCACGCTGTAATCATTACTCCAACACGCCGATGGCCGTGGCGGAATACCTTGGCCTGACCAAGGGAACGGTGTCCCAATCGCTGAAAAAGCTGGAGCTGAACGGCATGATCGCCCGCACGGCGGACGCAAAGGATCGCCGCAGCGTGCGGCTGCGGCTGACAGAAAAATCGCGAAGTTTAATGGAGACTCTGTTTCCTCCTGCCTATCTGCAGCAGGCGCAAGACGCCATGCAGCAGGACGGCGAACAGTTGCAGGCGCTGTTAACCCAGCTGCTGCGCCAACTGCAGCGGCAGGAAAATGCGGCGCTGTTCGGCGAATGCCACCGCTGCCGCTATCACCAGCAGCGCAATGGCCAACCGTTTTGCGGCCTGACACAGGAACCGCTGCCGCTCGACAGCGTGAACCTGATCTGCCGAGAATTCGCCTAAACGATTATGCTGGCGCTTTCAACACCTTCACCAGATAGCGCCCGTCCTCCGTCAGTTTGGCGCCGTGGATGTCGGTTTCAAAACCGGGATAGCGCTCACCGATAGAGCACAGCATCAGCAGGAAATCGAGCACCGCCCGGCTCTCTTCGGTGATCATTTCTCCCGGCATCACCAGCGGCACGCCCGGCGGATAAGGCAGGATCATATTGGCCGCCACCTTGCCCACCAACTGATCCAGCTCGCAGGTTTCCACATTGCCGCGCACCTGCTCCTGGAACATCTGGTGCGGCGTCAGCTTCATTTCAGGCAGCACGTCGAACGCCCGCTGCATCAGGCGCGGCAGATCGTGTTGGCGGATCAGCCGATGAATGCCGGCAGCCAGATCCTGGATACGCATATGGCGATAAAAATCCGGATCCTCGGCGTACAGATCCGGCAGCATATTCTTCACCCGCAGGTTGAGATCGTAGGCGCGCTTGAAATCAGTCAGGCCGCGCAACAGGCTCATCGCCTTGGTTTTGTCGATGCCGATGCTGAACAGGAACAGCAGGTTGTACGGCCCGGTCTTCTCCACCACGATGCCGCGCTCGTCGAGATACTTCGCCACCAGCGCCGCCGGGATCCCCTCTTCCTCCAGCGCACCCAGCTCGTTCATGCCCGGCGTCAGGATCGTCACCTTGATCGGATCGAGGTACATATGATCGCGATCGGTCTGGCCGAAGCCGTGCCAGTTATCGTCAGGATCCAATGGCCAACACTGCGCCTCATCGATCTCCTCCGGCTGCCAAATGTCAAAGAACCAACTGTCGCTCTCCTCGCGCAGCCGCTGCACTTCACGGCGAAAATGCAGCGCGCGCTCCACCGATCGATTGATCAAGCGGCGCCCCGGGTTGCCGCGCAGCATGGCGGCGGCGGTCTCCATCGATGCCACAATGCCATAGTGCGGCGAGGTGGTGGTGTGCATCATGTAGGCTTCGTTGAAGGTGCTCTCGTCGTAGTCGCCCTTGATATGAATCATCGAGGCCTGGGAGAAGGCCGCCAGCAGCTTGTGGGTGGATTGAGTTTCGTAGATGACCTTACCGGGCACCCGATCGCCGCTCATGCCGCTCTTGCCGTCGTAAATCGGATGGAAGTTGGTGTAAGGTACCCAGGCGGAGTCGAAGTGGATCGACGGCACTGCCAGCGTCTGCTTGATGTAGTCGGTGTTATACAGCAGGCCGTCATAGGTGGAATTGGTGATCACCGCATGCACCGGCCAGGTGGCGTTCGGGGTCTCCTGCACCCGAGCGGCGATGCTGGCGCGGGTGAACTCGCGCTGCGGAATGCCGCCAAGGATGCCGTAGGCGTTGCGCAGCGGGCGCAGATAGATCGGCACAATATCGCTCATCATCAGCAAGTGGCACAGCGATTTGTGGCAGTTGCGGTCGATCAGCACCGTGCTGCCCGCCGGCGCCGAATACATGCCGACGATCTTGTTGGCGGTGGAGGTGCCGTTGGTAACCAGATAGCTCTGCTCGGCGTTGAAAGTACGCGCAATATACTCTTCGGCCTCGAGGTGCGGCCCGGTGTGATCCAACAGCGAGCCGAGCTCGGTGACTGAAATCGAAATGTCGGCCTTCAGGGTATTGGCGCCGAAAAAGTCATAGAACAGGCAGCCCACCGGGCTTTTTTGGAACGCGGTGCCGGCCATGTGGCCCGGCGTGCAGAAGGTGTACTTCCCTTCGCGCACGTAGTTGAACAGCGCCTTGGTCAGCGGCGGCGTAATGGTATCAATATATTCTGCGGTGTACTGCTGGATGCGCTGCGCGATATCGTCCGCCGCATTCAGGCCATACTCGAAGAAATAGAGCACCATGCGCATTTCATGCAGGCTGACGTCGAAGGTGGAGTGGGTATTGATAAAGGCGTACAGCGGTAGGTATTCGTTCAGCTCGTTGATCTCGCTGCACAGCTCCAGGCTGTAGTCGTCCCAGTCGAAGATCACCCCACAGATGCGGGCATTGGCTTCGATCAGCTTCAGCAGGTCACCGCTGTTTTTGGGGTACACCAGTTGGAATCCCATGGTGGCCAGCGCAGCGTGGAGCTCGCGGATCGGCTCATCTTTGTAGTAGACGCCCGTCGGGCCCATGATGGCGATGATATTCATCGGCAGCTCCTGTCAGTTAACGGCCAAGTCTCTATAACACCACGAAAATCCGGCGGTGTGTAGCCAAAAAAAAACCGCCCGGAGGCGGTTTCTTGCAGCGAAGAACAGAACTCAGCAGTAGCCGTAGTTCATCAAACGCTGGTAGCGACGGTTGAGCAACTCTTCGTCGTTCAGACCATCCAGATCTTTCAGATCGGCCAGCAGCTGCGCTTTCAGCGCGGCAGCCATCGCCGGCACGTCGCGGTGCGCGGAACCCAGCGGCTCCGGGATTACCGAATCGATCAGCTTTAACTCTTTCAGACGCGGTGCGGTAATGCCCATCGCTTCTGCGGCCAGCGGTGCCTTGTCGGCACTCTTCCACAGGATGGAGGCACAGCCTTCCGGCGAAATCACCGAGTAGGTGCTGTACTGCAGCATGTTCACTTTATCGCCCACGCCGATCGCCAGCGCGCCGCCGGAGCCACCTTCGCCGATGACGGTGCAGATGACCGGGATGTTCAGACGCGACATCTCACGCAGGTTGCGCGCGATGGCTTCTGACTGGCCGCGTTCTTCCGCACCCACGCCCGGATAAGCGCCCGGAGTATCGATAAAGGTGATGAGCGGCATCTTGAAGCGGGCGGCCATTTCCATCAGGCGCAGCGCCTTACGGTAACCTTCCGGCGCCGGCATGCCGAAGTTGCGGCGGATCTTCTCTTTGGTTTCACGGCCTTTCTGGTGCCCGATGATCATCACCGGGCGGCCATCCAGGCGCGCAATGCCACCGACGATCGCTTTGTCGTCAGCGTAAGCGCGATCGCCCGCCAACTCTTCGAAGTCGGTAAAGATGTGTTTGATATAATCCAGGGTATAAGGACGGCGCGGGTGGCGTGCCAATTGGGCAATCTGCCAGGCCCCAAGATCGGCAAAAATCTTGCGCGTCAGCTCAACGCTCTTTTCACGCAGGCGCTGAACCTCTTCGTCCAGATTAATATCTAATTTTTCGTCTTGACGGCTGACTGCAGTCAGCGAGTCAATTTTCGCTTCCAGCTCTGCAATCGGCTGTTCAAAATCAAGAAAATTCAGACTCATAGCATTCCTATTTTAGTCAAATTCCAAGTCCACCTGCTCATTGCCTACCAACGTCCGCAAATCGATCAACAAGCGGTCGGTGGGCGTCACGCGCCAGGTTGCGCCAAAACGCAGCTTGGCTCGTGCATCTTCCCGTTGATAGTAGAGATGCACTGGAATCGTCCCCGAGCGATGGGGTTCCAACGACTGACGGAGACGGTTCAAAAGCTGGTCATCAATTTGCCTGTCAGTCAGCGAGATAGCAAGCCCGCGAGCGTATTTTTCCCGGGCTTCACTGATGTCCATTACCTCGCGGGCCATCATTTTAAGCCCGCCGCTAAAGTCATCAAAGCTGACCTGTCCACTGGCGATAAGGATACGGTCTTTTTCCAACAAATGCTGGTATTTTTCTAGCGCTTCGGTGAATAGCATCACTTCCAGACGGCCCGAACGGTCATCCAGCGTGCAAATGCCGATACGGTTGCCGCGCTTGGTCACCATGACCCGCGCGGCGACCACCAACCCGACGGCGGTAGTCATTTTGCCCCGATCCGTCGGGTGCATGTCTTTCAAACGCTGGCCACCGGCGTAACGTTCGATTTCCTTCAGGTACTGGGTGATCGGGTGGCCAGTCAGGTAGAGCCCCAGCGTCTCCCGCTCACCGTCCAGCACCACCTGCTCTGGCCAGGGCGCAATATTGGCGTAGGATTGCTCCACCTGCTCCGGCGCTTCCGCCAGTACGCCAAACATATCCACCTGGCCAATAGCTTCGGCTTTCGCATGCTGATCCGCCGCTTTCAACGCGTCGCCGAGCGAATTCATCAGCGCGGCGCGGTGCGGCCCAAGGCGATCGAACGCCCCGGACATGATCAGTTTTTCCAGAATGCGGCGGTTCAGTTTCTTGATGTCAGAGCGCGCGCACAGGTCGAACAGGTCTTTGAAGTAACCTTGTTCGCCGCTGTTGCGCGCCTCGATAATGGCCTCGATCGGCCCTTCCCCCACGCCCTTGATCGCGCCGATGCCATAAACGATCTCGCCATCGTCGTTGACGTGGAAGTGATACAGGCCACTGTTGATGTCCGGCGGCAGGATCTTCAGCCCCATGCGCCAACATTCGTCCACCAGCCCAACCACTTTGTCGGTGTTGTCCATATCGGCGGTCATGACCGCCGCCATAAACTCGGCCGGGTAGTGCGCCTTCAGCCACAGCGTCTGATACGACACCAACGCATAGGCGGCGGAGTGCGATTTGTTGAAGCCGTAACCGGCGAATTTCTCCACCAGGTCGAAGATTTTCACCGACAGTTCACCGTCGATGCCGCGCGATTTCGCGCCGTCTTCAAAGCCGCCGCGCTGCTTGGCCATTTCGACCGGGTTCTTTTTACCCATCGCACGACGCAGCATGTCCGCGCCACCCAAGGTGTAGCCGGCCAACACCTGGGCAATCTGCATCACCTGTTCCTGATACAGGATGATGCCGTAGGTCGGTTCCAGCACCGGCTTGAGCGACTCGTGCTGCCACTGAATGTCCGGGTAGGAGATCTCTTCGCGGCCGTGCTTGCGGTCGATGAAGTTATCCACCATCCCCGACTGCAGCGGCCCCGGACGGAACAGCGCCACCAGTGCGATCATGTCTTCGAAGCAGTCGGGCTTCAGGCGTTTGATCAAATCTTTCATGCCGCGCGATTCAAGCTGGAACACCGCCGTGGTTTCCGAGCGCTGCAGCATGTCGAAGCTTTTCTTGTCGTCGAGCGGAATGGCGGCGATGTCGATCGGTTCCAGCCCGGTCTTGGCGCGCCGGGCGTTGATCATTTCCAGCGCCCAGTCGATGATGGTCAGAGTACGCAGGCCGAGGAAGTCGAACTTCACCAGCCCGGCGTATTCCACGTCGTTCTTGTCGAACTGGGTCACCGGATGGTGCCCTTCGGCGTCGCAGTACAGCGGCGCGAAGTCGGTGATCTTGGTCGGCGCGATCACCACGCCACCGGCGTGTTTACCGGCGTTGCGCGTTACCCCTTCCAGCTTGCGCGCCATGTCGATCAGCGCCTTGACCTCTTCATCGGCCTCGTAAATCTCCGGCAGCTGCGGTTCGGCGGCAAAGGCTTTCTCCAGCGTCATGCCCGGATCCGGCGGCACCAGTTTGGAGATGCGATCGACGAAGCCGTACGGGTGCCCCAGCACCCGGCCTACGTCGCGGATAACCGCTTTCGCCGCCATGGTCCCGAAGGTGATGATCTGCGATACCGCTTCGCGGCCGTACATCTCCGCCACGTGCTCGATCACCTGGTCGCGCTTCTCCATGCAGAAGTCGACGTCGAAGTCGGGCATCGAAACACGTTCCGGGTTCAGGAAGCGTTCGAACAGCAGGTCGAATTCCAGCGGATCGAGGTCGGTGATTTTCAACGCATAGGCCACCAGAGAACCGGCGCCGGAGCCGCGCCCTGGGCCTACCGGCACGTTGTTGTCCTTTGACCACTGGATAAACTCCATCACGATCAGGAAGTAGCCGGGGAACCCCATCTGGTTGATCACCTTCAGCTCGACGTCCAGACGCTCGTCGTATTCCGGGCGGCGCTGCGCGCGCACTTCAGGATCGGGGAACAGGAACTCGAGACGCTCTTCCAGCCCTTCTTTAGATTTGAGCACCAGGAAGTCCTCGGTGCTCATATCGCCGGTTGGGAACTGCGGCAGGAAGTATTCGCCGAGGCGAATGGTGACGTTACAGCGCTTGGCGATCTCGACGCTGTTCAGCAGCGCTTCCGGGATGTCGGCGAACAGCTCGCACATCTCGTCTTCGCTGCGCATGTATTGCTGCGGGCTGTAGTTGCGTGGCCGCTTGGGATCGTCCAGCGTAAAACCGTCGTGAATGGCGACGCGAATTTCATGAGCGTCAAAATCGTCTTCCACCAGGAAGCGCACGTCGTTGGTGGCCACCACCGGCAAACCGCGCTCGGTGGCCAGCGCCACCGCCGCATGCAGATAGTTCTCTTCGTCCGGGCGGCCGGTGCGGATCAGTTCCAGGTAGTAACAGTCCGGGAAATACTGTTGGTAGAAGTCCAGGCATTGATCCACCTGCGCCTGGTTACCGCGCAGCAGGAACTTGCCGACGTCGCCCTGACGCGCGCCGGAAAGCAGGATCAGCCCTTCGCGATGTTCAATCAGCCAGTCGCGATCAATGGTCGGGCCGGCGGCGCCGTAGCCACGCTGATAGGCGCGGGAAATCAGCAGCGTCAGGTTCTGGTAGCCTTCGTTGTTGCTGGCCAGCACCGTCAGCTGAGCCAGTTCGTCGCCCAGCTCATCGCTTTGCACATGGAAATCCGCGCCGATGATCGGTTTGATCCCGGCGCCGTGCGCGCTGCCGTAGAACTTCACCAGCCCGCACAGGTTGGTGAAATCAGTGATTGCCAGAGCAGGCATGGCTAACGCGGCGGCTCTTTTCACCAGCGGCGCCGTCTTGGCCAATCCATCAATCATGGAGTAGTCACTGTGGACGCGCAGGTGAATAAAACGAGGTTCGGCCATCTCCAGATACCTGATTGAAGGGGCTCAGCAGGCTGAGCCCGGGTTAATGCTATCGTCGAGCCCGGTCAGGCCCGCAGACTACAGCGCCAGCGCTCTTTTCACCGGCGCGAAGCTGCGGCGGTGATGCTCGGTGGCGCCCAGCGCGGCCAGCCGCTCCAGGTGGAAGGCGGTCGGGTAGCCTTTATGCTGCGCGAAACCGTAGTCCGGGAACTCGCTGTCCAGCTCGGCCATTTCGCGATCGCGCGTGACCTTCGCCAGAATGGACGCCGCGCTGATCTCCGCCACACGGCTGTCGCCCTTCACCACCGCCTGCGAACGCATCGGCAGGTTCGGGCAACGGTTACCGTCGATTAAAACCATGTCCGGCGCGATATGCAACCCGGCCACCGCGCGCTGCATCGCCAACATGGTGGCGTGCAAAATATTCAGCTGGTCGATTTCCGCCGGTTCGGCGCGCCCCAGGCTCCAGGAGAGCGCCTTGGCGACGATTTCGTCATACAGCGCCAGGCGGCGTTTTTCACTGAGTTTCTTGGAGTCCGCCAGACCGACGATCGGCTGCGCCGGATCGAGGATCACGGCAGCGGTGACCACCGCGCCGACCAACGGGCCGCGGCCCACTTCGTCCACACCGGCAATCAGCGTGGCAGCGGGATAGATAAAGGGTTCAATCATGCTTTCGCCAGCTCCAACACAGCCTGAGCGGCCTGTTCGTCCGCACCGCAACGAATGCTTTGGTGCAAGGTAAGGAAAGTTTGTTTCAGCGCGTCGGTTTCCGGGCTCTCTTCCAACAGTGGCATCACGGCGGCGGCCAGTTTGTCCGGCACGCAGTCATGCTGCAGCAGCTCGGTGACAATTTCGCGCCCCGCCAACAGATTCGGCAGCGAAACGTAAGGCGTTTTCACCAGCTTCTGCGCCAGCCAGAAAGTGAACGGCTTCATGCGATAGCCCACCACCATCGGGCACTTGGCCAGCATGCACTCCAGCGCCGCCGTGCCGGACGCCAGCAGCGCCGCGTCGCTGGCGATCATCGCCTCGCGCCCCTGGCCGTTCAGCAGATGTACCGTCAGATCCGGCGCAACCTCGGCCTTGATGCGCTCAAACTGCTCGCGCCGTTTGGCGTTAACCAGCGGCACCACCACTTCCAGCTCGGGATAACGCGTGCGCAGCAGCTGCGCGGTTTTGAGGAAGTCGGCGCTCAGCATCTCGACTTCGGCGCCGCGGCTGCCCGGCAGCAAGGCCAAACAGCGCGCCTGCGGAGCGATGCCAAGCTGAGCACGCGCCGCCAACCGATCGGGCTGCAGCGGCATGGCGTCCGCCATGGTGTGGCCGATAAACCGGCAAGGGACGTTGAAACGATCGTAAAACGCTTTTTCGAAAGGGAGAAAGGCCAGCACCAAATCGGTGGCTTTGCCAATTTTGAAAACGCGCTTTTGCCGCCAGGCCCACACGGACGGGCTGACGTAGTGGATGGTGCGAATGCCGCGCTGCTTGAGGCGGCCTTCCAGCGTGATGTTGAAGTCCGGCGCGTCGATGCCGACAAACACGTCCGGCCGCAGCTCACCGAAGCGGCGAGTGAGATCCTTGCGGATCTTCAAGAGGCGTGGCAAGCGCTCGAGCACTTCCACCACGCCCATGACCGCCAGCTCTTCCATTTCGTACCAGGCTTCGCAGCCTTCGGCCTGCATTAGCGGACCGGCGACGCCAACGAAACGCGCGTCGGGGATCTGCGCCTTGAGCGCGCGGATCAAACCGGCGCCGAGAATGTCACCGGAGGTTTCTCCGGCGACCAGTCCGATAGTCAATGGACGATTCGACATAGCTCAGCGAATGATGCCGCGGGTGGAACGGGTGAAGAAATCGAGGTACTGCTGCACCACCGGCTGCTCTTTGGCCAGGGCTTCGATTTCCGCCTTCGCTTCATCCAGCGTTTTTTCACTGCGATACAGGATTTTGTAGGCGTTGCGGATCGCCTGCATTTCATCCTTATCAAAACCGCGGCGCTTCAGGCCGACCGCGTTGACGCCAAATGGCGTAGCGTGGTTGCCCTGAGCGATGACGAATGGAGGCACGTCCTGAGCGACACCGGAACAACCGCCTACCATCACATGCGCACCGATAATGCAGAACTGGTGGATCGCCGTCATGCCGCCGATAATGGCGTGATCGTCGATTTCCACATGCCCCGCCAGCGTGGCATTGTTGGCCAACACGCAAGAATTGCCGACCACACAGTCGTGGGCAACGTGCACATTGACCATCAGCAGGTTATCGTTGCCCACTTTGGTCAGGCCGGTGCCCTGCGCAGTGCCGCGGTGAATGGTGACGCTTTCGCGGATGCGGTTGCGATCGCCCACTTCAACGCGCGTCGGTTCGCCTGCGTATTTCAGATCCTGGTTCACTTCACCGATGGAAGCGAACTGATAAATCTGGTTATCGCAGCCAATCTTGGTAATACCGTTCACCACCACGTGGGATTTCAGCACCGTGCCGGCGCCGATTTCCACCTGGGAGCCGACGTAGCAGAAAGGGCCGATATGCACGTTGGCGCCGATCACGGCGCCCTCTTCGACTATCGCGCTAGGATGGATAAAGGCGGTTTGGTCAATCACGGATTAAGCCTCCCGGCTGCGGGCACACATCATGGTTGCTTCGCAGACAATTTTACCGTCAACGGTCGCCACGCCTTTGAAGCGAGTCAGACCGCGGCGAGTTTTCTCGAAGGTGACTTCCATGACCATCTGATCGCCTGGCACCACAGGGCGCTTGAAGCGTGCTTCGTCGATACCGGCGAAGTAATACAGCTCGCCCGGCTCCAGTTTGCCGACGCTTTTAAACGCCAGGATACCGGTGGCCTGCGCCATGGCTTCCAGGATCAATACGCCTGGGAAAATCGGTTTGCCAGGGAAGTGGCCCTGGAAAAACGGTTCGTTCACCGATACGTTCTTCACCGCACGCAGATATTTGTGCTCTTCAAACTCGAGGACGCGGTCGACCAGCAAGAACGGGTAACGGTGAGGAAGCAGATCCAAAATTTCTGCAATATCCAGAGTATGAGTGTCAGTAGTCAAAATACTCTTCCTGTCTCTAAAAACTGATGGCATCAACAACACGGCCTGCGCTGACCCCAAAAGGAGATCATCATGCAGGCCGCAAATTAACATCTCTTTGCGCTTTTGGTCTCACGACCAACGCGTTTCGTTTTGTACCCGCTAGGGCGGGCGGCAATGATTAGTCTTTTCCGACTTTACGTTCGACAGCTTTCAAGCGTTTGCTGATCTCATCGATATTCATCACCAACGCAGCGGTTTTACGCCAAACCTTGTTAGGCTGCAACGGAATGCCCGAAGAGTATACCCCAGGTTCGGTGATTGGTCGCATAACCATTCCCATTCCGGTGACAACCACCTTGTCGGCAATTTCCATGTGACCGTTGATCACGCTGGCACCGCCAATCTGGCAGTAGCGGCCGATTTTCAGGCTGCCGGCCATGATCACACCGCCGGCGACGGCGGTATTGTCGCCAATCACGACGTTATGTGCAATCTGGCATTGGTTGTCGATGATAACACCATTCCCGATTTGGGTGTTATCCAAAGCGCCGCGGTCAATGGTGGTGCAAGCGCCGATTTCGACGCGATCGCCGATAATCACCGTGCCCAACTGAGGGATTTTGATCCACTCGCCGCGCTCATTCGCATAGCCGAAACCGTCTGCGCCGATCACGGTGCCCGACTGGATCAGGCAACGCTGGCCGATTTCGACCGCATGATAAATCGTGACGTTCGCCCACAGACGCGTTCCCGCGCCGATGCGTGCGTGTTTGCCGATGAAGCAGCCCGGGCCGATAACCACGTTATCGCCAAGCACCGCACCCGACTCGATCACCGTGTTCGCCCCAATGGCGACGTTCTGCCCCAGCTGCGCTTCAGGTGAGATCACCGCGCTTGGCGCGATATCCTGGGCCGGCGACGGCGTGGTGTCCATCAGCTGCGCCATGCGCGCATAGGTCAGGTAAGGGTTCTTAACCACCAGCGCCGCAGCACGGCAGTGTGGTAAATCCGCTTCGGTAAGCACCACGGCGCTTGCCTGGCAGGAAGACAGCTGCTCTTGATAGCGGCTGTTTGACAAAAACGTGATTTGGCCAGGCTGTGCCGAATGCATAGAAGCAATGCCGGTGATGACGAGATCGCCATCACCGTGCAATTGTGCATCCAACTGCTGCGCTAAATCAGCCAGTCGAATTGAAAGCATGTGTTATTTAACCTGTTTCAGCACGTCAGCAGTGATATCTTTGGAAGAGTCTGCATAGGCAACGGCGTTGGCGTCGATCACCACGTCATAACCGCCTTTGCTGGCGACAGATTTCACCGCGTCCTGAATGCGGCTCAGGATCTTGTTACGCTCTTCCATCTGGCGACGACGGTTGTCCTGCTCGAAAGCCTGCGCTTTCTGAGAGAACTGCTCGCGCTGCGCCATCACGTCTTTTTCCAACTTGCTGCGATCGCTGGCTTTCATGGTAGCGCCGTCACGCTGCAGACGCTGCATTTTGGTCTGCAGGCTACGTTCCATGTTCTGGAGTTCGCTTGCACGGCCTTTAAACTCGTTTTCCAGCTGTTTAGCGACCGTTTCGCGGGCCGGCAGCTGTTGGAAAATGCTGGAGACGTTAACGACAGCGATCTTATCTGCTGCCTGAACGCCAGCTGAAGCAGCCATTGCTAAACCGAGGCCTGCGGCACACAACCACTTTTTCACTATAAACTCCTTACCATCACCCATTTGTGTCATATGACACTGAAGTACACAATTTGCCAGACTTGTCCCACCAAACAATGAGAATCATCTCCCTCTGCCGGCGGGCGCCTGGCCATTGCGATTCTTAATAACTGTTATGCCCAGAGGCGAGACCCGTTACCAGGTCTTACCGATGTTAAACTGGAACTGTTCGGACTTGTCGCCTTCGTATTTCTTGATCGGGTTGGCGTAAGAGAACACCAACGGCCCCAGTGGCGACATCCACTGCAGCGCGATACCGGCGGAAGAACGAATATTACTGGCTTTGCTGTAGTCCGGCACGCCGTACATCAGCGTTTCGTTGGTATTCTTCCACTTGGTGTCCCACACGGTACCGGCATCGATGAACAGCGACGTCCGCACCGAGTTGGCGTATTTCTCGCTGATGAACGGCGTCGGGGTGATCAGCTCCAGGCTGGCGACCGCCATGGCGTTACCGCCTACCGCGTCATCCGAGCTACAGATGCTCTGACGATCGGTCGTGCTGCCGGCGTTGAACTGACACTGGTACGAGTTGGAGTTGTAGTACACCGCCTTCGGACCAATGGTGTTGGACTGGAAGCCGCGCACGGTGCTCGAACCACCGGCATAGAAGTTCTCATAGAACGGCATTTCCTTGCCGCCCAGCCCATCCGCGTAACCCAGACGGCCGCGACCCAACAGCACCCAGGTGCGGTCGTCGTTGATCGGCACGTACTGTACGCTGTCCAGCGTCACCTTGTAGTATTCGTTGTCCGAGCCCGGAATGGTGACCTTGCCGTTCAACGTGGTGCGGTTACCCGAGGTCGGGAAGTAGCCGCGGTCCAGGTTGTTATAGGTCCAGCCCAGGTTCAGCGTAAAGTCGTCCGTCGAGTAGCTGGCGCGGTCGGTCTTGTTCGCATCCACGCCCATCGAGTCGAGGTAACGCCACATGGCGATCTGCGGCTGCATGTTCGACAGACCGTTGTGGACGTAGCCCAGGCCGGTGCGCAACGAGTTGTTTTCGTTGATCGGGAAGCCCAGCGTACCGTCGATACCGTAACTCTTGTTGGTATAGTCCGACAGATCCGCGTCATCCGCCTTAAAGTCGTTGTAGAAGATGCGGCCGCCCAGGCTCACACCGTCAACGGTGAAGTACGGGTTGGTGACCGACAGTTCGGTATAGGTCTGGTAGTCGTTCTTGGTGCCGCTGATGCCGACCGAGTAGCCGGTACCCAACCAGTTATCCTGCTGCACGCCGGCCTGGAAGCTGACGCCGCTCTCGGTGCCGTAACCGACGCCGAAGTTAAAGGTACCGGTGTTGCGTTCTTTCACCTTATAGGTCACGTCGACCTGATCGGCGGTGCCCGGCACGCGCTGGGTTTCCACGTCAACCGTTTCGAAATAGCCCAGACGGTTCAGACGCTCTTTACCCTGCTCGACCTGCTCGTTGCCGAGCCAGGCGCCTTCCATCTGGCGCATTTCGCGACGCAGTACGGAATCCTTGCTGGTGTCGTTACCTTCGAACTTGATGCGACGCACGTAGAAGCGGTTGCCCGCGTCAACGTTGACGTGCAGCTTGACGGTTTTATCCGCGTCGTTGATCTCAGGCTGAGTGCCGACGCGCGGGTAGGCGTAACCATAACGGCCCAACATCGTTTTGATGTTGTCTTCCATTTTGGTCACCTTGCTGCCGTTGTACAGCTCGCCTGGCTCAATTTTGGTGATCTGAGCGACTTCCGCCGAGTGGCCGGCCAGGTTGCCGTTCACGACAACATCGGAAAGCTTGTACTGCTCGCCTTCGGTGATGTTGATGGTGATGTAGATGCCTTTTTTATCCGGCGTCAGGCTCACCTGGGTAGAATCGATGTTGAAGCGGGCATAGCCGCGATCCAGATAGAAGCTGCGCAGGGTTTCGAGATCGCCCGCCAGTTTCTGCTTCTGGTATTTGCGGTCGCCGACCAGGTTCCACCACGGCACTTCGTCACGCAGTTGGAAGCGTGAGATCAGTTCGTCGTTGGTGAAAGCATGGTTGCCGACGATGTTGATTTGTTGAATCTTGGCGGAGACCCCTTCCGTGAACACCAGTTTCAGGTCGACACGGTTGCGCGGCAACGGCGTGACTACGGCTTTCACCGAGGCGCTGTATTTACCGACGCTGTAGTAGAAGTCTTCCAGCCCTTTTTCAATGCTGGAGATCGTGGTGCGGTCGAGCGCCTCGCCCACCCGGACGCCGGAGGCTTCCAGGTTCTGCTTGAGCATGTCATCTTTCACCGACTTGTTGCCGGAGAAAGTGATGCTGGCGATGGTAGGACGTTCCTTCACCTGCACGATCAAGGTATTACCATCGCGCAGTACGCGCACGTCCTCGAAGTTGCCGGTGGCAAACAAGGCACGAATGGTATTACTGATGTCATCGTCAGTGACAGTATCGCCGACGCGAACCGGCATGTTGAGTAACGCCGCACCGACGGCAACTCGCTGCAGGCCTTCGAAATGAATGTCTTTCACTACGAACCCGTCTGCACCGTATACGGTGGCGCTGCCAAACAGCAGCGACGCTATGAGCAACTTTTTCATCGCCATCGTTGTTATGCGTTCTTCCTAACCTATCCCCGCCCCTAGAGGCGGGAAAAATCATTGAAAAGTGCAAGACCCATCAACAACACCAGCACGATCGAACCTATGCGGTAGCTGTAGTCCTGTACTCGCTCGGAAACCGGCCCACCCTTCAGCTTTTCTATCGCCAGGAAGAGGAGATGCCCACCATCTAACACCGGTAATGGGAACAGGTTGATGATCCCCAGGTTGACGCTAATCAACGCCAGGAACATCAGATAATACACGAATCCGACTCCGGCTGACGCCCCAGCTCCCTGTGCAATCGAGATCGGGCCACTCAGGTTGTTCAGCTTTACATCACCGGTTATTAATTTGCCCAGCATGTTGACCGTCAGCCGCATCAGCTGCCAGGTCTTGTCGCCGGCCTGATACAGCGCCGGGAACGGTCCATACTGGCGAATCGTCTTATACTCTTCCGGCAGCGGCAGCACCTTTGGAATGATGCCTGCAAACCCCACCGATTTGTCTTTTCCCACCGGCTTTGTATCCGGTATCAGCGTCAAAGACAAGGGGGCGCCGTTTCTTTCAATCTCCAAAGCCAGCGGCTGCCCCGGGCCATCGTGGATACGCTTCACCAGCGTCTGCCAACGACCCAACGGCTGACCATCGACTTTAACGATCCTGTCCCCCGCTTGTAAACCCGCCTTTTGCGCCGCCGAGTTAGGCTGCACTTCCGCCAACACGGATTCGATCTGCGGGCCGCGCGGCATAATGCCCAGCGCGACAACGGGATCCTGCTTGTCCGGTTCAAAGTTCCACTGGCGCAAATCCAGGGTTTTGGTCACCACCTGCGAAGAGCCGAACGGCGCGACGCCGACTTCGGTTTGCGCATCGCCAATCTTCGCCACCAGCGCCAGACGAACTGATTCCCAATCAGGCGTTTCGATGCCGTCAACCGACTTTAGTTCCATGCCAGACGAAATTTCGGCCTTGGCGGCGATGGATTGCGGCGCGATTTCGCCGATCACCGGGCGGAAACTCGGCACGCCGATGATGAACACCAGCCAATAGGCAAGGATAGCAAACAGGAAGTTGGCGATGGGGCCGGCGCTGATGATGGCCGCGCGCTGCCAGACGGTTTTGTTGTTAAAGGCCTGATGGCGCATTTCCGGCGCCACCGACTCCACGCGCTCGTCCAGCATCTTCACGTAACCGCCAAGCGGGATCAGAGCGATGACGTACTCGGTGCCCTGGCGATCGGTACGGCGCCACAGCGCCCGGCCGAAGCCGATGGAAAAGCGTTCAACGCGCACGCCGCAACGACGGGCAACCCAAAAGTGTCCGAACTCATGCACGGTAATCAAGATACCGAGCGCAATCAGAAACGCCACCAGGTTCCAAAGCACGCTGACCATCATCCCTCACTTTCCGTCATCGACGGATTAAAACACCAACAGCATCATGCAGGCAAACACCGGCACCGCCGCGGTCAGGCTGTCGATACGATCCAGTATGCCGCCATGACCGGGAATCAAATGCCCGCTGTCCTTGATGCCCGCTTCGCGTTTGAACATGCTTTCGGTCAAATCGCCCAGCACCGAAGCCAGCGCGGCGATCACCGAACAGGCCAGCAGCGTGGTCGGCACCACGTTCAGCGGCGCATAGCGGCCGAACAGCCACGAGATCACCGCCGACGTCAGCAGCCCGCCGATCAACCCTTCCCAGGTTTTACCCGGCGAGACCTTCGGTGCCAGTTTATGCTTGCCGAACAGCTTGCCGAACATGTAGGCGCCGGAATCCGCGCCCCACACCAGCAGCATCACGTACAGCAGCCACCAGGCGCCGGTAAACGGATTTTGCTCGTAGCCGAACTGGCGCAGCGCCAGCATGCCCCAGAAGAACGGCACGATGGTCAGCAAACCGAACAGCAGGCGCAGCGGGCGCGAATTGCGCCAGATAGAGGCCGAGCCGGGATAGAACAACACCAGCAGCAACGCCGCCAGCCACCAAGCCAGCGACAGCCACAGCGAGCCGCTTATCTGCGGCACGGATTGATGGTAAGCGGGGACGCTGAGCATCATCAACGCCAGCAGAAAACCGCACAGTATCGCCAACCAGATGCGCTGCGAACGGGAGGTAAAACCGGCCAATTGGCCCCACTCCCAGGCTGCTAACATGCACACGACGAGCGTTACCAGAGCAAAGGCCAGCGGCGGCAACAGGAACAGCGCCGCGATAACGATCGGGATTAAAATCAGAGCAGTTATGAGGCGATACTTCAGCAAAAGTTCTCCCTAGGACGCATCGGCGCCGATAGGTGTTGTTCCCCCGAAGCGGCGCTCACGTTGTGCAAATGCATTCAGCGCACCTTCAAAGACAAGTTCATCGAAATCAGGCCAGAGCACATCAGTAAAGTAAAGTTCAGCATAGGCGATTTGCCACAGCAGGAAATTACTGATGCGATGCTCGCCACCGGTGCGGATAACCAGATCCACCGGCGCCAGGTCGCTCATGCAAACCCGCTCGCTCAATAATTCCTCGCTGATCTGATCCGGGTGCAACTCCCCTACCCGTACCTGTTCGGCCAGTTCCCTTACTCCCTGAATGATATCCCAACGGCCACCGTAGTTGGCAGCGATATTGAGCGTCAGGCCATCGTTATTTTCCGTCAGTGCCTCAGAGCGGCGGATCCGCTCCTGCAAACGCGCGCTGAATCGGCTGATATCGCCGATCACCCGCAGCCTGACGTTATGTTTATGCAGGCTTTTTACTTCACTATCCAGAGCGCGGACAAAAAGCTCCATCAGGGCGGAGACTTCCTGCACCGGACGGTTCCAGTTTTCGCTGCTGAAGGCATAAAGCGTGAGTGCATCTAAATGGTGGCTGGCGGCAAAACTGACCGCGCGGCGAACCGATTTCACCCCTGCTTTATGACCGAAGACACGTAACTTGCCCTGACGTTTGGCCCAGCGTCCGTTACCGTCCATGATAATGGCGACATGGCGCGGCCCCTGGGAAGATGGATTAGCCTCTTGTTGGTTTGCGGACGACATAACTCGTACTTATTTCCTCAGTAGAAATATAACTGCCTTTCCGGAACATCAGGCCCTTACGCGCAAAAAAAGCCGTGTGCCCGACACGGCTTTCAGCCTGCCCTCGCGATACCCGGCACAGCCGGGCCGCCATTGGCGCACAGAGCGCCAATCGGGCCATAATTCAACGGTATAACCGCTGACAGGTGGCGCAGACTATACCACCTCAGCGGGGCATGAACAAACGGCCCCGCTGCGGCACGCGCGAATTACGAGCAAAATCGGATAATCGCCGTGATCAGCCGCACAACGCGCGAACGCGCTCCTCGGCAGCGGCGCGCGCCTGACGGTCAATGTCTAAGACCGCGTCGATGCAGGTCGGTTCCTGCAGCGCGAGACGTTCCACCACCTGGCGGTTGACCGCGGCAATGTCGGTAAAGCGGATCTGCTGCTGCAAAAATGCCGCCACGGCGATTTCGTTGGCCGCGTTCAGCGCGGTGGTCGCCGCCTGACCGGCCTCGAACGCCTCGATCGCCAAGTACAGGCAAGGATAACGTTCGCGTTCCGGTTCGGCGAAGGTCAGCGAACCGATGCGGCAGAAGTCCAGCGCTTCCACGCCGGAGTTCACGCGCTGCGGATACGCCATCGCGTGGGCGATCGGCGTGCGCATATCCGGCGTCCCCAACTGCGCCAGCACGCTGCCGTCGGCATAGCGCACCATCGAGTGAATCACCGACTGCGGGTGCAGGATCACTTCCATTTGCTCGGCCGAGGCGTTAAACAGCCAGCGGGCCTCAATGTATTCCAGACCTTTGTTCATCATGGTGGCGGAATCCACCGAGATCTTGCGGCCCATCGACCAGTTCGGGTGGGCGCAGGCTTGATCCGGCGTCATCGCGGCGAACTGTTCCAACGGCGTGGTGCGGAACGGGCCGCCGGAACCGGTAAGCACGATGCGCGAAACACCATGACTGTCCAATGAAGAGTATCCCAACTGACGCTGAATGTTCTCAGGCAAACTCTGAAAAATTGCGTTGTGCTCGCTGTCGAGCGGCAGCAGTTGCGCCTGGCTTTGCCGCACCGCGTCCATAAACAGACGGCCGCAGGTGACCAGCGATTCTTTGTTGGCCAGCAGTACCTGTTTGCCGGCGCGGATCGCCGCCAGCGTCGGCAACAGCCCCGCAGCGCCGACGATGGCCGCCGTCACTTGATCGACGTCATCCAACGCTGCCAGCTCGCAGGCCGCTTGTTCTCCGGCCAAGACTTCGGTAGCGACACCGTTTTCCGCCAGGACAGCGCGCAGCTCGCGCGCGGCGTTTTCATCCGCCATCGCGGCGAAGGCGGGCCGGAATTCCATGCATTGCTGCGCCATGACCGCGACGTTACGGCCGGCCACCAGCGCTTTGATCGCAAAACGGTCGGGATTCGCCCTGACCACGGCCAGGGTACTGGTCCCTACCGAGCCGGTCGAGCCAAGAATGGTCAGTTGCTTCATGAGTTCACTCTGAATAACTGTCTGATGAGATCGGAGGTGTTCCAGTGTGGAACCTTGGACACCGCTTGTCCATGATCTTTCAGTACGATGAAACGGGATCTGCGCCACAAAAAACAAAGCGCCGCCCAGGCGACGCTTTCTTTCTGCGCGATGCTGATTAGAAATCCATCAGCTCTTTTTCTTTCTCCGCCAGCGCGGCGTCGACCAGCTTGATGTAAGCGTCGGTCATTTTCTGAATCTCGTCTTGTGAGCGACGTTCTTCGTCTTCGCTGATCTCTTTGTCTTTCAGCAGCGCCTTGACCTTGTCGTTGGCGTCACGACGCACGTTACGCACCGCTACGCGACCCTGCTCGGCTTCGCCGCGCACGATCTTGATCAGATCCTTACGACGCTCTTCGGTCAGCGGAGGCAGCGGAACACGAATGTCAGAACCGGCGGAAGACGGGTTGAGGCCCAGATCGGAGCTCATGATCGCTTTCTCAACGGCCTGGCTCAGGCTGCGGTCGAACACGTTGATTTTCAGCGTGCGGGAGTCTTCTACGGTTACGTTGGCCAGCTGACGCAGCGGCGTAGCGGCGCCGTAGTATTCCACCATGATGCCGTCCAGAATGCTTGGAGAAGCGCGGCCGGTGCGGATCTTGCTGATTTGGTTTTTGAATGCTTCTACGCTTTTTTCCATGCGTGAATCAGCATCTTTTCTGATTTCATTAGTCACGTTGCAAACCCTTGGAAGCTGGTTACTTGGCAGGCGATACTCAAGTATAGCCCGTAATCGTACTCGAAGAGCGCGCGGCGCCTGGCGTCACGCGCTCCGAAAAAGGGGGGCGAACAGCCTTATTTGCTGATCAGCGTACCTTCGTTCTCACCCATCACCACGCGGCGCAGTGCGCCAGGCTTGTTCATGTTGAACACGCGGATCGGCAGACCGTGATCGCGGGCCAGCGTAAACGCCGCCAGATCCATCACTTTCAGCTCGCGCTCCAGCACGTCCTGATAGGTTAATTGTTCATACAGCGTCGCATCCGGGTTTTTCACCGGATCGGCGGAGTATACGCCATCCACTTTGGTGGCTTTCAGCACCACGTCGGCTTCGATCTCGATACCGCGCAGGCAAGCGGCGGAATCGGTGGTGAAGAACGGGTTGCCGGTACCGGCGGAGAAGATCACCACGCGGTTGTTGCGCAGCAGGCTGATCGCCTCTGCCCAGCTGTAATTATCACACACGCCGTTCAGCGGGATCGCCGACATCAGGCGGGCGTTCACATAGGCACGGTGCAGTGCATCACGCATAGCCAGGCCGTTCATCACGGTAGCCAGCATTCCCATGTGGTCGCCCACTACGCGGTTCATGCCGGCTTGCGCCAGGCCCGCGCCGCGGAACAAGTTCCCGCCGCCAATAACTACACCGACCTGAATTCCCAGTTCGACCAGCTCTTTCACTTCCTGAGCCATGCGATCCAAAACGCTGGCGTCGATACCAAAACCTTCTGCACCTTGCAGGGCTTCGCCACTCAGTTTAAGCAGAATACGCTGATATACGGGTTTTGCATTGGTTGCCATGGTGTTCTGTCCTAAGAAGCAGTATTAGTATTGGGGATTTCAGCCGATGAAACGCGCCTGAGGTGAGTATCACGCTGCAGGGCCTGCCACCGGTGTAATTCTGGCTGGATAGTATGGAACCGCCAGACGGCGGTTCCATCGACAGTCATTAAGACTGTTTGCTCATCGCGGCAACTTCAGCAGCGAAGTCGGTTTCGACTTTCTCGATGCCTTCGCCCACTTCGAAGCGAATGAAGTTGGTCACGTCAGCGTTGTGCTCTTTCAGCACCTGAGCAACAGATTTGCTCGGATCCATAACGAAAGGCTGACCGGTCAGAGAAACTTCGCCGGTGAATTTCTTCATGCGGCCTTCAACCATTTTCTCTGCGATTTCTTTCGGCTTGCCTGACTGCATGGCGATGTCCAGCTGAACCTGGTACTCTTTTTCTACCACTTCAGCAGACACGTCTTCTGGCTTCACGAACTCTGGCTTGCTCGCCGCAATGTGCATTGCGATTTGCTTGACCAGCTCGTCGTCAGCGCCTTTAGCCGCAACCAGAACGCCGATACGCGCGCCGTGCAGGTAGCTGCCCAGCACGTCGCCTTCCAGGGAAGCAACGCGGCGAATGTTGATGTTTTCACCGATTTTTGCCACCAGCGCTACGCGCTCTTCTTCGAACTGTGCTTTCAGCACGTCAACGTCAGTGATTTTGCCGGCCATAGCGGCATCCAGCACTTTGTCGGCGAACGCCTGGAAACCGGCGTCTTTCGCGACGAAGTCAGTCTGGCAGTTAACTTCCAGAATGATGCCGTAGTTGCCTTCGATCTTGGTTTTGATCACGCCGTCAGCAGCTACGTTGCCTGCTTTTTTAGCGGCTTTGATCGCACCGGACTTACGCATGTTTTCGATTGCCAGTTCGATGTCGCCGTTGGATTCAACCAGCGCCTTCTTGCAATCCATCATGCCAGCGCCGGTACGCTCGCGCAGTTCTTTTACCAGGGCAGCGGTAATATCAGCCATTTATTTTTCCTCGGTTATCTCGCGTGGAGACAGTTCTCATTCAGATAAGCAAAGGGGGCCTTTACAGGCCCCCCTAACCAACATATGTCAATACCTGGTTAATAAGGGCTCAGTGACGAGCTTGCCTTATTATTCAGCTTCTACGAAGCCTTCTTCCGCCTGAACGGCCAGATCTTGAGAACGACCTTCACGCACAGCGGCAGCAACAGCAGTCAGGTACAGGTTTACTGCACGGATTGCGTCGTCGTTACCAGGGATGATGAAGTCAACGCCGTCTGGGTTGGAGTTGGTATCAACGATAGAGAATACCGGGATACCCAGGTTGTTGGCTTCTTTGATCGCGATGTGCTCGTGATCGGCATCGATAACGAACAGTGCGTCTGGCAGACCGCCCATATCCTTGATACCGCCCAGGGAGTTTTCCAGCTTGGCCAGTTCACGAGTGCGCATCAGCGCTTCTTTCTTGGTCAGCTTGTCCAGGGTGCCGTCTTGAGACTGGATTTCCAGATCTTTCAAACGCTTGATGGACTGACGAACGGTTTTCCAGTTAGTCAGCATGCCACCCAACCAGCGGTGGTTCACGAAGAACTGATCACAGCTGTTCGCAGCGTCTTTTACCGCTTCGCTTGCTGCGCGTTTGGTACCAACGAACAGGATCTTGCCTTTACGGGAAGAGATCTTGCTCAGTTCAGCCAGAGCGGCGTTGAACATTGGTACGGTCTGCTCCAGGTTGATGATGTGAACCTTGTTACGAGCGCCGAAGATGAAAGGCTTCATTTTCGGGTTCCAGTAACGGGTCTGGTGACCAAAGTGAACACCAGCCTTGAGCATGTCGCGCATGGAAACAGTTGCCATGATTAAACCTCTATAGATTAATTGGGGTTATGCCTCCACGTATCCCATAACGCCGACCCTGGCGGCGACAAGTCACCTCAGGGCACCCCGGCGGATGTGCCGATACGTGTGTGTTATTTACACAAAATGAGTGCAGTTAAAGTATTTTCGGCCAATTCCTGCCAGGTCACAAGAACCAAGTCGCGGATCGCCGGCGCGCTTTATACCATAAACCCGCTGCCGACACCAACTTTTGTTGCTTTTCGCCGGGCGTCGGGAAATGAAATTTGGCAGCCTCCGGCCGGGCTGATACCATAAGTCACTGCTTCTTATTGTCGACGATAACGACACCTGCGGACAAATTTCATGGCAATCTCAATTAAAACACCTGATGACATCCAAAAAATGCGCGTGGCCGGCCGCCTGGCCGCCGAAGTGCTGGAGATCATCGAGCCGCACGTCAAACCTGGCGTGACCACCGGCGAGCTGGACCGTATCTGTCACGAGTACATCACCAACGAGCAGCAGGCCATTTCCGCCTGCCTCGGCTATCACGGCTTCCCGAAATCCGTGTGTATATCGGTGAACGAAGTGGTGTGCCACGGCATCCCGAGCGACGACAAAACGCTGAAAGACGGCGACATCGTCAATATCGACGTGACCGTGATTAAAGACGGTTTCCATGGCGACACCTCTAAGATGTTCATCGTCGGCAAACCGACCATTCTGGGCGAGCGCCTGTGCCGCGTCACTCAGGAAAGCCTGTATCTGGCGCTGAAGATGGTCAAACCGGGCATCCGTCTGCGCACCCTGGGCAAGGCTATTCAGCAATTCGTCGAAGCCGAGAAGTTCTCCGTGGTGCGCGAGTACTGCGGCCACGGCATCGGCGAAGTGTTCCACGAAGAGCCGCAGGTGCTGCACTATGACGCGGACGACGGTGGTGTAGTGCTGCAGGCAGGCATGGCTTTCACCATCGAACCGATGGTCAACGCCGGCGACTACCGCATCCGCACCATGAAAGACGGCTGGACGGTAAAAACCAAAGATCGCAGCTTGTCGGCGCAGTATGAGCATACTATTGTGGTCACTGATAACGGCTGCGAAATAATGACGTTGCGCAAGGATGACACCATCCCCAACATCATTACGCACGAGATGTAAGCACCGCGACGAACGCCGCGTGCAGAATATCACCAGGCCGGCTTATGCCGGCCTTTTTTATGGGCTGCGCACTATGTCTGACAATCTTCTTCAACAGGCGGCCCCGGCCGTGCCGATGCCACCCGTCTCTCCCAGCGCCTACGGCGACGACGACCTCACCTGCCTGGTGCTGAAACAGCGGCTGGAGCAGTTTCAGCTGTGGCTGGCGGCGGCGTTCGACGCCGGCTCCAGCGCCGAAAGCCTAGTGGCGGCGCGCAGCGACTTCATCGATCGCCTGCTGCGCCGGCTGTGGACCTTCTACGGCTTCGAAGATATCCCGGAAACCGCACTGGTGGCGGTCGGCGGCTACGGCCGCGGCGAGCTGCATCCGCTGTCGGACATCGACGTATTAGTGCTCAGCCAGCGCCGGCTGACGGAACAGCAGTCGCAGCGGGTCGGCGAATTCATCACCCTGCTGTGGGATCTCAAGCTGGAGGTGGGCCACAGCGTGCGCACCCTGGAAGAGTGTCTGCTGGAAGGGCTGGCGGATCTGACCGTGGCCACCAACCTGATCGAATCGCGCATGATCTGCGGCGACGTCGCGCTGTTCCTGCAGATGCAAAAACACATCTTCAGCGACGGCTTTTGGCCTTCGCCGCAGTTTTTCCACGCCAAGATCAACGAGCAGCAGGAACGCCACCAGCGCTACCATGGCACCAGCTATAACCTGGAACCGGATATCAAAAGCAGCCCCGGCGGCCTGCGCGATATCCACACGCTGCTGTGGGTGGCGCGCCGCCACTTCGGTGCCACCTCGCTGGACGAAATGGTCGGTTTCGGTTTCCTCACCCAGGCCGAGCGCAACGAACTGAACGAATGTCAGAGCTTCCTGTGGCGCATCCGCTTTGCGCTGCATCTGGTGCTGCCGCGTTACGACAACCGTCTGCTGTTCGATCGTCAGCTCAACGTGGCGCAGCTGCTGCGCTATGAAGGTGAAGGCAACGAGCCGGTCGAACGCATGATGAAAGACTTCTACCGCATGACGCGGCGCGTCAGCGAGCTGAACCACATGCTGCTGCAGCTGTTCGACGAGGCCATCCTGGCGCTGGACGCCACCGAGAAACCGCGTCCGCTGAACGACGATTTCCAGCTGCGCGGCGATCTGATCGATCTGCGTGACGAAACGCTGTTCATCCGCGAGCCGCAAGCCATCATGCGCATGTTCTACCTGATGGTGCGCAACCGCGAGATCAAAGGCATTTACTCCACCACCGTGCGCCAGCTGCGCCACGCGCGCCGTCACCTGAAACAGCCGCTGTGCACCATCCCGGAAGCGCGCGATCTGTTTATGGCCATCCTGCGCCACCCCGGCGCGGTGTCGCGCGCGCTGGTGCCGATGCACCGTCACAGTGTGCTATGGGCTTATATGCCGCAGTGGGGCAAGATCGTCGGGCAGATGCAGTTCGATCTGTTCCACGCCTATACCGTCGACGAGCACACTATCCGGGTGCTGCAGAAGCTGGAGAGCTTCGCCGATGCGCAAACCCGGCCGCGCCATCCGCTGTGCGTGGAGCTGTATCCGCGCCTGCCGCACCCGGAACTGCTGCTGCTGGCGGCCTTGTTCCACGATATCGCCAAAGGGCGCGGCGGCGATCACTCGATCCTCGGCGCGGAGGACGTGGTCGAGTTCGCCGAGCTGCACGGTCTCAACTCGCGAGAAACCCAACTGGTGGCCTGGCTGGTGCGCTGCCACCTGCTGATGTCGGTCACCGCGCAGCGCCGCGATATCCAGGATCCGACGGTGATCCAGCAGTTCAGCAGCGAAGTGCAGAGCGAAACTCGCCTGCGCTACCTGGTATGCCTGACGGTGGCGGATATCTGCGCCACCAACGAAACCCTGTGGAACAGCTGGAAGCAGAGCCTGTTGCGCGAGCTGTATTTCGCCACCGAGAAACAGCTGCGCCGCGGCATGCAAAACAGCCCGGATCTGCGCGAACGCGTGCGCCACCATCGGCTGCAGGCGCTGGCGCTGCTGCGCATGGACAACATCGACGAAGAGGCGCTGCACCGCATCTGGAGCCGCTGCCGCGCCGACTATTTCCTGCGCCACTCGCCGAATCAGCTGGCCTGGCACGCCCGCCATCTGCTTGCCCACGACTCCACCCAGCCGCTGGTGCTGGTCAGCCGCCAGGCGACGCGCGGCGGCACCGAGATCTTCATCTGGAGCCCGGATCGTCCTTATCTGTTCGCCGCCGTCGCCGGGGAGATGGATCGCCGCAACCTGAGCGTGCACGACGCACAGATCTTCACTAACCGCGACGGTATGGCGATGGACACCTTTATCGTGCTGGAACCGGACGGCAGCCCGCTGGCGCAGGATCGCCACGCGGCGATCCGTCAGGCGCTGCTACAGGCCATCACCCAACGAGAGTATCAGCCGCCGCGTGTGCGCCGCCCCTCTTCCAAGCTGCGCCACTTCAGCGTGCCGACCGAGGTCACCTTCCTGCCGACCCACACCGATCGCCGCAGCTACCTGGAGCTGACGGCGCTCGACCAACCCGGCCTGCTGGCGCGGGTGGGCGAAGTGTTCGCCGATCTGGGGCTGTCGCTGCACGGCGCGCGCATTTCCACCATCGGCGAGCGGGTCGAGGATTTGTTTATTCTGGCCGACGGCGAGCGGCGCGCGCTCGACCAAGAAACGCGCAGAAAGTTGGAGCAACGGTTGACAGAGGCCCTCACCCCGAACGATAAAATGTGATACAAGTAACTTTTTACCGACAACATCAGGAAAGAGAACAGCATGCAGCAATTACAGAACGTTATTGAAAGCGCCTTCGAACGCCGTGCGGACATTACCCCGGCGAACGTAGACACCGTAACGCGCGAAGCGGTAAACCAGGTGATCGGCCTGTTGGACAGCGGCGCCCTGCGCGTTGCCGAGAAGATCGACGGTCAATGGGTCACCCATCAGTGGCTGAAGAAAGCCGTGCTGCTCTCTTTCCGCATCAACGACAACAAGGTAATGGACGGCGCGGAAACCCGCTACTACGACAAGGTGCCGATGAAATTCGCCGACTACGACGAAGCGCGCTTCCAGAAGGAAGGTTTCCGCGTCGTGCCGCCGGCCACCGTGCGCCAGGGCGCGTTCATCGCTCGCAACACCGTGCTGATGCCGTCTTACGTTAACATCGGCGCCTACGTCGACGAAGGCACCATGGTCGACACCTGGGCCACCGTCGGTTCTTGCGCGCAGATAGGCAAGAACGTTCACCTGTCCGGCGGCGTCGGCATCGGCGGCGTGCTGGAGCCGCTGCAGGCCAACCCGACCATCATCGAAGACAACTGCTTCATCGGCGCACGCTCCGAAGTGGTGGAAGGCGTGATCGTGGAAGAAGGCTCGGTGATTTCGATGGGCGTCTACCTCGGCCAGAGCACCCGCATCTATGACCGCGAGACCGGCGAAATCCATTACGGCCGCGTGCCGGCGGGTTCGGTGGTGGTTTCCGGTAACCTGCCGTCGAAAGACGGTTCTTACAGCCTGTACTGCGCGGTGATCGTCAAGAAAGTCGACGCCAAAACGCGCGGTAAAGTCGGCATTAATGAGTTATTGCGTACTATCGACTAAATTGAAATAGCGGGTGATTCACCCGCTATTTTTTTGTCTGCGTTTCGCTGGCAGTCACAGTCGCAGATCTCGCTTTCCGCCATAATCGCAGTCGTGGAATATAACGATCACATCTAAAGAGGGCGCAGTATGTACGATAACTTGAAGAGTTTGGGCATCAATCAACCGGAAGACGTCGATCGCTATAGCCTGCGTCAAGAGGCCAACAACGACATCCTCAAGATCTATTTCCGCAAGGACAAGGGCGAGTTCTTCGCCAAGAGCGTGAAGTTCAAGTATCCGCGCCAGCGTAAAACCGTGGTGGCGGACAACGCCGGCCAGGGCTACAAGGAAATTCACGAGATCAACCCGAACCTGCGTTACGTGATCGACGAACTGGATCAGCTGTGCCAGCGCGATCAGGTGGAAGTGGATCTGAAGCGTAAAATCCTCGACGACCTGCGCCATCTCGAGGGCGTGGTGTCGCACAAGATTGCCGAGATCGAAGCCGATCTGGAAAAACTCACCCGCGGCAAGTAATGCGGATCGGTTGACCCGCATCATCGTTAAGGCGCCCTTTTACGGCGCCTTTTTACGTTATGACTGCAGCAGCGTGCCCCACTGCTCGACCCACGGGCAGGCGGCCACTTCCGGCTCCGGCTGTTCCATCGCATCAATCTCCAGCACTTCGCCAACGCGGGTGGCGCCCTGCTCTTGCAGCAACGCATCAAACGTGCGCCCGGCGCCGCAGAAGTTGTCATAGCTGCTGTCGCCGAGGGCAATCAGCCCGTAGCGCAGTTCCGGCTGATAGCCAACCTGATCGCGAATGGCGTGGAACAATGGCGCGATGCTGTCCGGCAAATCGCCCTGCCCGGTAGTGGAGGTGATCACCAGCGCGTAGTGCTGACGATAAAACTGCCAGGCCTCCAGCGTGCCCTCTTCGAACAGTTTGACCTCATGGCCCTGCTCGCTGAGGATGTTTTGCGCCTCTTCCGCCACCAGCAGCGAATTGCCGTAGACCGTTCCCACGAAGATACCAACCTGAGCCATGGCTCCAACTCCCTTCATTACCTTTAAAAATTGTCAGCTATCCTGACCGTTAGCCGCGCTAAACTCAACCCCGGCAAGTTCAGGGAATACCCCCGCCCAGCCGAACTGCGCCATCACCCCTTGCCAGTCTTCGTCCCAGCGCGCCGTCACCTGCAGCGGCTCGCCGCTCACCGGGTGCGTCAGCTGCAGATGGCTGGCGTGCAGCATCAGGCGCGGGCAGCCGAAATGCTGCGCCATCCCACGGTTCTGCCGCAGATCGCCGTGCTTGCTGTCACCGATGATCGGATGGCGAAGATGCGCCATGTGGCGCCGCAATTGGTGCTTGCGGCCGGTTTCCGGCTGCAGTTCCACCAGACTGTAACGTGCGCTGTCGTAGCGGCCGACGGCCACCGGCATCTCTACCTGCGCCAACGGCCGGTAGTGCGTGACGGCCGGCTGCGGCCCCTTGTCGGCATCGGCATGTTTATCGGCGATTTTGTCCAGCTCCGCCGTCAGCGGGTAGTCGAGGGTCGCCCCCTCCTGCACGTAACCGCGCACCACCGCATGGTAGGTTTTCTGCACCTGATGCTGCTCGAACTGCTGCGACAGCAGGCGCGCCACCTCGCTGGAAAGCGCCATCAGCAGCACGCCGGAGGTCGGGCGATCGAGACGGTGCACGGTAAAGACGTGCTGCCCGAGCTGATCGCGCACCGTTTGCATCATAAAACGTGTTTCATGACGATCCAGCCAACTGCGGTGTACCAACCAGCCCGACGGTTTGTTCACCGCCACCAGGTGTTCATCCTGATACAAAATCTCAATCACATCGCTTTCCCAGGTCAATAGCCGTTTCGGGCGCGAGTATAACAGGCGTGCGGCTCAGCGCTAGTTTACCCATTCGATGGTCACCAGGCGCGTATCGGCGCGGCCGCGATCGTCCACCGCCCGAATGCGATAACGCCCGTTGTTGATCGGCCGCCAGTCGATCGGCTTTTTGCTGGCGCTGCTACCGAGATAGATATCGTCGACAAACCAGTACACCGTCTTGCTGTCGGCATCCGTCACCGCATTGAAGGCGATTTTGTCCCGCCCCTGCTGCGACTGGCGCAGGGTATAGGTGGTATTTTTCAGCGGCGAAGTGATGCGCGGTGCGTTGCCGCCGACGGCGATGCCGTTATCCTTGCAGCGGTTAACCGGCGGCGTCCGTTTCGGCAGCCCGGCCTGGGCGAACACGTTGGCCAAATCGGAAGGCCAGAATTCAAAGATTTCGGTACGAGTCTGCGCCGCGTCATACGGCGGGCAAACGACCTCGCCGCTGTGAATATCCAGCACCACAGGCCGATAGACGCTGTCCACCTTGATCGGCGACTTGCCGGGAATGAACCAGGTCTTGCCCTTTTGCTGGCACCACGGCGTCGGCAGATCGCCGCTGGCGAGACAAATCTCCACCCGCCGCAGCCGTTGGGGGAACGGATGTTTCGGTTCCCGCAGGCCAGGGTAGCTGGCGTTGACGCTGTCGATGATATTGAAAAACAGCGGCGCGGCCGCCTCGGCGCCGACCAACGCATTGTTGCCGCGCCCGTCGAAGTTGCCTTCCCACACCACCAGCACGTAAGGGCCGAAGATTCCGACGCTCCAGGCGTCGCGAAAGCCCCATGAAGTCCCGGTCTTCCAATACACCGGCAGCGAAGAAGAACGCTGTGCCAGCGTATCGCCCGGCCGCCGGTGCTGGCGCAGCATATCCAGCGTGATGAAACTGGCCTCCTCACTCAGCAGCCGCACCGGCGTCGATTCGGCCTCGTTCAATCGCATGCGAAGCGGCCGCAGCTCGCCGTGGTTCGCCAGCAGCGCATACAGCTTCGCCAATTCCTGCGCCGTCACCTCACCGCCGCCCAATACCAGCGACAGCCCGTAGTGGCTCTCATTGGCCATATTGGCGACGCCGGTCAGGCGTAAGAACTGATAAAAAGTCGGCTGGCGCAGCTGCGAGGCGACATATACCGCCGGGATGTTACGGCTGAAGTTCAGCGCGTCGGTGGCGGTCACCGGGCCGAGAAAGCGCCGGTCGAAATTTTCCGGTGCATAGGCGCCGAACGACGAAGGCACGTCTTTGAGGATAGTCATCGGATGCAGCACGCCCTGCTCCATGCCCAGCGCGTAGATGAACGGCTTCAGCGTCGATCCCGGCGAACGCTTGGCGTTGGTGCCGTTCACCTGCCCCTGGATCGGCCGATTGTAATAGTCCGCCGATCCTACCAGCGCGCGCACCCCCATATCGCGGCTGTCCACCAGCAGCACCGCGGCGTTTTGAATGCCGCGGCTGCGGTTGCGGGCGATAAAGGCGTTAACCTGCCGCTCGACCAGCCGCTGCAACCCGGCGTCCAGCGTAGTGTCGACGCGAGTGTCGCGCTGCACCAGTTGCTGCGTCTGCAGGCGTAGCTGTTCGATAAAGTGCGGCGCAATATAAGGCACTTGTTCAGGCTGCCGCAGCGCCAGCGGCAGGCGGAACAGCGTTTGCTGGCTGGCGTCGGTCGGGTAAACCTGCTGCCAGCGCTGGAACAGACGGTTGCGCGCCTGCGTCAATGCGGCACCGAGCACGCCGGTTTTTGGCTCCAGACGGTAGCTGGGCGACTGCGGCAGCACCGCCAGCGTCAGCGCCTCCGGCAGGGTCAACGCCTTCGGCGACTTGGCGAAGTAGATCAGGCTGGCGGCGCCGATGCTTTCAATGTTGCGACCGTAGGGCGCGTAATTCAAATAGGCTTCCAGGATATCGCGCTTGGAATAGCTGAGCTCCAGCTGCACCGCGCGCAGCACCTGCAGCAGCTTGCCGCCCGGCGTGCGGGTATTGAGATGCCAGCGCATCCGCGCCAGCTGCATGCTGATGGTCGATCCGCCCTGCATTTTGCCGCCGGCGACATAGCTGCGCCAGAAGCCGCGCATCAGGCTGACGGGGTTAAAGCCGGGGTTGTAGTAGAACCAGCGATCTTCGTGCAGCAGCAGCCCACGCACCGCCAACGGCGACACCTGCTCCAGCGGGGTCCACAGCCGGTAGCGATCGTCGTTGGCCAGCGTGATGCGCAGCAACGCGCCGTGCCTGTCGTAATAAACGGAAGACTGCGGCAGCCCCTGCCACAGGGGCGGATGCGGCCACAGCCGAATCGCGGCCAACAGCAGCGCCAGTAAAAACACCGCCATCAAGCCGTTTTGCAGCACGCGCCCGGTCAGGATCTTCATACGTTCTCAGCATTCCGGCGCCAGACGCTGGCCTGGCGCCGGATATGGCCTAGTCGTTGCCCGCCGGCACCACCACCAGCTTGCCGCCGCCGGCCGACATGGCCTGCACTTCACGGTCGTACATGGCTTCGCCGTAGGCCGGTGGAACAATAAAGCTGCCGGTATTGGTGGCCTTGATCTGATAGACGAACTCCTGCACCTCGGTGCCAGCGCTGCCGTAGATAATCACCCGATCTTCGCGGATATCGCTGTAATCCGGCGCCCAGGTGGAGCCGGTGGCGGCCAGCGGCGACTGCCAGCCGCCGCGATCGTCGCTCTCCTCGCCGGTATCGGCCGGTTCCGGCGGCGTCTGCTGCACCACTTCGAACCCGCCCGGCAGCAGATCGACGATCGCCAGGTTGCTCTGCCCCTCTTTCGAGTTGGCGCGCACCTTCAGATGGACATTGATCTTCTGCCCCAGCGTCACCTGCGTCACCGCTTTGCCTTGCTCGTCGGTGTAATCGCGGACAATCTCAATGCCGCGCGACAGCGCTTTTTGCGGCGCATTCAGATCGTAACCGGCCTGCGTCACCACATACCAGGCCGGCGCATTGCCGCCGTTGGTGAAGCGCACGGCGGTGGCATCGGCGTTGAACTGCCCCTGAACGAACAGCCCCTGCAGCTCACTGATGCGCTGCGGCTCGCCGCCGCTTTTGCCCACCTGCACGATGCCTAACGCGTCCGCATTGGCGGATTGCGCCGCCACCTCAGTCGAATAGCTTTCCAGCGCCAGGATGCTCATTGCAGAGGAGTACGTGGTGTAACGCTCTTCTTTCAGTGCCTTGACCATATTCTCCAGCACCTGCGGCGGAATCGACGCCACCTTCTCAGGGAAGTGACGGGTAATCAAATACAGCCGCGTCGCATCCAGCACCAGCGGATCGAAATAGTTCTGCGTCCACCAGGCGCTGTCATAGGCTTTGCTCAGTTGCTGCCAGCTCGGTTGCAACAGCGCGGCGGCTTCGTCGTCCATCTTCAACAGGCGATAGGAAGAGGCCAGATACAGCGCGCTCAGGTCGGTTTTCCAGCCCTCGCCATAGCGTTTTTGCAGCGTATCCTGCACCGCCGCCAGCGAGTTGGTGGTCACTTCGCCCTGCAGCGTCAGCAGGTAAACCGCCCAGCTGCGCAGGCGCAGCAGATACAGATCGTCGAAACCGCTGGCCGCCAGCTCGCGCAACGCGACGTTGGCTTCATCCAGCATGCCTTCCGGCAGGGCGTAGCCCGCCGCTTTGGCTTCGAGCAGATACTGCACCACATAAGGCGTGACGAAAGGATCGGCATCCGGCGATGAACGCCAGGCGCCGATCGCCCCGCTGTCGTTCTGGCGGGCGCGCAGCACGCCAAGCAGATTGCGCAGCTGCTTGCTGACTTCCGCCTGGCTCAGGCTGCTTTTCATCTCTGGGTGGCGGCTCTGCAGCATCAGCGGAATGGAACGGCTGACGATCTGCTCGGAACAGTAATATGGGTAATCCGCCAGGTATTGCGCCAGCCCATTGGTCAGCACCAGCGGTGAA
The DNA here is from genome assembly GCF_945957435.1 of Serratia sp. PL7. NCBI lineage: Bacteria > Pseudomonadati > Pseudomonadota > Gammaproteobacteria > Enterobacterales > Yersiniaceae > Serratia > Serratia sp. PL7. Next base: position 185,855 of record NZ_CAMFLB010000012.1, on the reverse strand, counting down.
TTCGACACCGCAGCCCGGCGCTGCGCGAAAGCATCGAACATCTGGCGCAGGCCATCGACGTTCTGGCTGCTGCCACTCATGCGCCCCATCACCGACTGGGTGCGGTACGGCGCCGCCGGCCGCACCGAGGTGCTGACGGTGCGGCGGCTGGCCTGGTCGCCGTAACGGGCGTCGAACACCAGCGGCGCATCGCCCAAAACGGCTTTGGCGCGCAGGCGGAAAGCGATCACGCCCTCGCGTTTTTCCGCCAGCGTCAGGCTTTGCGTCGCGTTGCCCACCACCTCCAATTGCGGCGGCGGCGTCAGCAGGACGTTGATGGCTGCCGACTGGCCGTTCAGCCCTTCGAGGTTGTTGCTGATGCCCACGCTGACGTCGAACTCATCGCCCGGCGCCACCATCGCCGGCACGTTCGGCGTCATGATGAAGCTGTCACGCACCGTGGCGGCGGTTTGCGCCTTGCCGATTTTCTCCGGCGTCACCGAAATCGCCATGACGCGGATCTTGCCGTTGAAGTAGTCCGGCACCGGGTAGACGAACTGCTTCTCGCCGCTGACTTCGGTAATGCCGGACCAGTAGGCCACCGGCTTGTCACGCTTGCGTTTGAACGGGTTGAGGTTGAGATCCAACCCTTCGCCCGCATCGCCGCCCGGCGCCGCGGTCAGCGCCATCAGCTTGCTGAACTCCGGCAGGATCAGATCCAGGATCTGCGAGCTGCTCACGTTCAGTTCGCGCTTGCTGAAGAAGAACTCCAGCGGATCCTTCAGGCGGTAACGCGCCACCTGCAGAATGCCCTCATCGACGGCGAACAGCGCCACCTGCTGCGGCGCATCGGTCTTGACCGTCATCGTCAGGTTTTCACCCGGCTTGATGACCGCCGGCGCCGTCACCTCGAGGCTGTTTTGGCGCGCCTTGGTGCTGATCTTGAACGGCATCACGCCGTAGCTCAGCGGGCTCATGAAGATCTCGCTGGAGTTGATGTCGCGCACGAACTGCACGTTGATGTAGCCGTTGCCCTCCATGCCGGCCGGCACGCGGATCGTCTGCACCGAGCTGGTGGTATCGCTGTGGAACCACTGCCAGGCGTAAACCTTGTCCTTCTCGATGGTGATCAAACCGCTGCCGGTATAGGGCGCGTTAATCGCCACCTCGATCTCCTCGCCCGGCTGGTATTCCGCCTGGTTCAGTTTCAGCTTCAGTTCAGCGTTGCGATCCAGCGAACGGCTCAGGTTGGCGTTGCCGGCCACGCTGTAGGCGACGCGGTTGAGCGTCTTGCCCTGCGCATCTTCAATCACCAGCACGAAGTCGCCCGGCTTATCAGTCGTCAGCCGCAGATCCGCGCCCTGCTCGCTCAGCGCCAGCGGCTGTTCCGACAGCTGCACTTCCTTCATCTTCGACTGGTATTTGTAAACGCCCGAATCCTGTTTGGTCAGCACCGAAATGTATTTCTGTTCGATCAGCACCTGCTTCAGATTCGGCATGGCGATCTGTTTCAGGGCCGGATCGATAGCGATCACATTCAGATGCCGCTCCGCGTCGCGATTGATGTAGCCCAGATCGCCGTCGGCCTTCACCCCAATCAGATAATCGTAAGGCGAAACCAGCGTACGGGCGGTAGCCGCCACCGAACGCCCGCCGCCGGCGACGAACGCCTCCGACAACAGCTGCAGCTGATAGGTCGCGTCGGCGTAGGATTTCAGATCGAGCGGAATATCGGCCGCGCCATGCTCATCGGTGGTGCGATCTTCCAGCTCGGTTTCGAACCCGTCGCTGTTTTGCCGGTTTTCGTAGAACGCATAATCCGGGAAGCGATCGAAGCTCGGATACATCGGCCGCAGCGTCAACCTGGTGGTCACGCGGCGATCTTGCGCCGGGGTGCCGAACAGGTTCTGCACGTCGATGCTGGCCTTCAGCTCAGACGGTTTTACCCAGCCTTGCTGGCTGTCCGGCGTCAACGCCAGCTTCACTTTCAGCTGATCCGGTTCGAACTCCTTCACATTGACCGCGGTATGGCCGAGCAGCGTGGAGGTATCGTTGTTTTTGCCGATCAGATACAGATAGACGTTCCACTCGCCGGTCGGTGAGTTTTCATCGGTGGTATAGCTCAGCTCGTTGAAACCGCTGGCGCCCAGCGTCAGCGGTACGGTGGACATCAGCTTGTCGCGCGGATCGCGAATTTCGGCACGCACCGGCACGCCGGCCAGGCCAACGCCCCAGTCGGCGGCGCGGGTGATCAGGCCAATATTGAAAGTATCCCCCGGCCGATAAACGCCGCGATCGGAGAATAGATAACTGCTGAGGGTGCGCGGATCGGTCGGCGTTTGTTCACCGGCGACGTCGAAGCGCGAGAAGTCCAGCCCGCGATCGTTATAGCTACCGGTCGGCAGGAAGGAGACATCCCCTTCCTTTTCCACCAGGAACATCACCGGCTGGCGCTCGTTGGTGTATACATCGAGCGCCGGGAAACGCACGTGGCCGTCGGCACCGGTGGTTTGGCTGAGCAGCGTCACGCCGTTTTTGGCCACTACCGACACGGTGGCGCCGCTGACCGGTGCGCCGCTTTGGATCGACTGCACAAAGACATCGCGCGTCTTATCCTGCGAGCTCTTGGCGACGATGCCCAGATCGGTCACCACCACAAAGCGCGAATCGCCGACGTCGGGCTGCTCTTCCCCTTCGCTTTCATCTTGTTCCTGATCCTGCTCGGTGCCCGCCTCTTCCGCCGCCGGTTTTCGGTTCGGCTGCCATTCGGACAGCGTCAGCAAGAATACCCCGCGATGGGAGCTGGCGTTGGTGGAGAGATAACGGGAGAGATCGATGCCCTGATAGTTCACTTCCCCCGGCCGCTCGTTGTTGAGCGCCGTTTGGTATTTGAAATGCTCGGTGAAATATTCGTCGTTGAGACGGTTGAATTCCGTGGACGAGTAGTCCCGACTTTTGAAGGAGACAATGTGCTGCAGCTGGCTCGGGATCACCCGTTTGATGTCCAGCCGCAGGCCCGCCACGTTACGCGCCGCCACGCTGATCTGCTTGTCGCCGTTAACCGACAGCAGCGAGCCCTGCGACATGAACTGCAGCGATTTCGGGAACTCCGGCACTTCGACCACCCGATAAACCTTCTTCGGCATCTTGTAACCGCCGACAGAGACCAGCTGGTTGTCTATCTCGAGCAACACAAAGCGGTGCGCCGGAGCGTCGAAACGGAAGCTGAACTGCGGTTGATAGGCCTCTTCCGCCTCGTTAAGCGTCAACGGCAGTGGCGTCGCCTGCGCCAGCACGTTTTTGCCGACGCTGTCGACCGTCCATTGATAGAAGTCTTCGGCATCGTTGGCGGCCTCGGCATCGCTCGGATCGTGCTGCGGCAGCAGCCAGGCTTTGGTGGCCCGCACCAACTCTTTATCCTTCACCGCATCGCTGAAACCGACCACCAGCGCACGCTGCCCTTGGCCGCCGTCGGTGTCCACGACCTGAGCGCTGGCGTCACTCAGCGCCAGGCTGTAGAGGGTGGGTACCTTGACCCAGTTGCTTTTCGCCTCTTCGACAGCGTTGCCGGCCGCCGTCGATTTAACGCCCTTACCGACGGTCAGATGCACCGCGCCGCCCTGATCCAGCGCCTGAAGAGGCTCGGAATGCACCCAGGCGTTCAGTTTTTTCTCGTCATAGACCAGAGAGAAGTTCAGCTTTTTCTCGGAGGACGTGCTGCCTTCCTTCAATCCCAGCGAAATCTGTTTTTCAAAGCTGGCGACGTCGACCGGCGCGTTGAACTGCAGATTGAAAATCGCGCTGCGTTTCTGCGCATTCTGTGGATCGCGGTAATACTCGGCCTGCCCCAGACGGTAATCGAACGCGGGCACGGTGAAGGCATAGCGGGTTTTGGCGAGCTTGACCTGCGGCGCCAGCAAGGTGGCGGGCTCCAGGGCCACCTCATATTTCGCTCCCATCGGCAGCGGTTTTTTCGGCGAGAACACCAGCGTTGATTCATTGCTCCACGCCCACTGCCCTTCCGCCGTCGGTTTGAGGGTGATACCGGCGCTCACGGTTTTACCCACCACGGCGATCGGCGCGACCGAGCCGCTGAAGGTCAGGCTCACCGTTTGCGGCGCCTGCCGGGCGGCGGCGTAATCTATCGGCTCGGGGTTGGCCACCTCGGCGCTGATCTCCTGAACCACCAACGGCGCCGGCTCGATGGGCTGGGGCCGATTTTGCCACCAGTGCCAACCGTAAAACGCGCCGCCCGCGGCCCCCGCCAGCAGCAGCAGGCCCAGACCGATCGCTTTCGGGTGTTTATCCACGCCGCTTTCGAGCCGCAAAAAACCGCGCGGCAGCGCAGCCCACCAGGCCGGCGCGCGCCAGCTGAGGTTGCCGACCAGCGGTCTCAGCAACCGTCCCAACAGCGACAACGCCCCACCCAGCAGGCGACAAACGCCCTTAACCAGGGTAAAAGGCAAACGCAGGATAAACCTTAATAAATCCATTATTGCAGCACCTCATCATCCTAATGCAGCCCCCGGTCAACCGTCGCGGTTCAACCGAGCCGAAAGACACCGTCGGCTCTCCTGCCCGGCATCCGCGCGAGTACTCTACACTGCCGGACGGCAAAAATCTGCGCGCCGCCGGCAGATTACGGCTCTTTATTCAACATCAAATCCAGCTGTTGCAGCAGCACCAGCAGCGGCAGGCTGCTCGGCTCACGATCTTTCAGCGCCTCTTCGAAATAAGGCGTGATGGCGAAGCGCGTCGGCAGCGGCGCTTGGGCATCCAGCAGCGCATACATGCGCGGCAGAAACACCCACTGCAGCCAGGCTTCGGCCGACATGCTGTCGATACAGAACGGCTCGGTGCTGGAAAAAGCCTCATGCTCAGGCGGCGCGGCCTGCCACAGCGCCAGATCGCGCATGGATTGTTCAATCGCCTGCAAACTGCGGCGCACCTGGTTATGTATACTCATCTGCATTCCCGATCTCTTTTCATTATGGTATTCAGCTCGCTGGCTGAAAGGCGGCAAAGCATAGCATTTTTATAGCCCAAATTTGGCGCGCCCGAGACCGGCTGCCGTTTTTATCTGGTGGCGATCGCCGCCACGCGGCACAATAGGCCCACCGAATACACCACACAGATAAAGATTCATGTCCGTAATAACAGAGAAAAAAAACCACGCGACGCCCGGTAAAGCCATGCTGGCCTCGGTCACCGGTTATGCCATGGACGGGTTTGACCTGCTGATCCTCGGCTTTATGCTGCCGGCCATCAGCATCGAATTAGGATTAACCTCATCGGCCGCCGGTTCGCTGGTCACCTGGACGCTGATCGGCGCGGTGCTGGGCGGCGTGATCTTCGGCCACCTCAGCGATCGTTTCGGCCGAATCCGGGTGCTGACCATCACCATTCTGATGTTTTCTCTGTTCACCGGCCTGTGCGCCGTGGCGCAAGGGTATTGGGATCTGCTGGCCTATCGCACCCTGGCGGGCATCGGGCTGGGCGGCGAATTTGGCATCGGCATGGCGCTGATCGCCGAAGCCTGGCCGGCGGAGAAGCGCAACCGCGCTTCGGCTTACGTCGGCATGGGCTGGCAATTGGGCGTGCTGGCAGCCGCCTTCCTGACGCCGCTGCTGCTGGAACACATCGGCTGGCGCGGTATGTTCCTGGTCGGTCTGCTGCCGGCGCTGGCGTCATTCCTGATCCGCCGCACGCTGGGCGAGCCGGAGGCGTTCGTGCGGCAGAAAGACGCCGGGCAGCCGCTCTCCTTCCTGCAGCGTTTGCGCCTGCTGTTTAAGGATCGCGCTACCAGCAAGGCCAGCATCGGCATCTTCATTCTCTGTTCGGTGCAAAACTTCGGTTACTACGGGCTGATGATCTGGATGCCGACTTACCTGGCGAAAAACTTCGGCTTCTCACTCACCAAGTCCGGCCTGTGGACGGCGGTAACGGTGGTCGGCATGACGTTCGGTATCTGGCTGTTTGGCGTGCTGGCCGATCGCTTCGCCCGCTGGAAGATTTTCGTGTTGTATCAGGTAGGCGCGGTAGTGATGGTGATCGGCTACGCCCAGTTGAGCGATCCGATGCTGATGCTGTTCGCCGGCGCCGTGATGGGCATGTTCGTCAACGGCATGATCGGCGGCTATGGCGCATTGATTTCCGATACTTACCCGGTTCAGGCGCGCGCCACCGCGCAAAACATCCTGTTCAATCTGGGGCGCGGCGTCGGCGGCCTGGGGCCATTGGTGATCGGTGCGCTGGTGACGCAGGTGTCATTTACCGCCGCCATCAGCCTGCTGGCGGCGATCTACCTGCTGGATATCTACGCCACGCTATTCCTGTTGCCGAAAAAACAGGGCGCAGGCGATACGCTGGGCGCGATTGGTTAACGCGGAAGAGGGATTAACGCGGGGCGCACACGCGGCGGGAGATAACAAAAAGTTGGGGGCACTGCGTTAACAGTGCCCCCGGTTCGTTTTATAGCCATCCCGCTACACAGTGTGCTCCCTGCTCAATCCTTGAAAACTTTTCCTACGGCCATCCTGACCAAGTGATCCTTGCATCATCCTGTAGCATCGTCCTGACGCGGTTCCTCAGCCTTCCTGACCCGCCGACAGTCCTGTGCCGGCTCTCAATCTCCGTCCTGGAGGTGTCCCTGGTTTCTATCCTGAAACATCCTGGGCATCTCCTGACGCCATCCTTCGCTCTTGCCTGAGCGCATCCCTTTCTTCTTCCTGAAGCTGCATCATCCTGATGCTTTCCTGCTCCGCCGGTTCCGTTCCGGTAAAGATAAGATCGCTTAAATTCCCCGGAATCACAAGGGTTTGGGAGGTGTCTCACACTAAATTAAGACTAAGAGTTATCCTAAAGAAATTCTAACCAATTGATCTGGATAACAATAATCTCATAGGCTAGATAAAGGTGGGAAAAATTAAGAGCGATATCTCACAGCCCGTGTGAGAGATCTCTCACACGGGCGACGGCGAATCCGCCGCGCTTCAGTCCAGCATAGGGCGCAGCGCATCGAGGAAATTCCCGAGCGTCGCCGCCAACAAGGTGCGCTTATCGCTGCCGAACTGCTCCAGTACCACGTTGCCGCTGACGTTGCACAGCGACACCATCGTCATCTCGGATTCGGTGGTCGCCAGGAAGAGGGTCGGCGACAATTTGAGGCGCTTTTGCGTCACTAAATGGCCGATGAGGTTTTCCTGCAGGCGGATAAAATCCTCTTCGCTCCAGACCTGCAGCAGGCTCAGGCGATGCTCGCCGAACTGCGCGCTCATGTCGCCGGCGTATTGCTGCGTGTAGAAGCGATGCGCATCCGGCTGCAAACGCAGCTCCAGCGCGGCCTCTACCTTCTCCAGCGTCGCCGCCGGTTCGAAAGGCTGCGGCAACCACAGCACGTCGTCCTCGCGATTCTCCACGATGCAGGGCGACGGCACGCCGTACAGCGCCTCGCTGGCCGGCGCGTGGCCGCGCTCTTGCTGCCACAACTCGACATAGCGTTGAGTGAATTCACGCAGGGCGTGCGATACATCATGGTCCATATTCTTTCTCGCATACGTTAAACTGACGGCCATTGTACCTATCTCTGACCGAGGTGACAGCAGATGTCCTCATATCAAGACCACCAGGCCCTGTCGGGGCTGACGCTGGGCAAACCCACCGCCTACCGCGATCGCTACGACGCCACGCTGCTGCAGGCGGTGCCGCGCAGCATGAACCGCGAGCCGCTGGGGCTGTATCCCGACAACCTGCCCTTCCACGGCGCGGACATCTGGACGCTGTACGAACTCTCCTGGCTGAACGCCAACGGGCTGCCGCAGGTGGCGGTCGGCGAGATCAGCCTCAATGCCGACAGCCTGAACCTGATCGAATCGAAAAGCTTCAAGCTGTATCTCAACAGCTTCAACCAAACGCCGTTCGCCGATGGGGAAACGGTGCGCAGCACCCTGCAACGCGATCTGTCCGCCTGCGCCCAGGGCGAAGTCAGCGTCACCCTGTTCAGCGTCGAGCAGTTGGAAGGCACGCCGATCGCCCGTCTGGCCGGCAACTGCATCGACCAGCAGGATATCCGCATCGACAATTATGAGTTCAACGCCGACTACCTGTTAAACGCCGCCGGTGAAGAGGTAGTGGAAGAGCAATTGGTCAGCCACCTGCTGAAGTCCAACTGCCTGATCACCCATCAACCGGACTGGGGCTCGGTGCAGATAAGCTATCGCGGCGCCAAGATCGATCGCGAAGCGCTCCTGCGCTACCTGGTCTCCTTCCGCCACCACAACGAATTCCACGAACAGTGCGTCGAGCGCATCTTCAATGATTTGATGCGCTACTGCCGGCCGCAGAGCCTGACGGTTTACGCTCGCTACACCCGTCGCGGCGGGCTGGACATCAACCCGTGGCGCAGCAACGTCGCGTTCACTCCCGAGCACGGCCGCCTGGCGCGCCAATAAGTGCGAAACATTGCTCAACAACTGAGCTAACGAGCGGTTTGTGTTGGTAAAAGCGCAGGGACGGCGGTAAGGTTAAAACGAGGCTGCAGCCGGGCAGAACGCCCGTTGCACCGCAGCACGCCAACCATAACGAGATGCTGTTTTGCTGCGTATGGATTACTACCGCCCCGCACCGGGTGCAAAGGAGTTACCTTGATTACACACATCAGCCCGCTTGGCTCTATGGATTTATTGTCGCAGCTGGAAGTAGACATGCTGAAACGCACTGCCAGCAGCGACCTGTACCGCCTGTTCCGCAACTGTTCGCTGGCCGTGTTGAACTCCGGCAGCCAAACCGACAACAGCAAACAGCTGCTGTCGCGCTATGAAACCTTCGATATCAACGTGCTGCGCCGCGAGCGTGGCGTGAAACTGGAGCTGGTCAACCCGCCGGAAGAAGCGTTCGTCGACGGCCGCATCATCCGTTCATTGCAGGCCAACCTGTTCGCCGTGTTGCGCGACATCCTGTTCGTGCACGGCCAAATCGCCAGCGCCGGCCGTTTCCAGCATCTGAACCTGGAAAACTCGGCCCACATCACCAACCTGGTGTTCTCGATCCTGCGCAATGCACGCACGCTGCATCTGGATGAAGATCCCAACATGGTGGTGTGCTGGGGCGGCCACTCGATCAACGAGAACGAATACCTGTACGCGCGCAAGGTCGGCAGCCAGCTGGGCCTGCGCGAGTTGAACATCTGCACCGGCTGCGGGCCGGGCGCCATGGAAGCGCCGATGAAAGGCGCGGCGGTCGGTCACGCGCAGCAGCGTTACCGCAACAGCCGCTTCATCGGCATGACCGAACCGTCGATCATCGCCGCCGAGCCGCCTAACCCGCTGGTGAACGAGCTGGTGATCATGCCGGACATCGAAAAACGCCTGGAAGCCTTCGTGCGCATCGCGCACGGCATCATCATCTTCCCAGGCGGCGTCGGCACCGCCGAAGAGCTGCTGTACCTGCTGGGTATCCTGATGAACCCGGAGAACAGCGAGCAGGTGCTGCCGCTGATCCTGACCGGGCCAAAAGAGAGCGCCGATTACTTCCGCGTGCTGGACGAGTTCATCATGAACACGCTGGGCGACGCCGCGCGCCGTCACTACACCATCATCATCGACGATCCGGCGGAAGTGGCACGGCAGATGAAAAAAGCCATGCCGCTGGTGAAGGAAAACCGCCGCAACACCGGCGACGCCTACAGCTTCAACTGGTCGATCCGCATCGCGCCGGATCTGCAGCTGCCGTTCGAGCCGACCCACGAGAACATGGCGAACCTCAATCTGTATCCGAACCAGCCGCCGGAGCAATTGGCCGCCGCGCTGCGCCGCGCCTTCTCCGGCATCGTGGCCGGCAACGTGAAGGAAAACGGCATCCACGCCATTGAGCAGTTCGGCCCGTACAAGCTGCACGGCGAACCGCAGATGATGAAGCAGATGGACAGCCTGCTGCAGGGCTTTGTCGCCCAGCACCGCATGAAGCTGCCGGGCAGCGCCTATGTGCCCTGCTACGAAATCGTCGCCTGATCCTCAATCCCGGGCGGCGTAACGGCCGCCCTGTTTTTTCTGACCTTGCCGCCCATGATGATACACCTACTGATTGTCGACGCCCTGAACCTCATCCGCCGCATTCACGCCGTACAGGGCTCTCCTTGCGTCAACGCCTGCCGCCACGCGCTGCAGCAGCTTCTCCAGCACAGCCGCCCGACCCACGCGGTAGCGGTATTCGACGAGGACGATCGCAGCGATAGCTGGCGTCACCAAATTCTGCCGGACTACAAGGCCGGGCGTTCGCCGATGCCGGAAAACCTGCAGCAGGAGATGCCGCAGTTGCGTGAGGCCTTCGCCGAACTGGGCGTCGCCAGCTGGCATTCACCCGGCAACGAGGCAGACGATCTGGCGGCCACGCTGGCGGCGAAGGTCGCCGGCGGCGGCCACCAGGTGACCATCGTCTCCACCGACAAAGGCTATTGCCAGCTGCTGGCGCCGAACGTACAGATCCGCGATTACTTCCAGAAACGCTGGTTGGATATGCCTTTCGTGCAGCAGGAATTCGGCGTGCAGCCGCAGCAACTGCCGGACTACTGGGGGTTAGCGGGGATCGGCAGCAGCAAGATCCCCGGCGTGGCCGGCATCGGGCCGAAAACCGCCGTGCTGCTGTTGCAGCAGTCGGGCAGTCTGGACGGGATCTATCAGCACCTGGAGCAGGTGCCGGAGAAATGGCGCGGCAAGCTGGAGCAGCACCGCGAGCTGGCCTACGTCAGCAAACAAGTCGCCACGCTGCGCACCGATCTGTCGCTGGACGGCAACCTGCAGCAGCTGCGACTGCCGATACAATAAGGGCGCTGCAAGCAGCGCCCTTCATCAGGTTTAACGCGATTAATCGCGCTCGTCGCGGCGACCCGGCACCGCCGACCACATGCGGCGCACGTGTACGGTGATCTCTTCGCGGTCGTGATACAGCTGTTTGGCGTGCACTTCGACGCTGATGCCGGCAGCGCCCAGCGCTTCGCGGATGCTCATCAGGTTTTGCGACACTTCCTCATAGCGCTTTTTCATCGGCAGCTTGAGGTTAAAGATCGCTTCGCGGCACCAACCTTTCACCAGCCACTGAATCATCAGGCTGGTCACTTTCGCCGGTTTCTCCACCATGTCGCACACCAGCCAGTAGATTTTGCTGCTGTTCGGCTCGAACTTGAAGCCGTCGGCGCGGTGGTGCGTCACCTGGCCGGTTTCCATCAGGCTCGGCGCCATCGGGCCGTTATCCACCGAATGCACCATCATGCTGCGTTTCACCAGCTGATAGGTCCAGCCGCCCGGGCAGGCGCCCAGATCGACCGCGTGCATGCCGCTGGCCAGGCGTTCGTCCCACTCGTCGGCGGGGATGAACACGTGGAACGCTTCTTCCAGCTTCAGCGTCGAACGGCTCGGCGCATCGGCTGGGAAGCGCAGACGCGGAATGCCCATGTAGAACGGCGAGTTGTTGTTGCTGTAGGAGTAACCGACGTAGCAGCAGCCCGGCGCGATAAAGAACACGTGCACCACCGGGCGAGTCGGGTTCTCGCGCGCCATCAGCACCTTCTGCTCGCGCATCGCGGCGCGCAGCGGCACCGTCAATTTGCGGCAGAATTTCATCAGCTCTTTGCTTTCGTTGGTGTCCGGCACTTCCACCCGCAGCTCGCCGCCGCGGTCAACCACGCCGATCAGCATGCCAACGATCGGCGATACCCGATCTTCCGGTGGCAGATCGCGCAGCAGCTCACCCACCACGATCATCTGGCGGGCGAAAATCAGTTCGCGGAACGGAATCTCCCGCGCCAGGCGATCGGCATCGTCCGGCTGATAGCATTCGAACAGCACGTAACCGCTGTGCTCTTTTACTCGTGCAAAGCCGTAAATCTCCAGCTGGGCGGCTTTGTCGGTGATCTCTGCCGCACACTCTTTTTCAAAGCCTGGGCGGCAGTACAACGCAATCTTATTCATGGCGCTCGGCCTTTTTCCTCAGACGCAAAGCGCCAATCAACATCAATATCCAGCCGATCAGGAAGCACACGCCGCCAACCGGCGTGATATATACCCAGACCTTCAGGTGCGACAGCGCCAGGCAATAGAGGCTGCCGCTGAACAACACGGTGCCGAACGCCAACAGCGCTCCGCTCCAGTAAAACCACAGGCTCACGCGGCGCTGCATCGCGACCGCCAGCGCCAGGATGGCCAGGGTGTGGAACCCCTGATACTCCAGCCCGGTACGGATCCAGGCCATTTCATTGGCGCCGAGCGTACCGCTTAACACATGCGCGCCGAATGCGCCCAACGCGACAAACACAAAGCCGCTGATAGCGGCGAAAACCAGCATGGAACGGCTGCTCATCGTGATCTATCCCATTAAAAATCACCGGCCGCGGCAAGGCGGCGGCCGGCCTTATTGTTCGTAGCGGAAGCGGAACTTCTCTTGTTCGCTGGCGGCACGCGCCAGGATCCACTGCCGGAAGGCGGCTATTTTACCCAGTTCTGCCTGGCTGTCATGACATACCAGATAAAAAGCGTTTTTACTGACCAGCACATCGTTGAACGGGCACACCAGGCGACCGGCTTCAATCTCGGTTTGCGCCATCACGTTGTTCACCAGCGCCACGCCCTGACCGTGCACCGCCGCCTGCACCACCATGGCGCTGTGGCTGAAGATCGGCCCCTGCTGCACGTTGATGTGCTGCAACCCCAGTTGGCGCGTATAAGCCAGCCAGTCGCGGCGTGAAACGTCATGCAGCAACGTATGATAAGCCAGATCCTCTGCGGTTTTCAGCGGATGATCGCCGGTCAGCAGGCTCGGCGAACACACCGGCAGCAAATATTCCGCATACAGGCGCTCGGCGCGCAGCCCCGGCCAGTTGCCGCGGCCGTAGAAAATCGCCACGTCGACGTCGTCCGCCAGCTTGTCCTCTTCGCGGTCCACCGCCTGGATGCGCACGTCGATGCCCGGATAAGCTGAGTTAAAGCCGGACAGCCGTGGCACCAGCCACTGAATGGCGAAGCTCGGCGGCAGACTGACGGTCAATGCCCCCTTGGCGCTACGCGCCTGCAGCTTGCGCGTCGCCTCGTTGATCGAAGAGAAAATCTCCTTGATATCGAGGTAGTAACTTTGGCCCTCTTCGGTCAGCAGCAGCGAGCGATTGCGCCGGCGAAACAGCTTCAGTCCGAGGAAGTCCTCCAGCGACTTGATCTGGTGGCTCACCGCGGCCTGGGTCACGAACAACTCTTCCGCCGCCTTGGTGAAACTCAGGTGGCGAGCGGCCGCATCGAACACGCGCAGCGCATTGAGGGGAGGTAAGCGTTTAGACATTAAATTAGCTACTTTTGTGTAACATTAATCCGAATGATTCGGCGCCGAAAATCGGGCGGCTTTGTGTGGCAAGCCATCGGTAAACGCTAACGGCGTATTGCCATTAGTTTTTTTAATCCGAGCCATTATAATTTGTCCGTTGAGGATGCGCCAGCAAATACCTATAGTGGCGGCACTTCCCGGGCCGGAACGAAAAGGGAGTGGGTGTCGAGGACGCCGATGAACTTTTGGCTTGTGGTTGTGATGTTGTGTTTGCAAATTGTCCGGCGATTCCGGACATGGTAGCTAGGCTACTGTTTTTTCACTTCCTGTACATTTACCCTGTCTGTCCATAGTGATTTTATGCAGCACCGCAAAACTTGCGGTGCTTTTTTTTGCCTGACGGTTACTGGTTGCTTTCAACCATCTCTTTCACATCGGCGCGGTTGATCTGCTGCTCGACGCCGTTAGCGTCTTTATAGCTGATCATGCCGGTATCGTTGTCCACTTTTGGCTTGCCGTCAGCGACAATGGTGCGTCCGTCATTGGTATGCATCACGTAGTTGCTGGAACAGGCGGCCAGGGTGAACGTCAGCATCAGGGCAGAGAGAACTGCGGCTGTTTTCTTCATTGAGGACTCCTTTTTAGTTTTAAATGCTGATAAATACCTTTTATGTGTATAGATGCGATTAATAAGCGCACATTTAATAGCATAACAAACTTTCCCAATTTTGCCAGGCGATAAGTCCTAATAGGCAGGATCGCTTGTCTCCGGCGGCAAAATAGGACAGGATCACCCATCGACTCAAGCCAGTGACAATCAGGGTATGACGCCTTTTAACCCCAGCCTTTTTCGCCAACAGTTTCCCGCGCTCGCGCAGGATGGTATCTATCTGGACAGCGCCGCCACCGCGTTGAAACCGCAGGCGGTCATCGACGCCACGCAGCAATTTTATCGCGATGACGCCGCCACCGTGCACCGCAGCCAGCATCGGGCGGCGCAGGATCTGACTGCCCGCTTCGAGCAGGCACGCGGCCAGGTGGCGAAATTGATCAATGCGCCGTCGGCCGACGACATCGTCTGGACGCGCGGCACCACCGAGGCGATCAACCTGGTGGCGCAGAGCTACCTGCGCCCGCGTCTGCTGCCGGGCGATGAAATCCTGGTGAGCGAAGCGGAACACCACGCTAACCTGATCCCCTGGCTGATGGTGGCGGAACAAACCGGCGCGCGGGTGGTGAAACTGCCCATCGGCGCCGATCGGTTGCCGGATTTGACGCAGCTGCCCGCCCTGCTCAACGACAAAACCCGCCTTTTGGCGCTGGGGCAAATGTCCAACGTCACCGGCGGCTGCCCGGATCTGGCACCGGCAATCGCCATGGCGCATGCCGCCGGCGCGCACGTGATGATTGACGGCGCTCAGGGCGTGGTTCACGGCCCGGCCGACGTACAGCGGCTCGATATCGATTTCTACGCCTTCTCCGGCCACAAGCTGTATGGCCCGACCGGCATCGGCGCGCTGTACGGCAAAGCCGAGCTGCTGGCGCAGATGGCCCCCTGGCAAGGCGGCGGCAAGATGCTGACCCAGGCGTCGTTCGACGGTTTTACCCCACAAAAGCCACCGCACTGTTTCGAAGCCGGCACGCCAAACATCGCCGGCGTGCTGGGGTTGGCCGCCGCGCTCACCTGGCTGAGTGAACAGGACATGGCGGCGGCGGAACATTACAGCCGCGAGCTGGCTGACCGGGCGGAACAGCAGTTGGCGCAGCTGCCGGGCTTTCGCAGCTTCCGCAGTTCCGGTTCCAGTCTGCTGGCGTTCGATATCGCCGGCGTACACCACAGCGACATCGTCACGCTGCTGGCGGAGCAAGGCATTGCGCTGCGCGCCGGCCAGCACTGCGCGCAGCCGCTGATGGCGGCATTAGGCGTCAGCGGCACGCTGCGCGCGTCGTTCGCCCCCTACAATACACAACAGGATGTCGATACGCTGGTCAGCGCGTTGACTCACGCCCTCGATCTGCTGGCCGACTGACGTGATTTCCGGAGACACTATGCTCGCCCCCCATCCTTTTGGCCGAGAGATCACCGCCGAAGCCTTGATCGCTACCTTCAGCGCGCTGAAACAGTGGGAAGACCGCTACCGCCAGCTGATCATGCTCGCAAAACGGCTACCGCCGCTGCCGGAGGCCTTGCGCAGTGAAGAAATGGCGTTGAGCGGGTGTGAAAACCGTGTCTGGTTAGGGCACCAATTGCTGGAAGACGGCACGCTACACTTCTATGGCGACAGCGAGGGCCGCATCGTGCGCGGCCTGCTGGCGGTGCTGCTGACCGAAGTGGAAGGAAAAACGCCGCAGCAGATCGCCGCATTGGATCCGCTGGCGCTGTTCGACCGTCTGGCATTGCGCGCGCAGCTGAGCGCCACCCGCGCCAGCGGCCTGGCGGCCTTGGGCTCCGCCGTCAAGGCGATCGCCGCCCGTTACGCCTGACGCGCCGCCTTCGCCACCATCTTTTTCAGCGCGTGCGATACGGCGACGAAACCGAAGGTGGCGGTAACCATGGTCGCCGCACCGAACCCCGCGCTGCAATCCATTCTTTTTGGCCCTTCCGCCGTGCTGCGCGAAGCGCACACCGAACCGTCCGGCTGCGGGTAAACCAGCGGTTCGCTGGAGAAGACGCAGTCGATGCCCAGCTTACCCTTACCGTTTTTCACCACGTTGAAATCGTGCTTCAACCGCTCGCGCAGCTTGGCGGCCAGCGGATCCTGGATGGTTTTGGCCAGATCGGCCACTTCGATTTTGGTCGGATCGACCTGACCGCCGGCGCCGCCGGTGGTCACCACCGGGATCTTGAAGCGGCGGCAGTATGACAGCAACGCCGCCTTCGGCCGCACGCTGTCGATCGCGTCGATGACGTAGCTGAAGTTATGGTCCAGCAGCTCGGCGACGTTGTCCGGGGTGATGAAATCGTCGATGCAGGTCACCCGGCATTCCGGGTTGATCGCCAGGATACGCTCCGCCATCACCTCGGTTTTCGATTGCCCGACATGCTGGCGCAACGCGTGGATCTGGCGGTTGGTATTGGTAACGCAGACATCATCCATGTCGATCAGAGTGATGGCGCCGATGCCGGTGCGCGCCAGCGCCTCAGCCGCCCAGGAACCCACGCCGCCGATGCCGATCACGCAGACGTGCGCCTGCGCGAACACCGCCAGCGCCTGCTGGCCGTACAATCGCGCCGTGCCGCCGAAACGCTGCAGATAGGCTTCCGAATAAGCTGTGCTCATAACGCTTTAATTACCTTCGTAATGCAAATGATAAGGGCCGGAAAATCCGGCCCTTGCGGGTCAATCTTTTCACGTCGTATGCGTTTACCGAGTGGCCAGCAACGAACCGCCGCCGTTTGACTGATTGGCGCTGAACAACTGACCGCCACCGTTGTTCTTCAGCACCCAGACGCGACCATAGTGGTTGTAGTATCCCGCCGAGTGGCCGGCATCCGGCCCGATGCCCTGATACATGTCAAAATGCTGGCCCTTGATGGCCCCGCCCACGTCGAGTGCGACCATCAGACGCATCTCGTATTTTCCCGTGAATTTACCCTTGTTGTCCAGCAGCGGCACTTCGGCCAGCAGCGTAGTGCCCGCCGGGATCAGCGAACGGTCGGAGGCCACCGAGGCTTTGGCGATCAGCGGCACCGCACTGGCGCCCTTCACCGGCGCAAAAGCTTCCGGACGGAAAAACACGAACGACGGGTTCTGCTCCAGCAGCTCACGCACCTCTGCGGCGCTGTGGGTATCCGCCCACTGACGGATCGCCTGCATCGACATGTCCGCCTTGGCCACTTCACCGCGATCGATCAGCACCTTGCCGATGCTGCGATAGGCGTGGCCGTTCTTGCCGCCGTAGCCGAAGAACACCAGCGGCTGGCCGTTGCCGTAGTCGACATAGCCACTGCCCTGGACTTCCATCATGAAGTTGTCCATCAGCGAGTTGGTGTAAGCGATGATATAGCGATCGTCAAGCGCGCCGGAATAGATGCCCGCGCGATCCGGCAAGCGGCCTCTGCCCTTCGGCGGCATGCGGTACAGCGGATAGCGGAACTCGCCCTGTTGGGTATAGCGCGCCTGCACCACCGGCGTATAGTAGCCGGTAAACTGCACGTTGCCGTAATTGTCGACACCTTCCATCTGGTAAGCGCTGAGGCCGTACTGGCTCAGCATGCGCGTGTCGGCGCCGGACGCCATCCAGCTTTGCACCGCCTGATAGGTGCTATTGTTGCGGTTAAACAGCGAAGGCGACGCGTACTTGATCTCCATCAGCTGATCCGAATAATCCTTGGCGTTGACCGGCGAACCTTTGGCGTTGGGCTGATTGACCAGCTCCAGCGATTGATCCAGACGGCCGTCTTTATATTGCTGACCCCGATCGGTCGGCTTGGACGAACAGCCCGCCAACACCGCCACCAACAACCCGCCCAGCAGGTATTTGCCCCAACGTCCTTTCATCGCGCACACTCTCAAACTGATATGATCTACCGGCTGAACGATAACAAACGCTCATTGATAAAGGAATCGCTGCAAATAAAAAAAGCCGCACGGAGGATGGTGATGAAAAAGAAGGCAAATTGCGGGCAAATCCAGCAGAAAAACGGGTTTAGGCCAATAAAATGCAAAAAGGGTTTGCAACAAAACGCACGGAGAGTATAGTGCGCATCCATCGGACGCGGGGTGGAGCAGCCTGGTAGCTCGTCGGGCTCATAACCCGAAGGTCGTCGGTTCAAATCCGGCCCCCGCAACCAACCGATGCCGCATTGGCGGTATTTGCGTTTGGCTTCGATAACAAAGTATTATACGGACGCGGGGTGGAGCAGCCTGGTAGCTCGTCGGGCTCATAACCCGAAGGTCGTCGGTTCAAATCCGGCCCCCGCAACCAACCGAATGTCGTACCAGCGGCATAACATGAACGGTGGTTTCGTAGTAATACAGCATCAAGACGGACGCGGGGTGGAGCAGCCTGGTAGCTCGTCGGGCTCATAACCCGAAGGTCGTCGGTTCAAATCCGGCCTCCGCAACCAACTCTTGATGACAACAGATAAGCACCCTTCCGGGTGTTTTTTTGTATCTGCAATCCGCAAAAATAGCCGGACTCGCGCCCGGCCCTACTTTTATCGGCTCGCCAGCGCGCCGCCGTTGGCGAAATAAGCCTTGATCCCCGCCAGAATCGACTCCGCCACCTGCTGCTGGAAATGGCTGGTGCGCAGCTTGCGCTCCTCTTCGATGTTGCTGATAAATGCCGTCTCTACCAGGATCGACGGGATATCCGGCGCCTTCAACACCGCAAAACCGGCCTGATCGACGCGATTCTTGTGCAACCGGTTGATTTTCCCCATCCGATTCAACACTTCCTTGCCGAACTTCAGGCTGTCGTTGATGGTCGCGGTCTGGATCAGATCGAACATGGTATGGTCGAGATAGCGGTCGCCGCTCTTGCTGACGCCGCCGATTTGGTCCGACGCGTTCTGCGTCTGCGCCAGGAACTTGGCCGCCGAGCTGGTGGCGCCCTTGGTGGACAACGCGAACACCGATGAACCGCGCGCGGCGCGGCTGGTAAAGGCGTCAGCGTGAATCGAAACGAACAGATCGGCGCGCTGCTTGCGCGCCTTGGCGACACGCACCTTGAGCGGGATAAACACATCTTCGTTGCGCGTCATGAACACTTTCATGTTCGGCTCGCGCTTGATCATGGCGCTCAGCTTGCGGGCAATCTGCAGCACGATATCTTTCTCGCGCGTCTTGTACTTGCCGATAGCGCCGGGATCTTCGCCGCCGTGGCCAGGATCCAGCATGATGACGATCGGCCGATCGCGCCCCGCCTTGCCGGCCTGCGGCGCTTCCGGCGGCAGCGTGCGCTCCAGATCGCCCTTGTTGTAATCTTCCAGTAACGCCAGTAGCGGATCATACTCCTCACCGCCGCTGCCGCCCTTGGTCGGGTAGAGATCCATCACCAGACGGTTGCGATACTCCGGTACCGGCGCCAGCGTGAAAATATGCGGGCTGACGCTCTGCTTGAGCTCAAGCACCAGCCGCACGGTATTCTGATCAAACTGGCCGACGCGCGCCTGCTTGAGATACGGATCGTCGGCGCGCACCTGCCCGGCAATACCTTTCAGCACGCTGTTGAGGTGGACGCCTTCGATATCCACCACCACGCGATCGGGATTGGTCAGGGCAAACTGCTTGTATTTCAGCTCGACGTTGGATTCCAGCGTGACGCGGGTATAAGTGGAGGATGGCCAGACGCGCACGGCAATCACGTGCGACGACGCGGCGAAGCCCGTGCGACTCACACTCAGCAACCAGCTGGCGGCAACGCCCTGTAATAAACGACGGCGGCCCAGATTGTGATTAGCGTTTGGCATGCGGCTCCGGCAGTAATAACTGTTTACAACAGATGAAAAAAACACCAATGACTTGGGAATGCCGAAAACTTTAACCAATCATTCCTGCCCTGTCATCAGAAAATCTTTTTATGGTTTTTCAATTTATTAACGATTTAGCGCCCTTAGCTCGCTCTTCATGGCGATTTCCCACTTGCCATTAGCGCCATAAAAGAATAAAAATACAAAAATATCGTATAAATATTCACAAGAGGTTGCCCGTGAAGGAACGTAGTACAGAGCTGGTGCAAGGATTCCGTCACTCAGTCCCTTATATCAATGCCCACCGTGGCAAGACGTTTGTCATCATGCTCGGCGGGGAAGCCATCGAACACGAGAATTTCTCCAACATCGTCAACGATATCGGGCTGTTGCATAGTCTGGGCATCCGCCTGGTAGTGGTTTACGGCGCACGGCCGCAGATCGACGCCAACCTGGCGCAGCATAACTCTGAGCCGCTCTACCACAAGCACACGCGCGTAACCGACGCCCATACGCTCGAACTGGTCAAGCAGGCTGCCGGTTTGTTGCAGTTGGACATCACCGCCCGCCTGTCGATGAGCCTCAACAACACGCCGCTGCAGGGCGCGCACATTAACGTGGTCAGCGGCAATTTCATCATCGCTCAGCCGCTGGGTATCGATGACGGCATCGACTATTGCCACAGCGGCCGCATTCGCCGCATCGATGAAGAAGCGATCCATCGCCAACTCGACAGCAACGCCATCGTGCTGATCGGTCCGGTCGCGGTCTCAGTCACCGGCGAGAGTTTCAACCTGACTTCGGAAGAAGTGGCCACCCAGTTGGCGATCAAACTGAAAGCGGAAAAAATGATCGGTTTCTGCTCCTCACAGGGCGTGACCGATGCAGAAGGCAATATCCTTTCCGAACTGTTCCCCAACGACGCGCAAAAGCGCCTTGAAGAACTGGAGGAAGGCGGCGATTACCATTCCGGCACCGTGCGCTTCCTGCGCGGCGCGGTGAAAGGCTGCCGCAGCGGCGTGCGCCGCAGCCACTTGATCAGCTATCAGGAGGATGGCGCGCTGGTGCAAGAGCTGTTCTCGCGCGACGGCATCGGCACCCAAATCGTGATGGAAAGCGCCGAGCAGGTGCGCCGGGCGACGATCAACGACATCGGCGGCATCCTGGAACTGATCCGACCGCTCGAACAACAGGGTATTCTGGTGCGCCGTTCGCGTGAACAGCTGGAGATGGAGATCGACAAGTTCACCATTATCGAACGCGACAACCTGACCATCGCCTGTGCGGCGCTGTACCCGTTCCTGGAGGAAAAAATCGGTGAGATGGCCTGTGTCGCGGTACATCCCGATTACCGCAGCTCTTCGCGCGGCGAGATGCTGCTGCAGCGGGTGGAAAATCAGGCGCGGCAGATGGGGCTGAAGAAGCTGTTCGTGCTGACCACCCGTAGCATTCACTGGTTCCAGGAACGTGGCTTTACCCCGGCGGAGGTCGACGTGCTGCCGATGCAGAAACAGGCGTTGTACAACTACCAGCGCCGCTCCAAAATTCTGCTGGCGGATCTGTAATCACAGTGGGCGCGGCCGTTGCCGCGCCCGTTCATCGCTTATTCCGTTGCCTGCAACCGTTCAGCCAATCCGCTGCGGCGCTGGGTCGGCGTGCGAATAGCCCGCAGCAGTACCGTCTCCGTAGCGTACAGTGAGAGCTGCTTACGCGCACGAGTGATCGCGGTATAGACCAGCTCACGCGTCAGCACCGGCAGGAAATGGTTCGGCAACACTAGAACCGTATGGTCAAACTCCGATCCCTGTGATTTGTGCACCGTCATGGCATAAGCGGTTTCATGCGCCGGCAAACGGCTTGGCTGTACCGACTTGATGCTGCCGTCGGGCAGTTGGAAATGCACGCGCAGATCGCCGTGCTCATCCGGCAATGTAATGCCGATATCCCCATTGAACAGCCCCAGTGCGCTGTCGTTGCGGCCGATCATCACCGGCCGCCCCCGGTACCAGCGGCCGAGCACGCCCGGTTTGCGGTCGATCAGGCCCGCACGCTGCAGCCCGAGCTCAATGCGCTCGTTCAGGCCGGCGACGCCGAACGGCCCTTCACGCAGCGCACACAGCACCTGGAAACGGCCAAAAGCCGCCAGCACCGTCGCCGCGTCCGCCCCTTCGGCCGTCAGCCGCAGATAGTCGCGGTAGCCCGCCACGCAGGCATCCAACAGCGCCTGATACTCTTCGCTCGTCGCCAGCGCATAGCCCGCGACATCGCCGAAACTGCCGTTTAGTGCCGCCAGTGCGCGATCCCCCGCGCCGGCGTTGACCGCCAACGCCAGCTGGCCGATGCCGGAACGGGCATCGAAACGGTAGCTCTTGCGCAGCAGACACAGGCTATCGCGCACCGCCGCTTCCGCGTCGGCCTGCCGCCCTTCGATCGAACAGCCGGTCAGGCGGCTCAGCTCTGCGGCACGCGCATCGCTGTATCCCTGCTCGGCAAAACGGCAAATATCCCCCAGCACCGCGCCGGCCTCTACCGAAGCCAGCTGATCGCGGTCGCCAAGGAAAATAACCCGAGCCCGATCGGGCAACGCGGCAATCAGGCGCGCCATCATCGGCAGATCGACCATCGAGGCCTCATCCACCACCAGCACATCCAAATGCAGCCGGTTGCCGCGGTGATAGCGCATGCGCTGACTGTTCGGTTGCGCCCCCAACAGACGGTGCAACGTCGCCGCCTCCGTCGGGAACAACGCCTGCTGCGCCGGGGTCAACGCCAACTGACGGCTGGCGCTGCCAAGCGACTCCGTCAGGCGCGCCGCCGCCTTGCCGGTCGGCGCCGCCAGCTGAATTCGCAAGCGCGCGCTTTCATCCAGTTGCACCAGCGCCGCCAGCAGCTTGGCGACGGTGGTGGTTTTACCGGTGCCCGGCCCGCCGGAAATCACCGCGATACGCCGCGTAGCCGCCACCGCGGCGGCGATCTTCTGCCAGTCGGGTTCGTCACTCGCCGTGCCGAACAAGCGGTCGAGAATGGCGCGCAACGCCTCCTCCGGCACCGCCAGCGATTCACCTTCGCCGCCGATAAACGCCGCCACTTCACCTTCGTTTTGCCACATGCGCTGCAGGTATAAACGCGGCCCGCGCAGTACCAGCGGCGTTGCGCCGCTGCCATCCCCGACCGCCGCACTGGCCGCCAAACGCTGCTGCCAACGCGCGCTATCCGGTCGCCCGACCGCCTCCCACACCGCCAACGCCAGCGCCGGTTGGCGCCCTTCAAACAGCGTGTCCGCCTGCAGTTGCTCCAGCATCAGGCAGACATGACCGGCCCCCGCCTCTGCGCTCAGGCAGGCGGCGGCCAGCAAAATATCAGGCTCGTCTTCGTTCGCCACCACGCGGGCGAACTGCACGTCCAGCGGGCGCAGCGCGCCAAGCGCCACCGCCTGCTCCAGCAGTGCGATCATGATCCTTCCTCCGCCGCCGCAGCCTCGCCGCTGAACAAGCGATCCATCCCCTCCACCAACTCAAACTCGGGGAGACAGGTGAAAATGCCATTGCCCGGGTGCGCCGCATCCACGCCGCGCAGGAACAGATAAATCACCCCGCCAAAATGGCGTCGGTAATCATAATCCGGCAACCGATGGCGCAGATAACGATGCAACGCCAGCGTGTACAGCTGGTATTGCAGATCGTAACGATGCTCCGCCATCGCCTGCTCCATCGCCGGCCGGGTATAGGCGCTGCTGTCCTCTCCTAGCCAGTTGGACTTGTAGTCCAGCAGGTAGTATTTGCCCTGCCAGCAGAACACCAGGTCGATAAAACCTTTCAGCATGCCCTGCACCTGGTGAAAATCCAGCGCCGGACAGCGGGCGGAAAGCGGATCGTAACGCTTCACCAGGGAATCGAGCTCCTTCGCCTGCAACAGCCGATTAATCGGTAAATAGAACTGCAGCTCTGCCTGCTTATGCTGCGGCGTCAGCGCCGCCAGCGTCACGCCGCTGTCATCGAGCGGCGTATTGAGCAGCACCTGCATCCACGCCAGCAGAATCGGTTGCCAGTGTTCGGCGAACCCTTGCTGCTGTAGCTGTTCCAGCAGCCACTGTTCGTCGAGCGGCTGGGTGAAGTCCAGCGTTTCAAACAGGCTGTGCAGGAAGGTGCCGGGCGTTGCGCCGCGCGGGAAGGTATGCGGTGTAAGCGCTGGCTCACTTTCTTCCCCGCGCTCACCGGCCGCGTCGACATCCAGACGCGGCAGCAGATCCTGCATCAGGCTCGCGCCGTGCTGTTGCAAACCGGTATAGCTGGTCACCCGCCAAAAATCCTGGATCCGCCGGGTAAAGCTTTTCGCCTCCAACGCCTCGGTTAGCGAAGCCTGGGGGTGCCAGGGTTCTTCATCCGGCGGTTCAACCAGCGACAGCGCGATACCGCCGCCCGCTAATTGCTGCAGCCGCTCCTGCAGATACACGGCGTCACCGGCTTGCCCGCCCTGCACCAGATAACCCAATGCGCTGCGGTGCAGATCGGTATCGCCCTGTTTCTTGCGCGTGCCCTGGAACAACGGTGCGATGCCGATGCTGCAGTGGTACACCGAGCGGGTCAGCGCCACATACAGCAGACGCAGGTCTTCCGCTAATCGCTCCTCCTCCGCCCAGGCCTGGCTCTCTTCATTGGCGTCGAGATCCAGCAACGCCTGGAAACTGTGGCGATCGTGATACAGCGCCTGTTGCTGCTGGCGGAAGTTGCCGACGAACGGCAGCCACACCAGATCGAACTCCAACCCCTTAGACTTGTGAATCGTGATCACCTGCACCAGATGCCGGTCGCTCTCCAGCCGCAACTGCTGATTATCGGACTGACGATTAGGCTGGGCGATCTGTTGCGCCAGCCAGCGCACCAGCGCATGCTCGCTGTCGAGCTGCGCCGCCGCCTCTTGCAACAGCTCCCCCAGATGCAGCACGTCGGTCAAGCGACGCTCGCCGCCGGCGCTGGCCAGCAGGTTCTCCGCCAGCTGGCGCGCTTTCATCACCTCGCTCAGCATCGGCAACACGCCGCGGCGCAGCCAGAGCGTACGGTAACTGTCGAATTCATTAACCAGCGAGTCCCAGGCGCGCTCATCGCGGCTCAGGCCGTCCAACGTCGGCGCGTCCAGCCCCATCAGCCCGGTGGCCATGGCGCTGCGCAGCGTGCGCTCTTGTTCCGGCGCCAACACCGCCTGCAACAACCACAGCAGGTCTTTGGCCTCCGGGGTGTCGAACACGCTATCGCGGTTGGACAGATACACCGAAGGAATAGAAAGCGCACTCAGCGCATCGCGCACCAACGCCGCCTCATTGCGGCTGCGCACCAGCACCGTGATATCGGAGGCTTGTACCGGCCTTGGCATCTTGCCACCCTGCAGCCACGCCTGGCCCTGCTGCCCGGCGCTGAGCCAGTCGCGAATTTGCGTGGCGCACAGGCGCGCCATCAGCTGTTGGTAATCACTTACACCGGCGCCTTCCCCCTGCTGCAGCCAGAACTGCATCGCCGGTTGCGGCTTGCCGTGCAATTCAAACGCCAGCCCTTGGTTCTTTTCCGCCGCGCTGACCTCGATAAAGGGGATTTGGCCGAACAGGAAAGGCTTTTCTACCTGAGAAAACAGGTGATTAACGCTGGCGACCATCGACGGCGACGAGCGCCAGTTGGTCTCCAGCGTATAGTGGGCGCTCACCTCTGAGCGCGCCCGCATGTAGGTAAAGATGTCGGCACCGCGAAAGGCGTAAATCGCCTGCTTGGGATCGCCGATCAGCAGCAGGCCGCAATCGGGCCGGCCGACGTAAAGTTTTTGGAAAATGCGGTATTGCTGCGGATCGGTATCCTGGAATTCATCGATCATCGCCACCGGGTAACGCTGGCGGATCGCCTGTGCCAGCTGTTCGCCGCCACCGCTTTGCAAGGCGCCGTCCAGCCGGCTGAGCAGGTCGTCAAACCCCAGCTCGGCGCGCTGGCGCTTTTCTTGCTGAATGGAAGTGCGGATCTCGCTGAGCGCGCGCGCCATGATCAGGTCGCGCAGCGTCAAGGGTTCATCAAACAGCTCGTCGATCGCCGTGAACAGCGCATGCCGCGGCGGCTCGCCTTTCTTGGCCTTCTCCAGCAGCACCGACTGGCGAAATTTATCCAGTTCCTTCGGCAGCTGGTAGTCCTGAGTCTCCTGCCCGCTCCATTCGCCGACCTTGTTCAGCCAGTTCGGCAGGTGTTTACTGCTGTAACTGCGCTTATCGACACCGGACTGGGCGATTAACGCCTCCAGATCGCCCGCCGCCGCCCGCCATTGCGCCTTGATGGCGTCGATGCGCGCGACGATCTGCTCGTGGCGCATCAGGACGGTTTCTTCGTCCTTCGGCGGCCGACGCAGCGCCGGCGCTTCACCGTGCAGATAACCGGAAAGATCGGCCAGCAACGCTTCCGGGCCGCTCCACTCCTGGCTGACCGCACGCGCCACGCCCAGTGGCAACGGATAGCAGTGGCGACGCCAGAAATCGGCGCAGGCCTGCCGCCGCAGCGGCAGTTCATCCTGCACCAGCGTTTGTTCAAACAGCATGCCGGACTCAAAGGCGTTGTGCGTCAACATTCGTTGGCAAAAGCCGTGGATGGTGTAAATCGCCGCTTCGTCCATCTGCCGCTCCGCCGCCAGCAACTGCGAGGCGGCGTCGGTCAAATCGTCAATTTCTTCCATCAGCGCCGAAAACAGCGGGTTGGCGCTGATACCGCGCACGCAGGCGATGCGCAGCCCGTGGATATTGTCGCGGATGCGCCCGCGCAGCTCCTCGGTGGCGGCCTCGGTAAAGGTCACCACCAGGATTTCTTCGACCGTCAGCGGCCGGGGAAACGCTGCTTCACCGCCCAACCCCAGCAGCAAACGCAGGTACAGCGCGCCGATGGTAAAGGTTTTGCCGGTGCCCGCCGACGCCTCGATCAGGCGTTCGCCGAACAACGGTAACGTCAGCGGCTCCAGCCTTTGCGGGGCAACTTCCGTCATGGCGTCGCCACTTTGCGCGGCAGGATCTGCTGCAATGCAGACGCGTTCGGATAGGTAACCCAATCCTTAGGCGCCGCGTAATCCGCCTTGTCTTGCCCGCTGCCGCTCACCTGCGACAGCACCGCCAGCCCCTGCGGTTGGATCACCGCCTGGTGGAAATAATCCGCCAGCTTGGCCGGCGTCAGCTGTTGCACCTGCGCAATCAGCTTCTGACGGGTATCGAAGGCGAAATTGCCGCGATCGAAATCGTTGGCGAACCGGCTGGCTTCTTCGCTGAGGGTTTGCGGCCGCTGCTTCAGCTCATTAATGAGCGCCTGTTTGTACTGCTCAAAATCGGCCTCGCTCATGTCGCGCAAGCGCTTCTCGGTTTTCGGGTAGAAATCCTGATAGCGCTGGTACAGGTAGGCCGGCTGTTTGCTGTTGCTCTGCAGCAGGAAGCCCACGCCCCACTGGCGGCCCACCGACATCGGGAAGGCGAAGACCGCATACCCCAATTGCTCCTGAGTGCGCAGCTGGCTGTAGAACCACGGCTGAATGATCTGCCCCAGCAGCGAGCTGTAGGCCATGCCGGTCACTTCGTCGTAGCCGGTCGGCACATAGACCGCCGCCAGCGCCGAGTCGGTGCTGCTGCCCACCTGTTGCAGGTTGGCTAGCTGATTCTTGTCCACCACCACGTCTTCGCCGTGCCACCATTCGATGCCGGTACAGCCCAG
The DNA here is from genome assembly GCF_945957435.1 of Serratia sp. PL7. NCBI lineage: Bacteria > Pseudomonadati > Pseudomonadota > Gammaproteobacteria > Enterobacterales > Yersiniaceae > Serratia > Serratia sp. PL7. The sequence goes on along the minus strand of NZ_CAMFLB010000012.1, from coordinate 158,444 downwards.
ACGATGTTTCAACGTCGACGCCAACGTGTCGACCTGCTGCTTGCTCATGTTGCCCACCACCAACAGCTCCGGCGTGGCCTCGGCCAGCAGGCTGTCGCGATAGGCCAGCACGTCTTTCAGCGTCAGCGTCTTCAGCACTTCGCGGCGCTCGCTGCGTTCGGAATACGGCACGCGGGAAACCATCTGCACCGGCTGAATGGCCAGCTCAAACGCTTTGCCCTTCTCGGCGGCGTCCAACTGCTCCAGGTACCAGGATTTGGCCTGCGCCAGCTGATCTTCCGTCGGCGTGAAGCTGGAATAGCCCTCGATCAGCGCCGTCAACAACTGCGGCAAACGCTGGGTAAAGCCGTTGGCGTTAAACATCAGGCCGTTGTTCGGCGACGTCGAGAAACTCAACCCGCCGACCGACGCCTGATAGCTCAGTTGATCCAGCGCGAGGCCGGCCAGATAATCCGTCAGCGAGAACAGCACCTGGTTGCGCGCGGAATCCATGGTCTTGGCGTTGCGGAAAGCGACGGTGACGTCGGCCTTCGGCTCGTCGGCGAAATAACGGCTCGGCATATACAGCACGCGCAGGCCGGGTTTATCCACCACCATTTCCGGCTTTTTGAACTCGTGCGACGGTTTGGTCAGGGTGAAAGCATCCGGAATGTACGGGTTGAGCGCCGGCAACGACAGAGAAATGCCGCTGCCCAGCTGCTGCCACTGCGTAAAGCGCTGTGGCGTGATTTTGTCGACCTGGTAAGGCGCGTTGACGAAATAGGCCGTCTTGTTGTGCGGCTCATCGGGGCTGACGAACCAGATGCGCGCATTTTGCGGCGTCATGGCATCCAGACGTTCAGCGATCGCCTTGGGATCATAACGATCGGCCAGGTAGGGTGCGTCCAGCGCATGCTCAACCGGCACATGCAGCATCGTGTCCACCAGCCATTCGATGTAGTCCATGTCGCGCGTGATCGACGGATAACGGAAGTCCAGATTCAGAACGTGCGAGATTTCGTCGAAATAACTCTGCTTGATGCCTTCGCTGCGCAGCATTTTCAGGTAGTTGAAAATGGCGGCGACGACCTCGTCGCGTTTGGCCAGACCTTTGTCGGTCAGTGAAACGCTGATGGCGAAGACGCCGCCGTTGCGATCGACCATCGGATCCGCGCCGGCATTGATGGCATCCGCCAGCCCCTGCTTCTGCAACCAGTCAGACAGGGTGTTTTTGCTGCGGTTGCCGATCAGGTAGCTGATGTAGGTATCGGTTTTGCTGCGAAACGCGGCGCTGTTGTTATCGATGCGGAACTCGACCTTCAGCTGCTTGCGCGGCTGCGCCGGCACATAGTGAATGATGATTCCCTGCTGTTCCGGCGTCACGGCCGGCACGGTGATCGGCGGCACGCTGGCGTCGTGATTCGGCACGCGGCCAAAGGTTTTCGCCGCAATATCCGCCAACTGCGGCAGCGGCTGATTACCGTACAAAACGCCCATCATCAGGTTGGCGGAGTAGTAGCGTTTATAGAAGCCGGTCAGTTCATCATGCAACTTGCTGTCCGGCTTGTCTTTCAGCGTATCGAGATTGCCGCCGGAGAAGCGCGCGCTCGGGTGCGCCGGGTTAAGGGTTTCCGCGCCGACCTGCGCCATGCGCATGCCGTCGCGCGAACGCGCCATCGTCAATTCGGCGTTCACCGCGTTGCGCTCACGATCGGCATTGCCCGGATCCAGCAGCGGCTCGGCAATGGCGTCGGCCATGCGATCGACCGCCGGCTCCAGCGCGTCATTCTCCACTTCCAGATAGAAGGCGGTGCGATAAGAGGCCGTGCTGGCGTTATGGCTGCCGCCGTGCTTTTTCAGGAATTCGGACAGGTTTTCCGGCTCTGGATAGCGTTTGGAGCCCATCAGCACCATATGTTCCAGATAGTGCGCCAAGCCCAGTTGGCTGTTCGGATCTTCGAGCGACCCGACCGGCAATGCCAGCGCCGCCAGCGATTTCGGCGCCTGGGCATCGGACACCAGCAACACCGTCATGCCGTTAGCCAACTTGATCGCCTCGTACTGACGCGGATCGTGTTCGCTCTTGTTGATCTTCTCCGCCAGCGGTTGCCATCCTTGCGCGGCCCAACTCAACGGTGCCCAACACATAGCCAATAATACCAGCCCGGCGATACGGGCCAACTGTCTGCGCATATCCAAAATAAACCCCTATTCTGACGTCGCTACGCCCACTCCCTGACGTTGGCGACGTGCATCAAAACCACATAACCAAATCGGTACTCGCCGGGTTCTTCGCCAATGTGGCGGTCCGAACACGGCGGGTATATGCCTGTACGTTATGTCAGACCGGGAATTACCCCAATGGTTGAATATAACCTTCGTTATTTTTACCACCTCCCGCTGCACAGCACCACCGGGGGATTGTTACCCCAGGTTATGCCGCGCCACCGGCAGCAGATAACGCTCTGTTTCGGCCAGAATTTGCGCCAAGTATTCATTATCCAATTGGCGGAATACTCGCTGCACGTAGGGATCTTCCCCTTCTCCGGGAATGCGCTGATCGCCCTGCCAGGCCTGCAGCAATTTGGCGCGGGCCTTAATTTGCGCGTCTTCCTCCCAGTCGATTTGCTGCGTTTCCGGCAGATAGCACTGGCTCAGCCACGCCCAGCCGCTCTTGTTCAGCAACAGCAGCGGCTCACACAGACCGCGTTGATAGCCCGCCAGCAGCTCCGCCAACTGTGCCTGCGCCTCTTCTGGCGCCAGCGCGGCAAAGCGCCAGGCGGAGTTCTTGCGGCCATACATGCGGCTCTCGCCGGTGCCGCCGGCACAGCAATACACCAGGTGCTCCAGCCACAACAATATGCCGTCCACCGCCGACAGCGTAGCGGGCCGCCAGCGCAACAGGCCGTCATCCTGCACCTGGTGCAGCCAGCCACTGAGGCGCACGCCGGCGATATCGATATCCAGCTCCAGGCTATGGCTCTGCGCCCGTTCCGCACGCACCTGCTCGGCCAGTTCGCTCATTTCTTCCTGCTGCTTTTGCCAATAAATTTCGCCGAAGGCGCCATAGGGCAACCCACCGGCGGCGCGCACCCGCTGGAATAGCCGCTCGGGATCGTCGCCGTCGATAAGCGTATTCAGCAGTTGACTGTTGAACTGGTAACGGCTGAGGTTATCCAGCGTGAAGGGTTCTTCGTCCGGCAACTCGGTCTCTTCCAGGATAAAACTGACGCCCAAGCGCAGCTGGAAGAAGGCACGAATCGGATGGCGATAAAACCGCAGCAGCTCATCCAACGCTATTTGCTGCAGCGCTTCGGCGGGCAGCGGCTGGTTGAACGCCGGATGCGCCGCACCGCGACCATCGGCGGCGGGCAGCCACTCGGCGGCATAGCTTTGCGCCTCCGAGCCCGGCAAGAAATTCTCGGCGGCGAACGGCATGCGCGCATGCCACTTCAGCAAGTGCTCGCCCACTCGGCGGGCGCTGTCGTCTGCACTAAGTTCCTCGTCTCCCGGCAGACAATAGCTTTGCTCCAGGTACTCCAGCAGCTCGGTGACCAGCACCGAAGGATAGCGCGGGCTGTTGTCCTGAATGGAACGGCCGATGAAGCTGATATACAGCCGCTGCTGAGCGGACAAAATCGCTTCCAGGAACAGATAGCGGTCGTCATCGCGACGGCTACGGTCGCCACGTTTGACCTGCTGCGCCATCAGATCGAACCCCAGCGGCGGCAGCGTGCGCGGATACACGCCGTCGTTCATGCCCAGCAGGCACACCACCTTGAACGGAATGGAACGCATCGGCATCAGCGTACAGAAGTTGATTTGCCCGGCGAGGAAGCGCTGACTGATGCGTTCCTGATCGAGGCGCGCCGCCAGATCGTCACGCAGAATGGTCAACGGCACCTCGTCGGGATAGCGCGCCGCCAGGCCAAAATTGATGGCCTGCTGCCACTGCTGTTCGATCAGCGCCAGCACGACTTCAGTGTCACTATCCGCGGCGAAGAAGGCATCCAGCAGTTGCCGGCACAACGGCAGCCACGCCTCGAGCGGGCGCGCTTCGCTCAAGACTTGCCGCCAGTGGCTGAGCTGCGCCAGCAGGTCTGCCAACTGCCCCGCCAACTCGGCGGCCAACCCGCTCGATTCGTCGTAAGGTAAAATGCCCTGCCAATCGCCGGCATTGCTGTCCATCGCGTAGCCAAGCAGCATGCGCGTAATGCCGAAGCGCCAGGTATGCTGGCCAGTGGCGGGCAGATCCAGTTCGCGCACGTTATCGTCGTCCAGGCCCCAGCGAACGCCGGATTCACCAACCCAGTGACGCAGCAGGCGCAGCCCCTCTTCGCCGATGGCGAAACGGGTAGCCAGGGCAGGCACCTCCAGCAGCGCCAGCACCTGTTCCGAGGTAAAGCGGCTTTGCGGCAAATCGAGCAGTGAAATGAACGCCTGCAGCGCCGGATGCGCCTGCCGCGCTTTACGGTCAGAAATGGCGAACGGCAGGTAGCGCTCGGCGGGGGCGTTGCCGAACACAGCCTGAATATAAGGCGTGTAGCTGTCGATATCCGCTACCATCACGATGATGTCGCGCGGTGTCAACGACGGATCCTGCGCCAGCATGGTCAGCAGTTGATCGTGCAGCACCTCCACTTCCCGCTGTGGGCTGTGGCAGGCGTGCAGGTTGAGGGAGCGGTCATTCTCATCAAGCGGGCGTTTGCTGACGCTGCTTTCCAGCGTTTCCGCGGTAATACCGATCACCGCATGATCTTCCAACTCCAGCATGTCGCGCTGAACGGCGTGCAGCATGGTATCCGCCGGGATATCGACAAAGGCGTCTACCTCTTGCGCCCCTTCCATCTGCGACAGCAGATAGAGGTGATCGCGCCCCAGCTTGCCCCAGGAGGCCAGCAGCGGGTTGCTGAGCTGCTGCTGACCTTCGGCGTCAAACAGGCGCGCCGCGTCGGCCGGCTCGCGAAACAGCCCTTGCTCACGCGCCTGATGGTAATGACGACGCTTGCGGCTCTGCAAGCGGGCCAGGAAAGCGTAATCCTGAATGTCGCCCCAGTAATAACGACAGGGGTTGGTGAACATCAGGTGGATATCGATATGCCGCCCCAGCGCCTGCAGCGCCTCCAAATAGATCGGCGGCAACGCCGAGATGCCGCAGATAAACACCCGCGGCGGCAAACCGGGCGGGCACGTTTTTGCCTGCTCCAGCGCGTGGATAAAGCGGCTGTACAGATTAGCGCGGTGCCATTCCGGCTGCCCCAGTTCGCGCGTGTACTCTACCAACCGCGCCCAGAGCGGCGCCTGCCATTGCTGAGCCTCCGCCAGACCGTCGATGCGCTCACCGCGCTGCCAACTCTCCAGCCACTGCGGGCGATAAACCAAATATTGGTCGAACAGGTCGGCGACCCGGCCGGCCAGCTGATGAATTTTGCGCTTGTCGCCGTCATCGGTCAGATAGTGCTGCAGCGGCGCAAACGCCGGTTGGGTCAGCATCTCTGGCAGCAACCACATCAGCTTCCAGGTCATGGCGTCCTTGCTGAAGGCGCTCTCTTTCGGGATATCCGGCAGCACCCGGGTGAACATGTCCCAAATAAAGGTCGCTGGCAGCGGAAACGCGACATTGGCGGCGATGCCGAATTGTTCCGCCAGCTGCATCTGCAGCCATTGCGCCATCCCGGGGCTCTGCACCAGTACCACTTCCTGTTGAAAAGGATCGGCCAACGGATCTCTGGCTATCAGTGCGCTGGTCAGCGTCTTCAATAAATCCAGCTGATTGGAATGATAAACCGTGAACATGAACGCTCCTTTAAAACAAAAAACATACCGGCTCAAAAACGGGTGCAATACCAACGGCTCAGCGTTGCCCACTGCCGCTGCGGCGTTTGAACCCTGACCGTCAATCGACGGCAATCACTCTCCGCATCGTCAAGCGCCGCCTCACGTCGCCAGCCATCCAGCGGTGGTTCGGCATCGAGCCGCCCGGTGACGGCGAACGTTTCCAACTGCTGGTGCGCCAGCGCCCAGGCTTGCCGGTAGTGCCACTGGCGCTGAAACGACTGCAACAGCACCTGATGATACTGTAACAAGCCAAGCAGCGACACCGAGAACAGCAAGGCTGCCACCAATACCTCCGGTAGGCTGAAGCCGTTGCGGGATAGCCGCCCTGCGCGAGCGTTAGCCATCGCAGTCAGCCAGCCTTTTCTCGGGGCAAAAATCCAGCCGCCCCCCTGGCTGCGCTTGCACCTTGCCAGCAGCCTCTGCATCGTCAAACACGCCCCATTGATACAGCCAAAGCGGCTCCCCCCCGTGCATCTCACCAAGGCCGCGTACCGTCACCCCCCCCGCTCTGGTAGACAGCCGGGCGCAGGCCGTCAATTCCACGCGCTGCCTGCATAGCCAGGCCGCTGCACTCAGCTCGGCGCGCGGCCAGCGCTGGCTCATCCCCCAACTCAGCGCCGAAGCGGCCTGATTGTAAGCCTGAAGGTAACGCTGCTGATCGGCGGCCAGTAACAGCGCGTTATCCAATTGCCGATGCTGAGCATTGAGCAACATCAGCCCCAGCGCCAGCAGCAACATCACCGCCGCCAGGGTGCTACCGCCTCGCTGGGTGCGCCGCTTCATGGCAGCGCCGCCATTTCGACGCTCCCGCTCAGACTGCGCCTGATACGCGTATCGCTGGTGGAGCGCCCCGTCAGCGTCAGACGAGCCAACGCTGCGCCGTGATCGCCCCGCTCTATCGCCACATGAAACCGCTCAATGCGCACTTCGTCATGATCGAGCAGCCGCTCCCAGCCGCCGCCATCGCATTGGCTTACGCCGCGCTGCCCTTCCAAGCCGCCATTGCGCAGCCGATAACCGAAATAGCCTGCATCCTCGCCCGAGGTGGGCCATTGCCCGCTGCGGGTGATGTCGTAAGCGACGATAACGCAGCTGCCCGCCGCTTCTCCCGATGCCTGGCCGATCAGCAACGGACGGCCTGCGCACTGCCCGGCGCAAAAACCGGCGCGGCGCAGATCTTTCTCAATGCCGAACGCCAGCTGTCGCAGCGTTGACTCCAGCCGAAAGTGCTGACCAACGGCCACGTTCTGCTGGCGTAACAGCGGGTAAGTTTTTGCCGCGCCAAGCGCGATCACGCTGCCGAACACCAGCGCCAACATGACCTCCGGCAGAGTAAAACCGCGTTCGACAGTCAGCATGGCGCGATCCCCCTTATCCGGAGCCCTTCGCTGCATAAACGCAGCCGCCCTCGGGCAGACAGCACTAGCCGCAGGCCGCCTGCCTCATTGCTGAGCTGGATATGCCCCGCCTGCGCAGTATTGCGCAAACCGTAAAACCCGATTTCTTTGTCGGTATAACCGCTCAGCGCAACGTCGCGATAAAACGGTGAAAAAACGGGGCCTTCGGCTGAACCACAATCCGGCGGCGGCACGCCACCGCCCAGACACCAAGGCGTGCCGCTCTTGAACCACAGCAGCGTCGTGCGGTTACGCCAGTTGGCGTCCGCCTGCAATCGCAGCAAAAACGCCAGCAGCTGTTGGGCCGTGTGTTCCAGCCGCAGCGCTTGCTGATGATAGCGCCATTGCCCGACGCCCCAGCCGGTAAGCATGCCGGCGATCAATATCGCCGCTAACAGTTCAATCAGCGTCATGCCACGCTGGCGGTCATCAATGTTCGAGAGAGTCTTGTCTTTCATGCGGCCAGTGTAAGGGCCGTAACAAAGCGGTAAAGCCGTATGCGCAAGCCTTGCGGCAAGCTGCGCAATGTTTTCTCAGTAGTGACAAGTGGCGACAATAAAATGCGGCGCAGTGCGCAATGCGGATAAAAAAAGGGGCGCAATCGCTGCGCCCCTGGTGTGATGCGGTTAAGGTCAGATCGCGACCGGCGCCTTGATGGCCGGATGCGGATCGTAACCTTCGATCTCGAAGTCTTCGAAACGGTAATCGAACAGCGAAGCCGGCTTGCGTTTGATCACCAGTTTCGGCAACGGACGCGGTTCACGCGTCAGCTGCAGCCGCGTCTGTTCCATGTGGTTGCTGTACAGGTGGGTATCGCCGCCAGTCCAGACGAAATCACCCACTTCCAGATCGCACTGCTGCGCCATCATGTGCACCAACAGCGCATAGCTGGCGATGTTGAACGGCAGGCCCAGGAACACGTCGCAGGAACGCTGGTACAGCTGGCAAGAGAGCTTGCCGTCCGCCACGTAGAACTGGAAGAACGCGTGGCACGGCGCCAGCGCCATCTGGTCCAGCTCACCGACGTTCCAGGCGGAAACGATGATGCGGCGCGAATCCGGATCCTGCTTCAGCTGTTGGAGCACGTTGCTCAGCTGATCGATCTGACGACCATCCGCCGCCCCCCAGGCGCGCCACTGCTTGCCGTACACCGGGCCGAGATCGCCGTTTTCATCGGCCCACTCGTCCCAAATGGTGACCTTGTTGTCACGCAGGTAGGCGGTGTTGGTATCGCCGTTCAGGAACCACAACAGCTCATGAATGATCGAACGCAGGTGACATTTTTTCGTGGTCACCAACGGAAAGCCATCCTGCAAATTGAAACGCATCTGGTGGCCGAAAATCGACAACGTGCCAGTGCCGGTACGGTCGGCTTTAGGAGTGCCCTCGGCGAGCACCTTGTTCATCAAATCCAGATACTGTTTCATTTGTCCCTCACGACAGTTGTTGCTGCGGGCGACGACGGTACGCCCAAATCATCATAATAATACCGGCCACCACCATCGGGATGGACAGGATCTGCCCCATGCTGATCACGCCGTCGAACAGGCCAAGCTGGGCATCCGGCTGGCGGAACGCTTCGACGATGATGCGGAATGCGCCATAACCGATCAGGAACAGGCCCGATACGGCACCCATCGGCCGCGGCTTGCGGATGAACAGGTTCAGAATGATAAACAGCACCACGCCTTCCAGCAGCAGTTCATACAGCTGGGACGGGTGACGCGGCAGCACGCCGTACTGGTTCAGCAGCGGCAGCAGAGAAGGATCGGCGGCGGCGAGGGCCACGTCTTCGCTGCGCGAGCTTGGGAAAAGCATCGCCCAAGGGGTGTCGGTAGTCACGCGGCCCCACAGTTCACCGTTGATGAAGTTGCCGAGGCGGCCGGCGCCCAAACCGAACGGGATCAATGGCGCGATAAAATCGGAAACCTGGAAGAAGGTGCGTTTGGTACGACGAGCGAACCAGAACATCACCAGGATCACCCCCATCAAACCGCCGTGGAACGACATGCCGCCATCCCAGACCTTGAACAGATAGAGCGGGTTATCCAGGAACAACGGCAGGTTGTAGAACAGCACATAGCCCACGCGGCCGCCGACGAATACGCCCAGGAAACCGGCGTAGAGCAGGTTTTCCACTTCGTCTTTGGTCCAGCCGCTGCCCGGCTTGTTGGCGCGGCGCACCGCCAGCCACATGGCAAAAACGAAGCCGACCAGATACATCAGGCCGTACCAATGCAAAGAAACCGGGCCAATGGAGAAAATGACCGGATCAAATTTAGGAAACGCCAGATAGCTATTGCTCATCTATCACCACAACATGTCTGTTATTTTTCCCCATGCGGGGGCGGCAGGTGCCAAACGGCGACGGACATTACCTCGCGCCTTGCAAACGGCAGCATTGGCCGCTGCGGTTTGCAAGACGACGAACATGCGTCGCGCTGAGGTTGCGCATCATAACATAGGCTTAGCGTGGTCCGGGCCGGCAGCGCGGGAAAAGTTCTGTAAAAAAATCACATCGCGCGGCGATTATCTGCCGCCGCGAATCAACCCGCCCATGCCGCGTCGCTCCATAAACGCCGCCACCAAATGGCGCACTTCCGTGGTCATTTGGGTGTTCAACACCCGGAGCGCCAACACTTCCGCGTCGGCAAGGTCGATATGTCGCAGCAGGTATTTGATGCGCGCCACGCTGCGGCCGTTCATGCTCAGATTGCGATAGCCCATGCCCACCAGCAACAGCGCGCCCATCGGATCGCCGGCCAGTTCACCGCACAGGCTAAGCTGCAGCCCGGCCGCTTTCCCCTGTTCGGCGATCAGCTTCAGCACCTGCAGCATCGCGGGATGCAGACTGTCGTACAGCGAGGCTACCCGCGTGTTGTTGCGATCCACCGCCAGCAGGTACTGGGTCAAATCGTTGGTGCCTACCGAGATGAAGTCGACGCGCCCGGCCAAATGCGGGATCAGGAAAATCATCGACGGCACTTCCAGCATCACGCCGATTTTCGGTTTCGGGATCGCGTAGCCAAGCACCTCTTCCACCTCGCGCCCGGCGCGGTCAATCAGGCGCTTGGCCTCATCGACCTCTTCCAGGCTGGTGACCATCGGCAGCAAAATGCCCAGGTTGCCGGTGCCGGCATTGGCGCGCAGCATGGCGCGCACCTGTATCAAAAAGATCTCCGGCTGGTCCAGAGTGATGCGAATGCCGCGCCAGCCCAGGCAGGGATTTTCTTCGCTGATCGGCATGTAGGGCAGTTGCTTGTCGGCGCCGATGTCTAGCGTGCGCAACGTGACCGGTTTGTTGGGGTAAAGCTGCAACATACCTTGATACTGCGCGACCTGTTCTTCTTCGGAAGGGAAACCGCTTTGCAACATGAACGGAATTTCAGTGCGGTACAATCCTACGCCGTCCACCCGGCCGCCCAACAGCTGTTCATGTTCCGGGCTGAGGCCGGCGTTCAACATCACCTGAACGCGTTCGCCGCTTTTCAACTGCGCCGGCTGTTCGACGTCGTCTTCCGCCAGCTTGCTCAGTTCCTGTTCTTCGCTGATCAGCCGTTGGTATTCCTGCACCAGCACCGGCTCAGGATCGACCAGCAGTTCGCCGCGATACCCATCAACGATCAGCAGCCGCTGGCTGAGCAGAGAAGGCTGGATGTCGGCGCCCATCACCGTCGGCACGCCCATCGCCCGCACCAAAATCGCCGCATGCGAGTTGGCGGCGCCGTCGCGCACCACCACGCCGACCAGGCGATCCTGCGGCACTTCGGCCAGCAATGTCGCGGTCAGTTCATCCGCCACCAGCACAAAACGCGCCGGCCACTGGGTGGCGCCCTGAGTGGTGTCGTCGAGGTGGAACAGCAGGCGCTGGCCCAGCGCGCGCAGGTCGCTGCCGCGCTCGCGCATATAGGTGTCCTGCAGTTTGGCGAACTGTTCGGCAAAGGCTTCTATCACCTGCTTCACCGCCCATTCCGCCACCGAGCCGTTGTCAATTTCGGCGAACAATTCGCGCTTGAGGCGGGCATCGTTTAGCAGGTGAGAATAAAGATCGAAGATCGCCGCGCTCTCTTTTTGCGAGCTGGCGGCAAAACGCTTGCTGAAGCGACGAAATTCCGCGCCGGCCTCTTCCAGCGCCAACGTCAGGCGCTCGCGCTCGCTGGCGGTGTCCAGCGTCGACGCGCGGTAAACCTGATCGAGCGAAGGCTGGCTGCTGTCCTGCCACCCTTCCGCCACCGCCACGCCGGGCGAGGCCGCCAGCGCGCGCACGCGCGTTTGGCGATACTGGCCGAAAATGGCGTTAAGCTGCGACTGTGAAAGGATCCCGGCCATCTGCGTGGCCAGGGTGACCATGAAAGACTCTTCGCTTTCGTCGAACTGGCGCAGCTCACGCTGCTGCACCACCAGCACGCCCAACAGCTGGCGCCGGTGAATGATTGGCACCCCGAGGAAGGATCGGAAACGATCCTCTTTCACCTGAGGGACATATTTGAAACTGGGATGGCTTTGAGCATCGGCCAGGTTGATAGGCTCGGCCCGGCGGCCGACCAACCCGACGACGCCCTCGTCAAACGCCAATGCGATAGTGCGCCCGCGCGGCTTTTTCAGACCGCGCGTGGCCATCAGGTAGTAGCAGCGGCGATCGTTGTCCGCCAGGTAGATGGAACACACTTCGGTGTCCATCGCCAGACAGGTTTCATTGACCAGCAGATCCAGCGCATCCGTCAGACTGGCCGCCGCGGCCACCTTCTCTACAATTTCTCGCAAGCGCGTGAGCATAGTCGGCTTAACTTAACCTCTCTTTCGGCGATAAGCGGGGGCCTGCCGCGGCGCCGCCTGCTCTTGCATCGGCATCACGGTCACGGCGAATTCTTTCATCACCCGGCGGTAAACGTCGCGTTTGAACGACACCACCTGGCGCACCGGATACCAGAAGCTCACCCAGCGCCAACCGTCGAACTCCGGCGTGCTGCTGCGCTGCATATTGATATCAGCGTCATTGCACAGTAGCTGCAACAAAAACCATTTTTGCTTTTGGCCGATACAAACCGGCTTTGTGTCCCAACGCACCAAACGTTTCGGCAATTTATAGCGCAACCAGTTGCGGGTCGAAGCCAGGATGCGCACATCCTTTTTACTCAGCCCCACTTCTTCGAACAGCTCACGGTACATCGCCTGCTCCGCAGTTTCGCCAGGGTTAATCCCACCTTGGGGAAACTGCCAGGAGTGCTGACCGTAACGGCGGGCCCATAAGACCTGCCCCTGACGATTACAGATTACGATACCAACATTCGGGCGGTAGCCATCATCATCGATCACCGGACTACCTCGATAAGCTTAAATTCGCATAGATGTCCTGATTGTTTCACACAAGCTACAGGCGGTAAACCACTGCTTTACGGTGCTGCGGGCCGGATAACATTGGGATAACTCACAGATATAGGCAAAGTTATAAACATACCCCAGCCTTTTAAGCCGGTTTTATTCACTTTTTCTGTGGATAGGTGTGTGCAGAACTCGAGGGATAAGCCGGTAAAACTCTCACACCCTCAAATATCCCCTCATACCGAAAAACACACATTTACTTTAAAAACATATAATTAACCAACAACACGCAATGATGAACAGGTCAAAAATGTGATCTATGCACGGTAAGGATCTTACCCTGGCGAAAGATCCACCAACGCCGTTTTTATCCACAGATTATGCGGGCAAGTTACGCACAAAACGGACAAATTCGTAAAAAACCGCCTGAGTCAAGGCTGTAAATTGAACCAGTGATCGGCAAAAATTTGGGTTATCCCATAAATCTGTGGATAAATAGGTGTAAGATCCTGTTTATTGTCGGTGGCTTCAGGTGAACAAGCCCCGTGAGTGTATTGTCGACCACGTAAGGAAAGAAAAAAAGTCATGTAAAATCATGCTACTATTATTCTTTTCCCCAGGCGACAGCGGTTATCGCTCGCCGCGTATAATTGCAGTACATTTTTCAACCAAATTCGACAGGCTTGATTTATGGCATTTTTATCCCCTTTGCCGCCCCCGCCGGAAAATGAACGGCAGCTGTTCGAGCGCGCTCAGGCGCTGGCCGGCTTCAGCTTTGGTGAACTGGCCGCCCGTGCGCAATTGCCGATCCCCAAGGATCTGAAACGCGATAAGGGTTGGGTGGGCATGCTGCTGGAGCTGTATCTCGGCGCCATGGCCGGCAGCAAACCGGAACAGGATTTTCCCGAGCTGGGCATTGAGCTGAAAACCATTCCTGTCGACGCCGCCGGCAAACCGCTGGAAACCACGTTTGTCTGCGTCGCCCCGCTCACCGGCAACAGCGGCGTCACCTGGGCCAGCAGCCACGTTCGCCACAAGCTGGCGCGCGTGTTATGGATACCGGTAGAAGGCGAACGGCAGATCCCGCTAGCCCAGCGCCGCGTCGGTTCGCCGCTGCTGTGGAGCCCGAGCGCGGCAGAAGAAGAGAGGTTGCGCCGCGATTGGGAAGAACTGATGGATCTGATCGTGCTCGGTCACGTAGAACGCATCACCGCGCGCCACGGCGAAGTGCTGCAACTGCGCCCCAAAGCGGCCAACAACAAGGCGCTCACCGAAGCCATCGGCGAACAGGGGCAACCTATCATGACGCTGCCGCGCGGTTTCTATCTGAAAAAGGGTTTTACCGGCGCGCTGCTGGCAAGACATTTCTCAATCTAGGCGATTTCGTTTAACTCTGGTTTAGCTAACCCTGTCAGCGCCGCGATAAACGCGTATAATTCACACTTTGCATTTATTTAGTATTAAGGTGTGTCGGGCAATGTTCGAATGGATTATGGATCCCAATGCCTGGTTAGCGTTAGGTACGCTAACCATTCTTGAGATCGTACTGGGTATTGATAACATCATTTTTCTGTCGCTGGTGGTGGCCAAGCTGCCCAAAGCGCAACAGAACAAAGCTCGCCGGCTCGGGCTGGCCGCCGCCATGATTATGCGTCTGGCGCTGTTGGCCTCCATAGCCTGGGTGATCCGCTTGACGCACCCGCTGTTCACCGTGCTGGATCACTCTATTTCCGCCCGCGATTTGATCCTGCTGCTGGGGGGATTGTTCCTGATCTGGAAAGCCAGCAAAGAGATCCACGAAACCATCGAGGGGTCGGAAGAAGAGCACCACACCAAGGTGCACAGCTTCTTCGGCGCGATCGTGCAAATCATGCTGTTGGATATCATCTTCAGTCTGGACTCGGTGATTACCGCCGTGGGCCTCTCCGACCATCTGTTCATCATGATGGCGGCGGTGGTGATCGCCGTCGGCGTGATGATGTTCGCCGCCCGGCCGATCGGCGAATTCGTCAATCGCCATCCGTCGGTAAAAATGCTGGCGCTGGCGTTCCTGATCCTGGTGGGCTTCACGCTGATGCTGGAAAGCTTCCAGGTGCACGTGCCGAAAGGCTACATCTACTTCGCCATGTTCTTCTCCATGTCGGTAGAGGCGCTCAATCTGATGCGCAGCAAGAAAAACCGTTCGCCGGAATAACCCTACGCGGAGGCCGCCATCGGCGGCTTCCGCCGTTTCGTTGCCCCCTCATTTCACTTTTTCTTATCAGATAAAGACTTATCTGAGACGCCCCCGGCCAAGAGTTTGCTAATCTTGAAAGAACATTGTTTTCTGCATAATCGAGGATCCGCAGGATGAAAAAGTGGGTAATGGCAGTGTCTGCGCTGGTGATGGCCGCCGGTTTGGCGGGATGTTCCAGCGACTACGTCATGGCGACCAAAGACGGCAACATGATCCTGACGCAAGGCAAACCAGAGATCGACACAGACACCGGACTCATCAGTTATAAAGATGAGAAAGGCAACCACCGCCAGATCAACGGCGATCAGGTTTCCCAGGTTATCGAACGCTAATCACCGCCCGCCGGCTATCGCCCGCTCGAGCGCGGTAGCCCTCATTCGTGTCCGCACGGAATCCGCTTCCCCCATCTTCACCGCTTGGTTATAGTCAGGAAAGGCGACATCGCCGCCCGACGGACTTTGCGCCGTCTTCTGAATTGGGCTCCTGTTTCACCGGGCCGCACGGCCCGTCAGCGCTAACAAGAAAGGAAGGCCGTTAATGCAATACCACCGTATTCCCCACAGTTCTTTAGAAGTGAGCGTGCTGGGACTGGGCACCATGACCTTTGGCGAACAGAACAGCGAAGCCGACGCCCATGCGCAACTGGACTATGCATTGGCCGCAGGCGTGAACCTGATAGACACCGCCGAACTGTATCCGGTGCCGCCCCGCCCGGAAACCCAGGGCCTGACCGAGAGCTATATCGGCAGTTGGATCAAAGCGCGCGGCAATCGCGAAAAAATCGTCCTGGCCAGCAAAGTCTCGGGCCCGGTGCGCGGCACTGACAGCAGCATCCGCCCGCAGCAGGCGCTCGATCGCAAAAACATCCGCGCCGCGCTGGACGCCAGCCTCAAGCGGCTGAACACCGATTATCTCGATCTTTACCAATTGCACTGGCCGCAGCGCGCCACCAACTGCTTTGGCAAACTCAACTATCAATATACCGATGACAAAGCCACGGTCACGCTGCTGGAAACCCTGGAGGCGCTGACCGAGCAGGTGCGCGCCGGTAAAATTCGCTATATCGGGGTCTCCAACGAAACGCCCTGGGGCGTGATGCGCTATCTGCAGCTGGCGGAGAAACACGAGCTGCCGCGCATCGTGTCGATCCAAAACCCGTACAGCCTGCTGAACCGCAGCTTTGAGATTGGCCTGGCCGAAATCAGCCAGCACGAAGGGGTAGAACTGCTGGCCTATTCCAGCCTGGCGTTCGGTACGCTGAGCGGTAAATACCTCAACGGCGCTAAACCGGCCGGTGCGCGCAATACGCTGTTCACCCGCTTCAATCGTTATTCAGGGCAGCAAACCCAGCTGGCGATCGCCGAATACGTGGCGCTGGCCAAAAAACACGGGCTGGACCCTTCGCAGATGGCGCTGGCCTTCGTGCGTCAACAGCCGTTCGTCGCCAGCACCCTGTTGGGCGCCACCTCGGTGGAGCAGTTGAAAATCAACCTCGACAGCCTCGACGTGATTCTGGATGAGGAAGTGCTGCAGGCGCTCGAAGAAATCCACACCCGTTTTACCATTCCGGCACCTTAATACCCTGAGGGCGCAGCCAGGCTGCGCCCCGTTTCACCGCCGCTGCGACCACCACAACGCGCAAATCGCCAGCGCAAACACCACGCCAAACCCTACGCCGACGCCCACTACTGGCACGCCCAGCTTCACGACCAAAGAATACAGGCCCAGCATCAGCAACATGGCGGCGTTTTCACCCAGGTTTTGCACCGCGATCGCATTGCCGGCGCCGACCGAATGTTTGCCCCGCTCCTGCAGCAACGCATTGAGCGGTACGACGAAGAAGCCTCCCAGCATGCCGATGATCGCCAGCAAGACGTAGGCATTGAGCATGGTCGTTTGCAGCGCAAATACCGCGACCGCGACGCCGATCAGGATCCCGGCCGGCATACAGCGTTTCACCGTCTCCAGCGTGACGAAGCGCGCGGCGGTGCCGGCGCCCACCACGATGCCGACGGCCACCATGGCGTTCAGCAGCGTCGGCGTGGCATTATCGGCAATACCCAGCGCCACCGGCACCCACAGCACCAACAGAAAACGCAGCGTCACGCCGGCCCCCCAAAACAGGCTGGTGCCAATCAAGGAGAAACGCGTCTGCCCATCGCGCCACAGCGTAACGCAGGCGGTAAAGAAACTGTTCGTCATGGCCCGCGGCCGCCATGAAGCCCCCGGGCGCGCTGCCGCCAGACGCGGAATATACAGGTTGGCGACCACGGCCCCCGCATAAACCAAGGCGCAGGCCGCCAGCGCCGCGACCACATGCCAGTCCGCCAGAATACCGCCGGCCACCGAACCGGTCAGAATGGCCGCGATGGTCGAGGCTTCGATCAGGCCGTTAGCCTTGACCAGTTTCTCGCCGCTGGTGATCTCGCCCAGAATGCCGTATTTGGCCGGTGAATATGCGGCGGCCCCCACGCCGACCAGGCTGTAACCCAGGAACGGGTTCCCCCCAAAACAGATCGCCAACGCCCCCGCCAATTTCAGGGCGTTGGCGAACATCATCACCCGCCCTTTGGCAAAGCTGTCGGCGACCTGGCCGACAAACGGAGCCAGAATGATATAGGTGGCGACAAAGGCCATCTGCAGGATCGGCTGGCTCCAGTCCGGATACAGCTGCTGCTTGATCAACGCCAGCGTGGCGAACAGCAATGCATTGTCGCCGAACGCCGAGAGGAACTGCGCGCTGATCACCGCGATCATGCCGCGTGACAACAAAGGGGATTCGGTCGAAGGATTCATCAGGCACTCTCCGGCTGTTCGGCCATATGACGCAGGGTGACGAAATCGGGTTTGCCGCTGCCGAGCACCGGCAGCGTTTTCAACAGGCGAATATCGCGCGGCACCGCCAGCTCCGGGCTGCCCAGCTCGCGCGCCACCCGCAGCAATGCCTCGCGGGTAATGGCGGGATCGGTGGTGAACAGCACCAACGCCTCCCCCTTGCTGCTGTCGCTTTTGACCGTGGCGGCATGCAGCTTTTCCGGCGACAGCCGTTGCGCCAGCAGTTCGACGCTCTCGAGCGACACCATCTCCCCCGCCAGCTTGGCGAAGCGTTTCACGCGGCCGCGAATGGTGCAGTAACCCTGCTCATCCAGGCTGACGATATCACCGGTGTCATACCAGCCCGGCTGCAACACGCCGTTCGCATCTTCCGCCGCCGGCGGTTCCAGCTCACCGGGGCGTTCAACCCGCAGATAACCTTTCATGATATTCGGCCCCTTCAGCTGCAGACGGCCGCCGTTATCGATGCCCGGCACCGCGATCAGACGCGCCTCCATCTGCGGCATGATGCGGCCGACGGTGCCCACCTTGGTCGCCAGCGGCACGTTGATCGAGACCACCGGCGCGCACTCGGTCACGCCATAGCCTTCCAGAATGCGGATGCCGTATTTGTCCTGATAGATCTGTTTGGTGCTGTCCGCCAGTTTCTCCGCGCCGGCCACGACATAGCGCAGGCGGGCAAAATCATACGGATGCGCGAAGCGCGCATAGTTGTTAAGGAAGGTCGCCGTGCCGAACAGCACCGTGCAGTTACGGTCATACACCAGCTCCGGCACCACGCGATAGTGCAGCGGGCTGGGGTAGAGGAAAATGCGGCTGCCGGTGAGCAGCGGCGTAAGCAGCCCCACCGTCAGGCCGAACGAGTGGAACAGCGGCAGCGACGACATGAAGCGGTCGCGCGGCGTGAAATCGGCGATGGTGCGAATTTGTTCTACGTTGGCCAGCAAGCTGGCGTGCGAATGCACCACGCCCTTGGGGTGGCCTTCAGATCCAGACGTGAACAGGATCAGCGCCGCGTCCTCCGGACGTTGCGGCAACGCCGCGCGCTGCGGCTGCAGCAAGTGACGCAGGATCCACAGCTTATCCGCCAGCGTGACAGTGTCTTTCAGATCTTCCAGATACACCCAGTTAGCCTGCGGCACCTGTTCCGGCAGGTGGGTCAGCTTGCCCTTCTCCAGAAACTGGCGCGAGGTGACGATGGTCTTGATACCGGCGGCCGTCATCGCGCTGTTCAGGCCCTTGGCGCCGGCGGTGTAGTTGAGCATCGCCGGAATGCGATTGCGCAGCGAAGCGCCGAAGATCGCCGCCGCGGTGATAGTGGCGTTCGGCAACAGCAGCCCGACGTGTTCCCCTTCGGCGGTAAAGCGTTGCAGAATGCGGCTGACACCCAGCGATTTTTTGATCAGCGTCTGGTAGCTGTCTTCTTTGAAAGCGATGTCTTCGATACATGGTTTTCGGCGCCCATAGCGGTGCTGCGCCGCCAGCAAGGCATGGAACAGCGTCTGCGGTTCGCGCGTGTCCATCCGCGCCCGCATCATAATCTGCATCAGCCGATCGCCCGCCAACGCCCGGCGATCGCGCGCACGCGGCGCCTCCGGCATCGGCAGCGTGGTCGGCGGCAAGATGCGAATGTTGATTTGCGGGAACCAGCGGATCTTGAACACCCCAGCCATACGGCCGAACGGGCTGAATTCGGGGCCGTCGATCCGCACCGGCACCACGATGGCGCCCGATTTGGCGGCGATAAACGCCGCGCCGTCGTAGATTTTCATCAGCGCGCCGGTCACGGTGATGCGCCCTTCAGGGAACACCACGATCGGCCGTCCCTGTTCGACCATCCGCACCAGCTGCTTGATGGCCATCGGCTTGGTAGGATCGAGCGAGACAAAATCGATGTAAGGCCGCAGCCAGCGCATAAACCAGCTCTCGCCGATGCTGGCGTAAACCGCAAACACCGGTTTTATCGGCAGGAATAGCGCCAACAGCACGCCGTCGAGGAAAGAGACGTGGTTCGGCGTAATCAGTAATTTTTGCCGTTCGAAGTGCTGGACGTCCCCTTCGACCCGAACCCGAAACAACAGGCGAAACAGCGCGCGCAGCAGTGAAAAGATCATGCCCTTCTCCCTTGGCCATGGAGGCGTAAATCGTTGTAGGGAAAAGAATACTATATGGCAGGCAAAAAAAAACCTACGCATCCGCGTAGGTTGGTGCAATTGAAAATGGCTTCAACATACAGAGTATGCTGATTTCTCACCAATCAATACCTCTGGGATCACCTACTCTAGAGAGATGTCGTGCAGGAAACTACCGCCGAATCGCAAGAGTTCTGCTCCAAATGCAACCAGCTGTAAATTTCCCGCGTTCTGTTGTAATAACTCAATGAAACTTAAATAATCCTCACGACGGAAAGATCAATAATGATGCGTCATCCGCAGGAAGCGAGTGAGGGGAGCAAAAAGACCATGCGCATATGCAGGTAAGTGCAGCACATGAGGGTTCGGCCTAATCGAGACTGAAGCAGATCCTTTAATCCCTCTTGTATCATCCACGCTAAAGAAATCAATTACGAAAACTATTTTCAAACGCAAGAGCCAAGTTAGACGTGATATCCAACGTGTCATTTTGATCAACGTATGCAATGCGTTTTCTTGCTTTTCAAGCACGGTAACAATAAAAAGACAAAGTCAAAAAGCGCTAGCTAACAACAGAGCCACCTCCAGACCTTGCTGTTATCGTGATCTCACGGCAAAAGTGCGCGCCGAGGATAATTAATTATTAATAATTAAAAAAACCGCAAGCAATAAAACCTATGCACTAACAACCAAACAGAATTAATAATTAAAATTGAATAATAAAAACCAATAAATCAGAATATAAATCTATTTTGATGTAAATTTTTAGCAGAATATTGCAAGAATTGAGATTGAAAAATAAAATAACCCTGCATTGAATCGCTAGTAAAAAATTGCGACATCCTTGCTTTATATTTTCAAGCAATACGACTTGTATTTATTTAGTGGCATATTCTCAGAAGGAAACCTGAATGAAGAAATATTTATTTTTAGCCCTGCTACCTCTGTCGTGCACGAGCGTACTGGCCGCAAAAACAGCCAGTACGTCTGTAGATTTCTCCGGAGAAATTTACAATAACACCAGCTGCAGTATTGCTGCCAACACCAATAGCATTGATCTTGGCCGCCATTCCAGCGAAGCTTTTGATAAAGTAAATCCTGTCCAGTTGGAAGGCAACGGCATGGGCAGCATCCCGTTCACCGTAAACTGCACGGCACCGACCAGCATGGGCATTGAAGTTACCAGCGCCAGCGGCGATGCCGATTATCAATATATGGACAGAAGCTTCACCGCATCGCTGGCAAAAGACGCCAGCAATAAAGATATCGCCGTGCTGGGCCTTGCACTGTCAGATATCGCTATGGATGGTGAAACCGTGCGTGCGGCGCTGATTCCTGAAGGCGATGATATTTTTGATTTGACCAATGTAACTGACGGTGCAGATCACGAAAAGGCTATTTTCTCTGTTGCCTCAGGTAATCGCTTTGCGGTCACATCAGATGCTAATTACGACAACATGGCGATCGGTCAGAACCTGAGCGGCACATTCAACTACCGTTCATTCCTTACCCCGCTTAGCTACATTGATGATAAAAGCATCCAAATGCAAGACAGCATTGCATTGCAAGCTTCTGTGAATCTTTCGGTTCACTACCTGTAATCACCAGGTGGGGACACTTCGCTGCCCCCACTTATTTCAGCCTCTTTGTTTGGCAAAATACCTTAACGTCCTTTGACTAGAGTTCGTTATTCTCCGCTATTCAGGAAATAAAATGAAAGGTCTCATCCATTATCTCACCGCAATATTTATATTGCTTACTCCATTTTATGGCCAAGCAACCATTAAACTGGAAAAAATAAGCCTCTTGGTCAATCAAGAGAAAGGAGAGACAACGGTAAGAGTCGATAATATCGGTAATTATCCTGTATTGCTATTCTCATCCGTTGTTAAAAATGCATTAAGCAAGCAAGGAGAAGATCCCTTATTCATTCTTTCTCCGCCAGCCGCGCGTATTGATCCGGGTAAATCTCAGCTGGTACGCGTCATGCTTGCCGATCCCTCGGGACTTGATAAAACCCGTCAGCAAATGCGCCATATCTATTTCCAGGAAATTCCCGATATGGGAGAAAAAAGCAACCAGCTTAAGGTGAATACTCGGCATCGGGTCGTCGCTATCGCCACACCCTCCGCGCTGGTGGAAAACAAATCTCCCTGGCAAACCTTGCATTGGCAACAAAATGGGCATTCTATACAAGTCAAAAATCTCAGCCCTTACGTTATCAGGTTAGCCCCTTCCATCACCGTACAACCCAGTAACCAGCAGTTTGTTTTAGAACAACCTTATTTGCTGCCTGGGCAAACGATCGGTACACGTAAGAGCGATAGGCTTACCAGCCCCCCCTCCCGTTTGCACTTCACGCCAATCAGTAACACGGGGCGCGCCATACCCGATATCACGGTCAACCTTGCCCCAATCCAGTGAGGCAGCCTTTGAAATTGCATATACCGCTACGTCTGCTGGCGTTTTGTCTGCCTATAGGCTATGCCTCGACCAGCCTGGCTGACTACGATATTGAAATGATGCGCGCACTTGGATTACCCAGTGAGATTGCTGATTACTTTTCCTCTGGAGCGAAATTCCCCGCAGGAAAACAAGCGCTATTCATCAACGTCAACGGACAAAATCATGGACGACATGAAGTCAACATAGACAAACAAGGCGAATGGCAATACGACGCTGAACTCGTAGAAAGCCTAGGGTTATACCCCTGCAAGCTCAACACTCAGGCAGATATGCTGATGAGCCAATGTTATCAAGGCAGCCGCATCGACAATGAAACCGGTAATAATCAATTGATTTTGCTGTTGCCCGAGCGCTATATCCGTCGACAACCGGCGGACTATGAATTTGGCGGCCATGCCCTGATGCTGAATTATACCGCGAGCCGATTCGACAGCCAAAATCACAGCAGTGATTACGCGGCGTTGGAAACCGGCTTTAACAGCAATAATTGGCTGTTTCGCCATAATGGCACCTATAACAAGTCAGAACGACATCAGGGGTACACGCCTTATAATAGTTATCTGCAGCGGACATTGACGGATCACGACGCCATGATGCGTTTGGGACGAGCGACGTTATCAGATTCGCTTTACAGCGGCATTACCTTAGATGGCCTGCAATGGCTGCCTGACTCGTCGTTGTCATTGAGTCAACGCAGTGATGTGCCGGTAGTCGAAGGTATCGCCGAGAGCCAAGCCAAGGTTGAGATTTTTCAGAATGGCAGATTAGTTTACGCTACGCAGGTGCAGCCGGGCACTTTCCGCCTGACCGATATCCCTGCGCAGTTCGACGCAGTCGATTTGTCCGTCACCGTCACGGAAAGTAACGGTAGCCGCAAACAATTCATCGTCCCTTATCTGACGACCTCAGGACGCTCTACTCCCCGCCAGGGCAGTTACTCCCTTGCTCTCGGGCGCACTCACAGCCTGGAAAAAAGTACAGAAATGCCTTTCATCACTGGCTCATTCTCTTTGCCATGGCTCAACCACCACCAGGTGAGAGGGGGAAGTTTCCTCAGCCGCGATTATCGCGGCATCGCCGCCGGTTATAGCGTTGCCAATAGCGATTATCGTTTTACAGCCTTGAGCCACGTGGCGCAGTCGCCAAGTGGAAAGGGCACCAAGCTGCAGCTGAATAGTGCATTGCCCCTGATAAAAAACCTTAAGCTGAACGCCGGTTACAGCATCCAGTCAGAGCGATACCGTTCGCCCACACAGCTTCGTTCTCCACGTAAAGATGACGGCGAAGGAACTTATTGGCCTGTATCGCACGGCGCATCATCTTCACACCAACGTCAAAGCTACAGCCTGGGCCTAGGCTGGCACCATAAATACATTGGAAATCTATCTTTAGGCGTTACACGCGCTGAAGGGGGAGATAAGCAACAAAATCAACGAGTCTACGCCTTCTGGAACCGTCAATTTGGCGCAGCCACCGTTGGCGTTAGCCTGGAAAAAGAGCGCAGCCGCGAGGTTCGCGATAACGATACCAGGGTGTTCGCCACCCTTTCATTGCCTCTGGGAAAAAACCGACGTTATAGCGCCAATATGATAAGCAACGGAAGACATCGTAGCATCAGCAACTCGCTTTCCGGCCAAGCGTTGAATGGCGATCTGGCTTATGGACTCAATGCAACACAGGGCACCCAATCCAACAACGGCACCTACTCAGGCAATGTGAACTATTTGAGTCCGTTCACAACGCTTTCCGGCAGCTATAGCCATCTGTCAGAAAATCAGCAGGCATTTTACTACAGTGCCTCTGGCTCCCTGGTGGCAGACAGCAGCGGGCTAACGCTCTCACCACAGAAAATCGGCGATACCTTCGGCGTCTTGACGATACCGGGCCTCGCCGGAATCAGCGTGTCTACGCCAGGCGGCAAGGTGAAAACCTATGGCAAGCAAGGTAAGGCGGTCATCCCAAGGCTGCGTGAGTATCAACCAAGTCTGATTAACGTAGACACCAGCACCTTACCCCCCGGCGCCGATATCGATAACGGCGTGCGCAAGATCAATCTGGCACGTGGCAGCGTTAAACGTATCAATATCGGTGCCATTAATACATTGCGGGCCATTGTCCAGATTAGCTATGCAGACGGCACAAAACCCGCTATCGGCAGCATGATTTTGGATGAACAACAACGAGTGGTCGCTTTTACCAATGATCAGGGCGCAGCCTTCATTGAACATCAGAAAGCGCACCACGCGAAGAACGAGGCGTCTTCACAACGTTTCAGCATGAAAAACTCGTCGGGACAGGCATGTTATTTCGCAATTGCTGCAGACACCTCTTCCCGCAATCGTGCCGGCATCAGCCACTCCGAAGCCGTGTGTCGCTAAACGTTCATCGATATCAGGAGAACACATGAAAGTGATTTATTATGGGTTGGCAGCCATAGCCATCAGTTTTGGGGCTAACGCTAACTGCACGCTAACGACCACACATAACAGCATTTATCTGGGGGAGCACAATATTGGGACACTGTCTCAGCAATCCACTCTGCTGCACAGCGCCCCATTGCAGTATCGGTTGACTTGCGATGAGCCCGTGCAGTTGCAGGGGTTCACTCTGCGGGAGAATAGAAACCTGGCAGAAGGAGGCGGCGCAACCGATGCTTCTAGCTATCTCAGCCTCACGGTTGATGAATTACGCAACGATGATGGTGAGCCCCTTTCCTTTTCACTCGCCCCCGGGCAACCACGCCAAAGACATCTACCCAACTATCGTTTATCCGTCGATCGGGAAGCATTACACATCCTTGTACCGGATAACGAGGTTGGGCAACACTTCACACTGTCATTAACAGTCTCCAGTTTCGCCGCGGCCGCGACACAACTGCGTCAGCAGCAACGCGATAACATCCCGCTGTCGACCCAATTGCTGGTCAGCGCTAACTATCTTGATCCCGACGTTCGGTGAATGCGCTGACCTCCACCAGACAGCTCATGGCGTTCGGCCCCTGCGTCAGCGGCGAGGTGCCGATATCGAGCGTCAGCACGTTCGGGTTGCCCGCCTGCTCGACCGGCCGGCGCTGCGCGTCGTAACCCGGCTCGAACCAGGCGCCGGTCGCCATCAGCACCACGCCGCGCGTCACGCCATCGGTGAGCGATACCCCCGCCAGACAGCTGCCGCGTGCGTTGCTAACCAGCACTTCGGCGCCGTCCGCCACGCCGCGCGGCGCCGCATCGTCCGGATGCATGTACAAGGTTTCGCGCCCGGCAGTCTTGTTGCCCTGCGCCAGCGGCGCCGGATCCATCTGGCTATGCAGGCGATCGCTCGGTTGAATGGAGATCAGGTGCAGCGGCCAGTTTTTGGCCTGCGGCGCGCCCAGCCACTCCACCGGCGGCCGCCACTGCGGATGCGGCGCGAAATCTTCGTAGCGATAGCCGGCGATCCGCTCGCTGAACAGCTCTATCTTGCCGCTGGACGTTTGCAGCGGGTTAGCCTGCGGATCGGCGCGGAACGCCTCAAAAAAGACGAACTCTTTGGCCGGCGCGGGCAGTTCGACATAGCCCCGGCGCCAGAAATCCTCAAACTCGGGCCAGGCGACGCCGGCGCGCTGCTGCGCTGCGCCGCATTGCCGGTAGATAGCTTCGATCCAAGCCCGCTCGTCGCGATTCTCGGTAAAGCGCTCACGATAGCCGAGGCGCTCCGCCAGATCGGCGAAAATATCGAAATCATTGCGCGCCTGATGCTGCGGCGCAATGGCCTGATGCATCGCCAACACGTAGCGATCGCGCGACGAGCCGCCGATGTCGTTACGTTCCAGCGAACTGGTGACCGGCAGCACGATGTCCGCCATTTTGGCCGCCGCCGTCCACCAGATATCTTGAACGATCACCGTGTCCGGCTTCTGCCACCCCTCCACCAGCCGATTCAACTGCTGATGATGATGGAACGGGTTGCCGCCGGCCCAGTGCACCAAATGGATATCCGGATAATGCCGCGTCTCGCCGCAAAATTGATAGGCTTCGCCGGGGTGCAACAGCATGTCGCAGATGCGCGCCACCGGGATCGCCAGCCCGGCCGGGTTTTCGCCTACCGGCATGGTCGGCGCGGGGGTATCCACGCGCGGGTTGCCGACGCCGTTCATCGAGCCGTGGCCGAACGAGAAGCCGCCGCCCGGCAGCCCCACCTGGCCCAGCATCGCCGACAGCGCGATCATCATCCAGTACGGTTGTTCCCCCCGATGTGCGCGTTGCACGGAGTAGGAGCAGGTGATGAAACTGCGCACGCCGATCAGTTGCCGCGCCAGCAGCGCAATACGCGCCGCCGGAATGCCGGTAATAGCGCTGGCCCAGTCGGGGGTTTTCGCCACGCCGTCACCGGCGCCGTTCAGGTAATCCGCCAGCTGTTGATAGCCCACGCAGTGGCTGTGCAGGAAGGCTTCATCCTGCGCGCCCAGCCGCTGGATTTCATAAGCCAGCGCCAGCATCAGCGCCACGTCGGTATTCGGCCGGATCGGGATCCATTCCGCGTTGACGAACGCGGGGCAGTCGTCGCGCATCGGGCTAATGTTGATCACCGGCGTGCCCTTATGCGCCAGCTTTTGCAGCCAGGGTTTGAGCGCATGTTCCGCCGCGCCGCCGGAAGAAACCTGAGCGTTTTTCAGCGCCAGCCCGCCAAACGCCACAAACAACTCGCAATGCTCCACCACGCTCGGCCAACTGGTGACGCGCCCGGTCAAGGGTGAGAAAGTGCCGATCACATACGGCAGAAAGAACTGCGCCGCGCCCCAGCTGTAGTTGCCCTGCTGATCGACCCCGCCGCCGCCGCCGAAGTAGAACCGCCGCACCAGCGAGCGTGCATGGTGCAGCCGCCCGGCCGACGACCAGCCATAAGAACCGGTGAACAGCCCGGAGGCGCCGTAGCGATCGCGCACCCGGCGATTCTCTTCCGCCACCAAATCGAGCGCTAACTCCCAGCCCACCTCGACGAAATCTTCCCTGCCGCGCAGCGTACGGTCGCTGCCCTCGCGCTTTTGCAGCCACGAGCGGCGCACCGCCGGTTTGCGAATGCGTTTGTCGGAGTAGACCATCGGGACGATGGAATCGAGCAGCGGCGAAGGGTCGGGATCGTCGACGAAGGGTTCACAACGGATAAGCCGACCGTCTTCAACCACGGCGGTATAAGCGCCCCAATGGGCGAGCTGCGGATAGCGTTTAATGGACATGGCATTCTCGGCGCAAATCGGAATGCACAGACGTTACCTCAGCCCGGCGCCAGTGCCAACGTACAAATTGCGCTATCGTTCGGTCGTCGATGGTTATGCGTACAGACTCGAAGAGATTCTGCAACGGCCGCCACAAGTTGCGCACGAGACCGCTTGCAGCCCCGGTTTTTTTCCGCAAAACTGGGGGATGTAAGCGATTACCCAGGATGTGTTGACTGATATGGCTACGATAAAGGATGTTGCCAGGCTGGCGGGTGTTTCCGTGGCCACGGTATCCCGCGTGATAAACAATTCCCCCAAGGCCAGCGAAGGGTCGCGCACCGCGGTGCTGGCCGCCATGGAACAACTGCAGTATCACCCTAACGCCAACGCACGAGCGCTGGCGCAGCAATCCACCGAGACGCTGGGCCTGATCGTCTCCGACGTTTCCGATCCCTTCTTCGGCGCAATGGTCAAAGCGGTCGAGCAGGTGGCCTACGCCACCCATAATTTTCTGCTGATTGGCAACGGTTACCACGACGCCGAAAAAGAGCGCCAGGCGATTGAACAGCTGGTGCGGCACCGCTGCGAAGCGCTGGTGGTGCACGCCAAAAGGCTGAGCGATCAGGAACTTTGCGGCTGGATGCAACAGATCCCGGGCATGGTGCTGATCAACCGCACGCTGCCGGGCTTCGAAACACGCTGCGTGGCGCTCGACGATCGCTACGGCGCCTGGCTGGCGACCCGTCATCTGATCCAGCAAGGGCATCAGCGCATTGCCATCATCTGCTCCACTCACCAGATTTCCGACGCTACCGACCGGCTGCAGGGCTATCTCGACGCGCTGCGGGAACACGGTATCGCGGTGGATGAAAAGCTGATCGCCTATGGCGAACCGGACGAGATCGGCGGCGAACAGGCGATGACCGAGTTGCTCGGCCGCGGCCGTTCGTTCTCCGCCATTACCTGCTATAACGATCCGATGGCCGCCGGCGCGCTGTCGGTGCTGAGCGATAACAGCGTCGACGTACCGGGGGAAATTTCGCTGATCGGTTTCGACGACGTGTTGATTTCGCGCTACCTGCGCCCACGCCTGACCACCATTCGTTACCCTATCGTCGCGATGGCCACCCAGGCGGCAGAGCTGGCCCTGGCGCTGGCCAACCGGCAACCGCTGCCGGAAATCACCAACATGTTCAGCCCGACGCTGGTGCGCCGCCACTCGGTCGCCACCCTCAACAACGCGCACGAACAGCCGTAATGACATCGCTGCATGGGTGAGCAGTCACCCATGCGTTCATATTGCGTAGCCCGCCGCATTTCCCGCTTTTGGATTTTTTCCGCTCCCTGCGTTCGTGCATATTGATCGAACAATAACCTTTACGCTATATAGCATAAACGCTATATTCTGAGCACATCATGTGGCAAGTGGTGACCGTCGAACGGTTCGACGACTGTTTTTTAGCGCTGAACAACGCCCAGCAAACCAGCATCCTGGCGGCGATCTTCAAATTACAGACGTTCGGCCCGCAGTTGGCGCGGCCGCACGCCGATACGCTGCATTTTTCCGACGCGGCCCGGCAGTTGAAGGAGCTGCGCGTTCAACATCGCGGGCGCCCTTTCAGAGTGTTTTTCGCTTTTGACCCACAGCGGCAAGCGGTATTGCTGTGCGGCGGCGATAAAACTGGCGACAAACGCTTTTACCAGCGCATGTTGCCCATCGCCGCCATGGAGTTTTCACATTATCTGGCAACCCGGAGGTAGTGCAGATGGCCAAGCCTTTATCCCAACTGATCGATAAACTCGATCCCGCCGTCGTTGCCGCAGCCAGGCAAAAAGCGGACAAGGAAATTTTCGAGCTGCGGCTGGCAATGCTGAGGGAAGAGCTGGCGGTCTCTCAGGTTGAATTGGCGAAGCGGCTCGGCATCAGCCAACCCTCCGTCGCCAATTTGGAAAAGCGCGGCAGCGAAATAAAGCTGTCGTCGCTCAAACGCTATATCGAGGCGATGGGCGGCACGCTGTCGCTGGATGTGCAATTGCCCAATGGCCAGCACCGCCGCATGACGCTGTAAAGCGGGCGCCAGGCGCCCGCCCGCTGATCAGATAAGCTCCAGCGCGATCAGTTCTTCGATGGTTTGGCGGCGGCGGATCAAACGCGGCTCGCCATTTTCGAACAGCACTTCAGGCAACAGCGGGCGGCTGTTGTAGTTGGAGGACATCGACGCGCCGTAGGCGCCGGTATCGTGGAACACCAGATAATCACCGATCTGAACCGGCGGCAGCTCGCGAGTTTCCACGCCGCCGCCCGCCTGCTGGGTGAAGACGTCGCCGGATTCGCACAGCGGCCCGGCGATCACCGTTTCGCGCATCGGTTGCCCCGAGGTAGCGCGCCCATCGGCCGGCAACAGTGAAATATGGTGATAGCTGCCGTACATTGCCGGGCGCATCAGATCGTTAAAACCGGCGTCCACTAGCACGAAGTGGCGGCTGCCCATGTCTTTCACCGCCCGCACCTCGGCCACCAAGACGCCCGCTTCCGCCATCAGGAAACGCCCGGGTTCAATCTCCAGCTGCACCGGATGCCCCAGATGCGCGGCGATGCGTTCACGCGCCCGGTTCCACAAACCGAAATAGTGTTCGGTATCGATCGCCTCTTCGCCGTACTGATACGGGATAGACAGGCCGCCGCCGGCGGAAATGGCGCTGATGTCATGACCGAGATCGATCACCTGCTGCACCATCGCATCGCAGACGCGCTCCAGATGCTGGTAATCGACGCCGGAACCGATGTGCATATGCACGCCGATCAGTTTCAGGCCGTAGCGGCGGATTTTCTCCACCGCCTGCGGCAGATCGGCATACCAGATGCCGTGCTTGCTGTTCTCGCCGCCGGTGTTGGTTTTCTGGCTGTGGCCGTGGCCAAACCCCGGGTTAATGCGCAGCCACACCGGATGCCCTGCGGAAACCTGGCCGAGCTGATCCAGCATGTCGATGGAACCGGCGTTAACCGGGATCTTCAATTCGCTGACGCGCGCCAGCGTGGCATGATCCAACACGTCCGCGGTAAACACGATCTCACTCGGTTCGCCGCCCGGCTGAAAACCGGCCTGCAGCGCCCGTTCGATCTCACCCAGCGACACCGAATCCACCTTCACGCCCTGCTCGCGCATCAAACGCAAAATATGAATATTCGAACAGGCCTTCTGTGCGAAACGAATGGTGTCGAAGTGGCGCAGCTGAGCGATGCGCTGGCTGATGATGTCCGCATCATAGGCCCAGACCGGGCAACCGAAACGCGGCGGCAAGGCCAGCAGGTTAGCGGCATTCAACGCGGTGGAGGTGTCGTGCAACGGGCGAGGCATGGCGATATTCCCAATTCGAAAATGACGGCAGATAGAGCCATAGTGCCGCACGCTGAATCGGGTGGAAAATATCTATTTAGCCATAGTCTATTCATTTATGATATGGCTTTCCCCTTAATCGAGCGGCCTCACCATGCACAGCATCTCTTTGCGGCAGATCGAAATTTTTCGGGCTGTGATGACCACCGGCAACCTGACCGAGGCGGCGGCCCTGCTGCAGACCTCGCAACCGACCGTCAGCCGCGAGCTGGCGCGCTTTGAGAAGCTGATCCGGCTGCAGCTGTTCGACCGGGTGCGCGGGCGCTTGTCCCCCACGGTGCAGGGCCTACGGCTGTTCGAAGAGGTGCAACGCTCCTATTACGGCCTCGATCGCATCGTCAACGCCGCCGCCGGCATCCGCCAGTTTCAGCAGGCGCAGCTGTCGATCGTGTGCCTGCCGGTATTTTCCCAATCGCTGCTGCCGGCGGTGTGCCGGCCCTTTATCGAACGTTACCCGGAAGTCAGCTTCAGCGTGATCCCGCAAGAGTCGCCGCTGCTGGAAGAGTGGTTGTCGGCCCAGCGCCACGATCTCGGGCTGACGGAAACCACCCTGACGCCGGCGGGCACCGAGCGGGTAACGCTGATGACGTTGAATGAAGTCTGCGTGCTGCCGGCGGGCCATCCTTTGCTGGCGAAAGACCCACTGACGCCGCAGGATTTCGCCGGGCAGAACTTTATCAGCCTGTCGAGCACCGACAGCTATCGCCACTTGCTCGATGCGCTGTTCGCCGAGCAGGGCGTCGAGCGCCGCATGGTGATGGAAACGCACAGCGCGGCGTCGGTGTGCGCCATGGTGAGGGCCGGCGTGGGGGTGTCAATCGTTAACCCGCTGACGGCGCTCGACTATGCCGGCAACGGCGTGCACGTGCGATCCTTCAGCATCGACGTACCGTTCACCGTCAGCCTGATACGGCCGCTACACCGCCCTTCGTCGGCGCTGGTGACGGCCTTTATCGACCATTTGCATCAACAGGCCGCACTGTTCTCCGCTCGCCTGGCCGCTGCCGTCAAGCGGTGAAAACGGCGTGGGAATGTTGCCGAAGCCTCAGCGCAGCGTCGCCTGCCACTGCGGATCGCTGGCGAACCACTCCACCAGAAAGTCCAGCATGGTACGCAAGGTGGCAGGCATCTGGCGGCGCGAGGTGTAGATGCCGTAGATGCCCATCGACTGCGGCCGGTAACCCGGCAGCAGCTCCACCAATTCGCCGCTGGCCAGCAGCGGCGCCGCCGAATAGTAGGGCTGCATGGAAATGCCCGCGCCCTGCACCGTGCCGGCCATCAGCACCACCGACTCGTTGGCGCTCAGGTTGCCGCTGACCGCCACCGCCGATTTCACCCCCTGAGCGTCAAAGTGCCACAGGCTTTTGCCGAAATAGGAATAAGTCAGGCAGTTGTGCAACGCCAGATCCTGCGGCTGGCGCGGCGTGCCGTGCGCCGCCAGATACGCCGGCGCGGCACACACCACCGATGCGCAGGTGGACAGCGGCCGGGCGATCAGGTTGGGATCCAGCTCGTTGGTGATGCGCAGCGCCAGATCGATGCGCTCTTCCACCAGGTTCACCGCCCGGTTGTTCATCTGCAGATCGACCGCCACCTGCGGGTGGCGCTTCAGATACTGAGCGACGGCCCCCACCAGCGCCGTTTGTCCGAGCGATTGCGAACAGGTGATGCGCAGCAGGCCGCGCAGTTCGTCGCTCTGCCCTTCCTCCACCAGATCGATTTCCCCCGCCAGCGCCAACATTTGTCGGCAGCGCTCCAAAGTACGCTCCCCGGCGTCGGTCAGACTAAGCTTACGGGTAGTGCGATGCAGTAAACGCGCCCCGGCCCATTGCTCCATCTGCGCCAGATAGCGCGTGACCATCGCGCGCGACATCTCCAGCGTTTCTGCGGCGGCGATCATGCTGCCGCGATCGACGATGGTGACAAAAACCTCAGCGGCGGTAATGCGATCCATGATTAGTCCGATTTATGCAACGAATAATTGCTTATTATCCGGTTTTTCTATCGCTTTATGCAACCTAACATCATTACAACATTAACCGATACCTAAGGACCTCTGCCCATGTTTAAGAAATCACTGTTAACTCTGGCCTTCACCGGCGTCGCCACCCTGAGCACTTACGCCACCGCTGCCGATACCCTGACCATGGAAGTGTATAACCCGGGCGAAAAAAGCGTGTTCCCGGTGTCTTCCGAAATCGTCAGCGGCAAACACGAAGTGGCGCTGATCGACGCTCAGTTCCAGCGTAATGATGCTGAAGAGCTGGTGAAAAAGATCAAGGCGACCGGCAAGAAGCTGACCACCGTTTATATCAGCCACTCAGACCCGGATTTCTATTTCGGTCTGGACGTGATCAAGGCGGCCTTCCCGGAGGCGAAAATCATCGCTTCGCCTGGCACCATCAAAGACATCAATGCGACCAAAGACGGTAAAGTTGCCTACTGGGGCCCGATTCTGAAAGACAACGCGCCAAAAACCGTGATCGTGCCGCAGCCGCTGCAAGGCGATAGCTTCACCATCGACGGCCAGAAAGTGGAAGTGAAAGGCTTGAACGGCCCGACCCCCGATCGCACCTTCGTGTGGATCCCGGCGCTGAAAGCGGTCGTGGGCGGCGTCGCGGTCGCCGGTGACAATATCCATCCGTGGATCGCCGACAACCAGAGCGTGGAATCGCGCCAGCACTGGCAGCAGACGCTGAAAAATATCGAAGCGCTGAAGCCGCAGGTCGTCGTACCGGGTCACTTCCTGCCGGGCGCCGCGCAAACGCTGGCATCGGTGCACTTTACCCAAAAATACCTGACCACGCTGGAAGCCGAACTGCCGAAGGCCAAAGATTCCGCCGCGCTGATTGAAGCGATGAAAAAGCATTACCCGACGCTGAAAGACGAATCGAGCCTGGAACTGAGCGCAAAAGTGCTGAAAGGCGAGATGAAGTGGCCGCAATAAGCGCCCCTGCGTGATTGAACCAGCCCTGGCGCCGCGGTGAACTGCCGCGCGCCAAGCGAGGAGTAAAAATGACCGAAACCACTCTGCATTATATTTTCGATCCGCTGTGCGGCTGGTGCTACGGCGCCACGCCGCTGGTGAAAGCGGCTCAGAGCCTCCCCGGGCTGAAGGTCGTGCCGCACGCCGGCGGCATGATGACCGGCAACAACCGCCGCCAAATCACCGACGAATGGCGCAACTACGTCATTCCGCACGACAAACGCATCGCCGAGATGACGGGCCAGCCTTTTGGCGAAGCCTATTTCAACGGCCTGCTGCGCGACACCACGGCAGTGATGGATTCCGAGCCGCCGATCACCGCAATCCTGGCGGCGGAGAAACTGGCGGGACGCGGGCTGGATATGCTGCACCGCATTCAGCGGGCGCACTACCAGGAAGGCCGGCGCATCGCCGACACGCCGGTGCTGGAAGCGTTGGCGAAAGAGCTGGGGTTGCCTTCGGCGGCGTTTATCGCCGAAATGCGCTTTAGCAGCGGCGCGCCGACCGCGCAACACATCGCGGAAAGCCGGGCGCTGCTCGCCAAAGTGCAAGGCCAGGGCTTCCCGACCTTTGCGCTGCAGGATAGCGAAGGCCGCCTGCATCTGCTGCCGGCCGGCAACTATCTGGGCAATGTGGAAGCCTGGAAAAACCTGCTGGGCGCCGCCGCGCTGGCGTAACCCTTCTCGCCCCGATCGCCGGGGCGGGTCATTCGACCCGCACGAACCGCCCTTCCGCCCGCACGTTGTGACCGAACCCGCAATCCCCCCGCGTGTGCATCTCCAGCGCTTGTTTGCCAAACGCCATTGTCACGTCGCAGACCTGCGCGCTTTCCGCTTCATGCTGGTGGTAGACAGCCTTGCCGTGTTCGATCGGCAGCTCGGCGGTGAAGTCGCCCATGTTCGGCCCGTAATACAGCCCCATCTGCGGCATGGCGTAGCCGGAAAACGCGATCAACCAGCGCTCGCCCTGCGGCTTCACTGTCACTTCGCTCCACACGCCGCGCCCGGCGTATTGCCAATACACGCCGGCCGGCCCCTGCGGCTGTGGCCACTGCGCCAGGCGTTGGCGCAACAGGCTCATGTTGTGCTGCGATTTGTCATCGTGCGGCGCCAGCGCCAGATAGGCCTGCGCCTTGAGCAATTCGCCGGCGTGCATCAGCGACAACGCCACGTTGTTGTAAGCCGTGGCGACAGCCTGCTCGCTCAGGCCGCAAAACTCGCTCCAGGCCGCCTGATCGCGAAAGATGTCGGCGGCTTTAGCGTAATCCTGCCGCTGATAGGCCTTTTTTCCCAGTTCGGCGTAGCTCGCCACCTTTTGGCAGTCGGCGGCGATGTCCGGCTCGTCAATGTGCGCCCAGGCCCGGGCGCTGGCGAAGACGCCGCAGGTCAGCAACAGAGGAAACCAAGCCTTCATCGTTTATCCTTTCTGCAAAAATTCGGCGCCAGTATAACCGCCCGGCGCCGGAGTGTATGCCGCAATTGCGCCCAGCTGCACGCTGCCGGCGATTCAGCCGCTTTATTTCAAACGGTTAGCGGAGTTAAAACTGCTTACAGTCACGGTTTGTTTGTTACCGGCCCGCAGCCCATGCTGAACGAAATACCGCAATTATCGAGCCGTTATGAACGCAACCCCCTTGCAGAAACACGCCGTGTGGCAGCTGATCAAACCCTTTTGGGTGTCGGAGGAACGATGGCGCGCCTGGATGATGCTGATCGCCATCGTCATCCTGTCACTCGGCCTGGTCTATATCAGCGTGCTGATCAACCAGTGGAACCAGGTGTTCTACGATGCGTTGCAGAACAAAAACTACCCGGTGTTCAAGGCGCAGCTGTGGCGCTTTACCTATCTGGCGCTGATTTTTATCGTGTTGGCGGTCTACAAGATCTACCTCACCCAGGGGCTCCAGATGCGCTGGCGGCGCTGGATGACGGAAAAGTTCATGGGGAAGTGGTTGGCGCACCAGGCGTATTATCACACCGAGCAGCAACAGATCGTCGATAACCCCGATCAGCGTATCACGGAAGATCTCAACGTATTGACCCAATATACCCTGTCGCTGTCACTCGGGCTGCTCTCCAGCCTGGTGACGCTGTTTTCCTTTATCGACATTTTATGGCACGTCAGCGGGCCGATGACCTTCGCGCTCGGTCAGCACGCCATCACGCTGTCCGGCTATATGGTGTGGTTCGCGCTGCTGTATGCGGTGCTGGGATCGCTGCTGATCTGGTGGGTCGGCAAACCGCTGGTCATGCTGGGCTTCAACCAGGAACGGTACGAGGCGAACTTCCGTTTCGGCCTGATCCGCATCCGCGAAAACAACGACGCCATCGCGCTGTACCACGGCGAACCGCGCGAGGCACAGCAGCTAGGCGATCGTTTTGACACCATTCGCAGCAACTGGTGGGCAATTATGCGCATCACCCGGCGGCTGAACATTGCCACCAACTTCTACAGCCAGTTCGCCATCGTGTTTCCCCTGCTGGTGGCCGCGCCGCGCTACTTCTCCGGCGCCATTCAGATGGGCGGCCTGATGCAGATCGCCTCGGCCTTCGGCCAGGTACAGGGGGCGCTGTCGTGGTTTATCGACGCGTTTAACGACTTGGCGACTTGGAAAGCCTGCGTTAACCGTTTGGCCGGCTTCAACGCCGCCGTCGATCAGGTTCACCATCAGCCGCGCGGCATTCAGCTGCGGAAAGATACCGCCCACCCGTTAACACTGGATAACCTCAGCCTGAACTTGCCCGATGGTCAGCCGCTGCTGACCGGTGCCGAGATGACGCTGCAACGCGGCGATCGCCTGCTGATCGTCGGCCCTTCCGGCTGCGGCAAGTCGACGCTGCTGCGGGCCATCGCCGGTATCTGGCCTTACGGCGCGGGCGCCATCGGGGTGGCGGCCAACGCCAACACGCTGTTCCTGCCCCAGCGCAGCTACATTCCGATCGGCACGCTGCGCGAGGCGCTGAGCTACCCGAGCCTGGCGTCAGAATACAGCGACGAACAGCTGATGCGGGTGCTGGAAAACTGCCGCCTGAAGCACCTGCAGCGCTGGCTGGATACCGCCGCCAACTGGAGCCATCGCCTGTCGCCGGGTGAGCAACAGCGGCTGGCGTTCGCCCGCGCCCTGTTGATCCGCCCGAACATCCTGTTCCTCGACGAAGCCACCAGCGCGCTGGACGACGAAACCGAGCAACTGATGTACTGCCTGCTGGTGGATGAACTGCCGGACGTGACGCTGATCAGCGTGGCGCACCGCAACAGCGTGGCGAAGTACCACCAGACCTGCTGGCGCTTCAGCCGCAGCGAAGATCAACCGGCGCGCCTGGCGCTGAGCCCGCTGCCGGTATAACCCGCAGAGCCGGGCGCTACCGCGCCCGGCGTTTGTTCAGATGCCGTCGGTCTGCACGTCTTCGCACTTCACTCGGCGGCGCTCATGCCACAGGCTGGTCAGGCCCCGTTTGCCGCACGCCAGCGCCACCTCGCGAAACTCATCCAGGCTCAACCCGTCGCGCTCCAGCATCATTTCCGCCGCCAGCTGCATATTGACGCCGGTGAGCACTTCGCAATCGCCCTGCTCATCCGCCAGTTCGCAGGCACTGCGAAACGGCGAACCGCCGAGCATATCGGTCAGGAACACCACGCCGTCCGGCTGCATCACCGCAGCCAGCGCCGAGCGTAGGGCGTCCCTGAGCTGCGCGGTACTCATCTGTTCGGGGAAATCAACCGCCGCGCAGTGCCGCTGCGGCCCCACCACCTGTTCCACCGCCTGCAACAGCCCGGTGGCAAAACCGCCGTGGCCGGTAATCACAATGCCTGGCATCGCTCGCTCCTCACAAAATGCCGATAAATTTGCCCACTACGCCAATCGCTACGGTGACGCCTATCAGCTTCACCGGTGAGAATCCGCGCTTCATCAGGAAGAAAATAAGCAGCGTGAAACACAGCGGCAATAAATTGGGCATCAACTTGTCCAGCACGTCGGTCTGCAAGGCCACGCTGGCCTTGCCGGCATGCATTACCAGCGGCGTGGACAGGTGCACATACGACGCCACCAGCGCGCCGATCACCGTCATGCCAACGATCGACGCGGCGTGAGAAATGCGCCGGGTGTGGGTCTTCAGCAGCGCCAGCGCGCTGGTGCCGGCCTGATAGCCGTAGTGCGCCAGCCCAAAACGCAGGCCGAAATGAAACAGGTTGAACAGCAGCAGGAAGACGATAGGCCCGAACAAGCTCCCTTCCAACGCCAGCGAAGCGCCTATCCCGGCACAGATCGGCAGCAGCGTCAGCCAAAATAGCGCGTCGCCGATACCGCCGAGCGGCCCCATCAGCGCCACTTTCACCGCGCGAATGGTGGAGATTTTCTCCTTGTTCTGCTCCATCGCCAGCACCAGGCCGGACAGGAAGGTGACGTCGAACGGGTGCACGTTGATAAATTCCATGTGCATCTTCATCGAGTTGGCCAGATCCTGCGGGTTGCGGTGGATCTTGCGCAGCCCAGGGATCAGCTGATACAGCCAGCCGCCCGCCTGCATGCGTTCATAGTTGAACGACGCCTGCAGCAGCAGCGAACGCCAGGCCATGCGGTTGATGTCGCCGCGCGTCAGCGCCTCGGCGGGCTGGCTGTCCAGATAGTCGTCCTGCTCCACCTGGCTGGTGGCCAGCGCCTGCGCCATGCGCTGCTCGGCCTTTTGCGCCAGCAGATCGTCGGAATCGTTAAATGCCATCTTCGGCGTCCTCCTGCGGAGCGGGCCGGGCGGTCGCCTCTGCCGCGCCGCGTTGCGTGTTGAAGAAATCAATCAAAGCGATCGCCAGGGCGCCCAGCGCCACTGCCAGGATCGGCAGCTTGAGGAACGTGACCGAGATGAAACCGAGGATAAAATAGGCCACGTAGGTTTTTTTCATCATCACCTTCATCAGCAGCGAGAAACCGATCGCCGGCATCATGCCGCCCGCCACCGCCAGCCCGTCCAGCAGCCAGCCCGGCGCTTTCTGCACCATGGCGCTGGCCGCGTCGGCGCCGAAGTAAATCGGTAGGAACGCCACCACGAAATAGAAGATGAACAGGATGCTGATGCCGAGATAGTTCACCCGTTCGATGCCGCGCCAGTTCAGCTCTTTCACCATGCGATCGCAGCGGTGCATCATCGGTGAGAACAGCGTAAACAGCAGCGTGATGCAGCCCTGCACCGCAATCGAGAACGGCACTGCCACGCCGATCGCCACTTTAGGATCGGCCTTGGTCAGAATGGCGAACGCGGTGCCGATCACCCCGCCGATCACCACGTTCGGCGGTTGGGCGCCCGCCAGCGGCACCATCCCCATCCACACCAGCTCCAGCGTCCCGCCCACCAGCAAGCCGGTGTAGACGTCACCCAAAATCAGCCCCACCAGCGGCCCCATCACCACCGGCCGGTGGAAGTGGGTTAGACCGTCGAACAGGTCAACCCCCGCCAATCCGGCCAACAGCGCAATCAATAACGCATCCGTCAACATGCTTCCCCCCAGGCTCAAAAGAGCAATTTGCCGATCGCCTCACCCGCCTCATCCGGCACCCGGCGCACTTCGCACTCCACGCCCAGCGCCGCCAGCGCGCGGAACGCGGCCACGTCGCCGTCGTCCAGCGACACCGTTTTGTGCACCTGCCGCTTCCCCTCGGCGAAGTGCATATTGCCGACGTTGACGAAACGGATCGGCACCCCGCCGCGCACCAGCGTCAACACGTCCTGCGGTGTTTTGCACACCAGAAAAATCTTCTGCCTGTCCGCCGCCTTGTGGATCACGTCGATGGTTTTCTGCAGCGTGAAGTAGCGGGTCTGCACCCCTTCCGCCACCACCATGTCCATCAGGTTCTGCTGCACCGGATCGGCGGCGGCCTCGTCGTTGGCCACCACCACCAGGTTGGCGCCGAGGGTATTGGTCCAGGTCACACCCACCTGGCCGTGCACCAGGCGATTGTCGATGCGGGTCATTAAAATGTTCGGCATGTCAGCGGCCCTCCGGGTAACAGGCGGCATGGTAATCGTCGAGCACCTGCGTCACTTTATGCAGCACCCACTCCTGCGGATCGGCGCTTAATTCGCCGGCGTTCAGCGCCCGCGCCTGATCCGGCAGGTACTGGCTGAGCAGCGCCAGCGGTGCCGGGCTGCGGCGCAGGTTGTCCAGCAACCCGTCGACGGCCTGCTGCACCTGCGGCTGCGGCCAGTAGTAACGCACCCGATCGCTCAGGCTGTAGTGGCGATCGAGATACTGCTGGTGCGGCGTGCCGTGGTAATAGCGGCTCCACTGCTGCGGCTGCTCGCGCATCACCTGCTCCAGCGTGGCGCACAGCTGCGCCGACTGGCGTTCCCCCAGCCATTCACGCTCGATGCGATCGAGGGCGAACAGCGCTTCGCGCAGCGCGAAGGTCAGCGCCGGCCCCACCTTCAGGATGGCGAAGTGATCGCGCACCAGTTGGCGGTAGGCCTGCGGTGGTTGGTAGTCCGTAGAGTGCGCTTCATAGATCATGCCCGGCTGCCTTTCGATGAAGTGGCTCAATGCGTCGGCGCGCTGCGGTTGGTAATGCTCAACGCTGTGGTGATCGAACTCGACGCCCGGCTGTACCACCAGCGCGATAGTTCGCTGCCAGGCATCGTTCAGCTCGGCTTTTTGCCAGGCGATGCGGTGCGTTTCCAGCGTTTGCGCCACCGCCTGCGGCGTGGTGACCTGCAGACCCGCCAGCGCCTCCTGCGCGCCGCCCGGGACCGGCACTTCGGTGCCGATTACATAGACCGGCGCTTCGCCGCCGCTCTGCGCCCAGGCCCGCTCCGCCACCGCGCACAGGCGCGCCGCACGCTCGGCGACCGTGGCATCCCCCAGGGGCGAGGGATCGCCGGCGCACGACATGGAACAATCGAGGTGAATTTTGCGAAATCCGGCGCGAACGTAATCGTCGATCAAGGTTTCCGCCAGCGCCATCGCCTCCTGAGCCGGGCGATCTTGCCAAGCGTTGGGCCCCAGGTGATCGCCACCCAGCCACACGCGCTCGCGCGCCAGGCCCACTTCATCCGCCAGGCGCCACAGCGCATCGCGGAACTGGGCCGCCGTTTGGCCGGTATAGCCGCCGAATTGATTAACCTGGTTGGACGTCGCCTCCACCAATACCGGCGTGCCGCGCGCTTTGGCCTGCCGCAGCGCGGCCTTCAGAACCCAGGGATGGGCGGAACAGACGGAAAAGATCCCGACCGGCATACCGGCCTTGTGCTGCTCGACAAGCTGTAACAACTGCTGCATGAAGCCCCCATGCAGGCGCCCTGCTACCGATCGGCGATGATGACCTCCACGCCCAGTTCGGTTAACGCCCGCTCGTAATCGTCCGGAAGACGGCTGTCGGTGATCAGCCGATGGATTTGTCCGGCTTCGCGAATCATGCAAAAGCTCTTGCGACCGAATTTGCTGGCATCCGCCACCGCGATAATCTCGCGTGCCACCTCGCACATCACGCGATTGAGATGCGCCTCACCGGGGTGAGGCGTGGTGATGCCGGCGCTCAGATCGAACCCGTCGACGCCCAAAAACAGTTTGTCGAAGCGGTACTGACGCAATTGCTGCTCGGCAGCCGGACCGTAGAGCGAGTAAGAGTTGCGGCGCACGCTGCCCCCCAGCACCATGACTTCCACCCCGTCGTTTCCCGAAAGCTCGTAGGCAATGTTCAGCGCATTGGTCATCACCACCAGATCGCGCCGCCCCTTCAGGAACGGCACGATCTGCGCGGTGGTGGAACCGGAATCGAGGATCAACGCATCGCCATCGCGCACATAGCCGGCCGCCGCGTTGGCGATCAGCGTTTTGACGTCGCGATTCAACCGCCCTTTGTCCCGCAACGGCCGATCGAAAGCGAATTGCTGATTGAGCATTGCGCCGCCGTAAGCGCGCAGCGCACACCCTTTTCGTTCCAGAAAGCGCAGATCGTTGCGGATCGTCACCGTGGATACCGCAAACTGCTTACTGAGCTGCTCCACGCGCACGCTGCCGTGCTCGCATAACAGATCGATGATGTGTTCACGTCGCTTTGCGGTATTCACTGGCATGAGCTGCGGTCCTCAGGTTTCCGGCAACGCCGGGGAGAAGATGGCTTTCGCTCTACTGCGCTGGCATTACAGCAAAGCGAAAGCAATGAAATTGTGATCGGGCTTACAGCCCCGTTTTAGCAAAAAAACCGCCAAAAAACCTTTCGAATCGAAACGAATCGAAAAGCAAAAAGTGGAATGGGAGAAAAATGAAATGCCATGACGAGCGCTAACCCCCGGAGCGCTGAGACGTGGGCTGCACGGAAAGCGAAAGCGACGCATGGTGCGCCCCACGCCATGACTTTTAGTTCACTCAGTGACCAGGATCACATAATGATAATTATCCTGCGGCCGGCGGGGATTAACCGCCACCATCCCGCTGGGCCATCCCCTTGTCAGTACGAGCCATCTTCCCTACACTGGCGATCAGATATCGGCCCCTTGTCGGTACGTAAGCGTTAACGTCAATCAACGCATCACGCCATGCAGCGCTGATTGACTGCATGCCCTGGTGCGAGGAACCCATGCCGCAACCCGCTTCATCCACCGCGACCCCGCGTCGCCGGTTACACCGCCCTATTTTGCTGATCGTCGGCATTATGCTGATCGCGGCCAACCTGCGCGCCGCCCTGACCAGCGTCGGCCCGCTGCTGGAGCAGATCCAGCAACAGCTGGCGTTGTCCGCCACCGCCGCCGGTCTGATCAACTCACTGCCGCTGATCCTGTTCGCCGTTCTCTCGCCGCTGACCCCAGCGCTGGCGAAACGCATCGGCATCGAGCGCACCCTGGGCCTGGCCCTCGCGCTGCTGGTCTGCGGTATCGTGCTACGTTCCCTGCCGCAAGACGCCATGCTCTGGCCGGGCAGCGTCCTGATCGGCGCCGCCATCGCCTTCGCCAACGTGGTGCTGCCAACGCTGGTGAAAAGAGATTTCCCACATCGCGCCGCCGCGATGATCGCTGCCTATGCGGCGGTGATGTCACTGGTTGCCGCCATCGCTTCCGGCCTGGCCGTGCCACTGGCCTCCCTGGCCAACCTCGGCTGGCGGTTCTCTTTGCTGTGTTGGGGTTTGCCCGCGCTGCTGGCGCTGTTGGTGTGGCTGCCGCAGCTGCGGCGCTCCGCCACCCCCGTCCCCAAAGAGCCGCAGCCAACAGAGCTGCAACGCTATCGCTCTCCCTGGGGCAGCGCACTGGGTTGGCAAGTAGCGATGTTCATGGGGCTGCAATCGATCGCCTTCTACACCATCATCGGCTGGTTCAGCGCCTTTGCCGCCAGCCACGGCACCTCCGCTCAGCAGGCGGGTTTCGAACTGTTCGTTTACCAGGTGGTGGCAATCGTCGCCAACTTTGTCATGGTGGTGATTTTGCCGCGTGCGCGCGATCAGCGGGCAATAGCGTTGGGCAGCTCGCTGCTGATCTTCATCGGCGTCGGGGGATTATTGGTGCAACCCGCCAGTTCACTGGTGTGGCTGACGTTTGCCGGGTTGGGGGCGGGGAGTTCGCTGGTGCTGGCGCTGTCGTTCTTTGGATTGCGCAGTCAGCATCATCATCAGGCGACGCTGCTGTCGGGTATGGCGCAATCCGTCGGTTATCTGTTAGCGGCGCTGGGGCCCACCCTATTTGGCTTACTGCACGATCTGACGGAAGGCTGGCGCTGGCCGTTGATCGCCCTGCTGTGCCTGACCGTCTTGCAAATGCTGTTCGGCGCGTTGGCCGGCCGCAGCCGCGTGATCAGCTA
The DNA here is from genome assembly GCF_945957435.1 of Serratia sp. PL7. Lineage (NCBI taxonomy): Bacteria > Pseudomonadati > Pseudomonadota > Gammaproteobacteria > Enterobacterales > Yersiniaceae > Serratia > Serratia sp. PL7. The sequence goes on along the minus strand of NZ_CAMFLB010000012.1, from coordinate 114,884 downwards.
ACGCTGCGGCGCGATGGGGGCCGCGCCGCCTCAGAGTCGGTGTCCTGCCATAAATCTTCAATAAAGGCGCGCTGCTCATCGCTCAGCACCCATGACGGCGGAATTTTGGACGGTGCGCGACGCTCAGCGCCCTCACGGTTTTTAGCCTGCTTTTTGTTCACGAATCGCCTTCCTGCTTAACCTGCTAACTCAGTAACCAGTAAATCACGGCGGCGGTTAACAGCCAGAATAGCCCGCTACCGATAAACACACACAGCCATGCTCTACGTTTGATATCAGATCCATCCTTGCTCACCACAGCGCCCTCAACCAATAGATTAAACCATTCAAACATTAATTATCGATCTGTTTTAACGATCAATAAAGTCGTTTTTTCCTATGGAAATTTAAAAAACAGCTGCTAGCCATAGATCTGCATTACCGCCCTGGTAAGAACGGCACCGTGGATATCACTGTTATCGGCAGGCGATAACTTGAATTGATAGGCGAACGAACGTGCAGTGTGTCATACCTTGAAAGGTCAAAATTAAACCACTGGTAAATAATTCAACTATCAATTATTTGACTGGCCGTAAGCCAAATCGACAACAGACAGCGCTAAAGGCGGGGGATAAAATGAAACGACATACTGGGATCATACGAAGAGAAGCACCGGCCCGCTTTGGTCTCGCCCGGGCCGGCGTGAGTTAACCGATTCTGCTGACGGAATCCCGGCTGGCATGTTCACGCTCGCTGCCGGTCAGCTCACGTAAATGACCCGAGCGCATCTCAAGCAACCGATCGGCGTATTCGAAATAGTGATCGTCATGGCTGATGGCAAACACCGTTTTGCCCAGCGCACGCAGTTCTGGCAATAGTTCACGATAGAAAATGCGCCGGAATTGCGGATCCTGATCCGCGGCCCATTCATCCAACAGCAAGATATCGCGCTGTTCCGCCACCGCCAGCAGCAAAGCCAGACGCTTGCGCTGCCCCTGCGACAGTTGCGGGTTGGTCACCCTGGTGCCGTCGAACTGCAGTTTGCTTTTCATATTCAACCGCTCGAGCCAGGCGGCGACCAGCTTCGCATCGGGTTCACCGCCTTCCGGCCCTTGTAAACGATCGAACTGATGAAAATCGGTGAAAATCGCCGAAAATAGCCGGCGGTAGTCCGGCATATCCGCCGCGGTCTGGGCGACGCCATCCAGCACGATGTGGCCGCTCACCGGTCGGTACAATCCGGTCAACAGCATCGCCAGCGTTGACTTGCCGCTGCCGTTGCCGCCGATCAAAAAGACCAGCTCGCCACGCCGCAGCGTCAGATTAAGCGGCCCGACGGCAAAACCGGGCTGCTGTTCCTTATCTGCATAGTGAAAAACCACGTCACGCAGCTCCAGCGTCTGCCAGGAACGGCAGGCGGCGACAGGAAACGCCGGTTGGTACTCGGCCAAGTGCAGCGTCTTCAGCTTGTTGAAGGCGACTTCGGCGCTGACCAGCGTCGGAAACGCCCCCACCGCCTGCAGTAATGGCGTGCGCAAGAACAGCAGCGTCAGGGAATAGGTGGCAGCCACCGCCGAGTCCGCCCATCCCAGGCTGTTAGCCATAAAGAACACCAGCCCAATCGCGCCTAACATCATGATATTTGACCAGTTGAGCGCACTCAAATGGAAGGTATCGGCGCGAATGATATGGTGGCGGTAAGCTTGCGCATCGGGTTGATAGGTCTGTTCGTACAGCGCCTGCGCTCGCTTGCGGTTTAACGTCAGTTCCTTGCGACCGTCAATCACCGATTCGTAATGATGATAGAGACGCTCTTCCGACTCGCGCAAACTGGCCATATGGCGATAAACCCGCGAGACCAGGCAGCCGCTGCCCACCACGGTGACGGCGACCCACACCGCCGTCACCGCCAACATTTTCGGCGATAACCACCCCAGATAGGCCGCCGACCCCAAGGTTAAAATCACCCCTTGCACCAGTTCGGGCAAGCGCACGAAGGCGACGGTGATATTGCGGACATCGCTGGACAGGCTCGCCAACAATGAGGCGCTGCCTAACTGTTCAAGGCGTTCAATATCGGTATCCAGGATGCGCTTCACTAACTGCCCGCGCAGGCGGTAGACGAAGTAATGGCCCAATGTCGTCAGCGCCAATTGCGATCCCAGCGTGACCGCCATCAGCAATGCCAGCAGGGCGAGAAACATTGGCAGTACGGCCAACGCATCGCCGCCGGCGTCCATCAGGTATTGATTGATAAACGCAATAATACCGATGCCTAAGCCGGCGCTGGTCATGGTCAATGCCATAACCGCCAGAAATGGCCAACGATACTGGTGATAAACCACCCGTAGCAGTTCCATGAAAAAACCTCTGAAGTCGCGATCTGGCAGGCATTGTAAGCGGCACGAGAATGAGATCAAGACGAATTCTCATTGCTCGCGCAGCCTCTGATTTCGACGCCAAGGGCATTTTGATGATTGCTTATTGAAACGAGAGACTTACACTGACGCCTCTATCCGCTGAAGGGAACAGCCGATTATGCTCGCCACTCACGAATACGCCAACGACCTGATTCTGTTCGCCCTGATTGTCGACTACGGCTCGTTCAGCAAGGCCGCGGAGAGCGCCGGCATCACCAGTTCGGTGGTCAGTAAACGCATCGGGCGGCTGGAGAAATCCCTGGGCGCCCGGCTGCTGTACCGCACCACGCGCAGCCTGACGCTGACCGAAAGCGGCCAGGCGCTCTACCAACAGGCCAAAGAGATCGGCGCCAAAGTGCAGGAGGCACTGTACGCCGTCAGCGAAAAAAGCGAAGAATTAACCGGTACCATCCGCATGTCGGTGCCGACCATTTCGGGCGAGCTGCTGCTGAGCGAGAGCGTGGCGGAGTTTTGCGCACTGCATCCCAGTCTAAAGGTCGAAATGCGGCTGGAAAACCGCTTCGTCGATCTGGTGGAAGAAGGCATCGATCTGGCGATCCGTACCGGCACTATGCCAGATTCGAGCCTGATTGCCCGGCCGATCTTCGATTCCCGCTGGGTGATCGTCTGCTCGCCGGGCTATTTGAAAAGCCACCCGGAACCGCGCAGCGCCGAAGACCTGCTCGGCCACAATTGCCTGACCTACACCTACCAGGAGAGCGGCACCGCCAACTGGCTGATGAAACGGCCGGGGCGCAACGAAATCTACGAGCTGCAGGTTAACGGCAACCTGTCGGCCAACAATGCGCGGGCGATCCGCAAAGCGGTGATCGGCGGCCACGGCATCGCCATGGTGCCGCGCTGCATGGTGTATGAGGATTTGCAGGACGGCAAACTGACGGAGATCCTGGCCGGCCACTGCGGCAAGGTATTGGGCATTTACGCCGTCTATCCTTACACCCGCAATCTGCCGTTAAAAACTCGCCTGCTGATCGAACATATCATCGGTTCCTACCAAAATATCAGCCACTACTTCTGAATGGTCCTCTCTGATTATTTCCCCGCTGCCGCAAAAGACCGCGGGGATTACGGCATTTTTGGACATAATCTATTGAACATTAGCGCCTAATTAATGTGAGCTCGCGCACTCATCACACAGCAAAGATCCCTATCACACTGATTTTAAATCAATTAATTTAACCCCTTCTACCGGCGATTTTCTCACCGCCGACGCCGTTCGCCGATGTTAAAAAATTACCGCATGACATCGTCACCAACGTTGTGATTAGAATGAAAATGTTGCGGTAATTAACCTTTCAGCTACATATCTCTGCCCATAAAAATAATAACCCTGAGGATCTTATGCCCCTGCTTTTTAGTATTGCGCCCATCGTCCTACTGATTTGGATGATGACCAAAAGGAATGGCGTGCCCTCTTATCTCGCCCTGCCGCTGACGGCCGCCGCGGTGTATGCCGTACAGCTCCTGTGGTTCGATGCCTCGCTGCGGCTGCTGCATGCGAATATCATCACCGCGCTGGTGTCGACGCTGACGCCGATCACCATCATCGCCGGCGCCATCCTGCTCAACAAACTGATGCAGGTAAGCGGCGCGGAAAACGTGGTGCGGCGCTGGCTGGAAACCATCAGCCCCAATCCCGTGGCTCAGCTGATGATTATCGGCTGGGCATTCGCCTTTATGATCGAGGGTGCCAGCGGCTTCGGCACCCCGGCCGCCATCGCCGCGCCGATTCTGGTCGGGCTGGGCTTCAACCCGCTGCGCGTCGCCCTGCTGACGCTGGTAATGAACTCGGTACCGGTCTCCTTCGGCGCCGTGGGCACCCCCACCTGGTTCGGCTTTGCCAATCTCGGCCTGTCGGACGCCAGCCTGCTGGAGATCGGCCGGCAAACCGCGCTGATCCACTTCATCGCCGGCTTCGTTATTCCTCTGCTGGCGCTGCGCTTTATCGTTTCCTGGCAGGATATCCGCCGTAACCTGCCGTTTATCCTGCTCAGCGTGCTGAGCTGCACCCTGCCCTATCTGCTGCTGGCCCAGGTGAACTATGAGTTCCCGGCGCTGGTCGGCGGCGCCATCGGCCTGGTGCTCTCGGTGCTGCTGGCACGCGGCGGCATCGGTCTCGCCCGCAGCGACAAACTGCAGAACGCCGGGCAGGCAGTGCCGTTCTTGCAGGTGGTCAAGGCCATGACCCCGACCCTGCTACTGATTGCTATTCTGATAGTGACGCGCGTGCATCAGCTGGGCCTGAAGGCGCTGCTCAACAACACCACGCTGCTGTGGCAGGAAAACCTCGGCTGGCTCGGGGAGCTGCGCATTAGCCAGGCGCTGATCGTCGAACTGCAGCAGGTACTGGGCACCTCCGCCGCCGCCGGCTACAAAACGCTGTATGTCCCGGCGCTGATCCCGTTCCTGTTGGTGGTGGTGCTGTGTATTCCGCTGTTCCGTCTGAATGGCGGCCAGGTGCGGCAAATGTTCAGCGAAACCGGCGGGCGCATCGCGCGGCCCTTTATCGCGCTTTTCGGCGCGCTGGTGATGGTCAACCTGATGATGCAGGGCGGCGACAACGCGCCGGTGATCCTGATCGGGAAAGCGTTGGCGGCGCTGACCGGCGAGAGCTGGCTGCTGTTCTCTTCGTTCCTCGGTGCGCTGGGCTCGTTCTTCTCCGGTTCCAATACCGTTTCGAACCTGACGTTCGGCGGTATTCAGCAATCGATCGCCCAGAGCAGCGGCCTTGACGTCAATCTGACGCTGGCCCTGCAGTCCGTCGGCGGCGCCATGGGCAACATGGTGTGCCTGAACAACATTATCGCGGTCTGTTCGATCCTCGGGATCGGTAACGCCGAAGGCAAAATCATCAGAAAGACCGTGCTGCCGATGCTGGCGTACGGCGGGATTGCGGCCGGTATGGCAGCGATCCTCACGCTCTGACTGAACACTCGTTATCGCAAGCAAGACAAGAAGGTAAACACTATGATCATCTCCGCGTCAACCGACTACCGGGCCGCCGCCCAGGCCAAACTGCCGCCGTTTCTGTTTCACTACATCGACGGCGGGGCCTACGCGGAGCATACGCTGAAGCGCAATACCGCAGATCTGGCCGATATTGCCCTGCGCCAGCGCGTGCTGCGCAATATGTCCGAACTCAGCCTGGAGACCACGCTGTTCGGCGAGCAGCTGGCGATGCCGGTAGCGCTGGGGCCGGTGGGGCTGACCGGCATGTACGCCCGCCGCGGCGAAGTGCAGGCCGCGCGTGCCGCGGCCAAAAAAGGCATTCCGTTCACGCTGTCCACCGTGTCGGTCTGCCCGATCGAAGAGGTAGCGCCGGCGATCGAGCGGCCGATGTGGTTCCAGCTCTACGTGCTGAAAGATCGCGGCTTTATGCGCAACGCACTGGAGCGCGCCAAGGCCGCCGGCGTGAAAACGCTGGTGTTTACCGTCGACATGCCGGTGCCCGGCGCCCGTTACCGCGACGCCCACTCGGGAATGAGCGGCCCTAACGCCGCCCTGCGCCGCGTGCTGCAGGCGTTTACCCATCCGCAGTGGGCCTGGGATGTCGGCCTGTTCGGCAAGCCGCACGATCTGGGCAACGTCTCGGCCTACCGCGGCAAACCGACCAGCCTGGAAGACTACATCGGCTGGCTGGGCGCCAACTTCGATCCGTCGATTTCCTGGAAAGATCTGGAGTGGATCCGCGAATTCTGGGACGGCCCGATGATCATCAAAGGCATTCTGGATCCGGAAGACGCCAAAGACGCGGTGCGCTTCGGCGCCGACGGCATCATCGTCTCCAACCACGGCGGCCGCCAGCTGGACGGCGTGCTGTCGACCGCGCGCGCCATGCCGGCGATCGCCGACGCAGTGAAAGGCGACATTACCCTGTTGGCCGACTCCGGCATCCGCAGCGGCCTGGACGTGGTGCGCATGATCGCGCTGGGCGCCGACAGCGTGCTGCTGGGGCGCGCCTTCGTCTATGCGCTGGCGGCGGCGGGCGAAGCCGGGGTGGCCAACTTGCTGGATCTGATCGACAAGGAAATGCGCGTCGCTATGACGCTCACCGGCGCGAAATCCATCACGGAGATCAACGCCGGATCGCTGGTCAGAAACGCCTGATTCACAGCGGCTGCACGCCCTCCGGGTACGCGTTGTAGCTCATCTTGCTGATGAATGCCCCGGCCGGTGACACCAGCACCCGGCCGGCGGCGTCCAGCCCGAGGAAGGTGCCGGTGCAGCGTCCGGAGATAAAGTCGAAGAAGAACACCGAGCACACCGGGATAATCTTTTCCCGGAAGGTGAACAGGAACATCTCATCCTCAAACTTGTAGTAAGTGGCGTAGTCCATGTCGCCGTGGCCGAACTGTTCGCCGCGCAGGTTTTGCCAGGCGTAGCGCTCGGTGTTGACGTAGAAGTGCTCGTAGTAATGGTTGGGGCTGTAGACGTTCAGCGTGCGATAGCCGATCAGCTCGCGGGTCAAATGCGGTGCGATGCCGCCCGGCGTGACGCCTGCAATCAGCCCAACGTGGAAGCTTTGCTTGAGGCGAGACCCCTTTTCTACCGCATGTTCAGGCAGTAGCGTGCTGCGCACCAGCAGCGCCCGGCCGCTGTCGCGGTTGAGCACCAGCGTCAGGCATTCGTTGCCCGGCGACTGCAGCGGAATATTGAAGAAATAGCGTGCGGCGGAGGTTTGCACCTCTTCGTAAGCGTCCTCGCCGCTCTCCCCGCCCCAGGCCCAGAGCACCCGTTGCCGATCGGCGCTGAAACGCAGCGTGAAGTCCCCGCCGTCTTCAAAGGCGATCTGCAACGTTTTGCCGCGCCAGTCCTGGGTGCCCAGCAGCCGGTTGGTGTCGATGCCGCGTGCGAAATCGTCGTAATTCTTCCAGTCCGGTTCGGCATTTTGATTCAGTACGGATTGTTCTGCTGACATCTTCGCTCTCCTTGATTGAATGGGATAAAACCGTCTTACACGTCGGCGACGCTCGCCGGTTTCACCGTTCTGCGGCTCACCACCGCGGGTGCAGTTTCATCGAGAAAACAGCTCAGTACGCCGGCGCAGACCGCGCCGGCAGCCGCCAGCCACATCACGCTGACCAGGCCATAGCGATCGGCGATCAGCCCGGCGATAAACGGCGCCAGGCAGCCGCCAATCACCTCGCCGATCCCCATCACCAGCCCTAATGCGGTGGCAATACGGGCTGGCGATACCGTTTCAGACGGGATGGTGGCCATAAACAGCGTGAAGCAGCCGAGGCCGGTATAAGACAGGAACACCAGCACGCCCAGCAGCCACGGGTTGTCGACGTAGCTCAGGAACAGCGGGCAGCACACCGCCAGCAGCGAAAAGAAAATCAGCGTCGGTTTGCGCCCAAGGCGATCGGAGATCGCCGGTACCGCCACGCCCCAGAAGACCCAGGCGGCGCCGATGGCGCTCATGATGCCGCCCATCGTGCCTTCACCGAAGCCACGGTCGGTCACCAAAAAGTTAGGGGTGAAGGTAATGATGATCATGAACCAGGTGACGAACACGCAGGAAATCAGAATGCACAGCGCCACGTTCTTGATTTTGAACAGCTCGCCGTAAGCGGCTTTGCCCGCCGCCTTACCGGTCGCCGGCGCGGCGATAAAGGCGGGATCTTTTTTGCCGTTCACATGGCGATAGATCAACCACGCCAGAATGATGCCCGGCACGGCGGTCAGGTGAAACGCCATGCTCCAGCCCCACTTCTGCGCCAGATAGATGATCAGCGGCGGCGCGATAATGCCGCCCAGCAGCCCCGGCGCCGCGCCCTGGATCAATCCCATGTTGAAACCGCGGCGCTGCGGCTGCGATTTTTCCACCATCAACGATTGCGCGATCGGCAAAACCGGCCCTTCGGCGATCCCCATCAGCGCCCGGAAGATCAATAGCATGGCAAACCCGCTGACCAATCCCGACAACGCGGAGAACAGCGAAAACACCAGGATCGACAGGATCAGCATCGGTTTGCGGATATTAAAGCGATCGGCTATCGCCCCCAGCCCCGCGCCAGACAGCGCCCAAGTCAATGCCAGCACCGCCGACAGCGTGCCGAGATGCACGTTGCTGAGCTTGAGGTCGGCGGCAATCATCGGAAACAGAAACGAGATGGTCAGACGATCGACGAACACGCAGCCGAAGACGAAAAACAAAATAATCAGCAACCGGTTCTCTTCACTTAATGCGCGGCGAGGCCCTGGCGATGTATTCATAGCGTCATTTGTCCATAAGTTAACTTATGAATGGCGACCCGCCATGGCATAAGTGTATTAAGCGCTCGGCCAAGAGAAACATTGGCCCTCCGTCACGACAACAACTCATTAACATATTAATGACATAAAATTATCGCAAGCCGGCGGTCTGTCAACCGGCGCTTTCTTAGAGACGAATGAAGTTTTTATCCGGTACTATTTTAAAATAGAATTATCACAATCAGATATTTTATCACTTTGTTTTTACAGACAATAAAATAATAACGGGTATTTTCCCGCGGTTAAAAACGCCTATTTTCACGCCATCTGTGAATAATCTCACCATTAACTCTTCAGGTTTATTAATTTGTCATCCCCTTTCAGTTAACGATAGGCAGCATTCGGATTCGTTTTTATCTATTGAATCATTTCGTTTTATTTTATTACCGCACAACAAAATAACTCTTACGAGGGAAAGGCTATTGGCAGGGTTACATCATTTAATCTGGACAATAACAAAAGCGCAGAGCGTGACGTAAATCACGGCAATCATGCCGTATCCTGCAAAGTAATTATGCTCGCAACAGCAATTATCTATTGCGATTAGGGCTGTTTATCTCAATTAAGCGCCATGCAACACTTCGTGCCATCGTTCGACACCGCGCCGCAAGGCCAGAGACGGAGTGACACATGAGCATCGAAAAACTAACCCGGGAGCCGCTTTCCATCGGCATCGAGTTGCCGCTGGACAACGATTGGTCCACCAGCGGGCAGCTGAAACGCCAGCAGGATGGGCGACCGTTCGGCGTGCCGGACATGAGCGAACACGCTGCGCGCATCAAGCTGGCCGATGAGCTCGGCTTTCGCGCCGCCTGGGTTCGCGACGTGCCGCTGTACGATCCGGACTTCGGCGACGCCGCGCAGGTGTTTGAGACCTTTACCTACCTCGGCTACCTGTCCAGCCTGACGCGCAATATTCTGCTGGGCACCGCGGCCGTGGTGCTGCCGCTGCGCCAGCCGTGGCTGGTACGCAAAGCGGCTTCCACGCTGCAAACGCTGAGCGGCGATCGTCTGCTGCTCGGCGTCGCCAGCGGCGATCGCCCTGTGGAATACCCGCTGTTCGGCGCCGATTACGCCGCGCGCGGTGAACGCTTTCGCACCAGCGTCGGCATTCTCAAAGGGGAAGCCGACAGCGCGCTCCAGCCTGGATTGCGCCTGCTGCCGGCCACGCCGCCGCCGCCGCTGCTGGTCGCCGGGCTGGCGCAACAAACGCCTGAGTGGGTGGGAAAAAATATGGATGGCTGGCTGTCGTATCCCGGCACGCCTGCGGACCACGTTTCGCGGGTCAAACTCTGGCGTAACGTGGCCGGTGACAAACCCTACGTCAGCTTTATTCATCTCGACCTCACAGATAACGCCGACGCGCCGATTCAGCGCCATCGCTTCGGCATCAAGAGCGGCCGCAATGGGTTGATTCAGGAACTGAGCGCCATGCGTGACGCCGGGGTCAACCACATCGGCCTGCATTTCCGCCGCAACCAGCGGCCGCTGGAAGAGACGATGCAGGAGATCGGCCAACTGGTGTTACCGGAATTCCATCGCGCCTGACGCCCGCTTTAGCCCGCTATTCCGACCTGAGCTGGTCTTTGCCCCGTTACCGGGGCTTTTTTATTTCCGCCGCTGCTAGTTCATAACAACTCAGTCTAATCCCTGCGGCCAAACGGCGGCATGATGACGGGGAAACGAGCCACCATGAGGAATGAGCAATGACGGCAAAACTGACAGAAGCGGGCTTTTGGCGCAAAACCGCCGACTCTTCATCGCTGCGCGAGCCGCGCGTGCTGATCCGGGTCTACGTCGACGAAGGCGAGATTGACCGCGCCATCGCGTTTTACGAGCAGCTGCACGGCGTGGAAGCGGATATGCGTTTCGACTTTCCCGAGCATCGGTTGGTGCTGGCAGCGGTAGGACCGTTTCTGATCCTGGAAGGCGCGGAAGAAAACCTGCGCCCTTTTCGCAGCACCGTCGGCACGCTGCTGGTCGATGACATTTACCCTTACCACCAGCGGCTGCTGGCGTCCGGAGCCGAGATCTTCTTCGGCCCGGTGGAAGTGCCCACCGGCGCCTGTTTCAATGCGCGCCTGCCGGACGGCACGATTGTCGAGTACGTGCATCATCGGCCGCGCGCGGACGAATAAACCGCCTCAGGGGATCGCCGGCGTCATGGCGTAACCGCGCAGATCCTTGCGCAGGCTGACCATGTACAGCACGATCACCGCCGAGAACGGCAGGCCGCACAGCACCACCGCGGTTTGCATCGCGCTGAAACTGCCGGCGTACAGCAACCCGGCGCACACCAGCGTGGTGACCGCCGCCCAGAACACTCGCAGCCAGGCCGGCGCGTCATCGTGCGCGGAACCGCCCTGGCAGGAGAGGTTAGCTATCATCAGCGTGCCGGAGTCGACCGGCGTCAGGAACAGCACAAAGCTTATCACCACCACGAAACCGGCGGTCAGCTGGGTATAGGGCAGGTATTCGAACAGCTTGAACACCGCCATCGGCGGATCGCTTTGCGCTACCTGCCCCAGGATCGCCTGCCCGCCTTCCAGCACCAGGCTGATGGCAGTATTGCCGAAGATCGACAGCCACGCCAGCGTGAACCCGAGCGGGATCAGCAACACGCCGAAGATCAGTTCACGGATGGTGCGGCCTTTGGAAATGCGTGCGATAAACAGCCCGACGAACGGCGCCCACGCCACCCACCAGGCCCAATAAAACAGCGTCCAGGCACCCTGCCATTGGCGCGCCTTGCCGTACAGATACATATCAAAGCTGCGGCTGACGAGCGAGGTCAGATAATCCCCGAGGTTCTGCAACATGCCGTTGAGCAGGTTCAGCGTCGGGCCAGCCAGAAACACGAACAGCAGCAGCAGGCACAAGAAGCCGACGTTGATGTTCGACAGCATGGCAATGCCCTTCTCGACGCCGGTGACCGCCGCCAGCGTGGCCACCACCATCATCACCACGATCAGCGCCAGCAGTACGCCGGTGCTTTGCGGGATGTCGAACAGGTAAAACAGCCCCGAGTTCACCAGCAGCGCGCCGATCCCCAGGTTGGTCACCATCGAGATAACCGTCACCAGAATGCCGAAGCTGTCCACCAGATGGCCGACGCCACCGTGGATACGCTCGCCGAAGATCGGGTACAGCGCCGAACGCAGCGCCAGCGGCAAACCGCGACAATAGGCGAAATAGGCGAGCGCGGTGGCGATCAACGCATACAGCGCCCAACCGTGCAGCCCCCAGTGTAAAAAGGTCAGCGCCATCGCCTGCCGCGCCGCCTGTACGCTGCCGCCGCTGCCTTCCGGTGGCGACAGGAAGTGATCCAGCGGCTCATAGGCGCCGTAATACACCAGCGCAATACCGATGCCCGACGAGAACAGCATCGCCACCCAGGAGGGGTAGCTGAACTGCGGCGGCTCGTCATCCTGGCTCAGGCGAATATGGCCAAAGCGCGACAGCGCCAGCCAGAACACGAACGCCATGCAGGCGACCATCAGCAGCATGTAATACCAGCCGAACACATCGGCCACCCAGCTTTGCGCGACATTCAACCACTGTTTGCTGTCGGCGGGAAACAGCACAATCAGCGATCCCAGCAGCAGGATCACTGCCGCTGAACCGAAAAATACCGGGACATTTAATCTGACAGGTTCTTCGTCAAGCGATGGGGGAGTTTTCATTGTCATTGGCAGGCTTCCATGATGCGAAAGACAGACGATTTAAATGCAACCTTCAGTTAACATCTTATCGTCATTTATTTGACATTTTCGCAGCATATAGAGTATTGATTGACCGTTCAATCAATCAAATTCAAAGTGTGATTTGCCTATCAGTTGGGGAAAATATGTACCGCAGAGACATTCCTGAGCAGCGCAAGGAGCAGCTGATTAATGCCGCCTTCGAAACCATCAGCGTGGTGGGGCTGGCCGGCGTCACCCTCTCTCAGGTGGCGAAAGAGGCCGGGCTGTCGACCGGCATCGTCAGCCACTATTTTGGCGATAAAGAAGGATTGTTGAGCGCGACCATGCGCAAGATCCTGCGCGATCTGCGCGACGCGGTGGCCGAGTGCCGCGCTCAGGCGGCAAGCGACAGCCAGTCGCAGCTGTGCGCCATCATTCAGGGCAACTTCCACCCCAGCCAAACCAACGCTATTTCCATGCGCGCCTGGCTCGACTTCTGGGCCGCCAGCATGCACCAGCCGGTGCTGCGCCGCCTACAGCGCGCCAACGATCGGCGGCTCTATTCCAATATTTGCAGCCAGTTCCGCCGCGAGCTGCCGCTGCAGCAGGCGCGCGACGCGGCGCGCGGGCTGGCGGCGATGATCGATGGGCTTTGGCTGCGCGGTAGCCTGGCCGGGGATGACACCGATCTGCAGCAGGATTACCGCATCGCCTGCGACTACGTGATACAACGGCTCAGGGCCGCGCCATCGGCGGAGTGAACGGCAGCGTCAGCGCGGTTCCTGCTCTTCGCTGTACTGGGTTTGCCACATGGCAGCGTAGCGGCCGTTCGCCGCCAACAGCGCCTCATGCCCCCCGCGCTCGACGATCTCCCCCGCCTCCAGCACGATGATCTCATCGGCATCCACCACGGTGGAGAGCCGGTGGGCGATCACCAGCGTGGTGTGGTTGCGGCTCACCTCGCGCAGATGCCCCTGGATTTCGCGCTCGGTCTGGGTATCCAGCGCGCTGGTCGCCTCGTCGAACACCAGGATGGCCGGATTTTTCAGGATGGTGCGCGCGATCGCCACCCGCTGCTTTTCACCGCCCGACAGCTTCAGCCCGCGCTCGCCCACCCGGGTGTCGTAACCGTCTGGCAGACCGACGATAAAATCATGGATATGCGCCAGCCGCGCCGCCCGCTCGATTTCTTCATCGCTGGAGCCGGTTTTGCCGTAACCGATGTTATAGCGCAGCGTATCGTTGAACAACACCGTATCCTGCGGCACGATGCCGATCGCCTGACGCAGGCTGGCCTGCGTCAGCTGGCGAATGTCCTGGCCGTCGAGGGTAATGATGCCGCCCTGCACGTCGTAGAAGCGGAACAACAGACGCGACAGCGTGGACTTGCCCGCGCCGGAGGCGCCGACCACCGCCACCGTGTGGCCTGCCGGAATGGTAAAACTCACCTGCTTGAGGATTGGTCGGCGCGTGTCGTAACCGAAGCTGACCGCGTCGAACCGCACTTCGCCGCGATCGAGGCGCAGCGGCTGCGCATCCGGGCTATCGACGATCTCACGCTTCTCCTGCAGCAGATCGAACATATTCTCCATGTCGATCAGCGCCTGGCGCACCTCGGAATAAATAAAGCCGAAGAAGTTCAGCGGCTGATACAGCTGCAGCAGGTAGGCGTTGACCAGCACGAAGTCGCCGACCGTCATCGTCCCCTGGGTAATGCCCTGCGCCGCCATGGCCATCATCACGATCAGCCCGATCGAGATAATGGCGGTTTGCCCCAGGTTGATCGCGGTAAAACTGAATTGGTTCTTGATGGCGGCGTATTCGTACAGCCGCCGCGACAGATCGAAACGCTCGGCCTCGAACTCTTCATTGCCGAAGTACTTCACGGTCTCATAGTTCAGCAGGCTGTCGATGGATTTGCTGTTGGCGTCGGCGTTGGCCTTGTTGAGCTCGCGGCGAAAACGGGTGCGCCAGCTCACCGCCAGCACGGTGAACAGAATGTAGCAGCCGACCGTCGTCAGGATCGCCAGCGCAAACCAGCCGTTCAGCATATGCCACATGATTGCCGTGACCAGCGTCAGTTCGAACAGGATCGGCACGATGGAGAACAGCAGCCGCGACAGCACCGTGGACACCGCCTGGGTGCCGCGCTCGATGGATAGCGACAGCCCGCCGGTCTGACGCTCCAGATGGAAGCGCAGGCTCAGCGCATGCAGCTGGCGAAATACCCGCACGCCCAGCAGGCGCGTGGCGTTCTGGCTGACGTGGATAAACATCACGTTGCGCAGCTCCTCAAACAGCGCACCGCCCACCCGCGCCACGCCGTAGGCGATAATCAGCCCCAGCGGCACCGCCAGCATTTTCGCCGTCTCGCCGCTCAGCGCATCGACCATTGCTTTGTAGGCCAGCGGCACCAGCGTGGTGCTGACCTTAGCCGCCACCATAAACACGAAGGCCACCACCAGATACCCCCGCAGGCGCGGGTTGTCTTTCGGCCACAGGTAGGGCAGCAGGAATTTCAGCAAACGGGAACGATCCATCATGTAATATTCATCTTCTCGGTCGTGCTCGCGGCGCACGGCCGCGTGGGGGGTTATGAGTTTGGCCTGGCCGACGGCGAATGCCGCAGCCATTCCGTTTTCCTGCGGTGGCAACTCAGCATCATCCGTCAGGAGAAGCAGCAGCGACTCGGGCAAAGTTCAGGCATGGAGGAGACAATCACATGACCCAGACGTATGCAAAGCGCTTTGCGCAGGTCTTTGACTATATCGACCGCCACCTGGACGAGGCGCTTACCGTCGACACGCTGAGCGAAGTGGCCCATTTTTCGCGCTTTCACTTTCAACGCCAGTTTAGCGCGTATTGCGGCATCTCGGTGTGGCGTTATATCCAGTGGATGAGGCTTAAACGCGCCTCTTACCGCCTGGCGTATAACCCGCTGGAGCCGGTGATTGACATCGCGCTGGACGCCGGTTTTCAAAACCCGGAGTCCTTCAGCCGCGCCTTCAAACAGGCGTTCAGCCAAACGCCGAGCCAGTTTCGCAAACAGCCGGCCTGGATCGATTGGCAGCAGCGCTTTCCCGAGCCGAAACACAAAAGGAAACAACCCATGAAGGTAGACATTGTCGATTTCCCTGCCACCCCGGTGGCGATGATCGAACATAGCGGCCCGCCCGCGCTGGTCAACGAAACCGCCGCACGCTTTATCGAGTGGCGCAAAACCAGCGGCCTGTCGCCGGTCAGAAGCAGCCGCACTTACGGCATCGCCCCGCACGATCCGGCCATCACCGAAGCGCAGGACTTCCACTTCTTCATTTGCGGCGAGATCACGGCGCCGATCCCGGAGGAAAACGCCTTTGGCGTGGTGAACGGCACGCTGCCGGCCGGGCGCTGCGCGGTGCTGCGCCATCACGGCTCGCTGGATGGGCTCTCGGAAAGTGCCCACTATCTGTACCGCGAGTGGTTGCCGGCCAGCGGCGAGGAGCTGCGTGACTTTCCGCTCTATTTCCACTACCACAACTTCGTGCACGAGGTGGCGGAATATGAACTGGTGACCGATCTTTATCTGCCACTGAAATAGCTGACATCCGGCCCCGTAAGGGGCCGGATTAATGTTAACAGGACGGCGACGATCCCTGCGGCGGCAGATAGCGCTGTGGATCGAGCGCGGTGGCGCGGTAGCGGATCTGGAAATGCAGGAACACCGAATCGGTGCCGGTGCTGCCCATGGTGCCAATCTTCTGCCCCGCTTTCACATCCTGGCCGTTGCGCACCAGCGTGGTGTCGTTGTGCGCGTAGGCGGTAATAAAGTCTTCGCCGTGCTTAATCATGATCAGGTTGCCGTAGCCGCGCAGTTGGTTGCCGACGTACACCACTTTGCCCTTGGCGGAAGCATAGATCGGCTGGCCGCGTTTACCGGCGATGTCGATGCCCTTGTTGCCGCCATCGGCATTGGAGTACGCCTGCACGATCCGACCGCTGGTTGGCCAGCGCCAGCAACGTGCGGCGCCCGGCGGTGGCGTTTGCTTGGCGATAGCGGAGGAAGACGTTTTACGGCGCGTGGCGGCGGTTTTGGTCGGTGCGCCGCCGCTCAGCCGCAGCTTTTGCCCCACTTCCAGGCTATAAGGCGGGCGTATCTTGTTGATTCTGGCCAGATCGCTGACTTCGCTGTCGGTGATCCAGGCGATGTAGTACAGCGTATCGCCCCGTTTGACGGTGTAAGACTTGCCGGTGTAGCTGCCCTTCGGCAGTTTGTCGTAGTCACGGTTGTAGGTATTTTTACCCGAACACCCGGCCAACAATAGCCCCAATGTCAGACACACCGCGATGCGGCGCCACCTCGCCAGCTTGCTTCCTGTGCTCAAATCCTGTCCCCAATCGTCTTTTCGGTTCTGATACGCGTCAGCCGCACAGTGTAACATTTGCGCCGGGTCAGTCAAAAAGCGGGAAAGAGGCAACTATCGGAAAACAACTGGCACGGAGGCCGCTGCGGCACGATCGGCGGGAGGAAAAATGGCGCCATAAGGCGCCAAATCATGCAGCGATGCCGGGGTTACTGTTTACCTGAGGTCAGCAAACTGAAGCTGGTCATCAGATTGCGATAGTCAGGGATATGTTGAGAGAACAGGTTCCCCAACCCTTCGATATCATTTCGCCAATCGCGGTGCAATTCGCACGCCGCGCCAAACCAACTCATCAGCTGCGCGCCGGCCTGGGACATGCGATCCCAAGCCGCATCGCGCGTAATCGCATTGAACGTGCCGGATGCGTCGGTGATGACGAAAACCTCATACCCCTCTTCCAACGCAGAGAGCGCAGGAAACGCCACGCAAACCTCGGTCACCACGCCGGCGATGATCAGTTGTTTCTTGCCCGTGGCCTTTACCGCCTTGACGAAATCTTCATTATCCCAGGCATTGATATTGCCGGGACGAGCAATATAGGGGGCGTCAGGGAACGTTTGCTTTAGCTCTGGCACCAAAGGGCCGTTCGGTCCGTTTTCAAAACTCGTGGTCAGTATCGTCGGTAAATTGAAGTATTTAGCCAGATCGGCCAGCGCCAAAACATTATTTTTGAATTTATCCGGATCCTGATCTCTAACCAGGGACAGTAGCCCCGTCTGATGATCGACTAATAACACGGCGGCCTGTGCCTTATCTAATCGGTTATATTTAAAAGTCATTCCCTTCTCCTTTATCATCAAAATCATCAAATTCCGATCGCCCCATGCATTCCAAGCATGTAGCATGCTTTCAAACGCTCCGACATCAGGCTAGCAATGAACCAGCCGGGTAAATAGAACGATTATTGGGAATGAGTATCTCACCACTGGGAAGGTCAACTTTATATGATAGATTTCAATGAGATGGTTATGTTTGCCAGAGTAGTTGAATGCGGTGGATTTCTTTCCGCCAGTAAGAAGTTTGGTATACCCAAATCGACGCTATCAAGACGAATATCCAATTTGGAAAAAAGGCTCAATGTCAGACTTATTCAGCGTTCAACGCGAAACCTCATGGTCACCGATATAGGAAAAGAATATTATCAGTACTGCCTGCAGATGATTAGCACCGCAGAGAAAGCGGAATGCCTCATTATTAACAAAAGCGAAAAACCCACTGGAAAAATAAAACTAACCTGCTCAAACATTCTCCTGGATCTTGGCCTAACGGAAGTCCTGGCGAAATTCATGCTGCAATACCCCAAGGTCAATTTGCATGTAAAAATATTTAATCGCAACGTGGATATTATTTCTGAAGGGTATGACCTCTCATTAAAACTCATCGCCGATGAGCCCAAAAACAGCAACTTGGTGATGCGTCGAATTTGCGCTGTGCCCACCGCATTTATGGTCGCCCCCTCTGCAACTATTCAGTACCAAAGTATCAATACGCCCGAAGATCTCTCCAGTTTGCCAACGGTCGGGTGGTTATCGACCCATCTTCAGGCCGCCTGGACGTTTCAACAAGCCGATCGCGAAGTCAAAATAAACAACGAGTCGCGCATGGTGTGCGATGACATTCGCCTGATCAAGGAATCGATCGTAAAAGGCGTCGGTGTGGGCTGCCTGCCGCTGAAATTAGCCCGCCAGGAACTGCTCGACGGCAGCCTGAAAACGCTGCTCGACGACTGGACATTGGAACAACACAAGATTGTCGCGTTTTACCCTTCCAGACAAGGACTCCCCCCTTCGGTAAGGGCGCTGATTGATTTCATCGTTGATGAACTGGCCGAATAACACGCCGCTACCAAGCATAAACGCCACGCCGGATTTACCGCAGTGATTAAAAAGTGACTACTATAATAGAGCGCTCGGAAAAATAGAGTGCCCCCGAGGATCGCAACAAAGAGAATGGAGCTGTAACATGCTAAACCTTGATCGCAATAATCTGCCCCTCCTGAGCGAAGAACTGCTCAAAAAGCAACGCACCACCCTGCTGATCATCGCCTTCCTGCTGCTGGCGGGCGGTATAGTGTGCCTGGTTAATCCTTTCGCCTCCGGCGCGGCGCTGAGCATCGTGGTCGGCGTCCTGCTGCTGTTGAGCGGCGCCGGGCTGATTATCGCCATGATCGCCAACCGAGCGCAGAATACTTGGCCGATGATCGGCGGCATTCTGCTGGGTGTGGCCTACCTGATTATCGGCTATGTGTTCATCACCAGCCCGCTGGCGGGCATTCTGGCGCTGGCAGTGTACCTCGCCGTGCTGTTCGCGCTCGGCGGCATCGCCCGCCTGGCGGCTGGCTATATGCGCCGCGGATTGCCGGGCAACTGGCTGCAGTTCGTTATCGGCGTGCTCGATTTGATCATCGCCTGGATGCTGATCGGTTCAGGCCCGGCGGCGTCGGTCACGCTGGTGACGGCGATCGTCGGCATCGAGATGCTGGTCAGTTCCTTTGCGCTGTTCCAGGCGGCGAATCTGTTTAAACGCGCCTGACTCTACCGGCCCGCCATCGCGGGCCTCATCGCTTTCGTTGCTTCCAGACAAAACAAGGCGATACCCCCTCGGCTTGTCCGTGGTTATCTTCATCGGTAAGTGCCAATATAGGCGCAGACAAGGGAGCTGAAACCGATGACAACCCATTCCAACCCGTTGAACTCGCGGGAAGTCTGCCTGCAATTACGCCATTTTAATCAGGTAATCGGGCAACAATGCCGCAATATGGCGCGCCAAAAAACCACCTGCCCGTGCTGCCTGACGGACATCGCCACCGGCTGCGACGCCGGTATCAAACTGTGTGGACAGCAGTTGGCCAAACCCAACCCGCAAACCCCGTTATTCCGGCAGATTCGCAACTTGCTGCTCGATCTGCGCGCAGAAGCGATAGGAGTTCACAGAATAGACGTCCTGAACCGCACCAATAACGAAATATCCTGGCTGTTGCGCGAGCTGTATTTCGAGACGTTCTGACCCCGCATTTTGTCGGGGTCGCTAAAGCGAAAGCCGAAAGTGGGATACAGGCTTTTGGCGACGCGATTATGTTCATCAATCATTAACGTCACCGGCTCCACGCCCTACAAGCAGTCAGCAGGAGAGCCCGTTTAAAAGCGGCTCTGGCAAAAGAAACGTCCACCGACGCGGGGTTAACCGGCGGCAGCGGTTTTCGGCAACACGAAGTCAACCCGCCGATTCTTGGCCCGGCCCGTCGGCGTGTCGTTGGAAGCCACCGGTTCAGCCTCCCCTTTTCCCCGTTCACTCAGACGAGATTTTTCTACCCCATGTGCGATCAGCCAAACAGCCACCGCACGTGCGCGTCGCAGCGACAGATCCTGATTATATTTATCGCTGCCCACCGCATCGGTGTGCCCCTCGATCACCACGTTCCCTACCGGTTCGGCCGCGATAAATTGCGCCACCTGTTGCAGCGCAGGCTCCGCTTTAGCAGCAATCGCATCGCTGTCGAAAGCGAACAGCACATCGCTGCGCATCGATAACGTTACGGCATTTTTGCTGTCTCTGACGGAAATGTCGGCGGATTGTTTAGCCAAATCCGCTGCCTTACTCTGCAGATCAAGGACGCCGGCATTCAGCCCCGAAGGCAAACCAACCAAATCCAGCCGGGTGGCCTTAAGATCGAGTATCACCGGTTTCCCCACGGATGCCGGCTCTCCGCTGTCAGCCCATGAACCCAATGACACCAACCCAAAGGCTAACATCCCACCCACACAGGCGGCTTTCCTGAGGCCGTTCATCGCTCAACGATCCGTAATGGCTATCGGCCCGAGCGGCTCGACGTTGGCGATCGTCAGGTACACCTCTTTCACATCAGGTGGAGGCGCAGGGAAGCTGCCAAACCAGGTGGCGACATAGGGAATGCCTGAACTTGAGCTGAATGACACGCTGGGAGAGGCCAGTGGGACATTATTGCTATCGGTAAGCAGCAGGTATTTTTTATTACCCACCAGAATATAGAAGGATTTCTCAAGGCTGCTTTTATCCAGACTGCTATACAAGCCTTGCCCATTAAGGTTGTCTTTCAACCCTTTGAAACGCACTTTGATGGTCAGGATTTCACCGTGGCGCACGGCCTCGGTCACTTGCGCTTCGGCTACGCCGCTGCTGACGATCCCGGTAGCCAACGGTGTCACGGGGGGATCTTCCGCGAAGGCCATGCCGGGGAACATTATCGACGCAAACAGGCAGGAAATGACGAATTTTCTGACATGCTGCATGATCGGAGTCCTTATTCAGGGGGAATTGAAGATTCTTCTTTCAACAACCAGGCAATGCCACTGCGGTCACTCTGTCCCGGAATTATAGTAAAGCACCTCATATTCATGAGAGTTATCCCTGAAAGCGTAACCTTGGTCACGTTATGCTTGCGCATGAATTCTCCCCCCGTTAGCGCTTATTTTGCTGAATGACCCGCTTCATACCGGCATTCCCTTTCGCTCATCCTCTCTACCGTTCACCCCACTTTACGACCGCCGTCACACCTCGCCACCGCCAAATTGCGTTGGTTATAGGGTCGTCTACAATTCAATCGAATTACCCCCTACAACATCAGAAATTATTATTATTAGAGGTGATTATGTTACAGAAACACGAAAACGTAATAAGTATGACTGTACTAAGCCCGCAAGCCACCCAACAGCTGATGCCATCGTTCTCCTCCTTGCCCCACACGCAACACGCCGACGGAAAATATCGCCTGCGCCGTTACTCGGTCGTCAAATACCTCAACCCCAACGTCGCCGAAGTGGGGCCGCGCACTTTCATGCAGTCGGATCAGATCAACCACTTTCAGGGCAACGTGGTGCGCCGCTTCGAACCTATCGACAGCGCCGTGTTGCAGAGCGCCGGCATGGCAGAGATGTGCAACCTGTTTGCAGAAAGCAACGAACTGCCGGAAGGCGCCGAGATAGAGATCCACCAGATGCGCGTGGTCGCCATCGAGAAAGACACCCAGGTGGCGCCGGAAGGCATTCACCAGGACGGTTTCGACCACATCGCGATGATCGCCATTCACCGGCACAACATCGTCGGCGGTGAAATCATGCTGTATGACGATAGTCACCACGATCCCTTCTTTAAAAAAGCGCTGGCGGACGGCGAAGCCGTGCTGCTGGCGGACAGCAAACTGTGGCACAACGCCACGCCGATCAACGCCGTGAGCCCAACAGAAGAAGGCCATTTGGACCTCTTCGTCCTCACCGCGCGGGGAGAGAAAGCATGACCTTTACTCCCGAGCTCGCCCGCCGCCAGTTCAGCGCCCTGTCCCAGCTAATCGACGGCAAACCGGCGATCTTTTTCGACGGCCCCGGCGGTGCGCAGGTTTCACGGAGCGTGCTGGAAAAAATGACGGATTACCTGGGGGCATACAACGCCAACCTGGGCGGCCACTACTTCTCCAGCCGAGTCACCGGCGAGGTGATGGGCCAGGCGCGGGAATCGGTGCGCGCCTTGTTAAATGCCCCGTCGGCCGACACCATCGTCTTCGGCATGAACATGACCACGCTGACTTTTCATCTCAGCCGCATCATCAGCCGCGACTGGCAGGCCGGCGATGAGGTCATCGTCACCGCGCTGGATCACTACGCCAACGTCTCCAGCTGGCAGCAGGCCGCTGCCGACAGAGGGGCCGTGGTGCATCAGATACCGCTCGAAAGCGCCGACTGCGCATTGGATGCCGCGAAAGTGTGTGAGCGCATCAATGCCAACACCCGCCTGGTGGCGGTCAGCTACGCCTCCAACGTCACCGGCAGCATTGTCGATATCAAAACCATCGTCGAAGCCGCGCATCGGGTCGGTGCGCAGGTGTATGTCGACGCCGTTCATTACGCCCCGCATAACCTGATCGACGTACAGGCGCTGGGCTGTGATTTCCTGGTGTGCTCCGCCTACAAGTTCTTTGGCCCGCACATCGGCATGGCCTACATCGCGCCGCAGTGGCTGCAGCGCCTGCGTCCGTACAAAGTCGAGCCGGCCACCGACGTCGGCCCCGGCCGTTTCGAGACCGGTACTCAGAGCTTCGAAGCGCTGGCCGGCGTCGCGGCCGCTATCGAGTATCTGGCGCAGTGGGGCTCGCCCGGCGCGCCGTTAAGGCAGCGTTTGCAGGAGAGCTTCGCCGCCTACCACCAGCATGAAGAGGCGCTGTGCCGCCACTTCCTGCAACGGCTGCAGCAGCTCGACGGGGTGCGGCTTTATGGCAATCCCCAGGCGGACAGCGCGCGCCGCACACCGACCTTCGCCCTGACCTTCAGCGGCCATACGCCTGACGCAATCGCCCGCCGCCTCGGGCAGCACAACATCTGCGCCGGCAGCGGGCATTTCTATGCGTTGGGCTTGGTGCAACAGCTGGGGTTGCAGGACGGCGGCGTGCTGCGCATCGGCATGATGCACTACAACACTCAAGGCGAGATCGATACGCTGTTCAACGTGATCGCCGAAGATATTCTCAGTTAACCCGGCCACATCGCCCGCTCACCTTATTGAGCGGGTTGAGCGGACGAAAAGGAATCAAACTGCCCGCCTTTTCTTCCATGAGAGTCCACGGCACGCTGATGCGTGCCTTTCTTTCACTCCGTTACGAAATGTGGGGATAATGAACATACTCATGCTGGAACGGCAAAAGAAGCCGGGATCGGCGCATCGTGCGGTTGTCACCGGATACGCCGGAGGTAGCGCATTGCACGCATTCTCTTTTGACTCAGCAGTGGGCATAATGACAAACACGGTCTGGGTCAGATGAGTATGAATGGTGAAGTCGCAGCGAATTACGTTAAATGACATTGCTGTACTGGCGGGTGTAACCAAAATGACGGTCAGTCGCTACCTGCGCACGCCGGACAGGGTTAAACCGGAAACAGCTGCGCGCATTGCCGCCGTTATCGAGGAAGTCGGCTATCAGGCCGATCCCGACAATCCCGCCCTCTATTCCAATAGCCCTCCCCTCATCGGCGTTCTGGTTCCTTCTTTTAACAATCTGATATTTGCTGATGTCCTCGCCGGCATTGAATCCGTGACGTCTATACAGGGTTATCAGACGCTGGTCGTCAATTATGACTACAACAGCAAACGCGAAGAGGAGCAAATTGCCGCGATCCTGGCTTTTAAGATAAAAGGGCTGCTGCTGACCGAGTCGGTCCATAGTCTGCGGGCGGAAAAATTCCTGAAGACGGCAAAAATACCCGTTGCTGAAATCATGGGGCTGTCAGGCAATACAGATCGAATTAACGTGGGTTTTGATAATGTGAAAGCCGGCTACGATATGACCACCATGCTGCTGGCCAGCGGTAAAAAACGCATTATCTATTTTGGTTCAATGTCTGATATCCGCGATGAACAGCGTTATACGGGATACTGTCAGGCAATGGCTAACCATGATTTACCTACCGGTCGTATCTCCCCCAATAAGATCTCTTCCATTTCGATTGGAACAGGGATGATGACGCTTGCGAGCCAGATGTATCCGGATATGGACGGTATTCTCTGTACCAACGACGATCTGGCCGTGGGCGTGTTACAGGAATGTCTGGCAAACGGTATCAGCGTGCCAGCGCAAATGGCCATTGCCGGATTTCACGGTCTTGAGATCGGGCAGATCATTACTCCTCGGTTAGCCAGCGTACTGACGCCACGGTATGAGATGGGGAAAGTGGCGACAGAAATCATAATAAAAAAAATTAAAGGGCTGCCGACCATTGAACGTGTCGATCTCCACTTCCGCCTGTCGATGGGGGAGACAATATAGCTTGCCCCTGCCAGTGACTTTATCATTGGCCATCACTGCCCGCTTCGCCAGAAGACCATCTCTCGTTATCCCGGCCAGAGATTCGGCCAGATGGCGCCACCCACCTGACCGAACGCCCCCTTAACGTGCCTTGCGGCGGCGGAGCCAGAATAGGACCAGCAGAATAATGACGACCGCCGCGACGGCCATGCCAGGCAGAATCATCGGCTGTGCGCGCGCCAACAGCGGTTTCGGGCCCCCGGCGCGCACCTCACTCACGTCGGCCTCAGTCACGCTCAGCGTGCTGTTGCCGTATTTCTGCAGCACGAAGTTAGCGATATCGGCAACCTGCTTATCCGTCAGCTCTCCGACATAGGAACCGGCGCCAAAGCTCGGCATCAGGACATGCTTACCGTCAACCCGGCGATCAACCCCCTGCAAAATGACGGCAATCAGGTTTGACGGATTGCTCGCGGCCGTGGTGGAGTTGTTGAATAGCGAAGGGTAGGCCTGGTTCAAACTGCCGCTGCCATCCGGCTGATGGCAACTGGCGCAGTAGCCGCTGTAGAGCGCCTCGCCGCTATTGAGCGTGTGGTTGGCGTTGGGCGAATTGATGCCGCGGAGATGGTGCTCAACGTTGTAATGCGCTTGACTAAAGCTATTGCCCTGGCGCTCATCGCCCTGTGACGGCACGGTCTTCAGGTAAGTCGCTATCGCCTGCAGCTGCCGGTCGGTCAGGTATTGGAAGCTGTGCTCAACGGCTTCAGCCATTGGCCCCGCCGCTTGCGCGCGCCCTTCCGCCCGACCGGTTTTCAGGTAGGCCACTAACTCCTGCTCGCTCCAGCCACCGATCCCTTCTTGGCGATCTGCGGTGATATTCGGCGCGTACCAAGAGCCCAACGATGCCCCCATCAGGAAGCGCGAATTGTCTTCCGCCATCAGCACATTACGCGGCGTATGACAGGTTCCACAGTGAGCCGGGCCCTGCACCAGCGCGGCCCCTTCGTTCCACGCCTCACCTTTCGTCAGATCCGGGGTGAAGCGCCGATTGTCCAAATAAAGCCTGTTCCACACCGCCATGGAGAGGCGGATGTTGAACGGAAACGGCAGATCGGTTTGGTGCTTGGCCGGCTCATCGACCGGGGCAACGCCATGCATGAAATAGGTATACAGAGCGTGGATCTCGTCATCACTCAGACGGGTGTAGGCGGTGTAGGGCATGGCCGGATAGAGATACGCCCCATCTTTCCGGATCCCGGCGCGCAGCACGTCGGCAAACGCCGCTTCGGAATAGCCGCCGATACCGTATTTTACCGATGGAGTAATATTGGTGGCGTAGATAGTGCCCATGGGGGAAGCGATGCCGTACCCCCCGGCAAAAGGTTTACCCTGCTGCTGCGTATTCGTATGGCAGGCCATGCAGTCCGAGGCGATAGCCAGCGCTTGCCCTTTAGCGATCAGATCGCCGTCCTGGGCATGCGCCGCAAAACCGCTTCCCAGCAGCAGCGTCGCTGCCAGCGCGTGGGTGATTTTATTCATTTGCTCTCCAGGGCTCGAAGTACGTCATTGGCCGCCTTGAGTCCAAGCGCCGCCATCGTCAACGTGGTGTTGACAACGCTGGCTGAAACCATGGCGCCTCCACCCGGGATCCAAAGGTTGTCGTGATCGTGAGCGCGGCAATTACCGTTCACCACCGAGTTCGTGGGGTCGCTGCCCATGATCGTGCCGCCCATAATGTGGTTGTTGGCATTCAGCTTGTCGTTAATCACAAACTCTTGCGCATCGAACAAGTCGCCAATCTGCCGTAGCTGGGTTTTGACCACTTCCAGCCCTTTGCGCACGTAATCGCCGACGTCGTAGTGGATGTCCGGGCAGGCCAGGCCATGCTTGTCTTTGCGAGTGGGGCTCAGGGTCAGACGGTTGTTCGGGTCCGGCAGCGGTTCCAGGCTGATGGAGAGATCCACCGAGCGGCTGGCGCGATCGCGCACTTCATCCTGCAGCGCCTTGCCGACCTTGCCCGTTTTCAGGACTTCAAGGGCGGAGGGGATCACCCGGTTGATGTTGTTGATGATGATCTTGTTGGCGGAGTGGTCGCTGCGGAACGCGCCGTCACGATACCCCACCATGCAGCTGCTCTGCGCCGGGCCGCGGCCAACCCACAGGGCCTCTCGCGCCAGGAAGGAGCAGTGCAGGCCCGAGTGATCCATCATGTTGCGTCCCACCTGATCCGAGCTGTTCGCGATGCCGTTCGGGTTCTTTTCGTTGGCCGCCAGCAGCAGCAAGCGCGGGTTCTCAATCCCATTGCAGGCCAGAACGAACGTTTTACCGATCGCCCGATGGGAGTTGTGCGCCGTGTCATACCAGTGAACGGCGGTGACGCGGTTATTGTCGTCGGTGTCAATTTTGTACACCACCGCTTCAGGGATCACCTTCGCCCCCTTGTGTTCGGCCCGTTCAACGTGGTGAATACCGTTGTACATCGCCCCGATCGGGCAAATCGGCTGGCAATTGTTATTGCCGCAGCAGGTGGGCCGTCCATTCCAGGGCCGGGTGCTGCGGCCTTGCGGAATGGGCACCGATTTAAAACCGTGAGGATTAACAATCTCAGCAATGCGTCTGTCGCCGTAGGCCCAGGGCACCATGTCCATCGGGTAAGGCCCGCTGCGTTCCGCAGGGGACTGCCACTCCGGATTATTCGGGCCGGCAACGCCTATTTCCTCTTCGGCTTTCGCGTACCACGGTTCGATATCTTCGTAAGAAATAGGCCAGTCTCTCCCCACGCCATAGAGAGATTTCATGCGAAAATCATTGGGATGGTTGCGCCAGCAAGAAGCGGCCCAGTGCCAGGTGGTTCCCCCCACCACACGCAAATAGCCCTGTTTAAAGCCAGAGCCATTGGGGCCGGTCAGTTTGATATAGTCGTTCTCCGGGAAATAGAGCGGCGCGGTGGCGTACTCCGATTGCGGGTAAAGCCCCTGAAAATCCGACCCCGCACGATTGTGCAGTGGCATATTGCGCCAGTTTTCCACAGCCTGTGCGCGCTCAATCCGCGGGCCTGCCTCAAGTACCAGCACCGAGTAGCCCTGGCTCACCAAAGCATCCGCCATCAGACCACCCACAATACCGGAACCGACAATGACGACATCGGCCTCTGCATCGCCGGAAGCATTAATTATTGGGCTTTTCACACGCGGTCCTCATATTTTTTATCGGCTACGGCAGGCAAATCTGTTGCGGGAATGGAAGGTTGGCGGGTAACGCCCGGCGGCAGGCCGGTCCACCACAGCGGGCCAAAATTGCACCAGGTCGGCACGATCAGGGCATCCTGAACCGTGCGATACATCAGTGCCTCTTTATAGGTAATCAACTGACCCTGCTCGGCGCTTGAAGGATCTACGGTTCCGGTATACCACGCGGTCACGATGGCCTGAATAAGCTCCCTCTGCCCCTGTTCAATCGCATGTCGGTTCAAGGTTTCCGCATCGGTAGCTTGCTGGCTCAGGGTGAACAGGGCGTTGAGTTGCGAGTTCAACTGCGGAAAATGTTCGCGCAGTGCGGAAAAAAAGCGGGCGGAGAGGGTGACGTCCAAATCGTCAAACTCGGTAATTTTTCTCGAAATTTGCAAAAATTGCGCGTATTCAACGGGCGAGGCGGCAATTTGTGCCCGTTCGGCATAGGTTATATTTGAATAAGGCAACAGGCTGGCGGCGACGATGACGCCCACCATTTTTCCCAGCGCCTCCCTGCGGGTAAGCACGATTTGCAACGACATTGTTAGCTCCGAAATAATTTATTTTTATATAGTTTTTTTAATATCTATCAGAACGCAGGCAAACCAAAATAAAAAATTGTGCCAATGGGGAGGAACCGCATTAAAAGATCAAGGCGTTATGAGATTGGCTACATCGACTACAGAGGTAAACTCACGGCCTTTAAGGATGTAATGTGAACCTGAAGAAAATATCCCTGTAAATAATACGGCGTAATCTCTGCCGTAAATTTATTCAACCCAACTCAATCTTTAAAAATTAGGGGCTATGGCTTTGACGGGAAAGACGTATTCTTCGGAATCGCTGCAGACAGCGGATGAGCGAGGCTTTCCGCCGGGCAGCCTGAAGTCGCGATACCAGCCGCCGCTGAACGTCTTGCTACGTCAGCAGGGCGCAGTCGATTTTCGCCACAATTTTACGCAGAGCTGCCGGTGCCGTGCAGGTACTCATCGGGCGGTGCAACTCACCCGGGAAGATAACAGCCAGTTCACCGGGTTGCAGGTGGATGAGAGTCTCACCGGGGATCGCCGGGCTAAACCCAAGATCGTGCACCTCGTTAAACGGCTCACTCAGGGGCAGAGGTAGCCCCAGAACCCCGGCGCCAATCACTTCTTTCCCTTCCAGGACAAGATGGATATCCAGATACTGGCGATGAAACTCTGGCTTCTGGTCGGCCAATAGTTTGGTTTCCCCTTCAACGACGTTAAAGAACATCTGTTTACCCTGCACCTGATAGTGCCCGACAGGTAAATTGTACGGCTCATTTTCAATAATACTGGCCAGCATTTTACGGATGGCCGCCGGATAGAACCTATTATTTACGGCAGTGGTTAAAGCATCAATAATCATAATATTTTCTCTGGTCAATATCGGCTCGGTATTTCACCGACAAAAACAATGGTTGGATAGTGTTATGGCAACACGCAATCTCGGCGTAATTACGGCAGAATCACTATTAGATCGTTCTACGGGCGCCACTATGAATAAACAACAAAGCAAACCGCTTTGTTTCTAATATTTACAACCTATCACCACTGTGAGTAAACTCCACCTGAAAGGCCATTCGGCATGGTGAAATAAGTCATGGCCTATCTCACGGTTTTTAGCCGTTTAAAACTGTGACAAAAGTCACTTAATTAAGTGTTACGAAACAGCGTTACTTATCCTGTGATCCACGGCAGAAAATCACTGGCTATTCACCCTTTTCACCAGAATCGACCGATTTCACACTCTCCGCCTACGGGCATAACGGGCTATCGCCCCCGATAATAATCGACAGAAGCCACGAAATTGCACACGAGATCACGCCAGCAGTAACATGCTTTTTTAACACTCTTTGGCGTGATGTAGATCGCAATAATAAGCGGTAAAAAAACGTCTGATACAGGATATCCCCTATTGTTTTCAGACAGGATCGCAACGATGCACACTGACACTCAACCTACCATTTTACTTATCGCGCCGGTGATGGATGCTTTACAGGCCGCGTTGGACGCCAGTTACCGGGTATTCCGTCTCTATGAACAATCAGATATTCCAGCCTTCCTGGCTCGCCATGGCGCAGACGTTCAGGCGGTGGTCACCCGTGGCGACGTGGGGGTAACCCGGGAGACGCTGGAGCAGCTGCCGCAGGCGGGCATGATTACTGTTTTTGGCGTGGGAACCGACGCTATCGACCTCAACTACACCCGGGAACGCCATATCAGCGTCGGGATCACCGCCGGCGTGCTGACCGATGATGTGGCCGATCTGGCGATGGGGCTCTTGCTGTCCGCCAGCCGCCGCCTCTGCCAAGGAGACCGTTTTGTACGCGAAGGCCGCTGGGAAACGACGCCGCCACCGCTGGCGACCAAAGTGAGCGGTAAGCGCATCGGTATTTTTGGCATGGGGAATATTGGCCAAGCCATCGCCCGCCGGGCGAAAGGCTTCGATATGACCATCCTGTATACTGACCGCCGGCGCAAAGACGACCTGGATTACCCGTGGTGCGCCGATCTGCACACGCTCGCAGCGCAGAGTGATTTCCTGGTGATCGCGGCATCTGGCAGTGCGGAAAACCGCGGGATTATTGATGCCAGCGTATTTAACGCCATGCCCGATCGTGCCTGGCTTATCAATATCGCCCGCGGCAGCCTGGTCGATGAGGCGGCGCTGATAAAGGCGTTACAAAATCATGTTATCGCCGGGGCCGCTCTGGATGTGTTTGAAAACGAGCCCCATGTCCCGACAGCGTTTTTTGCGCTCGAGAATGTTTTGCTTCAGCCCCACGTGGCCAGCGCTACCGTAGAAACCCGCCAGGGAATGAGCCAATCCGTTTTGGATAATCTCGCAGGTTATTTTTCCCATCAGGATATTCCTGGCTTAATTCAATAAAAATGATCGCCTGAATGGCGCACCATCATTTTTATTCAGCCTAACAAAATATCCGCTTATCGTGGCGGATATCATCGAGGCATTACTATGACCGATAAAATACCAGGAACTCGCTGGCTGCGGGTTATCGCGCCGATCCTTGTCACCTGCATTATTTCATTTATGGATCGCGTAAATATCAGCTTTGCTCTGCCGGGCGGCATGGAACAGGATTTAGGTATTACCAGCCAAATGGCTGGCGTGGCCAGTGGGATATTTTTTATTGGTTATTTATTTCTGCAAATCCCTGGCGGACGACTTGCGGTTTACGGTAGCGGGAAACGTTTTATCGCCTGGTCGCTCGTGGCCTGGGCGATTGTCTCTATCGCCACCGGCTTTGTCACCCATCAGTATCAGCTGCTCGTGCTGCGTTTTATTCTCGGGATCTCCGAAGGAGGAATGTTGCCCGTCGTGCTGACCATGGTCAGCAATTGGTTCCCGGAAAAAGAACTGGGCCGGGCCAATGCCTTTGTCATGATGTTTGCCCCACTAGGGGGGATGCTGACCGCCCCAGTTTCCGGCGCGATTATTGCCACTCTCGACTGGCGCTGGCTGTTCATTATCGAAGGCTTGTTGTCGGTCGTGGTGCTGGCCATTTGGTGGCTGGTGATCAGTGACCGCCCGGAAGAGGCGCGTTGGCTGCCGGCGAAGGAGCGCGACTATTTATTAACCGAGCTGGCCCGGGAGCGCAAAGCGCGAGAAGGGATGGTGCCGGCGGCAAAAGCACCGTTAAAAGCGGTGTTTCGCAACAAGGGATTAATGCGCCTGGTCGTGCTGAATTTCTTTTACCAGACCGGAGACTATGGATATACGTTGTGGCTGCCCACCATCTTGAAAAACCTGACCGGTGGCAGCATGGCCAATGTTGGTGTATTGGCGATCCTGCCGTTTGTTGCCACTCTGGCGGGGATTTATGTGATTTCGATGTTCAGCGATCGCAGCGGTAAACGCCGTTTGTGGGTCAGGATCTCCCTGTACTGTTTTGCGGCGGCGCTGATAGCCTCGGTGATCCTGCATGAGCACGTGGTGGCCGCCTATATCGCGTTGGTGGTGTGCGGCTTCTTCCTTAAAGCGGCGACCAGCCCCTTCTGGTCAATTCCCGGACGCATTGCGACGGCAGAAGTGGCGGGCAGCGCACGCGGGGTGATCAACGGGCTGGGCAACCTCGGTGGGTTCTGCGGCCCCTATCTGGTAGGCGTCATGATTTATGTGTACGGACAGAACGTCGCGGTTTGCGCGCTGGCGGCATCGCTGCTGCTGGCGGGAAGTATCACCTTCCTGCTGCCGAAAGAATGCGATCGCTCCTGCGAAGAAACGGATAACCGCCTGCCCTCCGGGGCTAAACAGAAATGGAGCTAAGCGGCAATGGCGCGGTGTGGGCAGCAACGGTGGCTCACACCCGCATCAGGACTGGATGGCGCGTTGTGTTATCGCGGTAAGATGCCAGGCCAGCGGCTTGCTCGTCTCACACGTCAACCCACACCAAACGGTGATGCAATCGTTGAGAATCAGCTTTTCTGAAAACGGTTATAGCTCAATGGGGTGATGTTTACGGAGGTTTTGGAGCGGGTGAAGGGAATCGAACCCTCGTATGCAGCTTGGGAAGCTGCCGTTCTACCATTGAACTACACCCGCATCGGTGTGCGACAGGCATTATAACCGGTTATCGGCGGCGGGCAAGCGGAGATGGCGCGTAACTGTCGATGTTTTAAGCGGTTAAGTCCCGTAGACGAAAAAAAACCGGCGCAGTTGCCCGCACCGGTTGTTTCACGCTAAACGCGATTATTTCTGCGGGCGCATCGCCGGGAACAGAATCACGTCGCGGATGGTGTGGCTGTTGGTGAACAGCATCACCATACGGTCGATACCGATGCCCAGACCGGCGGTCGGCGGCAGGCCGTGCTCCAGCGCGGTGACGTAGTCTTCGTCGTAGAACATCGCTTCGTCGTCGCCGGCGTCTTTGGCGTTCACCTGATCGGCGAAACGCTGTGCCTGGTCTTCGGCGTCGTTCAGCTCGGAGAAACCGTTGCCGATTTCACGGCCGCCGATGAAGAACTCGAAGCGGTCGGTGATTTCCGGGTTCACGTCGTTACGGCGCGCCAACGGCGACACTTCAGCCGGGTACTCGGTGATGAAGGTTGGCTGAATCAGATGGCTTTCCGCCACTTCTTCGAAGATCTCGGTCACGACGCGGCCCAGGCCCCAGCTCTTCTCAACCTTGATGCCGATGGATTCGGCGATGGCCACCGCTTTACCCATGTCGGCCAGGTCAGCCAGATCGGTTTCCGGACGGTATTTCTTGATCGCCTCGGTCATGGTCAGCTTCTCGAACGGCTTGCCGAAGTCGAACACTTCGTCGCCGTACTGCACCTGAGAGGTGCCCAGCACTTTCTCGGTCAGGGTGCGGAACAGGGTCTCGGTCAGCTCGATCAGGTCTTTGTAATCTGCGTAAGCCATGTAGAGTTCCATCATGGTGAACTCTGGGTTGTGACGCGGAGAAACGCCTTCGTTACGGAAGTTGCGGTTGATTTCGAACACGCGTTCGAAGCCACCGACCACCAGGCGCTTCAGATACAATTCCGGCGCGATGCGCAGGTACATGTCGATATCCAGCGCATTGTGGTGCGTGATGAACGGACGCGCGGACGCGCCGCCCGGGATCACCTGCATCATCGGGGTTTCGACTTCCATGAAGCCGCGTTCCACCATGAAGTTACGGATAGCCGACATCACCTGCGAACGCACTTTGAAGGTGTTGCGCGATTCTTCGTTGGCGATCAGATCCAGGTAACGCTGGCGGTAACGGGTTTCCTGATCTGCCAGGCCATGGAATTTGTCCGGCAGCGGGCGCAGCGCTTTGGTCAGCAGACGCAGCTCGGTGCAGTGGATCGACAGTTCGCCGGTCTTGGTTTTGAACAGCTTGCCGCGCGCGCCGAGGATATCGCCCAGGTCCCACTTCTTGAACTGCTCGTTGTACACGCCTTCAGCCAGATCGTCGCGCGCGACGTACAGCTGAATGCGGCCGCCCACGTCCTGCAGCGTAACGAAGGATGCCTTACCCATAATGCGGCGGGTCATCATACGGCCGGCGACGGTCACTTCTACGCCCAGCGCTTCCAGCTCTTCGTTGTCTTTATCGCCGTACGCAGCGTGCAGTTTGTCGGAGGTGGAATCGCGACGGAAGTCGTTCGGGAACGCAATGCCGTTCTCACGCAGGCCGGCCAGTTTCTCGCGGCGGGACTGCAGTTCGTTATTGAGATCCAGCGCCTGATCGGCGCCCTGTGCTTGTTGTTCAGACATTTCTATTCCTCATAACCCGGCTTTCAAACTTGCCTCAATGAATTTATCCAGGTCGCCATCCAGTACGGCCTGCGTGTTACGCGTTTCGACGTTGGTGCGCAAATCCTTGATGCGGGAGTCATCCAGCACGTAAGAACGGATTTGGCTGCCCCAGCCGATGTCGGACTTGTTGTCTTCCATCGTCTGCTTATCAGCATTTTTCTTTTGCATCTCAAACTCGTACAGCTTGGCTCGCAGCTGTTTAAACGCTTGATCCTTGTTCTTATGCTGAGAACGATCGTTCTGGCACTGCACCACGATGTTGGTTGGCAGGTGAGTAATACGTACGGCGGATTCGGTTTTGTTGACGTGCTGACCGCCCGCACCGGAGGCGCGGTACACGTCGATACGCAGATCCGCCGGGTTGATTTCGATATCGATATCGTCGTCCACTTCCGGGTAGATGAACACCGAGCTGAACGAGGTGTGGCGACGGCCGCCGGAATCGAACGGGCTCTTGCGCACCAGGCGATGCACGCCGGTTTCAGTGCGCAACCAGCCGAACGCGTAGTCGCCGATGATCTTGATGGTGGCCGATTTCAGGCCCGCGACGTCGCCGTCGGATTCTTCGATCACTTCGGTCTTGAAGCCCTTGGCTTCGGCCCAGCGCAGGTACATGCGCAGCAGCATGCTGGCCCAGTCTTGCGCTTCGGTGCCGCCGGAGCCGGCCTGGATATCCAGGTAGCAGTCGGCGCTGTCGTATTCGCCGGAGAACATGCGGCGGAATTCCAACTGATCCAGCTTGCTCATCAGTTGATCCAGCTCGGCGACCGCTTCGTTGAAGGTTTCTTCGTCGTCGGCTTCCACCGCCAGTTCCAGCAGCCCGCCGACGTCTTCGCCGCCCTGCTCCAGCTGATCGATGGTTTCAACGATGGCTTCCAGCGCGGCGCGCTCTTTGCCGAGCGCCTGTGCGCGCTCCGGCTCGTTCCAAACGTCCGGCTGCTCCAGCTCGGCGTTGACTTCTTCTAGGCGTTCCTTCTTGGCATCATAGTCAAAGATACCCCCTAAGAACCGCAGTCCGCTCGGACAGGTCCTGAATTCGGTTTTTTACCGGATTAATTTCAAACATGGTTTCGTTCTTTTACGTTGATGTCGTCGATGGCGGAATGCCATTGGAACCGCTAATTCTAACGGATCCGGGCGGCAGTTTATAGCGAGTTGGTCAGTTTTTGTGGCGATCGGGCGACAAAGCGGGTGGCAGGAAGAGCAGGAATTTCACCAGCGTTTTATTACCGGTGCCCCTCACGCCGCTAAGCTGTTCAAGTATTGAGCAATGTGGTCATTGAGACTATAGTCGCTATGATGACTCACAGGGACAGGCGGTGCCAAAATGGACATTTTCGTCACGGATGATTTCGACAAATTTATGAAGAAAAATCGCATCGTCGATCAAAAGATTTGCACCGCGGCTCACGAACTCGCACACGGTAACCATGACGGCGATCTGGGCGGCGGCGTCTAGAAGAAACGTATTTCGCTCAATCGGGGTAAACGGGGTGGTGCTCGATCCATCGTGGCGTTTAAACGCGGTCGTCATCAGTATTTTATTGATGGATGGCTGAAAAACACCGTAAAACAGAACGGTGCAAAAGAAATCAACGATGATGAATTGGCAACCTATCGCGAGCTCGCCAGAGATTTTCTTGCCATGCCGCCGGAAATTATCAAACGAGCCATCGATAGCGGCTACTTGCGAGAGGTGAAATGCGATGACTGATAATCGCCTGCTCAGACTGCAAAAAATGGCACAGCGTTTTAATGAGATCGGTGCGGTGTCAGACGATACCGTACGCAACATCGCCACACGAGTACAGGCGCAGGAACAACATGCCCAGCGTGAGCAGCATGATCAAATGGACGGCGCACGCATCAAAATGCTGCGCAGACGGCTCGGCCTGAGCCAGGCCGATTTAGCGGCCGTGGTCAACATGTCGACCACCAGCGTACAAAAATGGGAACGTAACGCGGTAAAACCCCAGGGAGCCGCGCTCAGAATGCTGGAAATTATCGAACAGAAAGGGGTCGCTAGCCTGATCATCTCACCACGAAACTGATGAGCGTTCGTGCACCAGTCACTTACCGATGCACGAACGTCAATTTCGCCTCAGCGCGGCCAAAGATGCTGGATCAGCAGCTGCACGTTGCGGTTGCCGCGAAACTCGTTGACGTCGAGCTTGTAGGCCAGTTCCACCTCGCGCACGCTGCTGTCAGGCCACAGCGTGGTGTCCACGTTGAACGCGATGCCGTCGAGCAACGGGCCGCCGCCGAGCGGCTCCACCATCAGCTTCAGGTGTTTCTCGCCCACCAGCCGCTGCTGCAGGATGCGGAACTTGCCGTCGAAGGTCGGTTCCGGGAACGCCTGGCCCCACGGGCCGCCCTCGCGCAGCAGCTCCGCCGTTGTCAGCGACAGCTCCTGCATCGCCAGTTCGCCGTCGGACCAGATCACCCCTTCCAACATCGCCGGATCGAGCCATTCACCCACCAACTCGCCGAAACGCTGGCGGAACTCGTCGAATTTGGCCTCTTCCAGCGACAATCCGGCCGCCATCGCGTGGCCGCCGAACTTCATCATCAGCCCGGGGTTCAGCATATCCAGCCGCTCCAGCGCATCGCGCATGTGCAGGCCGGGCACCGAACGGCCGGAGCCTTTCAGTATGCCGTCGCCCGCCGGTGCGAACGCGATCACCGGGCGGTGGAAACGCTCTTTGATGCGCGAAGCGAGGATGCCCACCACGCCCTGGTGCCATTCCGGGTGATACATCGCCAGCCCGTAAGGCAGCTCGGTGCTGGTGCGCTCCAGCTGATCGCACAGCTGCAGGGCTTCCACCTGCATGCCTTGCTCTATCTCGCGTCGCGTCTGGTTCAGCGCATCGAGATCGTTGGCCAGCATACGCGCCTGCGCAATGTCGTCGCTCAGCAGCAGCGCCACGCCGATAGACATGTCGTCCAGCCGGCCGGCGGCATTGAGGCGCGGACCGAGAGCGAAACCGAGATCGTTGGCCGCCAGTTGGCGGGCATCGCGATTAGCCACTTCAAGCAGCGCGCGGATGCCCGGTCGGCATTTGCCGGCGCGGATGCGGTTTAACCCCTGATACACCAGAATACGGTTGTTGGCATCCAGCGGCACCACGTCGGCCACGGTGCCGAGCGCCACCAGGTCCAGCAGCTCCGCCAGATTGGGCATCGCCAGCGCGCGCTGCTCGAACCAGCCGCTGTCCCGCAGGCGGGCGCGCAGCGCCAGCATCAGGTAGAACGCGACACCAACCCCCGCCAGCGATTTGGACGGGAAGGCGCAGCCGCGCAGGTTGGGGTTAACGATCGCTTCGGCCGCCGGCAGGGTCTCGCCCGGCAGGTGATGATCGGTCACTAGCACCTGCATACCCTTGGCGTGCGCCACGTCGACGCCGGCGTGGGAGGAGATGCCGTTATCGACGGTGACAATGAGTTCTGCGCCGCGCGCCGCCGCCTGCTCCACCACTTCGGGGCTCAGGCCATAACCGTCTTCGAAACGGTTAGGCACCAGATAATCGACGGCTGCGCCGCCCATGCTGCGCAGCGCCAGCACCGTCAGCGCGGTGCTGGTGGCGCCGTCGGCGTCGAAATCGCCCACCACCATGATGCGGCGGCCGTCGGCCAGCGCCTGTTGCAGCAGGCCGACGGCGTCGTCGATGCCGTCCAGCTGTTGCCAGGGCAGCATGCCCTTGACGCCGCGTTCCAGCTCTTGCTCAGCCTGCACGCCGCGCAGGGCGTAAAGCCGACGCAGCAGCGGCGGCAAACTGGCGGGCAGATGCGTGTCGTCCGCCGCCGGGCGGCGGCGTAGTTGCGTTTTGATACTCACCGGCGATTAACCACCGGCTTTGGTGGCGGCCTGGTGCGCATCCAGCATGGCGGCCATCTCTTTCGGCCCCTGATAGCCCGGGATCATCATGCCGTTTTCCAGGATGATGGCCGGCGTGCCCTGAATGCCGAACTGCACGCCCAGCTCGTAATGCTTGCTGATGTCGGTTTTGCAGGTCGCCGGAGAAACGGCATCGCCCTTCATGGCGGCGTCGAACGCCTTGGCCTTGTCGGCGGTGCACCAGATCGACTGCATGTCTTTTTCAGCCTGGGAAGCCAACCCCTGGCGCGGGAATGCCAGGTAACGCACGGTAATGCCCAGATCGTTGTACTCTTTCATCTGCTGATGCAGTTTGTGGCAGTAACCGCAGGTGATATCGGTGAACACGGTGATCACGTGTTTCTCTTTCGGCGCTTTGTAAACGATCATCTGATCTTTCAGCGCGTCCATCTTGGTGCCCAGCAGTTGGTTGGTCACGTTGACCGGCTCTTTGCCGCTGACGTCAAACAGCGGGCCCTGCAGGATGTGCTTGCCGTCTTCGGAGGCGTATAGCACGCCGCTGTCGGTCAGCACGGTTT
The DNA here is from genome assembly GCF_945957435.1 of Serratia sp. PL7. Classification (NCBI taxonomy): domain Bacteria; kingdom Pseudomonadati; phylum Pseudomonadota; class Gammaproteobacteria; order Enterobacterales; family Yersiniaceae; genus Serratia; species Serratia sp. PL7. The sequence goes on along the minus strand of NZ_CAMFLB010000012.1, from coordinate 76,415 downwards.
TCAGGCCGTTGACCGGTGAAGGCTGCACGTCCGCCTGCTGGATACCCAGGCTGGCGAGCGCTTTTTTGATCGCCGCGTCATCGGCATGGGCGGCGCCGGCCACCGAAGCCACCAGCAGAGAGAGCAGCATTAAACCTTTTTTCATTGTTCCAATCCTTTCGAACCCGCCGCTCAGGCGCGCGGGTGATGCTGTTGATGTAGCTGTTTCAGTCGTTCGGTCGCTACATGTGTATAAATTTGCGTGGTCGAGAGATCGCTGTGCCCTAACAACATCTGTACGACACGGAGATCGGCCCCATGGTTCAGCAAATGGGTGGCGAACGCGTGCCGCAACACGTGCGGCGACAGACGCTCGCTGTCGATGCCCGCAAGGATGGCATAGTGTTTGATGCGATGCCAGAACGTCTGTCGGGTCATTTGCTGGCAGCGGGTGCTGGGGAACAGCACATCCAGCGTCTGGCCATTGACCAGCCATGGGCGGCCGTGCTCCAGGTAATTTTCGATCCAGTAGACCGCCTCTTCGCCCAGCGGCACCAGCCGCTCCTTGTTGCCCTTGCCGATCACCCGCACCACGCCCTGGCGCAGGCTGACGTCGCTGATGCTCAACCCCACCAGCTCGGAAACCCGCAGCCCGGTGGCGTACAACACTTCGAGCATCGCCTTGTCGCGCAGCTCCAGCGGTTGATCGACGCAGGGCGCCTGCAACAGCGCATCGACCTGCGCCTCGCTCAGATCCTTCGGCAAACGCTGCGGCAACTTGGGAGACGCCAGTTGCGCGGTGGGATCGTCGGCGCGCAGCTTCTCGCGGTACAGATATTGAAACAGGCGCCTCATGGCGCTCAACAAACGCGCGGAGCTGGTGGCCTTGTAGCCGCCGTCCACCCGCTCGGCGAGAAACGCCTGCAAATCCAACGCCTGCGCCTGCAGCAAGGTGGTATTTTGCTGGCCAAGCCAGGCGCCCAGGGCCTGCAAATCCAGCCGGTAGGAGGCCAGCGTATTTTCCGCCAGATTGCGCTCAAGCCACAGCGCATCCAGGAATTGTTCAATCAGCGCATTGTCTTGCTGTTGCACGCGGTCCTCTCTTTGTTGCATTTCCACCCGCGCCATTATGCCTTAAGCCGACGCAAATCAGGTATACTCGCTGCAATTCTCTAAACAGCAACGTAACGGTTTACACATGAAGATTGGTCTGTTTTACGGCTCCAGCACCTGCTACACCGAGATGGCGGCAGAAAAAATCCGTGAGATTCTGGGTGAAGACCTGGTCGACCTGCACAACCTGAAAGACGTCTCGCCCAAGCTGATGGAGGACTATTCCATTCTGATCCTCGGCATCCCGACCTGGGATTTCGGCGAACTGCAGGAAGACTGGGAAGCGATCTGGCCGCAGTTGCCAGAGCTGGATCTGAAAGGCAAGATCGTCGCCATGTACGGCATGGGCGATCAGCTCGGTTACGGTGAGTGGTTCCTTGACGCGCTGGGCATGTTGCACGATCACATCGCGCCGCTGGGCGTGCAGTTCATCGGCTTCTGGCCAACTGAGGGCTTCGAGTTCACCAGCCCCAAACCGCTGAGCGCCGACGGCAAACACTTCGTCGGCCTGGCGCTCGATGAGGTCAACCAATACGATCTGAGCGAAGAGCGCCTGCAGCAATGGTGCGAACAGATCCTGCTGGAGATGGAGCCGCTGCTGTAGCCGCTATCGGGCGCTGAGCGCGCCCGATTCCCCTCGCTTATTTCCACAGCCGGAAGCGTGGCTCGTCTTCCCCGGCCGGCGTTTCCTTGGTCAAACGCGCCGGATCGGCCACCTGATACCAGTCCAGTTTGCGCGTCAACAGCATAATGCCCGCCAGAATGGCGAACAGCAGCCCGGCCCCCAGCACCAACGCATTGTCCTCCGACTGCAACAGCAAATAGAGCACGCCGTACAACAACAATAGGCTCGCGGCGAACAGCGCACCGCGCAGCTTGCCGCGCAGTACGGCGCTCAGATAGAAGCCTATCAGTCCGCTGCAGGCGATGCTGGCCGCCAGGTAAGCGGGAGCGAATCCCAGGTGTTCGGAGAAGGCCAGCAGAATCAGGTAGAACAACACCAGCGCCGCACCGACCAGCAGGTACTGAATCGGGTGCACCCGCAGCCCGGTCAGGGTTTCGAACAGGAAAAACGCCATAAACGTCAGCCCGATAAACAGCAGCGCGTATTTGACCGCGCGCTCGGTCAGCTGGTAGTGATCGACCGGTTCGACCAAGCTGGCGCTGAAGGCCGGCAGCTTGTCCTCGTCGATAATGCCATCGTCGTAATGGAACGCACTGTTGATGTTGTTGGCGAACCAGGTGCTGCGCCAGCGAGCGCTAAACCCTTGCTCCGTCACCTTGCGTTCGTCCGGCAGGAAGTTGCCGAGGAAATTCGGGTGCGGCCAGTTGCTTTGCAGCTGCAGCTCGCTGCTGCGCCCCAGCGGCACCAGCGACAGGCTACTGGTGCCCGCCAACGTCAGGGTAAAGTCAGCGTTCAGCCCCTCTTTTTGTTGCAGCGCCGTCAACGTCAGCGGTGCGTGGATCCCCTGGCGCAACGAGCCCACGCCGGTGCCCGGTTCAAACGCCACCGGCTGCGGCATTGCCAGCGGGGAAATGCGCTTGATGCCGCGAGAGTCGCTCAGCGCCACCAGCAGGAACGGCTGGCCGACGGTCACGTTGGCGCGTTGCAAATCCGTCAGCTCCGGCTGGCCGAAACGCACCTTGAAGTTCAGCGGCCCCTGGTAAACCTGCGTCTGATAAATGCCCAACTTGCGCACCTCCACATTCGGCGCGCCCTGTACCTGAAGCGACTCCGGCAGCAAATAGCGGTAATGCTGCACCCGCTGCACTACCGTTTGTCCTTTCTCGTCTTTCTTCTCTTCGCGTTCGACATAGGGAATGACAATCAACGGACCGAGCACGCGCTGCGCCCCGCTGGTGCTTTCGCTCACCTGCCCGACCACGCTTTGCCGATAGCCGCTGCGTTCGTCGATCACGCTCATCAGCTGGGCGATGGGGATCAACATCACCACCATCAATCCCAGCAGCGTGGTTATTCTCCAGAAAAGTACCGATTTCATCATGCTCGCTCCTCGTAGGTAATAAGGCCACGATAAAACCCGCAGGTGAAATCAGAATGTGGTTATGTGAAGGGAAGGTGAAGTCACAGCGATAACATGAAAGTCGCTTCCACCCCGTGCGGCCGGCGGTTGCGCAGGTGAATGCCGCCATGATGCAGACGGGCGACTTCCTGCACGAAGTTCAGGCCCAGCCCGCTGCTTTTCGGCCGTTCGGCGCGCGGCAGCGAATAAAAACGTTCGAACACTTTATCGAGGGCGTAGTCAGGAATGCCGCTGCCGTCGTCACAGACGCTGATGCAGTAATGCTGTTCCCGCCGTTCGCCTCGCACGCTGACGCACCCGCCCGACGGGGTAAAGTCGATCGCGTTGTCCAGCAGGTTGGTCAACGCCTGGCTGATCAGCAACGCATCGCCGTTCAGCGTCACCTCCGCCAACGCCTCCAGTTGCAATCTGACGCCGCGCTGCATCGCCTGCGCCTCTTTGCCCGCCATCGTCTGGCTGACCAGCGCCGCGATCGCGATGGGCGCGGTCTCCATGTCTGGCCGGCTCTCCAGCCGCGCCTGCACCAGCAGTTTGTCCACCAGCTGCTGGATGCGTGCGCTTTGCTGCTCGATGTTGGTGAGAAAACGCCGGGCGGTATCCGGCGGTGGCAGCTCCTGCAACAGCTCCGCCGCGCCCCTGATCGCCGCCAGTGGGCTTTTCAGCTCATGCGTCAGGGTATGTGCATACTGTTCGATATAAGCTTTACCTTCCAGCTTCAGTCGCATGCTCTCCAACGCCTGCGCCAGCTGCGTCAATTCCCGCCCGCCCACTTTGGGCAGCGGCGCGCTTTCCCCTTGCGCCACCCCGTCGGCATAACGCACCAGCCGGCCTATCGAACGGTTGATCCACCAGACGAATACCGCGCCGATCAGCAACGCAATCCCCAGCAGCAACGCGCCGGCCCATAGAATGCGCCGTTCGCTGCGTTTGATCACCGGCGCCATGGTGCTGTTGGGTTTGCCCACGGTGAGCACGCCGATAATACGCCCTTGTTCTATCACCGGCGCGGCCACATACATCACCGAACTGTTTTCATCTTCTGGATCGCTACGGGTGCTGCGGGCGCCGTACTGGCCGCGCAGCGTCCGATAAACGTCATTCCAGCGCGAGTAGTCTTGCCCCTGCGCGCGGCCGGCAGAATCGAAAATGACCCGGCCCTGGGCATCGGTAAGATAGACGTGGTATTCACTGCGATCCTTGCGGATGCCGGAGATATTGGCGCCGATCGGCCGCTGGTTCAGCTGCGTGAACGCCTGCGCCAGTTGGCCATGCGCCGCATCGCCGCGCTGCATGTCCTGACGGGCGATTTGCGCCAACAGGTTGGCGGTGTCCACCAGCGTGCCTTCGGTAGCGCGCCGCACGCCGGGCTTCACTTCCTGGACGAAAATGCTCAGCACGAAGTACCCGGCCACCGCCACGATCAGAAAATATCCCAGCAGCAGGCGCAGGCCAATTTTCATGGCTGGCGGCTCACGCTGTAGCCCAATCCGCGGTGGGTGTGGATGGGCGGCTCACCGGGCTCAACCGCACGCAGCTTGGCGCGCAGCGTCTTGATGTGGGTATCGACGGTGCGATCCAGGCTTTCTTCCGCTTGCGCCCAAACGCTTTCCATCAGTTGCTGCCGCGAGAACACCCGTCCAGGCGCCAACAACAGCGTCTTCAGCAGCAGGTATTCGTAACGGGTCAGCGGCAGCGGCCGCTGATGGTAGGAGATGGTGGCCGCGTCTTCGTCGAGCGTGAAAGCGCCGAAATGGTAGCGCGCGCTCTGTTGCAGGCGCTGCTGCTTATGCAGGCGGCGCAAAATGGTGCGCACCCGGGCGCTGACCTCGCGAGGGGAGAACGGCTTGGCGACATAGTCGTCGGCGCCGATCTCCAGCCCGATCAGGCGATCCACTTCATCACTGCGGGCGGTAAGAAACAGAATCGGCAGGTCAGCCGCCTGAGCCAGCAGGCGGCGACACAATTCAAAACCGTTGATATCCGGCAAACCGACATCGAGGATAGCAAGCGCGGGCGCGCCTTGCGCCAACGCCTGCAACGCCGGTTCCGCACGTTCGAACCAGCGTACTTCGAAGCCTTCGCTCTCCAGCGTGTAAACCAGCGTATCGGCAATGCTGGGTTCATCCTCCACCAACCAGAGCACGGGTTTCATCAGGGTTCCTCGCCGTTACCCGCCGGCGGATACAGCAACAGCTGCCGCAGGTGGCGCCACTCCTCTTTGCTCATGCAGTCGGAAGCCAGCCACAGCCGGCGGCGCTTTTTGCCTTCCATCGGCTGCAGCGTCAGCAGCAGGCCGTAGCCCGGCATCCAGGGCTTTTTCGCCAGCCGCCATTCTCGGCCGTGCCAGCTGAAACGCCGGTCCGCCAGCAGCCGCAGCTCGCCCTGCACTGCGGCGATGCGCTTCTGGCTACGAATGCACTGAAACACCACCAGCGTCAGCAGCACCAGCCAAAGCGGGCCATAACCTTCCGGCCAGGGCGAAATCAGGATCAGCAAGATCAGAACGCCATGAGTCAACAGGGAAAAAAGCTGGGTGCGCCAGGAAATGCGGATATCACATCGCCACTGGGCCACGGTCTTTATTTCGCGTTTGGATCAGGGTCACCATTCTCTGCAGCTCGCCGTCCTGCGGCGCGCCATGATTCATCAGCCAGTTGAACAGATCGGGATCGTCACACTCCAGCAGGCGGATAAACAGCGCCTTGTCCGCGTCATTCAGGCTGTCGTATTCGTATTCGAAGAACGGCATGATGGAGATGTCCAGCTCGCGCATGCCACGACGGCAAGCCCAGTGAATACGTGCTTTGTTGTTAATATCCATGTTGTTATGACTCACCTCTTTTCAGCGCGGCAGCGCCAGCGCAGGGTTCAAATGACACACTGTATGGCAACGCCGTCGCAATATAATTCCATCAGCCGGGGATCTGTCTGCAAGGGTGCCCTGGCCGCAAGCCTATAGAGTAACAATTTGACATACACGCCGGGAAGGCGCTTTGCTGCGGAAAACGTAATAAAGCGCAAAATGCCAAAAAAAGCGCCCCCCGGTCCCACGGCGCGAATAACAGTTTGCAAAGCCCGCCGCCTCTTTTACCATGGGTTCAATACCCTTCAGGTAAGCTAAACGTTGAGCAGGAACTTACTATGGCGCATAACATTCCATTCCCACCCCGTCAGCCCTCCGCTTCCACCCATCTCCCCCTGACGCTGATCTCGCTGGAAGATTGGGCGCTGGTGACGTTGAACGGGCCGGACACAGTGAAATATCTTCAGGGCCAGGTGACGGCGGACATCGACGCGCTGGCGGCCGATCAGCACGTGCTGTGCGCCCACTGTGACGCCAAGGGCAAAATGTGGAGCAACCTGCGTCTGTTCCACCGTGGCGAAGGCTTCGCCTATCTGGAACGCCGCAGCGTGCTGGACAGCCAGCTGGCTGAAATCAAAAAATACGCGGTGTTCTCCAAAGTCACTATCGCCGCCGATAATGACGCGGTGTTGCTGGGCGTCGCCGGTTTCCAGGCGCGCGCCGCGCTGACGGGCCTGTTCGCCACGTTGCCGGACGCCGAGCACCCGGTGGTGCAGGACGGCGAGACCACGATTCTGCACTTCGCTACGCCGGCGGAACGTTTTCTGCTGGTGACCCGCCCCGCCGTGGCCGAACAGCTGATCGGCAAGCTGCATGACCAGGCAGAGCTGAATGACAGCAGCCAATGGCTGGCGCTGGAGATCGAAGCCGGTTATCCGGTTATCGACGCTGCCAACAGCGCACAGCTGATCCCGCAGGCTACCAACCTGCAGGCGCTGGAAGGCATCAGCTTCAGCAAGGGCTGCTATACCGGTCAGGAGATGGTGGCGCGCGCCAAATTCCGCGGTGCCAACAAGCGGGCGCTCTACTGGCTGGAAGGTAAAGCGGCCCGCGCCCCGCAGGCGGCGGAAGATCTGGAGCTCCAACTGGGTGAAAACTGGCGCCGCACCGGCACCGTATTGGCGTCGAGCCAACTGGCCGACGGCACGCTGTGGGTACAGGTGGTGATGAACAACGATTTGGATGCCGACAGCCAGCTGCGGGTGCGCGACGATGCCGCCAGCCAACTGGCGATCAAACCGTTGCCCTACTCGCTGGCCGAAGAGAAATAATCCGTCGGCCGCAGGCGCCCTGCCTGCGGCCATCTTCATTACTCGTCCAATTCCCCGTCGCGCTGCACCAGATAAATCAGCACCAGAATGATGGTGACGAAGAAGCGAAACGCATCCGGCACGCCGTTCCATTGCTGCGACATCCACATGCCGAACCACTCGCCCCCAATCGACATAAAGCCGACCTGCCAGGTGAGGAAGCCCAGCGTCAGCCCCACTACCGCCAGCTTTTTTCGGCCGTTGAAAGCGTTAGCGGGCAGTTTCAGGCCGCCCAACAGACGCAGGCCGCCGATCCAGCACAGCAGCGCGGTCAGGCTCTCCAGTGCAATGATGAAAATATAGCCGGCGTGATGCAGCCACGGTGTCTGTATCGAGCGGTAGCCGATGGTGGCGTCGGGGAAAAGGGTGTCCATCATAAAGACGTGGCGCACGAAGGCGAAGTTGGAGCCGTAATCGGTGATATTGCCGAAGGCCACCAGCGAAGCGAACAAAGCGATAGCGCAGACCAGCAGCGCTTTGGATAAGCGAACGATCATCGTGATGAGTCCTGAACAGAGGTTAGAGAAACAGTATGCGGGCTCAGAAATGAAGGAACGGGCTTGCTGGATACCCGAAAGAAGCAAGCGCCTCTTTTTTAAAACAAAAGAGGCGCCAGTGCAATACGCATTCAGACGTAGCGGCAACGCTTAGACGTACAGGTAGATCGCCATGAAATGGCAGGCGCTGCCGCCGAGCACGAAGGCGTGCCAGATGGCGTGGCCAAAGCGAATGCGCTTGGAAGCGTAGAAAATCACGCCCAGGGTATAGACCACCCCGCCTATCGCCAGCAGCGTGACGCCGCCGGCCTCCAGCCGCGTAACCAGCTGATAAATCACAATCAGCGACAGCCAGCCCATCGTCAGGTAGGTCACCAGCGACAGGGCTTCAAAACGGTGGGCGAAGGCCAGTTTGAACAGCACGCCGAGCAGCGCCAACCCCCAGATTACCGCCATCAGGCCCTTCGCCAACGGCGAATCCAGCCCCACGAGTAAAAACGGGGTGTAAGTCCCGGCAATCAGGAGATAAATGGCGCAGTGGTCAAATTTTTTCAGCCAATGCTTGGCCTTCTGATGCGGGATCGCATGGTACAGCGTGGAAGCGAGAAACAGCAGGATCATGCTGCCGCCGTACAGGCTGTAACTGGTGATGGCCGTCGCATCGGCACCGGTATTCACCGCCTGCACCAACAGCAACACCAGGCCGACGATGCCGAACACCAGCCCGATGCCATGGCTGATGCTGTTGGCGATCTCTTCCGCCCACGGATAAGCCGCGGCGACAATCTTATTGCTCCCGGCTTTCACTACGTCCGTTTTCCCCATAACGCGCAACCCCTCAAAATGCCCTGCTTTGTTCGAAATTAACGCAAAGCAGCTTAACTGAGAATAATTCCAGTGTACACGTGTACGCTAAAATAAAAATGTGAACGCGTGTAACCATCGAAATCCCCCGCCCGGTGGTCTACAATCGTCAGGCTTCAACCCACCCACCTTGAGGTTTACACCATGTCATCCGCTGTACCCGCGTTAGATTTCGGCTCAATGACCCAAGTCATCCAATTCCTGATGGAAATCGATAAGTTGAAAGGTGTTCAACGCCGCACCAAAGTGCTGGGCACCCAGCGCCAGGAAAACTCCGCCGAACACAGTTGGCACTTCGCCATCGCCGCCATGAGCCTGGCGCCCTACGCCGGTGATGACGTAGACATTCAGCGCGTGATCCAGATGGCGCTGCTGCATGACATCGTAGAAATCGACGCCGGCGACGTGCTGGTCTACGATCTGGCGGCCCGCGCAGCGATCCACGATCAGGAAGTGGCGGCGGCACGTCGTCTGTTCGGCATGTTGCCGGAGGCTCAGCGCGAGTATTTCACCGCTTTATGGCAGGAGTATGAAGATGGCGAAAGCGCCGATGCACGCTTCGCTCTGCTGCTGGATCGCACCATGCCGATGCTGATGAACCTGCACAATGAAGGCCAGAGCTGGGTGGAAAACGGCATCAGCCTGGAGCAGGTGCTGGCGCGCAATGCATCGATCGCCGACGTACACCCCGAGCTGTGGCACCATATGGAGCAACACCTGCGGGATGCGCAGCGCAAAGGCTGGTTGAAGTAAGGGACCGGGCTGCCGCTTCTTGGCCGCAGCCCGTCTTCGTCAAGCGAACGCCTGCTGGCGTTCCAACGCCTCCTCATAGCTCGGCATCGATCCCGCCGCCCCGGCCCGTTCCACGCAGACCGATGCGTAGGCGGCGGCAAAGCGCACCGCATCGGCTAACGGCACCTGATTTGCCAGCTGCGCCGCCAGGGCGCCGTTAAACGCATCGCCCGCGCCGGTGGTGTCTTTCGGCTGCGCCGGAAACGCCGGGATCAGCTCGCTGTTTTCCCCGTCCGAGAACAACGCCCCCTGCGTGCCCAACGTCACGATCAGCAAACGAATGCCCTTAGCGTGCAACACCTGCGCCGCCTGGCGCGCCGAAGCCACATCGCGCACCGGCACGCCGGTCAGCAACGTGCACTCGGTGGCGTTGGGCGTCAGCAGATCGACCTGCGCCAACAGGCTGTCCGGCACCGGCTGAAACGGCGCCGGGTTGAGTATGATGAACGTTTGCGCTTCGCGGGCGATGGCGATCACCTGCTCAATCGCCGGCAGGTTGTTCTCCAACTGGGTCAACAGAATATCCGCCGCGGCGATCGCCGGGCGGCACTGGCGCACCTCGTCTTCGCTGACCGTCAGGTTGGCGCCGGGATCGACGGCGATCATATTCTCCGCCTCCTCGCCGGCAACATAGATAAGCGCATTGCCGGTCGGGCAATCGCCGGTCGAAAACAGCGTCACCGCATCGAAACCGGCGGCGGCGAGGTGGCGCCGGGCGAAGGTGCCGAAGTCGTCGCGCCCCACCTTGCCGATATAATGCACCCGCGCCCCGGCGCGCAGCGCGGCGGTGGCCTGGTTGGCGCCCTTACCGCCCGCGCCCATCATGCTGTTGCGGGCGATCAGCGATTCACCGGGCTGCGGAAAGCGCGCCATGCCGGCGACGATATCTAGGTTGAACGAACCGAACACGCAGACTTTGCCTTTCATTGCGGGTACTCCCTGCTCAATTGGAGGTGGCGCCGGGCGGCCAGGCAGGCGCCTTTGCTGCCGGTTTCATCGGTCAGGCGGCTGACGGAGATCGCCAGCCCCTGCGCCGGCTGCGGCCCGCGTAAATGGCGGCGGATCTCTTGCTCAAGGTGCGCCAACGGGAAACCGCTCATGGCGATCACGCCGCCGCCCAGGATCAGCCGCTGGGGATCGAGCACGTTCATTTCGATGGCGATGGTCTGCGCCAATCGTTCGACGAAGCGCCGCAGATCCGGATGATCGCCGTGGCGCTCAAACAGCCGGTCGAACGGCGTTTGTGCCGCGTTGGCGCGCGCCCAGCCGGTCAGCCAATGGCCGGAAGTCAGGCTCTCGACGCAGCCCCGTTTACCGCACGGGCACTCGCCCTGATGGCCGGGCCAGGGAATGTGACCCAGCTCGCCGGCAGCGCCGTGCGCCCCGTGATAAAAGTCGCCGTTCAGCCACAGGCTGTTGCCCATGCCGGTGCCCAGATACAGCCCCACCGCCACCTGCGGCAGCGCCGGCAGCTGCTGCAAATCCCACCACAGCAGATGGTTGACGTCCTTGTCCATTCGCACCGGCAACGCCAACAAATCGGCCAACAGCGCCGCCACCGGCTGGGCGTCCAGCGCCGGGATAAACGGCAGCGACAGCACCCGCGAGCGATCGCGACTGAGGATCCCCGGCAGCCCCAGCATCACCTGCGCCACCTGACGATCCTCGCAATGCCCGGCGATCAGGCGGCCCAACGCCGCCAGCGGATCGGCCTGCTGCGCCCAGTCGGCGGTCGCTATCTTGCGGTACCCGCTGAACTCGCCGTCATCATTCATCAACAACAGGCGGGTATTGGTGCCGCCGACGTCAACGCCAAGAAAATGCCGCATCATGTCCCCCGCCTCAGGCCGCCTGCCGCATTTGATCCAGCATTTTTTCCCATGCCGTCTCCAGATCCGGATCGAGGTTGAACAACCCGGAGCTGCCGACGATCAACACCTCCGCGCCGGCGCCCATCAGATCGCGGTAGGTCCGCTGATTGCAGGATCCGTCGATCTCGATCAGATAGCGCAGATTTTGCTGGCGTTTCAGATCGCGCAACTGGCGGATCTTTTCCAGCATTTCGGGAATGAACGGCTGCCCGGCATAGCCCGGATCGACGGTCATCACGGTGACCTTGTCCAGCAGGTGAAGGTAGTGGCGGATAAACTCCACCGGCGTGGCCGGGTTCAGCACCACCCCCACTTTTTTGCCCAGCGCGCGGATTTGATTGATCACCCGAAACGCGTCGCGGTTGATGGTTTCGGCGTGCGGGCAGATAAAGTCCGCGCCGGCGCGGGCGATCGGGTCGATGAAATCGGTCGGGTTCTCCACCATCAGATGCACATCCAGCAACAACGAGGTGTGCGGGCGGATCTGTTCGATAAAGAACGGCGACAGCGTGATGTTTTTAACGTAGTGCCCGTCCATGATGTCGATATGCAGCATATCGGCGCGGCGATTCAGCACCGCCAATTGCTGGCGGATATCCATCAGGTTCATGCACATCAGTGAAGGTGAAATCTGGTATTTCATTAGCGTTATCCTGCGCAAAAGGGAAAAGGGATCAGTGGCCCGCCGCGGTTCTGGCCTGGGCCGCGCTGCGGCGCATCGCCCGCCGCTGCCGATAGCGATGCCGGAAAAACTTCATCGCCAGCACCGCGATCAGCACCGCGCCCCACATCGCCAGACTGAAATGCGGGCTGACGTTCATCAGGTTCAAACCGGTCGCGATCACCTGCAGCACGATCAGCGCCAATACCACGCCGCTGACCCGACCAAAACCGCCGAATGGATCGGTGCCACCCAGAATGATCGCCAGCACCGTCAGCAGCAGGTAAGAGTCGCCGTAGCCCATGCGCGCCGAGTTGAAGCGCGCCATCATCACCAGCCCGGCAATGACGCACAGCAGGCTGGAGAGGGTGTAAATGGCGATCAGCACCCGATGGGTATTCACGCCGCTGAAGTGGGTAGCGTTGATGTTGCTGCCGCTCATGTAGATGCATTTGCCGAGCCGGTTTTTTTGCAAGAACAGCGCCAGCAACGCGGCGACCACCAGGAAGATCCACAGCGGTACCGGCACGCCCAGCACGCTCTCAGCGCCGATAAACCGCACGATCTCCGGCATGCCGCTTAGGGCCGCGCCGCGCGTCAGGTAGATGCCGATACCGTTGACCGTGGTCATGGTGGCCAGCGTCACCAGAATCGGATGTGCACCGACGTACGCCACCAGTGCGCCGGTCGCCGCGCCGATAAGCCCGGCCAGCAGCATCGCCGCCGCCAGTGCCAACACCAGCCACAGCGCCTGCAAGCCCAGCCCGGCGTCCGCCGGCAGATAGCTGATGAACAGCCAGGCCATCAGCAGGCTGGTCAGGTTGGCGCTGGCGATAATGCACAGGTTCAGGCCGCCGCTGAGGATCGGGATGAACATCGCCAGCGTCAGCAGGCCCAGCTCCGGCAACTGGAAGGCCACGCTGGTGAAGGTGGCGCCGCTGAAGAAGCGCCCCGGCATCAGCAGGCTGAAGGCCAGCACCACCGCCAACAGCAAGGCCAGCAAACCGACGGCGGCCCCGTCTGGACGAAATTTCAGGTTGTTGCCCATCAGGTGCTCCTCAGGCGAAACCGACGTCGGTTTCTTTGCGTTTCTTGTAGTGAGTGACGGTGATCGCCGCGACGATCACCAGACCGATCACCACGTTCATGAAGTAGCTGGACACGCCGATCAGGTTGAGGCCGTTTTTCAGCACGCCGATCAGGAACACGCCCATCAGCGTGCCGACCACGCTGCCCTTGCCGCCGTTCAGGCTGGCGCCGCCCAGCACCGCCGCCGCCAGCACGTCAAGCTCGCCGCCCACCAGCGCGTTGGGCACCACCTCCCCCATGCGGTACACCTGCACCAGGCCGCCGATCGCCGCCATCGCGCCCAGATAGCCATAGGCGAACAGATGCAGCAGGCCGACGCGGATGCCGATGCGCCGCGCCGATTCCGCATCACCGCCCACGGCAAACAGCTGGCGCCCGAGGTGCGTTTTGTTCAGCAGCAGCCAGGTCAGCAGTGCCACCGCCAGCATCACCAGCGTCGGCAAACCGAGCTGATAGCTCTGCTCACCCAGTTGGAACGGCAGCACGCTGCGCGGCAGCGTCCACCAGTCCGGCAAGGCGTACAGGCTGCGGCCGTTGGTCAGCCACATCAGCATGCCGAACAAGAACGCCTGCATGCTGATGGTGACAATGATCGAGACGATGCGCAGGCAGTAGATCAGCAGCGCGTTGACCATGCCCAGCGCGGCGCCGATCGCCAACGCCAGCAAAATGCTGCCCGCCGGGCTGGCCAGGCCGTAATGCGTCGCCAGCGTGGCGATCAGGTACTGCACCACCGAGGCGACTGCGGCGAAGGAGATATCGATGCCGCCGGTCACCAGCACCACGAACAGGCCGAGGGCGAAAATGCCGCTCACCGCGTAGCTTTCACTAAGATCGAGCAGGTTCTGCACCGTCAAAAACCGATCGCTGAGCAGCGAAAAGACGATGACCGTCAGCAGCAGTACCCAGGCCAGATAGCCTTCGTTGCCGCGCGGTTTCAGACTGAATCTACGCATTGACCGCCTCCGCCAGCTGCTGCTGGCTCACCTGCCCCGGCAGGTATTCGCCGATCACGCTGCCGCCGCTGAAGTGCAGCACCCGATCGCAGTTGTAATACACCTCGGGCACCTCGTCGGAGATCAGCAGAATGGCGATCCCTTCCTGCGCCAGCAGATGGATCAGTTGGTAGATGCTGGCCTTGGCACCGACGTCGACGCCGACGGTCGGCGAGTCGAGGATCAGGATCCGCGGCTGGGTCAGCACCCACTTGGCCAGCACGATCTTTTGCTGATTGCCGCCGGACAGCGTCGAAACCGCCTGATCCGGATCCGCCACCCGCACGCCGAGTTTGGCAATCCACTCCGCGACGATGCGATTCTTGCGGTAATCGTCGATCAGGCGAAAACGCCCGCGCAGCTTATCGAGAATGGTCAGCACCGCGTTGTCCGCCACCGACTGTTGCTGCACCAGCCCCAGCGTCAGGCGATCCTCCGAGACGTAACCGATGCCGGCCTTGATCGCGTCCTCATGGCCGCGAAAGCGTACCGGTTTGCTGTCGAGATAAAGCTTGCCGCTGTCGGGGCGGGTCATGCCGAACAGGCTCAGCGCCAGCTCGGTACGCCCGGAGCCGAGCAGTCCGCACAGCCCGAGCACCTCGCCCTGATGCAGGCGGAAGCTCACGTCCTGATACTGCCCGGCGCGGCTGAGACGATCCGCCTCCAGCATCACCCGATCCTTATTCATGCTCGGTGACTTCAGGCGATAATCCAGCTTCAAGCCGGTCATCAACTCGGTCAGGCGATCGCCGGTGATCTCCGCCGCCGGCCAAGTGCCGATCTTGTTGCCATCGCGGATCACCGTGACGCGATCCGAGATCTCCAGCACCTCGTCCAGCCGGTGGCTGACGAACACCACGCAGATGCCTTTCGCTTTCAGGTAATCCACCGTTCGCAGCAGCTGATTGACCTCGGTGCGGGTCAGTGAGGCGGTCGGTTCATCCATGATCACCAGCCGCGCTTCCGCCACCAGCGCGCGGCAGATTGCCACCTGCTGGCGCTGGGCAATCGGCAGCTCCGCCACCCGTTTGTCGAGATCGAGATTAAAACTCAGCTCCTGCAGCAGGCGCTCGGCGGTGCGCCGCAGCCGCGCCGGCCGGTGCCACCCCAACAGCCCGCGCAGGTTGTGCTCGAAGGCGATGTTTTCCGCCACCGTCAGGTTGGGAAACAGCGACAGATCCTGATAGATCACCTGAATGCCGAAGGCGCGCGCCTGATCCGGCGACAGCCGGCCGAAGGTTTGCCCATCGAGGGTAATGCGGCTGCCGTCATCCGGTTGATACACGCCGGCGATCGCCTTGATCAGCGTGCTCTTGCCGCAGCCGTTGGTACCGGCCAGGCAGTGCACCTCCCCCGGCATCAGCGCCAGTGAGATATCGTTCAGCGCTCGCTGCCCGCCGAAGGTCATCGACAGCTGTTGCAACGCGATCAGCGGTGCACCCTGCGTTGCCGTATTGCCGGAAATCGCCATGATTACAGCCCCATTTTCACCAGCTTCGGCAGGTTTTGCTTATCCAGGCTTTCGGTGGCGTTGCCGAGAATAGTGTGCTGCTGCGCATCCACCTGCACCTTGCCCATGCCCCCGATGGTCATGCCATCGGTGATTTTTTCTCCTTTGTGCATCATGTCGGCGATGCGCACGAACACTTCGCCGGCCACCATCGGATTCCAGATATAACCGCCCTTGATGGCGCCGCGATTGACCAGCGAAGCGCCCTGGCCTGGGCTGAACGGCCCAATGACGCAGATATCGTTGCTTTTGCCGCGGTTGAGCACCGCGCGCCCGGCGCCGATCGGCCCCTGCGAACCGAACGCCAGCACGCCTTTCAGATCGGGATATTTGGCCATCAGATCGTTGGTGGTGCGCACACTGTCATCCAGCGATTCCCCCACGCCGAACTTGTCGCCCACCAGCTGCATGTTCGGGTAGTGCTGCTTCTGGTAGTTGATGGCCGAGTCCGACCAGGTGATGTGCAGCGGCACCGTCAGGCTGCCGACATACACCGCATACTTGCCCTGCTCTTTCATGCAGGCGGCCAGCGCTTTCATGTGGTTGACCCCGTGCTGCGAGGCATCCACCAGCTCAAAATCCCAGTCGGCGTACTTCTGGCCGGGGGATTCGTGCACGATCACCTTGATGCCCGCTTCCTGCGCGCGCTTGAGCACCGGCTCCAGCACCCGGGCGTCGTTCGGCACCACGCCGATAATGTCCACCTTCTGCGCGATCAGATCCTCGATGGCGCGCACCTGCAGCGCCGGATCCGCCGCCGTCGGCCCGACCATCCAGGCGTCGATGCCGCGTTTGGCGCTCTCGCTTTTGATGCCGGCCTCCATGGCGTTGAACCAGGGAATGCCGCCGATCTTCACCACCACGCCCATTTTCAGCTTGTCCGCCGCCTGCGCGGAGACCGACAGCAACAGCGAGGCAAACAGACCGACCAGTACGGATTTTTTCATTGTTCTCTCTCCACAAGTGTTGGCTGTAATAAAAGGTTTTCGTTGTTGTTATCGCGCCGCCCTTTTCGCGGCGGGTGAAACTTCAATCACATCGACGTTGTTCCAGGCCAATTCCTGACGAAACTCGTCGTCGCCAAGCCTGTCGGTGATCAGCGTATCTATTTCCCGGTAATGGCAAATGCGAGCGAACGAGCGGCGGCCGAACTTGTTGCTGTCCACCAGCAGGAACTTGCGCTCCGAGGCCAGCAGCATCTGTTGCTTCAGCCGCGCATGGTGCTCATTGCTCTCGCGGATGCCGCCGTCCTGGCAAATGCCGTGACAGGAGAAAAACAGCTTGTTGATCACGAACTCTTTCAGCATCTGCTCCGCCAGCACGCCGATAAAATCCTCGTACTTGGCGGAATACTCGCCCCCCAGCCCGATGGTGCGCACGTTGGCCTTGCAGGCCAGCGTCTGGATGATGTGCAGCGAGTTGGTCAGCACCACCAGCGAAATATCCGGCAGCTGGCGCGCCAAAAACCAACTGGTGGAGCTGCTGTCCAGCAACAGGCAATCCCCCGGCGCGATAAACCCCAGCGCGCGTTTGGCGATACGCGTCTTCTGCTCCGGCGACTCATTGCTGCGCTGGCGGAAGGACTCTCCCTGGTCTATCTCGGCGGGCACATAGGTTTTTTCCACCGCCGGCGGCTCGACGAACACCGCGCCGCCGTGGCTGCGCAGCAGCAGGCCGCGCCGTTCAAGCAGGGCCAGATCACGCCGCGCCGTCTCGATAGAGATCTGGCACAGCTGCGCCACCTCCTGCACCATCACGCGGCCGCGCTGGCTCAAGACTTCGGTAATAAAGCGATGACGTTCTACAGGCAGCATGTTTCTTTTCTCCTCCACGACGATGATTACGATATCGATTTGCCGCGCCGCGTTTTGCGCGCAGACGCAAAGCGCATCGCCCCGCGGTCGGTCAACGATCACGCTGTGATAGTTGTCAAAAAAATCGGGAAGGAAATGAAATGAATAATTACGAAAGTGTGGAGTAACAGACAGTTATGATGCGCGAGCGCCTGAGGCAGACAGGAGAGAAACGGTAAACGGTCACAATTCCACGTTCCGCAGCATGACCGTTAATGACCGTTTGTGTGGTTTTGACCGAGCGCCGGCCCCAAAGTAGCCCGGCGTTCTATTTACAGCGGCTTATGCGCCGTTTCCCGCGCCGCCCATACCGCCCAAAGTGTGATAAGCAGAGCCAACGCAACATAGGCGGAAATCGCCAGCGTGCTGTCGTAAGATTTAAACAGAGAAGTGATGATCAGCGGGGCAAAGCCGCCACCGATAATCCCCGCCAAGGTATAGGCTAACGAAGAGCCGGCATAACGCACCCGTGTCGGGAACTGTTCCGTGATGAATGCCGCCTGTGGCCCATACATCGCCGCATGGATCAACAGCCCAATCACCACAGCCATGCAGATCAACACCGGTTGACTGCTGTCGAGCAGGACGAAGAACGCAAACGCCCACACTATCGCCGCCAATGCACCGCCGATATACACCGGACGACGGCCGAAGCGATCCGACAATGCGCCAAACAGCGGTACTGCGACGGCGTTGCCTATCGCCCCCAGCATGGTGGCACCCAGCGCCAGCGGGCGCGGCAGATTCAGCACGGTGGTGACGTAGGTCAACGTGAACACGACCACCAACGCATAGAGCACGTCAGAGCCGATACGCGATCCGCCGGCGATCAGCAGCGGACGCATGTGCTGCGTGAAGACTTCGCGCACCGGCGACTGCGTAACATCTTTCGACGCCTCCAGTTGCAAAAATGCCGGCGTCTCACCCACACCCCGACGCAGCCACAAACCGAAGATGACCAGCACCAGACTCAGCAGGAACGGAATCCGCCAGCCCCATTGCTGAAAATCGTCCGCCGACATCGCCAACGTCACCAGCGTAATGAGGCCTGTGCCGATCAACGAACCGCAGGACGGCCCTACCTGAGCAAAGGACGCGTTGCGCCCGCGCTGATGCGGCTTACCGTGTTCCATCGACAACAGTACCGCACCCGCCCATTCTCCGCCCAGCGCAATGCCCTGAATAAAGCGCAGCGTCACCAGCAGCAGTGGGCTCCAAATCCCCCAGCTGGCGTAGCCGGGCAGCAACCCCATCAACGCCGTGGTCACGCCCATGATCACCAGCGTGGTGACCAGTACAAAGCGCCGCCCCAACACATCGCCAAGGTGGCCGAATACGATGCCACCGATCGGCCGGGAAACATAGCCCACCGCGTAAGTGGAGAAAGCCAGAATCGTGCCCACCAGTGGATCGAACGATGGGAAGAATACATGGTTGAAAATCAACGCGGCCATGATGTTGTAGACGGTGAAATCGTACCATTCCAGCGCCGTACCGATCGAGCTGGCCGCCGCAAGTTTGCCGGTATTGGGCGTTGCGGCGGCACTTTCTGCGGCCGGTGCGGCAACCTGTGCCGTTTCAGTGGTGTATGCATTCATGATGTCAGCTCCTGTGCAGTCAGTTGCCAGCCAAGGGCATAATGCCAGGCATCGGCGGCGGGCATGTTCAGCGCTTCAGCGGCCTGCTCGCTTAAACGCAGGCCGGCTTCGGCGTCGCTGCTTTCGATCAATAGCATCGGCAACATTCGGCGGTTTTCTCGCGATTCTTTCGGCAGCGGGGAACTGAGTTCGGCATCCGGCGTCAACAGGCTGCTGCGCACGAATCCAGGCTGTTCAGCCAGCTGCGCGCCCAGTTGCAAGATGCGGGCATGCAGCACTTCCGATGCCGCCGAAGGCAGCACGAAGATACAGAGATGACTGCCGCACCCTTGGCCAGTGACCGCCTCCACCGCACACACTCTGCGCATTGGATCTCGCATTTTCTCCAGGCTCGCCACCGACCATGGCGTTTGGTGTTGAAACGCGGCGCGATAGGCTTCGGAGGTAAAACTGGCCAACGATTCGGTTTTATACAACCCCAAATATTGACGCCCCCCCTGCAATGCCCGATAGCGTGTGCCGGATAAAAAGCCGGGCACCCGCACTCGCTCCTCCACATGTTCGCGGTCATACCAGCGATTGAAATCCGCATCATCCTGCGTGGCGACATCCGTCGCGACAAACAGCATTCCGTTCTGGGAATCGTTCATGAATATTCTCCTGGTTATCTCAAAAGGCAGGCCTGCGCCCACCGGAAAATCACGCGTCGGCGAGGCAACGCTCGATCGCCAGCGCCCACCCCAACAACGCCTCATCACGCATCGGCAACCCAGCCAGCATCAGTCCGACCGGCGCCTCTCCTGGCTGTTGGCAAGGCAAGGACAACGCGCAACCGTCGAGGAAATTGATGATCGCGGGATTGCGCAGCATCAGTCCGTTGCAACGGAAGTAGGCATCATCCGCCGCCAGCTCGCCGATAGTTGGCGCAATCAGCGGCACGGTCGGCATCAGCAAAGCGTCAAAACTCTGCAGCGCCGCCGTAACTCGCCGCTGCCAGTCGGCACGTTGTCGCTGCAACAGCTGCAGCTCAGCATCGCCCAAGGATGCACCGCGGCGAATGCGCGACAGCACCCTTGGGTCATAGCCATCGGCCCGTTCAGCGATCAACGCTTGATGCCAGCGCCAGGACTCCAGCGCGGTGAAACCGCCATCGGCATTGATCGCCGCCAGCTCGGCGAACGCCGTGGCGGGGATCAATTCAATACGTGCGCCTGCCTGACTCAGGCATTGCAGGCTGCGCTGGAACGCCCCGGCAACTTCCGGCTGCAGTTCATCCAGCACCACCGCTTGCGGCACGGCAAAATGCGCCTGCGCCAACGTTTTTTGCGGCACCCGCAGCGGACAGTCGGCAATCAGTGCATCCAGCGCAATACAGCTGGCGACGTCATGAGCGATCACGCCGATCGAATCCAGCGAAGGCGACAGCGGCAGTAAGCCAGCGTCATTGATGCGCCGTGCAGTGGGTTTATAACCGGTCAACCCGCACAGCGCGGCGGGAATGCGTACCGACCCGCCGGTATCGCTGCCAATCGCGCCCAGGCACATGCCGTCGGCCACCGCCACCGCCGCACCGGAAGAGGAGCCGCCGGGAATGCGTGCCGCCTGGCGCTCCCAAGGATTGGCCGGCGTCCCGTAATGCGGATTGATGCCCAAACCGGAATAGGCGAACTCCGTCATCGTCGTTTTGCCAACCACCACCGCGCCGGCTTGCAACAGCCGTTCCACTACCGCAGCGTGTTTTTCAGCGGCTGGCGCGTCCGCTAATACGCGCGAACCGGCCGTGGTCACCTCACCGGCCACGTCAAACAGATCCTTGACCGAGATCGGCACGCCATCCAGCGCCGACAGAGGCGAGCCGGCGGCGCGTCGCCGATCGGAGGCCTGCGCTTGCCGTTGCGCCCACTCGGTGTATGTTCGCGTAAACGCGCGCCCCCCCTCTCCCCGCTCATCGACGATCTGCGCCAAAGCGGCGGTGGTGAGTTGCACTGCGGTGAACTCACCGCTAGCCAGCCCGGCGGTGGCCTGCATCAAAGTCAGCTTTTTCATTACGCCACCACCGGCAGTTCGATGCTGCGGTAGCGATGACTGATGGTTCGCCCGAGCACGTCGTCCACCAGTTCCATGCGAAACTCGCCAGCCGGTCGAATGCCGCCGATCGCCGCCACCGTGCCGCAAGTCATCGCCAACCCGTCGGGCGTTTGCGGCTGCGCCAGCCCGCACTCCGGCGGCTGCATACCGGTGAAGTAACGTTCCAGCAAATCACCGGGCGTACGCAACGCGGCAAGGCAGCCCTGTTGATACAATCGCCATTCGCCCTCTTCCCTGATCCACGAACGCAAGATCAAACTGTCCCAATGTTCCAACACCTCCTGGAGCGGCCAGGCGGCTCGCGCCACCGGTTTAACGCAAATCTGTTTCGACAGCGCCACGCTGTGCGCTTCGAGTTGACGATCGGTGTGATCGGACGCCAATGACACGAACAGTTCGCCGCTGTGGGCAAAAATCAGCGGTTCCACTTCGCCGGACGTCGCGTTGCCAATGACTTCAATGGTCTCTTGCTGGCTCAACTGATTGGCGGCAACGCGGTAAAACAGGGGGATTGCACTGGGCTGGGGCACGCCCAGCTCGGCCAATTCACGAATATGGTGCAAGATCGCCTCGCGATCGCGTCCGGTCCAACCGGCGATCACCAGATGATCAATCTCAACATTCAACGTCGCCGCGCCGCAGGATTCAGGTAAAGTGAAGGTCAGTCTCATGGCAGTTTCGCCCCTTTTGTTAAAACACTGTGAAATTTCACTATATCTTTAGTTACCAAATAAGCGATTTCCATGCCATGTTTTTGTGTACTATGTCTAAAAACTTTCTTCTTGCAGGAGCAAAACGTGAAGACTGTTGACGCAGAAAGCCCGCAGCGCCCGATGACGGAAGAAGCCGGCGTGTCACTGAACGAGCTGGCCTACCGGCGTTTCAAACAGGCGCTGGTCACACTCAGCTACAAGCCGGGCGAATATCTCAATACCGCGCAGG
This sequence comes from Serratia sp. PL7, assembly GCF_945957435.1. NCBI lineage: Bacteria > Pseudomonadati > Pseudomonadota > Gammaproteobacteria > Enterobacterales > Yersiniaceae > Serratia > Serratia sp. PL7. The sequence goes on along the minus strand of NZ_CAMFLB010000012.1, from coordinate 54,345 downwards.
TGATGAACGACCTGGATATGGGGAGAACGCCGATCAATCAGGCAATCCACCGCTTGGCCAACGAGGGGTTATTGCAGGTCATCCCGCGCAAGGGCGTGATGGTTTCACCGTTGTCGATGGACGATGCGTTGGAATTGATCGAAGTAAGGCTGGCTAACGAGATGCTGTGTATGCGGCTGGCAAGCCAGAAGATTACCGAGAGGCAGATAGCAACGCTGACCGAACTCAATCGGCAAATCGAAGCCGCGAGCCAGGAGCGAGATAGGGTGCGCATGATGACACTCGATCATGAATTTCACCAGGAACTGGCGCAGATCGCCGGCAATAACATGCTGGCGGATATCCTGAGTGTACTGCACGCCAGGGCGCAGCGTTTTTGGGCCAGCACCCTGTCGCGGGAAGGGCATATGCGCGAAGTGATCGACGAACACCGGGCAATTATCGCCGCGCTGGCCGCACAAGACAGCGCCGCCGCCGCCGAGGCCGCGCAGGCGCATATCCTGTCATTCCGCACTGCGCTGCTGCACGACGGGTAACCCCGCGGCGCAGGATATTACCGGGAATAGTTATGATGACCCTGTTCTGCCAATGAGCAGGAGATAAACGGTAAACGGTCACATTTCACGCTCCGCGGAATGACCGTTTTTATAGTTTTGATCGAGCTCCATCGAGAGGTGGCCGACGTTGGTAGGCGTTGCCTTAAAAAACAGCAAAAAAAATCCGGTGAGAATCTCACCGGATCGTTAGCCGCCTGACACACATTATTCTTCGTGCTCATGCTCTTTCAACATCGCCTCACGCAACACGGCGTTCAGGCGTTTCTGATAGCCTTTGCCTGGCCGCTGAAGCCAGGCCAACACATCCGCATCGATTCGGATGGTCTTCGATACTTTCATCGGCTTATAAAAACGCCCCTGCACCGCAGTCTGCCACGTTTCTTCCCCCAGCGCCGGCGCATCGGCATAATCGATGTCCTCGTCCGGCAACGCATTCAGTGAAGCAATTTGCGCTTTCTGCTCCTCCGTCAACGGCGGGAGTACGCTATGGGCCAGATTTTTGGCGGAATTTTTGCGCTTCATATCTTCCCCTCTCTTTGGCATCGGCCTTGCGTGCTGAAATGATACGCACGATCTCTACTGTATCGCCTTCGACATCCGTTTCGATCGTCGTATGTGCCACCAGCAACAGCAAACAGGATCCGATCATACCGATCGTTTGCCAACGTTCTTCTCCATCCTCGATCCTTTCCAGCACAGCCAAATGGTTGGGATCCAGAAAAACCCGTTGCGCTATCTCAAAACTGACACGGTGTTTACGCTGGTTGCTGTGATTTTTATCCTGATTCCATTCAAAATAAACATACATTTTTGTAACTACATTTTGATTGTTATTTAATCAAAATACACTCCACACGACGGGATGTCAAAAACCCCTCATGCATTCAACGCCCGCCTGCTGCCTCGATAAAAGTACCGGTCACGTAAGACGCAGCGTCAGACAGCAGCCAAGCGATCGCCTCCGCCACTTCCTGCGGCTGCCCGCCGCGCTGCATCGGTAAACTGTCCTTCACGCGATCCACCCGGCCGGGCTCGCCGCCGCTGGCGTGCATCTCGGTATAGATGAATCCGGGCCGTACGCCGTTGACGCGGATGCCCTGCGCCGCCACCTCGCGCGATAACCCGATGGTCAGGGTATCGACGGCGCCTTTCGAGGCAGCGTAATCGACGTATTCCCCCGCGGCCCCCAACCGGGACGCCGCGGAGGAAACGTTGACGATAGCGCCGCCCTGCCCGCCATGGCGCTGCGCCATGCGTTTCACCGCCTCGCGGCAACACAGGAAGTAACCGGTGACGTTGGTGCCGAGCACCTGATTGATGCGCTCGGCGGTCAACTGTTCAATGTTCGCCTGCTGGAACAGAATGCCGGCGTTGTTGACCAGCGCGCTGAGCGTGCCCAGCCCGGCATCCAGCGCCCTGAACATCGCCATCACCTGCGCTTCATCGGCCACATCGGCCTGCAGCGCCAGCGCCTTACCGCCCTGCGCCTCGATCTCCGCCACCACCTGGCGCGCCGCATTTTCGTCACGCAGGTAATTCACACCCACCGCATAGCCCTGCCGGGCCAGCAGCAAGGCGGTCGCGCGGCCAATCCCCCGGCTTGCGCCGGTCACCAATGCCACTTTCGTCATACTGTTTTTTCTCTGGTTAGCGATATCAACACAGCGGCCTGCGCGCAGGCGCCCCGTATGCCCGTCAGAGTATAGAGCGGCTCCCTAAAAACCGCTTCAAAGCTGAGCCAGGCGGCGCAGCTGCTTTTTAATGCGCGACTTGGCGCAGCCGTAAGCATCCGTCGCCGCCGCCTGATGCACCCGCTGCAAAGCGGAAGCATGATGGCCGCCGTGGCTATGGCTCTGCGCATCGCCGCGAAAAGACAACAGCAACAAAACGAGCAACGTCGCCACGCCTACATACATCAGCCGCCGCGAGGCGCCCGCGTTCGGGAAACCTTCAGTCTGCATGTTTCGCTCCCCCAGCCATAATTTCGAATGGCAGCAAAATAACTGAAATTCCCCCCCGCTCCCTTAACGCGACATTAAAGCCAGATTAAGGTTTGCTTAAGAACGCGCAGGCAGAGCGGTTTTCCCCGTTGTCTTCCCGTCAGCGTTATAGTTAGATAAGCGCGACTCAAGGCTCTCAGCGGAAATAACGTGAACATACTGTTGGTGGAAGACGACCTGCAATTAGGCAAGGCGCTGTGCCGCGCATTGGAGCTGGCCGGCTTTAATTTGTGCTGGGTGCGCCTGCTCACCGACGCGGAAAATAAACTTTCACCCGGCGGGTTCGATTTGATGCTGTTGGATCTCACGCTGCCGGACGGCGACGGTTTGCAGAAGCTGATCGCCTGGCGCGCCGCCGGGCAAAATATTCCGATCATCATCCTGACCGCTCGCGACCGCATTGAAAGCTTGGTGAACAGCCTCGACTCCGGCGCGGACGACTTTCTGGCCAAACCCTTTGCGCTGCCCGAACTCATCTCGCGCGTCAAAGCGGTTAACCGGCGCATGGCGGGCTTCGCTTCTCAAACCTGGAGCCTCGGCGCGCTGTATCTCGATCCGGTCAACCATCAGGTCATGCTGGATAACGAACTGCTGATGCTGTCGAAAAAAGAGTATCACCTGCTGCACGAACTGATGCGCTGCGCCGGCACCGTGGTGCGCAAAGCGGTGTTGGAACAGCGGCTGTTCGGCCACGGCGACAGCGTGGAAAGTAACTCGCTGGAAGTGCACATGCATAATTTACGGCGCAAAATCGGTAAAGAAAGAGTGATTACCGTACGCGGCATTGGCTATTTGCTGAAGAAAGAGTAGCGGAATGATCGGTTTCAAATCCTTCTTTATGCGTACCATTATTTTTCAGGTGCTGGCCATTTTATTATTGTGGGGGATCCTCGTCGCCTGGGTGAAATATTGGTATTACCCCGACATGGAGAAATATTTCGATAACCAGCAACGCATCGTCGCTGCAGGCATCGCCAATATTCTCGACGAAACCGGCACTGACAATATCGATTACCGCGGCATCATCAAGACCATTGAAGGCATGTACATTGATTCCATCAATAACGGCATGCAGGATGAAATCGACTATCACCCGCTGTTTGTGGTTTACGATCGGGACAGCCGGGTGCTTTACAGTTCGCAAACGCAGGGAGAACCGCTGCGCCTGCCGCCTTCGGTGCTGTCCGGCTCCGTCAATTACGCCGGTGCCAACTGGCATCTCGCCGGCAGCTGGAGCGAAAAGCACCAGTACCGGGTGATCGTCGGCGAATCGTTCAACGATCGCACCACGCTGTTCGGCAACCCGGCGGAGAGCACCGCCGTACCGCTGCTGGGCATTCTGGCAGCCATCATCGTTACCTTGCTGTTTACCGCCTATTTCAGCCTGCGGCCGCTGCGCCAGATCGCCCGCACCATCTCCGATCGCCAGCCTGGCAACCTGTCGCCGATCAACGTCAGCGAGCAGTATCAGGAAATCCGGCCGGTGGTGGTGGAGGTCAACAAGCTGATGGCGCGCATCGACGCCGCCAATCAGCGCGAGAAGCGCTTTATGGCCGATGCGGCGCACGAGCTGCGCACGCCGATCGCCGCCGTGCTGGCACAGCTGCACCTGCTGACCCAGGTCGGCGAGCAGCAGGAGCGCCGGGAGATCATCGGCGACATGCAGCAAGGGCTAGATCGCGCGGCATCGCTGTCGCGCCAGCTGATCAACCTGGCCAAGCTGGAGGCGGAAGATTTTCCACTGAAAATTGAGGCGGTGGACATCTACGCAGAGATCGGCAAATGCATCGCGCAGCACGTCCCCTATGCGCTGGAAAAGGATGTGGAACTCTCGCTCGACGGCAGCGAGGACGTGGTGGTGAGTACCGATCGCCATGCGCTGATCGCCATCTTCACCAACCTGCTGGACAATGCGCTCAAGTATGCGCCCCCCGGCAGCCGTATCGAAGCCAATATCCGCTCGCTGGCGCCGCTCGGCTGCTATATTACGTTGCGCGACAACGGCCCGGGGGTGAGCGAAGAACACCGTTCCCGCCTGTTTGAGCGCTTTTACCGCGTGCCCGGCACGCAGCAAACCGGCAGCGGGCTCGGCTTGGCCATCGCCCGAAACCTGGCCGACAAAATCGGCGCGCAGCTGCGCGTCACCGAAGGCCTTGACGATCGCGGCATCGGCTTCATCATCGATTTGCCGGAAAGTTACCGGCCACAGACTGAGAGTTAACAACGACCATGATCGCCCCTGTTCTGCTGCAACGGCAGCAACTCGACCGGCTATGGGATATCGACCGCAGCGAAATTATCGACACTCTGTATCGCCTGCAGGACGGCAAGCTGCAAGCCTACCCGGACTACTACGACGTGCGCGGCTGGGATCCGCACGATCGGGAAACCTATACGCCGATCCACGAAGCCTGCTTCGATCGCGGCGGCGCGTTCTTCGCGCTGTTCGAAGGCGAGGAGATCGTGGCAGCGGCGGCGCTGGACACCGAACCGCGCGGCCCACAGCGGGATCTGCGCCAGCTGCTGTTCTTTTACGTCAGCGCGCACAAACGCGGCCAGGGGTTAGGCAAGCAGCTGTTCCAGCTCTGCCTGCGTCAGGCGGCGCAAGACGGCGCCGCCGGGCTGTATGTCTCCTCCATTCCCAACAAAAGCACCGTAGACTTCTATCTGGCGCAGGGTTGCCGGCTCATCGAACAACCGGATACCGAATTGTTCGCCCGTGAGCCGGAAGACATTCATCTGGTCTGCCCTTGCCGCTAGCGGCCGGGGTTAACGGGCGATGCGCATCACCGAACGCACGTCGCTTTTCTTGTTCAGATCCCACACCTCGGCGATCTCCGCCAACGCGTGCTCCTGCGTCTCGATAGTGAGCGCTCCGGTCGCCGTCAGCGCCAAAATCTCGGTCGCGTAGCGCTGCATCTCCGGGATCGGCGGGAAGTTGCCGGTGCCGCTGCCGAGGATCTGCAGCTGGTTGCTGCGCAGCACCGCCGCCGGCAGCCGGATGTCCGGCGCGGCCATCGAACCGACGTTGACCAGGCGAATGCCGCGTCCGCCGGCGTAAGACGAGAGATCGTGATTATTGAGCGTCGCGAGCAGCGCTTCGGTCGCCGGCCCCCAGATGTAATCGACGATCACCTGATAACCGCCAGGCCCCGCCGCTGCCGCGAAGGCCTGCGTCAGCGCCTCGCCGTGCAGGCTCAGATCCACCGTGGCATCCACGCCCAATGCCTCCAGCACGCTCAGCCGACGGCCGGCGGCAACGATACGCCCAGCCCCTGCCTGACGCGCCGCGGCAACCGCCAGTTTGCCTGAGGTGCCGGTGGCGCCGATGATCAGCACCGTTTCACCGGGCTGCAGATCCGCTCGCCAGCGCAACGGCAGCCAGGCGGCGAAGGCCGGATTGATCAGCGCTGCCGCCGTGGCGTCATCCACCGCCTCCGGTACCGGCACCGTCCATGACGCGACGCTGCGCTCAGCCATCGCACCGTAAGGACGGCGGAAGGAGGCAAAGTACACCCGTTTTCCGTCCGCCGTACGGCCCACGCCGTCGGTACCGGGCACAATTGGCAATTGCTTCGGGCTGGAATAGTGGGTGCCGGCGACGGTGGCGCGATCCAGCTGTTTGATGCCGGCCGCCAGAACGTCGATCGGCACTTCATTCGCCTGCGCCTGGGGCTCCTCAAAAGTGCCGAAAACCGGGGCTTGCCCCAGCGCTGTTACGATTGCCGCTTGCATGGTGACTCCTTAAATCGTGGGAACGTACAGGAAAGAATAGGCCGCTATAAAATAAAAAGGGACACCGCATGATGCGGTGTCCCCCAAACACAAACTTTGCCGAACGTGTTATTCGTAATCGCTCATCGGCACGCAAGAGCAGAACAGGTTACGGTCGCCGTACACGTCGTCCAGACGCTTAACGCTCGGCCAGTACTTGTTCTCGCGCACGCCGGCCACCGGGAACACCGCCAGCTCGCGGCTGTACGGGTGCTGCCAGTCGTTGACCAGCTCCGCCTGCACGTGCGGCGCATTCACCAGCGGGTTGTCTTCCAGCGGCCATTCGCCTTTGGCGACGCGGTCGATCTCGCTGCGGATTGCCAGCATCGCATCGATAAAGCGATCCAGCTCCACTTTGCTTTCCGACTCGGTCGGCTCGACCATCAGCGTGCCCGCTACCGGGAACGACATGGTCGGCGCGTGGAAGCCGAAGTCGATCAGGCGCTTGGCGATGTCCATTTCGCTGATGCCGGTCTCTTCCTTCAGCGGACGAATATCGAGGATACATTCGTGCGCCACGCGGTGATCGCGGCCGGTATACAGGATCGGATACGCGTCTTTCAGACGAGTTGCGATGTAGTTGGCATTCAGGATCGCCATCTGGCTGGCCTGCTTCAGGCCTTCCGCGCCCATCATGCGGATGTACATCCAGCTGATCGGCAGGATGGAGGCGCTGCCGAACGGCGCCGCGGAGACCGCGCCCTGCTGGGTGGTTACGCCGTCGATCTGCACGACACTGTGGCCCGGTACGAACGGCGCCAGGTGCGCTTTCACGCCGATAGGGCCCATGCCCGGGCCGCCGCCGCCGTGCGGGATGCAGAAGGTTTTATGCAGGTTGAGGTGCGAAACGTCCGCACCGATGTAGCCCGGCGTGGTGATGCCCACCTGGGCGTTCATGTTGGCGCCGTCCAGATATACCTGACCGCCGAACTGATGCACGATCTGGCACACTTCACGGATGGTTTCTTCATACACGCCGTGGGTCGACGGGTAGGTCACCATGATGCAAGAGAGTTCTTCACCTGCCTGCTCCGCCTTGACGCGCAGATCGTGCAGATCGATGTTGCCGTTCTTGTCGCAGGCGACCACGACCACGCTCATGCCCGCCATTTGGGCGGAGGCCGGGTTGGTGCCGTGCGCCGAGCTCGGGATCAGGCAGACGTGGCGGCCCGCTTCGTTGCGGCTTTCGTGGTAGCGACGGATCGCCAGCAGGCCGGCGTATTCGCCCTGCGCGCCGGAGTTCGGCTGCATGCACACCGCGTCATAGCCGGTCAGCTGCACCAGCCACTGAGACAGTTGGCCGATCATCTGTTGGTAACCGGCAGCCTGCTCCGGCGGGCAGAACGGGTGCAGTTCGGAGAATTCAGGCCAGGTGATCGGGATCATTTCCGCCGCAGCGTTCAATTTCATGGTGCAAGAGCCCAGCGGGATCATTGCCTGGTTCAGCGCCAGATCCTTACGCTCCAGACGATGCATGTAACGCATCATCTCGGTTTCGCTGTGATAGCGGTTGAATACCGGGTGGGTCAGGATCGGGTCCTGGCGCAACATGGCGGCCGGGATCGATGCGCTGTTCTTGCTCACCGCCGCGTCCAGCGCGTCGATGTCCTGGCCGTGGTTGTCGCCGGCCAACAGTGCAAACAGCGTTTGCACGTCTTCACGCGAGGTGGCTTCATCCAGCGTGATGCCCACGGCGCCGTGAATGTCGGTACGCAGGTTGATGCCGAAGCTCAGCGCACGTTCCAGCACGGCAGCCTTGTCTTTCACTTCAACGGTCAGGGTGTCGAACCAGGTGTTGTGACGCAGCGTCAGGCCGGCCTTCTGCAGCCCGGCGGCCAGAATGTCGGTCAGGCGGTGGATACGCCCGGCGATGCGCTGCAGCCCTTGCGGGCCATGGTACACCGCGTACAGGCTGGCGATGTTGGCCAACAGCACCTGCGAGGTACAGATATTCGAGTTGGCCTTCTCGCGGCGGATATGCTGCTCGCGGGTCTGCATCGCCATGCGCAGCGCGGTGTTGCCGGCGGCATCGCGGGAAACGCCGATGATGCGGCCCGGCATCGAACGCTTGAACTCGTCGCGGCAGGCGAAGAAGGCGGCGTGCGGGCCGCCGTAGCCCATCGGCACGCCGAAGCGCTGCGCGGAGCCGAACACCACGTCGGCGCCCTGCTTGCCCGGCGCGGTCAGCAGCACCAGGGCCATGATGTCGGCGGCCACGCTGGTGATGATTTTGCGCGATTTCAGTTCGGCCAGCAGCGCGCTGTAGTCGTGCAGCTCGCCGGTGGTGCCCACCTGCTGCAGCAACACGCCGAACACGCCGTCCAGCTCCAGCACTTTTTCCGCTTTATCGACGATGACATCGAAGCCGAAGGTTTCGGCGCGGGTGCGCACTACGTCCAGCGTCTGCGGATGCACGTCGTCAGCCACGAAGAAGCGGTTGGCGTCTTTCAGTTTGCTGGCGCGTTTGGCCAACGCCATCGCTTCGGCGGCGGCGGTCGCTTCATCCAACAGCGACGCGGAGGCCAGATCCAGGCCGGTCAGATCGAGGGTCACGGTCTGGAAGTTCAGCAGCGCTTCCAGGCGGCCCTGCGACACTTCCGGCTGATAAGGGGTATAAGCGGTGTACCAGCCCGGGTTTTCCAGCATGTTGCGCAGGATCACCGGCGGCGTCAGCACGGCGCTGTAGCCCATGCCGATATAGGATTTGTAGCGCTGATTTTGCGAGGCGATCGCCTTCAGCTCAGCCAGCGCCTGGTGTTCGGTCGCCGCGTCGCCGACCGGCGGCGGCCCCGGCAGCTGAATGTCCGCCGGCACGATCTGTTGGATCAGCGCGCTGAGCGAGCGAGCGCCCACCGCTGCCAGCAACTCCTGGCGTTGTTCCGCAGAAGAGCCGATGTGGCGTTCAATGAACGCTTCGCTGTGTTCGAGTTGGCTGAGTGTCTGAGTCATTGCTACAAATTCCTGAATGCTTGCGTGATACGGGATATAGCTTGAACGGTAACTAAAACGCCCCGGCCGAGAGGCCTGGGGCGTGGTCACGATTACTCGTCGATCGAGGCCTGATAAGCCGCGGCGTCCAGCAGGTTCGCCAGCTCGCCTTCGTCGGAGGCTTTAATCTGGAACAGGAAGCCGTCACCGTAAGGTTCGCTGTTGACCAGCTCCGGGGAACTTTCCAGCTCGCCGTTCACCGCCACGATTTCGCCGCTGATTGGCGCGTAAATGTCCGACGCCGCCTTGACGGATTCCGCCACGGCGCAATCTTCACCGGCGGCGACGCTGCGGCCCACTTCCGGCAGATCGACAAACACCATATCGCCCAGCAGTTCCTGCGCGTGTTCGGTGATGCCTACGGTGTAAACGCCGTTACCTTCTGCACGAACCCACTCGTGGGAGGATGCGTATTTCAATTCTGTTGGCACATTGCTCATCGCCGGTTACTCCTTCGAAGAATTAAAAGAATCAATCAATAAAAAATCAATTTGTCAGCGGCTTGCCGGCGCGAACGAAACCGGGCTTGGTCACTTTGACCGGCATTTCACGGTTGCGGATCTGCACGATAGCCTGCTCGCCGATGCCTGCCGGCACGCGCGCCAGCGCGATGCTGAAGCCCAGCGTCGGAGAGAACGAGCCGCTGGTGATCACGCCTTCGTGGGTTTGCCCCGCCGCGTCGGTGAAACGCACCGGCAGCTCATTACGTAATACGCCTTTTTCCGTCATGATCAAGCCGACCAGTTGCTCGGTGCCCTGCTCGCGCTGTTGCTCCAGCGCTTCGCGGCCGATGAAACGGCGATCTTCCGGCTGCCAGGCGATGGTCCAGCCCATGTTGGCGGCCAGCGGCGAAACGCCTTCATCCATCTCTTGCCCGTAGAGGTTCATGCCCGCTTCCAGACGCAGCGTGTCGCGCGCGCCCAGACCGGCCGGCTTGACGCCCGCGGCCAGCAATTTTTGCCAGAAATCCGCCGCCTGCTCTTTCGGCAGCGCGATCTCATAGCCGGCCTCGCCGGTGTAACCGGTGGTGGCGATGAACAGCTCGCCGGCCTGCACGCCGAAGAATGGCTTCATGCCTTCGACCGCGCTTTTTTGTTCCGGGGTGAACAGGGTGCCGGCACGCTCTTTGGCCTGCGGGCCCTGCACTGCGATCAGCGCCAGATCGTCGCGCACCGTCAGCGCGACGCCATACGGCGCGGCGTGCTCTTCGATCCAGGCCAGGTCTTTGTCGCGGGTGGCGGAGTTCACCACCAGGCGGAAATAGTCTTCAGTGAGGAAATAAACGATCAGGTCGTCGATCACGCCGCCGGAGGCATTCAGCATGCCGGTGTACAGCGCTTTGCCGGGTTGGGTCAGTTTGGCGACGTCGTTCGCCAGCAGGTAGCGCAGGAACTCGCGGGTGCGGGCGCCGTGCAGATCTACAATGGTCATGTGAGACACGTCGAACATGCCGGCATCCTGACGCACCGCGTGGTGCTCATCGAGCTGCGAGCCGTAGTGCAGCGGCATCATCCAGCCGTGAAAGTCTACCATGCGCGCACCGCACGCCACGTGCTGGTCGTACAGTGGGGTTTGCTTTGCCATCTTTTCCCTCTTTCCACTCGTCGCTAGAAGTTAGGGTGCTGCCACGCAATGCGGCGGAGCCTGGCTCGCGGCCCGATCGCCATGGCGCACTGACTGCTCAACACAAATGCTGCGCCGGGACGGGCGGAAACTGCGTGTAACCGCCGTGACGCAAACGATACCTTTCCCTCGAACTTATCACCGAACGACCACATTAACCATAAGTTAAAATAGGCTCATCGCCGTTCCCGTGCGGTAAAATGCCGGGGTAGTGTGCAGAGTTTTTCACTGGAAAAATGCGCCTTAAGGCACAAAATTAACAATTAAAGCGGTAAAACGCCGAAGTTATATAACAAACAGATGGCCGCGCATGGGATCCCGACTTTTGATAACCGAACATGGAATTAGAAAAAGTAATGATAAAAAGCGGCTGAAATTAGATTATTTCAAATGAAGGGTTATATAAGGAAAAGCGATGGAATAAGGCGAGAAGCGCGAGCCCGGTGCGGGCCCGCAGAAGGAAGGGATCAGGCAAGCCACTCGGGCAGATCGTTCAGGCCCATCGCCTGACGCACCAGCTTAGGCTTGACGCCCGGCAGGCTGTCCGCCAGCCGCAGGCCCACGTCGCGCAGCAGCTTTTTGGCCGGGTGGTTGCCGTCAAACAGTTCGCGGAAACCCTGCATGCTGGCCAGCATCACCGCCGCGCCATGTTTGCGGCGGCGCTCATAGCGGCGCAGATAGAGGTGCTGGCCGATATCCTTGCCCTGCCGCTGCAGGCGGCGCAGTTCGGAAATCAGCTCGGCGGCATCCATAAAGCCCAGGTTCACGCCCTGCCCGGCAAGCGGGTGCACGGTATGCGCCGCATCGCCCACCAGCGCCAGGCGGTGCGCGGCGAAGCTGCGCGCATAGCGGCCGGTCAACGGGAACGCCAGCCGTTCGCTTTCCAGGCTGCAAGCCCCCAGGCGCATGTCGAAGGTCATCGCCAGTTCGCGGTTGAATTGCTCCGGTTCCAGCCGTTTGAGCCGTTCGGCTTCTTCCGGCGTCACCGACCAGACGATAGAGCTCAAATGCGGATCGCTGAACGGCAGGAACGCCAGAATGCCGTCGCCGTGGAAAATTTGCCGCGCCGTCGCCTGATGCGGTTCTTCGGTGCGAACGGTGGCCACCAGCGCGTGGTGACGGTAATCCCAGAAGGTGAGCGGGATATCGGCATGCTGGCGCAGCCACGACTGGGCGCCGTCGGCGCCGATCACCAACCGGGCGGTCAGCATGCGCCCGTCCTCCAGCGTGACGAAGGCGTCATTTTCGCCCCATGCTACCTGCTTGAGCGCGGCCGGGGTAATCAGCGTGATGTCCGACAGGCTTTCGGCGCGTTTCCACAGCGCCTGCTGGATCACCGAATTTTCGATGATGTGGCCGAGGTGGCTGAAGCCGCACTCGTCGCCGCGGAAAGCAATCTTGCCGAAGCTGTCGCGATCCCACACTTCCATCGCATTGTAGGCGCTGGCGCGCAGCTGGAGAATGTCGTCCCACACGCCGATGTGCTGCAGCAAACGCTCGCTGGCGGCATTGATGGCGGAGACGCGCAGGGCCGGCTGTTCCGACGGCGGCGCCATCTCCGGCTGGCGCTGCTCCAGCACCGCCACGCGCAGCCCGCTGCCCTGCAGGCCGCAGGCCAACGCCAGCCCCACCATACCGCCACCGGCGATAATCACGTCAAATGATTGCATGCTGCTCGATTTCCTTAAATAACGCGCGACGCCTTGCCGCGCCGCGCTTTGGGCGCGTTAAAGCGCCCGACCATGTCTCTAACGTTCCACCCAGCCCAGCGTACGCTTGGCGAAGGCATCGCGTATCGCCGGCAAACGTTCCATCGCCATCAGCCCCAGATTGCGCCCAATCACCAGCGGGCCATAACGGTTGGCGAACAGATGAATCAACCCGTCGGTCACGCCGATCGTCGCCTGTTGATCGTTTTGCCGCCGCTGCTGATAACGGCTCAGCAGTGCGTAACCGCCGGCGTCTTCGCCGCTGTCTGCCGCTTCCGCCAGCGTTTCCGCCAGCGACATCACGTCGCGCAGGCCAAGGTTGAACCCCTGCCCGGCGATAGGATGCAGCGTTTGCGCCGCGTTGCCCACCAGCGCCAGCCGGTGGCTGACATGGCGATCGGCGGTCAGCAGCCCGAGTGGATAACTGTGCCGTTTACCGGCCTTGAGGATACGCCCCAGCCGCCAGCCGAAAGCTTGTTGCAGCTCGGCGATAAAGCGCTCGTCGTCCCAGGCATCCACCTGGACGCGATCTTCACGCGCATGGCACCACACCAGTGAACTGCGCCCTTGCGACATCGGCAACAGCGCCAGCGGCCCATAGCGGGTAAAGCGCTCAAAGGCGCGCCCCTGCGGATCTTCCGCCGTGGTGACGTTGGCGATGGTGGCGAACTGCGGATAGTCCTCCTGCCGCCACTGCACGTTGCAGGCCTGCGCCAGCGCAGAGCGCGAACCGTCGGCCGCCACCAGCAGCTGCCCGCGCAGACGCTGGCCGTTGTCCAGCAGCACTTCCGCCCGCTCTGCGGTGCGGATCACGTCCACCACCCGCGCCGGGCAGTGCAGCGTGACACCCGGCGCCTTGGCCAGCAGCGCGAACAGCCGCTGCCCGGCGTCGTGCAGTTCGATCACCTGGCCGAGCGCATCGACCTGATAATCTTGCGCCTGCAGATTCACGAAGCCGGCGTGCCCGCGATCGCTGACGTGCACCTGAGTGATCGGCGTAGCGCAATCGCGCAGCGCCGGCCAAACGCCGATGCGCGCCAGCTGTTGGCAGGTACCCTGCGCCAATGCGATGGCGCGGGCGTCAAAACCTGGGTGGCTGCGGTCATCCGGCCGGGTCGCCTCGACCAGATCCACCGCCATTCTTCCCTGAGTGAGCGACGAAATGGCCAGCGCCAACGTCGCGCCCGCCATACCGCCGCCAACGATAATAACGCTCATGCTACGACCTTGCCGCCGCCATCAAGGCCTCGATGGCATCGGCGTCTTTCACCACGGTGGCGGTCAGGTTTTCATTGCCGTCGGCGGTGATCACGATATCATCCTCGATGCGGATGCCGATGCCGCGGTACTCCGCCGGCACGTCCGCATCCGGCGCGATGTACAGCCCCGGCTCCACGGTCAGCACCATGCCCGGCTCCAGCAGCCGATCGCGGCTCGGCGTGCCGTAGTGGCCAACGTCGTGCACATCGAGACCCAGCCAGTGGCTCAGCCCGTGCATGAAGAACTGACGGTGCGCCTGCTCGGCGATCAGCGAGTCGACTTCACCTTTCAATACGCCCAGCTCCACCAGCCCGACCACCATGATGCGCACCACTTCGTCATTGACTTCGCGAATGCTGGTGCCGGGTTTGAACAGTTCCAAAGCGCGCTGCAGCGACGCCAGCACAATGTCGTACACCGCGCGCTGCGGCCGGCTGAACTTGCCGTTGACCGGGAAGGTGCGGGTGATGTCGCCGGCGTACCCCTGGTACTCGCAGCCGGCGTCGATCAGCACCAGATCGCCGTCGCGCATCTGGCTCTCGTTCTCGGTGTAGTGCAGGATACAGCCGTTTTCGCCGCTGCCGACGATGGTGTTGTAAGACGGGTAACGGGCGCCGAGGCGGGTGAATTCATGATGAATTTCCGCTTCCAGCTGGTATTCGAACATGCCTGGGCGGCATTTTTCCATCGCGCGGGTATGCGCCAACGCGCTGATCTCACCGGCGCGGCGCATCACCGCCAGCTCTTCCGGCGACTTGAACAGCCGCATGTCGTGCAGCCACGGCCGCCAGTCGGTAACGGTGGCCGGCGCCTGCAGGCTCTGGCGGAACCCCTTGCGCAGCTTGTCCAGCGCGCCGAACAGGATCTGATCGGCATAGGCGTATTCGCCCTGCGCGTGGTAGACCACGTCCAGGCCGTTGAGCAGCAGGTGCAGCTGGTCATTGATTTCATCGAACGGCAGCGCGCGATCCACGCCCAGCTTCGCCGGCGCGGCGTCTTGCCCCAGGCGGCGGCCAAACCAGATTTCCGCCGTCAGATCGCGCACCCGGTTGAACAACACGCTGTGGTTGTGCGTTTCGTCGCTTTTAATCAGCACCAGCACCGCTTCCGGCTCATTGAAGCCGGTCAGGTACCAAAAGTCGCTGTTCTGCCGATAGGGATAGTCTGAATCTGCACTGCGCGTCGTTTCCGGCGCAGAGAAAATAACCGCCGCGCTGGCCGGCGCCATTTTCGCCAACAGCGCCTGGCGGCGGTTGTTGAATTCCTGCTGAGTCATTACCTTCTCCTGAAATCATGCCATCCGCACCGCCGGCGGAGGGGCGATAGAACGTTTAGTGCAACGTCGGTTTGATGTTTTCCGGCGCCGTGGGCTTGTGACGGGTGAATTCGCCGTGGCACATGATGGCGGCAACCCGCACATACTCCGCCACTTCTTCCAACGACTGTTCCAATTCTTCCTGATCTTCGTCTTCGTCGTAGCCCAGCTGCGCGATGTTGCGCAGATCGTCGATCGCTTCACCGACCTCGTCTTTCACCTGAGCCAGCTTCGGCTGCATCATGCCCAGCCCGAGCAGGAAGTGGTTGACCCAACCGCCCAGCGCGTCGGCGCGATCGAACACGCTAACGATCTCCCCTTCAGGCAGCATCAGTTGGAACAGGAATTCGTCATCTTCCAGCGTGTCACGCGTCACTTCATACAGCTGCTGCAGCGGTTGGCTAAGCGCCTGCGGGAAGGCGACGCCTTCGTTGGTCAGATCGTGCACCAGCGCCTGCCAGCCGGCGTCACGGCTGCCGCCGCACAGCAGGCCGCTGATCAGGCCGTGCATTTCTGCCGCGGTCAGCGCCACCGACTGCTGGTTGAGGGCCACGGTCAAAGATTGGTAACTTGGAAATGTATTCTGTATAGACATGCGCATTCGTCATCGTTGGCAGGATAAGTTCGTGTTATGCTACCACCAAGGTCCGTCGCTATACCAGATAAGCGCGACACCTCAGTGGCTAGTTATAATCGCGATGTGGCAGGTTTCACACTGCGCCGGCGGGTGACGAAAGTGCGGTAAATACGCATTTTGAAACCCTTTTTTGACTGGCAATGTGCGCCACAGTAGATTACAACCAGGTACTGAAAAAGGGGTTGTATCTTGGTACCGAGGTATATATAGTGGCGCCCGCTTTGACGGCCCGGCCAGGGCGGACAAGGCTGGCGCGAAATTTAGGCAGGAAGGTGGCATGTCTGCACAACCGGTAGATATTCAAATTTTTGGCCGCTCGTTAAGAGTCAATTGCCCGCCAGAACAACAAGATGCGTTGAATATGGCGGCGGACGATCTTAACCAACGGTTGCAAGATCTTAAAGTTCGCACTAGAGTCTCCAATACTGAGCAACTGGTTTTCATCGCGGCATTGAACGTCTGTCACGAACTTGCTCAAGAACGGTTGAAAACCCGTGACTATGCGTCCAATATGGAACAACGCATACGGATGCTGCAGCAGACCATTGAACAAGCGCTGCTTGAACAAGGTCGCATCTCTGAACGTCAGGATGCACAATTCGAATAACTTAAGTTGTTGAAATCAAAGTTTCAGCAACGAGTACAAAATTTCTCTGAGATGTTCGCCAGCGGGCCAGTCCCCTGAGCCGATATTTAGTACAAACAGAATGTGTTGCTCCGCGATCGGTGAGCACGCTCGGTGCGCCGAGAAGCCTTAAGATTGCGACGGCACGTTCACCTTGAACCATGGGTTCAAGGGTTACAGCCTGCGACGGCATCTCGGAGATTCCCCTTCTCAGCGGTTTATGTGTGCTGAACGCCACACTGAGCAAGCCTGATACGATGTCTTTTCAACCCCAATTCGCGCAGCAGCGCCAAGCCATTCGTCAACTCATTCGCCAACGTCGGCGCGAGCTTACGCCGGGCCAGCAACGCTTTGCCGCAGACAAGATAACCGAACGCCTCGCCGCGCACACACGTATTCAGGCCGCGCACAACATCGCGGTATTTTTGTCGTTTGACGGCGAACTCGACACCGGGCCGCTGATCGAGCGTCTGTGGACGCTCGGCAAACAGGTTTACCTGCCGGTACTGCATCCGTTCAGTTCAGGACACCTGCTGTTTCTGCGCTATGCGCCGGAAACACCGCTGGTGCGCAACCGCTTCAATATTCTCGAGCCGCGGCTCGATGTGCGCCAGGTGTTACCGCTGGGCGAACTGGAGGTGGTGCTGACACCGCTGGTGGCATTCGATCATACCGGACAGCGTCTGGGCATGGGCGGCGGTTTTTACGATCGCACCCTGCAAAACTGGCGCAGCGGCGGCCCCTATCCCATCGGCCTGGCCCATGATTGCCAGCAGGTGGAGCACCTGCCGACCGAGCACTGGGATATCCCGCTGCCGGAAATCCTCACCCCGCTCTGCAGCTGGGCGTGGCACGAGCCCAAATAGAAAAGGCCGGATCGCTCCGGCCTTTTTCGTTGCGGCGAGCCGCCGAATCAGAACAGCAGACGGGCGCGAATGGTGCCGTCGATGGCCTTCATACGCTGCAGCGCGGCGTCGGCGCGCGCGGTTTCCGCTTCGATGTCGATCACCACGTAGCCGATTTCCGGCCCGGTTTGCAGATACTGCGCGGCGATGTTAACCCCCTCTTCGGCGAAGATCTGGTTAATCTGCGTCAGCACGCCCGGACGGTTTTCGTGGATGTGCAGCAGGCGGCTGGCGTTCGGACCATGCGCCGGCAGCGACACTTCCGGGAAGTTGACGGCGGACAGAGTCGAACCGTTGTCGGAGTATTTCGCCAGCTTGCCGGCCACTTCGTCGCCGATGTTCTCCTGCGCTTCCTGCGTGGAACCGCCGATGTGCGGCGTCAGCAGCACGTTATCGAACTCGCACAGCGGCGAGTTGAACGGATCGCTGTTGGTCGCCGGCTCTTCCGGGAAGACGTCGATCGCCGCGCCCGCCAGGTGATTGCTGGCCAGCGCGTCGCACAGCGCGGGAATATCCACCACGGTGCCGCGCGAGGCGTTGATCAGAATCGCGCCCGGCTTCATCAGCGCCAGCTCTTCCGCCCCCATCATGTTCTTGGTGGCCAGCGTTTCCGGCACGTGCAGCGTCACCACGTCGCTCATATTGAGCAGATCGGACAGATGACGCACCTGCTGCGCGTTGCCTAACGGCAGTTTGTTCTCGATATCGTAGAAGAACACTTTCATGCCCAGCCCTTCGGCCAGAATGCCCAGCTGGGTGCCGATGTGGCCGTAGCCGATGATGCCCAGCTTTTTGCCGCGCGCCTCATAAGAGCCCACGGCCAATTTGTGCCACACGCCGCGGTGCGCCTTGGCGTTGGCGGCCGGAATGCCGCGCAGCATCAACAGCAGCTCGCCCAGCACCATTTCGGCCACGGATCGGGTATTGGAGAAGGGGGCGTTGAAGACCGGAATACCGCGTTTGGTCGCCGCTTTCAGATCAACCTGGTTGGTGCCGATGCAGAAGCAGCCCACCGCCACCAGTTTTTCTGCGGCGGCGAACACCTCTTCGGTCAGATGCGTACGCGATCGGATGCCGACGAAGTGTGCATCGCGGATGGATGCCTTCAGCGATTCGGTGTCTAACGCACCTTTGTGGTATTCGATGTTGGTATAACCGGCGGCACGTAAATTATCGACCGTGCTCTGATGAACCCCTTCCACCAACAGGAATTTAATCCTGTCTTTCTCCAATGATACTTTTGCCATTTACCCGACCCTATGTTCAGACTTCAGAAGCGGCTGTGACGACACAGCTCCCATCCAACATAACAAAAATAACGCGGGCGGCAATACAAACGATTGCCTGCCCGGCAGGACAAGGCGCAGCGTTGATGGCGGTTTACGGCAGAAAATGCCATAGGGAAAGTTTTCAGCAGAAGCTTTGGGGAGTCAGCTTTCACAATGTGACATAAGTCACCAAATTTGCCGTTTTTCAGAAAAGATATTTTAACCGAAGAATTATGCGGCCCGGCGCTACCGGGCCACAGACGGCAGAGGCTTATTTGACTACTTTCACGCCTTCCGGGGTGCCGACCAGCGCCACGTCCGCGCCGCGGTTGGCGAACAGCCCCACGGTCACCACGCCGGCGATGCCGTTGATCTTGTTCTCCAGCGCGATGGCGTCGGTGATGCTCAGGTTATGCACATCGAGGATCACGTTGCCGTTGTCGGTCACCACGTTCTGGCGATACTCCGGCAGGCCGCCGAGTTTCACCAGCTCGCGCGCCACGTAAGAGCGAGCCATCGGGATCACTTCCACCGGCAGCGGGAACTTGCCCAGCACGTCCACCTGCTTGCTGGCGTCGACAATGCAGATAAATTTCTTGGCGATGGCGGCGATGATCTTCTCGCGCGTCAGCGCAGCGCCGCCGCCCTTGATCATCTGCATATGGCCGTTGATTTCGTCCGCGCCGTCCACGTAGATATCGAGCGAGTCCACTTCGTTGCTGTCGAACACGTGGATGCCGAGGCTTTTCAACTTGGCGGTGGAGGCGTCTGAGCTGGACACCGCGCCTTCGATCTGGTGCTTGATGGAGCCCAGCGCGTCAATAAAGTGGGCGGCGGTAGAACCGGTGCCGACCCCGACGATGGTGCCCGGCGTCACGTATTCCAGCGCCGCCCAGCCCACCGCTTTTTTCAGTTCATCCTGCGTCATAATATGTCCCTTGCCTCTGTACGAAAACGTGTGCGTATTATAGGGTAAAACGCTATTTTTCACGCCGGCAGGATCACACTTATTTACCGCAGCCCGCATTTTTACCCGCTTGGCGGCGAGCTGGGGGCGTGATTTTTCCACCTGCGCCGTGCGCAAAATGTGGCATAGTGCCGGTATCATTCTAATTTAAGGGATATCTTTCCGATGAAACGCCCAGACTATCGTACGCTGCAAGCGCTGGACGCGGTGATCCGTGAGCGCGGCTTCGAGCGCGCCGCGCAAAAACTCTGTATCACGCAATCGGCGGTATCCCAACGCATCAAACAGCTGGAAAACCTGTTCGGCCAACCGCTGCTGGTTCGTACCGTGCCGCCGCGCCCGACCGAACAAGGGCAAAAGCTGCTGGCGCTGCTGCATCAGGTGGAGCTGCTGGAGGAAGAGTGGCTCGGCAATGACACCGGCGTCGATACGCCGCTGCTGCTGTCGCTGGCGGTCAACGCCGACAGTCTGGCAACCTGGCTGCTGCCGGCGCTGAAGCCAGTGCTGGCGGACTCCCCCATTCGCCTGAATCTGCAGGTGGAAGATGAAACCCGCACCCAGGAGCGGCTGCGCCGCGGTGAGGTGGTGGGCGCGGTGAGTATTCAGCCGCAGCCGCTGCCGAGCTGCCTGGTGGATCGGCTGGGGGCGCTGGACTACCTGTTCGTGGCCTCCAGCGGCTTCGCCGAGCGCTATTTCCCGAACGGCGTCACCCGCTCCGCGCTGCTGAAAGCGCCGGCGGTGGCCTTCGATCATCTCGACGACATGCATCAGGCATTCCTGCAGCAGAACTTCGATCTGTCGCCGGGCAGCGTGCCCTGCCACATCGTGAACTCATCGGAAGCCTTCGTGCAGCTGGCGCGTCAGGGCACCACCTGCTGTATGATCCCGCATCTGCAGATCGAAAAGGAGCTGGCATCCGGTGAACTGATCGATCTGACGCCCGGGCTATACCAGCGCCGCATGCTGTACTGGCACCGTTTCGCGCCGGAAAGCCGCATGATGCGCAAAGTGACCGACGCGCTGCTGGAACACGGTCACCAGGTGCTCCGCCAGGATTAAAACGAAAAAAGGTTCGCCGCAGCGAACCTTTTCTTCAATACGATAACCTTACTGCGCGGCGTTACGCTGCAGCTCGAACACCACGTCCACCTGATCGTCGAAGTGAATGCTTTGCTGTTCATAGGTTTGCGCCGCGTCGCTTTCCGCCGCCGCACCGGCCGCCTTATACATCCGCGCCACCGGCATCGGCTGGTAGTTGGCGACCCGGTAGCGAATGCTGTACACCGGTCCCAGCTTGGCGTGGAAGCCTTTGGCCAGGGATTCGGCCTGTTGAGTCGCGTTCTCGATCGCTTTTTGCCGCGCCTGCTCGCGATACACGTCCGGCTTGGCGACGCCCAGCTCCACCGCGCGGATCTCGTTCAGGCCGGATTTCAGCGCGCCGTCCAGCAGCTCGTTCAGCTTGTCCAGCTGACGCAGAGTCACCTGCACCTGGCGCACCGCCCGGTAGCCCTTCAACACCGACTCGCCGGTTTTCAGGTAATCGTATTCCGGCTGGGTGCGCAGGTTGGCGGCGCTGATGTCTTTCTTCTCGATGTTGTTTTTCTGCAGGAAATCAAAGTACTGCGCCACGCGCTCGTCTACCTGCTTCTTCGCCTGGGCGGCGTCTTTGGAGGAGACGCTCACTTCGATCGCCAGGGTGGCGATATCCGGCGTGGCGTCCACGCTGGCGGTGCCGGAGGTGACGACGTGCGGCCCTTCAGGCACTTCAGCCGCCTGCAGCGCCATCGGTAACGTCCCTAATCCGACCATTGCGGCCATAGCCAATGCTTTTAGCTTCACAGTGTCTCCTTAATGACAGGCTGTCTCTGATCGCCGGCTTTTCCCTGTGAGAACCGCCGGTTTCCTGGCATCAAACGTAGCATATCGCGCGGCGTTTTGAATTCGGATTAGTGACAAATTCTTATAAATTTGCCCCCTGCCAGGCCAGCTGCAGCGCGATGCCCCACATCACCAGCCCGACCAGCGCGTTGATGATGCGCTGCGCCCGCTGCGTGTTCAGCCACGGCGCCAGCCAGGAGGCCAGCAGCGCCAACCCGAAGAACCACACCGCCGACGCGCTGACCGCGCCAAGCGCGAACCAGGAACGCACGTCCGCCGTCAGCTGCCCGCCCAGGCTGCCGAGCACCACAAAGGTATCCAGATAGACGTGCGGGTTCAGCCAGGTGACCGCCAGCATGGTGACCACGAGGCGCCAGCGGCTCTGCGCCAGCTCCTGCGCCGCGGCCTGCGCAGGTTGCGGGCTGAAGGCGGAACGGAACGCGCCCCAGCCGTACCACAGCAGAAACGCCACCCCGCCCCAGGTGACCAGCGCCAGCAGCAACGGCGAGCGGGTCAGCAATGCGCTGCCGCCGAAAATACCGGCGCAGATCAGCACGATATCGCTCAACGCGCACAACGAGGCAATCATCAAATGATACTGGCGGCGAATGCCCTGGTTCATCACGAATACGTTCTGCGGGCCCAGCGGCAGGATCATGGCGGCGCTCAGGGCAAAGCCCTGCAGGAAGACGGCTAACATGGGGATTCCTCGAATGATAAAAGGCGCCGGACGAGGGCGCGTGTCGGTCAACACGCGCATCATACGAGGAAGCGATCATTAGGTGAAATTGATGTTTCTAATCCAGTATCAGAGATGCTAATACTTAAATCGGCGTGACGAACCCCAGCTCCTGAGAGATGCGTTGCGCGGTGGCCAGCACCGGTTTAATCAAGCTTTTGACGCCGATCTGCTGCAGCTTGGCGGTCGGCAGAGAAACCGACACCGCATAAGGCACGCGCTGTTGAATATCGAACACCGGTGCTGCCACGCAGGAGACCCCCAGCTCGTTTTCCTCGCGATCCATCGCCATGCCGCGCTGGCGAATATCGGCCAGTTCCTCATACATCTTCGGCAGCTCGGTAATGGTATTGCGCGTCAGCGTCTGAATCTCTTGCTGGTGAGTCTGCCAGTAGTGAGCCGGGTAATCATCGTTGCCGTAAGCCATGAAGATTTTACCCATCGCCGAACAGTACAGCGGCATATGCTGGCCGATATAGGCGCGGGTGCGCATCATGCCGGTGGTCGGCTCCAGCTTGTAGATCAGGATGACGTGGTCGTCTTCGCGGCTGGAGAAGTTGACCGTCTCGCCCACTTCCAGATTCAGCTGTTCCAAATGCGGCGCGGCCACGTGAATGATGTTGAGTGACGACAGCGCCTTCTGGCCGATGGAAATGAACTTGGTGGTCAGGCGGTAGCTGCCCGGCGACGGCGCCTGGGTCACATAGCCGCTGGTGTGCAACCCCTGCAGCAGGCGGTGCACCGTGCTCTTGTTCATGCCGGCCAGCTCGGACAAATGCGCCAGCGGACATCCGTTGGGGAAATTACTCAGGATCTCAATCAACTGCAAACCGCGGAACAGGCTTTGGCTGCCCAGCGGTTTGTCTTTCTTGTCATCTTTCTCGTCGACGGCTTTCAGGCTCATAGCGAAAATCTCTCCAGTGTCGAACCGCCAACCGGCGCTGCGGCAAAGTCAGCAGGCTCTTTGCCGGGCATGTTACCCCAAGGCCCGCATCAGGTGAAGACGGAACGCCGTTTCATTGTCCGCAGCGGGATAAAAATCCGCAATATTTCCCCCGTGTTGAAGTGAGCCATCGGTCACACTTCCGCAAAGTAAAAAATAACTCATTGTTTAATAACAATAATTAAAACCTCACCGCCTTTGATTTAGCGCAACGAACGTCATATTATTTTTGAAATTGAATTTCGCATATTGAAATTTAAAGACCAGATACTCACCAGCAGTTTGGCTAATTTGCCCGACATCTTCGCACGGGCACGACACCAGGGGCGCATCACATGACTATGGATAATGCGGCACAACCCATCCTTACCCTCAGCCACATCGTCAAACGATTTGGCGGCAACGTGGCGGTCAACGACGTCAGCCTGCAGGTGATGCCGGGCGAAGTTCTGGCGTTGCTGGGCGAAAATGGCGCCGGCAAATCGACGCTGATCAAAGTGCTGGCGGGCGTCTACCCGCGCGACGGCGGCGATATTCGCTTTCAGGGCGCAAGCATCGCCTCCGCCGCCGCGATAAAAAGCACCAGCCGCCAGCCGATCGCCTTTATTCATCAGGATCTCGGCCTGATCGAATGGATGACGGTGGCGGAGAACATGGCGCTGGTGATGGGGTTTCCCCGCCGCTTTGGGCTGATCGACTGGCGCGCCATTCGCCGCCGGGCGGCGCAGGCGCTGCAAGACGTCGGCATCGCGCTCGATCCCGATGCGCGCGTCTTCGAACTGTCGCGCACCGAAAAATCGCTGCTGGCGATCGCTCGCGCGGTGGCGGTCAACGCCGAGCTGCTGGTGCTGGATGAACCGACCGCCTCCCTGCCCGCCAACGACGTGCGTCATCTGTTCGCCGTGATCAACCGGCTGCGCGCCAAAAAGGTCGGCATGATTTATGTCACCCACCGTCTGGACGAAGTGATCGAAATCGCCGATCGGATCTGCGTGATGCGCGACGGGCGCTATGTCGCCGGCGGTCGCACCGCCGACTACTCGCTGCGCGATCTGGTGCAAACCATCGTCGGCGAAGCGATGGCGGACGATCAGCGCGAACCGCTGCCGGAACATCGTCCGCCGGTGCTGCAGCTCGATAGCGTCACGGTGGGCGACATCGGCCCGGTGAGCTTCGATTTGCAGCCGGGCGAGATGCTGGCGCTGGCCGGCCTGCGCGGGGCCGGGCAAGAAGAGATTGGCCGGCTGCTGTTCGGGTTGCGCCAGGCCGACGGCGGCGCGATTCGATTTCGCGATCGGCCCTATCAGGCGAGCACCCCGCAGCAGGCGATGGCCTGCGGCGTTTCGCTGGTGGCGGGCGATCGCACCGGCGAAAGCCTGGTGATGTCGATGAGCGTGCGTGAAAACCTGTTTATCAACCCCTGCGCCAGCGGCCACCGGCTGCTCTCCCGCTACGGGCGACGAGCGGAGATCGGCGCCAGTTGGTGGAAGGTGCAGCTGTTCGACGTACGCCCCAAGGACGTCAATATCGATATCAGCGCGCTATCCGGCGGCAACCAGCAAAAGGTGGTGATGGCGCGCTGGATGCATCTGGGGGCGCCGCTGCTGATCCTGGAAGATCCCACCGCCGGCGTGGACGTCGGCGCGCGCGCGGAAATCTACCATCTGCTGAATAAATCCCTGGCGGAAGGCGTGGCAGTGCTGGTTATCTCCAACGATTTCGAGGAGATCGCCCATATTTGCAACCGCGCACTGGTATTCAACCGCGGGAAAGTGGTCGGCGAGCTGAAAAATCAGCAGGTGTCATTCGCCAATTTATTGGAGCTGGCCTCTGCCAGCACCGGGGAAAACGTCGCAATCACGTCAGAATCCGAGGTAGGCCATGTCTAAAACATCCGTTAAATCAACCGCACTGGAGCAGCGCGTCAGCCTGGCGCAGGACGGCGCCGGCCCGTGGCTGATGCAGGTTCTCACCCGCTATGGCCTGCTGCTGCTGTGCATCGCGCTGGTCGTGCTGTTCTCACTGCTCACCCCCTCCTTCGCATCAATGCTGACGCTTCAGGCTATCTTGTCGAGCAAGGCCAAAATCGCCCTGTTGGCGCTGGCGGCGACCATCCCGATGATCGTGGGCAAGATCGATCTTAACGTCGGTTTCGGCATTGTGCTGTGGCACATTCTGGCGATCACGCTGCAGGTGGAATACGGCTTCTCCTGGCAGATGGCGGTGCTGACGGTGCTGGCGATCTCGGCGCTGTACGGGTTGCTGAACGGCATTCTGGTGGCGCTGGCCGATATCGACAGCTTCGTCGCCACCCTCGGCTCCGGCACCGTACTGTACGCCATTGCCCTGTGGCACTCCGGCGGGCGGCAGATCGTCGGCGACTTGCCGGATGCCTTCATCGCGCTGCACCACACCGAGATCGCCGGCATTCCGATCGTGGCATTTTACGTGCTGATCGTCGCGGTGGTGCTGTGGCTCATCACCGAACACACCCCGCTCGGCCGCTGCATGTATGCGGTGGGCGGCAACCCGGCGGCGGCGCGCCTGAACGGCATTTCGGTCAACCGCTTTACCATCGGCGCCTTCATCGCCTCCAGCGTGCTCACCGGTTTCAGCGGTGTGTTGATCGCCGCCGAACAGGGCGTCGGCCAGGCCAGCGTCGGCATGGACTATCTGCTGCCAGCGCTGGTCGGCGCCTTCCTCGGCAGCACCACTATTCGCCCAGGGCGCGTCAACGTCTGGGGCACCGTGGTCGGCATCGCCATTCTGGCTATCGGCATCGCCGGCATCCAGCAGTTCGGTGGCGAATTCTGGGTCGAGCCGCTGTTCAACGGCGCGACGCTGTTGCTGTCGATCACTCTGGCCGGCTATGCCCAACGCCGTCGGCTGCTCAATCAGAAAGCGGTACAACGCAGCCAGGCGACGCCGCCTGACAACAACAATCAGACAGCGACACACCCTTAAACCAGGAGCACACCATGAAACGCATTTGGCTGTTACCGGGGTTCACCACATTCTTGCTCGCCGCATCGCCGGTCTGGGCCGACGCCTATCTCGATCAGGCCACCGCCGCCGTGGCGAAGGCTACCGCCAGCGCCACCCAGTGGGACGGCCCCACCAGCGGCCCGCAGCTGCAGGCCAACAAGAAGATCATTTTTATCGCCTCCGACATGAAGAACGGCGGCGTGCAAGGGGTACAACAGGGGTTGAGCGAAGCGGCGAAAGCCGCCGGCTGGAAGCTGGAAACGCTCGACGGCGGCGGCTCGGTGAAAGATCAACTGGCATCGCTCAATCAGGCCATCGCCCAGAAACCAGACGGCATCGTGATCGGCGGCTGGAACCCTAACGTCGCCAAGATCCCGCTGAAAAAGGCCGTACAGCAGGGCATCGTGCTGACCGCCTGGCATGCGGTGCCGGAACCGGGCCCCATCGCCAAATACAACGTGTTCTATAACGTCACGTCGGATTCCAACGAAGTGGCGCGCATCGCCGCGCAATACGCGGTGGTGCAGTCCGGCGGCAAGGCGAGCGTGTTGATCTTCACCGACTCGCTGTACCAAATCGCCTTGGACAAGGCCAACGTCATGAAAGAAGAGATCGCCAAATGCAGCGGCTGTACGCTGCTGGAATTCATCGACACGCCGCTGGCAGATACCGCCAACCGCATGCCGGCGATGACCTTCAGCCTGCTGCAGAAGTACGGCGACAAATTCCAATATGCGCTGGCAATCAACGATCTGTATTTCGACTTTATGGCGCCGGCGCTGAAAACCGCCGGCAAAGGCGGCAAGAACGCGCCTTACAACGTGTCGGCCGGCGACGGTTCAATCTCCGCTTACCAGCGTATCCGGTCGGGCGACAGCCAGTCGGCGACGGTGCCGGAGCCCTTGAAACTGCACGGTTGGCAGCTGCTGGACGAATTCAACCGCGCCTTCGCCAAGCAGCCGCCTTCCGGCTACGTCACCCCGGCGCATCTGGTCACCCGCGACAATATCGCCGCCGACGGCGGCGCCAATAACCTGTATGACCCGCAAAACGATTACCAGGGCCATTACAAAGCGATCTGGGGCGTGAAGTGAACGGCGGCATTCGGCATTCATTGCGCACGCACGCTCAGCTCGAGCGCTTGTGCTCACCGGCGATTTGGGCCGAAGGGCCGGTCTGGCTGCCGCAAGAGGATGCGGTGGTGTTCAGCGACGTGAAAGGCAATCGCATGTTCCGCTGGTCGCGCCGGGGTGAGCTAAGCCTATACCGCTCGCCGTCGCACTACGCCAACGGCAATGCGCGCGACGGCGAGGGGCGTGTGGTCAGCTGTGAACACGGGCGGCGCGGCATCAGCCGCACCGAAAGCGATGGCGAGGTGCGCCTGTTGATCGACCGCGTCGACGGCAAGCGCTTTAACTCGCCGAACGACGTGGCGGTGCGTTCCGACGGCACCCTGTGGTTCACCGATCCGCCCTACGGCATCATCGGCGACGAAGAGGGTTACAAATCAGAAAGCCAGGTGATCGGCTGCTATCTCTACAGCTTCGATCCACGCGACGGTTCGCTGACCATCGCCGCCTGCGACCTGCAGCGCCCGAACGGCCTGGCGTTTTCACCGGATGAAAAATGGCTGTACGTGGCGGACATGTCGATCGTGGATTTTCCGACGCTGGGCCGCCGCGAGCTGCGCGTCTATGCGGTCAACGGTCGCGAGCTGGAAGCCGGCCGCCGTTTTGCAACCGTGGAACCCGGGTTCCCGGACGGCTTCTGCGTCGATCGGGCCGGCAATCTGTTTTGCAGCTGCGCCGACGGCGTGCTGGTCTTTGATCCACAGGGGCGACAGATCGACAAAATCAGCGTGCCGGAACGCGTCTCCAATTGTACCTTCGGCGGCCCGAACGGCGATGAGCTCTATATCACCGCCACCACCTCGCTCTACCGCATGGTGCTGAACACCCGCGGTTAGCCGGGGTCTCGCAAGACGCAGGGTGGGTTTTGATCCGCCCTGCTTTGTCACGTCTGAAGCACGCCATCTCCACCAAAACGTGGCGGCGATCACAAAATCGCCACTCAATTTTAACGTCATGTTTTTCATGAATAATTTTACTCCCCCTTGCTTTGACTTCCCTGAAGCGCCGGGATAGCATTTATTTGAAATGCAATTTCGTATATTGAAATTTAGCGAACCAAAAACAGACGATTCGCACAGGCGGAGAACCGGCATGAGAGTGAGTTACAGCGAGTTAAAACAGCAATTCAAACGCGTGCTGCTGGCGCGCGGCGTGGCGGAACATCTCGCCGACGACTGCGCCGGCATGTTCGCCGACACCACCGCCAGCGGCGTTTACTCCCACGGCGTTAACCGCTTTCCGCGCTTTATTCAGCAGCTGGACGCCGGCGATATCGTGCCGGACGCCGAACCCAGCAAACTGTTGTCGCTGGGGGCGATCGAGCAATGGGATGCGCACCAGGGAATCGGCAACCTTACCGCCCGCCGCATGATGGATCGCGCCATGCAGCTAGCCGACGATCATGGCATCGGCCTGGTGGCGCTGCGCAACGCCAACCACTGGATGCGCGGCGGCGGCTACGGCTGGCAGGCGGCGGAGAAAGGCTATATCGGCATTTGCTGGACCAACTCGATCGCCGTGATGCCGCCGTGGGGCGCCAAAACGTGCCGTATCGGCACCAACCCGCTGATCGTCGCCGTGCCCGGCAACCCGATCACCATGGTGGACATGTCGATGTCGATGTTTTCCTACGGCGCGCTGGAGCTGAACCGGCTGGCGGGCAAAACCCTGCCGGTGGACGGCGGCTTCGACAACGACGGCCGCCTGACCCGCGATCCGGCCACCATCGAAGAGAATCGGCGCATTTTGCCAATGGGGTACTGGAAAGGATCGGCGTTGTCGATCGTACTGGACATGATCGCCACCCTGCTGTCCGGCGGCGCCTCGGTGGCGGAAGTGACGGAAGATCACCGCGACGAATACGGCGTCTCGCAGGTGTTCATCGCGATTGAGATAGACCGGTTGATCGACGGCGACAGCCGCGATCAAAAACTGCAGCGCATCATGGATTACGTCACCAGCGCCGAACGGGACAACCCCGACGTCGCCATTCGCCTGCCGGGCCACAAGTTCCCGCGCATTCTGGAAGAAAACCTGCGCGACGGCATTCCGGTTGACGAACGAGTCTGGGCGCGCATTCAGGCGCTGTAACGGGAGGATCATCATGATATTCGGCCACATCGCCAACACCGCGCCCGAGCAGTACCCGACGCCGGTCGCCAACGCCGTCGCCTATTTGCAGCGCACCGATTTCAGCGTCTTGCCCGCAGGGCGCTATGAAGATCCCGCCACCGGCTACGTGGTGCAAGTGCTGGATCTGCATACCCAACCACCGGATGCGCTACGCCCGGAAGTCCACCGGCAAAACGTCGACGTGCAGTATCTGGTCAGCGGTACCGAGCTTATCGGCGTAGCGGCGGACAACGGCGACAACGTCATTCATCAGGAGCTGCTGGCGCAGCGCGACATCCTGTTTTATCAGGACGTGGCCGACGAATCCTGGCTCACGATGCGGCCCGGCAACTTCGCGGTATTTTTTCCGCAGGACGTGCATCGCCCGGCCTGCATTAACCAACGCCCCTGCGCGATACGCAAGGTGGTGGTGAAGATACCGCTGGCGTCGTTTAGCGCCCGATAGACGCAGCACCCGTAACGATAACAACACCGGTCCATGAGGCCTGTGCGGGCGCCCTTGCGCCCAAATTAAGCAAAACAATAACGCCCGACCCTACAAAAAAGTGAACATCGAAAGAGGTCCTTATGAATACAGCCTCCGTTTCCGTCAGCCAAAGCCAGGCTATTCCCAAGCTCCGCTGGCTGAGGATCGTGCCGCCGATCCTCATCACCTGCATCATTTCTTACATGGATCGGGTCAACATCGCCTTCGCCATGCCCGGCGGCATGGATGACGAACTCGGCATCACCGCCTCGATGGCCGGGCTGGCCGGCGGCATCTTCTTTATCGGTTACCTGTTTCTGCAGGTGCCCGGCGGCAAGCTGGCGGTATACGGCAACGGCAAGAAATTCATCGGCTGGTCACTGTTGGCCTGGGCGGTGATCTCGGTGCTGACCGGGCTGGTCACCAACCAGTACCAGCTGCTGTTCCTGCGCTTCGCCCTCGGCGTTTCCGAAGGCGGCATGCTGCCGGTGGTGCTGACCATGATCAGCAACTGGTTCCCGGATAAGGAGCGCGGCCGCGCCAACGCCATCGTCATCATGTTCGTGCCGATCGCCGGCATTCTCACCGCCCCGCTGTCGGGTTGGATCATCACCGCCTGGGACTGGCGCATGCTGTTTCTGGTGGAGGGCGCTCTGTCGCTGGTAGTCATGGCGCTGTGGTACTTCACCATCAGCAACCGGCCGCAGGAAGCCAAATGGATCTCGCAGGCGGAGAAAGAGTATCTGGTGAAGACCCTGCACGACGAACAGCTGCTGATCAAAGGAAAAACGGTGCGCAACGCCTCGCTGCGCCGAGTGCTGGGCGACCGGATCATGTGGCAGCTGATCCTGGTGAATTTCTTCTACCAGACCGGTATCTACGGTTACACCCTGTGGCTGCCGACCATTTTGAAAGGGCTGACCCACGGCGATATGGAGCAAGTGGGCCTGCTGGCTATCTTGCCCTATATCGGCGCCATCTTCGGCATGCTGATCATCTCCACCCTCTCCGATCGCACCGGTAAGCGCAAAGTCTTCGTCGCCCTGCCGCTGGCCTGCTTTGCCGCCTGCATGGCGCTGTCGGTGCTGCTGAAGGATCACATCTGGTGGTCTTACGCTGCGCTGGTCGGCTGCGGCGTATTTATTCAGGCGGCGGCCGGGGTGTTCTGGACCATCCCGCCCAAATTGTTCAACGCCGAAGTGGCCGGTGGCGCACGTGGCGTGATCAATGCGCTGGGCAACCTCGGCGGTTTTTGCGGCCCGTATATGGTCGGCGTCCTGATCAGCCTGTTCAACAAGGATGTCGGTGTCTACAGCCTGGCAGCCTCGCTGGCGATCGCCTCCGTGCTGGCGTTGATGCTGCCCAATAAATGCGACCACAGCGCGAGGAGCGAATGATGGAATATTGGCTGGGGCTCGACTGCGGCGGTACCTTCATCAAGGCGGGATTATACGACCGCAGCGGCCATGAACACGGCGTTGCGCGGCGCAATCTGGCGATCGTCGCGCCGCAGCCCGGCTGGGCCGAGCGCGATATGGCATCGCTGTGGCGCACCGCCGCCGACGTGATCCGTGAAGTGCTATCCGCCAGTGGCGTCGCCGCCGGCGCCATCCAGGCCATCGGCATCTCGGCGCAGGGTAAGGGGGCGTTTCTGCTGGATAAGCAGGGGCAGCCGCTGGGCAACGCCATGCTCTCTTCCGATCAGCGCGCGCTGGCGCTGGTGCAGGAATGGCAGCGACAGGGCGTGCCGCAGGCGCTGTATCCGCAAACGCGCCAAACGCTGTGGACCGGGCACCCGGTCTCGCTGCTGCGCTGGCTGAAGCGGCATCAGCCGGAACGTTACGCCCGCATCGGGAGCGTGCTGATGGCGCACGACTACCTGCGCTATTGCCTGACCGGCGAGCTGGCCTGCGAAGAAACCAATATCTCCGAATCCAACCTGTATCAGATGCGCAGCGGACGCTATGACCCGGCGCTGGCGCAGCTGCTGGGTATCGGCGACATCATGCCCGCCCTGCCGACGATCGTCGGTTCGGCCGAGATCGCCGGGCGCGTCGAGGCAAACGCCGCGGCCATCACCGGCCTGCAAACCGGCACTCCGGTGGTCGGCGGGTTGTTCGACGTGGTGTCCACCGCGTTGTGCGCCGGCCTGCAGGACGAAACCCGGCTCAACGCGGTGATGGGGACCTGGTCGGTCACCAGCGGCATCACCGACGCCATCATCGAGGGTTTCGATCATCCCTTTGTCTATGGCCGCCACGCCGAAAACGGCCAATACATCGTGCACGAAGCCAGCCCCACTTCCGCCGCCAACCTGGAATGGTTCTGTCACCAATGGGGGCTGCAGGACTACGACCAGCTTAACCGCTGGGTCGCCGCCCTGCCGAAAGCCGCCGGCGATCTGCTGTTCGCCCCTTTCCTGTATGGCTCCAACGCCGGCCTGGGGCTGAGCGCCAGCTTCTACGGCCTGCAGGCCTTCCACCAGCGCGAGCACCTGGTGCAGGCGATCTACGAAGGCGTGGTGTTCTGCCACATGACGCACCTTAACCGCATGCGCCGGCGTTTCCCTGAGGCGCAGGCGCTGCGCGTGACCGGCGGCCCCGCCAAATCCCGCCCCTGGATGCAAATGTTCGCCGACGTCAGCGGCCTGCCGGTTGAGCTGCCGCAGGTGGAAGAAACCGGCTGTCTGGGCGCGGCGATGGCGGCCATGGTCGGCAGCGGCGTCTTCAACGATTTCACCGCCGCCCAGCACCGGCTGGCGCCGCGTATCGAGCGGCTGCTGCCTGATGCGGCCGCCGCCGAAGCTTACGACCACAAACACCAACGTTATCAGGCGCTGATTGCTGCATTGCAAAATCTGCAGCCCGCCAACAAGGAGGCCCCATGAGCACGAAACCGCGCCTGCAGCTGGCGCTCGATCAAACCCGTTTGGATATGGCGCTGCGCACCGCCGAGACCCTCAGCCCCCATGTGGACATCATCGAGGCCGGTACCATTTTGTGCATCAGCGCCGGTATTCAGGCGGTTAGCGCGCTGCGTGAGCGCTGTCCGCAGCACACGCTGGTGGCCGATCTCAAGGTGGCCGACGCCGGTGCGACGCTGGCCGATCAGGCCTTCGGCCAGGGCGCGGACTGGATGACGGTGATCTGCGCCGCGCCGTTGGCCACCATGGCCAGCGCGCGGGAGGTCGCCGAGCGTCACGGCGGTGAAATCCAGATCGAACTGTTCGGCCGCTGGACATTGGAGGATGCGCGGCAATGGCGCGGCCTCGGCATTCGTCAGGCGATCTATCACCGCGGCCGCGACGCGCAGGCCAGCGGGCAAACCTGGGGCCGGCAGGATCTGGATCGGATGAAGGCGCTGTCCGATCTGGGCATCGAGCTGTCGGTGACCGGCGGCATCACGCCCGCCGACCTGCCGCTGTTTAAAGAAATCGCCGTCACCGCCTTTATCGCCGGCCGCGCGCTGGCCGAGGCCGGCGATCCGCCGGCCGCCGCCAGGCAGTTCCGTACCGCCATCGATGACATCTGGAGATCATGATATGCGTCAGCACCCGTTGGGAATTTACGAGAAAGCGCTGCCGAAACACCTGAGCTGGCCCGAACGCCTGGCGCTGGCCAAGGCCTGCGGCTTCGACTTCGTCGAAATGTCGGTGGACGAAAGCGATGAACGTCTGGCGCGCCTGAGCTGGAGCAAGGCGCAGCGCCTGGCGCTGGTGGACGCCATGCTGGAAACCGGCATCCGCATTCCGTCGATGTGCCTCTCCGGCCACCGGCGCTTTCCGTTTGGCAGCCACGATCCGGCGCTGCGACAGCGCGCCTTCGACGTGATGGAACAGGCCATTCAGCTGGCCAAAGATGTCGGTATCCGGACGATCCAGCTAGCCGGCTACGACGTGTATTACGAAGAGCAGGACGAGGGGACGCTGGCGCGCTTTAGCGAAGGCATGCAGTGGGCGGTAGACCGTGCCGCCGCCGCCCAGGTGATGCTGGCGGTGGAAATTATGGACACCGCCTTTATGAACTCGATCGCTAAATGGAAAGCCTGGGACGCCCTGCTGGCCTCGCCGTGGTTCTCGGTGTATCCAGACGTCGGCAACCTCAGCGCCTGGGGCAATGACGTGCCGCGCGAGCTGGAGCTGGGCATCGATCGCATCGCCGCCATTCACCTGAAAGACACCTACCCGGTCACCGCCACTTCGCCGGGGCAATTCCGCGACGTGCCGTTTGGCGAAGGCTGCGTCGACTTCGTCGAGGTGTTTCGCACGCTGCAGCGCCTCAATTACCGCGGCGCATTCCTGATTGAGATGTGGACCGAAAAAGCCGAGGAGCCGGTGGCCGAGATCGTTCAGGCCCGCCGCTGGATCGAACAGAAAATGCAACAAGGGGGCATGACATGCTGACTCAGTTAAAACAACAGGTGCTGGAGGCCAATCTCGATCTGCCGCGCCATAAGCTGGTGACCTTTACCTGGGGCAACGTCAGCGCGGTGGATCGCGAACGCGGTCTGGTGGTGATCAAGCCGTCCGGCGTTGAATACGAGCATATGACGGCGGAGGATATGGTGGTGGTCGATCTGGCCAGCGGCCGCACCGTCGAGGGGGCAAAAAAACCGTCGTCGGACACCGCCACCCATCTGGCGCTGTACCGCGAATTTGCCGATATCGGCGGCATCGTCCACACCCATTCGCGCCACGCCACCATCTGGGCGCAGGCCGGGCTGGACATCCCCGCCTGGGGAACCACCCACGCCGACTATTTTTATGGCGCTATCCCCTGCACTCGCCTGATGACCCAGGATGAAATTGAGCACGATTACGAACTGGAAACCGGCAACGTGATTATCGAAACCTTCCGCCGGCGCGATATCAATCCCAACGCGATCCCGGCGGTACTGGTCAATGCCCACGGCCCCTTCGCCTGGGGCAAAGACGCCCACAACGCGGTGCATAATGCGGTGGTGCTAGAAGAGATCGCCTACATGGGCATTTTCTCGCGCCAGCTGACGCCGGGCATTCACAGCATGCAACGCGAGCTGTTGGACAAACACTACCTGCGCAAACACGGCCAAAACGCCTACTACGGGCAGTAGAGCGCCGGGGACTTAACCGTGGCACCCGATGCTTTGCCGCATCGGGTGCCAACGGGCATGAGCCGCAGTGTAACGAAAACCGCATTCGCTCATCGACGCGAAATTCGCTATCATCCGCCCCCACCCACCAGCCGGCCGCCCGATGTCTACGATCACCGATACCTTTATTGCCCCGCCATGCCATGACCCAATAGAGATCCTCTATCAGGACGATCATCTGGCGCTGATCAATAAACCGGCCGGGCTGCTCAGCCTCTCGGGCAAGAATCCGCAGAATCTCGATTCGGTACACCACCGGCTGGTACAGATCTTCCCCGGCTGCGCCCTGGTGCACCGCCTGGATTTCGGCACGTCCGGGTTGATGGTGGTGGCCCGCAACAAGGCCGCCAACGCCGCGCTCTGCCGGCAGTTCAGCGAGCGCACCGTCAGCAAAGTGTACAGCGCGCTGCTGTGCGGCCATCTGGCGAATAACGAAGGGGTCATAGACGCGGCGATCGCCAAAGATCCGGCGCTGTTCCCGCTGATGTCGATTTGCGCCCTCCACGGCAAGCCCGCCCGCTCCCGCTATCGGGTCGTCGAGCGTTTTTATCGTGAAACGGAAGGCGGGATCCCGCTGCCGCTGACGCGGGTGCAGCTCACCCCGGAGACCGGGCGCACCCACCAGCTGCGTATTCACAGCCGGCAGTTGGGCCACCCTATTTTAGGCTGCGATCTGTACGGCGGGCGCCTGCTGCCGGGTACCGAACAGACGCCGCGGCTGATGCTGCACGCCAGCGAGCTGGACTTTGTGCACCCCATCAGCGGAGAGCGGATCGCCGCTCGTCACGCCGCGCCGTTCTGAACGCGGCTTACCACATCAAATCGTCGGGCACTTTAAAGTCGGCGTACGGATCGTCTTCATCCTGCTCTTCCTGACTCAGCGCACTGTGCAGCACAATGCTGGCCGCATCGCGCTGCGCGATTTTATCGGCGACGCTCGCGGGGATAATCGCGTATTCACACTCTTCCCGGTTCTCGACCACCAAGCGGGCAATGGCGAGGCGGCCATTGATCAGCTGAGTCTGCGTCGCCTTATCCACCAGGATTTTCTTGATCAGGTTGCCGTCGGTGAAGTTGAAACCGATATCACCTTTCGCCAGAACGATGCGGTTCATCTCGATCAGTTGCTTCACCTGCGCCTTGTATTCTTTGGACAGCGCGGCTTGCTTTTGCTGCTCGTTCAGCGCTTTATCGCGCTCAAGCTGCGCCTTTTTATTCTCTTCCACCGCCTCTCTGGCCTCACGGGCCTGAACGCGTGATTTTTTAGCCGTTCTTTGGACTTTGGCCATTTTCTTGCTGGTTACCAAGCCCGCTTTGAGCATCTGCTCTTGTAAGGTGAGTTTTGTCATGTTCGTGTCTGAAGCCGTGGGATCATGGGGGGATTATACCCGTAATTTTTCAGGCTGCACCAGGTTGCCGGCCCGGTACGTTGGCGGTTTGCGCTGCAGAGCAACGGCGATAAACCGCCCCGAACGCCAGATCATGAATAGCGCTCATGTGGTAATGAAATTAAGTCTCTTTCACTCCCTGCGGGACTCTGGCAAAAATAGACCTCATTAAAGACAGACAATATGAAATCGGCTGAATGAAAAAAAGAGAAAAACAACCCATTGAAAGAAATGGATAAATCCAGCCTTCATATCATATAACAGGATGCTATAAGACGATGAATAGAGACTTTACCTTTACGATTAAGAGCAGTTCTTTCAATGAAGATTATAACCCTTCTGAAAGTACGCGTATCACCACCAACTTCGCCAATTTGGCCAGAGGGGAAAACCGCCGGGAGAACCTGCGCAATACGCTGGTGATGATTAACAACCGCTTCAATACGTTGGCGCATTGGGATAACCCCAAGGCCGATCGCTATTCGGTCGAGCTTGAAATCATCTCGGTTGAGATGCGCGTTGAAGATCAGGGTGCCAGCTTCCCGGTGATCGAAATCCTGAAAACCAACATCATTGATAAAAAAACGCAAAAGCGTATCGAGGGCATCGTTGGGAACAATTTCTCCTCTTACGTGCGCGACTACGACTTTAGCGT
This sequence comes from Serratia sp. PL7, assembly GCF_945957435.1. Taxonomy (NCBI): domain Bacteria; kingdom Pseudomonadati; phylum Pseudomonadota; class Gammaproteobacteria; order Enterobacterales; family Yersiniaceae; genus Serratia; species Serratia sp. PL7. The sequence goes on along the minus strand of NZ_CAMFLB010000012.1, from coordinate 17,270 downwards.
CTTGCTGCCGGCGCACAATAAAAACACGGCGGAATTTACCATTCCGGATGATTTCGGCGATTTGCACGGCAATATCTTTAAGCACTTCGTCAATTCAAACGAATACCATGAAAATTTCAGCAAACCGCCGGTGATCTGCCTCAGCGTGTCCAGCAAAGACACCTACCATCGGACGGGCAATCAACACCCGGTGTTGGGCGACGAGTATCGGCAAGACGGCGCTTCGCTGACCGACCGGTATTTTAAAAAAATGGGCCTGCAGGTGCGCTACTTCATGCCGAAAAATAGCGTCGCGCCCCTGGCGTTTTATTTCCCCGGGGATTTGCTGAGCGATTACACCGATCTGGAACTGATCGGCACCATCAGCACGATGGAGACCTTCCAGAAAATTTATCGGCCTGAAATTTACAATGCCAACTCGGCGGCGGGGCAATGCTATCAGCCAAGCCTGAATAACCAGGATCATTCATTAACCAAGATTGTTTACGATCGCGAAGAGCGTAGCCAGTTAGCGATTGAGCAGGGGAAATTTACGGAAGAGCAATTTATCAAACCCTACAAACCTCTTCTTGAGCAATGGTCTGCTCACTACGCGCTTTGATTCACTCAAATACAGGTCATCTATTATGAAAATATTGCTCCCTACGTCGACCGCCGGCAGCTTGCCCAAACCTGTCTGGCTGGCCCAACCGGAAACCCTGTGGTCGCCTTGGAAATTGCAGAATGAAGAATTAATCGAAGGGAAACAGGACGCCTTGCGTTTGTCGCTGGCAGAGCAACAACAGGCCGGCATCGATATCGTCAGCGATGGCGAGCAAACGCGCCAGCACTTCGTCACGACGTTTATCGAACACCTCAGCGGCGTCGATTTCGAGAAACGCGAAGTGGTTAAAATCCGCAATCGCTACGAGGCGAGCGTACCAACCGTTGTGGGGGCGGTCTCGCGCCAAAAACCCGTTTTCGTTGAAGACGCCAAATTTTTACGCCAGCTGACCAAGCAGCCGATTAAATGGGCCCTGCCGGGGCCGATGACCATGATCGACACGCTTTATGACAACCACTATAAAAGCCGCGAGAAATTGGCCTGGGAGTTCGCCAAGATCCTCAATCAGGAAGCTAAAGAGCTCGAGGCCGCCGGCGTCGACATTATTCAGTTTGATGAGCCCGCATTTAACGTGTTCTTTGACGAGGTGAATGACTGGGGCATTGCCGCCCTGGAAAGAGCCATTGAAGGGCTTAAGTGTGAAACCGCCGTACATATCTGCTATGGATATGGGATTAAAGCCAATACCGACTGGAAAAAGACGCTGGGCTCGGAATGGCGGCAATATGAAGAGGCGTTTCCGAAACTGCAAACGTCCAACATCGATATCATCTCCCTGGAGTGCCATAACTCGCACGTGCCGATGGACCTGCTTGAACTGATCCGCGGCAAAAAGGTGATGGTCGGCGCCATCGACGTAGCGAATCATGCCGTTGAGACGCCAGAGGAAGTGGCCGCTACGCTGCACAAAGCGCTGCAGTTTGTCGATGCCGACAAGCTCTATCCGTCGACCAACTGCGGCATGGCCCCCCTGCCCCGTCAGGTCGCCCGCGGCAAGCTGAATGCGTTAAGCGCAGGTGCCGAGATCGTGCGCCGAGAGCTGTTAGCCAAATAACCTTGCCAGCGCCCGCCACAGGCACCTCCTGTGGCGGGCGATTATCATCAATTCCCCCTCCCCGCAACGTCCCCGCTCTGGTGTATACTCGGATTTCTACGCGATGCCAGCCACAGCGGTTTTGGTTCAGGCCTGGCCTGAACAGCCCTCAGCCAGCCCACACCAGCCGAATAACAGTGGAATAACCATGAGCCCAAATACCGCTCGCATCAGCGAAATCATCGATCGCGCCAGGATCTCCCCCTACCAAATCCTGATCCTCACCCTGTGTTTCCTCATTGCCCTGCTGGACGGTTTCGATACCGCCATCATCGGCTATATCGCCCCGGCGCTGCGCGAAGAGTGGGATCTGCTGCCCGCTCAGCTCTCTCCCGCCTTCGGTGCGGGGCTGTTCGGCCTGCTGATCGGCAGCCTGCTGTTCGGGCCGATCGCCGACGCCTTCGGCCGCAAACGCGTGCTGCTCGTCGCGGTGCTGGTGTTTGGCGGCTGCACCCTGGCTTCGGCCTATACGCATTCGATCGAATCCCTGACCCTGCTGCGCTTCATCACCGGCATTGGCCTCGGGGGCGCAATACCAACTTGCATCACCCTCAGCTCGGAGTACTCACCGGCGCGCCGCCGCATGCTGATGGTCACCTTGAGTTGGAGCGGCTTTACCGCTGGGTTAGCCCTGGGCGGCCTGCTGGCCGGGCAGATTATCCCGGCGTTCGGCTGGCGCGGCCTGCTGCTGGTCGGTGGCATCGCGCCGTTGGCGCTGCTGCCGCTGTTGGCCTGGCAGATGCCCGAATCAGTACGCTTTATGGCCGCCAGCGCCAAACATGCCGATCGGCTGCGCCGGGTGGTCGAGCGTATCACCGGCCAGCGTTGGGCCGGTGTGACGATTGTCGATGACGAGCGTCCGGCGCAGATCAAATCACCGATCTCGCACCTGTTTATCGAAGGGCGCGCCGTGCGCACCCTGCTGCTGTGGGCGGCGTTCTTCTGTTCGCTGTTCGTGTTCTACCTGCTCACCAGCTGGTTGCCGACGATACTCAAAGACGCCGGTTTCGATATCGCCCACGCCTCGCGCATCGGCGCGATGGTGCCGCTCGGCGGCACCCTGGGCGCCATTCTGATGGCGCTGCTGATGGATCGGGTCGGGCCCTACCGCGTGCTGGCCGTCTCCTACCTGGGTGCCGCGCTGGTGATTGGCGCCACCGGGTATCTGATGGGCGACGTCTACACGCTGGCCGCCGTCGTGTTCCTTATCGGCTTCGGCGTGGCCGGCGCGCAGAACGGCCTGAACCTGGTTTCCGCCACCCTTTACCCGACCGCAGCCCGCGTGACCGGCGTCAGTTGGGCCATGGCCAATGGCCGCTTTGGCTCGATCGTCGGCTCAATGCTCGGCGCCTGGATGATGACCGCCGCCGGCTCGACGGAGGTGTTCTTCCTCTGGTTGGCGCTGCCGGCGCTGTTGGGCGCCGCCGCCATCTTCCTGCTTTATCACCTCAGCCTGCGCCGCCGCGTGCCGCTCACGGAGCCGGCAGCGGACATCTGATCGCCCTAAAAGAAAAGGCCGAGACGCCATCGGTAGCGTCTCGGCCTGCAGTACAAAAAGGGGGCCAAGGCCCCCTTCTGTGTTATTCCGCCTTGGCGGAAGCGTCTTCAGTGCGATACAGGTGCACGTCCATTTGCGGGAACGGAATGCCGATGTTGTGGGCATCCAGCGCGCGCTTGAAGTTTTCCATCAGATCGAAGTACACGTTCCAGTATTCCGCATTGGTGGTCCAGGAACGGGTCACAAAGTTCAGGGAAGATGGCGCCATCTCGTTCAGTCGCACGGTCACGCCTTTAGCGTGCATGATGCGCTTGTCGGCGGCGATCACATCGCCCAGCACCTTCTTCACCACGTCGATATCGGCGTTGTAGGCCACGCCTACCACGATATCCACACGGCGGTTCGGCTCGCGGGAGTAGTTGATGATGTTGCCGGCGATGATTTTACCGTTCGGCACCACGATGGTTTTGTTGTCTGCGGTGCGCAGGGTGGTGGAGAAAATCTGCACCTGATCGACGGTACCGGCCACGCCGCCCAGATCGACATATTCACCCACGCGCAGCGGGCGGAAGATCACCAGCAGCACGCCGGCGGCGAAGTTAGACAGCGAGCCTTGCAGCGCCAGACCGACGGCCAAACCAGCGGCACCCAGCACGGCGATCACCGAGGTGGTCTGCACGCCGACGCGCCCCAGCACGGCGATGAAGGTGAACGCCAGCACGCCGTAGCGCACGATCGCCGACAGGAAGTCTGCCACCGTGGCGTCGATGCCGCGCAGCTTCATCACGCGGTTCAGCGCATTGCCGACCACGCGGGCCACGATCGAACCGATGATCAGGATAACGATGGCGGCGACGATATTCACCGCGTACTGGATCAACAGATCCTGGTTCTTCACCAACCAGTTGCCGGCACCGTTGATGCCGTCTACTACATTCAAATCTTTCATTCGTGTCGTCCTAACTCAGTCCCTAACGGGAGAAACTCGCAAAAATACACTGGCCTCGGCAGCCAGTAGGAAACCACCGCCTAAGGGTAACCAACATTAAAGGCTCATGCCAACCGTCAGCGTTAAAAATAGCCGAAACCGCCCGCCGCGTCTTCTATGCTGAAAACAGCGCGTTGGCTATTTCACGACAAGGGATCCGTTCTTCATGCACATTCGCTCTTCGCTCAAACACTATTGGCAAGTGCGGCCCAGGCTGCTGTTTTCCGTCGGCGCCGGGCTGCTGTGCTTTCTGCTGCTGCCCGCCCAGCTCTCGTTGCTGCAGCGCCTGATGATCGGCTGGAATACGCTGGCCTGGCTCTATCTGCTGTTTCTCTGGCGGCTGATGCTGGTCAGCACACCGCAGCACATTCGCCAGATCGCTCGGCGACAGGATGAAAGCGCCAGCACGGTGTTGGCGCTGGTCAGTTTCGGTTGTCTGGTGAGCATTCTGGCGATCCTGTTCGAATTGAGCAGCGCCAAACAGGCCAGCGACTCGCTGAAAACGCTACATCTGGCGTTAACCGGCGCAACGCTGGCAGTCTCCTGGCTGCTGCTGCCGACCGCCTTCACCATGCACTATGCCCATCAGTTTTACCGTCAGGGCGCACAGCAGGATCCTTTGCCGCTGCTGTTTCCCGGCAATCTCACCGAGCCGACCTATCTGGACTTCGCCTACTTCTCCTTCACCATCGCGGTCGCGTCGCAAACGGCCGACGTGGCGGTCGGCGCCGCGGAGGTGCGTAAAATCGCGCTCGTGCAGTCGGTTATTTCGTTCGTGTTCAACATGCTGATCCTGGGCCTGTCGATCAACGTCGGTGCCGGCCTGCTGGGCTGAAAACGAAAAAGGCTCCCCGCAGGGAGCCTTATGCACGTGCAACAGGTGCCGAAGATTACAGAACGTCTACCGCGTTCAGATCTTTGAAGGCCTGCTCCAGACGCGTCACCATGCTGGTCTGCGCTGCGCGCAGCCATACGCGTGGATCGTAGTATTTCTTGTTCGGCTGATCGGCGCCTTTCGGGTTGCCCAGCTGGCCCTGCAGGTAAGCTTCGTTCGCTTTGTAGTACTGCAGGATGCCATCCCAGGTCGCCCATTGGGTGTCGGTGTCGATGTTCATTTTGATCACGCCGTAACCCACAGACTCTTTGATCTCTGCGTCGGTAGAACCGGAACCGCCGTGGAACACGAAGTTCAGGCTGTTGTGCGGCAGGTTGAATTTCTTGGACACGTAGTCCTGAGAATCACGCAGGATGGTCGGAGTCAGCTTAACGTTGCCTGGCTTGTACACGCCGTGCACGTTACCGAAGGAGGCTGCGATGGTGAAGCGCGGGCTGATGGCGTTCAGTTTTTCGTACGCGTAAGCCACGTCTTCCGGCTGGGTGTACAGTGCGGAAGCGTCCATATGGCTGTTGTCCACGCCATCTTCTTCACCGCCGGTGCAGCCCAGTTCGATTTCCAACGTCATGCCGATTTTGGCCATGCGCTTCAGGTAGGCGCTGCAGATCTCGATGTTTTCTTCCAGAGATTCTTCAGACAGATCGATCATGTGGGAAGAGAACAGCGGTTTGCCGGTAGCAGCGAAGTGCTTCTCGCCGGCGTCCAGCAGGCCGTCCAGCCATGGCAGCAGTTTCTTCGCGCAGTGGTCGGTGTGCAGGATCACCGGCACGCCGTAGTGTTCAGCCATCTGGTGAACGTGGTGTGCGCCAGAGATAGCGCCCAGAATCGCTGCACCCTGAGGCACATCGGTCTTCACGCCTTTGCCGGCGATGAACGCGGCGCCGCCGTTGGAGAACTGAACGATAACCGGCGCGCGCACTTTAGCCGCGGCTTCCAGCACTGCGTTGATGGAGTCGGTACCCACGCAGTTTACCGCTGGCAGCGCAAAGTTGTTCTCTTTAGCAACTGCGAAGACTTTCTGAACGTCATCACCCGTGATGACACCCGGTTTTACGAAATCAAAAATTTTAGACATGTTACTTTGTCCTGTTTCGTCGGCCGTAGATGGATGTAAATCGATGTTTTCACGCCGCGCAGCGTGAGCCGCGCGGTATAAAACAAACGGGCGGCTTTCGCCTCCCGTTGTCTGAATTACTGCTTAGCGCGCTCTTCCAGCATCACGACTGCAGGCAGCGGTTTCCCTTCAACGAATTCCAGGAATGCGCCACCGCCGGTGGAGATGTAGGAAATTTTGTCAGCGATACCGAACAGATCGATGGCTGCCAGAGTGTCGCCGCCGCCAGCGATAGAGAAAGCGTCGCTATCGGCGATCGCGCGGGCGACAATTTCGGTGCCCTTACGGAAGTTAGGGAACTCGAATACGCCAACCGGGCCATTCCACAGAATGGTCTTGGCGTTCTTCAGGATAACGGCCAGACGCTCGGCAGAGACGTCGCCCATATCCAGAATTTGCTCGTTGTCCTGGATCTCGTTGGCCTGCTTCACGGTCGCGGTCGCGGTTTCAGAGAACTCGGTCGCCACGCGCACGTCGGTCGGAACCGGGATGTCGCAGGTTTCCAGCAGTTTCTGCGCGTTCGGGATCAGATCCGGTTCGTACAGGGACTGGCCCACGTTGTTGCCCTGCGCCGCCACGAAGGTGTTGGCGATGCCGCCGCCGACGATCAGCTGATCGGCGATTTTGGACAGGGAATCCAGCACGGTCAGTTTGGTGGAGACTTTAGAGCCGCCCACGATGGCGACCATCGGACGGGCCGGGTTGCCCAGGGCCTTGCCCAGCGCTTCCAGCTCGGCGGACAGCAGCGGGCCGGCACAGGCGACAGGCGCGAACTTGCCCACGCCGTGGGTGGAAGCCTGCGCGCGGTGCGCGGTGCCGAACGCGTCCATCACGTACACGTCGCACAGCGCCGCGTATTTCTTGGACAGGGTTTCGTCGTCTTTCTTCTCGCCCTTGTTGAAGCGAACGTTTTCCAGCACCACCAGTTCGCCTTCGGCGACGTCGACGCCATCCAGATAATCCTTCGCCAGACGCACTGGGGATTTCAGATGATCTTTCAGGTAGTTGACCACAGGCAGCAGGGAGAATTCTTCGTTGTACTCGCCTTCGGTAGGACGACCCAGGTGGGAGGTTACCATCACGCGGGCGCCTTGCTTCAGCGCAGCTTCGATAGTCGGCAGGGAAGCGCGGATACGCGCGTCGGAAGTCACTTTACCGTCTTTTACCGGCACGTTCAGATCGGAGCGGATCAGTACGCGTTTACCCGCCAGATCCAGATCGGTCATCTTAATTACAGACATGGTGAACCCTCTTTATTGAATCTCTATAAAATTGCCTGAGCAGCGCGCCCATCACGCCGGCGCCGCCGTACTAGAAACCGCTGGCGGCCATTGCCCGTGTTGTATCCAACATCCGATTGGCAAAGCCCCATTCATTGTCGCACCAGACCAAGGTCTTTATCAGGTGCTGCCCGCTGACCCGGGTCTGCGTACCGTCGACGATAGCGCTGTGCGGGTCATGGTTAAAATCGATCGAGACCAATGGTAATTCCGTGTAGTCAACTATACCACGAAATGATTCCCGTGCGGCCTTTTGCAACAGCTGGTTGACCTCCGCCACCTTCACCGCGGCGCTCACGCTGACGCTAAGATCGATAGCCGTCACGTTGATGGTCGGCACGCGCACCGAGATAGCCTCGAAGCGATCGCAAAACTGCGGGAAGATGCGGGTGATGCCCGCGGCCAGCTTGGTATCGACCGGAATGATCGACTGGCTCGCCGCGCGGGTGCGCCGCAAATCCGCGTGATACGCGTCGATCACCGGCTGATCGTTCATCGCCGAGTGAATGGTGGTCACGGTGCCGGACTCGATGCTGTAGGCGTCGTCCAGCAGCTTGATCACCGGAATAATGCAGTTGGTGGTGCACGAGGCGTTGGACACGATGCGGTGTTCCGCCAGCAGCGTCTGATGGTTGACGCCAAACACGATGGTGGCGTCCAGATCGTTGCCGCCCGGATGGGCGAACAGCACTTTCTTCGCCCCTGCCGCCAGATGGGCTTCGCCATCCGCCCGGCTGCCGTACACGCCGCTGCAGTCCAGCACCACGTCGACGCCCAGATCGCCCCAGGGCAACTGCTCCACCGCCGGCTGATGCAACAGGCGAATCGCGTCGTCTCCGACGCTCAGCGTGTCGCACTCTTGCCGCACATCCCACGCAAAGCGGCCGTGGCTGGAATCGTACTTCAGCAGATGGGCCATGCCTTCGGCGTTCGCCAGCTCGTTGATCGCCACCACGGAGATTTCCGCCCGTCGTCCCGATTCGTACAGTGCGCGCAATACGCTGCGGCCGATGCGGCCAAAGCCGTTTATCGCTATGCGGATGGTCATGCTGCTCCTGAAAAAGGGCCGTCCACGCCGGGTGACTCACCGGCGCCGCCCGGCGCTGACTGGTTGTCTCACTAACCCGCATAGAGTAGTGGATCGTACCGCCCGCTGTGAATCGCCGAGTTTGCATTATTCCCGCGCTTCAGCGGTTTTTCACCGCCGTCACATCGGCATTTCTGTTGAAGAGTGCTTCAACTGAAACGCTTCAGCTGAGCATAAACCAAAGTTTTGGCAAAAGGAACAGGTGCGACAGTTCCTCAGGTAACGGAGGGGAGTTTTACGAGCATAAGATGATCTGGCGCACATTTTTGGCCTCAAGACCGCGACGAATTTTCGCTCGCCGGCCCCGTTTCGCCGTAGTGCTCACGAAAATAGTCGCGCAAAAATTCGACCGTCACCCGCACTTTCGCCGACGTTGCCAGCCGGGAAACGTACACCGCCCAGTAAAGATCGCTGCTAGCGGTTTAACTCTGTAAACGGAACGCCCGCATCGGCGGGCGTCCTGGTTAAGCTTTCGGGAATATCCACAAATGCTCGGCCGGCAGGGAGAGCCGGCACAGCGTTTGATCGCGCGCCTCGTGGCCATAGGCACGCACCACGAAATCTTCGGCCACGGTGCGGAACAGGTATTCCCAGCGATCGCCGAGATACATGCTGGTCAGCAACGGCAGCTCAAGCTGGTTGCCCTGCGGATCTTCGCCCAACCGCACGCGCTCGACGCGGATCACCGCCGTGCCCTCCTGCCCGACCTGCACGCCTTCGCCCGCTTTGCCCCACAGCGCCCAATCCTTACCTTCGATGCGCGCCCGATCGCCTTCCAGCGCGACGACCTTGCCCGGCAACCGGTTGTTGCTGCCCATGAACTCGGCGGTGAACAGCGTGGTGGGCGAACCGTACATCTCCTGCGGCGTGCCCTGCTGTTCGATTTTGCCGTTATTGAGCAGCAGGATGCGATCGGAAATGGCCATCGCCTCGTTCTGATCGTGGGTCACCATCAGCGCCGACAGACCCAGCTTGATGATCAACTCGCGCAGGAATACTCGCGCCTCTTCGCGCAGCTTGGCGTCAAGGTTGGACAGCGGCTCATCCAGCAGGATCACCGGCGGGTTGTAGACCAGCGCGCGCCCGATCGCCACGCGCTGCTGTTGGCCGCCGGAGAGTTGGTGCGGATGGCGTTTGGCCAAATGCCCCAGCCCGAGCTGATCCAGCACCGCCTGCACCCGCTGGGCGATTTCCGCCGAGGCAGTCTTACGCAGTTTCAGCGGGTAAGCGACGTTCTCAAACACCGTTTTATGCGGCCACAGGGCGTAGGACTGAAACACCAGCCCCAGATTGCGCTCTTCGGCGGGAATTTCACTGCGTGCGCTGCCGTTGTACACCGCGCTGTTGCCGATGACGATCCGCCCCTGGCTCGGTTTCTCCAGCCCGGCTACCGCCCGCAGCAGCGTGGTTTTGCCGCTGCCCGACGGGCCCAGCAGCGAGACCACTTCGCCCCGTTTCAGATCCATCGACACCCCTTTCAACACCGGGTTGTCGCCATAGGTCAAATGCAGATTCTCTACCGAAAGTTCAATCATGTAATTTCACTCCAAAGCGCAAGGCGATCCCCAGCCCCAGCACCACCAGCAGGATATTGATGAACGACAGCGCGGCGACGATATCGATAGCGCCCGCGGCCCACAGGGAAACCAGCATCGAGCCGATGGTTTCCGTGCCCGGAGACAGCAGATACACCCCGGTGGAATATTCGCGTTCAAAGATCAGGAACATCAGCAACCAGGAGCCGATCAGGCCGTAGCGCGACAGCGGAATGGTGACGTGGCGGGTGATCTGACCGCGGCTGGCGCCGGCGCTGCGCGCCGCCTCCTCCAGCTCCGGTCCCACCTGCAGCAGCGTAGAAGAGATCAGCCGCAGGCCGTAAGCCATCCACACCACGGTGTACGCCAGCCAGACGCTGAAGATGGTGCTGCGCAGCGAACGCAGCCAGACGATCACGTTCTCGCGCAGCCACTCGGCCATCGGCAGCACTGACAGCCAGCCTTCCTTAAGCGATTTGTCCAGCCACATCGGCAGGAACAGAAACACCCACAGGAACGCCAGGCCGGCCAACAGCCCCGGCACCGCGCGCGGCACCAGCACGCTGTAGTCGAGGAAGCGCGTGGCGCCATCCGGCTTGCGGTGCATGGCGATGCCGATAAACAGATAGCACGCCACCGCCAGCGCCCCGCCGATCACCCCGATCGCCATCGAGTTGACGATGGCGCGCAGCAGGTTGGGTTGCGCCCAGATGGTGCGGAAGGTGTTGATCGACAGTTCGTCCCAGACAGACACGCCCACGCCCCAGTTGGAGATAAAGGCGCGCAGCACTACGCCGATCAGCGGCACGCCGATGGTCACGGTCAGCCAGAACATCACCACCGCGCCGGCCACCCAGCGCCATTTGCCCAGCGGCAGCGCGCGCGCCTGCGAGGCTTTGCCCTTGACGGTGACGAAACGGTTGGCGGTACGCATCAGCCTGCGCTGCAGCATCACCAATGGAATGGTGATGCAGATCAGCACCACCGCTACCGCCGCCATCAGGTGGTAAGACGGCGTGCCCAGCTTGTTGGTCAACTGATACAGGTAGGTCGCCAGCACCAGGTTGCCTTCCGGATCGCCCAGCACCAGCATCAGGCCGAACACCTCCAGCCCGAGGAAGAACAGCAGCACCCCGGCGTACAAGATAGACGGCCGCACCATCGGCAGGCTGACGGCGGTCATCACCTGCAGCGGCGTAGCGCCGGCGGTGCGCGCCGCTTCTTCAACGTCGGAGCCCACGCTGCGCAGCGCCGAGGAGATGTACAGATACGCGTGGGGCACGTGCGTCAATCCGGCTATCACCACGATGCTGGCCATCGAATAGATGTTCCACGGCACGAAACCCAGCAACGCTTCCGCCCACAGCGAGAAGAAGCCGACCGGCCCCGCCGCCACCACGTAACCGAAACCCAGCACCATCGGCGACACGAAAATCGGTACCAGAATCAGCGGTTCGATGATCCGCCGCCCCGGCAGATCGGTGCGCACCATCAGAAAGGCCAAAATGCCGCCGAGCGGGATGGCGATAATTACCAGGCCGAATGCCAGAATAAAGCCGCTTTTCAGCGCCTTGTAGAAATCCGGATCGGTAAAGATGAACTCGAAGGCCTCCAGGCTGAAGACCTTGGAGGGAGAGAAAAACGGTGCCGAGAGGAAGCTTTGAATGATGATAAACGACAGGGGGACATAGATAACCAGCGCGGTTATCAACACCACCAGGCCGCGTGGCAGGCTCTGCCACTTTCTGCGCCATGCTTGCATAAATGCTCCCTATGGTTGTAAACGACGACCAAAGGGCGCGCGCCCGTGCGGCAGGCGCGCGTCCGAATGCAGTCCCTGTTATTTCGCCGCGGCGGCGCGCCATTGTTTGATGTAGTCGAGACGTTTGGCCGGCTGCAGATATTCCAGCAGGCTGTCATCGACCGGGATCGGCTTGAGCGCGTTACCCAACAGCTTGGTCATGCCATCGATGTCGTTCTTGCCTTCGATGTCGTTGCGGATCGAGGGGATATCCGCCTGATTGGCGAGAATATTTTGCCCTTTCTCCGACAGCACGTAGTCGAACCACAGCTTGGCGGCATTAGGGTTGCCGGCCTCTTTGCTGATGAAGCTCACGCGCGACAGCACCAGGGTATAGTCTTTCGGATAGACGATGCCGAGCGACGGATCGCTCTTGGCGCGGGCCTCGGCGTATGAACCGAGGATATTGAAGCCGATCAGGTTTTCACCGGAGGAGACGCGCTCCATCATGGTGCCGGTGGAAGATTGCACCGCCAGCCCGCCCTTGGCCACGTCGGCCAGCGTTTTGAAGTAGTTAGGATCGGCCTTGAAGTCCTGCACCGACAGCATGAAGCCGACGCCGGATTTTTCGATGTCGTAGGTGGTGACTTTCTTCTTGAATTTGTCCGTCTGGCCGGCGATCAGTTTAGCCAGCGCCGCGTGTGAATCCGGCACATCGCCCTGCGGGATCAGCCGTTTGTTATAGATAAACACCACCGGCTCATAGGTGGTGCCATACACTTTATCTTGCCATACCGCCCATTTTGGCAGCTGAGCCCGCTCCGGAGAGGCATACTCCTGCGCGTAATCGCCCGCCAGTTTCAAAATGGTGTCCATCGACGAACTCCACACCAGGTCGCCGCTGGTGCCGCCGGCCGCCTGCTCGCTGATAAAGCGGTTATACAGTTCGGTGCTGTTCATGTCGTTGTATTCGACCTTGATGCCCGGATACAACGCCTCGAACCCCTGGATCAGCGGCGCCGCCGCCTTGGTGTCGGTGGTTGAATAAATCACCACCTTGCCTTCTTTCTTCGCGCCGTCGACCAGTTTCTGATAGTCGGCGGGGTAGCCCGCCGGGAAGGCCGCATAGGCGGAAACGGAGCCCAGTAAGGTGATAGCAGCTACGGTCGCGCTGATTTTTTTCATCATCATCCATCCCCTGATCACATTTAATAAACCAAAAATTAACATACAGTTAATATTTATGACGAGGCAACGGCGTTGCTTGTTATCTTTCGGTTTTGTGAGGTTGGACGTTTTTCAGCCAATAAAAAGCCCGGCAGCGCGGGCTTTACAGCACTTCCTATCGCAGACTATTCGGCCAGGTGAGAGCGCCGCAGCAGGCGAATTCGCTGTACGATGGCAACCCCCAGCAGCGTCAGAACAAATCCCGCCAGCTGCACCAGCGACAACGCCTCACCAAACAGCGCGTAAGCCTGCAGCGCCGCCGCCGGCGGCACCAGCAGCATCAGCGCGGTAATGCGAGTCAAATCGCCGTGGCGCACCATCCAAATGAACAGCGCGGTGCCGCCCAGCGACAACACGCCGGCCGACCACAGCAGCGAGAACCACAGCGTTGGCGAATTGTCCCAGGCGCCTGAGCCCATTACGGCCACCAGTACGCCGGTCACGATCGCCGCGCCGAGGTGCTGAATGGCGCCTGCCGCCCGCAGATCGGCCGCTGCCAGCGAAGACTTCTGCACCATGATGCCTATCGTCAGCGCAACGATGCTGCCAAACCCCATCAGGATCGGCAGCAGCGCCATATTGCCGACGTCGATGCCGGTCAGCCGCGGGGAGAGCACCAGCGCAACGCCGATAAAACCGACCGCCAGCCCGGCCCAGGAACGTAACCCGATCGGCTTACGCAGCACCAGCGCGAAAATCAGCGCGGTAAACAGCGGCTGCAATCCGCCGATCAGCGACATCACTCCGGCTGCCAGGCCGTTCGCCACCGCCCACCAGCTTGCGGCAAGGTAAACACCGTTCATCAACATGCCGGTCAGCAGGTGCATTACGAACTGTCGCCCCTTGGGCCAGGCGCAATGCAGCGCCAGCAGAGCGAATACTGCCGCGGCGATCAAAAAGCGAAAGGTCAGGAAAAGGTTGGGATCGGCATGATCCGCCACCGCCCGCGCGGCAATAAAACCGGTCGCCCAAATTAATATCAGGAAAAACGGCGCAATAAATGCCTTTCGCCGATCGCGTTTTTCGCGCTGGGTTATTTCCATATCACTACCTAAAAAATGCCGTTGATGAATTAATGCAGAGCATACTAACCAATTTAACACGGGCTTAACAGTATCGACGCTGGCACCAAGCAGGCGTGGTGAACATAATTGCGGGAAATAATGAAGTTTCAATCTTATATAATTCACCAAGCTTATAATTAATCCCACCACGTTACGATAATGTAAATTAATTGCTACATCCGGTATAACTATTCCCCTCCTGGCGGCATTGTCGGAATAATTCCCCTTTGCTAGCCTTCCTGAAGCCACTTAATTAACTGGACTGACTCATGGCCGAAATCACTGATTTTATGAAACTGGATATGCGTATTGGCGAAATTATTTCCGTGGAATATAACGACAAGGCATTAAAACCCGCCTATAAGCTGCGCATTGATTTCGGCGAAGAAATTGGCATTAAAAACAGCTCGGCGCAATTATGCGAAAACTATCAGGAAGATGATCTGCTTGGAAAAAAAGTCATCTCCGTCGTTAATTTCCCCGCCAGGCGGGTTGCCGGATTTAAATCTGAAGTGCTGGTACTTGCCGCGGTCACCCGGGATCAAGGCACTGTCTTGCTGAAACCCGATGTCGACGTGGAGATCGGCAGCAAGATTTTATAATCGCCACATCATTCGTGAGGCCACCGAGAAATGCGACAGTTATCCCTGCTTGATGAAGTTAAGAAGGCGTACCAGGAACACCGTTCAGCCTTTATCCCCGGCGCCACCATGCAAGCGATCCTGCTGGCGCTGGGCGCGCGGCCGGAAGATTTCGCCAGGCTGCAGCAGGTCAGCGCCAATCTGGCGGACGATCCCACACTGCCTTTCCGCAAGTCCAGAAACGGCCGCTTCTGCTTCGACTTCGATCGCGCCCAGATTGAGCGGCTGGAGTTCCAGCCTTTCGTGCTCTCGGTCGAGGAAGACTTCATCCGCTACGATTCGGGAAAGGTGCGCCATTTCCGCGGCATCAACGACGATCTGCAGTTGAATACGGCATTTCAGGCACTGATGAAATTCAAAGCCTACGTGATCGATGGCGTGAGCGTGACGCCGCGCCCCCGGCTTAATCAGGAGATCAACAAATTCGTCTGCACGGTGTTCAACCTGCGCACCGTCACCACGCCGCAGATGTTGGGCGAACCGGCGCTGGAAGGCGTACACAGCGACGGCGTCGACCACACCATGACGACCTTCCTCGGCTGCGACAACATGACCGACGACAGCGCCAAGACCTTTATTCACGATATGCGCGAAACCAGCGGGATCAAATTCGATCGCGCCCGGCCGGAATGGATTTTGGGCGAAATACAGCATCGGCATTTCCTCGATACCCTGCTGATTGTCGACCATGAGCGCAAACACAGCCTCTCACCGGTGGAAGCGCAGGACAAACGCCGGCATTCGACCCGTGATATGCTGATCTTTTTCACCCGTAAACCGGTCGAAGACGGCCACGTCTCCTTCGCGTATGACTCTTTTAAACCGCATATCGAAATCCCGCTGTCGATAGACATGGTGGCGCGCGCGAGCTAACGCGCTGCCGGGCCGGCCGCCAGGATCCCTCTGTGCGGCCGGTTCACGCCGGGGTAAACAGCGCGGGATTAATCAGGTTTTTGTCGCCGAATTATTATATCCTGCCGGACGAAAATTTTTGCGGGCTTACGCTGCCCCACGCGCCTCCTCCTGCAGTGCTTCATTCCGCAGCCAGGCCGTTTATTTCATGAATACAGGCAGTGCCATACCGTTATGACCAAGAGTTTATCCCCGAAAGACATTATCGCCCTGGGCTTTATGACCTTCGCCCTGTTTGTCGGCGCCGGCAACATCATTTTCCCCCCGCTAGTGGGGCTGCAGTCCGGTGAGCATCTGTGGCCGGCCGCCCTCGGTTTTATGGTGACCGCCGTCGCCCTGCCGGTGATTGCCGTGATCGCGCTGGCGCGCGTCGGCGGCAGCATCAGCCTGCTGACTGGCCCCATCGGCCGCACAGCCGGCCTGCTGTTGGCGACCGTCTGCTATCTGGCGCTGGGCCCGCTGTTCGCCACCCCGCGAACCGCCAATGTTTCTTTCGCCCTCGGCATCGCGCCCTTCACCGGCGACGGCGCCCTGCCGCAGTTCATCTACAGCCTGCTGTTCTTTACCCTGGCGATGGTCGTGTCGCTGTATCCCGGCCGCTTGCTCGACAACGTCGGCCATATTCTGGCGCCGCTGAAAATTCTGGCGCTGGCCGCGCTCGGCATCGCCGCCCTGGTCTGGCCCGCCGGTGCGCCGGTCTCCGCCGTCGGCAGCTATCAGGCCGCGGCGTTTTCCACCGGCTTCGTTCAGGGTTATCAAACCATGGACACGCTGTCGGCGTTGATGTTCGGCTCGATTATCGTCACCGCCGCCCGCTCGCGCGGCGTCAGCGACAGCGGCCTGCTGCTGCGCTACACCCTGTGGGCCAGCCTGATCGCCGGCGTCGGCCTGACGCTGGTCTATATCTGCATGTTCAAGCTCGGCGCCGGCAGCGGCAGCCTGGTCGGGAACGATGCTCAGGATGGCGCGGCAATCCTGCACGCCTATGTGCAGCACACCTTCGGCGATCTGGGCAGCGTCTTTATGGCGGTGCTGATGTTCATCGCTTGCCTGGTGACGGCGGTCGGCATGACCTGTGCCTGCGCGGACTTCTTCTCCCGCTACCTGCCGCTCTCTTACCGCACGCTGGTGGTTATCCTCGCCCTCTTCGCCATGCTGGTTTCCAACATGGGGCTGGCCAATCTGATCCGCGTCTCGCTGCCGGTGCTGACGGCGATCTACCCGCCCTGCATCGCGCTGGTATTGCTCAGCTTCAGCCAGAACCGCTGGCGCAGCGCCAAGCGCGTCTTCGCGCCGGTGATCGCTACCAGCCTGGTGTTTGGCCTCGCCGACGGCCTGAAAGCCTCCAGCTTCAGCAGCCTGCTGCCCGTCTGGTTCGATAAGCTGCCGCTGGCCGAACAGGGTCTGGTCTGGCTGCAGCCTACGCTGCTGGTGCTGTTGCTGGCGGCGGCTTACGACCGGTTGCGCAGCGCCGAAAGCATCAAGACCGCGTCGTAATCGCGGTTTCCGCCCATAAAAAAAGCCGGTCATAATGACCGGCTTTTTTATCGGCTTGCGCCCGGCCGCTTACTTCAGCAGCGCCTGCGCCTTG
>NZ_CAMFLB010000011.1:0-277339 GCF_945957435.1 Serratia sp. PL7 | reverse complement strand
GAAGGCGCAGGCGCTGCTGAAGTAAGCGGCCTGGCGCAAGCCGATAAAAAAGCCGGTCATCGTGACCGGCTTTTTTTATGCCATCACCCGATGAATCTGCAAATATTGCAGCAGCATGATGGTCTTGCCGTCTTTAATGCGGCCGTCGGCGATCATCGCCACCGCTTCACTGAACGGCAGTTCGATCACTTCGATATCTTCATCTTCAATGCCGCCGCCGGCCGCGCGCCGCTCATCGTCATGGTATTCGGCGATAAAGAAGTGCACGATTTCAGTCACGCCGCCCGGCGACATGTACGCTTCGAAGATTTTCTTCACCTCGCTGACCTGAAAACCGGTCTCCTCCACCGCTTCGCGGCGCGCGCATTGCTCCGGAGAGTCGGCGTCCAGCAGGCCGGCGCAGGCCTCGAGCAGCATGCCGCTCTCGTTGCCGTTGACGTAGGTCGGCATGCGGAACTGATTGGTCAGCACCACCGTGCCCTTGGCGCGGTTGTACAGCAAAATGGTAGCGCCGTTGCCACGATCGTAGACCTCGCGCACCTGTTGCACCGAACCGCCGTTTTTGCGTTTCAGATCGAACGTGTACTTGTGCAGCACATACCAGTTGTCCGACAGCAGCTCTTTCTTCACATTCTCAATTTTCGACGACATAACCCTTTTCCCTTGCGTGACAACGTGAAGATCATACCGCGATTAGGCCGCGCCGCGGCAGACGATTTGCAACAAAAATCACATCGTCTCTCCGGGTAAACCAGGATTTAAAATACATCGTGGGCAGACGCAGACTCTGACAGACGAGTCAGGACGAATCGCATCCGCAAAGGCAAATCATCAGTGGAAACCGGGCCGCGGCTGAAAATCGGTGGGCATTTCGCTATTCATTTGATTACACAACGACAATTGTTCCCGTTTTGTTGACAACTTGATACAAATCGCGGTGCAATTTAGTTGCAAAAGTTATAGTTTTGCTTTCGAATGAAACTGGCGAAGCGCCTCACCTGAGAGAAAAGGATTCCGTGATTGCTTGTTAAACGTTCCGTGACCGGCAGCCTGGCCAGAGCGCTGTTCGGCATCGTGATCCTGTCGGTGCTCGCCACCGGGTTGGCGTTGACGACCGTCGCCGGCAGCCAGAGCGATGCCGAGGCGATCAACATCGCCGGTTCGCTGCGCATGCAAAGCTACCGCTTGGCCTTTGACCTCGACCGGCAGAACCCGGAGCTGGAGCTGCACCTGCAGCAATACCGGCAATCTTTGCAGGCACCCGCGCTGCAAAAGCTGGCGCGTTTTTACGTCCCGGCCGAGGTACGCAACCACTATCTGGCGTTGCAACGAACATGGCAAACGATGGAGCAGCAGATCCGCGACGGGCAGGCGGCCGCCTACCGGGCAGAGGTTGCCGGCTACGTCAACCGCGTCGATCATTTCGTTTCCGCTCTACAGCGTTATTCAGAGTTGAAACTCACCCTGGTGGCCGCCATCAGCGTACTGGGCTACGCCGCCATCATCGGTCTGGTGCTGTTCTGCATCCGCTTTATGCGCCGCCAGGTGGTCACGCCGCTGCAGCATCTGGTCGACGCCAGCCAGCGCGTGCAACAGCGCGACTTTCGCCACCCGCAGCTGGACGTGGCGCTGCCGAACGAACTCGGCGTGCTGTCGCAAACCTTCAGCGCCATGTCGGACGAGCTGGCCCGGCTCTATCAGTCGCTGGAGCTGAAAGTGCAGGAAAAGACCCAGCGCCTGCAGCAGGCCAACGAAACGCTGGAGGTGCTGTATCGCTGCTCGCAGGCGCTGAGCGTGCGCCAGATCGATCAGCAGGCGTTTGAAAATGTGCTGCGCATCGTGCGCCAAAGTGAACGACTGCGCTGCATCCGGTTGAACGTGGCGGACGACCATGGCCAGTGGCAACTGAACGAAGGAGAGCCGGCGCCGGCGCAAGCCTGGAGCGCGCTGTCGATCACTCAAGGCGATAAACTGCTGGGCGAATTGCGTTGGCAGCCCGAGGCGCAGCCGCCGCATCCTCACCTGATGCAGAGCCTGGCCAATATGTTGGGCCGCGGCGTCTACTTCAACCGCGCGCAAAAGCAGCACCAATATCTGTTGCTGATGGAAGAGCGTGGGACCATCGCCCGCGA
This sequence comes from Serratia sp. PL7, assembly GCF_945957435.1. Classification (NCBI taxonomy): domain Bacteria; kingdom Pseudomonadati; phylum Pseudomonadota; class Gammaproteobacteria; order Enterobacterales; family Yersiniaceae; genus Serratia; species Serratia sp. PL7. The sequence goes on along the minus strand of NZ_CAMFLB010000011.1, from coordinate 275,207 downwards.
GCTGCACGATTCGCTGGCGCAGACGCTGTCGTTCCTGCGCATCCAGCTGACGCTGCTCCGGCGCGCCGCCGACGATCCGGCGGCGCAGACGATTATCGATGATTTCGATCGCACGCTGGCCGATGCCTATCGCCAGCTGAGAGAATTACTGGCCACCTTCCGCCTCAACATTCAGGAGGCGGATCTGAATGCCGCGCTGGAGCAACTGTTGCAGCCATTAAAGGCGCTAACCCCCGCGCGGATTCAGTTACACTGTCGGCTGCCCTCGCAGGCGCTCAACGCCCAACAGCAGGTGCACGCGCTGCAGATCGTGCGCGAAGCGGTACTCAATGCCGTCAAGCACGCCGGAGCGAACGAGATCGCGGTGTGTTGCGAGGTCAATGCCGCAGGCGACAACGTATTCAGCATTACCGACGACGGTTGCGGCATCGCCAGTCTGGAAGAACCGGAAGGGCATTACGGCTTGACCATCATGAGCGAACGCGCGGCGCGACTGGGAGGAACGCTGCGCATCCGGCGCAGAGGCGGCGGCGGCACGGCGGTCTGCCTGACATTCTCGCCCTGACCTTGCGGCTGTTCACTCGGCGTTACGGTTGCCGCCGGGCAGAAGGCTGCCCAGAGAGGTTTGCGGTGCAGAATGCCGCTATTTTTGAAGAGACAGTCCCACTGTGAAGCACGCCTCCGGGCGCGTTTGAGTGGCTTTACTTGCTACAGGGAGCATATTTCATGGTGATGAAGCAATACCGAGTCATGATCGTTGACGATCATCCGTTGATGCGGCGCGGCATCAAACAGCTGCTGGGACTGGATGCGCGATTTGGCGTGGTAGCGGAGGCCGGCAACGGCAGCGAGGCGGTTGCGCTGGCACTGCAGCACGCGCCGGACGTGATCTTGTTGGATCTGAACATGAAGGGCATGTCCGGGCTGGATACGCTGCGGGCCCTGCGCGACGAAGGCGTGGACGCGCGCATCATCGTGCTGACGGTCTCCGATGCGCGCAGCGATCTGTATGCGCTGATCGACGCCGGCGCCGACGGCTATCTGCTGAAAGACAGTGAACCGGAACAGCTGCTGGAACACATCAGCGCCGCCGCCGAAGGGCAGAACGTGATCAGCGACGCCATGGCCGACTATTTGCTGGCGCGCGGCGAGCAACGCGATCCCTTCGCCGCCTTGACCGAACGCGAACTGGACGTCTTGCAAGAGGTGGCGCGCGGCCTGTCCAACAAACAGGTGGCGGCGCAGCTGCATATCTCTGAAGAAACCGTGAAGGTGCACATCCGCAATATACTGCGCAAGCTGGACGTGCGTTCTCGCGTGGCGGCGACGGTGATGTACCTGGAGTACAAAAGCCACTGATCGCCCCGCCCCGGCCAATACGCCGGGGCCGCTTACTCGATGGCGCTGAGCAGCGCCTGATGGTGCTGATGCACCCAGCTCTTGTTGAACGGCCCCCAGCTTTCCAACTGATAGAAACCGTCGTTGTTGCGCACGCCCTGCTGCACGAACTGCAGCTCGACGCCCATGCCGGGCAGCGCCTTCAGCACATCCTGCAACGTGCGGCGCGGCCAACCGGTCAGCGCCATCAACCGCGGCACATTGGGCCGCTCACTGTGGCTGATCAGCCAGCATAAATAAAGCCGACGGGCAAATACCGGGTTAATTCCCATGCCAAGCTCCTGCTGTAAGGTGAGTCCAGTTTTTACTTTCGGTTGCCTGCGGCGAAGACATGCGCAAGGCCTTTGATAGTAATAAAAATGTCTTAATAGCGTACAATTATCGGCGTCGGTGCATCCACGCCGTTTTCCGCTACCGTTATTTACACTATCTCCTTTTTTTCTCCACGCTTTCCTCGACTATCCCGAGTAAAGTGCAATAGCGCCGGAATCCTTCCCTGCCGCTGAAATGCATATTTCCGATGCGTTTTAAAGATAGAACAAGTCATAACGAGGTTCGCGCTGCATGGCCAATTTTTTTATTGATCGCCCGATTTTCGCCTGGGTGCTGGCAATTATTCTTTGCCTGACCGGGGCATTGGCGATTTTTTCTTTACCGGTAGAACAATACCCGAATCTGGCGCCGCCGAACGTGCGCATTAGCGCAACTTACCCAGGTGCTTCGGCGCAAACGCTGGAAAACACCGTCACGCAGATCATTGAACAGAATATGACCGGCCTCGACAACATGATGTATATGTCGTCGCAGAGCACCAATACCGGCCAGGCAACCGTCACGCTGACGTTCGAAGCCGGCACCGATCCCAACGAAGCGATGCAGCAGGTGCAAAACCAGCTGCAGGCGGCGATCAAACGTTTGCCGCAGGCGGTGCAGAATCAGGGGGTCACGGTGTCGAAATCCGGCGACACCACGCTGATGATGGTAGCGTTCGTCTCCACCGACAACAGCATGGACAAGCAGGACATCGCCGATTACATCGTCTCCAACCTGCAGGATCCGCTCAGCCGCATCAACGGCGTCGGCAGCATGGACGTGTACGGCTCGCAATACGCCATGCGTATCTGGCTCGATCCCAACAAGCTCAACAGTTACCAGCTCACGACCCAGGACGTGGTCAAGGCCATTCAATCGCAGAACGCCCAAGTGGCGGTCGGCCAGTTGGGCGGCACGCCATCGGTCGATAAACAGGCGTTGAACGCCACCATCAACGCCCAGTCGCAGCTCCAGACGCCAGAACAATTCCGCCAGATCACCCTGCGGGTCAATCAGGACGGCTCGCTGGTGACGCTGGGCAACGTCGCCACCGTCGAACTGGGCGGCGAGAACTACAACTACCTCAGCCGCTACAACGGGATGCAGGCCGCGGGCATGAACATCAAGCTGGCCTCCGGCGCCAACGAACTGCAGACCGACCAGTTGGTGAAGGACAAGATCGCCGAACTGTCGCAGTACTTCCCGCGCGGGCTGGAGGCCAAAGTGGCCTATGAAACCACCCCGTTCGTCAAAGCCTCGATCAAGGACGTGGTGAAAACGCTGCTGGAAGCCATCCTGCTGGTGTTCCTGGTGATGTACCTGTTCCTGCAGAATTTCCGCGCCACGCTGATCCCCACCATCGCCGTGCCGGTGGTGCTAATGGGCACCTTCGCCATCCTGTCCGCCTGCGGCTTCAGCATCAACACCCTCACCATGTTCGCCATGGTGTTGGCGATCGGCCTGCTGGTGGACGACGCCATCGTGGTGGTGGAAAACGTCGAACGCGTGATGAGCGAAGAAGGCCTGCCGCCGCGTGAAGCCACGCGCAAATCCATGGGGCAAATCCAGAGCGCGCTGGTCGGCATCGCCCTGGTGCTGTCGGCGGTGTTCGTACCGATGGCGTTCTTCGGCGGCACCACTGGCGCCATCTATCGACAGTTCTCCATCACCATCGTCTCCGCCATGGTGCTGTCGGTGCTGGTGGCAATGATCCTGACCCCTGCCCTGTGCGCCACGCTGCTCAAACCGATCGCCAAGGGCCACCACCACGGTAAGCGCGGCTTCTTCGGCTGGTTCAACCGCATGTTCAACCGCAACACCGAACGCTATGAGCGCGGCGTGGGGCGCATCCTGCACGCCAGCGGCCGCTACATGGTGATTTATCTGCTGTTGCTCGGCGGCATGGCGTTGCTGTTCATCAAGCTGCCGACCTCCTTCCTGCCGCAGGAAGACCGTGGCATCTTCACCGTACAGGTGCAGCTGCCGGCAGGCTCGACCCTGCAGCAAACGTCCAAAGTGGTGGAAAAGGTCGAGCGGTACTTCCTCACCGAAGAGAAACAGGATGTGTTGTCGGTGTTCGCCATCATCGGCTCCGGGCCGGGGGGGAACGGCCAAAACGTGGCGCGTCTGTTCATTCGGCTAAAAGACTGGGATCTGCGCACCTCGGGCGCCAACAGCTCGTTCGACATCATCGATCGCGCCACCCTGGCGTTCAACAAGATTAACGAAGCGCGGGTGATCGCCAGCAGCCCGCCGGCTATCACCGGCCTCGGCAACTCTTCCGGCTTCGATATGGAGTTGGAAGACCACGCCGGCCTCGGCCACGCCAAGCTGATGGCAGCGCGCGATCAGCTGCTACAGCTGGCCGGGCAAAACCCGCTGCTGTCGCGCGTGCGCCACAACGGCCTGGACGACAGCCCGCAGTTGCAAATCGATATCGATCAACGCAAGGCTCAGGCACTGGGCGTGTCTATCGACGACATCAACAATACCCTCTCCACCGCCTGGGGCTCGACCTACGTCAACGACTTCGTCGACCGCGGCCGGGTGAAAAAAGTCTACGTGCAGGCCGCAGCGCCGTTCCGCATGCTGCCGGATGACATCAACAAATGGTATGTACGCAACAGCGCGGGCGGCATGGTGCCGTTCTCGGCCTTCGCCAGCTCGCACTGGGAGTACGGTTCGCCGCGGCTGGAGCGCTATAACGGCAGCTCGGCGCTGGAGATCGTCGGCGAAGCGGCCAACGGCGTCAGCACCGGCACCGCGATGGCGGAAATGGAAAAACTGGTCAGCCAACTGCCGACCGGCTTCGGGCTGGAATGGACGGCGATGTCCTATCAGGAACGGCTGTCCGGCTCGCAGGCGCCGGCGCTGTACGCCATCTCGCTGCTGGTAGTGTTCCTGTGCCTGGCGGCGCTGTACGAGAGCTGGTCGATACCGTTCTCTGTGATGCTGGTGGTGCCACTGGGGGTGATCGGCGCGGTCGCCGCCACCTGGCTGCGCGGTCTGGAGAACGACGTCTATTTCCAGGTTGGCCTGTTGACCATCATTGGGCTGTCGGCGAAAAACGCCATTCTTATCGTCGAGTTCGCTAATGAGCTGAACCATAAAGGCCAGGATCTGATGTCGGCGACGCTCGACGCGTCCCGCATGCGTCTGCGGCCGATCCTGATGACCTCGCTGGCGTTCATCTTCGGCGTGCTGCCGATGGCCACCAGCAGCGGCGCCGGTTCCGGTAGCCAGCATGCGGTCGGCACCGGGGTGATGGGCGGCATGATCTCCGCCACCCTGCTGGCGATTTTCTTCGTGCCGCTGTTCTTCGTGCTGGTGCGGCGCCGTTTCCCGGGTAAAGCGCATCCGGCAACCACGCCGACCACTGAGGAGTAACAGGCAGCGCATAAAAAAAGCAGCGTCGGGTAACCGATGCTGCTTTTTTTCGAACGATAATCTCGTTCCCAAGGTGTTTCAGTGACGTTCCAATGACTCAACCTTGCCATCTGCTTCAACGCTGTGTCAGTTGCCCAACATCTCATCAATGAAGTCTTTCCAGTTTCCTAATTCACGATCAACCATAATACTTTACAACCTCAATTATTTGACGAAGCGGATTCTACGCTTGTTTTTTGACCATGTGAAGGGAAACGGGAACGATGCCGGGCCCGGAAATCGGGCTTAGCGCACATTTTCGTATTTATCTGATCAATGTGCAGTACAGCTATTCCCTTGTGATATCAATTTCTCCACGGTAGCGTGTAAAAGGTATAAAAATACGCCAAGGGAGCGCCGATCATGTCCACTTCTTTGTCTCTCTCGCAGTTGAAAACGCAGGGCCGCTATCAGGAAGCGACTGCGCTGGCGTTACGGCAACTGGCGGCCGAGCCGGAAGCGGCGATGTTACACTTTCAGCTGGCCTGCCTGTATGACGTTCAGGGCCTGGAGCAACAGGCCATTCCCTGCTACCTCGCGGCATTGGCTCGCGATTTGCCGCCCGCCCAGCGCCGTGAAGCCTGGCTGGGCCTCGGCAGCACTTACCGCGCCCTGGGGAAATACCCGGCTTCGCTGCGCGCTTTCGACGATGGCCTGACCGAATTCCCGCAGGCCAACGAACTAATGCTGTTTCGCGCCATGACGCTGTACAACCTGGGTGAAAATAAACGCGCCGTGGCCGATCTGTTATTGTTGCTGGCGGACACCTCGTCAGACCCCGGCATCCACGGCTATCAGCGCGCCATTCGGCACTATGCCGTCGATCTCAATCATATTGATTAGAGGAAAACCATGGAAATCATCACCGATATGAGCCGCCGCGCCATCGACTGGCAGCAGCTGTGTGAATTGCTGCAGGCCGCCGGGCTGGGCGAACGCGATCCGCATACGCTGCAACGCGTTTACCAACACAGCCAGTTTTGCTATTGGGGGTTTATCGGCGATGAGCTGATCGCCACCGCGCATGCCATCAGCGATTTGACCTCGGTTGCCTACCTGGCCGACGTGGCGATCGATCCGCGCTTTCAGGGACAGGGGTTGGGGCGCAGGTTGATGGACCGGGTGATGCAAGATCTGGCGCCGCTCGGCAAGATTTTCATCTATTCGGTGCCGGAAAAACTGGCCTTCTATAAAAAGTACGGCTTTCACGATTTGACCACCGGCATGGTGTTCGCTGAGGGCGCCGCCCTGCGGCGTTTGCAACAGGGAGGCTACGTACGTTAATCGCGCATTACAAGGTTTTGCTCATAAAGATACGGCAGGTCCCCGGCGGCAGGCACGCCACCTCCCCCATACGCTGCCAGCCATGTCGTTGATAAAAGTCCGGCGCCTGAAAGCTGATGGTGTACAACACGGCGGAAAGGCAACCGCGCCGGCGGCCTTCCTGCTCGAAACGGCGCAACAATTCGCTGCCCAGCCCCGCCCCGCGCAACGCTTCCGGCAGATAAAAGAGATCGAGAAACAGCAGCCCTAATGATGAGCGCCCGGTAATCCCCCCGAGAACCTCCCCACTATCGGGATCTTTTACCACCACGGCCAACGGCAGACGATCGCCGTAGCCGATATGTTGATCATTAAAACGGTCCAACCCCTCCGCGATACAGGACGTTATTTCCTGCGTTACCCGATCGGAAATTTCGATATGACATTCTTTCACGCCAGCTCTCCGTATCAATCATCCACGTTCGCACTCTGCTCACAGCTTAAAACATCGCATTTTCTTTGTTTAGAATTATCTTTGTCTCAATTTCCACGTTAATTTTCGCATGACTTCAGCGCCGACTTTACTGTCGCTCCAAGTAAAGCTTCTCATCGTGATAAAACCAAGAAAAATCTTAGTTTTTAACTCGTTAAACGCAATCTTCCGTCATTTAATGATCGTCAAAAACGATCGTTTTGATAATTTTGATAGTCAATATCTATGTTAATTCCTTTCAATTACCGAGGTATTAATAGAAGATGTCTATTCTATTAGCCTTACCTTGCTTAAAAATTCGGTTGAAAAAAAGATTTACTCTTTATAAATCATGCTAGTATATAACCTTCCCTTCAAAGCTCGCGCCCAGATAACGCTCATTCGTTTGCGGTGCAAGATAAGTTCAACATGAAATTATTTAGATTATTTCTTTTTTTATGTTTTAAGATATCAATCCTCACCGGGAAATAGAAAGTAAAGGACTATAATAAAATGGAAATTGATATTTTCAGCGAGTGTGCCTATACCACCGTCGGCATTCGACAACTCATTAACCAAACATGGGCGGAAAAACGCGCGCCGGCCGGCTTTAGCCGTAAAAGGGTCTGCTTTATCGATGTCACTATCGCCAATTTTGAAGCACGTTACCGCGATGAATATGCCAACCCCAATACCTACAAAATAATCATTATCACCGACTGCCTGCATGAGGTGGTGATTGTCGACAATAAGACCATTATATTATCAAACCTTATATCATTGAGTCGCTTCAGCCACCTGATCGGTGACTTATATAAGCGTTACAGTCACTATACCGAACCGCCGCAACTCTCCCAGCGCGAGTCCCTTTTCCTTTCGGAGTGGTCGACGGGAAAATCGCTGGCCGATATCAGCAATGCCATGAATATCAGAAATAAAACCGCCAATCATTACAAGTCGCGAATAATGAAAAAGCTCGGCGCCAGCAGGATAAAACCGCTGTTGCATATTACCCGCGTACGGTGTTTGACCGATCGTTTAAACATAAGAATCAATAAAGAGTAGTGACCGCCCCCCAGCTCCGCATTGGCGGCTGAATGCGTTCGCCGGCGTCTTTTAAAAGCACCGCTGGCGAAGGTCGCCGTTTCATCGCTTTGCCAACCTCTCTCTCCCTGGCGCCCAATCGTCTCTCGCGCGCATCGTTGTCTGGATCTCGCCGCCGCTTTACTGGCATTATCTCTGCTATCGCCGGGCGGCGAGAAGGCCTAAGACCGCGCCCGCCGCTCAGTATCGACTCGACGAGACAGGTAGCTTTACGCCATGGCAAATAAACCGCAACAGACAACGCTGACGATGTACGGCATCAAAAACTGCGACACCATCAAAAAAGCCCGCCGCTGGCTGGAAGATCAGGGCATAGCCTATCATTTTCACGACTACCGCGCCGACGGCCTGACCGAACAGCAACTGCGCGGTTTCGTCGCGCAGCTGGGTTGGGAGCCGCTGCTCAATACCCGCGGTACCACCTGGCGCAAGCTGGATGAAGCGCAGCGCAACGCCTGTGATAATGCCGACGCCGCCATCGCGCTGATGTTGGCGCAGCCGGCAATCATTAAACGTCCGCTGCTGGACGACGGCAACGGCCACGCCCTGCTCGGTTTTAACGCCGACACTTACCAACAATTTATCACCGAGGTTGCCGTATGACTTGCCCGGTTATCGAACTGGCCCAGCAGTTGATCAAACGCCCTTCCCTCAGCCCGAATGACGAAGGCTGCCAGCAGCTGATGATCGATCGCCTGCAGGCGATCGGCTTCACCGTCGAAGCAATGGACTTCGAAGATACCCAAAACTTCTGGGCCTGGCGCGGTGAAGGGCAAACCCTGGCGTTTGCCGGGCACACCGACGTGGTGCCGACCGGTGATGAAAAACGCTGGGACAACCCGCCGTTTGAACCGGCAATCCGTGACGGCATGCTCTATGGCCGCGGCGCGGCGGACATGAAAGGCTCATTGGCCGCGATGGTGGTGGCCGCGGAACGCTTTGTCGCCGCCAACCCGAATCACCGGGGTCGTCTGGCATTCCTGATCACTTCGGATGAAGAAGCCAGCGCCACTCACGGCACGGTTAAAGTGGTCGAAGCGCTGATGGCGCGCAACGAGCGGCTGGATTACTGCCTGGTCGGCGAGCCGTCCAGCACCGAGCGCGTCGGCGACGTGGTGAAAAACGGCCGTCGTGGCTCCATCACCGCCAACCTGCATATCCACGGCGTACAGGGGCACGTTGCCTATCCGCATCTGGCGGACAATCCGGTGCACCGCGCCATGCCGGCACTGAATGAACTGGTGGCGATCGAATGGGATCGCGGCAACGAGTTCTTCCCGCCGACCAGTATGCAGATCGCCAACGTGCAGGCCGGCACCGGCAGCAACAACGTGATCCCGGGCGATCTCTACGTGCAGTTCAACTTCCGTTTCAGCACCGAACTGACCGACGCGATGATCAAGCAGCGCGTGGAAGAGCTGCTGGAACGCCATCAGTTGAATTACAGCATCGAATGGCGGCTGTCCGGTCAACCGTTCCTCACCTCGCGCGGCGCGCTGGTGGATGCGGTGGTCAACGCGGTCGAGCACTATTCTGAATTGACGCCGCAGTTGCTGACCACCGGCGGCACCTCCGACGGCCGCTTCATCGCGCAGATGGGCGCGCAGGTGGTGGAACTGGGGCCGGTCAACGCCACCATCCACAAGGTCAACGAATGTGTCAACGCCGCGGATCTGCAGCTGCTGAGCCGCATGTATCAACGCATCATGGAGCAATTGGTCGCATGATCAACGCAGAGATGCTCACCGGCCGCTCAACCGAACACCTGGCGCCGCTGAGCGGGAACCACCGCCTGCAGCCGCAGGCGGTCAACGCCTTCCTGGCGATGCAGCAGGCGGCGCATGAGGCGGGATTCGATCTCCAGCCCGCCAGCACCTTCCGCGATTTCGACCGCCAGTTGGCGATTTGGAATGGCAAATTCTGCGGCCAGCGGCCAGTATTAGATAAGGACAGCCGCCCGATCGACGTCGCGACGCTATCGGCCGCCGAGCGCTGTGAGGCGATCCTGCGCTGGTCGGCCCTGCCGGGCGCCAGCCGCCATCACTGGGGCAGCGATCTGGACGTGTACGATCCGTCGCTGTTGCCGGAAGGGCAAAAGCTGCAGCTGGAGCCGTGGGAATATGAGGAAGGCGGTTACTTTGCGCCGCTCAACCAGTGGCTGACCGCGCATATGGCCGAATTCGGTTTCTACCGCCCCTTTACCGAAGACTGCGGCGGCGTGGCGGTGGAGCCGTGGCATCTGAGCTACCGGCCGCTGGCACAAGAGGCCGAACATTTGCTGACCCCGGCGCTGTTGCTGGCGGCCTGGCATGATAAGGAGGTCGCCGGTGCCGAATGGCTCGAACGCCATCTGCCCTCGATTTTTTCGCGTTTTATACGCAGTGAAGGAAAGGAGTAGCTATGCAATGGTTAGCTGATTACTGGTGGATTATCCTGCTGGTTCTGGTGGGGATGGTCGTCAGCGGCATCAAGGAACTGCGCCGCGTCGACGTTAAAAGCTATTTGGCCAACAAGCCGGAGATACCGCCGCACCGCGACAACAATGCCCAGTGGGATGACGAAGACGACTGGCCGAAAAAGAAATGACATCAGGGCGCTCATCGGCGCCCTGAATTTTTAGCGAAAGGCGATCAGCTCGCCGCGCTTGCCGGACAAGGCTTCGTCCCAGTAGCGCTGCGGCACATAATAATGCAGCCTTTCCAACGCGGCGTTCATCATGCCCTGGTTGATTGCGTGCCCGACGTTTTCCTCCACGTCCAGCGTGAAATCGGCGCCGTTGGTCCGCAACGCCTCCGCCGCCGCGTGAGCGTGTTGCACCGCGATCACCGCGTCCTCTTCACCGTGGATCAAATGCACCACGCTGTCGCCGAAAGCCCGCTCAGGCAGTTGCTCGAAACGCCCGCTGAACGCGACCACGCGCCCGGCCAGCCGGGTTTCTGCTTTCAACGCTTCCAGCGCCATGATCGCCCCCTGCGAGAACCCCACCAGCGCCGTGCCGGCATAGCCTACGCCGCTCAACTGCTGCCAATGACGCACCACGGCCACAAACTGCGGCATCACGTCTGCGATGCGGGCCGCGCGGTTCTCTTCGGTCACGTCCTGCACCGAAAACCACTGGCGCCCGGCGCCGTTGCCGAACGCTTCGGGGCCACCGATGCTCACCACCTGTGCCTGAGGAAAGTCTTTGGCGAAGTAGCTGCCGATCTCCCCCATCGCCACCGGGTTGTCGCCGACACCGTGAAACAGCAAGATCAGCTGCGCCGCCGGGGTCGCCGGGGTTTGGACAACGAAATGCTCATGTTTCATCGATGACTCCTTAATAGTAACCAAACCTGGTGCGGCGACAGTCGCCGCCGCACCGCTGACAGTGACTATACGCCGTTGAGAAATCGGGAAAATCGGGTTTTATTGAGCGAGTTATTCAATTTATTGCAACGACTGCGCCCAGTCGCGCCAGTAACGGCAGTGCTGCGCATTCAACTGTTCCAGCGCCTGCGCCGTTTCGTGCCGCCAGTGCCGCAGCAAGGCTTTCTGGCCACTTACGCCCGCCTGCTCCGCGCAGGCCGCCGGGGATTGCCGCCGTTGCAGATGGCCGCGCAGCGCGGGCAGAGGCAAATTGCTGGCCAACAGCAAACGCTGCAATGCCCCCAGGCTGGCCTCCAGCGGCCGATGGGCGAAAGCGAATCCGGCCAGCTCGCGCCAGTCCTCTTCGCCAAGCGGCGTGTCGCCGTCGTCGCCCGGGATCGCCAGCGCGAGTTCAATACGCTGCCGCAGCCAGGGCCAGTCGCGCGCCAGATGCTTGTGCGCCGCGTGCCGCAGCGCCTCTCCTTGCTCGCTCAGGGGCAAGATAGCCATCGCGGTATAGCAGCCGCTGCTGGCCTCCGGCTTGCTGCCGATGCGCACCAGCTCGAAACCGCAGGATTGCCAAAAGCGCCACAGCGGCTCGGTATAGCCGAAGCTGACCGACAGGAAGTCCAGACCCTGAGCCTGGCAGCGTTGCCGCTCGACCAGCTGACGCGCGATACCCTGCCGCCGCAACGCAGGCAGCGTCGCGATGCGGGTAATGCGCCGTGATCGCAGCGTCGGCGCCCACCACTGGCCGCCATGCGCCGCCAGCGACTGCGCCACCAGGTTGCCGCGCGGTCGGCGGCGGCCGGCCCACACGTCGTGCGCCAACTCGGCGCTCAACCCGCCTTCGTCCACCAGCCACACGGCGCCCACCACCTCCTGTTCGGCCTGCGCCAGCCCGAAATGCATACCGGGCGCATCCATCAACCTGCGCAAATCCAGCGGCGAGGTGCGGTAATGCGCGCTGCTTAGCAGAGCATAGAAACGCGCCAGCCGCTGCGGATCGGCGCACAGTTCACGCTGCTCCGCCTGGCTGTAATCGATCGCCTGGCCGTCCGCCGGCCAGGCGGGCAGCTCGTTGAACAACAGCGCATTGTCCGTTATCCGTTCCAACGCGTCCCCCTGTGCCCAACGCATCGGCTGTTGCAGGCTCAGCGCCTGATAGGACGGCAGCCCGGCGCAAAACTTCAGCAGAAAACCGCGGCCGGTGCCTTCATAGCCCTGCACCGTGGTGGTCAACAGCACGCGAGGAAAATAACCGATCAACTGCTGCAACAGTGGCGCGGGGATCGCCGCCGCCTCATCCACCAGCAGCCACCCCACGGCGCTGACGTCACCCTCACGACACTGCGCCAGCAAGGCATCGGGCGCCCAAAACTGCGCGCGCCCCTGCGCCCATTCCCCGGCCACCTCAGTGGCGGCGCGGCTCGGCCCGGTGATCCAGCAGGTCAGCGGCGACTGCGCCACCAGCATACCTGCCAGCGTCGATTTGCCACGGCCGCGGGCGGCGGTCAGCACCCACACGCCGGACTCGGCCTGCAGCAGCGCCGTCAAGATCGCCTGTTGTTCCTCGGTCGGGCGGCCATCCGGCGGCTGCCACCCTTCACGCGCCGGCAGCGCGGCCAGCATCAGGGGCTCTCCCTGCCGCCAGATCGTCACTTCGCTGTCATCGGCCAGATGCTGCTGCAGATGATGAATGAAATGCGGAGTGGTGATCGGCTGCGGACAATCGCTCCAGCGCAGGCTGTCGCCGTCCGGCTGCTGAGGCCATTGTCGCCAGGGGGGCGTCAACAGCAGCAGCCAGCTGCCGGCGCGCAAGGCGCCACTCAACGCCGCCAGCGCCTCTACGTCCAGCGAGTGACAGGCGTCGAACACCGCGTGCAGCCGCTCCTGCCCCAGCAATTGGCGCATCGCGCCGCTTGCTAAAGCCACCTGGCCGGGCGGCGGATTTTCCCCGACCCACGGCCAGTCGCCTGGCAACGTAGCCGCCAGCCGCTGCGCCTGTTCGCGGCACCAGTCAGGTTCACCGCTGAGCACCAGCAGGCGTCGGATGCCCTGCCGCCGCATAAGTTGTTGCGCTGCCTGTAACATAACGCTGTGTCTCAATCCGAAAAAATGCCGGAGTCAGGCTCCGGCACTTGAGGCGTTAACGGGATGCAAAGGTGTTGCAGGTATTGGGATCGCCGCTGTCGAAGCCCTGTTTAAACCAGGTATAGCGCTGCTGCGAGGTGCCGTGAGTGAAGCTGTCCGGCACAACGCGGCCCTGGCTCTGCTGCTGCAACCGATCGTCGCCAATCGCCTGTGCGGCGTTCAGCGCCGCCTGCAGGTCGCCCTCTTCCAGCATCTGCTGCTTCTCAGCGTATTTGCCCCACACGCCGGCAAAGCAGTCCGCCTGCAGCTCCATTTTCACCGACAGGCGGTTTACTTCCGCTTGGCTGGCGCCCTGCTGCATCTGGCGGACCTTCGGCTCGATGCCCAACAGGTTCTGCACGTGGTGGCCGACTTCGTGCGCCACCACATAGGCCTGGGCGAAATCACCGCCGGCACCCAGCTTGGTTTTCATATCCTGGTAGAAAGACAAATCGATATACACCGTTCTGTCACCCGGGCAGTAGAACGGCCCCATAGCCGCCTGACCGGTGCCGCAGCTGGTGCGCGTCACGCCGCGATACATCACCAGCTTCGGCGGTTGATAGGTTTTGCCCATGCGCTGGAAAATCTCTTTCCAGTTATCCTCGGTTGAGGCCAGCACCACCGAGGTAAATTTGGCCAATTCATCGTCTTTCGGGCTGATGTTGGCGCTCTGCTGTTGACCCTGCGGTGCGACGTTACCGCCGTTCAATAGCGGCGACAGATCGATACCGTAATAGCCGGCCACCAGCACCACCACCAGAATGACAATGCCGCCCTTGCCGCGCGGCACACGGAAGCCGCCGCCACCACCGCCCAAACCTGAAGATTGCCCGCGACGATCCTCAACATTGTCACTTTCCCGACGCCCTTGCCAACGCATAAATACACTCCAGATATTTCCCCTGCTCGTTGAAGTTGCACCGCGATCGTAAGCGCAAAGGCAGCTTCAAGCCTGAGTGGGATAGGTTTTAGTCATCTCGCATCCATCATTATAAATGGTCTGCCGCGGAGGAAATGTAGAAATTTTCTGGAAAAACGCAGAATAGCGGGACGATCCGGCCGGATCGCCCCGAATGGCGGTGCCAACGCTTAGTCGAGCTTCACGCCGATGCGGCGCGCCACTTCTTCGTAGGCTTCGATCAGGCCGCCCAGGCTTTGACGGAAACGGTCTTTGTCCATCTTGTCCAGGGTGTTTTTGTCCCACAGGCGGCTGCCGTCTGGCGAAAACTCATCGCCCAGCACCACTTCGCCGTTGAACAGGCCGAACTCCAGCTTGAAGTCGACCAGGATCAGGCCGGCGTCGTCGAACAGCTGGGTCAAGACCTCGTTGGCGCGGTAGCTCAGCTCACGCATGCGCGCCAGATGTTCCTTGCTCACCCAGCCGAAGGTTTCGCAGTAGGATTCGTTCACCATCGGATCGTGCATGGCGTCGTTTTTCAGGAACAGATCGAACAGCGGCGGGTTCAGCACCAGACCTTCTTCGATGCCCAGACGCTTCACCAGCGAACCGGCGGCGCGGTTGCGGATCACGCATTCCACCGGCACCATGTCCAGCTTCTTCACCAGCACTTCGTTGTCGGACAGCAGACGCTCCATCTGGGTCGGGATGCCGGCTTCTTCCAGTTTGCTCATGATGAAATGGTTGAACTTGTTGTTCACCATGCCTTTGCGATCGAACTGCTCAATGCGCTGACCATCCAGTGCTGACGTATCGTTGCGGAACTCCAACACCAACAGATCGGGATTCTCGGTGGTGTAAACGGTTTTTGCCTTTCCGCGATACAGCTCAGCTAGCTTTTGCATCTTACTTACTCCAGTGATGTATCCCCGTTGTCTCCCGAGCGCGGCCCGAAATTAGGGGGTATAGAATTGACCTAATGAATTCTTTGGCGTGCCGGACACTATTGTGCCAAACCTGCGACGCAAACGATACCGTATAGACAAAACAAAAAGGGGCCGAGGCCCCTTTTTGATTAGTTAACGCTGGTTTTACTGAAGGCAGACTGGAATGCCGCCACCAGTGCATCGTTTTTCGACTGGGTGAGCGGTTTGCCTTTCGGATCGATGAATTGCAGGCTGGTGCGGTTGTTGAGATCGCCGACCTGCAGCTTGTAATCCCCTTCCGCCAGTTCAGGATCCTTAACGCCCAACGCATCCCAATCGCTGCTGCTCAGGGACTTGTAGGTCACGGCGACGGTGCCCTGCGGACGGCTGCGGTCACCCACTTTCATCCCCAGTTTTTCGAGCGCCGGCGGCAGGCGATCCCACACAACGGTGTACGGGCCACGCACGACCAGCATCGGCAGGCCGGTGTCATCGGCGCCGCTCTGCACGTCCAGTGCGCCGAAGCGGCTGGCGGTCTGGCTGCTCGCCAGGTTGTCCTGCTTGTCCAGGCCTTCGATCAGGGTGTTGATCATCATGCCGTTGTAGCGCTGAATCTCAGATTGGTCGGTCACCTGCTCGCTCTTGCCCTGCTGCTGCAGGCCAACGCTTTTCACCACCAGCGCCTGCTGGTAGCCCTGCTGCTGCACGCTGATCTGATAACGGCCTTCGTACTGGTTGTCTTCGTCCAGACGGTTCCACTTCACCCAGTCGGTGGTCAGGGTCTGACCGGCGTCCTGGCGGGAAGCGATCGCGATGTTCTTCGCCTGCAGCAGGCTGACGACGCGCGACCACAGGTTCTGGTTCTGCGGGCTGTTTTCCAGCAGCAGCGTGCCGCTGTCGCCGGCGTATTGCGCGCGTGAACCGCTCAGCAGCGCCAACGGCTGCACCGGCGGACGAATGTCCAGCTGCTTGCCGACGTTGCCTTGCAGCTTCGTGGCGGGAACGTCATAGTTGCCGCTCTGCACCGGCAGGATCATGCCGGACGGCGCGTTCAGCGCCTTGAGCGGAGCCGCGTCGAGGTAGGCCTCGTCGCCGCTGACCTGGCGCTTGTAGCGCTGATCGCTGCTGCAGGCTGCCAGCATCATCACCAAAGAGATGCCCACTACTTTTGCTACCGTCGACTTTTGCAATGAATAAGCCATCAAATTTCCCTTAGAGTTACAGCAAACCGACGCTTTTCAGCGCGCGCTCCACCACCGGGCGGGCGGTTTCACTCAACGGCGTCATCGGCAGACGCAGCGTATCGGTTGCCATCAATCCCAACGCCTTACAGGCCCACTTCACCGGAATTGGGTTTGCTTCTACAAATAGATCCTGATGCAACGGCATCAAGCGCTGATTTAAGCGGCGCGCTTCGGCAAACTTGCCCTGCGCCGCCAGCGCGCAAAGTTCCGCCATCTCGCGCGCGGCCACGTTGGCCGTCACGGAAATCACCCCTTTGCCGCCCAGTTGCATGAAGTCCAGTCCGCTGGCGTCGTCGCCGCTCAGCAAAATGAAATCTTCATCGTCAACCAGCACTTGGATCTGACTAACGCGACTTAAGTTCCCCGTCGCTTCTTTTACAGCAACAATATTCTTGATTTTCGCCAGCCGAGCGATGGTCGGCGGCAGCATGTCGCAACCGGTGCGCGAAGGCACGTTGTACAGGATCTGCGGCAGCTCGGTGCTCTCGGCGATCGCCTTGAAGTGCTGATACAGCCCTTCCTGCGTCGGCTTATTGTAGTACGGCGTCACCGTCAGACACCCCACCACGCCGGTGTTGGCGAAGCGGGTGGTGAGCGCGATGGCTTCGGCGGTAGCGTTGGCGCCAGTGCCGGCGATCACCGGGATGCGGCCGTCGGCCAGCTCCAGCGTCTGCAGCACCACGTCAACGTGCTCGTCATGGGCAAGCGTTGCGGACTCGCCGGTGGTCCCTACGGAAACGATCGCCGCGGTGCCACTGGCTACATGATAATCGATCAATTTTTTCAGGCTCGCGCGATCGACAGCACCTTTGTCGTCCATCGGCGTAACCAGTGCAACAATACTTCCCGTAAACATTGGCCGTCCCCTCCACAAACAAGTCACTCATGGTACTTTTGCTGCCTATCCAAAAGCAAGCGCACAACCGCGTTGTAAGCGCTTGGCAGGCGGTTTTTTTTATGTTTACCATGGTAACCCCATTAAGCACGACAGGAAGCGCTATTTTGCCTCAGTCAGACGAACACTATCTCGTGATTACCGCGCTCGGCGCCGACCGCCCCGGAATCGTCAATACCATCACCCGCCACGTCAGCAGTTGCGGATGCAATATCGAAGATAGCCGTCTGGCCATGCTGGGGGAGGAGTTCACGTTCATCATGCTGCTGTCCGGCAGCTGGAACGCCATCACCCTGATCGAATCCACCCTGCCGCAAAAAGGCGCGGAGCTGGATCTGCTGATCGTGATGAAGCGCACAAACTCGCACGAAAGGCCGCCGATGCCGGCCACGGTATGGGTGCAGGTGGAAGTCAAGGACTCGCCACATATCATCGAACGCTTTACCGATTTGTTCGACTCCAGCCAGATGAATATCGCCGAGCTGGTCTCGCGCACGCAGCCGGCGGACGGCGACCTGCCACCGCAGCTGTATATCCAAATCACCGCCCACAGCTCCGGCGATCGGGATGCCTCAAATATTGAGCAAGCCTTCCATCGCCTATGTACAGAATTGAACGCGCAAGGCAGTATTAGCGTGGTGAACTATCCACAGCATGATGAGAAAGATGGAGAGTAGTGATGAGCCCATTGAAAGCCGGTGACACAGCGCCGAAATTTAGTTTGCCTGACCAGGACGGTGAGGAAATTAATTTGGCCGACTTCCAGGGACAGCGAGTATTGGTCTATTTCTATCCGAAGGCGATGACGCCGGGCTGCACCGTGCAAGCCTGCGGCCTGCGGGACAACATGGACGAATTGAAAAAGGTCGGCGTCGAAGTGCTGGGCATCAGCACCGACAAACCGGAAAAACTGTCGCGCTTCGCCGAAAAGGAGCTGCTCAACTTCACGCTGTTGTCTGATGAAGATCATCAGGTATCGCAACAGTTTGGCGTGTGGGGCGAGAAAACCTTCATGGGCAAGACCTACGACGGTATTCACCGCATCAGCTTCCTGATCGACGCCAACGGCAAGATTGAAAAAGTGTTTGATGATTTCAAAACCACCAATCACCACGACATCGTTCTGAGCTACCTGCAGCAGTAATTCTCACGAAGCGCAGCGGCCTGCTGCGCTTCGTTTCTTCCCTGTCAGCCGGCCTTGTCTTCCACCTCGACCCGCAGTTCATCGGGCCAGGCGTGAATCACCGCCTTCACCAGCGTCGCCAGCGGTATGGCGAAAAACACGCCCCAAAAGCCCCACATCCCGCCGAACACGATCACCGCCAGGATAATCACTAGCGGATGCAGGTTGACCGCTTCGGAGAACAAAATGGGCACCAACAGGTTGCCGTCCAACCCCTGTACCACCAGATAGGCGACGATCAGCGTCCAGAAATCGGCGCCGACGCCCCACTGGAACAGCGCCACCACCACCACCGGTATGGTGACCAGCACCGCGCCGATGTAGGGGATCAGCACCGAAAAGCCCACCAGCACCGCCAGCAGCAGCGAGTAGCGCATGTCCAGCACGGCGAACACCAGGTAGGTCGCCACACCGACAATCACCATCTCCAGCACCTTGCCGCGGATATAGTTGGTGATCTGCTGATTCATTTCGTTCCAGACCTGCCCCGCCAGGCCGCGATTGCGCGGCAGCACGCGGCGCACCGCGTTCAACAGTTGATCTTTGTCCTTCAGCAGGAAGAACATCATCATCGGCACCAGGATCAGGTAGATAGCCAACGTCAGCAGGCCGACCAGCGACGCCAGCGAGAATTTCACCACCGATTCGCCCATGCCGGACAGCCGGCTGCGCAGGTTTTCCGCCATCATGTCGATGATGCCGGCATCCACCAGCGCTGGATAACGCTTCGGCAGCGTCGCGGCGAAGTTATAGAACTGGTTGAGCATGCCCGGCAGATCGCTCATCAGATTGATGCCCTGCTGCCAAGCGGTCGGCGCGACGACAAACACCAGCAGCATGGCAACGCCCGCGAACACCAACAGCATGATGCTCGCCGCCCAGGTGCGCGAACAGCCGATGCGCTGCAGGCGCGCGGTCGGCCACTCCAGCAGGTACGCCAGCACGATGGCGACCAGCAACGGGGTCAGAATGCCGTGCAGAAAATAGAGAATGAGGAACCCGGCGACCAGGATCACCAGCAGCGCGATAGCCTGCGGATCGGTGAAGCGGCGGCGGTACCACTGTAATAACATCTCCAGCATCAGAGCGGGCTCCTCGAGATTTGGCGGGCGGGCATGGCGATTCCTGTGATGGGCCTGATTAAAGCATAGATAGAACGGGCGCACGCGAGGTGTGCAAAGCACTCAGAGTACTCAAAGTTCACCATACATCAACAGCGATTTGGCTGATTTTATCGCGCGGGCAGGCGATCGGCGCAAAAATCCGCAGACGCGGCGACAGGTTCGGTGAGCGGCCCCGAACGGGGCCGCGGAAGATTACAGCGAGGTACCGATAGAAAGGGGCGAACCGACTGCCAATGCGAACAACAACACACAGCCAATCGCGATCGCCGCCGCCAGATCATTTTTCATAGTCCCGTCCCCTGATACTTAAACTGGTTATCGTCACGAACTCTGTCGGTTCTTGCGTTGCGGCCTTTTCTGATGCACGTCATTAAAAACCCCCGCCGCAGCGGGGGAGAAAACGTTCTGGTGCATCAAGTGTTACAAGGAGGTCATGAGGGATTGCTAACCCTAAATGACTATTTCAAGCTAGGATTATTCTCAGAGCATGGCAAGCGATCGCGTCGAGGTTATCCGCACTTTGAGATAAACCTCATAAAAAAATCCCGCACGGCAGCGGGATGAAGGGATGATAACGTCATGAATTTTTTATGCGGACAATGAGGCGGTATTGTCGTCATTTGGCGACAATACCGCGCCGGCACGGTGGTCACAAGGGAAATTTGACCACGGTGAGGAAATCAGAATTTCGCCAATGCCCGCGGTCGTGCGCCAGTCAGCATCAACGAAAAAATGGGATTTTCATCAGACAGCCGTCGGGAAAAAACCGGTAGCATGGCCGATATCATCCCAAACGCCGTAGGGGGAAAGATGAACAGCAAACCGTGTGAATTTGATGAAGCCATCTGTCTGGCGATCGGGCGTGGCGTTTGCGAAGTCGTGAAGATAGGGGATGAAATCAGCGTCTTCTCCCTGTTGGAAGCGATCGAGAGCTTCATCGAACGGCAAGCGCTCAGCGAAAGCGAAATCGCGGCGGCGGACGACGCGCTGGATTTGATCACCGGTTTGGTCCGCCGCCAGTGCTGACACCCGTTACGAGGCGCAGCCGATGAGCCGTTGCTCTACCGTGACGCCGGGCATCATTTGCCGTAAACCGGCAATCAATTCGTCGCCCGCCTCGTGCAGCGCCGCCAACGGCATCGCCGGCAGGCTCTCCAGGATGAACCACATCCGCTCGGCCTCGGCGCTCAACCGGGTTCTGACCCCCTGGCGCCAGTTCCAGCGGCGGCAGGTCACGCCGCGATCGTCGCACCAAACCACCTCCCCCGCCTCCGGCGATTCATGGATCACCGCCCCCTCCTTGACGGTATCGAACAGTTCGCTGCCATCCGCGACGATCAGCCGCGGCTCGCCGACATAGGCCGCGATATTCTCACCCCCCACCGGCACCGCATAACGGATGCTGACGGCGTTATAGAGATCGACGACCGGATCGATGCTGGGCATCGTGCCGTCGCGCAGCGCGCGCTTGCGCAGGGCGTCGGCGGAACAGGGCGTACGCTTGGGTTTGGCGCCAAACTGCATGAAAACCTCGCGCCAGGCCGTGAGATGCGCCTCTGCCCAGGGTGCGTCTTCCTCGCCGAGGGCGCGACAGGCTTGCGCCAACGCTAACGCCCCCACGTCCGGATGGGCTATGGGAGCCGCAACCGCGGTAATGCTTAACGCCCGGAAACCGGGTGCCAGCGCAGCGACGGCCGGATCGATTGACGGATCGACTAAAATCATTAAATAATCCTATATTGACCATTTTATTGCATAATATTGACCGATGAACAAAAAAGTCAACAGACCGACCGAGTTTGGCGCCGACGTGCAAACCGTCAGCGAAGCGGTGTCACATCGCATCAAGCAACAGAGAAAAAGCCAAAAGCTATCACTGGACGAACTGTCGCGCCGGGCGGGCGTCAGCAAAGGCATGCTGGTAGAGATCGAGAAAGGCGCCGCCAATCCCAGCATCGCCATCCTGTGCAAGCTCGCGGCGGCGCTGGGTCTCTCGGTGGCGGACATCGTCAACGTCACCCGCGCGCCCGCCGCCTACCTGATTGAAAGCCAAGATATTCCCACGCTGTGGCATGGCGATAGCGGCGGCTCGGCCCGTTTGCTGGCGGGCACCCAAGGCCCGAACATGATAGAACTGTGGCGGTGGGAAATGGCGCCCGGGGAATCCTATGCATCGGGCGGCCACCCGACGGGCACGTTTGAGCTGCTGCACGTTGAGCAAGGCGTCTTAAGCCTTGCCGTCGAACAAACCAAGCTCAGAATTGCGCCGGGCTGTTCGGCGGTCGCCAGAACGGACGGCCCGCACCGGTACGCCAACGAGGGCGAAGACACGCTGATTTTCACCATGACGGTCGCCGAACTGCACGCCTGAACGGCGGCCCTGACCTGAACGCTTTCACAGGAGAAGAATCATCATGACAACCCCTGCCCCACTTGTCTGGCAGCGTGCGGACTATCTCGTCAGCACCGATCCCGCCCTGCTTGATCTCGATGCCATCCACGCTTTTCTGACCCGTTCGTCATGGGCGGAGGGAATCGATAAAGAAACCGTCCGCCAGTCCCTCACCCACAGCCTGTGCTTCGGTTTGTATCACGAGGCCAGGCAGATCGGTTTCGCCCGGCTGGTCACCGATTACGCCACTTTCGGCTATCTGTGCGACGTGTACGTGTTGGAGACGCATCAAAAAAGCGGGCTGGGCCTGTGGCTGGCGGAATGCTGCCAGGCCCATCCGCTGATGGCGAAGCTGAGGCGAATCATGCTGGTCACCAGCACCGCCCCCTGGCTCTATGAGAAAGTGGGCTATTCGGCCATCAACCACCCCGACTTTGTCTGGCAGATCGCCCGGCCGGACATCTATCGACGGTAATGCTATTTCAGCGCCTGCTCGGCCAGCAGCCCGAGCGCGATGACGATCATCGCCGCGCCGGAGATGCGCCCCACTATCTTCGCAGCCTGCGGGCGCGTGCGCAGTACCGACTGCGAACCGAATCCCACCAGCAGATACACCAGGCCGCAGCTGATCAAATGCACGACGCCCAACGCCAGCATCTGCATCGGCACCGACCATTCGGCTCGGGCGTCGGTAAACTGCGGCAGCAGCGCCAGAAACAGCAGAAACACCTTGGGGTTCAAGCCGCTGACGCACACGCCCTTGCCGGCCCAGCGCAGCCAGGAATCGGAACGCTGATCTTCACCGGCGCCGGGCACTGGCGGGTGCAGCAGCATGTTGAAACCGATCCACAACAGATAAGCCGCCCCCAACAGGGTGAGCGCCGTCAGCGCCAGCGGGTTGCCGACCAGCAGCGCGCCGACGCCCGCCACCACAATCGCAATCATCAGCAGATGGCCGAACAGCAAGCCGGCGACGGCGGGCACCACCACCCGGCCGCGAATGCCCGCCGAGATCACATAGGCCCAATCCATACCCGGCGTGATCACCAATAAAATCGACACCGCCCAAAAAGCGGCGAACAGAGCGAGCGTCATGCCGGCGCCCTCTCAGACGCGCCACGCCACACCAAACAGAGAACCATTGCCTTTCCTCGTGGAAGAAGAACGGCCTCCGCCTGCCGCGGTGGCCGTCAAAACCGTTCAACAGATGGCAAGAATATCCTCAAGGCGTTAAAATGTGCTTTCAATTACTTGCCTGAAATCGGCATAAGCGGGGAAATTTTTCCAAATGGATAAGATTGATCGCAAGATTCTTGCTGAACTGCAGGTCGATGGCCGTTTGTCGGTAACCGAGCTGGCCGAGCGGATCGGTTTGAGCGTGTCTCCCTGCCACCGCCGGGTGCGGGCATTAGAGGAGTCCGGGGTGATCAGGGGTTACCGCGCCCAGCTCGACCCCGGCAGCCTGGGCTATAACTTTTCCGCCCTGGTGTTCGTCACCATGCGCGAAGGCGATCGCCGCGCCGTTGAAACCTTCGAAAACGCCATGGTGGACATTCCGCAGGTGGTGCAGGCACAGCGGCTGTTTGGCGATCCCGACTATCTGCTGCACGTGATCGCCCGCGATCTGCCCGCCTTCCAGCAGCTTTACGACGAGAAACTCTCCGCTCTGCCGGGCGTGCAGCGCCTGAGCTCCACGCTGGTGATGAAAACCGTGGTGCCGGAGCGCTCGTTCCTGCCGCTGGGCAAATGACGACGGGAGCGTTACCGCTCCCGTTTTCTCTTTTCTTTAAGGCACAATCACGAAATCCGGATTGGCGACGGCAAACAGCGCCTCGCGATCCGCCGCCGGTGGGTAAATCCACTGCGTGTTGATCTCCTGCTTAATCTTTTTGCCTTCCTCACGGGTAAAGCGCACCTGGCGCTCCCAGCCTTCGGTATACAGCGCGCCCCAGGGGCCCAGATCCAGACAGGTCACATACTTCGGCTGGCTGTAAGGGTGCGCCGGCAAGCCCGTCAGCTCCGCCGCCGCATTGTGGCCGGCCACGCGGCCAAGGCTCAGCGCATGCTGGCAGGTCATCAGGTTGTGGTTACCGAGATCGTCTGTCGCCGCCTTCACCGTATCGCCGGTCACGAAAATGCCCGCCGCCGCCGGCGCGCGCAGGAAGGCATCGCCGATCACCCGTCCGCTGCCGTCGCGCTCGCCGGGGATCTGCTCGGTCAGCGGATGCGCTCGCACGCCCGCCGCCAGGATCACCGTGTTGGCGGCGATGCGCTCACCGTTCGACAGCATCACCCCCTCGGCGTCGATGGCCGAGACGCGCAGGCCGGCCCGCGCTTCCACGCCGCACTCCGCCAACGCCTGGCGTATCACCGCCCCCGGCTCCGCCCCCATCCCGGCGCCCACTTCCGGGGCGGTATCGACGATCACAACGCGCACGTTCTCGTCTTTGCCCAGCGCATCGCGTAGCCGCTGCGGCATCTCCGCCGCGCTCTCCAGCCCGGTCAGCCCCGCGCCCACCACCACGGCGGTGTTGCGCGCCGGCGTCGAGGGTTTGGCCGCCAGCGCGTTGATATGGGCGCCCAAACGCTGTGCGCTTTCCAGCGTATCGACGTTGAAGCCGTATTCGGCAAAGCCCGGCACCGCAGGCACGGACAGCCGGCTGCCGGTGGCCCACACCAAACGATCGTAGGCCAACTCAAGGGGTTCCCCCGTCGCCTGCGCCACCGTGAGCGTTTTAGCAGCGGCATCGATACGCTCTACCATCCCGGCCAGGTGGCGCACACCGACGACGGCGAGCTGCGCGGAAATGTCCGGGTTCATGTTTTCCAGCACGGCCTCATACAGGCGTGGCCGGATGGTAACGGTTGGCGTCGGTGAAACCATGAGCACCTCGATATCGTCATGCTTACCGGCAAGGGTAATGGCGCGCATGGCGGACACGGCGGCCCAAAAACCGGCAAAACCGGAACCGGCAATCACTATTTTCTGCGTCATGGGATGACTCCTTCATACAGGGTTAACCGGGCGACAAGGCTGCCCGCAGTTTTTTCGGATGAACGATGCCGTCCCGCTCCCGTAACAGGGTGCAGAAGGCCCGCCCGCCCCTTCCGAAGAGGCGGGAAAAAGTGTGTTTCGTTTTAAGGAAAGGCGGTGGTTAGGTCTTGGCGCGCGCCGTTTTGCCGCTGCGCGCGGTGCGTTCCGTCATGCGCTCGTCGAGCCAGAGGTTGACCTCGCCGAAGAAGCCTTGCGGCGCTTTGCGGCCAAAACGGGCGGCGACGGCGCCGAGAGTCTGCGCCGCCAGCGCATCGCGCATCGCCTTCTCCGCCTGCAGCATCACCGCATGGATAGCGCATTTGCCGGAGACCGCCCAATCCGGCGGGGAGTCATCGAACACCGCGCAGCGCCCGCGCACCTCCTGGCAATCGAACAGCGGCTTGTGCCCCTCGATAGCGTCGATGATCGCCAGAAAGCTGATCTCGTCCGCCGGGCGGGCCAGCCGGTAGCCGCCGCGCACCCCTTCGCTGGCGGCGACGATCCCCGCCTTTTCCAGCTTGGGGAAAATCTTGGCCAGAAAGCTGGGTGAGATCCCTTGCAGCTCGGCGAGTTCGCGGCTGCTGAGCGCCCGCTGGTTATCGCCGACCAGCCACAGCAGGCAGTGGATGCCATATTCAACGCTGGTTGTGATGTACGCCATATGTCCGTTTTCAACCGTCAATGAATCTTCAATAACGCAGACTATATGAGTCTGCGTTTATCTTGTCAATAAAACGCGGATCAACTTTATCCGTGTTTTATTGACAATGCAGGCCACCGGCGACGCAGAAAACGCCCTTCGAAATGAAAAATAAAACTTTTTTGCCCGATTCGCGCCCGGCTAACGTTTCCTTGTTGCCAACGGCTGACTATGATGTGATGGGCACCGCCGCCGCGGTTTGTGAGCCGCCGCACTTTCACGCGGATTGCGCCGTGGGAATAAAGAACTCTTGTCTGCTGCTGACGTCTTAGAAATGATTATTTAAGGGAAACGCCTGACTATGACCAACCGGTTGACCAAAACCGCGTTAGCGGTGCTGCTGCTCGGCACGCTGAACGCCACCGCCCTGGCGCCAGCACAGGCGGAAAGCCAGGACCAGTTGCCGGATATGGGCACCTCCGCCGGCGGCACCCTGAGCATCGGACAAGAACTGGCGATGGGCGATTTTTACGTGCGCCAACTGCGCGCCAGCGCCCCGCTGATCAACGATCCGCTGCTAATCCAATACATCAATCAGCTGGGCAACCGGCTGGTGGCCAGCGCCTATTCGGTGCGCACGCCGTTCCATTTCTATCTGGTGCGCAACGACGAAATCAACGCCTTCGCCTTCTTCGGCGGCAACGTGGTGCTGCATTCCGCCCTGTTCCGCGTCAGCGACAACGAAAGCCAGCTGGCTTCGGTGCTAGCGCACGAAATCTCGCACGTCACCCAGCGCCACCTGGCGCGCGCCATGGAAGATCAGCAGCGCAACGCCCCGTTGACCTGGGTGGGCGCGCTTGGTTCCATCCTGCTGGCGATGGCCAACCCGACCATGGGCATGGCGGCGCTGAGCGGCACCATGGCCGGCACCCAGCAAGGCATGATCAGCTTTACCCAATCGAACGAACAGGAAGCCGATCGCATCGGCATTCAGGTGCTGCAGCGCGCCGGTTTCGATCCGGAAGCGATGCCCGACTTCCTGCAGAAACTCTCGGATCAGTCGCGCTACGCCTCCAAACCGCCGGAAATGCTGCTAACGCACCCGTTGCCGGACAGCCGCCTCTCCGACGCACGCAACCGCGCCAACCAGATGCCGAAACACATCGTGCAGTCCTCGCAGGATTACCTGATGGCCAAGGTGCGCGCACTGGGCATGTACAGTTCGGAAGGCTATGGCCTGAACGAAGAACTGCTCGGCTCGCTCAGCAAGGGCAACGTGCGCGAACAGGCGGCCGCCAAATACGGCCGCGCCATCCTGTTCTATGAAGCGAAAAAATACGACGACGCGCGCAATATCATTCAACCGATGCTGGCGCAGGATGCGAAAAACGTCTGGCTGATCGACCTGATGACCGACATCGATCTCGGCCAGAAACGCGCGCCGCAGGCCATCGCCCGCCTGCAGGCGGCCAACGCCGCCCAAAGCAACAATCCGGTGCTGCAGCTCAACCTGGCCAACGCCTATGTCGAAGGCAACCAGCCGGCGCAGGCGTCGAAGATCCTGAACCGCTACACCTTTGCCCATCCGGACGATCCGAACGGCTGGGATCTGCTGGCGCAGGCCAGCGCCGCACAAGGGCTGCGCGATGAAGAGCTGTCGGCCCGTGCCGAAAGCCTGGCGCTGAACGGCCGGCTCGATCAGGCCATCGGCCTGCTCAGCAATGCCAGCTCGCTGCAAAAACTCGGCAGCCTAAAACAGGCGCGCTACGATGCGCGCATCGACCAGCTGCGCCAACTGCAACAGCGCTTCCGCCAATACCAACGCAGCTGATTCAACAAGGAATGAACGCCATGAAAAACGTCACGATTTACCACAACCCGCGCTGCTCCAAGAGCCGTGAAACCCTGGCGCTGCTGGAACAGCACGGCGTCGATCCCAAGGTGGTGCTGTACCTCGAAACGCCCCCTACGGTCGATGAGCTGAAAAAGCTGTTGAAGGAACTGGGCTTCACATCCGCGCGCGAGCTGATGCGCAAAAAAGAAGATCTGTACAAGGAATTGAAGCTGGCGGACGACAGCCTGAGCGAAGAGCAGCTGCTGGCGGCAATGACGACGAACCCGAAACTGATCGAACGCCCGATCGTGGTAAAAGGCAGCAAGGCGCGCATCGGCCGACCGCCGGAGCAGGTGCTGGAGATTTTGTAATCGTCCGGAAAGTCTGTTATTGAACCGCAAAATACCAATAGCCCTGAACAGGGCTATTTTTAATTGTTTGTTATATAAATACTTTTCATCATCCCAGTCTTCTTCTACTGCTATGCTGCGCAAACGCCAAATCTCTCGGTGAAACAGCCGTTGACAATCGTCAACACCCCACCTACCCTGAGCGCATCACTGGACGAGCGATGAAAAAACACCCAGACAAGCACATTCAGGCGGCATTAGCTTACGCCCTTTCTCAGGGTTGGTATTTTCGGCCCAGTAAGGGGCACGCATTTGGTCGGCTACATTGCGCCTTTGTCGGGCACCAAGAACATATGATGAGCATCTGGAGCACGCCAAAAAACCCAGAGGTACATGCCAAACAGATTCGGCGCAAGGTCGATCACTGCCTGGCGCTGTCGCAGAAAAAATAACCGGAGAATCACCATGACGCTTTATCATTTCGCATTGACGCTGGGCGGGGTCACTGCCGATACCGCCGGGCTGGAGGATGCGCTGTATGCGGCGGGATGCGATGACGCGCTGATCTGTTTCTACGGTAAAGCCGTTTACCTGGAATTCGATCGAGAAAGCGATAACTTTGCGCACGCGATTTGCAGCGCCATCAGCGATATCGAGTCTGCAACTATTGGCGCCAAGGTGATATCGGTGGACTCCAGCCTGGTAGGGTTAAGCGATATTGCCGAGCTCACTGAACTGTCACGTCAGGCGATCGCCATGCTAAAAGACGGGACTCGCGGCCCCGGCGGCTTCCCTTCCCCCATTCAACGGCTCGGCGGAGCCTCACCGCTATGGCGCTGGGCTGACGTGGCGGCCTGGTTGGCACAGCAGGGGAAAATCGACCCACGGCTTGCAGACAATGCGCAGTGTCTGGAATACATCAATCTCGCTTTGCAACTGCGAAGCGATCGGCAACGCCAGCAGGTTGAGCATTATTGCACCCTGCTGGAACATGCAGAAAAACAGGCTTGATGGCTCGTTACAGCCCCAGGATCTCTTTAACGAACGGGATGGTCAGCTTGCGCTGGGCGGTGATCGAGGCGCGATCGAGCTGATCGAGAGTCATAAACAGCGTGCGCATCTCGCGATCCAGCCGTTTCAACAGGAAGCGGCCCACGTCTTCCGGCAGCTCGAAGCCGCGCAGTTTGCCGCGCAGCTGCAGCGCCAGCAGTTTCTCTTCGTCCGACAGTGGCTGCAGCTTGTAGATCTGCCCCCAGTCCAGGCGCGAAGCCAGATCCGGCAAACGCAGGTTCAGCTGACGCGGCGGGCGATCCCCGGTGATGAACAACCGGGTGCGGCCGGTTTCCAGGATGCGGTTGTAGAGGTTGAAGATCGCCATCTCCCACTCTTCGTCGCCGGCGATGCATTCGATATTGTCGATGCAGACCAGCGCCAGCTGCTCCATGCCGTCCAACACTTCAGGCACGAAGTAAGCGCGCTTGTCGAGCGGCACATAGCCCACCGCTTCGCCTTTCTGCGAAAGCTCGGCGCAGGCCGCATGCAGCAGATGGCTGCGCCCGCCGCCTTCACGCGACCAGAAATAGATATAGCTGCCATGTTCCTGACGGACGGCGGATTGGATCGCGGCTAATAGGGATGGGTTCTCGCCCGGATAAAAACTGGCGAAAGTTTCATCATCGGGAAGATAAAGTGGCAGTGAAAGCTGTGCCGGCGTATTCAGAGAAGCACCTCAACCAAAACTGGCAGAAAAACGTGGGCAGTTTAACACAGAAAACGGGCGCTGTTGAACCGGCAGGATCTTATGCCGCAATAGTGAACAATGCCTAAGCGCCGCTTGATCGGCGGCGGCACCCGTCGAGGCAAGAATTATCCGATATCATTCCCTAACTCCATGCCTGCGCAGGTTAAATTTGTAATTTAAGTAAAATCTGACCTAGTATAGGTAGGCTAAATGCAATCACCATCAACAAGGTTTCTGCAAGGATATAGACGATGAAAGTATGGAATAAAGTGCTGTTGGCCTCCTTTATCGGGTTGTTGGTTGCCGGCTGTGATGACTCGTCCAAGGTTGACGCCAACCTGGATAAAGCCAAAGACAGCGCCGAGCAGATGAAAGACGCCGCCCAGAAAAAAGCGGACGATCTGACGGACAAAGCGAAAGCGACGGCGGATGAAATCAAAAAAGAGGCCGCCACTCAGGCGGATCAGCTGAAAGACAAAGCTTCGGCGATTAAAGAAGACGCCGCCAAGCAGGCGGACGCCATCACCAACGACGCCAAGGCCAAAGCCGCCGCGATCAAAGACGACGCAGGTAAACAGAGCCAGCAGTTGGTGGATCAGGCCAAGGCCATCAAAAACGACGCCATCAACGGCGCCAACGATCTGACCGAGCAGGCCAAGGCGAAGACCGAAGCCATCAAGAACAGCGCCGAAAACAAAGCGCAAGAGTTGAAACAAGAGACCGATGCGGCGGTGAACGGCAATACTCAGCCGGCCACCCAGCAGTAAGCTATTCTCAGCCACCAAAGAAAGGAGCAGTAAATGGGGATTATTTCCTGGATTATCTTCGGCCTGATCGCCGGTATTTTGGCTAAGTGGATCATGCCCGGCAAAGACGGCGGCGGCTTTATTCTGACCGTCGTGCTGGGGATCATCGGCGCCGTGGTCGGCGGCTATATCAGCACCTTCTTCGGCTACGGCAAGGTTGACGGCTTCAACTTCGGCAGCTTCGTGGTGGCGGTTATCGGCGCCATCGTGGTGTTGTTCGTGTACCGCAAAATTCGCAGCTAAGGCGAATGCCATAAGTCAAAAGGGCAGCCCCTGGGCTGCCCTTTTCGTTACTTCTGCTCCGCCGATTCGTCCGGCGCGTCAAGCACCTCTTCTTCCTTGCGGAACAGGCTGATGACCTTGAACAGTAGGCTCAGGCCGATCCCCACGATGGTCGCCAGCGCCATGCCTTTCAGCTCCGCCGCGCCGATGTGCACCTTGGCGCCGCTCACGCCGATGATCAGGATCACCGAGGTTAAAATCAGGTTTTGCGCTTTGTTGTAATCCACTTTGGACTCGATCAGCACGCGAATGCCCGAAGCGCCGATCACACCGTACAGCAGCAGGGAAACGCCGCCCATCACCGGCACCGGCACCGCCTGGATCGCCGCCGCCAGCTTACCGATGCAGGACAACAGGATCGCCAGCACCGCCGCGCCGCCGATCACCCAGGTGCTGTAGACCTTGGTGATGGCCATCACGCCGATGTTCTCGCCATAGGTGGTGTTCGGCGTGGAGCCGAAGAAGCCGGAGAACACCGTCGAGATGCCGTTTGCGAACATCGAGCGGTGCAGGCCCGGATCGCGGATCAGGTCTTTTTTCACGATGTTGGCGGTCACCACCAGGTGGCCGACGTGCTCGGCGATCACCACCAGCGCCGCCGGCAGAATGGTGAAGATGGCGAACCACTCAAAGCGCGGGGTGTAGAAGGTCGGCAGCGCGAACCAGTGCGCCTCGCGGATCGGGGTCAAATCCACCACGCCCATGAAGAACGACAGCGCATAGCCCACCAGCACGCCGATCAGGATCGGGATAATCGCCAGGAAGCCGCGGAACAGCACTGAACCGAGCACCGTGACCGCCAGCGTCACCAGCGAAATGGTGATGGTGGTCGAGTCGGCGCTGGTGCCTTCCGCCGGCAGCAGCCCCGCCATGTTGGCCGCTACGCCCGCCAGCTCCAGCCCGATGACGGCGACGATCGCCCCCATCGCCGCCGGCGGGAACATCACGTCCAGCCAGCCGGTGCCGGCCTTTTTCACGATCAGCGCCACCAGGCAGAACAGCACGCCGCACATGATGAAACCGCCCAACGCCACTTCGTAACCGAGCGGCAACAGCAGCAGCACCGGCGAGATAAACGCGAAGCTGGAGCCGAGGTAGGCCGGGATCTTGCCTTTACAGATGAACAGATACAGCAGCGTGCCTATGCCGTTGAACAACAGCACGGTCGCCGGGTTGATCTTGAACAGGATAGGCACCAGCACGGTGGCGCCGAACATGGCGAACAGGTGCTGGAAGCTGAGCGGAATGGTCTGGAGCAGCGGCGGGCGCTCGCTGACGCCGATGGCGCGACGGGTCATGTGTGCTTTTCCTCGGTTTATTGGTTTTATAGGTTTTAGTCAAAAAAAAGCCGACTCGTTAAGTCGGCTCAAATGTTTACTTAGTACCAAATATCTTGTCGCCCGCATCGCCCAGGCCAGGCACGATGTAGCCCTTGTCGTTCAGACACTGATCGATGGAGGCAGTATACAGCTCAACGTCCGGATGCGCTTTCTCCAGCGCGGCGATGCCTTCCGGCGCCGCGACCAGGACCAGCACCTTGATGCTGTGGCAGCCGGCTTTCTTCAGCAGATCGATAGTGGCGATCATCGAACCGCCGGTGGCCAGCATCGGGTCGACGACCAGCGCCATGCGCTCTTCGATGTTGGAAACCAGCTTCTGGAAGTACGGCACCGGCTCCAGGGTTTCTTCGTCGCGGTATACGCCCACCACGCTGATGCGCGCGCTCGGCACGTGCTCCAGCACCCCTTCCATCATGCCCAGACCTGCGCGCAGGATTGGCACTACGGTAATCTTTTTCCCTTTGATCTGATCCACTTCAACTGGCCCGCACCAGCCTTCGATGGTGACTTTTTCCGTCTCCAGATCGGCGGTCGCTTCATAGGTCAGTAAACTACCCACTTCTGAGGCCAGCTCACGGAAGCGTTTGGTGCTGATGTCATTTTCGCGCATCAGGCCAAGCTTGTGTTTTACCAGCGGGTGTTTCACCTCAACGATCTTCATCATTTTTCTCCTATTAAGGTGGTTGCGGCCAAAAAAATCGCGGGATTATACCTCCTTTTTTTCGCCGCGCCACCCACAATAGCCCGATCGGGATCAACAAAAGTTTGAATATCAGTATAGATGACGAAAAAGCGGAGCCGGTTCACAAGCCGCTCGCAAACGTTTGCCTGCGCTGTTAGAATTGCCGCGCCTTATTCCGGAATCAACATCGGAAGCACAGTTTTCAAACCGCAAATCGTCGTGGGGAATCGCGCAGTGACCGACAAAACCTCTCTCAGCTATAAAGACGCAGGTGTCGATATCGATGCAGGCAACGCATTGGTAGATCGCATCAAAGGTGTAGTTAAACAGACCCGTCGCCCGGAAGTGATGGGCGGTCTGGGCGGGTTTGGCGCCCTGTGTGCGTTGCCGCAGAAATACCGCGAGCCGGTGCTGGTTTCCGGTACCGACGGCGTGGGCACCAAGCTGCGTCTGGCGATGGATCTGAAACGCCACGACACCATCGGCATCGATCTGGTGGCGATGTGCGTCAACGATCTGGTGGTTCAGGGCGCCGAGCCACTGTTCTTCCTCGACTACTACGCGACCGGCAAGCTGGACGTGGACACCGCAGCCAGCGTGATCACCGGCATCGCCGAGGGCTGCAAACAGTCCGGCTGTGCGCTGGTGGGCGGCGAAACCGCTGAAATGCCGGGCATGTACCACGGCGAAGACTACGACGTGGCCGGTTTCTGCGTCGGCGTGGTCGAAAAAGCCGAGATCATCGACGGCAGCAAAGTGCAGTCCGGCGACGCGCTGATCGCCCTGGGCGCTTCCGGCCCACACTCCAACGGCTACTCGCTGGTGCGCAAAATCCTGGAAGTGAGCAACACCGATCCGACCGCCACTCAGCTGGAAGGCAAACCGCTGGCCGACCACCTGCTGGCGCCGACCAAGATTTACGTGAAGTCCGTGCTGGAGCTGATCGAGAAGGCGGACGTACACGCCATCGCTCACCTCACCGGCGGCGGCTTCTGGGAAAATATTCCACGCGTGCTGCCGGAAGGCATGCAGGCGGTGATCGACGAAGCCAGCTGGCAGTGGCCGGCGGTGTTCACCTGGCTGCAGCAGGCCGGTAACGTCAGCCGTCATGAAATGTACCGCACCTTCAACTGCGGCGTAGGCATGGTCATCGCCCTGCCGGAAGCCGAAGTGGAAGCGGCCATCGCGCTGCTGACCGCGGCAGGTGAAAAAGCGTGGAAAATCGGTAAACTGACCGCCTCTTCCGACGAACAACAAGTGGTCATCAACTGATGAAAAAGATCGTGGTGTTGATCTCCGGCCAGGGGAGCAATCTCCAGGCGCTGATTGACGCCTGCCAGCAGGGCCGCATCGCCGCCGAAATCGTGGCGGTGTTCAGCAACAAGGCGCAGGCTTATGGCCTGCAACGCGCCGAAGCGGCGGGCATCGCCGCCCAGGCGCTGGATGCCAAGGCCTACGCCGATCGCACGGCGTTCGACGCCGCGTTGGCGGACGCCATCGACCAGCACCAGCCCGATCTGGTGGTGCTGGCCGGCTACATGCGCATCCTCAGCCCGCAGTTCGTGCAGCGTTATGCCGGCCGCATGCTGAACATCCACCCTTCCCTGCTGCCGAAATACCCGGGTCTGCATACCCACCGTCAGGCCATCGACAACGGCGACAGCGAACACGGCACCTCGGTGCACTTCGTGACCGAACAGCTCGACGGCGGCCCGGTGATTTTACAGGCCAAGGTGCCGATTTTCGCTGACGACGAAGAGGATGACGTGGTTGAACGGGTGCAAACCCAAGAACACACGATCTATCCGCTGGTGGTGAGCTGGTTCGTCGACGGTCGCCTGGCGATGCGCGATGGCGCCGCCTGGCTGGACGGCGAACGCCTGCCTGAGCAGGGTCATGCCGCCGACTGATGCGCGCAGCCTGAACCTTGCCTAAACGGCGCCCACGCGGCGCCGTTTTTTTTCGCCTTCATCCATTCTGTGAAGTTATACTTTGCACAATTTCACGGCACAGAGGAGCCCACATGTCCAGCACTGCCAGCGTCAGGTTACGCCCATTGGAACGGGACGATCTGTCGTTCGTCCACCAGATGGACAACAACGCCAGCGTCATGCGCTATTGGTTTGAAGAACCCTATGAAGCCTTTGTCGAGCTTTCCGATCTCTACGACAAACACATCCACGATCAGAGCGAGCGCCGCTTTATCATCGAGCACGAAGGCGCCAAGGTCGGCCTGGTAGAGCTGGTGGAGATCGATCACATCCACCGCCGCGCTGAGTTCCAGATCATCATCGATCCTGCCCACCAGGGCAAAGGCTACGCCAGCACCGCCGCCCGTCTGGCGATGGACTACGGTTTCTCGGTGCTGAACCTGTACAAGCTGTACCTGATCGTCGATAAGGAGAACCCGAAGGCGATCCACATCTACAGCAAGCTGGGCTTCAACGTGGAAGGCGAGCTGATCGACGAGTTCTTCGTCAACGGCGAATACCGCACCGTGCTGCGCATGTGCATTTTCCAGCCGCAATACCTGGCGAAGTTCAAAACGCCCAATGATAAGCCGCTGGTGAAGTGACAATTTGCGAGAAAAAAGAGAAAACCCGCCCAGGCGGGTTTTTTATTGGGAAATAAGCGGCTAGTATTAATGCATATTATTTTATCGTCAGGAAATAGCCTGATGAATACGAAAATAAATAATATTTCCCGAGATAATTAATCGAACAATAATTAATAGTAAGAATTACCCTCTGCCTCTACAAAGGAAAAATGCCATGACGACCGTCTCAAACCTGCTGCTTTTTATCGGCCTGGCGATGCTCGCCATCGCCGCCGGCCTGAATACCTATAGCGGCTACGCCTCCGCAGATCCCAATAGCACCCCGCTGTTTTCCTCACTCTGGTGGACGCGTTGGTTCCCGCTCTATGCCTCGGGGGCTGCGTTGCTGCTGGTGGGGGTAGTGTTGCGGGTTTCGGGACGGGGACGATAAAAACAGAAAACGGCTCCGAAGAGCCGTTCATATGGGTGTTAGATTTCCGTCAACCGTGGCCTATAGTGGTACTTTTTACCTTGGCTCATTTGCATGAGCAAAGCGTGCCTAACCTCAAACTGTTGGGAGCGGTGAGGTTACTCAGGCTTCTCAAGCAATCCAAGCAACTCCATATCATAAAGCAAATCGCTTTTTTCATCTTCGCCAATACCTTGAATTAGAGATTCAAGGTTTGTTTTTTCCAAAATGGAAGAAATTGAGTTTCGGTAATTATTCTCAACATCTTTTGGCCCTCTACCGGCTATAAGGATGAGTGTAAACACTTTCAGCATTAACATTTCCACAGGCGATAACTTTGCATTTTCGTATTGATAAGATGCATACCCTATTTCTTCAATACCGTACTCCCAGGTCGTACCATTTTTATTAAAAGCATTAATGTGACTTCTACAACAGCTATAAAAGCAATCTAAATACTCAGCTCGCAATTCTTCATAAGTCATGCGTTCTTCATCCATCATTTCAATCTCCCAGGGATCAGCATTACGTCGTTATTGTCGAGAACCTCTACTTTTATTCCAGGGTATTTTTTCTGAAATTGTTCTACGACACCCAAGCAGCTATCACATGCAGCACGTTCAGTGAAAATGGTGACTCTCCCCTCAGCTGATACATTGTTACCTAACTTATCAGCCAGGTTGTCCAGAATTTTGTACTCTGAATCTGTATTCCTAGATATGAGGATACCATCAGAACTTTTAATGGTTTCATATTTAAAGTTTTGGTTTCCATCACCTATGAAACTTTTTTCTGCTTTAGCTATCCTGCTGTGTGCCGCAAGTGTTTTCGGCATACCAGGAACATCGATTTGTGCAACAGCTGCATTTCCTTTTTTTCGGATTTTTTCCGCAAATGGCGCCCTAGCATCCAGCACTTGCTGCCTGAACGCAGCCGCCTGTTGAACGGTCTTCTCATTGACCAGATACCCTTTCCAGGCGCTGGTTGGGCCTACCAATTTGGATGACAGGTATTGGTTGCCGACGTTTGCTTTACCCATACCGGCAAATGTGCTGGCAATAGAGACCGCCATCACCGAGGCATTCACCCAGTCCGGCGACCACCCGGTCAACTTGCTGATTTGTTCTATCTGCTGGTTGCGAGCAAACAGCTGGCCGTCGGTTATCTGGTCGCCCAAATCATACGTGAATAACTTTTCGCTGTCATAGCCGGCAAACGCCGGATAGTTGCCGAAGCGCTGACGCTCTTTTTGTACCCAGTAGTTGGCGATGAGACCGTCTTCATCCCGCGTTGACGGGTACTTATTCATCAGGGCTTCAAACTGCTTGCGTTCGTCTGAGTTCAACGCCTCTTGCGTGGTGCAAGCTACTTTTCGGCATGAAGCCGCCATCAGACGCGCTTCTTTTTCCTTGTCGCCCTTAGCCAACTCTTTAATCGCGTTGAGTTCTTCCTGATGCAGCTGTCGATTGAAGCGTTCGACAAACTCCCCCGCATTTGCACCGCTGGTGGCACCTGCGGCTTTGGCAGTTACGATGGCCCCTGCAAAGGCGCCCGCTACGCGGCTGATCTGAGCCTGACGCTCTTGCCAACCTTCACTTCTGACCAGATTATCATTGATGATCACCCCAGCCAGCTCCGCCGCCAGCGCCCCGGCCGCCGCGCCTTTGGCATTGCCCTTGCCGATTTCTGCGGCCACGCCCGCCAGAACGGCATGGCTTACGGCCCGGCCCGGTATATCGAGAACCTGACCGTTATCCCCAATCAGGTTGGCGCCCTCGGCCTGAACCTGACTGCCGATGTTCGCCAGCAGCGCATTGGTCAGGTTGTCTTTGAAACTGCCGCCATTAATGGCGGTATTCAGGCTGGAGCTGATGACCGATTGCCCGGCCACCCGCTGCGCCACCTTGCTCCAGTCGCCGTTGCTCAGCTGCGGCAATTTGACGTTGTTCGGGTTAAGCGGTTTGCCCGCCGCGTCCTTACTCCAGCCCATCGCGCTGTCGAAGCCGTTGAGCGCGCCGCCGATCGCCATCGCCGTGGCGGTCGCTTTGACGTTTTCATTTCGGCCCAACGCCTGCAGGGTTTTCGACAGGTTGCCCTGATTCTCCACCAGCGCGACCGCCGCCTGAGAGGCCAAAGAAGACATACCAGCGGTGACTGCGCCGCTGGTTATCGCCCCGCCGCCTACGGCGCCGGAAACGCTGGAAGCCGCCGTAGCCGCCAATGAACTGCCCGCGGTCACCGCCGCGGCCGCAATGGCGATCACCGCCGCCACCGCCGGGTTCAGGTGCTGGCTTTTGTAATCCCAGCTGTCGTAAGCGTCTTTGACCTTGCTCCACTGCACGTCGTTGCGCTTGTTCAGATCTTTGACCCAGGTGGTGCCCGGCGTATTGCCCAAGGCGTCGATGGCGCTTTGCAGCGCCTGCCCGTTTTTCACCTTCACATCGGCGCTGACGCCCTTGGCGGCTTCCACGGTCAGGGCTCCACCGGTATGAATGCTCGGCAGCACCCACTTATTGTCTTCGTAGCCTTTATTGGCCTGCTTGATAAAGAAGCCTTTCGAATTGCTGACGGTCTGTTCGAAAGAGGTGTTTTTCACCGCGCGGAAGTTAACCTGGCCATGCGTGCTGGTCAGGCGCGCGTTTTGCCCGGCGGCGATTTTACTGGCTTCATAGGTGCTGTCGTCGCGGCTCATCAGCGTGATATTGCCGGCGGCGGTAAACTCGGTGACCTTGTTGGTCACGTCATGGCGGGTCTGCTTAACCTCGGTTTTCTTGCCCCACCATTTGCGTTTCTTCTCGGTTTTCTCGTAGTGGCTGGATTCCTCCATCGCCTGAGCGTAGAGATAGCCACCCTTGGCGGCGATATCCATATTGCCGGCGCGCATGGCTTCAGCCTGGTTGTGGGCGTCGACCTGAGCTTTTTGTTTGGCCTCGTCAATGCCTTTGCTTTGGGCTTCCTGGCGCGCAGCGGTCAGCTGGTTTTGTGCCTCGTTTTTTGTTTTGTTGCCTTGATTAATTCGCAGCTCTGCCTGCGTGACATCATTTCGAGCAGCAGCCAGACTACTTCTTGCAGCACTAAGTTCTCCTTCGCGCTGCGCTACGAATTTATCCCAACTCCCTACTTCAGCAGACCAACCACTGCCATATTCGTGAGGTGGGTTATTACGCATAAACTCATCCCGCCTTTCCTCAGCATCTCTGACGGCAGCCTCTGCTTGCTGAACGAACGAAATTCTTTGCGTAACAATATGTTCAGCATTTGTTTTTGCCTGCAGTGCCTGATTAATTTGCTGCTGCGTATTTCGAAGCTGCTGCTCGGCAATGGCTATCCGGCTTCCCCAATCCGTCACCGCTACCGGTGATTTCCAGTTCGCCCCTAATCCTTTAACCACCAGCTTGGTCGCCTGGAATAGAATGCTGCCGCCGGCAATCACCGTCATCAGGCCACCGGCATTCAGCTCGGTACCTTGCTGGGTACGGGTTTCGGTGAACTCGTTGCCGCTCTCGCGGTAAGTGTGGTTTTGCACCGCCTCGAAGCGCATATCGCCGCCGGAGGTCAACGTCATGTTGGCGCCGGAAGTCAGCCTGGCGCCGTAAGTCAGCAGTTGGTTATTCGCCGACGCGGTCAGGTTTTTCCCGGCGCTGAGGGTAGTGACCACATGGCGGTCGTCTTTGTTGTTGTCGTTAGCGGCATCAATGGCGGAATAGGCCAGGTTCGACAACCATAGATTCTGCCCGGCCAGCAGCGTGATATTACCGTTGGCGGAAAGCGCGCCGCCCTGGGTGCCGATGTCGCGGGCCGAGTTAATCAGTAAATTGCCGCCGGCGTGTACCCGGCTACCCAGTTCAGGCGTGCGGGAAGATGGGAACAAGCGACTAAATTGCTCCCCCAATTCGCGATAGTTCAGATCGGCATTATGGCCGGCCAACAGCGTGACATGTTTACCTGCTTTAATGTGCGTCCCGCGCAACGCCAGATAACCGCCGCTGTTGAGCAGCACTGAACCACTGGCGTTCAACTGTCCGGCATTTAGCAGTTGGTTGAACTGCGTTTGTCGTTGTTCAGGAGATAAATTCTGCGCTAAACGATCGTTATTCAACGCCTCGTCATTTCTGACAATCGAAACAGTGCCGTTCGCCGTCATTGCAATATTTTGGCTTTGCGGCGCGAAGTGCGTGTTACGTAGATAAATACCTTGCCCGGCATTTAAGGTTAAGTCCCCGGCAGCATTCAATTGGCTCAGCCAGCGGGCACCATCGACGCCGAAATAGCGTGGGCTAGGTACAGTGTGCACTTTGACGTTGCCGTTGCGGCTGGTCAAAGTGACATGATGTCCCTTCAGATAGCTTTGACGGGCATCCAGCTCATTCACTGCTGCAACGTTCAGACTCTTGCCCGCAGTTAGCTCAGCACCGTCGGTGTAAAACACATCATCGGCAACCACAGTCAGGTCGTTACGCGCGTTTATTTTATCGGTACTGATAACACGTCCCGCATGCAGCACAATGTTGTGAGCTACCAGTGAGTCAGGCCGTCCCGAAGCCACCACCTCACTAAGCTGATTTCCCTCCGGCGTCGAAGTTTTAATTTCTATCTGATTTTTAAAATCCGCAACCAAATTGCCGCCCGCCAACATGGCTGAGGCCGGATAGCCAGAAGCCGACCAGCTCTTTTGCCCGCCTTTTCTGACATAAATGACATATTCCGGGATCGACGATTTCTGATCCTGCCATTTATGTCCCAGAACAACGTTAGGATTCGGCACCTTCGGTTCGAACAGTGCATAGTCGTTCATGTCCCCCGTCATTTCACTGCGCACGCCCAGATTATTACCAGTTAAAATCAGATCGTTAGTCGCTTTTATTGTGCTGACGTGGTTCCAAAGCTCCGACGCATTAATGTAGGCATTCTTCCCCGAAATGATTTCTGCGGGACGGCTGTCGGTCACTACGGTAAAACGCGCGCGTTCACTGTTAACCCAGGGCGTTTTTTTGAAATCGACGTGTCCCAACCAGGTGAAATTTTTATCTTCAAAGTCCGCCAAATAATCAAAAAATTGGTAATCGAATTGCCCCTCGTACACACCATCAGCCAACCAACGATCGATATCCTTGTTGTCCTTCGGCGCGTTGTTGGAGGAAATGGCGAACTGCTGGCGAACGTTGTTCAAACTCTCCGTGCGTATCACTAAATCGCCGCTGTTGGTCAGGATTTTCGCCGAACGGTTCTCGACGGATTTAGCCTTGTTGCCCTGAGCATCCTTTTGGATCCACATATTTTTATTGGCGTGCAACTTGGCGTTTTCCCCAGCGTTGCGGATATGGTCGCCGAAGATGCGCATATCGCCGCTGGTGCTGGTTTGCCCGTCATTCACCAGCGTCGTTGCTGCCAGCGTGGCGTTGCCGTCCGCCTGCACGACAGCACCCCGCGTAATGTGCAATCCCTTGGCGCTGACATTGAGGTCACCCTTGCTGTGCGTGGTGCCGTTAAGCACCAGGTTACCGTTAACGCTCAGCGTAATATCCCGCTGTTTGCTGGTGAGGTCTTTCAGGTTCACCCCCACCCCATCCTCGTTGGCCACCAGGCGGATTTTGTTGGCGTACATGCCGCCCAGCGCTTTGGTATCCACGGCCAGTTGGGGCTTAGCGCCTTCACCGGCGATCGGTTTGATGCTGCCGTCCTTGAAGCTGATGCGGTTGGCGCCCTGAGTCAGAGACAGATTTTGTGCATTGATTTTGCCGTTCAACTCGGTGGCGCGGCTGATGATATCGACATAGTCGGCGCCGCTGCCGTCCAGCCCTTTACCGCCGATGGTGACGCCGCCTTTTTTCACCTCCAGCACTTCCAGCGCGCCCTGCTTGTCGAACTGCGGTTTGCCGGTGGTCAGCGTCACGCCCGGCGCGTTGATAAAGCCGCAGCCGTCGCAGGTGATGCCATTCGGGTTGGCGATCATCACGTTGGCCTTGTTGCCGAATACCTCGAGTTTACCCTGCAACTCGGAACGACTGCCGCCGATCACCTCATTGATGATCAACTCCGCCGGTTTTCCCTTCAGGTAGGTGTTGCCCTGCGCGCTGTAGATCTCCACGCCCAGCTGCGTTTTGCCGCCGTGTGTGGCGTTATTCAATACGGCACCCTGTGGCCCAACGTTGAAATCTTTATAGGTGTTGTGGGAGATGCCCGCACCGTTCGGCGTAGCGATATTCACCACCGGTACGTTGCCCGGCTTGATAACCACCTGCGTATTGCCGTTAGCGGCGGTAATGCCGGCGGCGAACGCCGGGTGCAACGGCTGGAAAGCCGTCAGGTAGATCAGCAAATAGCTGGCGCCCCGCGCCAGCGGATGATTGAGCTTATCCATATTCATCCCTTCGAAAGGATGTTGTTTTGAACGCCGAGGCGCTCCTGCTGTGTGCTGGCGTTATAACGTGACGGTGGCTTGCCAGTAGGCCACCCAACGATCCGGTTGCAGGCTGTCTGGGTGCGTCAGCGGTTTACCGACGGTGACCGCCTGATTGAACCAGCGGCCGCTTAGCGTGGCGCCCAGCGCCGCCCCGACGACGCTGCCGCCGTCTATCTGCCCGGCGCGCCCCTGCAGCCAGCCGGCGTCTAACGCGCCGGTCAAAGAAAGCTCCCCCAGCCTCGGCAAGGTCTGCCATTGCAAGTTGAGTTCATTGCGCCAGTAGGCGCCGCGATTACCGGTCAGGTACTGCTCTTTAAAGCCACGCACCGAGTATTGCCCGCCGATGGAAATGCGCTCCCCGGCATACAGGTTGTCTGCGCTGGTTTGCCCATAGGCCGAGGTCAGGTAGTAGAGGGAGGGGGCGAGCGGATAGAAATAACTGGCGCCGAGGCCAAGCTTGCGGAACTCGCTGCGCGGCGCTCCGTCGCGCTCCGGATCGTCGGCGGTGGCGCCCAGCATGCGCAGCCCGCGGCTTACCGTCGGGTTCAGCGTCATATAGCCGCCGCCCGCGACCGCGCTGTAATTGAGGCCCAGGCTGGCAATGCTGAGCGTCGGGCTGCTGACGCCCAACCGTTCACCCGCCAGCTTATTTTCCGTGGTGCGCCGCGCCAGCCCGATATCGACGGCCAGCTTGCGTTTGCCATCCCGCAGCAACGTGCGGTTGGCGCCCAAACGCTGGGTCTGGTTATTGCCTTGATAGCGGTAAGCCGCGCCGTTGAATGGCACCTGCTGGAAAAAATCGTTCCAGGCGTACTGGTAGCTGAACAGCCAATAGCCATAGGGTAAGGTGACGCTGCCGTTCAGGCTGCGGCTGCGATGATGCGGGCTGAAATCGTTATTGCGCGCTGCGGAGAGCGACCACTGGTCGGCCAGGCGCAGCGGGTTGTCCAGCACCACGCCGGCATTCATCTGCCCGGTGCCGGTGCTTTTCTGGCCGCTGTTATCGGCGCCGAAAGAGAAAGAGACCGGCGCGCGCGTGGCGCCACGCAGCAAAACCACGTTGGAAAAGCCGGGTTGCTCGCCAGGTTGAATATCGATAGTCACCTGTTGCGACGGCAGGCGGTTGAGCTGCTCCATGCCCTGCTCGATATCGCGCAGATTCAATACGTCACCAACCAGGTCGGGAAACGCCATCTTCAACGCCAGCGTCTGCTCACCGTTTTGCGTGATGGACTCGATTCGCCCTTCGCTGGCGCTGACGGTCAACACGCCGCGGGAGATATCCTGCTCCTGCAGCCAGGCCTGCGAAGTGACATAGCCGCGTTGCAGATAAGCATTGGTGGTTTCGCGCACCAGACGGTTGATGTGCTCCAGCGTCAGGCAACGCCCCTGATACGGGCGCGCCAGGCTTTCTTTTACCGACCAGGAAAGATGTTC
This sequence comes from Serratia sp. PL7, assembly GCF_945957435.1. Taxonomy (NCBI): domain Bacteria; kingdom Pseudomonadati; phylum Pseudomonadota; class Gammaproteobacteria; order Enterobacterales; family Yersiniaceae; genus Serratia; species Serratia sp. PL7. Next base: position 231,535 of record NZ_CAMFLB010000011.1, on the reverse strand, counting down.
GGCGCCCTGAAAAACGATCTGCCGCACCGTTTGGCAAACCGCCCCTGCGGCGGCCGGCACAGGCAGCGGTAACGCTGGCAATTCAACGTTATGTTGCAGCGCCTCGCGTTGCTGCTGCGCCTGCTCCAGCAACGTTTTCTGCTGTTGGGTAATGCTGTCGCGGTCAGCAGGGCTGGTGATTTCCGCGCACCACGCAGAACTGCAAAACGCCAAGAGCACAGGCCAAATCCTCAGCTTCCATGCACACATTTAAACACATCCATTTACGTTAACTTACACACCTTAGCGAAGTATATACAATTTACGCCGCAAATCAACGATAATGAGAATCAATTACATTTAATCAAAGTCACAATGTGACAAAAAATGCAGATATGCCACGACCACTGCGTCTTATTAACCAGAGTGCATTTAATTAAAATTAAAATTAAAAAAACAAATAATAAAAGCAAATAAATTCAATATTAAAATAACACATTCAATATCGACAAAAACAAACGAGCAGAGTTTACAAAGTTAACTCGCCATTTTATCTTGGTAGTTCTATTCGCATAATTAATTCATAAAAAAATAGTTATTAATTAACCAATAAAGAAAAACAATATCGGGAATAGCCTCATGTTTAACCGTGATATAGAACTGTTTATTCGAGATTACGTTAATGATATCAAAGCCGGCAGCGCTGCGCTGTTTGCCGGCGCCGGACTGTCCATCCCCGCCGGCTTCGTTAGCTGGAAAGAGCTTATCGGCGATATCGCTTATGAACTGGAGCTGGATATCGAAAAAGAGAGCGATCTTATTTCTCTGGCGCAATATCACCTCAATGAAAAAGGCAACAGACATAAGATAAATCAAAAAATAATTACAGAATTCGCTGAACAGGCGGAAGAAACAGAAAACCACCGGATTATCGCCAGATTACCGATAGCGTCACTTTGGACCACTAATTACGACGACCTGATTGAAAAAACCTGTGCCCGTTATAATCGCGTCTGCGACGTCAAAACCACGCCGGAAAGCCTGACTAATAACATTCATAAACGTGATGTTGTTTTATATAAAATGCATGGTGACTATAGAAATCCCAACCAGGCGATTATCACCCGCGAACAATACGAAACTTACTCCCGTACACACCTTCCTTTTATCAACATGCTGATGGCAGAGCTGACTGCCAAAACCTTCCTGTTTATCGGTTTCAGCTTTGAAGACCCCAACCTGCAATATGTATTGAGCCGCCTTTACGCGCAGTACGGCGAAGGGCAGAGAAACCACTACTGCATCATGCGGCGCGTCCAGCTCGGCGACAGCGGCAGCGAGGATCAGGCGTCTTGCGATTACAACAGCCGCAAACAAGGCTTGATGATTAACGATCTGCGCCGTTACGGCATTCAAACGCTGTTGGTGGATGACTATCGGCAAATCACTGACCTGCTGTATGCCATCGAAACGCAGTTCAAGAAAAGCACGGTGTTTATCTCCGGCAGCGCCGACAACTACCAGCCCTATGCCCGTGAAGAGTCCATCCAGTTCATACATCGTCTGGCGCGCCTGCTTATCCACAAACAGTATCGCATCGTCAACGGTTTCGGCTGGGGCGTAGGCACAGCGGTGATCAACGGCGCATTGGAAGCCATTTACGACAGCCAAGGAAAAATCAGCGAAAGCCAGCTGGTGCTGCGTCCTTTCCCCCAATTCGCCAGCGGCGGCATTACCCTACCGGCACTTTGGCACGAATACCGTCAGAACATGATTTCGCTCAGCGGCATCGCAATCTTTTTGTTCGGCAACAAACGCAACGCCGAAGGCGAATACGTGCTGGCCGACGGTTTATTGAAAGAGTTCCAGATCGCCACGGAACAAGGCTGCGTCTGCATTCCTATCGGTTGTACCGGCAGCGCATCTGCCGAGATCTACCGAAAAATCAAGGAGGAGATGAAAGAAACCCTCTACTACCGCAACCCCGCCGCCATGAATCTGCTGGATCAGCTTAACGAACCGGGCAGCCTGGCGGAGAAGAAAAAAAGCCTGTTGGCGCTTATCGATATCATTACTAAGGATAACCCCCGATGACCAGAAAATGTTTTTACAGTTTCCATTATGAGCCGGACAACTGGCGCGCTTCTCAGGTACGCGAAATGGGCTCGCTGGAAGGTAACCGGCCAGCCACGGATAACGATTGGGAGGAAGTGAAAAAAGGCGGTGACGCCGCCATCGCCGCTTGGATCAAGGGCCAGTTGGACAATCGCAGCTGCGCCGTGATTCTCGCCGGTAAAGATACCGCTGATCGCAAATGGATTAATTTCGAAATATGCGAGGCTTGGAAAAAAGGCATGGGCGTGCTGGTGGTGTATATACACAATTTGAAAGACAGCGCCGGCGACCAAACCACGAAAGGTAAAAACCCGTTGGATCACATCAAGCTGGGTGACGCAAAGCTTTCCACAATCGCCAAAGCCTATGATCCGCCTTATTCGACCAGCACCAATGTCTATAACCATATAAAAGACAATTTGGCTGAGTGGGTAGAAGAAGCGATCCGCATTCGTAAAAATTACTGACGCCCCTGATAGACAAAAGGCTGCACGGTTGTGCAGCCTTTCGTTTGTTCATAGCCCAAACGGCCTCAACCATACCGCCCGGTAATATAATCCTCGGTGCGGCGCTGGCGCGGCGACGTGAAAATGGCGTCGGTGTCGTTGTACTCCACCAGCCGCCCCTGATGAATAAAGGCGGTGTAGTCGGAGACGCGCGCCGCCTGCTGCATGTTGTGCGTCACCAGCACCACGCTATAGCGCTGTTTCAGCGCGGAAATCAGCTCTTCGATGGTCAGCGTGGAGATCGGATCGAGCGCCGAGGTCGGCTCGTCGAGCAGCAATACTTCCGGCTCGATGGCGATGGCGCGCGCGATCACCAGGCGCTGCTGCTGGCCACTGGACAAGCGGAACGCATTTTCGCGCAGCCGGTCTTTTACCTCATGCCACAACGCGGCGGCGCGCAGTGAACGCTCCACCGCTTCATCCAGCAAGCGCCGGTCGCGCACGCCCTGCAGCCGCAGGCCGTACACCACGTTTTCATAGATCGATTTCGGGAACGGGTTCGGCCGTTGGAACACCATGCCCACCCGCCGCCGCAGCGCCGCCACGTCGATCTGCGCGCCGGAGATCGCCGCGCCGTTCAGTTGCAGATCGCCCTCAATGCGGCAGTTGTCCACCAGATCGTTCATGCGATTGAAACAGCGCAGCAGCGTCGATTTGCCGCAGCCCGAAGGGCCGATCAGGGCCGTCACCCGATGTTTCGGGATACGCAGCGAAATATCGTGCAGCACCTGTTTGTCACCATAAAACAGGTTCAGGCCGTTGACCGCCAGCGCGGTCTGTTCATCGTCGAGATGCTGGACATCCAGCCGGGGCAAACTGCCTGGCGTCATCAAACCCATTACGCACTCCCCAAAAATAGCGTCATTGTTACTGCGACCATGCTCGGTACCGCTCCCTCAACGAATGGCGGATGCCCATCGCCGCCAGATTCAAACTCACCACGATCGTCACCAGCAAGAAGGCGGTGGCGAACACCAGCGGCCGCGCCGCCTCCACGCTCGGGCTCTGGAATGCCATATCGTAGATCTGGAAGCTCAAATGCATGAACTTCCGCTCCAGGTGCAGATACGGGAAAATCTCGTCCACCGGCAGCACCGGCACCGATTTCACGACCCCCACCAGCATCAGCGGCGCGGTCTCCCCGGCGGCGCGCGCCACCGCCAGGATCAGGCCGGTCATCATCGCCGGCGCCGCCATCGGCAGCACGATGCGCCACAGCGTCTCGGCCCGGCTGGCGCCCAGCGCCATCGAGCCCTGCCGCAGCGAGGCGGGAATGCGCGACAGCCCTTCCTCGGTGGCGACGATCACCACCGGCAGCGTCAGCAGCGCCAGCGTCAGCGCCGCCCACAGCACGCCGGGCGTGCCGAAGGTCGGGTTGGGCAAAGATTCAGGATAGAACAGCTGATCGAGCGTGCCGCCGATCATATAAACAAAAAAGCCGAGGCCGAAGACGCCGTAGACGATCGAGGGCACGCCGGCCAGATTGACCACCGCGATGCGGATCACTCGCGTCAGCAGATTGTTGCCGGCATATTCGTGCAGATACACCGCCGCGATCACGCCAAACGGCATCACCACGATCGACATCAGGATCACCATCAACACCGTACCGAAAATGGCCGGGAACACCCCGCCTTCGGTATTCGCCTCACGCGGGCTGTCGGTGAGAAACTTCTTCACCTGCTCGCCCCAGTGCATCAGCTTCTCGGAGGTGCTCATGGCGTTCGGGTACCAGGCATCGCGCACCTGGCTGAGCGGAATGGTCAACGTCTGCCCGTGCATGTCGCGCAGCAGCAACGCGTCGCGCTGGCGATCGCGGTTCAGCCCCGCCAGACGTTCGGACAACAGCTGATACTGCCGCTGCAGCTCCAGCCGTTCGGCCTTGATGGCGTCCTGTGCGCGGGCGTCCAGCTTATCGTCGCGCTGCAGGCGCTTTTCCCGCAGCCGCAACGCGTCAAACTGCTGATTGATGCGCGCCATGTCGCGGAATTGAATGTCGTGCGCCTGGCGCGAGAGCGCGGCGATTTGCGGCAGGCGCTGCTGCAACGCCTGCCCCAGATTGCGGCCGGTCAGTGGTTGCCCGTCTTCCAGCAGCCCCGCCAGATAGCCGTAAGCGGTGCCGTGGCTGTCGCGTTCCAGCACCAGCAGGCTGCGCGGCGTGCTTTGGCTGCGGATATCGCTGGCCAGCAAGGTGCGGAAATCCTGCCCCTCGCGTTCGCGGTTGCCGACCTTAATCAGATAACGTTCGACGTTCTGCGCCTCGCCCGGCGGCGTGACGCCCGCCTCGGCCAGTTGGCGCCGGGAAATGCTTTGTTGCTGGTACAACTCACCGATCACCGTCACCGGCCCAGCGCCGTTCTGATTCAGTTCGAACTGATAAACCGGGCTCGGCCAGAAATAGCGCATCCCCTGCCCGGCCAGCAGTAGCAGAATGCCGATCAGCGCCAACAGGCTGACGGCCACCGAACCGGCGGTCAGCCACACCCACGGCGACCCACTCTTCACCCAGCTCTTCATGGCGCCTCCTGATTCGGCGTGTAACGCTTACGCAACCGCAGGCGCACCGCCTCCGCCAGCGTGTTGAACACGAAGGTGAAGACAAACAGCACCAACGCAGTCAGGAACAGCACGCGGTAATGGCTGCTGCCGGAAACCGCCTCCGGCATTTCAATGGCGATGTTGGCCGCCAGCGCGCGCAGCCCCTGGAACAGGCTGCCGTCGATAATCGGCGTGTTGCCGGTAGCCATCAGCACGATCATGGTTTCCCCCACCGCGCGGCCAAAACCGATCATCAGCGCGGAGAAAATGCCAGCGCTGGCGGAAGGCAGCACCACCTTGATCACCGTCTGCCATTGGGTGGCGCCCAGCGCCAAAGAGCCCTGGCTCAGGGTGGCCGGCACGCTGAACAGCGCGTCCTCCGCCAGCGAGAAGATGATCGGCACCAGCGCGAAGCCCATCGCCACGCCCACCACCAGCGCATTACGCTGGTCATAATTATCCCCCAGCCAGAAATGCAACGGCTCACCAAACAGCGCCACCTCCAGCCACGGCCCCAGGCTGAACGCCAGCCACACCGTCAACGCCAGCAGCGGCAACAGCAACAGCAGATCGACACCCGGCCGGCAGCGCGGCATAAAACGATGGGTCAACGCGCCGCACAGCAACACCGCCGCCGCCAGCAACAGCGGCAACGCCAGCACCGCCAACAGATACTGCTCGATGATCGGCGCCAGCCAGATGCCTGCCACCAGCCCGATCACCACCGTCGGCAGCGCGCCCATCACTTCGATAGCCGGTTTGATCACCCGCCGTAGCCCCGCCGTCATAAAGTAAGCGGTATAGATGGCGCCGGCCAAGGCCAAGGGTATGGCGAACAGCATCGCGTAAGCCGCCGCCTTGAAGGTGCCGAAGATCACCGGCATCAGGCTGAATTTGGGTTGGTAGCTGTCTTCGCCGGAGGTGGACTGCCAGACGTAGGCCGGCTGCGGGTAGTTCTCATACCACACCTTGCCCCACAGCGAACGCCAGGTGACGTCCGGATACGGGTTGTCGAGCGCATAGCGCTGCCAGCCCTGCGCGCTCTCCAGCAGCAGACCATCGCCGCGCGGCGCGAACGCCATCTGCCGCACCTCGGCACCCAAACGGGTATTCAGCAGCGGCTGCGGTTGAATGGCGGAAAATAACGAGAAGCCGCCATCGGGCCGCAGAGTGGCGAACACACGGCGGTAAGGCTCGGCCACCGTCAGCTCCTGCCCGTCAGCACCGTGATCGAAATGCTGCACCGGCGTCAGGCGCCAGCGCCGATCTTTTTCCACCTCGAACCACTCGCGCAGATTGCCGTCGGCGCCCTTGATCAGCAGCGCGCTACCGCCGGGCAGCGCCGTCATCTGATACGGGGCGTGTTCGCCAAGGGTACGCGTTTCACGCAGCTGCAGCTGCGCGCCGTCGATCTGATAACGCGCCAGCCGGTTGCCGGTCAGCAGGTAAAGCTGGCGGCCATCCGGCGTCAGCACCAGTTGCTCCCCGTCGTGCTCCAGCGGACGCTCGCTGAACTGCGGCGGCCGGTCGGGGCTGAAGCGGCCGAACACCAGGCGCCGATCGTCGGTCACCCCGGCCAACAGATACTGCCCGCGATGCGCATCCGCCAACGACAGCAGTTTCAGCGGTTTGTTCTGCGGATCCAGCGCCAACGGCTGTTGCCCAAGCGGGAACTGCCACTGCGGCCGGCCGTTTTCCGCCGTCGCGAAGTCCGCGCGTGCCACCACCAACCGGCCGTTGGCCTGCGCCAGCGCAAACAGATCGCGCTCTCCGGCAGCCTGCGCGAGCAGCGCCGGTTTGACCAGCAGCGTCTGCTGCACCAGCGGCGTCTGGGCCTGGCCGCTCGGCGCCGGCGTCAGACGATAAAATTGCCCCGCGCCCTGCGCGTCGATGCGATAACCCACGCGCTGCTGCACGTCCATGCCCAGCGCCAGCGCCGGGGCCGACACCGCGATCGGCAGCGGCTGAGCCTGCCCAAGCGAGGCCGGTTTGAACAGCGGCAGCACCGCAAACAGCAGATAAACGAAGATCAGCATCAACGTCATCAGCACCATCAGCCCGCTGGCGGTCACTGCCGCCTGCACGCCGCGGTCGATGCGCCCGCGCATGCGATCTCGGGGATGTTGATTGGCCGTCGTCTGTGTCATGTGTCTCGCTGTCGCTGATGTAATCGGGCTTACGCCGTAAGATAACCGGGCATCTTATGTCAGTTTTATGACGTTTGCATGACAAAGTTACCCGACTCAACCCAGGTTTTTTACACTGCCAACAGACAATATGAATTTGATATATTGCTGAAAAATGACCATAAACACGCTTTATAACGCCAAGAATAAGCCTGCTAGCCGTCATTTCATGCTGATCGTTTTACTGCCGAGCATCCCGCCGCGGGGAAAATTTATTGCCGCCGAAAAACGCCGCGCGCCAACGCAATGGATATGTTGGACTTTCCTGTCAATCTCTCGCAATAATGATGAAGGACACTAGAGCGGCATCCGGGCGCTGCGTCCCGGATCCTATTCTAAATTTGAACTGGAGTGGCAATGGGTCAGGAAAAGCTCTACATCGAAAAAGAACTAAGCTGGTTATCCTTTAATGAACGCGTGTTGCAGGAAGCCGCAGATAAGAGCAATCCCCTGATTGAACGTATGCGTTTTCTGGGCATTTACTCCAACAACCTCGACGAGTTCTATAAAGTCCGCTTCGCCGATCTCAAACGGCGCATCCTGATCAGCGAAGAGCAAGGCTCCGCCGGTTCCTCGCGCCACCTGCTGAAAAAGATCCAGGCCAAGGTGCTGAAAACCGATCAGGAGTTCGACGGCCTGTACAACGATCTGCTGCTGGAAATGGCCCGCAACCAGATCTTCCTGATCAACGAACGCCAGGTGTCCGAGAACCAGCAAATCTGGCTGCGGCAATATTTCAAACAGCATCTGCGCCAGCACATCACGCCGATCCTGATCAACCACGACACCAACCTGGTGCAGTTCCTGAAAGACGACTACACCTATCTGGCGGTGGAGATCATCCGCGGCGCCCGCACCGACTATGCGCTGCTGGAGATCCCGTCCGACAAGGTGCCGCGCTTCGTCAATCTGCCGCCGGAAGCGCCGCGCCGCCGTAAGCCGATGATCCTGCTGGACAACATTCTGCGTTACTGCCTAGACGATATCTTCAAGGGCTTCTTCGACTACGATGCGCTCAACGCCTATTCGATGAAAATGACCCGCGACGCGGAGTACGATCTGGTCACCGAAATGGAATCCAGCCTGCTGGAACTGATGTCCTCCAGCCTGAAACAGCGCCTGACCGCCGAGCCGGTGCGCTTTGTTTATCAGCGCGACATGCCGAACGAAATGGTGGAACTGCTGCGCGGCAAGCTGGGCATCTCCAACTACGATTCGGTGATCGCCGGTGGCCGCTACCACAACTTCAAAGATTTCATCAGTTTCCCGAACGTCGGCAAGGCCAATCTGGTCAACAAGCCGCTGCCGCGCCTGCGCCACATCTGGTTCGACGGTTTCCGCAACGGCTTCGACGCCATTCGTGAAAAAGACGTGCTGCTCTACTACCCGTACCACACCTTCGAGCACGTGCTGGAGCTGCTGCGCCAGGCGTCGTTCGATCCGAGCGTGTTGGCGATCAAAATCAACATCTACCGAGTGGCGAAAGATTCGCGCATCATCGAATCGATGATCCACGCCGCGCACAACGGCAAGAAGGTCACGGTGGTGGTCGAGCTGCAGGCGCGCTTCGACGAAGAGGCCAACATTCACTGGGCGAAGCGCCTGACCGAAGCCGGCGTACACGTGATCTTCTCCGCGCCGGGGCTGAAAATCCACGCCAAACTGTTCCTGATTTCGCGCCGTGAAGGCGATCAAATTGTGCGCTATGCTCATATCGGCACCGGCAACTTTAACGAAAAAACCGCGCGCATCTACACCGACTATTCGCTGTTGACCGCCGATTCACGCATCACCAACGAGGTGCGCCGGGTATTCAACTTTATCGAGAACCCCTACCGGCCGGTCACCTTCGACAACCTGATGGTGTCGCCGCAGAACTCGCGCCTGAAGCTGTATGAGCTGATCGACAACGAAATCGCCAACGCGCAGGCCGGGGAACAGGCCGGCATTATGTTGAAAATAAATAATCTGGTGGATAAAGGACTGGTAGATCGGTTATATACCGCGTCCGGCGCCGGCGTGAAGATCCGCCTGCTGGTGCGGGGCATGTGTTCCCTGATTCCCAACCTGCCGGGGATCAGCGACAATATTCAGGTGATCAGCATCGTCGATCGCTTTTTGGAACACGATCGGGTTTACGTTTTCGACAATAAAGGTGACAAACGGGTGTATCTGTCCTCCGCCGACTGGATGACCCGCAACATAGATTACCGTATCGAAGTGGCGGTATCGCTGCTGGATCCGGCGCTGAAACAGCGCGTTCTGGACATTCTGGAGATCCTGTTCAGCGATACGGTCAAGGCCCGTTATGTGGATAAAGAACTGAGCAACCAGTACGTGCCGCGCGGCAACCGCCGCAAAGTGCGCGCCCAGGTGGCTATTTACGAGTATTTAAAAGCTCTGGAACAACCAGGACAGTAGGCCAGCAACTATGCCGCTAAAAAACACTGCAACGAACAAACCGCAGGAAATCGCCGCCATCGACCTCGGGTCGAACAGTTTCCACATGGTGATCGCCCGCGTCGTCAACGGCGCCTTACAGGTATTGGGCCGTTTGAAACAACGGGTACATCTCGCCGACGGATTGGACAGCAACAACGTACTCAGTGAAGAGGCGATAGAACGCGGCCTGGCCTGCCTGGCCCTGTTTGCCGAACGGCTGCAGGGCTTCCCGGCGGATAACGTCACCATCGTCGGGACCCACACCCTGCGTCAGGCGGTGAACGCCGAAGTATTCCTCAAGCGCGCCGCCAAAGTGATCCCCTACCCGATCGAAATCATCGCCGGCCAGGAAGAGGCGCGCCTGATCTTCATGGGCGTGGAACACACCCAGCCGGAGAAAGGCCGCAAGCTGGTGATCGACATCGGCGGCGGCTCCACCGAGCTGGTGATCGGCGAAGACTTCGAGCCGCTGCTGGCGGAAAGCCGCCGCATGGGCTGCGTCAGCTTCGCCCAGCTGTTCTTCCCGGGCGGAGAGATCAGCAAAAACAACTTCCGCCGCGCGCGGCTGGCGGCGGCACAGAAGCTGGAAACGCTGGCCTGGCAGTACCGCATTCAGGGCTGGCAGTACGCGCTGGGCGCCTCGGGTACCATCAAGGCCGCCCACGAAGTGCTGGTGGCGATGGGAGAAAAAGACGGTCTCATCACCCTGGAACGCCTGGAAATGCTCGCCGAACAGGTGCTGCAGTTCAAAAGCTTCGGCTCGCTGAGCCTGCCGGGGCTGTCGGAAGACCGACAATCGGTATTCGTGCCGGGGTTGGCTATCCTGTGCGGCGTGTTCGACGCGCTGGCGATCCGCGATCTGCGCTTGTCCGACGGCGCGCTGCGCGAAGGCGTGCTGTATGAAATGGAAGGCCGTTTCCGCCACCAGGACATCCGCAGCCGCACCGCCAAGAGTCTGGCCGATCACTACAACATCGACCGCGAACAGGCCAAGCGGGTGCTGGAAACCACCGAACTGCTCTACTCGCAGTGGATGGCGCAAAACACCAAGTTGGCGCATCCGCAGCTGGAAGCCCTGCTGAAATGGGCCGCCATGCTGCACGAGGTGGGGCTGAGCATCAACCACAGCGGCATGCATCGCCATTCGGCCTACATTCTGCAAAACTCCAATCTGCCTGGCTTTAACCAGGAACAGCAGCTGCTGTTGGCGGCGTTGGTGCGTTTCCACCGCAAGGCGATCAAGCTGGAAGAGCTGCCGCGCCTCAACCTGTTCAAAAAGAAACACTACCTGCCGCTGATCCAGCTGCTGCGTCTGAGCACCCTGCTCAACAACCAGCGCCAGTCGACCACCACGCCGGAAACGCTGCGCCTGACCACCGACGACAACCACTGGACGCTGCGCTTCCCGGCCGGCTACCTGGCGCAAAACAACCTGGTGCAGCTGGACTTCGAGCGCGAGCAGGCCTACTGGAACGACGTCGTCGGCTGGAAGCTGCTGATCGACGAAGAAGGCTCGCAAGACGAACAGCGCTCCGCCTGATCCCCCGCCCCCTGCCAGCCAGGGGGTTTTTCTTTCCGCCCCGCCTCGTCAACCTAAACGAAACCCTAATACGGCGCGCCGCCCGCCGGAAAAAAATGGACAACTTTTGTCATCAGCGCCTAAAATCCGGTTACAAATTCTCGAGCGAATAACACAGGACACCGGCATACCGGGTGATATATGCGCAAGAAAACCACCGGACAGATGACGAAGATAGTGTTGTTTATCAGCTTTATCATTTTAGTCGGCCGACTGCTGTACGCCGCCGTGGTGGCGGTGCCTCATCATCAGGAAAAAAAGCAGGCCGCTGCGCAAAACGCCGCCGAAGTCAGCGCGCCGCAACAGGACGCCTCCTCTGAATAACCGCCGCGCCCCGTCCGTTTCATAAAAATGACTCCGGCACTCGCTATGCTCTATCTTTTAATGAGCCTGCGTCAGGAACGCCGAGCGCCCGTTAAGGAACACCATGTCAGCCGCAACCCATAACGTCAAAAAAGTCGCTGAACACCGCCAGCGCATTCTTACTCTGTTGTTGAACAATAAGGAATTGGTCGACGGCATTCTCGGCCGGCCGGGGGATGAACACGCCCTCAGCCAAAGCGAACGGCTGAACCAAACGGCGGAAATTACCGGCCTGCTGGACGACATGCACGCCGCCGACCTGGCGGACCTGCTGGAAGCACTGCCGCAGGACGAACGCATGGCGCTGTGGCGGCTGGTGGGCAACAGCAAGCGCGGCCAGACGCTGGTGGAAGTCGCCGAGCCGGTCTGGGACAGCCTGATCGAGGAAATGAGCGACAAAGACCTGCTCAAGGCGATCAAAACGCTGGATGTCGACGAACAGGCCTACCTGGCGCAATACCTGCCGCGTAACCTGATGGGCCGGTTGCTGACCTCGCTGGAGCCGGAGCAGCGCGCCCAGGTGCGCGAGATGAGCCAATACGCCAAAGACAGCGTCGGCTGGATGATGGATTTCGAACTGGTGACGGTGCGGCCGGACGTCACGCTCGGCGCGGTGCACCGCTTTTTGCGCATGCGCAAAACCATTCCCGACGCCACCGATAAACTGTTCGTCACCGATCGCAAAAACACCCTGCTGGGCGAGCTGCCGCTGACCGCGGTGCTGCTGAACGACCCGGAGATCCCGGTGCGCGAAGTGATGGACAGCGATCCCGCCACCTTTCAGCCCGAAGACAAGGCCGATGATGCGGCCGGCGCCTTCGAACGTTATGACCTGATCAGCGCCCCGGTGGTTGATGCCAAAGGCAAACTGATGGGCCGCCTGACCATCGAAGAGATCGTCGACGCCGTCAACGAAGAGAGTGACACCAATTTGCGCCGCATGGGCGGTTTGAGCCCGGAAGAAGACGTGTTCGCCCCGGTCAGCAAGGCGGTCAAGACCCGCTGGGCCTGGCTGGCGATCAACCTCTGCACCGCATTCATCGCCTCCCGCGTGATCGGCCTGTTCGAACACACCATTTCCCAGCTGGTGGCACTGGCGGCGCTGATGCCGATCGTCGCCGGCATCGGCGGCAACACCGGCAACCAGACCATCACCATGATCGTGCGCGCGCTGGCGCTGCACCAGATCGAAGTCGGCAACATCTCGCGCCTGATGCTCAGAGAGTTGGGGGTGGCCATCATCAACGGCGTAGTGTGGGGCGGCATCATGGGCGTGATCACCTGGCTGCTGTATGGCGACGCGGCGATGGGCGGCGTAATGACGCTGGCGATGCTGCTCAACCTGCTGCTGGCGGCGCTGATGGGCGTGGTGATCCCGATGACCATGCTCAAACTGGGCCGCGATCCGGCGGTCGGCTCCAGCGTGCTCATCACCGCGCTGACCGACACCGGCGGCTTCTTCATCTTCCTCGGCCTCGCCACCCTGTTCCTGCTGTAAGACGCTCAAAGCCGGCCCCGCGCCGGCTTTTTCGTCATTCTGTCGCCGGGCCTGCGCTAATGCAGTAAAGTCGGCCCTCCCGGTAGGTTTTCCTCTCACGCTGTACTACCCTTTGCCAATAAATCGTCTTAATTCATTCACGTCATGAATTCAATCACAGGCAGAGGCCATCGGTAAGGGTGTCTATGGAGATCAGCGCGCCGAACACGTTCGGCACACACAAAGGCGTCGTGCTGACGCATTCCCTGTTCGTGGCGCTGGCGACGTTTTTGCTCGCCTTGCTGAGCCTGTCGTTATCCAGTGAGGCTCATCACTTCACGCCGCTGTGGTTCCCGACCGCCGCCGCGATCGCCGTGCTGTATCGCCATCCCCCGCGTCATTGGGGTTTGCCGCTGCTGGCCAGCGGCACAGGCATCGTGCTCGCCAGCTTCCTGCTGTTCGGCCTCAGCGCCATTCCCGTCAAGCTGGCCGCCATCAACCTGCTGGAAGCGGCAGTGTGCGCTCTGCTGCTGCGCCGCACGCTGCCGGCGATCGATCCGCTGAGCGATCTGGGCTGTTGGCTGCGCTTCGTGGTCTGCGCGGTGATATTTACCCCATTGTTCAGCGCGCTGCTGGCCGCCGGACTGACCCCCACGCCGGACCAGACGTTTTGGCAATCGTTCGGCACCTGGTTCATCGCTGAGGCGATAGGGGTGCTGTCGCTGGCGCCGCTCGGGCTCACCTATCACCGCCGCCTGTTGGCTGGGCTGAATCCGTATCCGCTGCTGTTGACCCTGATGGGATCGCTGGCCTTCAGCTATCTGGCGCTGACGCATCTGCCCTTCCCCTTTACCTTCGTCATCCTGCCGCTGCTGTGGGCGGCTATCGCCCTGTCGCGCTTCGAAACCTTCACCGTCTGTTTCTGTACAATCCTGCTGATCACCGTCCTGCTGTCGCTGGGCCTGATGCGCCTTACGTCTTCCCGGCACACTTTCCTGGGCGAACTCGGCCTCTATCTGCCGATGTTGCTGATCCTGATCCCGGCGCACGCCATGGCGATGGTGATGCACACCTTCCGGGTGGAAAAGCAACATATCGTCGAGAGCGAAAGCCGCTTTCGCAGCGCGCTGGAGTATTCCGCCATCGGCATGGCGCTGGTGTCGCCGGAGGGCAAATGGCTGCAGGTTAACCAGGCGCTGTGCAAGCTGCTCGGCTATCCGCCCGAAAGACTTTATCGCCTGACCTTTCAAGAGATCACCCACCCGGACGATCTGAACGCCGACCTATCCCAACTGCACGAACTGCTCGACGGCCATATCAGCAGCTACACCCTAGAGAAGCGCTATATCCGCAGCGACGGCCAGACGGTCTGGGCGCTGCTGGCGGTCTCGCTGGTGCGCGACGGCGAAGGCCGGCCGTTGTACTTCATCTCTCAGGTGGAGGACATCAGCGACCTTAAGCGCAGCGAGGCGGAGAACAACCGGTTGGTGGAGCGCATCACGCTGGCCAACCAGGTGGGCGGCGTCGGCATCTGGGAATGGGTGATGGGCCAGGAAAACTTCACCTGGGATCAGCGCATGTTCGAACTCTACGATCTCACCCCCGACCAAACGCCGACGCTGGCGTTGTGGCGCACCCTGCTGGTGCCGGAAGATCGCGAGCGCACCGATCGCGAACTGGCCGAGCTCCTGGCGCAGCCGCGGCCATTCATCATGGAGTTTCGCATCACGACGCGTGGCGGCAAAGTGCGCCATATCCGCGGCCAGGGCAACGTGATCCTCGACGATCAGAGTCGGCCGCTGCGCCTGATCGGCACCAATATCGACATGACCGAGCTCAAGAGCCTCGCCGAGGCGCTGCACGAAGAAAAGGAGCGCCTGCACATCACTCTCGACGCCATCGGCGAAGGGGTGATCTCCACCGACAGCCACCTGCGTATCACCTTTATGAACCCGGTGGCGGAACAGATGTGCGGCTGGCCGCTCGAACTGGCGATCGGTATGCCCGTCGCCGGCGTGGTGCGCCTGACCAACGGCAAAGACGGCCCGGAAATCGAAAACCTCACGCAATACCCACGGCAATGGCCAGCGGATTATGCGCTGGTGCTGCACAGCCGCGACGGGCGTTATTTCGACGTGCAGCAGTCGGTCTCACCGCTGAAAACCCTCGACGGGGAAACCATGGGTGCGGTGATGGTGCTGCAGGACGTCACCGCTTCGCGCGAACTGATGAAAAAACTCAGCTACAGCGCCTCGCACGATGCGCTGACCGGGTTGCCGAACCGCACCCGCTTCGAGAAACAGCTGAAAGCGGCGATCGTCGCCGGCGGGGAACCGTCGTCGCCGCATTCGCTGGTGTTCCTCGATCTGGATCGGTTCAAGGCGGTGAACGACACCGCCGGCCATGCGGCGGGCGATGCCCTGCTGCGGGACATCGCCCAGCTGATGCGGCATCAGCTGCGCCATAGCGACTGCCTGGCCCGGCTGGGCGGCGACGAGTTCGGGCTGATCCTGTACGACTGCCGGCTGGAACAGGCCAAATCGCTGGTGCAGCAAGTGGTTAATCAAATCAGCCAGCACCAGTTCTACTGGGAAGGGAAGATTTACCGCGTCGGCGCCAGCGCCGGCATCACACGCATCAGCGCCGACGCCAAAAGCAGCGAACTGCTGGCGCAGGCCGATATCGCCTGCTACACCGCCAAGCACCAGGGGCGCGGCCAGGTTTATCTGTACGAAACGCGGCAGAAACAGCGGCTGGAGCGGCAGCACGAGGTGCTGAGCCTGCAGGAAGTGCAGACGATCATCAGCGAGGGGCAACTGCGGCTGCTGACTCATGCGGTCGCGCCGCCGGCGACGCCGCTGTCGGCCGCGTTTCACCAGGTGAAGCTGCAGGTGATGGCGCCGGACGAGTGCCCGCTGTCGCACGAGGCGTTCATCGCCGCCGCGCAGCTGTACGGCCTGATGCCGGACATCGACCGTTGGACGGCGGCGCAACTGCTGGTGAAATATGCCGACGACATCAAACGCAAAGGGCTGTCGCTCGCGCTGCCGCTGGCTATCGACAGTCTGCTCAGCGCCGACTTCCAGCGCGAGCTGACGGAAACGGTGCGCGCTTCCTCGCTGCCGCCGCAGGCGCTGCTGTTCAGCGTCGACGAGGCCGCGATACTGGAACACGCCGCGCAGTGTCGGGCATTTCTCCGCGAACTGCAGCAGCAGGGCTGCCGGCTGATCGTCAACGGCTTCGGGCATAACATCAATGCTTTCGATGAGCTCAGCGACCAGAGAATCGACATCATTCGCATCGATGAGCGCTTTATCACCAACGTGCACTGCAACCAGATGGACGAGCTGATGGTCGCGATGCTCAACGGCGCGGCGCATCGAATCAAGGCGCAGACGCTCGCCGGGCCGGCCCACCAGCCGGTGACGCTGCAGGCGCTGCGCGATATCGGCATCGATCTGGCGGACGGCGATCAGGTGGCGCTGGAGCAGCCGCTGGCGGTGTTGCTCAGCGACGGTTATTTCGGCATTCGCTAATCCCTCTTCCTCACCGGCGCCGTCGCACGGGCAGCGCCGCACTCCCCCGTATTTCACATTGTGTTAACCCATACGAGATTAGTGATATAAATAACACCTTAGGCTTAAACGATTAAGTAAGATGAATCGCCCATGCGAGTATCAGCGTATCCGTTGATTTTCCTCGACATGTGATGACTCAGGGATAAGGGACTATGGAAAAGAAATGGTTTTCCGCCAGGGAACTGATGGGGAAGGCGGGGTTGCCCTCAACCCCACAAGGAGTCAATTTGATGGCCCGGCGAGAAGGCTGGGTCAGTCGCCGCCGCAGCGGCGTACAGGGCAAAGCGCTGGAATACCATATCGACAGCCTGCCATTCGGCGCGCGCAGCCTCTCGGCGTTGCACGAGGCCGATCATCCGGACTACGACGTCAAACGCCAGGATCCAATACGGGTCTGGATCGAGTATTACTATCACCTGACGCCGGCCGAACGGGAAAAGCTGCTGGCGTTCCTGATGCGTGAAGGCATGAGCCGCTTGCTGCAGCTGATCGAGTCCCCCCGCTAGCCACGTTCAACTCTCCCCTTCCGGCGCCCAGCCGCCGTTGTGCCACAGGTGCAGCGTGGCGTAAGAGCGCCACGGGCGCCAGCGCTCGGCGTAGCGTTCAATCTGGCGCGGCGTCATGCCAGGGAAACGCTGTTTGATCAGGTAGTCGCCGGCCAGGAACACGTCCGGCCACGACCAGGCGCGCATCGCGATATAGCTGGCGGTCCAGTTGCCGATACCGGGCAGCGCGGTCAGCGCCTTGATGCCCTGTTCGATATCCAGCACGTTGTCGAGCTGCAGCCGCCCTTCGCCCAGCGCGCGGGCAATCTCGATCAGCGCCGCCGCACGCTTCACCTGCACCCCGAGCGGGCGCAGTTCTTCGGGCTGCAGCTGCGCCACCCGTCCTGCGGTGGGGAAAACGTGGGTGATGCCCTCATGCGGCGTCGCCAGCGCTTCGCCCCAACGTTCGGCCATCCGCCCGGCGAAGGTCGCCGCCATTTTCACGCTGACCAGTTGCCCCAGCACCGCACGCGTCGCCTGCTCGAAACTGTTCACGCAGCCCGGCAGGCGCAATCCCGGCGCATCGGCCGCCAGCGAGCCCAGCGCCTCATTAATGCGATCCGGCGCGGCGTCCAGATCAAACAGCAAGCGGACCCGGCGCAACACCTCCGTCGTCACCAAACTGAGCGTCGGCGCGATCTCGACCCGAACCCGATTGCGCGCCTCTTCCGGCTGCACGCTGAACCAGCCGCGGTGTTCAGTGCCACCCTGGCTGACGGCGATCGAGCGCAGGTAGCGGCGCCCCTCGACCCGCTCCACGCCCTGCACGGCGCGTGCCTGCAAGAAATTCAGCATGCGCGCCCAGTCATAGGGCGGCCGATAGCCCAGGTGAAACACCAACCCGCTGGCGGCCGCCCGTTCACCGCGCGCGCCGCCGCTCCGCAGCGCCGACGGGATCAGGCGGTAGCGCGCCTTGAACAGCTCGTTGAAACGCCGCAGGCTGCCGAAACCGGCGGCGAACGCCACCTCGCTGAGCGGCAGGTCGGTATCCGCCAGCAGACGCTTGGCCTGTAGCAACCGGTGCGACTGCGCGTAATCGATCGGCGAAGCGCCAAACTGTTCGGCGAAGATACGCCGCAGGTGGCGATCGGAAATGCCCAGCCGCGCCGCCAGCGCTTCGCAGCTGTGCTCGGACAGATAGCCTTGCTCGATGAGCTGCACCGCCACCTGGGCATAGCGGTTGCCCAGATCGATCAGCGCCAGGCCAGGGGCCAGTTCCGGTCGGCATTTGAGGCAGGGGCGAAACCCCGCCAGTTCAGCCGCCGCCGCGCTCGGATAAAAGGTGCAGTTTTCCCGCTTTGGCGTGCGGGCGCTGCACACCGGACGACAATAGATGCCGGTGGAAGAGACGCCGACGAAAAAACGGCCGTCGAATTTGCGGTCACGCGCGCGCAGCGCGTCGTACAACGCTTGCTGTTGAGTATTCATGGCAACGCTCGGGTTCGGTTTTTTCTGCATTATGGGACTCGGCTGGCGCGCTGACGTGCGGAATTCGGACATTAAGTTAAGCACGCCGCCGCCGCGCCCGCTAAATTTTTCGACACTCGCGCATTGGTGCATTGCCCGCCGGCCCCGTCTCGGGTAAAGTCGCCCCCCTTCATTGGCATGGGGACAAAAAAGAGATGTTTATTGGATTCGATTACGGGACAGCCAACTGTTCCGTTGCAGTGATGCGCGACCACGGCCCCGAGCTGTTGACGCTGGAAAACAACGAGCCGTATCTGCCTTCGATGCTGTGCGCGCCGACCCGCGAAGCGGTGAGCGAATGCCTGCACCGCCATTGGCAGGTGCCGACCGGCAGCGAAGAAAACCAGCAGCTGCTGCGCCGCGCCATCAGTTACAACCGCGAAGAAGACATTCCGGTCAACGGCGACAGCGTGCTGTTCGGCCTGCAGGCGCTGGCGCACTATATGGAAGATCCCGAAGAGGTGTACTTCGTGCGCTCGCCGAAGTCCTTCCTCGGCGCCAACGGCCTGAAACCGCAGCAGATCGCGCTGTTCGAAGACCTGGTGTGCGCCATGATGTTCCACATCAAACGCCAGGCGGAAAACGTGCTGCAGACCGGCATCGATCAGGCGGTGATCGGCCGGCCGATCAACTTCCAGGGCATCGGCGGCGACGAAGCCAACCGGCAGGCGCAGGGCATTTTGCAGCGCGCCGCCGAACGTGCCGGTTTCAAGGACATTGAATTCCAGTTCGAGCCGGTGGCGGCGGGGCTGGACTTCGAGGCGACGCTGAGCGAAGAGCAAACCGTGCTGGTGGTGGACATCGGCGGCGGCACCACCGACTGCTCGGTGCTGCTGATGGGGCCGCAGTGGCGCGACCGCGCCGATCGCCAGCAGAGCCTGCTGGGCCACAGCGGCTGCCGGGTCGGCGGTAACGATCTGGACATCATGCTGGCCTTCAAACAGCTGATGCCGCTGTTCGGCCTGGGCGGCGAAACCGCGAAGGGCATCGCCCTGCCGGCGCTGCCTTACTGGAACGCGGTGGCGACCAACGACGTGCCGGCGCAAAATGACTTCTACAGCGCCGCCAACGGCCGCGTCCTGCGCGATCTGATCCTCGACGCGGCGGAGCCGGAAAAGGTCAAACGCCTGCTGAAAGTGTACCAACAGCGCCTGAGCTACCGATTGGTGCGGGCGGCCGAAGAGAGTAAGATCGCCCTGTCCGGCCAAACGGCCATCAGCGCGCCGCTCAATTTCGTGCAGGCCGATCTGGCGGAGAGCATCAGCCAGGCTCAGCTCGCCGACGCCATTTCGCAGCCGTTGATGCGCATTCAGGAGCAGGTCAGCGCCGCGCTGGCCAGCAGCCAGACCGCGCCGCAGGTGATCTACCTGACCGGCGGCAGCGCACGCTCACCCCTGCTGCGCGCCGCGCTGCAACAGCAGCTGCCGGGCATTCCGATCGTCGGCGGCAACGACTTCGGCTCGGTCACCGCCGGGCTGGCGCGCTGGGCGCAAACGCTGTTCCGTTGACAGCCCAAGGGCGCGGCTCGCCGCGCCCTTGTTCATTGGAGGCTATGCATCATGTCGACCATCCTTACCCTCGACAGCGCCAGGCTGCGGCTGCGCGCCTGGCGCGACGACGATCTGCCGGCCTTCGCCGCGCTTAACGCCGATCCGCAGGTGATGCGCTATTTCCCGGCGACGATGACGGCCGAGGAAAGCCACGCGCAGGCCGAACGCATCCGCGCCTTCATGCAACAACATAGCTGGGGGCTATGGGCGGTGGAAGTGAAAGGCGGCGCGCCTTTTATCGGTTTTGTCGGGCTGGCGCGGCCGGGCGACGATCTGCCTTGTGCCCCCTGCGTGGAGATTGGCTGGCGGCTGGCGGCGGCTCACTGGGGCAACGGCTACGCCGCTGAAGCGGCGCGCGCCGCGCTGGCGTACGCCTTCGACACGCTGCGCTTGCCGGAAGTGGTGTCCTTCACCGCCGAAAATAACCAGCCGTCGCGCCGGGTGATGACGCGCATCGGCATGCAGTTTGACGGCGAAACCTTCCTGCATCCGCGCCTGCCGACGGGCCATCCGCTGCAAAAGCACGTCTTGTATCGGCTGAACCGGCAAATGTGGCGCGAACGCCACGGCGATTAATACAGCGTATCCTTCAGTCGCTGCGGCAGCGCGCTGTCGTACTCCTCACCGTCGAAGCGCGTTTGGCTCACCGCGGCCAAAATATGGCCGGGGCTGGGCAGCGCCGAACGTTCGAGGCGGCTGCCCTCTTCCCACAATCCCGAACGCAAGATCGCCCGGCTGCACTGGAAGAACACCGCCTCCACCCGAATGCGCAGCACCGAACGCGGCAGCTGGTTGCGGTGGACGAAGCGCTGCAGCATCGCCGGCGCCACCACGATTTCCGCCCGCCCGTTAATCCGCAGCGTTTCGCCGATGCCGGGGATCAGCAACAGCAGCGCCACCCGGTTGTCGTGCAGGATATTGCGCAGGCTGTCGATGCGGTTATTGCCGCGACGGTCCGGCAGCAGCAGGGTTTTCTCGTCTTCGATATGGATAAAACCGGCCGGATCGCCGCGCGGAGAGACATCCATGCCGTCCGGCCCGACCGTCGAGAGCGCGGCAAACGGCGCCGCCTCGATAAACGGGCGGTACGCCGGGTGAATATAGCTGACTTCTTTAAAAACCGAGGGCGCGGCGGGTTTGCCGTACAGCTGTTCCAGCGTCGCGAGGTCGTTGATGGTATCACCAGACATTGCGGGTTCCTGAATGGGCCATGTTAACCTCTTCAGCATAGAGCAAAATCGCCGCCGGGTAACGCCCCCTACTCGGCGCTGGCGTCGTTCAGCGCCTGAATGTCGTCCGCATCCAGCGTCAGCTTAGTGGCGCTGACCAACTCATCCAGCTGCGGCAACGAGGTCGCACTGACGATCGGCGCGGTGATGCTCGGGCGCGCTATCAGCCAGGCCAGCGAAACCTGCGCCGGGGAGCTGCCGTGTTTGCCCGCCACCTGATCCAGCGCCGCCAGAATGCGGAAACCGCGCGGGTTCAGGTAGCGTTCGACGATGCGATCGCCGCGCTGGCTTTTGCCCTCGTCCGCTTTGCTGCGGTATTTGCCGGTCAGAAAACCACTGGCCAGCGCGAAGAAGTTGATCACCCCGAGGCCATGGCGCTGCGCCACGCCTTCCAGCTCGGCTTCATACCCTTCGCGCGCATACAGGTTATATTCCGGCTGCAGGGTTTCGTAGCGCGCCAATCCGTTGCTCTCGCTCACCCGCAGCGCTTCTTCCAGGCGATCCGCCTGATAGTTGGAGGCGCCGATCGCCCGCACCTTGCCGGCCTTGATCAGCGCATCGAACGCCGCCAGCGTCTCTTCCAGCGGCGTATCGCGGTCATCGTCGTGCGACTGATAAAGATCGATATAATCGGTTTGCAGGCGACGCAGCGAGTCCTCCACCGCCTGCTGAATATAGCGCGGCGACAGCCCCTGCTTGCCTTCGCCCATCGGTTTGCCCACCTTGGTGGCGATGATCACCTGGTCGCGCTTGCCGCTCTTCTTCAGCCATTCGCCGATGACGGTTTCCGATTCGCCGCCCCGGTTGCCCGGCGCCCAGCTGGAATAAACGTCGGCGGTATCGATAAAGTTGAGCTGATTGTCCACCAGCGCATCCAGCAGGCTGAACGAGGTCGCTTGATCCGCCGTCCAGCCGAACACGTTGCCACCGAAGGTTAACGCCGGCACCTGAATGCCTGAACGACCCAGTTGTTTCTTGCTCATCACAAAGGCTCCATGGGTTAAATGATTTGCCTGTTAATTATTAGCGCCAAATACAGGAAATCGTTAAAACGTATTGGCTATAAGCCGGAATAAATCACTTATAAACATAGCACGCGCAAATCACCCAGTTATTAAGACAATGCTGACGGTTCCTCCATATTTCCTTCATTTTTATGCCGTCTTCGCTGGCTAAACTAGTATCCTGTAAGGAGTGTCATTTTTGTGGCAATGAGTGCCCGCGCCCCTGCCTTTTGGAGAGAATTTTCACCACCATGAATGCAAAACCCCAACGTCGTTCCCTGCTGCTGCGCCTGCTGGTTGCGGCGATTGCGATCATCGTCGCCGTTCTGGCCTGGCGCCATTTCAGCGCCGCCCAACCGACCGCTGGGACGACGCCGGGCGCGCACCAGGCCGCCGGTAAAACGGGAGCGGGCCGCGCGGCGGGCGGCAGACGCGGCGCGCCGATGTCGCCGGTGCAAGCGGCGACCGCCACGCAACAGACGGTGCCACGCTATCTTTCCGGCTTGGGCACCGCCACCGCCGCCAATACCGTGACCGTCACCAGCCGGGTCGATGGCCAACTGATGGCGATCCACTTTACCGAAGGCCAGCAGGTCAAAGCCGGCGATCTGCTGGCGGAAATCGATCCCCGGCCATTCCAGGTTCAGTTGACCCAGGCTCAGGGGCAGTTGGCAAAAGATCAGGCCACACTGGCCAACGCCCGACGCGATTTGGCGCGCTATCAGCAGCTGGTGAAAACCAATCTGGTGTCCCGTCAGGAGCTGGATACGCAGGCCTCGCTGGTGCAGCAGACCGAAGGCGCGATCAAGGCCGATCAGGGCGCGGTCGACAGCGCCAAACTGCAGATCACCTACAGCCGCATCACTGCGCCAATCGACGGCCGCGTCGGCCTGAAACTGGTCGACGTCGGCAACTACGTTACCAGCGGCAGCACCACCGTTCTGGTGGTGATCACGCAGACGCACCCGATCGACGTGGTGTTCACGCTGCCCGAAGGCAACATCGCCGATCTGCTCAAGGCGCAAAAAGCCGGGCCGGTGAGCGTCGAAGCCTGGGATCGCACCAACCAGAACAAGCTGACGACCGGTTCGCTGCTGAGCCTGGACAACCAAATTGATACCGCCACCGGCACCATCAAGCTGAAAGCGCGCTTCGCCAACGAAGATGACGCGCTGTTCCCCAATCAGTTCGTCAACGCGCGGCTGCAGGTGGATACCCTGCACGATGCGGTGGTGATCCCGACCGCTGCGCTGCAGATGGGCAACGAGGGCAACTTCGTTTGGACGCTCGGCGAAGACAACAAGGTCAGCAAACATCGGGTCACCGCCGGCGTGCAGGACAGCCGGCAGGTGGTGATCAGCGCCGGTCTCAACGCCGGCGATCGGGTGGTGACCGACGGCATCGATCGCCTGACCGAAGGCATGCAGGTGGAAGTGCTCGCGCCGAGCGAAGCGCCGGCGGCGGCCAACGCCAAGCGCGAACCTGACGTTCAGAGGAAGTCCTGATGCAGGTGATGCCTCCCAACGCCGGCGGCGGTCCGTCCCGCCTGTTTATTCTGCGTCCGGTCGCCACCACGCTGCTGATGCTGGCAATATTGCTGGCGGGGATTATCGGTTATCGCGCGCTGCCGGTGTCCGCCCTGCCGGAGGTGGATTACCCCACTATCCAGGTGGTGACGCTGTACCCCGGCGCCAGCCCGGACGTGGTGACCTCCGCCATTACCGCGCCGCTGGAACGCCAGTTCGGCCAGATGTCCGGCCTGAAGCAAATGGCGTCGCAAAGCTCCGGCGGCGCCTCGGTGGTCACACTGCAGTTCCAGTTGGCGCTGCCGCTCGACGTCGCGGAGCAGGAAGTGCAGGCGGCGATCAACTCCGCCACCAACCTGCTGCCGACCGATTTGCCTTACCCGCCGATCTACAGCAAGGTTAACCCCGCCGATCCGCCGATCCTGACGCTGGCCGTGACCTCCACCGCCATGCCGATGACGCAGGTGGAAGACATGGTGGAAACCCGCGTGGCGCAAAAAATTTCTCAGGTGACCGGCGTCGGCCTGGTGACGCTGGCCGGCGGCCAACGCCCGGCAGTGCGCGTAAAATTGAACGCCGCGGCGGTCGCCGCCTATGGCCTGAACAGTGAAACCATTCGCGCCGCCATCAGCAACGCCAACGTCAACTCGGCGAAAGGCAGCCTTGACGGCCCGACCCGATCGGTCACCCTCTCCGCCAACGACCAAATGAAATCTGCCGACGACTATCGCCAGCTGATCGTCGCCTATCAGAACGGCGCGGCGATCCGCCTGCAGGATATCGCCACCATCGAACAAGGGGCGGAAAATACCCGACTGGCGGCCTGGGCCAACAAGCAACAGGCGATCGTGCTGAACATCCAACGCCAGCCCGGCGTCAACGTCATCACCACCGCCGACAGCATCCGCGAAATGCTGCCGACGCTGATTAAAAGCCTGCCCAAGTCAGTCGACGTCAAGGTGTTGACCGATCGCACCACCACCATCCGCGCCTCGGTCAGCGACGTGCAGTTCGAGCTGCTGCTGGCGATCGCGCTGGTGGTGATGGTGATCTACGTGTTCCTGCGCAACGTGCCGGCGACCATTATCCCCAGCGTGGCGGTGCCGCTGTCGCTGGTGGGCACCTTCGCCGCCATGTACTTCCTTGGCTTCTCCATCAACAACCTGACGCTGATGGCGCTGACCATCGCCACCGGCTTCGTGGTGGACGACGCCATCGTGGTGATCGAGAACATCTCGCGCTACATCGAGAAAGGGGAAAAACCGCTCGACGCCGCGTTGAAAGGGGCCGGCGAGATCGGCTTCACCATCATCTCTCTGACCTTCTCGCTGGTGGCGGTGCTGATCCCGCTGCTGTTCATGGGCGACATCGTCGGCCGCCTGTTCCGCGAGTTCGCCGTCACGCTGGCGGTGGCAATTTTGATCTCCGCCGTGGTGTCGCTGACGCTGACGCCGATGATGTGCGCACGCATGCTCAGCCACGAATCGCTGCGCAAGCAGAACCGTTTTTCCGCCGCCTCCGAACGCTTTTTCGACCGGGTGATCGCGCAATATGGCAAGTGGCTGAAAACGGTGCTTAACCATCCCTGGCTGACGCTCGGCGTGGCCGTGGGCACGCTGGCGCTGACGGTATTGCTGTACCTGCTGATCCCGAAAGGTTTCTTCCCGGTGCAGGACAACGGCATCATTCAGGGCACGCTGGAGGCGCCGCAGAGCGTCTCGTTCAGCAACATGGCCGAGCGCCAGCAGCAGGTCGCGGCGCAGATTCTCAAAGATCCGGCGGTGGAGAGCCTGACCTCGTTCGTCGGCGTCGACGGCAGCAACGCCACGCTCAACAGCGGCCGGCTGCAGATCAACCTGAAGCCGCTGAGCGAACGCAGCGAGCGCATTCCGGCGATCATCAGCCGCCTGCAGCAGCAAACGGCGCAGTTCCCCGGCGTGAAGCTGTATCTGCAACCGGTGCAGGATCTGACCATCGATACCCAGGTCAGCCGCACCCAGTACCAGTTCACCCTGCAGGCGATGTCGCTGGACGATCTCAGCCTGTGGGTGCCGCAGCTGATGGATGAGCTGAAGCAAACCCCGCAGCTGGCGGACGTCACCAGCGACTGGCAGGATCAGGGGCTGGTCGCCTATGTCAACGTCGATCGCGATTCGGCCTCCCGCCTCGGCGTCACCATGAGCGACGTGGACAATGCGCTGTACAACGCGTTCGGCCAGCGCCTGATCTCCACCATCTACACCCAGGCCAACCAATACCGCGTGGTGCTGGAGCACGACGTCAGCGCGACACCGGGGTTGGCGGCGCTCAATGAGATCCGTCTGAGCGGCAACGACGGCGCCGTGGTGCCGCTGAGCGCCATAGCCAAAATCGAAGAGCGCTTCGGCCCGCTGTCGGTGAACCATCTCGACCAGTTCCCGTCGGCCACCGTTTCGTTCAACGTCGCCGACGGCTACTCGCTCGGCGAGGCGGTCGACGCGGTCACCCAGGCGGAAAAAAATCTCAATATGCCAAGGGACATCACCACCCAATTCCAGGGGGCGACCCTGGCCTTCCAGGCGGCGCTCGGCAGCACGCTGTGGCTGATTTTGGCGGCGGTGGTGGCGATGTACATCGTGCTGGGCGTGCTGTATGAAAGCTTCATTCATCCGGTCACCATCCTCTCCACCCTGCCGACCGCCGGGGTCGGCGCCCTGTTGGCGCTGATGTTGGCCGGCAGCGAGCTGGACGTGATCGCCATCATCGGCATCATCCTGCTGATCGGCATTGTGAAGAAGAACGCCATCATGATGATCGACTTCGCGCTGGCGGCGGAACGCGAGCAGGGTTTATCGCCGCGCGACGCCATCTATCAGGCCTGTCTGCTGCGTTTCCGGCCGATCTTGATGACCACGCTGGCGGCCTTGCTCGGCGCGCTGCCGCTGATGCTGAGCACCGGCGTCGGCGCGGAGCTGCGGCATCCGCTCGGCGTCTGTATGGTCGGCGGTTTGATCATGAGCCAGATCCTGACGCTGTTCACCACGCCGGTGATCTACCTGCTGTTTGACAAGCTGGCGCGCAACACGCATCGCCAGCTGGATACGCAGGAGCTGCCGTGAAATTCTTCGCCCTGTTCATTCACCGGCCGGTGGCCACCACCCTGCTGACGCTGGCCATCGCCATCAGCGGCGCGATCGGCTTTCGCCTGCTGCCGGTGTCGCCGCTGCCGCAGGTGGATTTTCCGGTGATTTCGATCAGCGCGTCGCTGCCGGGCGCCTCGCCGGAAACCATGGCGTCCTCGGTGGCGACGCCGCTGGAGCGCGCGCTGGGCCGCATCGCCGGGGTTAACGAAATGACCTCGATGAGTTCGCTCGGCAGTACCCGCGTCATTTTGCAGTTCGATCTCGATCGCGACATCAACGGCGCCGCGCGCGACGTGCAGGCGGCGATCAACGCCGCGCAAAGCCTGCTGCCGACCGGCATGCCGAGCCGCCCCAGCTACCGTAAGGTCAACCCTTCCGACGCGCCGATCATGATCCTGACGCTGACCTCGGACACCTACAGCCAGGGGCAGCTTTACGATTTCGCCTCCACCCAGCTGGCGCAGAAGATCAGCCAGACCGAGGGCGTCGGCGACGTTTCCGTAGGCGGCAGCTCGCTGCCGGCGGTGCGGGTGGAGCTGAACCCTTCGGCGCTGTTCAATCAGGGCGTGTCGCTGGACAGCGTGCGGCAGGCCATCGCCAACGCCAACGTGCGCCGTCCGCAGGGCGCCGTGGAAAACCCGCAGCAGCGCTGGCAGATCCAGGCCAACGACGCGCTGAAAACCGCCGATGCTTATCGTCCGCTGATCATTCATTACAACAACGGCTCGGCGGTGCGTTTAGCCGACGTGGCCGAGGTCAAAGACTCGGTGCAAGACGTGCGTAACGCCGGGATGACCGACGCCAAACCGGCGATCATTCTGGCCATCAGCCGCGCGCCGGACGCCAACATCATCGAAACCGTCGATCGCATTCGCGCCGAGCTGCCCGCCCTGCAGGAGAATATCCCGGCCTCGATTCAACTCAACGTCGCGCAGGATCGTTCGCCAACCATCCGCGCGTCGCTGGCCGAGGTGGAACAGTCGCTGGCGATCGCCATCGGGCTGGTGATCCTGGTGGTGTTCATCTTCCTGCGCTCCGGGCGCGCCACGCTGATCCCGGCGGTCGCCGTGCCGGTGTCGCTGATCGGCTCGTTCGCCGCCATGTATCTGTGCGGCTTCAGCCTCAACAACCTGTCGCTGATGGCGCTGACCATCGCCACCGGCTTTGTGGTGGACGACGCCATCGTGGTGCTGGAAAACATTTCCCGCCACGTCGAGGCCGGCATGAAACCGATCAACGCCGCGCTGCTGGGCGCGCGGGAAGTCGGCTTCACCGTGCTGTCGATGAGCGTTTCGCTGGTGGCGGTGTTTATCCCGCTGCTGCTGATGGAAGGCCTGCCCGGCCGGCTATTCCGCGAGTTCGCCGTCACCCTGTCGGTATCGATCGGGCTGTCGCTCATCGTCTCGCTGACGCTCACGCCGATGATGTGTGCCTATTTGCTGCGCCACCAGCCGGCGCGTTCGCAGCGGCGCGCGCGCGGCTTCGGCAAAATGCTGCTGGCGCTGCAGCAGGGTTACGGACGCTCGCTGAACTGGGTGCTCGGCCACTCGCGCTGGGTGCTGGCGGTGTTCCTCGCCACCGTTGCGCTCAACGTCTGGCTGTATATCAGCATCCCGAAAACCTTCTTCCCTGAACAGGATACCGGGCGTCTGATGGGCTTTATCCAGGCCGACCAAAGCATTTCGTTCCAGGCGATGCGCGGCAAACTGGAAGACTTCATGAAAATCGTGCGCGAAGATCCGGACGTGGAAAACGTCACCGGTTTTACCGGCGGCTCGCGCACCAACAGCGGTTCGATGTTCATCTCACTGAAACCCCTGTCGGTACGCAGCGATGACGCGCAGAAAGTGATCGCCCGCCTGCGTGCCCGCCTGGCCAAAGAACCGGGCGCCAGCCTGTTTCTGATGGCGGTACAGGATATCCGCGTCGGCGGCCGGCAGGCCAACGCCAGCTACCAATATACGCTGCTGGCGGACGATCTCGCCGCGCTGCGCGAATGGGAGCCGAAGATCCGCACCGCGCTGGCCGCATTGCCCGAGCTGGCGGACGTCAACTCGGATCAGCAGGATAAAGGCTCGGAGATGGATCTGGTCTACGATCGCGAAACCATGGCGCGCCTCGGCATTTCGGTGTCCGACGCCAACAACCTGTTGAACAACGCCTTCGGCCAGCGACAGATTTCGACCATCTATCAACCGCTCAACCAATACAAAGTCGTGATGGAAGTGGCGCCGCCCTACACTCAGGACGTGAGCTCGTTGGACAAAATGTTCATCATCAACAACGAAGGCAAGGCGATACCGCTCTCCTACTTCGCCAGTTGGCGACCGGCCAACGCGCCGCTGTCGGTAAACCATCAGGGGCTGTCCGCCGCCTCGACCATCTCCTTTAACCTGCCGGACGGCGGCAGCCTGTCGGACGCCACCGCGGCGGTAGAGCGCACCATGACTCAGCTCGGCGTGCCGTCCACGGTGCGCGGCGCGTTCGCCGGCACCGCCCAGGTATTCCAGGACACCCTGAAGTCGCAGCTCATCCTGATCCTGGCAGCGATCGCCACGGTGTATATCGTGCTCGGCGTGCTGTATGAGAGCTATATCCATCCGCTGACCATCCTTTCCACGCTGCCTTCCGCCGGCGTGGGGGCGCTGCTGGCGCTCGAGCTGTTCGGCGCACCGTTCAGCCTGATCGCGCTGATCGGCATCATGCTGTTGATCGGTATCGTGAAGAAAAATGCCATCATGATGGTTGACTTCGCGCTCGAAGCGCAGCGCAACGGCGGCATCAGCGCCCGCGAGGCGATTTTCCAGGCCAGCCTGCTGCGTTTCCGGCCGATCATGATGACCACGCTGGCGGCGTTGTTCGGCGCGCTGCCGCTGGTGCTGACCCGCGGCGACGGCGCGGAGCTGCGCCAGCCGCTCGGCATCACCATCGCCGGCGGCCTGGTGATGAGCCAGCTGCTGACGCTGTACACCACCCCGGTGGTCTACCTTTACTTCGACCGGCTGCAGGCGAAGTTCCGCCGCAACAAGCAACTGGCCCCGTTGCCCCATTAATGGCCGACTGATGCTGATGAAACACACCGCCACAGTACGCTGGCAACTCTGGATAGTGGCATTCGGCTTCTTTATGCAGACGCTGGATACCACTATCGTCAACACCGCCCTGCCCTCGATGGCCGCCAGCCTGGGGGAGAACCCGCTGCGCATGCAGTCGGTGATCGTCTCCTATGTGCTGACGGTGGCGGTGACGCTGCCGGCCAGCGGCTGGCTGGCGGACAAGGTCGGCGTACAGCGGGTGTTTTTCAGCGCCATCGTGCTGTTCACCCTCGGCTCCCTCCTCTGCGCCCGCTCGGAAACCCTGAACGAACTGATCGCCTCGCGCGTGCTTCAGGGCGTCGGCGGCGCGATGATGGTGCCGGTCGGCCGCCTGACGGTGATGAAAATCGTGCCGCGCGAGCAGTACATGGCGGCGATGACCTTCGTAACGCTGCCAGGCCAAATCGGCCCGCTGATGGGGCCGGCGCTGGGTGGCTTCCTGGTGCAATACGCCAGCTGGCATTGGATTTTCCTGATCAATATTCCGGTGGGTATCGTGGGCGCCATCGCCACGCTGCTGCTGATGCCCAACTACCAAATGCAGACCCGCCGCTTCGACGTCAGCGGCTTTATCCTGCTGGCGATCGGCATGGCGTCGCTGACGCTGGCGCTCGACGGCCACAAAGGCATGGGGCTGTCCGGCAGCGCCATCGCCGGCCTGGTGGCGCTGGGCGTGGCGGCGCTGTTGGGGTATGTTTGGCATGCTTACGGCAATAGCCGCGCCCTGTTCTCGCTGCGGCTGCTGCGCACCCCGACTTACAAGATCGGACTGCTGGCCAGCCTGCTGGGGCGCATCGGCAGCGGCATGCTGCCGTTCATGACGCCGCTGTTTCTGCAGGTGGGCATGGGCTTCTCGCCGTTCCACGCCGGGCTGATGATGATCCCGATGATCATCGGCAGCATGGGCATGAAGCGCATCGTGGTGCAGGTGGTCAACCGCTTCGGCTACCGCAACGTGCTGGTGGCCGCCACGCTGCTGCTGGCGCTGGTCAGCCTGAGTTTCCTGCTGGCGGCGATGCTCGGCTGGCTGTGGCTGCTGCCGGTGGTGCTGTTCTTCCAGGGGATGGTCAACTCGCTGCGCTTCTCGGCGATGAACACCCTGACGCTGAAAGATCTGCCGGACCGGCTGGCCAGCAGCGGCAACAGCCTGCTGTCGATGGTCATGCAGCTGTCGATGAGCCTCGGCGTCAGCGTCGCCGGCATCTTAATCGGCAGCTTCGCCCATCACCAGGTGGTGGCCGATAGCCCAGCCATTCACAGCGCATTTATTTACAGCTACTGCTGTATGGCGTTGATTATCGCCCTGCCCGCGCTCGCCTTCGCGCGCGTGCCGGCCGATAGCGCGCCCAACCGCACGCTGACCAAAGAGCCGGGTACCGGCTCAACGAGGTTGCAATGAGGATAGGCATTACCGGGAAGCTGTTCCTGGCCATTTTCGCTACCTGCATGCTGGTGTTGATCACCATGCATTGGGGGGTGCGCGTCAGCTTTGAGCGCGGCTTTATCGATTACATCAAGAGCAGCAACGAGCAGCGCATCAACATGCTGAGCGAAGCGCTGGAGGAACAGTACAGCCATCATGGCAATTGGATATTCCTGCGCAACAACGATCAGGTGGTCTACCAAATCATGCGTTCGTTCGAACAGAACAGCGACAGCAGCCACAATCTGCCGCCCAAGGGCTGGCGCACCCAGTTTTGGGTGGTGGACAGCCAGTTCAATCGGCTGGTCGGGCATTCCGGCCCGTTGCCGAAAGAGGGGCCGCGCCACCCAATCCGCTATAACAACGAGATCGTCGGCTGGGTGCTCACCACCCCGGTCGAGCGCCTGACGCGCAATACGGACATCA
Organism: Serratia sp. PL7; assembly: GCF_945957435.1. NCBI lineage: Bacteria > Pseudomonadati > Pseudomonadota > Gammaproteobacteria > Enterobacterales > Yersiniaceae > Serratia > Serratia sp. PL7. Next base: position 199,385 of record NZ_CAMFLB010000011.1, on the reverse strand, counting down.
ACTTCGATCGCCAGCAGCGGCGCACCAGTTGGATTATCGTCGCGCTCTCCACCCTGTTGGCAGCGGCGGTGACCTGGCTGCTGTCGCGCGGCATGCTGGCCCCGGTCAAGCGCCTGGTGGCGGGCACCCACCGCCTGGCGGCGGGCGATTTCACCACCCGCGTGGCGGTCAGCAGCCAGGATGAACTGGGCAGGCTGGCGCACGACTTCAACCAGTTGGCCACCTCGCTGGAAAAAAACGAGCAGATGCGTCGCGCCTTTATGGCCGACGTGTCGCACGAGCTACGCACGCCGCTGGCGGTGCTGCGCGGCGAGCTGGAGGCGCTGCAGGACGGCGTGCGCCAGCCGACGCCGGCGTCGCTCAGCTCGCTGCAGGCTGAGGTATCCACCTTGACCAAACTGGTCGACGACCTGCACCAGCTGTCGCTCTCCGATCTCGGCGCGCTGGCCTATCGCAAGGCGCAGGTGGACTGCGTGCACCTGGTGCAGATCGCCGTCGCCGCCTTCCGCGAACGCTTCCGCGCCAAAGGGCTGGAGATCGTCACCCATCTGCCGGCCCAGGCGCCGCTGTTCGGCGATCCCGATCGCCTGAACCAGCTGTTCAATAACCTGTTGGAAAACAGCCTGCGTTACACCGACGTCGGTGGCCGGCTGGAGATCGGCGCCGAGCTGCAGCCGGGGAGACTGATCCTCTGCTGGCAGGACAGCGCGCCGGGCATCAGCGATCAGCAACTGACGCGCATTTTCGAACGCTTCTATCGGGCGGAAGGTTCACGCAACCGCGCCAGCGGCGGCTCAGGGCTGGGGTTGGCGATCTGCCACAACATCGTGGAAGCGCACGACGGGAAAATCCGCGCCGAGCATTCGCCTTTAGGCGGCGTGCGCATTACAGTAGAATTTGCTACCCCGATAAAAAATAAGGCGCCCTGATGGACATTCAGAATCAACCCGTGCAGATCATGATTGTTGAAGATGAGCCCAAGCTGGGCCAGCTGCTGGTGGATTATCTGCAGGCGGCGGGCTACGCCACCCGCTGGCTGACCAACGGTAATGAAGTGGTGCCGACCGTGCACCAGCATCCGCCGGCGCTGATCTTACTCGACCTGATGTTGCCAGGGGCCGACGGCCTGACGGTGTGCCGCGAGCTGCGCCGCTTCAGCGACGTGCCCATCGTGATGGTGACGGCGAAAATCGAAGAGATTGACCGCCTGTTGGGATTGGAGATCGGCGCCGACGATTACATCTGCAAACCCTACAGCCCGCGTGAAGTGGTGGCGCGAGTGAAAACCATCCTGCGCCGCAGCTATCGGCCGCAGGAGAACGCGCGGGAAGATGACCTGCTGCACATCGATGAACCGCGCTTCCAGGCCAGCTATCAGGGGCAGTTGCTGGATCTGACGCCGGCGGAGTTCCGCCTGCTGAAAACGCTGGCCAGCCAGCCAGGCAACGTGTTTTCTCGCGAGCAGCTGCTGAACAACCTGTACGACGACTACCGGGTGGTCACCGACCGCACCATCGACAGCCACATCAAAAACCTGCGCCGCAAGCTGGAACTGATCGACGGGGAAAAATCCTTTATTCGCTCGGTATACGGTGTGGGCTACCGCTGGGAAGCCGAGCCCTGCCGGCTGATGAATGGGGTTTAGAGGGAAATCAGCGCGTCCAGTCTTCAACCGCCAACCCGGGCACCATGGCGAATGCGCGATCGTTGGTCACCAGCGTCGCGCCACGGCTCTGCGCGTGAGCGGCGATCAGTTGATCCATCGCGCCCATGATTTTGTCCTTTCTCACCATGTTTGCCCGCATTTCACCGTAGCAGCGGGCGGCCTCGCGATCCCATGCATAGACCGTCACCGCAGCAAGAAAGGCCTCGACCATGCTTTGCAACGCCTTGTTCCGCCGTTTGGCCACACCGTAAAGCAGTTCCGCCTCCGTGACGCTGGAAATACATACGGCAGAAGGCGGGAGCTTTTGCATGACGTTAAGCACCTGCGGATGCTGCCGAAACAAGTGGCTGACGGTGTTGGTATCAAACATGTACATCGCCTACTCTTCCTCTGAGAATGGATCGCGGTCTGCAACCCCTTGCTGACGATCTTCCGCGCCAAGAAACTCTTGCGGCACCGGCGTTTGGGCGATAATGCTCAGCAGCGGTGCCCAGCTGTCCGGCTTTGCTGGATATTTGGATAAAATCACGTTTCCCTCCCGATCGCGACGGATATACACACGATCCGTATCAAATTCAAATTCCACCGGTAACCTCACCGCCTGATTTCTACCGTTTTTAAACAGCTTGGCGATTCTTTCCATCTCGACACTCCACAGCAGGCATAGGCCAAAGCATATGCCTGCAGCGCGTCGATGCCAAGATCTATCGCTCACTTTTCACTCACCTTTACGTAGCGGGCAAACGGTAACGCGCAATGCTGCTCGATGAAACCACGTAATTGTCATTATGCGGCGCACTGCGCAATCACCGCGCCTTTCCTTAGCTTCCCGTGCGGCGCCGGGCTCACCGAATGAAAACTCCGCGCCGGCGCAAAAAAACTGCGCATTTTTTCGACTAAGCTGCAGTGAGGTTTAGCCGCCGATTTTCAAGCGATTGGCTACACTTACATCACGAATCGGAACCTACAGGAGAAGAACCATGGCAATCGGTCATTACGAGCTGAAAAAAGCAAAGAACGGACAGTACCACTTCAACCTGAAAGCCAGTAACGGCGAAATTATTCTGGCCAGCGAGATGTATGCCAGCAAAGCCTCGGCGGAGAACGGCATCGCCTCGGTGCAGACCAATTCACCGCACGAAGCGCAGTACGAACTGAAGCACAGCGCCAGCAATCAGCCCTATTTTGTGCTGAAGGCCAAGAACCATCAGGTGATCGGCGTCAGCGAAATGTACAGCTCCGAAAGCGCGGCCAAAAACGGTATCCAGTCGGTGACGAAAAACGGCCCGACCACCGATATCCGCGATTTGAGCGCCTGATCCCCCGTTTCGCCCGCGCGGTGGCCGCCACCGCGCGTTTTCCGTTTGACCGGGATCAATCTCCCTTGAATAAATCCGGTTAACTGCTGATTTCTTGCCGCGCTGCGGCTACAATCCCCCGCTTTTACTGCGCCATCAGGTGGCGTGGTGCTGACCTGAAATCAGACCGAGACACACTATGTTTACACCGGAACTTCTCTCCCCGGCCGGAACGCTGAAAAACATGCGTTACGCCTTTGCCTACGGCGCCGATGCGGTTTACGCCGGCCAGCCGCGCTACAGCCTGCGGGTACGCAACAACGAGTTCAACCACGAGAATCTGGCGCAGGGCATCAACGAAGCGCATGCGCTGGGCAAAAAATTCTACGTGGTGGTGAACATCGCCCCGCACAACGCCAAGCTGAAAACCTTCTTGCGCGATCTGAAGCCGGTTATCGATATGGGCCCGGATGCGCTGATCATGTCCGATCCTGGCCTTATCATGATGGTGCGCGAAGCCTTCCCGCAGATGGACATCCACCTGTCGGTGCAGGCCAATGCCGTTAACTGGGCGACGGTGAAGTTCTGGAAGCAAATGGGCCTGACCCGCGTGATCCTGTCGCGCGAACTGTCGCTGGAAGAGATTGCCGAGATCCGCGCCGAAGTGCCGGACATGGAGCTGGAGATCTTCGTCCACGGCGCGCTGTGCATGGCCTACTCCGGCCGCTGCCTGCTGTCCGGCTACATCAACAAACGCGATCCCAATCAGGGTACCTGCACCAATGCCTGCCGCTGGCAGTACAAGGCGGAGGAAGGCAAAGAGGACGACACCGGCAATATCGTGCACCTGCACGAACCGATCCCGGTGCAGACCGTCGAGCCGACGCTGGGCATCGGCGCGCCGACCGACAAGGTGTTCATGCTGTCTGAAGCGCAAAAGCCAGGTGAATATATGAGCGCCTTCGAAGACGAACACGGCACCTATATCATGAACTCCAAGGATCTGCGCGCCATCCAGCACGTGGAGCGTCTGACGCAGCTCGGCGTGCATTCGCTGAAGATCGAAGGGCGCACCAAGTCCTTCTACTACTGCGCCCGCACCGCCCAGGTCTACCGCCGCGCCATCGACGACGCCGTTGCCGGCAAACCGTTCGATCCGACCCTGCTCACCACGCTGGAAGGCCTGGCGCACCGCGGCTATACCGAAGGCTTCCTGCGCCGCCACGTGCACGAAGCGCAGCAGAATTACGAATACGGCTCTTCGCTCTCCGAGCGCCAGCAGTTCGTCGGCGAGTTCACCGGCGTGCGCCGCGAAGGCTGGGCGGAAGTCGACGTGAAGAATAAATTCTCACTCGGCGACAGCGTCGAGATGATGACGCCAGGCGGCAACGTGCTGTTCACCCTCGAAAGCATGCAAAATAAGAAAGGCGAGCCGATTGAGGTCGCGCCGGGCAACGGCCATATCGTTTATTTGCCGATCCCGCAGGATATTGATCTCAATTATGCATTGCTGATCCGCAATTTGGCGGAAGAAAATAGCGCCGGAGCCTAACAATCAATCGTCGCCATTCGGCGGCGATTTTTAGCAAATATTAGAATTGGATCACATCAATGTGCCCGCAGCTTGGTTACTATCACGCTGCTTAAAACGAACAACGAAAATATTTGCATAGCAATACTAGGAACCACCTCCTTAGCCGGCCCAATCTCCCTTGGGCTGGCTTTTTCTTTATGGGTCCGCCATTGCCGCCGGTGCGCCTATTTTTCATTACGTTTTCCCGTTATCCATTTTAATAAAAATAATAACGCCACATCGATATATAAATAACGCTATAGCGATTAATCCTGCCGCCATTAAAATTCCGCTTATTGTCAGGTTAAATTCAGATAAATTCGCATCGTCTTCATATTCACGGCACAATAGGAAATAACCGGAATTAGCTGAATATTCTGATGGCTTGGCGGCGTAGGCTGGTTTATCTTGAGGCATTCTTGGTTTTCCGCCGGAGGAGATCGGTAATGCCTCAACACTCACATGCAGCCGCCCTGCTTATTCTCAACGGCAAGGGCGCCGGCAACGAAGAACTGCGTCAGGCGGTCACACGGCTGCGCGAAGAGCAAATCACGCTGTACGTGCGCGTGACCTGGGAGCACGGCGACGCCGCGCGCTACGTCGCGGAAGCTGCACAACTCGGCGTCGGCACCGTCGTCGCCGGCGGCGGTGACGGCACCATCAACGAAGTGGCCGCCGCGCTGGTGCAGCTGCCGGCGCATAACCGGCCGGCGCTGGGCATTCTGCCGCTCGGCACCGCCAACGACTTCGCCATGGCGTGCAATATCCCCCCATCCCCCGAACTGGCGCTGCAGCTGGCGATCAAGGGCCGCTCGGTGCCGATCGATCTGGCGAAGGTCAACGGCGAGCGCTACTTCATCAACATGGCCACCGGCGGCTTCGGCACCCGTATCACCACCGAGACACCGGAGAAGTTGAAGGCGGCCTTGGGCGGCGTGTCCTACTTCGTGCACGGCTTGCTGCGCATGGATACGCTGCAGGCCGATCGCTGTGAAATCCGCGGGCCGGACTTCCGCTGGGCCGGCGAAGCATTGGTGATCGGCATCGGCAACGGCAAGCAGGCCGGCGGCGGCCAGGAACTGTGCCCCAGCGCGCTGATCAACGACGGCCTGCTGCAGCTGCGCCTGCTGATCGCCGATGAACTGCTGCCGGCGCTGGTCGCCGCCCTGTTCAACGACGAAGAGAGCAACAGCATCCTCAGCGCGGCGCTGCCGTGGCTCGAGATCGACGCGCCGCATGAGATGACCTTCAACCTCGACGGCGAACCGCTCAAAGGCCGCCATTTCCGCATCGAAGTGTTGCCGCAGGCCATCGAATGCCGCCTGCCGCCTAACTGCGCCCTGCTGGGCTGACCTTGTCGGGCGCAGCCGCTGCGCCCCACTTCTTCCCCTCCGTTCATCCGCTTCCACTCGCGATCAAATGTGATCCTCTCCGGCAAATTCATCAATTCATACTTGTATGGTAGTTAGTTCATGACGTATTTTCGCGCTATCTCTCCGCAGCTACAGGATGTGAAGGTTATGAAAATCGTCAACGCCGAGGTGTTCGTCACCTGCCCGGGGCGCAACTTTGTCACGCTGAAAATCACCACCGATGACGGCATCATCGGCCTCGGTGACGCCACGCTGAACGGGCGCGAATTGCCGGTGGCCTCTTACCTGAAAGATCACCTCTGCCCGCAGTTGATCGGCCGCGACGCGCAGCGGATCGAAGACCTCTGGCAATTCTTCTACAAAGGCGCTTACTGGCGGCGCGGCCCGGTGACCATGTCGGCCATTTCCGCCGTCGACATGGCGCTGTGGGACATCAAGGCCAAGGCCGCCAACATGCCGCTGTATCAGCTGTTGGGCGGCGCCTCACGTTCGGGAGTGATGGTGTATTGCCATACCACCGGCCACTCGATCGACGAGGTGCTCGACGACTACGCCAAACATAAAGAACAAGGCTTCAAGGCGATCCGCGTTCAATGCGGCGTGCCCGGCATGAAAACCACCTACGGCATGGCCAAGGGCAAAGGCCAGGCCTATGAGCCGGCCACCAAGGGTGACTGGCCGGAAGAGCAGCTGTGGTCGACGGAAAAATACCTCGATTTCACCCCCAAACTGTTCGACGCGGTGCGCAACAGGTTCGGCTTCAACGAGCACCTGCTGCACGACATGCACCACCGCCTGACGCCAATTGAAGCGGCGCGCTTTGGTAAAAGCGCCGAGCCGTATCGCCTGTTCTGGATGGAGGATCCGACGCCGGCGGAAAATCAGGCCTGTTTCCGCCTGATCCGCCAGCATACCGTCACGCCGATCGCCGTCGGCGAGGTGTTCAACAGCATCTGGGACTGCAAACAGCTGATCGAAGAACAGCTGATCGACTACATCCGCACCACCCTGACGCACGCGGGCGGCATTACCGGCATGCGGCGCATCGCCGACTTCGCCTCGCTGTATCAGGTGCGCACCGGTTCTCACGGCCCTTCCGATCTGTCGCCGATCTGCATGGCGGCGGCGCTGCACTTCGATCTGTGGGTGCCAAACTTCGGCGTGCAGGAATACATGGGCTATTCCGAGCAAATGCTCGAGGTGTTCCCGCACAGCTGGACGTTCGACGACGGCTATATGCATCCGGGCGACAAGCCGGGCATCGGCATCGAGTTCGATGAGAAGCTGGCGGCCCGTTACCCCTATGAACCGGCCTACCTGCCGGTCGCGCGTCTGGAGGATGGCACCTTATGGAACTGGTAAACACCATGCGCAGCGTCGTGATCGAACAGCCCGGGCGCCTGGCGCTGCAGACGCGCGCGCTGCCACAGCCGGCGGCCGGCGAGGTGCGGGTCAAGGTGAAATTCGCCGGCATCTGCGGCTCCGACGTCCATATCTATCACGGCCATAACCCGTTCGCCCGCTACCCGCGGGTGATCGGCCACGAGTTCTTCGGCCTGATCGATGCGCTGGGCGAAGGCGTCGATCCGGCGCGCCTCGGCGAACGCGTCTCGGTAGACCCGGTGGTGAGCTGCGGCCACTGCTATCCCTGTTCGGTCGGCCGCCCCAACGTCTGCACCTCGCTGCAGGTGATCGGCGTGCACCGCGACGGCGGCTTCAGCGACTACGCCTGCGTGCCGGCACGCAACGCCTATCCGGTTCCGGCCGCCATCAGCGATCGCCACGCCGCGATGATCGAACCCTTCACTATCGCCGCCAACATTACCGCCCATCTGCAACCGCGCCCCGACGACATCGCGCTGATCTACGGCGCCGGGCCGATGGGGCTCACGGTGATCCAGACGCTGAAAGGCGTGTACGGCGTCAAGCAGGTGTGGGTCGTCGATCGCATCGCCGAACGGCTGGACATGGCACGCGCCAACGGTGCCGACGAAGTATTCAACAACGCCGAGGCCGCATTGCCGCAGGCGCTGCAGCAGCGCGGCATTCAGCCGACGCTGATCGTCGATGCCGCCTGCCACCCCGCCATTTTGCCGGAGGCGATCGCGCTGGCTTCGCCGGCGGCGCGCATCGGCATCATGGGCTTTTCCGGCGACGCCTGCACCCTGACCCAGCAGAGCATCACCAGCAAGGAGCTGTCGATCTTCTCCTCGCGCCTGAACAGCGCGCGCTTCCCACTGGTGATCGCCTGGATGGCGGACGGCAAGCTAGACCCGCAGCGGCTACTCACCCACTGCGTGCCCGCCGGCGACGTCGAACGGGCAATGCAGATGTTCGAGCGGGATCAGCGCACCTGCTGCAAGGTACTGCTGCAGTTCGAGTAACGTCACGGCAGCATCGGGGCATGGGGCGGCACCCGCCGCCCGTGCAAACAACGAAGCATCACGATTAAAACGACACCCAGTGGAGTGCTTTATGTTTAAAAACCTGCGTTGGACCATCGTGTTCCTGCTGTTCATGGTCTACATGATCAACTACCTCGATCGCGTGGCGCTGTCGATCACCGTGCCGATGATCGAACAGGATCTGATGCTGAACGCCGAACAGTTCGGCCTGATCTTCGGCAGCTTCTTCTTCGGCTACGCCATCTTCAACTTCGTCGGCGGGCTGGCGGTCGACCGCTTCGGCCCGACGCTGGTGCTGGGCGTGGCGGTCGGCCTGTGGTCCATCTTCTGCGGCATGACGGCGATCGCCACCGGTTTTTACTCGATGCTGATCCTGCGCGTCCTGTTCGGCATGGCCGAAGGGCCGATCTGCGCCTCGGCCAACAAGATGATCAACGGCTGGTTCCCGAAGAAACAGGCGGCGACCGCTATGGGCCTGCTCAGCGCCGGTTCACCGTTGGGCGGCGCGGTGGCCGGGCCGATCGTCGGCTATCTGGCGCTGGCGTTCGGCTGGCGGCCGGCGTTCATGATCATCTGCGCCATCGGCATCGTCTGGATGCTGGTGTGGTTCTTCGTGGTGGCGGATAACCCGGCGAAAAGCCAACGCGTCAGCAACGAAGAACGGGCGCTGATCGCACAGTTGAAACAGGAAAATCTCGGCGAGGAAAGCGCCTTGAGCGACGCCGCTCACGGGCTGGGTTACTACCTGAAGCAGCCGATCATTCTGGTCACCGCCTTCGCCTTCTTCTGCTACAACTACATCCTGTTCTTCTTCCTGAGCTGGTTCCCCTCGTATCTGGTGCAGGCGCACAACCTGAACATCAAAGAGATGAGCCTGACCACGATGATCCCGTGGATCGTCGGCTTCGTCGGGCTGGCGCTCGGGGGCTATATTTCCGACAAGATCTTCAACATCACCGGCAAATTGCTGCTGTCGCGCAAGATCGTGCTGGTCACCAGCCTGCTGGCGGCGGCGGTGTGCGTGGCGCTGGCAGGCACCGTCAGCAGCGTGGTGCCGGCGGTGATGCTGATGTCGGTGTCGATCTTCTTCCTTTACATCACCGGCGCTCTCTACTGGGCGATCATCCAGGACGTGGTGCATAAATCCCGGGTCGGCGGCGCCAGCGGGTTCATTCATTTGATCGGCAGCGTCTCCGGCATCATCGGGCCGATCGTCACCGGCTACATCGTGCAGAACACCGGCAAATTCGACAGCGCCTTTATGCTGGCGGGCGGCGTCGCCGCGCTGGGCGCGCTGCTGGTGCTGCTGGTGATCAAGGCGCCGCGCGCAACGGCGGGCGTGCAAATCTTAAAACCCTAACGCCAGACGGGGCGGCTTCGCCCCTTTGCTTACCCTCCAGGGACATTGAACATGAGACTTTCCGACCACAGCGCGCTGCCGGCCGCCGTTATCCGGCCCGGCTACGCACGTGAGCGCGTGAAACCGCGCATGGCGCATATCGGCTTCGGCGCGTTTCACCGCGCGCACCAGGCGATGTACGCCGACAGGCTGGCCAGCGAGCACGGCAGTGACTGGGGTTACTGCGAAATCAGCATGCAGCACGGCCAGCAAAAGATCGCCGACCTACGGCAACAGGACCTGCTGTTCTCGGTGGCGGAGATGGACGACGACGGCTGGCGGGGCCGGGTCATCGGCGTGGTTCGCCAGGCGCTGCACTTGCAAACCGACGGGCTGGCGGCGGTGCTGGCGGCCCTGACACAGCCTGAGATCGCCATCGTCTCGCTGACCATCAGCGAAAAGGGCTATTGCTACCACCCCGCCAGCGGTCGGCTGATGGAGGAACACCCGGCGATCGCGCACGATATCGCCCACCCGGCACAGCCGCAGTCGGCGCCGGGGCTGCTGCTGGCGGCGCTGCGCCTGCGCCGTGAACGCGGGCTGCCGCCGTTCGCCGTGATGTCCTGCGATAACATGCCGGCTAACGGCCGGGTCACGCGCCAGGTGCTGGTCGAACTGGCGCAGCGGCAGGATCCGGCGTTGGCCGACTGGGTGCGTCAAGAGGTCGCCTTCCCTTCCACCATGGTGGATCGCATCGTGCCGGCGGTAACGCCGGAGGCCCGCCGGCAGTTGCGCACCTGGCTGGGCGGCGTCGAGGATGACGTCGGCGTGGCCTGCGAGCCGTTCAGCCAGTGGGTCATTGAGGACCGATTTCCTCAGGGGCGCCCGGCCTGGGAAAAGGCCGGCGCCGAACTGGTGAGCGACGTGCTGCCGTACGAGGAGATGAAGCTGCGCATGCTGAACGGCAGCCATTCCTTCCTCGCCTACCTCGGCTACCTGGCCGGTTATCAGCACGTCGGCGACTGTATGCAGGATGCGGATTTTGTCCGCGCCGCCCGTCACCTGATGCTGGCGGAACAGGCGCCGACCCTGCAGGTGCCGAACGTCGATTTGGCGCAGTATGCCGACTCGCTGCTGCAGCGTTACCGCAACCGCGCGCTGAAACACCGCACCGCGCAGATCGCCATGGACGGCACGCAGAAGCTGCCGCAGCGGCTGTTGGACGCGATCCGCTGGCATCTGGCGCGTGGCAGCCGCTTCGACTGCCTGGCGCTGGGCGTCGCTGGCTGGATGCGCTACGTCGGCGGCCGCGATGAACAAGGCGGGCCGATCGATATCAGCGATCCGCTGCGCGAGCGCCTCGCCGCGTTGGTCGCCGGCAGCGAGGAAGGCCGGCCCCGCGTCCTGGCGCTGCTGCAACTCGACAGCGTCTTCGGCCACGATCTGCCCGATTCGCCTGACTTCGTCCGCGCCGTCAGCCACGCTTATCATCAACTGCTGAGCCTGGGGGCCAAAGCCGCCGTCGCCGCTCTGCCGCTTACCGACCGGGAGGTTTCCGATGACCGTCACCACGCATAACGCCGTCAATACCGGCAATCAACCGCTGCTGCGGCGCGTCGCCAGCGCTTCCGCCATCGGCACCGCCGCCGAATATTATGATTTCTTCGCTTACGGCACCGCCGCGGTGCTGTTCTTCGGCCAGCTGTTTTTCCCCAGCGCCGATCCGCTGATCAGCACGCTGGCGGCCTTCGCCACCTACGCGGTCGGTTTCCTGGCGCGCCCGCTGGGCGGCATCGTGTTCGGCCACATCGGCGATAAGGTCGGCCGCAAGAAGGCGCTGGTGATCACTATCCTGATCGTCGGCCTCGGCACCTTCTGCATCGGCCTGCTGCCCACCTATGAGCAGATCGGCATCTGGGCGCCGCTCGCGCTGATCTTTATCCGCGTGCTGCAGGGCTTCGGCGTCGGCGGCGAACAGGCAGGCGCGGTGCTGATGACCGCCGAATATGCGCCGCCGCCCCAGCGTGGCTTCTACGCCAGTTGGGTGCAGATCGGCGCGCCCGCCGGTTTCCTGCTGCCGTCCGGGCTGTTCGCGCTGCTGACCGCAGTGCTGTCACCGGCGCAGATGCTGGACTGGGGCTGGCGCATTCCGTTCCTGCTCAGCCTGCTGCTGGTGCTGGTCGGGCTGTTTATTCGCCTGAGGATCGACGAATCGCCGGTGTTTACCCAGATCCGCGCCACCAAAGCGGTGGAGAGCCGGCCGGTGGTGGAAGTGGCCCGCCGCTATCCCGGCCTTATCGGCAAAGGGGTATGTGCCAAGCTGATCGAAGCCTGCGCCTTCGCCATGTTCACGGTGATCGTATTGGCCTACGGCAAGGCCAACCACCTCAACGAAACCATTCTGCTGGAGGCGATGATCGTGGCGGTGCTGCTGGAGATTTTCACCATTCCGCTGATGGGCCGCCTCTCCGATCGGCTGGGGCGCAAACCGGTGTACATCGCCGGCGCGCTGCTGCAGGTGGTGTGCATCGTGCCGTTCTTTATGGCGATCAACCTCGATAGTTTCTGGGTGACGCAGATCGCCATGATCGTGGTGCTGACCTTCGGCCACAGCATGTGCTACGCGCCGCAGGCCTCCTACTTCCCGGAGCTGTTCCCCACCCGCGTGCGCTGCAGCGGCATCGCGCTGATCTGGCAGATCGGCTCGCTGATCGGCAGCGGCATTCTCGGGCTGTTGGCGGTGAAGATCCTGCAGGTGACCGGCGGCCACTACTACGGGCTGGCGGGGTACATGATGGTGCTGGGCGTGGTGTCGGCCATCGGCCTGAGCCTGATGCCGGAAACTGCGCCAGCGCGGCGCAAGCAGGAATATCAGGATTGGCATCACTGAGTTACCCTGCTCGGCGGGTGGATTTATCCCCCCGCCCTTAACCAATAATCTGCTAGTATGGTGGCATTCGAATTCCAGCCAGATGCCTGATTGTCGCCATGTCTGAAACGTACAGTCTCACCAACAACGTCCCGGTCAACCAACAGATCTATCGCTTCCTGCGCAAGGATATCGTCGACTGCACCATTCCCCCCGGCACCCTGCTGTCCGAGAAAGAGATTTCTACCCGCTTTTGCGTTTCGCGCCAGCCGGTGCGCGAAGCCTTCATCAAGCTGGCGGAGGCCGGCCTGGTGCAGATCCTGCCGCAGCGCGGCACCTTCGTGATGAAGATTTCCGCCAAGCGCGTGGCCGACGGGCGCTTTATCCGTCAGGCGGTGGAATGCGCCATCGTGCGCCGCGCGGCCGAGCGCGCCACCCCGGCGCAGCTGATGACGCTGGAGCATAATCTGCACCGCCAGGCGCTGGCCGCGCAGAACGGGCAAACGCGCGAGTTTTTGGCGCTGGACGACGAATTCCACCAACTGCTGACCCAGTTTGCCGACTGCCCGCTGGCGTGGGAGACCATCGAAACCATCAAGGCCACCATGGATCGAGTGCGTTTCCTCAGCCTAAGCGAAGTCTCGCCGCCGGAGAGCCTGATCAAGCAGCACTACCGCATCTACGAGGCGCTGAAAGCGCGCGATGCCGAGGCGGCGGAGCGCGCCATCCACGATCACCTGCAGGAGATGATCTACTCCATCACCCCGATCGCCCTGCAGAACACCGAGTGGTTCGAGATCGAATAATCAATCGCTTAGCGCGCCGGGGGCGATCGCCCCCGCGTATTTGGCCACGCCAATGGCATTTCCTCTCAATCGCATCTATTGTTTGTCCTTGCCGGATCAAGTTCGGTAGCATCGCTTTACAGCTTCAATCACCGCTTTTTTACTGCGCCGGTGGTCAAAAACCCTTGCATTGCCGGTGTATGAAGAAGCTTAATCGGGAGTGAATCATGACTGATATTGTGCAGTTGCTAGGAAAGGAAGCGGAAGATCTGCTGCAACACCGCTGTACCACTATCCCCGCCGAGAATCTCTACCTGCCGGGCGACGACTTCGTCGACCGCGTAATGATCGATAACAACCGCCCCAACAGCGTGCTACGTTCGATGCAAACCCTGTTCAACCACGGCCGCCTGGCCGGCACCGGCTACCTGTCTATCCTGCCGGTCGATCAGGGCATAGAGCACTCCGCCGCCGCCTCGTTCGCCGCCAACCCGCTGTATTTCGATCCGAAGAACATCGTCGAGCTGGCGATTGAAGCCGGCTGTAACTGCGTCGCCTCCACCTACGGCGTGCTGGCGTCGGTATCGCGCCGCTACGCGCACAAGATCCCGTTCCTGGTCAAACTCAACCACAACGAAACGCTGAGCTACCCGACCCAGTACGACCAGACCCTGTACGCCAGCGTCGAGCAGGCGTTCAACATGGGCGCGGTGGCGGTCGGCGCCACCATTTACTTCGGCTCCGAGCAGTCGCGCCGCCAGATCGAAGAGATCTCGATCGCCTTCGAGCGCGCGCATGAGCTGGGCATGGTCACCGTGTTGTGGGCCTATCTGCGTAACCCGGCGTTCACCAAGGACGGCGTGGACTACCACTCCAGCGCCGATCTGACCGGCCAGGCTAACCACATCGCCGCCACCATCGGCGCCGACATCGTCAAACAGAAAATGGCGGAAAACAACGGCGGCTACCGCGCGGTGAAATTCGGCTATACCGACGATCGCGTCTACAACAAACTCACCACCGATCACCCTATCGATCTGGTGCGCTACCAGCTGGCCAACTGCTACATGGGCCGCGCCGGGCTGATCAACTCCGGTGGCGCCGCCGGTGAGAACGACCTGCAGGAATCGGTGCGCACCGCGGTGATCAACAAACGCGCCGGCGGCATGGGCCTGATCCTGGGGCGTAAAGCCTTCAAGAAATCGATGAAAGACGGCGTGGCGCTGATCAACGCCGTGCAAGACGCCTACCTGGACAAGAAGGTCACCATCGCCTGATGTGACAGACCGCCTGTCCCAAAGCCCGGCTCGCCGGGCTTTTTTGTGCATCGAGGGAGGTCTTGACAAGGAAATAATGCAACCGAATGTATTTTATAAGCAAAAATAAGAATTAGTTTTTATTTACTATCCTTGGGCTTTTTTTATTCCAAATATGCGAAAGAGAACGACATAAATCATTAAAGATTGAAAGTTAACCTTATCAAATTTCAAATTTCCCACCTTTTCCAAAAACACAAAAAGTTAGCGCATTAATAATTATTATAGTTCATTGTTATTTATGGACTTTTGACTAAATTTTACGCTAATTAATCCACACTTTTATGGTGGTGCTATCATGAAAGTCAATATTGTCATCATCTCCCTGCTCATCCTTTCGCTATCGTCTTGCTCGCTATTTAAATCTCCGGCCTCTAAGCATGAGTTGAAACCGGGAGAAACGTATTGGTTTGACTATGACTCAACAAGAAGCAGCGCCATTTATATTCCCGCAGACTCAAATATCAAGTACTGCGTGGCTCCCCCACCTGATGTCGCGCAGTCCGTTATTGCCGCGCTGAAAGCTGAAATGAGCACGGAACAAATTCAAAAAGTCAGTGGAGATGCAGGGTTCAGCACCGCCGTAGTCGATCTGGCTCGGCGCACCACCACGGTAAATTTTATCCGTGATACGTTGTATCGCGTCTGCGAAGCCAGGCTACAAGGCCCGCTCACCGCTACGGAAAAAGAAATTTTCCTGGCCGCGATAGCCGCCGCCAAAGATATGGCAATCGCTGAAAAAGACAAACAAAAGCAAGAGCTGGCCCAAACGGCCGAAAGAAACGGTGCTTCCGTACAGACAATACAAAAGATTCTCGAACAGTAACAGAAACAAGCTAACAACGGCGATTTCCGTATATCACCCTACCCAAAGCCCGGTTCGCCGGGCTTTTTTGTGCCCGTACCCCTAAACCCGACGCCGTCAACCTTCTCTTTCTTTCACCTTAAACTTTCAAAATAAAATATTTATCTTTCAAATTGTGATCTATTTAAAACAAATAGCCCACCAAAGTGACTACTGTAAGGCCCATGGCGACAGAGCCGCCGTTCGCTCCAGGCCATATCAGTCCATTACAGGAGAACATAATGATTGAGCTAATCACCCACGGCGCCGAGTGGTTTATCGGCCTGTTTCAGAAAGGCGGTGAAGTGTTTGTCGGCATGGTGACCGGCATTTTACCTTTGTTGATCAGCCTGTTGGTTATCATGAACGCGCTGATCAAATTTGTTGGCCAGGAACGTATCGAACGATTGGCGCAGCGCTGCGCGGGCAACCCCGTTTCGCGTTATCTGCTGCTGCCGCTAATTGGCACCTTTGTCTTCTGCAACCCGATGACCCTCAGCCTGGGGCGCTTCATGCCGGAGAAATACAAGCCGAGCTACTACGCGGCGGCCTCCTACAGCTGCCACTCGATGAACGGCCTGTTTCCGCACATCAACCCCGGCGAACTGTTCGTTTATCTCGGCATCGCCAGCGGCCTGACCACCCTCGGTCTGCCGCTCGGCCCGCTGGCGGTGAGCTATTTCCTGGTGGGGCTGTTCACCAACTTCTTCCGCGGCTGGGTCACCGATCTGACCACCAGCCTGTTTGAACGCAAGATGGGCATCCGTCTGGATCGCCAGGTGCAACTTTAATTCGTGGAGTGCAGCATGAGTGCTTATATCCGTATTGAAAAAGGCGCCAGCGGCTGGGGCGGCCCCCTGGAATTGCCGATCGAACCCGGTAAAAAAGTGGTGTACATCACCGCCGGCACCCGACCTTCCATCGTCGATCGCCTCAGCGAATTGACCGGCTGGCCGGCCGTCGACGGCTTCAAAGAGGGCGAGCCGCCGGCGGAAGAGATCGGCGTGGCGGTGATAGACTGCGGCGGCACCCTGCGCTGCGGCCTGTACCCGAAACGCCGCATTCCGACAGTCAACATCCACGCCACCGGCCAGTCCGGCCCGCTGGCGCAGTTTATCCTCGAAGACATCTATGTCTCCGGCGTGCGTGACCACAACATCAGCCGAATCGAAGCGGCAGATAGCCAACCCGCCGCCGCCGTTGCAGCGCCGCCCAAGGCGCGCGACTACGACACCAGCAAGAAAATCACCGAGCAAAGCGACGGGCTGTTGGCGAAGGTCGGCATGGGCATGGGATCGGTGGTGGCGGTGTTCTTCCAGGCCGGGCGCGACACCATCGACACCGTGCTGAAGACCATCCTGCCGTTTATGGCGTTCGTCTCGGCCTTGATCGGCATCATCATGGCCTCCGGCCTCGGGGACTTTATCGCTCACGGCCTGACGCCGCTGGCCAATAGCCCGATCGGCCTGGTAACGCTGGCGCTGATCTGCTCATTCCCGCTGCTGTCGCCGTTCCTCGGCCCTGGCGCGGTCATCGCCCAGGTGATCGGCGTGCTGGTCGGGGTGCAGATCGGCCTCGGCCATATTCCGCCGCAGCTGGCGCTGCCCGCACTGTTCGCCATCAACGCGCAGGCCGCCTGCGACTTCATTCCGGTCGGCCTGTCGCTGGCGGAAGCCAAGCAGGACACCGTGCGAGTCGGCGTGCCCTCGGTGCTGGTCGGCCGCTTCCTGACCGGCGCGCCGACGGTGTTGATCGCCTGGGCCGCCTCGGCCTTCATTTATCAATAATTTGATTCACAGGGAGACATTTATGCACACCATTTTTCATACCACCATCACACAGATCGGCGGCTGCGCCCGCGACGCGTTGCTGGACAACATGCTGATCACTTTCCGTGAAGGCGCGCCGGCGGATATCGAAGAGTTCTGCTTCATCCACCGCCACGGTGCGACCGCCGGCGAGCTGCAGGTCGGCGGCGTGATGGAGCTGGCGCAGCAGCGCTACGCCATCACCGCCGTCGGCAGCGTCGCCACGCAGAATCTGCGCGAACTGGGCCACATCACCGTGCGCTTCGACGGCGAAGCCGAAGCCGAATTCCCCGGATCGATCCACGTATCCGGCCCGACGCCGACCGATATCCCGTTGGGCAGCACGCTGTCATTTATCGCATAAGGAGTAGACCATGTCTGAAGTAGCTGTAGTGATTGGCGGCGGCCAAACGTTAGGCGCCTTTTTGTCCCACGGGCTGGCGCAGGCCGGTTATCGGGTGGCGGTGGCCGATCTGAACGCCGACAATGCCAATCGGGTGGCACAGCAGATCAACGAAGCGTTTGGCGCAGGCAGCGCCTGCGGTTTTCAGGCCGACGCCACCGACGAGCAGAGCGTGATCGCGTTGGCAGCGGCGGTTGACCGGGAATTTGGCCAAACCAACCTGCTGGTGTACAGCGCCGGCATCGCCAAGGCGGCGCCGATCACCGACTTCCCGCTGGGCGACTTCGACCGCTCGCTGCAGGTGAACCTGGTGGGCTATTTCCTCTGCGCCCGCGAGTTCTCGCGCCTGATGATCCGCGACGGCATCGCCGGGCGCATCATTCAGATCAACTCCAAGTCCGGCAAGGTCGGCAGCAAGCACAACTCCGGCTACAGCGCCGCCAAGTTCGGCGGCGTGGGGCTGACGCAGTCGCTGGCGCTCGATCTGGCGGAGTACGGCATCACCGTGCATTCGCTGATGCTCGGCAACCTGCTGAAGTCGCCGATGTTCCAGTCGCTGCTGCCGCAATACGCGCAAAAACTGGGCATCGCACCGGACCAGGTGGAGCAGTACTACATCGACAAGGTGCCGCTGAAACGCGGTTGCGACTATCAGGACGTGCTGAACACCCTGCTGTTCTACGCCAGCGAGAAGGCCTCTTACTGCACCGGCCAGTCGATCAACATCACCGGCGGCCAGGTAATGTTCTGACGCCACCGACGCCCCCTCCCGCGGAAGGGGGCCTAAGGAGAACCCCATGACACAAGCTCTGATCGCCTTCGCACTGCTGGCCTGGCTGCTGCAAATCGCCTTCGGCTGGTGGCAACTGCAGCGCTTCAACCGCGCCTTCGACGGCCTGTGCCAACTGGGCGCCGTCGGCGTCGGCCGTTCCGGCGGCCGTTTCCGCCCGCGGGTGGTGCTGGCGCTGGCCTTCGATGCCGATCGGCGGGTGTGCGGCAGCCTGTTGCTACGCGGCCTGACCGTTTTCGCCCAGCCCCGCCCGCTGCCTCGATTACACGGTTTGCATCAGCGGGATTTGCGCCCGGATGTGATCTTCCCCGAGGATCGCGCATGCCAGTCTGCACTATCGTTAGCGATTGAACCCAAATCGTGATATTTTCACATTAAAAGGCATTACCTTTCATAGTGAATTATTCAGCGAGGGGAAATGCCCCACTCTTGTGAACGGGAATCGCGATGAAACCAAAGCAGCGGCAGGCCGCTATCCTTGAATATCTGCAGCGGCATGGCAAAACGGCAGTGGACGCCCTGGCCGAGCATTTCTCCACCACCGGCACCACCATCCGCAAGGATCTCACCCTGCTGGAAGACGAAGGCGAGGTGATCCGCACCTACGGCGGCGTGGTGCTCAGCCGCGACGACGGCGATCAGCCGATCGACCGCAAAACCCATATCAATACCGAGAAAAAGCGCCACATCGCCAGCGCCGCCGTGGCGCTGATCGCCGACGGCGACTCGCTGATCTTCGACGCCGGCAGCACGGTGCTGCAGATGGTGCCGCACCTGGCGCAGTTCAATAACATCACGGTGATGACCAACAGCCTGACCATCGTCAACGCGCTGGTGGAGCTGGACAACGATCAGACCATCCTGATGCCCGGCGGCACCTACCGCAAAAAATCGGCCTCGTTCCACGGCAGCCTGGCCGAATCGGCGTTCCAGCAGTTCAGCTTCGACAAGCTGTTTATCGGCGCGGACGGCGTCGATCTCAACGCCGGCGTCACCACCTTCAACGAAGTGCATAACGTCAGCAAAGCGATGTGCGAAGCCGCCGGCCGCATTATTCTGTTGGTAGACTCCTCGAAATTCGGCCGTAAGAGCCCGAACGTGGTGTGCGAACTCAGCGCCGTCGACACGCTGATCACCGACCGAGACATCAACCCCGATTACCTCGCCGCCCTGCAGGCGAAAGGCATCAATATCCTTCTGGTAGGAGACCCCGATGAGTAACGCCAACGCCCTGCTCGCCTTCGCCCGCGAAACGCTGGAGATCGAGCTGACCGAAGCGCAACGCCTGCTGGCGCGCCTGGACGACAACTTCGTCTGCGCCTGCGAACTGCTGCTGAACTGCCGTGGCAAGGCGGTGATTTCCGGCATCGGCAAATCCGGCCATATCGGCAAGAAGATCGCCGCGTCGCTGGCCAGTACCGGCACGCCGTCGTTCTTCGTGCACCCGGCCGAGGCGCTGCACGGCGATCTCGGCATGATCGGCGCCGACGACGTGGTGGTGTTCATCTCCTACTCCGGTCGCGCCAAAGAGCTGGATCTGATCCTGCCGCTGCTGGCGGAGAACGGCATTCCGGTGATCGCCGTCACCGGCGGCAAAGAGTCGCCGCTGGCGCTGGCCGCCGCCTGCGTGCTGGATATCGGCGTCGAGCGCGAAGCCTGCCCGATGGGGCTGGCGCCCACCTCCAGCGCGGTCAACACGCTGATGATGGGCGACGCCCTGGCGATGGCGCTGATGCGCCAGCGCGGTTTCAACGCGGAAGACTTCGCCCGCTCGCACCCGGGCGGCAGCCTGGGCGCGCGCCTGCTGAACCGCGTGCATCACCTGATGCGCACCGGCGATCGCCTGCCGCGCGTGAGCGAAAGCGCCAACGTGATGGAGGCGATGCTGGAACTGAGCCGCACCGGGCTCGGGTTAGTGGCGGTCTGCGATGCGCAGCTGCGGGTGGTGGGCGTATTTACCGACGGCGACCTGCGCCGCTGGCTGGTGAAGGGCAACAGCCTGCAGGATCCGCTCAGCCCGGCGATCACCCGCCCCGGCTATCGGCTGCCGGAGCAGTGGCGCGCCGGGGAGGCGCTGGAAGCGCTGCACGAACAACACATCAGCGCGGCTCCGGTGGTCGATATGGACGGCGTGCTGGTGGGGGCGCTCAACCTGCACGATCTGCATCAGGCCGGCATCGGCTGATCAACGCCGGGGGCACCATCACCGGTGCCCCCGGTCAGATCATTTCCAGTCAGGATTGTTCTCGAACTGCTGCTTCAGCAGCGCTTTCATGTCGTCATTCGGCTTGCCGAGCCACTGGTACTTGGCATACTTCTTCGGATGATCGACGGCTTCCGGCCGATCTTCCACTTCCACCCGCACGCCCCAGGCCTGGGATTTGTCCGCGCTGAACGCCACGATCAAAAAGTTGTTGCCGCAGTCGTGCGGTTTGCACAGGTTGCCGACCAGATACTCTTTGCCCTTCCAGTTCAGATTCTGCGCCGGCGTAGAGGTGCCGACGCCCTTGCGCGCCCAGCCCGGCATCCGCGCCTGGCCTTTCACCATGTTTTGCCAGCTGGCCTGATACCCCGGCTGCTGAATCAAATCCGACGTGGTGACGATCTGCTGGGCAAAGCTGCCCGCGCTGAAGCTGAGCAGTGCGCCGAAGAGGGCGCAACGCAGCGCCTGGTGTCCCGTCATAGTCCTTCTCCCTAGGTTAAATCAGGTTTCGCCCGTCAAACCGGGCCTGAACTAGTCAGACCACGGTTGCGGCAAAAAGTTGACTCACCACCAGGCGTGAAAATGATGCACCGGCCCGATGCCGTGCCCCACTTCCAGGGTGTCCGCCTGTTGCAGCGCGTGTTGCAGGTAGTCCTTGGCGGCGGCCACCGTGGCCGCCCAGTCGGCATGGCGCGGGCGCAGCGCCGCCAGCGCGGCCGAGAGCGTGCAACCGGTGCCGTGGGTGTGGCGGGTGGCGACGCGCGGCGCGGTAAAGCGCTGCTCGCCTTCTGCGGTAAACAGCCAGTCCGGGCTCTCACTTTCGCTCAGGTGGCCGCCCTTCATCAGCACCGCTCGGCAGCCCATCGCCAGCAGCGCCCGCCCCTGCTCACGCATCTGCGCTTCATCTTCCGCCGGCGCGCACGCCAGCAGCGCCGCCGCTTCTGGCAGGTTCGGCGTAATGATCGACACCAGCGGCAACAGCTCGCGCCGAATAGACGCTACCGCCTCCGGCGCCAGCAACGGATCGCCGCTTTTCGCCAGCATCACGGTGTCCAGCACCACGAATTCCGGCCGGTAATGGCGCAGCCGTTCGGCCACCGCCTGCACGATGTCAGCGTTGGCCAGCATGCCGATCTTGACGCTGTCGATGCGCACGTCGCTGAATACCGAGTCCAGCTGCGCGGCGACGAACGCCGGATCGATGTAATACACCGACTGCACGCCGCGGGTATTCTGCGCCACCAGCGCGGTGATCACCGAGGTGCCGTAAGCGCCGAGCGCCGAGAAAGCTTTCAAATCGGCCTGAATGCCGGCGCCGCCGCTGGGATCGGTGCCGGCGATGGTCAGCGCGTTAATGCGTTTCATCACAGATCCTCCCCGCGCAGTTGATACAGCGCGTCGAGGAACGCCGGCGTAAAGCTGCCCGGCCCGGCGGCCTGCCTGGCCGCGAGGCCGCCGCAGTGGGACATCACTCGGCAGGCGGTCGCCACGTTATCCAGGCGATCGCCCGGCAGGGCGCAAAACGCCGCCGCCACCGCCGACAGCGCGCAGCCGGTGCCCACCACCCGCGTCATCAGCGGGGAACCGCCTTCGATCGCCCAATCGCGCTGGCCGTCGGTGACGTAATCCACCGCGCCGGTGACCGCCACCACCGCGCCGCTGCGCCGCGCCAGCTCACGCGCGGCGGGCAATGCCGCCAAGGAATCGTCGCCGCTGTCCACGCCGCGGCCGCTGGCCAGCAACCCACTGAGCGCCATGATTTCCGAAGCGTTGCCGCGTATCGCCGCCGGTTTCTCGTCCAGCAGCTGTTTGGCGAAGGCGGTGCGGTAGGAGAGCGCACCGACCGCCACCGGATCCAGCGTCCAGGGCTTGCCGGCCCGATTGGCGGCGGCCACCGCCGCCCGCATCGATTCGGCACGCAGCGCGTTGAGGGTGCCGACGTTGATCAGCAGGCCGTCGGCCAGCGCGCTGAACTGCGCCGCCTCTTGCGGCTCCACCACCATCGCCGGGGAAGCGCCGAGCGCCAGCAACACGTTGGCGGTCAGCGATTGCACCACTTCGTTAGTCAGGCAGTGGATCAGCGGAGGGCGCTGTTGGAATTGGGTCAGACAGGCCGCGGCGCGCGCGCCGGGTAGTGCATCAGGTCGAGCGATCATATTCCTCCCAACCGGCGTTCAAGAAGGCGGCGCCGGCTGGGCGGCCGTGACTTCCCTACGCTGGCATTATCCAGATCAGGTAATACGGGTATTTCTCAGCCTTCACGTAGAAGGGCACCCCGAGTCATGAAAATCAATAGGTTGTGATCAACGTTGCGTTAATCCCTGCAGGGGATCATGCCAGCGGCGGCGCGGACAAACAAGCGAATAAATTGACTCGCGCCTAAGCGATGTTTCCCTCTTTTCCCGCCAGATACAGGCTCAGCACGCCGGGCAGCTCCGCCAGCGTGAACGCCACGCTCTGCGGCGCCGTCTTGAAGATATGGTGCAGCGTACCGGCCACCAGGCTTTGCAACAGCCGGGTTTGCTGCAGGATCTCCGCTTCGGCGGTCTCGGGGCGGCGCAGCTGCAACACGCTGGCGATCAGCGTCAGGAAGCTGGACTTTTCATCCGGCAGGTTCATTTCCCGCATCACCGGCAGGTAGTCGGCATGCTCACGCAGGTACTGCGCATAGGGTGAAAACAGCCGCTGGATCACCGCTTCAGCGGAGAGGCGCCGCCACTCATCGTCACTGGCCAACGCCATGTCGCGCACCAGCGCCTCAATCGACTCGGTATGCCGATCTGCCAGCGCCTTGATCACCGCGTGGCGATCGGGAAAAAAGTGATACATCGAACCGATGGAGGTTTTGGCGTGCTTGGCGAGCCGCTGCATGCTGAGCGCCGCCAGGCCGTCCTGCGCCACGATCGCCGCCGCCGAATCCAGAATGGTTTGTACGCGTTGCCGCCCTCTTTCCTGCTGTGGCTCTCGCCCGGTGATGTTTTCGTCGATTTGCATATTCGTTTCTGCCCGCTGTCATCAACGCATTATACCCATTTGCCGCTACGAAGGCAGGGCGACACAAAAAACTAGATTAATCCCTCTAGTTTAGAGTAGAGTATTTATTCTAGTTTACCCTGACGCAAGCGTGGGGAAGACAAACAGTGACCTCACTCACTGAAAAAGAGTCATTTCATTCGGCCCGTCGCCCAAGCCAATCGTCAGAGAATGCCCTATGCCCGACAAAAAACTGCTTATCACCTGCCTGACCGCGCTGTTGCTCACCGGGTGCTCGCCGGCACCGTCGATAGTGGTGTTCGGCGCTTCGTTCCCCGACTGGCTGTTTTGCCTGTGCGGCGGCGTGGCGGGTATGGTGGCGATCCACCTGCTGCTGCGCACCCCGGAAAAACGCGCCTGGCTGGCGCCGCAGCTGCTGACGTATCCGGCGCTGACCGCGCTGATCGCCATGCTGATCTGGTTACTGGTTTTCCCCCACTGAGACTGACGCCATGACCCAACCACACACCCCAAACCGGCGCAGACTGCTGGTGCTTACCATCCTGGCGTTGACATTCATCGTGGCCGCCGTCGTCGTCTGGCGGGTGGAAAACGCCCCCAGTACCGACGATGCCTACGCCTATGCCGACACCATCGACGTGGTGCCGGAGGTGAACGGTCGCATCGTCGAGATGCCGATCCGCGACAACCAGGAAGTGCGGCAAGGCGATCTGCTGTTCCGCATCGATCCGCGCCCTTACCAGGACGCGCTGGCGGCCAGCGAAGCGCGCCTGATCACGCTGAATGAACAGATCAAGCTGACGCAGCGTTCGGTCAACGCACAGCAGTACAACGCCGAATCGATGAACGCCATCGTCAAACGCTCACAGGCGCTGGTGGCGCAGGCGACCGACACCCTTAACCGCCGGCAAAAGCTGCTCGGCAAGAACTACGTTTCGGCGGAAGAAGTGGAAACCGCCCGCACCTCCCAGCGCTCGGCGCAGGCGGAATTGCAGGCCGCATTGCTGCAGGCGAAACAGGCGGAAGCCGCCGTCAGCGGCGTCGAAGCCCTGG
Organism: Serratia sp. PL7; assembly: GCF_945957435.1. NCBI lineage: Bacteria > Pseudomonadati > Pseudomonadota > Gammaproteobacteria > Enterobacterales > Yersiniaceae > Serratia > Serratia sp. PL7. Next base: position 174,666 of record NZ_CAMFLB010000011.1, on the reverse strand, counting down.
TCGCACAGCGCGCCGAAGTGCAGGCCGACATCGCCATCGCCAAACTGAACCTGGAGTTCACCGAGGTGAGAGCGCCGTTCGACGGCCGCATCGCCTCCCTGAAAACCACCGTCGGCCAATATGCCTCCAGCGCCAAACCGGTGTTCACGCTGATCGACACCCGCCACTGGTACGTGGTCGCCAACTTCCGCGAAACCGACCTGAAAGGCGTGCATCCCGGCGTGCCGGCCACGCTGTATTTAATGAGCGACGCCGGCCAGACCTTCAGCGGCAAGGTGGAATCGATCAGCTACGGCGTGCAGCCCGACGACGGCGGCACCGTGCTGGGCGGGCTACCCAACGTGTCGCGCAACATCAACTGGGTGCACGTGTCGCAGCGCTTCCCGGTCAAGATCGCGGTCGAGGCCCCGAACCCGGCGCTGTTCCGCGTGGGCGCTTCGGCGGTGGCCAAGCTGAACCTGCGCCATGAAGAATAAAACGATGTCTCGCGGCTGGCTGTCCCCGTTGATCGACGAGCTGCGCCCTTCGGACAGCCGCATCAACCTGGTGATCCGTGCCCTGCTCTCCAGCGCGATCGCCATCGTGATCTCGCAGACGCTGCAGGTGCCGTGGCTGGCGCTGTCGCTGATCGCTGTCTTCTTTATCACGCAGTCCAATATCGTTATCACCCGCACGATCGGCATCCTGTTTTTCGTCAGCTCCACGCTGGCGATCGGCGCCGCTATCCTGGTACTGAAGTTCACCTACGACTACCCGATGCTGCGCATCCTGCTCTCCAGCGCGCTGTTTTTCCTCAGCGTGTTCCTGATGCGGGTGACCAAGGTTGGGGTACTGTTCTTCCTGATGGCGCTGGTGGTGATCTACACGCAAAGCTTTGTCGATCTCACTCCGCAGGCGGAAGTGGTGATACGGCTGGTGCTGTGGGTATGGGTGGCGATCAATTACGCCATCCTGCTCACCCTGATCGTCAATACCCTGCTGCTGCCGGCCGAACCGCTGAAGCAGCTAAAGGGCCGGATGAACGCGGTGTTGGACGAAACCCGCGCTATGTTGGCCAATGGCGGCGAGACGCGCGATCTGAGCGCCATCTCGCAGCACGCCACCGAGCTGCATAAGCTGCTGCGCTTTTCGGTGATGCGCAGCGATCGCTGCCGCGCCAGCGAGCCCGGTTATCTGGCGCTGATCACCCTGGTGTTGCAGCTGAATATTCTGGCCTATCAGCTGCCGCCGGCTTTCGGCGCGGCCGCGCGTCAATTGGCGCAAGAGATAGACGCCGCCTGCCGCGCGCTGCAAACCGCGATCAGCCACGACAGCGCGCTGCGATTTTCCGTCGCGATCGCCGGCAGCGACGATCCGCAGGTGCCGGCGCCGCTCAATGAAATGGCCGGCCTCCTGCAGGTCTACACCAACCGCAGCGACTACGCCGACGCCCTGCAGGCCGCGCCACCGCCAAAAGTGCCCTTCTTTACCCCCGATGCCCTGACCAACCCGGTTTACATCCAGTTTTCGTTGAAAACGCTGCTGACCGTGCTGGTCGCCTACGTGTTTTATACCGCCGTCGATTGGCCCGGCATTCATACCATCATGCTGAGCTGCCTGATCGTGGCCCAGCCCAGCCTTGGCGCCACACAGCGGCGGGCGCGGCTGCGTCTCGGCGGCGCGGCGATCGGCAGCCTGCTGGCGCTGATCTCGGTGGTGTGGATCATGCCTCACCTCGACAGCCTCGTCGGCTTACTGCTGCTGACGCTGCCGGTGCTCGCCCTCTCCGCCTGGATCGCCGCCGGCTCCGAGAAGATAAGCTATGCAGGGGTACAGATCCTGTTCACCTTTTCCCTGGCGCTGCTGGAAAGCTTTGGCCCGGTCACCGAGCTGACCGAGATCCGCGATCGCCTGATCGGCATCGTGCTGGGGGTAGGGTTCGCCACTTTCATTCACGCCACGCTGTGGCCGGAATACGAAGGGGAGTCGCTGCGGCAGCAGGTTGCCAACGTGCTGCGGGAACTGGCGCGCTTCCTCGGCGGCGAGAACACAAACGCCATCGGCATCTGGCAAAAGATCGAGGGCTGCGAAGCGGTGGTGGCCCGGGTGACGCTGGAGCCTACCTGGCAGTTGGCAGATGATAACCATGAAAGCTTCACCCGGCACATCCAACTGATCTTTAACCAGACGCGCAGCCTGTTGCTGACCAGCGAAAAGCTCAACACCTATCTGGCAGGCGGCGGCGCGGCGCTATCCGTGCACGAACGCCAGGCGCTGATCGAGGTGCAACGCCAGGGCGGGCGCGTTCTCGCCGAGTATGCGGCGCAGCTTGCCAGCGCGCCGCAAGCGCTGCGGACGCCCGACTTTCATCCACCGCTGGCCGCCCTGCATGCCGACACCGTGCGCCACCTGGCTCAGGAGTTGAGCGACGGGCTCAATCGCCTGCCCGCCTGGGGCGACGCCTAGCATTTTCCGTTTGTGGCCGTGCACGCCCGGTGCAATGCGCTATAGTGAGCACAAACCACCGGGAGATGCCATGCAGATAAGACCCTACCAAGAGACCGATCGCCCCTTCCTGCGCACGCTGTACCTGGCGTCGCGCAAGGCGGCGTTCGGCTGGCGCGATACCTCAAATTATCAGTTGGAAGATTTCGACGGCGCGACGCTGGGCGAAACGATTTGGGTGGCGGAAGACGGCGGCACGCTGCTGGGATTCGTCTCCGTCTACCGCGAAGACAACTTCATTCATAACCTGTATGTCGATCCCCATCAGCCGCCGCGCGGCGTCGGCAGTGCGCTACTGCAGGCAGCGCAAGCCACCTTCACCGCCACCGGCTCGCTGAAATGCCTGGTGAAGAATGAAAAGGCGCTGACGTTCTACCGCAAACACGGTTGGCGTATTATCTCTACCGGCAACGACGGCGAAGAAGATTATTACCTGATGCATTCGCCGGCCCGCTAGCTATTACCCTAGGCATCCGGCATCCCGCGCAGCGTCAGCCGCCAAAACAGCAGCGCGCTCAGGCTGACGCCTGCCCCCAGCCAGCAGACGCCGCTCCAGCCCGCCCAGGCGTACATATGGGTGCCGGCAAAGGCGCCCAGCCCGCTGCCGACGGCGTAAAACAGCATGTAGCAGCCCACCAGCCGGCTATGCGACTGCGGGTGCGCGCGGAAGATCATGCTCTGGTTCAGCACGTGGATCGCCTGACCCGCCAGATCCAGCAGAACGATGCCCGCCACCAGCCAAATCAGGCCGCTGCCGAGCAAACCGAGCGGCAGCCAGGCCAGTGTCAACAGCAGCAGACACGCGCCGCTGGCCACCTGCCCCAGCCCGCGATCCGCCAGATGCCCGGCGCGCACCGCCGCCAGCGCGCCCACCGCGCCGACCAGGCCGAACGCCCCCACCGCGGCATGCGTGAAGTTGAACGGTGCCTGGCTCAGCGGCAACACCAGCGAACTCCAAAAGAGGCTGAAAGCGCCGAACATCAGCAGCGCCAGCATGCCGCGAATTTGCAGCGTGCGGTCATGCAGCAACAGGCCCAGCATCGAACGCAGCAGCGCGGGATAACTCAGCGTGCTGGGAGCGGTGTGCGGCGCAGGCAGCAGCCGCGACAGGATCGGCAGCAATACCAGCGTCACCCCGGCAGAGAAGAAATACACCGTGCGCCAACCGCCAACGTCCGCCAGCGCGCCGGACAGAGTGCGCGCCAGCAGCAATCCCAGCACCACTCCGCCCTGCGCCGTACCAACCACCCGCCCGCGCTCCTGCGGCGCCGCCAGGGCTGCGGCGTAAGCGATCAGCCCCTGCGTCATGGCGGTGCCCAATAAGCCTACCAGCAACATCCCTACCAGCAGCCAGGGCGCGCTGTGCGCCCAGCCCACCAATAGCAGCGCGCCGATCAGCCCCAGCTGTTGTCCCGCCAGCAACCGATGCCGGTTCAGCCGATCCCCCAGCGGCACCACCAACAGCAACGCCAGCGCGCAGCCCAACTGAGTCACGGTGATCACCATGCCGACCGCCGCCAGGCTGATGGAAAAATCATGGGCGATAGCGTCCAGCAACGGCTGCGCATAATAAACGTTGGCCACGCTAAATGCGCTGGCGGCAGCCAGCAGCAGCACCAGGGTGGCCGGCAGGCGCCCTAGCGCCGCACAGGGGGGATCCAGCAGTTTGTCGCTCATTACACACCTCAATCTGGTTTCATTATTAAACCCAATGAACTTTAGGCACAGAGGTTTTATAATGCAACCAGAATGTGCAGCTGGAGATAACCGCCGTGAAACGTAAAAGCCTGGAAGACGCGCCGTGCCCGGTGGCGCGCACGCTGGATGTGATTGGCGACTGGTGGTCGCTGCTGATCGTGCGCGACGCCTTCGACGGCGTCACCCGCTTTAGCGAATTTCAAAAAGGGCTGGGGATGGCGAAGAACATCCTTGCCACCCGCCTGCGCGCGCTGGTGACGCACGGCGTGCTGGAGATCGTGCCCGCCGCAGACGGCAGCGCCTATCAGGAATATGTGCTGACCGAGAAAGGCCGCGCACTGTTTCCGGTGATCGTCGGCCTACGCCAGTGGGGGGAAGATCATCTGTTCGCCGAGGGAGAAGCGCACTCAACGCTGGTGGAAAGCGACAGCGGCCGCCCCGTCCCGCGCCTGACGCCGATCGGCAGCGCCGGGCAAACGCTCACCCCGCTGAATACCCGGGTGGTGAAGGTGGGGGAACGGTGATGAGAGCTAGTGACGGTGCCCGCAGCTCACCCGCTGAAAAACCTGGCGGATAAAGAACCATTCCAGACACCCAGCCAGCAGATAAACCGCGCCAAAAACGAGCGCACCAAACCATTCCGTATCGTTAAAATGGAAAAACCCACTGGCGTCAATCAGCCAAGCGGTTTGATTCTGGTTTAGCCTGGGTACAGGAAAAAGCTTTATTGTCAGCAAAGCCAGCCCAACGACAGCCAATACGTTAGCGAGCAACAGGGCAAGTTTTTTCATAGCCTTTCATTCTACAACCTAACGAAGTCCAACAAACTGAACCTAAGAACATGCGTTAATGGTTAACCCTCAGGTTGCCCCGTTCGTCGGAGACAACCATGAATGCGGCGGTAATCAAATGCGAACCTTCGGGTGTCTGTATATCGTAGGCGACGGAATAGCGCTTCCCTGGCCGAAAAGCATAGTCGAATACCGGCATGCACCTCCCCGGCTCAACGAAGAAAACGTCATTATCGATAGCTTTAATGAGCTTATCGCCTGATTCGCTATAAATCTGAACGAAGCGGATATTATCCCCCGCCTTCATAGAAGAAAGAATGCAGACATGGTTATCTTTGGCTGTGACGACAGCGGGGAAGCGCGGAGTCAACTTATCGCCAGGCCCCGGACAGCCGACCAGGAAGCAGGCCGTGAATAGAACCACATATTTTTTCATGCTCCCTCTCATCCCTTAATAATTTTTTGATAAAGTGCATGAATGTCACGCAAACTATCGGTTCCCCTGTACTTACCCACTCGTCCAGGACGTTGATAATAACGCCACGTTTCAATACCATAAACCAACAGCAGCCAGTAATCAGCAAAAATCGAAGCTTGTTGCTCCAGCGAGTAATCAGTAATTTTATTCTTATCAAGACGATAGTTGTACTCAGCCGCCCAACTAAACAACCCACGCATTCTTACCCATTGCCCATGCTGATGCTGCCATACATGCCCCAACTCATGGATGAAAAGATGTTTATCTTCTATCAGAACCGTGTTATCAGAAAAATCGTCTTTATAGAGTTCCCTTCGTAACCACAACTCACCATTAGGTGCCATGGCATAACTTCTGTTTTGTAAGCCAAACGGGAAATAGCTATCACAGTGTATCCATACACGACCATATATAATTGAGCTTCCATATATATGGCGTGCCAATTTTATTTCCCCCATGGTCATACGTCGTAACGTCCCTTCTTCAGCTAATGCGCTCATTTATTCCTCCTTGAATTTATCAATATCCTAATGCTTTTTTAAAATGAATCTATACATGAACTCTTAAAGAGTTGCATTTGGCATAATCCATTTATAACTTGAATAATTTGCAGAAAGATCCTCATCGATTTTCTATAATTAATTAAACGAAAAAACATATTACAAATACCTTTGTAGTAGCCGCGGTCAGGATACCCTTATCCAGCCCCCTGCATGATTCGCTTCGCAGCGCCATCCGGGTAATGTATAGTCCGCGTTTTACGGAGATCCCATGCTGACTAACTCATCCATTCGTCTGAACAAATACATTAGCGAGAGCGGTATCTGCTCACGCCGCGACGCCGATCGATACATCGAACAGGGCAACGTTTTCATCAACGGTAAACGCGCCACCGTGGGCGCTCAGGTATTTGCCGGCGATGTGGTGAAGGTTAACGGTCAGCTGATCGAACCGCGCAATGAAGAAGATCTGGTGCTGATCGCGCTGAACAAGCCGGTCGGCATCGTGACCACCACCGAAGACGGCGAGCGCGACAACATCGCCGACTTCGTCAACCACAGCAAACGCATTTTCCCGATCGGCCGTTTGGACAAGGATTCACAGGGGCTGATCTTTCTGACCAACCACGGCGACCTGGTCAACAAGATCCTACGCGCCGGCAACAATCACGAGAAAGAGTATCTGGTGACGGTCAACAAACCCGTGACCGACGAGTTTATTCGCGGCATGGGCGCTGGCGTGCCGATGCTGGGCACGGTGACCAAAAAGTGCAAGGTGAAGAAAGAGGCGCCGTTCGTGTTCCGCATCACGCTGGTGCAGGGGCTGAACCGCCAGATCCGCCGCATGTGCGAACACTTCGGCTACGAGGTCACCAAGCTGGAACGCACGCGCATCATGAACGTCAGCCTGAAAGGCTTGCCGCTAGGCGAATGGCGCGATCTGACCGATGACGAGCTGATTGAGCTGTTCAAGCTGATTGAAGGCTCTTCGTCAGAGGCCAAGCCGACGAAGAAAGCCCCGGCCAAATCTGCCCCGGCGAAAAAGCCGAGCGCCGGCGGGCCGAAAAGCGCCGACAAAGCCGCTGCGCCGGCCGGCCGCAAGCGCTTTACCCAGCCGGGGCGCAAGAAAAAAGGGCGTTAAACGCCTTCCCCCGCTCAGCCCGCCGTTGCGCGGGCTTTTTTATCATAAAAGTCAGTCGCAGGCCGCCACTGCGTTCTCACCATAAAAAAGGCCCGCATCAAGCGGGCCAGTCGGTACCAGAGAAGTCTAGAGGGAAAATCAGAACGACCAGCGCAGGTTGGCGTTGACCGAATTAACGCGGGTATCGGCGCCGAATTGCCCCTGATAGCCGACATCCAGCGTCGCGGCGTGCGACAGCTTCACGCTCACGCCGATATCGCCCACCATCACGTTGTCATCCACGGCCTGGCCCTGCGTGATGAACGCGTCGCTGCCGGCAAACTCCATGCGCGATGAGGTGTTCTTATCGCCGTAGGCATGTTGCCAGCCGAGCGAGCCGTAAAGGCTGACGTTCTTCGGCAGTTCGGTCACGCCGCGCACCCCGAGTGTAGAATAGAAGGTATTCATCGTTTCATTGCGCACGCTCAGCGCCGCCGCGCCACCCGACTCCTGGAAGCTGTCGGTATGCAAACGGATGTAGCTCAGGTTGATGAACGGTTCGACGTTCATCTCCGGCTGACCGAAACGGTAACCCGCTTCAGTGAACGCCAGCAGCGAGTTCGCATCGTAATCCGACTTCAGCCGATCCGAGAAGCCGCTGAAATCGACGTTGCGCTTGCCTTCAATCTTGTGCCAGGTGTAACCCAGCGCGCCGCGCAGCGAGAACGCATCCTGCTGCCCGGCCGCATACAGGCCGAGGTGGTAGTTGTCGGTATCGGCCTTGGAACGGCGGCTGTCGACGTCGTAGTCGCCGCGGCTGTAACCAAAGTAGCCGCCGATGCGCACGTTATGGTCCGCCAGCTTGCGATCCGCGCCCAACAGGAAGCCGGTGGTGTTGCCATCCAGCTTGCCCACGTTGCCGTTGCCGCTGTTTTTGCCCCAGGAACTGAAGGTTTGCCCCCAAACGCCGCTGTTTTGCGCCTGCGCCGGTTGCACCAGCGACATCGCCAACGGCGGTATCGGCAGGCTGTCATTGTCGAACAGGCGCAGCATGCGCTGGTTCAGCACGTTGAACAGCTGGGTGCTGCCGGCGATCAGGTTAGACTGCATCGACGGATAGACTTCACCGGACAGCTGATTGAACGCCTCGCGCGCTTCCGGCGCGCTCAGCAGCAGCAGCGAGTTATACAGCGCCAGCGAAGGGCCGCTCTGCGCCAGCGTCGAGAGCGCGCCAGCGGTATTCCACTGGTTGCCGCTCTCGGCCACCGTTTGGAAAATGCCCGGTTTGCCGCTGCCTGGATTCTCGCCCCCCGGATTTTCACCACCTGGGTTTTCTCCGCCCGGATTCTCGCCGCCTGGGTTTTCCCCGCCCGGATTCTCGCCCCCTGGATTCTCACCGCCTGGGTTTTCCCCACCCGGGTTCTCGCCGCCAGGGTTTTCACCGCCCGTGTCTTTCTGCGCGATGGTCAGATCCACGGCGTTGGCGCTGTGGTTCAACGCCACATCGAGGAAGGCGGACTTGGAAACCGCCGACGCGAACTGGCCGTCAATGCCGCCGTCCGAGGTCAGAATGCGGTAGCTTTGGCCGGTTTTATAGCTGGTTTGCGGATCCAGCGCCGTAACCTGCACCTTGGCCTGATCGCTGATGGTGGTTTTGCCCGCCACCAGCAGTTGATCGCTGCGGCCGTCGCCGACGATATCGACGTCATAGAAGGATTCGCCGATAAAGTTCAGGTAGCGTTTCAGCGTCAGCGTGCCGATATTGCCGTCGCCGGGCGAGATATGGCCGCCGGACAGGATCTCGGTCTGGCCCAGCGTGCCGTTGCCGCCCAGCGTGCCGCCGGCCTTGATCGACGCGGCGCTGCTGTAGCCCTGCCCGTTATTGACGTCGGAACCCGCCGTCGCATTGAGGATCAGCGTGCCGCCGTTTTCGGCGCTGAGGGTTTGGATCTCGAAAATGTCGTCTTCTTTCTGGGTATTGATGTCGCTGGCGATGATGAGCTTACCGCCGCGCGCGGTGACGTTTGCCTGCAGGCCAGTGAGATCGCCGTTCAGCGTCGTGTGCCCGGCGGTGTTGATCACCTCGCCTTCGCCGCTCATCTTGTTGCTGAAGACGTAATTGCCGTCGGTATGGTTAAAGTACACATAGCTGCGGAACAATCCGCCCCGCAGGGCGATCGCCGTCTGGGCATCGATAGTGCCAGCAGCGCCCGCCGCGCCGAGCGTCGGCTCGGTCAACCCGGTGCCGGTATCCATGTTGCCGCGGCTGCCGATAATCAGCGCGCCGCGGTTAGAACCGGAACCGGTCTTGCCCAGCACCACTTCGTTGCCGCCGGCGGAGAATGTCCCGCCGTCCATGACCGCCAACACGCCATTGCCGTAATCGCCGACGTTGACGCTGCTGCCGCTGGTAAACCGTGAGCCGCTGCCGGCGATCGTCAGCTCGGCGGTTTTACGCGCGCCGGAGACGCCCGCCACCTGAATATTACCGACGTTGACCGCGCCGCCGTTCAGCACGTCCAGATCGCCGTAAAGCGTGAGCGCACGGCCGACGTTCCATTGGGAATTAGCCCCCGTGACCGTGGCTTTCGGGCTCAGCATATCGCTCTCGCCCGGCCCGCTGCCATTGCCGATGCGTGCGTCAAAGGCGGTATTCAGCACCGCGCCGTCTTCAATCGCCAGCGTGGATCGTGCCCCTAAATCGGTGCCGACGCTGAGAAAATTGCTGGTGACGCGAGAACCGGCGCCGGTGGCGATAAGGTGGCTGTCATAGCCACGGGTGGTGCCGACCACGATCTCTTTCGCGCTGGCCAGCGCACCGTCTTCAACCCGCAAGGTGCCCCGCCCCAGATTCAGGCCGCCACGCAGCACGAACTGATCGTTCACCGCGTTCAGCTCGGCGTTCGGCCCGCGGACCGTGACTACGCTCTCATGAATTTGGCCGTTGAACATCCGGCCAATATTGATGTTATAGGCGCTGATCTTGCCATTCTCGATCAGCAGATTGCCGCTTTGATTGCGGCCGACGTAAACGTCCCCGGTGTAGGCCAATGATTCGGTAATTTTTGAGTCGCCGTCAAAAATGGCATCGTCTGCGCGAGCGATATCGGCGGGCGCCAGCATCAACAGCGGCGCAGAAAATAGAGCGAGGTAAAGTTTGGAAAGCGGTGTACTAACCGCTAAAGGGTGCGATGTCTTGTCATTCACGGGCTATCTCCGTACTCGTTAGCGTGATGTCGCGAAATTTATTGTTATAGGAAAACTCAATACACTAGAGGAGGTGTGAGGCGTTATTTCGCGCACGCCGGTTTAGTGATCGTCGAAGCAAAAGCTTATTGCCCCCCGGCGCTGACGCTCCGACGATGGAAAACCAGGAAGCGGCAATACCGCCCCCGAAGCGAATTATTTATGCGTGACCACCGGCGTACAGGTCGGCGCGCTCAGCGACGGCGACGAACCTAAAATTCCCGGCATCATCAGCGACGAGCAATCAAAAATACGGCCTTTTTCCGTGGTGGCGCGATAAGAAAGTTTTTGGCCGCCCAGCGCATCTGGCTGTGCGCCATTGACATTGGTCACGGTAATTTCGTCCGATGAGCCCAGGCCCAGCATTTTGGCGGTTTCCGCCTGCAGTAATGGAATGGCCTGATCGGTTTTCAGGGTGGAACAACCGGCTATCATCATCGTAACGGTTAAAGCGATAAGTGGTTTCTTCATAAATTATCCTTTATAACCAATCAGTTAAAATTACCGATTAGCTTTATGTTTTCTCTTATCCAAATCCTCGAATAATATATTTCCCTTTCCTAAACGAAAAAACCCTCCTAAAGTAGGGAGGGTTGATAATAATTCATCAGACCTATCTGATATTTGAAGGCGAAAGGAGAATCCTTTGGGGCAGGATTATGCGTTGGTCGTTGATGACCATCCATTGGTAGCAAGCGGCATTGCCAATTTTCTCAGCACGCATTGCCGATTCAAACAGGCGCATGTGGTGACCAATGAAGAGAATTACTACCGCCATATTAGGGAAAATGGCCCACCGCGTTTACTGGTGATTGATTTTTGGCTCTCTTCCGGTACGGCGTTGAAATTACTCAAAGAAGTAAAACAACGTTATCCGCAGGTGCGGATTTTGGTGGTCAGCGGCGACGAGAATAACGATATCTGGCAGAAAGTGCACAATGCCGGCGGGCATGGGTTCGTGTTAAAAAATGAACCGCCAGAATTATTCGCCAGGGCGGTTTTTGCGCTGAATAACAATCAGGAATGGTTCCCGGAAGGCAATGAAGCCGCCATTAAAAACAACCATGACCATTTAAATAAATTCAATTTAACGCCGAGGCAATTAGACGTATTAACTATGATGCTGCGCGGCCTGCCAAATAAAAGAATTGCCACGCAACTGTCTATTTCCGAGCCGACCGTCAAAGAGCATATCAGCAATATATTGAAAAAGATCGGCGTCAACAGCCGAGTGGAAGCCATCACGCTGTTGCACGGCAAACGGGATCCGTCGTCATGAAGTTTTTCCAGCATTTACAAAATGATGGCATCTCTCCACGCGCGCAGATCCGCCTGCTGGACAACACCTTCATGCGGCTGGTGTTCAGCTTCACCGCCGTGCCCTTCGTCGGCATTCCGTTCGCCATCTGGATTTATTTGCTGGGTGATGAACTCGGCCCAACCATTACCTGGATCATCGTTTACCTGCTATGCGCCGTGGCGATCCGAATAGGACATCGTCGCTACCTGCATGAGGCCAAAGAAAATGATGAAGACACCGTGCTGCGCCGCTGGCTGCCGCGCATTAATAAGGTGGCCTTTATTCACGGGCTGGGGATCTCATCACTCTATTTAATTACCCCACAGACCCATAACTTTGACTTTTTTCTGCTGCTCAATATCAGCATCGCCGCGATCGTCGCCGCCAACGCAACGCACCTGACGCCCGTCATCAGCACCTTTACCCGCTTTTTCTTCGCCTCTTGGGGGCTGCTGAACCTCGGCATCATCTGGCGGCTGGAAGACGTGATGTTCATCGTGCTGATGCTGAACTTGCTGTACGGCTTCGCCATTTACCGCCACGCGTTAACCTCGCATGCGTTCTTTATTCAGCAGGCGCTGCTCGAAGAACAAAGCTCGCGCCTGGCGGAGCAGTTCCGCCAGGCTAAAGAGGAGGCGGAACAGGCGCTGCTGGACAAGAACCAGTTCCTGACCACCGCCAGCCACGATCTGCGCCAGCCGGTGCACGCCATGGGTTTTCTGATCGAAGCCATCATCCACAAAAACCGGGACGACAGCCTGACGCCGCAACTGCTGGATCTGCAACAAAGCGTGCGTTCGGTGCATTTGATGTTCAATTCGCTGCTCGATCTCAGCAAGATCGAATCCGGCAACGTGCGCACCGCGGCCACCCATGTGGATATCGGCGCCCTGCTCGACTCGGTGGTCACCCTGTTCCGCGAAGAGGCCAACAGCCGCTCGCTGGCGCTGCGCACCTGGCGGCCCAGACGGCGTATCAGCGTGATGGGCGATCCGCTGCTGGTGCGGCAATCGCTGATCAACCTGATCCAAAACGCCCTGCGCTATACGCAACAGGGCGGCGTGTTGATCGCCATCCGCCCACGCGGCCCCGAGTGCCTGGTGGAAGTGTGGGACACCGGCGTGGGCATCGCCGACGAAGAGAAAAGCAAAATCTTCTCCCCTTACTACCGCCCTGAACTGGCGTGGAAAATCGACAGCGCCGGCCACGGGCTGGGGCTGGCGGTGGTGGCGCGCTGCGCCAAACTGATGAAGGTGAAGTACGGCATGCACTCCGTCGAAGGCAAAGGTTCGCGCTTCTGGATGCGCTTCACGCAATACAGCGGCGAAGACAAAGCGCCGGACACCGCGGCCGCCTACGACAACACCGCCACGCCTATCCGCTATGCGCCGCTGCGCGGCGCCTGCCTGGTGGTGGACGACGATCCCTTGGTGACCTCCGCCTGGGAGAGCCTGATGAGCACCTGGGGCATCACCGTGCGCTGCGCGGCCTCCGCCGAGGAGGCCTTCGCCATTGTCGAGGACGGTTTTACGCCGTTCGCCGTGCTGTGCGACCAGCGCCTGCGCTCCGGCGAGAGCGGTTTCGACATCCTGAAAGCGCTGTTCGAGCGCCTGCCGGACGTGAGCGGCGCGATGGTCAGCGGCGAGTTCAACTCACAGATATTGCAAGAGGCCGAGCAGGAAGGCTATCTGGTGCTGCGCAAGCCGCTGGAGCCGGCCAAGCTGCATGCGCTGCTGACGCAGTGGGGGGCGGGCTAGCGCGAGGCGGTGCCTTAGCGGGCAAGATGCCGCAGCAGGCCTTCAAGGTTGCGCTCCCCTTCCGGGGTTTGCGCACCGGCCTTCAGCCCACCGCGGATCAACCGCTCCGCGGCCGGGCGTGCGAACAATCCCGCCCAGGCGTCGTGCTCGCGATAAAAACCGGCCTGCAGATCCGGTGCAGGCATCGCCTGTTTGGCCGCCGCAATCACCCCCGCAGGCAATGCCGCGATATTGCGCGCTAACCGCTCGACGAAATCATCCAGCTCGGCGGCAGGCAAGGCGCGGTTAATCCAGCCGTAGCGTTCTGCGGTAGCGGCATCGATGAGATCGGCGCCCAGGATCACTTCCAGAGCGCGGCCGCGCGTCATTCGGCTCGTCAGATACTGCGTCGCACCGCCGCCGGGCGTAATGCCCATCAAGGCCTCGCACTGGGCCAGCCCCGCCGCTTCCCGTGCCGCGAAAGCCATATCGGCCGCCGCCACAAACTCGGCGCCACCGCCGCGCGCCAGCCCGGCCAGCTTAACGAGAGTGACCTGCGGCTGGCTACGCAGCAGCTCGCCAAACGCCTGGAACGGATTTAGCCCCTCCGGCGCGTTGCTCGCCAGTTCGTCGAAAGCGTGCGGCTCATCGATCAAGGTCATGTCGACGTGAGCAATAAAGAACGCTGGGTTCGCGCTCTGGAACACCAACACCCGCGTATCCGGATCGTCACGCACCGCGAGCAATAAACGGCTGATTTCCGACATCAGCGCCACATCAAGCACGTTTACCGGTGGGTTATCGATAGCGATCGTCATCACGCCGTGCGCATGAGACAGCCTGAGCTTGCTGAAATCTGTATCTGTCATCTCAATGTCCTTTTACCTGGGGTACAAGTGCGGGTTTTTCACGCCGTGTGTCGAATGGTATACTTTGCATACCTGGCGTCAATTACGCACCTTAAGCATCCCAGGGATGCAGGAGGATACCGATGGATACGACCGACCTTGTTTACCGCGCCGACTGCCCAAGCCGCATCGTCCTCGATCAGATTGCCGATAAATGGTCCATGATGGTGCTGGAAGTGCTGCGTGAACCGCAGCGCTTCAACGCCATCAAGCGCCGTTTGGATGGCGTCACGCAACGCGTGCTGACCCAGACCTTGCGCAAACTGGAACGCAACGGCATGGTGCATCGCAAAGTGTTGGACGGGCGGGTGCTTGGCGTCGAGTATTCGCTGACGCCGCTTGGCAAATCCCTGCAGGGGCCGTTCTCGATACTGTTCGACTGGACGCTGGGGAATATTGAGGCGATTCAGGAGTGCCAGCGCAAGTATGATGAGCAGGACGAGTGATGCGATCCCCCATAGATAGGTTCAGAGAGATCGAGCATGGCCCGTTCTTTTTAACGTAACCGATGGTCTCTACTTTCTTCATGCCCCCTGGCGCTATCAATAATACCAAGGTCTGAACATAGGCCATATTTAGACCACAAACGATGTTCGGCTTTACTTATGGCTGGCATCAGGCAGAAAATGTTTGGTCATATAAAGAAAAACCCTCTGTAAAAACAGAGGGTTTCAGTCACTTCGGCCTAGTTACGAACAGGCTGCGGGAAGTGTCAAATCACTCCCACTCAATTATCAATCAAAAAAAACATTACATTACAAAAAGTTAACCAATAAAAACTCTTTAGTACCATAAAAAACACCATATCCAGAATGGATGTAGAGTCGCAGAGTTGCTTTCGTAATAGTACAAGCGGCAGCTTATTATCGACCGGTTTCGCTAGGGCGAGATCTCGCATAGAGGGTCCAAGTGCGGGATCAGGTGGAGTACCGTCTTTCCCTGACAACTATGCCCCAAATAGGTTGCCTTAATGTCGCCCCTACTAGGCTGTGACTCCATTACAGCGGGTCAACAGCAAGTTCCAACGCTTCCATGAAGTCCAACAACTTGGTGTCGTCAGTTGTCGCTGCCATCTGCTGAACTTGGCCACGAAGTTTGTCCATTGCGGCAGAAAACCTTGGGTTGGCACTTTCCGCAAGGGTTCTCTCCGAGGATTTGCTCAGTAGCTCAACACAAAGATGCCGTCCCTGGGGAGTCAAGCCAACGTAGACGCTGATTGATGCACCATTCGTCTCCAAATGAAAATATCTGACATGAGAGTCATAATCATGGAGGCGAGCATGAAAAAAACTGTTGCAGCTCTTTTCATTGATGTACCGCCTACGATTTTGTGGCCAAGTTGACCAATTGGCTTTGCTCTTGACATGGTTACAGTCGAAACATGCCACTGCAAGATTACGGTATGTAAAGGTGTACTGCCCGTAGGTGTTCTTGGGCAGGATATGCTCAATGGGCCGCGCATAAGCAATCCCAACAAGGCGACGTCGACAGTAACAGCAGCGTTCAGCTTGCAGAGCAGCAAGGTGGGATCGAAGTGCTGATATGATCTTAATACCGGTACCATCTTTTTGGCCCTCCACCATAAATGTAGCAGCACGTATGGCAGACCAGGGGCTGGCTCTGCTTGATGCAAGTTTTCGCCATTCACGATAGAAAGCTCTAGCCTCGACCGAGGTCAATACGTTCTTCCCGAAATCTTTCTCTGCGGTCACTAGTTGATTCACGATCTGGCCTCCTCAGACTTATCGGAGCTAGTCAGTTCCTCTATCGCGAGCGTAGCTCTCCGGATGAGATCAAGGTGCCGCGCAGGTACCTCGGAACCAAGCGCTGGTACAGCCCTAGTAACCTTCTCCTCCATCTGTTGCAATTCATCAAAGACGCTCGACAACATTTCAGTTCGCTCCGTGTTGGCAAACTCGATAGCCCGCGAAACCAACTCAGCACAGCGTTCGTGAACCTCTCGGTTGTTGCCTGTGTAGGTATCGAACCCCTGAAAAAGCACTCGTTCGACACTACTTGCAGCTTGCTCCCCAATTGCTTCTAGCACACCACCATCAGCCATAAATCGGTATGTGTCGTCCCCACGCGAGGTAGAAATTAGAATCGGTGAGTGCGTAGCGATAACCATCTGGCAATTGAAGTCTCGGCTGATAGTCTGAAAAACCGATGGCAGTGCTCGCTGCCAAGCGACGTGCAAGCTAGTCTCGGGCTCATCGATCAGGAAGACAACACCGGGCCGGGCGTATTCAACAAGCCTTGCCGTCAGAAGCAGTAGCTGCTGTTCGCCGGTACTAAGATGATCAAAGGGAACTATCGAATTCTCATGGTTTTTTCGAAAGCCGAGCTTCCACCCATTCATGTTACTTGGAGCCCCATCGACACCAAGTTCACGCACAGACTCCAGAACATCGGAGGTAGCGGACTCCGGCAATAGATAATGTTGACCCGCAAAAGACAGTTGGTCGAGAACTCTGCTCACCGCTGCGATCTTGTCGCGGTCGGCATGGATAGCAACCATCAACTCGGCTAACTTACGTCCAAGTCTTCGCGGCTGTGTGGACATATTACTAGTGCGCGCCCCTAGGTAGACGTAGTCGGCTGTTACCCCCATTTTGGCCTCGAATCTGTCACTGGTTGCAGAAGCGATAGCACGCACAGGCCGCCCAGACGTCACATATGCCTTAGCAAGCTGACGCAAGAGCATGCTTTTTCCCGCACCGTTGTTTCCAATGACGTAAACGCAGCAGGGTCGCTCTCGTTCCTCCAACAGCTTGTAAACAGGGGAACCATCCAGCAGATCGCTCGCGACCATAGGATCACGCTCGGAAATCCACAGAGATGGATCGAGAACCGCGTTCTGGTTGTCCAGAATTTCTTCTAACTGCACATAGCGAAAAAATCCAGGCACCTCGTGTAACTTCGCCCCGAACATCTTCCGAGCACGATTTAATAGCGCATCACCCAGATCGGACTCATAAGGAAGCCGAGACAATGTATCCCCCTTCATTGCGTCCAAGAATGGGGCACAGAGAAATCTAGCCAAGCGATCCAGAGGCTCGTCCCGCAATCCGTCTACCGCGCGACCGTTCATCAGCAGGACTGATTCATCGTTACTGGATCGCTCCTTCGCCATTATCAGCATCGAAAGTCGTGTACGACCAGACACTCGAGCAGGAATCTCTACTACACCCAGAACACACCTACGCTGTAGCAGATCATGCCGAATCTCGGCCCCCCGACCTTTGCCTCGTAAATCAGCTGTGGGGAGGACTACGATCGTGATACGTTGGCCATGTCTATGGTCAAGGAACCATTGAGCGAACTCAAGACCGTTGAGCTCAAAGGGACGCACCTCATTTGTCCACTCCGAACGATAGCGAGTCGGCCAAGCAAATTTGTAGGCTGCCCCTACGCCGCGCCAAGAACTGTCTGCCCCCTGTTCTGCTACTAACTGGAATTGCACGTTATGAGCATGAAGACGAAGACAGACCTCGAAAAGATGGGGCTGAAGCTCAGCCGGCAATACGTAATCGTCACCGGCCTGAACGTCTTTTAGACGAACCCCTAGCTCACCTGTCGTCATCGTGTTCATATCAACGATTGCCCGACCGCTAACTGACCAGCCATGTGCAAAATCGGCGACGAAGCTTTCGACTTTCCGAGCCCAGTTGTTTGAAGATCTCCTGGCACACAAACTTTTGACAAGAAAATCCAATCGATGCAAGTTTGCCGTAGAGTTACCGCTATAGCTAACAAGATGACGTAGTTTTTCCAGCACATATTGTGGCTGACGTGCCCATTCACGCTCTGTTACATCAGAGTCCTTGAGTCTTAACCAGTCGTCAGCACTACGCTTGGCATCCATCAAGCCATAAATCGTCTCTGTATCGGCCCATGACCAAGGAAGCACTATGTGTTTTGAGTTCTGCTCAGTAAATAGCAGAAATATGGCAAGCTTGAGTCCCCCCTCAGGCGTCTGATTAGTCTCTTCTCGCCAGATATCTAAAATCTGCCTCTCAAAGCGCGCAGCATCGATATCGCGTTCATCTATATTTTCCATTATCCCAGCAAACTCCCGTAGATCTAACCTAATAAAACTGGCCCTTTCCTGAAAACTACAGCCTCACCATTTACATGCTCATGCGATTAGCAAGCTTCCAGAAGCCGATATAGTTTAATCTGTAGCGATACTGTTAGGGGTACCACGCTTATGGTCTCGCCAAACATGTGGTGTGTAGTGGTCAAGTAATACTGGCCACGGTTTTACAGTAAAAATGGTACCTGTTCTCGGACTCTTCCGGCGTCAGCCCTCCGTTATAGTGGTGTGGTCTGACGCTATTGTAGTAGTTCAATATGTAATCATTAATTTGCTGCCGGACCTCGTCCCTACCTGCGTAACCATCCGTCGGCACCCATTCTGTTTTCAGACTGCGGAAGAAGCGTTCCATCGGGCTGTTATCCCAGCAGTTTCCCCGCCGACTGACGCTTTGGTTTATTCTGTAACGCCAGAGAAGTTGTTGGTATTTAAGGCCTGTATACTGGCTTCCCTGGTCGCTATGGAACATGACATCGCGCGGTTGACCACGCGTTTCATGGGCCATCCGCAGGGCACTGCTTATCAGTGCGGTATCGGCATGTGCTGACAGACTCCAGCCGATAACCCTGCGGGCAAAAAGATCCATAACAACCGCCAGATAGCACCAGCGATTTCCTGCCCAGATATACGTAATATCTCCGTACCATACCCGGTCTGGCTCCGGTACAGTGAACTGACGCTCGAGCAGATTCGGCAGGCATGTATGTACCTGACGGGCATTTTTATACTGATGTTTTCCGGGCTGACAACTGCTCAGATTCAGGTATTTCATGAGACGCCCGGCACGGTAACGACTCATCGGGACACCGTTCTGGATCAGCATTTCAGCCAGAGTTCGTGCGCCAGCAGAGCCCCGACTCTGGTTCCATGCTTGCCATATTTCGCTGTACAACCTGACTCACGCCGGATTGACAGTATCGCGTCGTTTTCGCCAGTACCGGTAACTACTACGGTGTATTCCCAGAGCGGAGCAAAGGGTAACAACCGTGTGACTGTCACTCCGTCTGGCAACTATCGTGAATCGTTCAGTGAGTCGGACATCAAGAGCGCAGTAGCTTTTTTAATATCGTATTCTGTTCCTCCAGGCGGCGAACCTGCTTTTCCAGCTCGCGGATACGTTGCTGCTCTGCAGTAATCGGGGTCGTAGAAGGTGTGATCCCCTGACGCTCTCGCCTGAGCTGGCGTACCCAGCTCTCAAGCGTGGTAGAACCGACATTCATCACCTCACTGGCTTGCCGATACGAGTATCCCTTATCAACAATCAGCTGTGCACATTCCAGCCTGAACTCAGGGGTGAAAGTACGCTTAGTTTTCTTGTTCATTAAGTCACCTGTTTCATGTTGAGGTGAGAATATCACCTTTAATCAGGTGGCCAAATTTACTGTGCCACTATGGCTGCGGTGGAGGAAAACCGGATAAATAATACCGAGCTAGAAGACCACCATAAATTAGAGTTCAGTCACCAGTATTGCACTGAGCATCGACCCAAGCAGGTAACTGGTGAGTGGAATACTTTATACAGACAGGCAAAACGCTCCCTAACACAATTTAATATCGAACTTGCCAGGCTGACTCATCAGTGTACCAACCGCTCCAGACCAAACGCACTATCGGGTGATGAACTGATAGATAAATATTTTCTCCAATTAATTATGAGATTAACATTACAGCCAGCAGACGAAGAAAAATTGCGCCATCTAGCTCGTAGGATGCTGGATTCAAAGCTATCAGACACCAAGAAAAAAATTTTAGTACTCAGACAATTGGGCTTCAATCAAACAGGTATTGGTCAACGGATACTAAATGCCAAGAAACAGCCAATAATACGACAAGCTGTATCTATAGCGTTGGCATCAGTTCGAAAGGAGTTCCAATTATGAGCGCATCTAAGGCTGATAAAAAATTTTAGCCGCTAAAATATACCCACTCAGCCTTGAGCAGAGGCTCTCTGTCCAAATTCATAGAAAGCATCTACTCTAAAAAGACATGAAAATTTTATTACATGGGCAGAGATAAATTACCTAGGCCATATTCAGTTTTCATCCAATATGGTCGCACCATCTATAGTATCGACTCCCGCAGGAGCCAATAATCGCTGTATCCAGCCAATGGCATGTCCTCGCTCAACGCACTGGGAGAAAAACGCACGCTGCTTTGCTCTGGTAAAGGCAACAAAAAAAGTGTTTAGCTCTTCACCCCGTTGCGGCGTAAGGCTCCACCATGTCTGATTGTCGAGTCCATAAAATATCATCGTGTGAAACTCAAGACCTTTGCTTTTATGGACGGTCATCAGAGCCACTTGGCCAATACCTTCAAACTCATCCAGTGCTTCCGTCCAGCTGCTGCTATGTTCTGCGCACTCTTTCAGGAGTGTAACAAATCCACTCCATACCCTCTCAAAGTCCCTTTCCCGCTGATAAGCGGGAAAAGATTGCCGAAGTGCAGGGGCTCCGACAAATTCAAGAAGCATCTCTGCAATCTCTTCCGCTGCATCCGGATCAGGCTGGCGACGCGCCAACTCTTCCCTTAATTGACGGACGAATGCTTCAAGCTTAACCAGTAACCGTTCCTGCGTGAGATCGTTATCCGGATCAGTAGCCTCCAGAAACAGATAGTTCTGCTGGGCCTGCTCCCAGTTTTCCGGGCTTCGGTTCGTCGCTCCCAGGCGGAGCAAAGGGACTAATATGCTGGTCAGTTCTTCACCAAGTAGATCCTGTATTTGAATTTCACCGACTGAACGGGCCGCATTTCTGATCCTGAGACCTCGTGCCGCAAAAGCAGGGGCTATCTCACCCTCCACCTGATCTGCCCGCATTCTGATCAGAATTGCTACATCATGTGGCGCAACACGCCCTGACTGAACCTCACGCCTCACCCATTCAGCCAGATAATTGTTCTCGTCACCTGCGTTCCGAAATTGCCAGATAGCAGAAACCTCACCTTCAATTTCACGGGTCCCTTGTGCCTGCACAGCTTCCACATTGTCGTCTATCCGGCGAGCAATCTCGTGCTGAATAAGAACCAGATCCGCATGTGACCGCCAGTTTGAAAGCAATGTGATACGCCTCGCACCAAAATCGTTCTCAAACTGGTCGAAGGCGTCATTCATGGCTCCCGCCCATCCCATGATACGCTGCTTATCATCGCCGACTGCCGTAAAGACAGCATCGCTACCATCGAATGCCGTTTGCAACAAGTCGTACTGGGCATAGGTGGTATCCTGGTATTCATCAAGAAAGACAATAGGATACGTTGCCTGTAAGGCCTGACGGATATATGCATTTTCCTGCAGCAACAGTTTTACAAGCCTGTTTATCATCGGGAAGGACAGAGAGATCTCGTCGCCTCCGAAGAATTGTTCATGCCAATAATCTGCTAACGCACGATGTACTTCAGATCCATTTGACAAGTCAATTGGCAGGTCTGTCAGAAGCAGTCTTCCCTCAAGCTGTTGAACACTCACACCGTGATAGCCATGACGTTCAAGAAAATCCTCATAATCCCGACGAAATGGCGTAACGATCTGATACGTGCCAGGCGCATTGAACGGCTCAGGTAAAGCAGGGCGGAACCGGTCCAGAAGTCCCTTAGTGAAGGCATCAAAAGTCATTGAATCAAAGCGCCGCGCCTGCTCTCTCGGGCAACGCTTTGTAACCCTTTCAGCGAGGTTTCTGGCGGCATCTTTTTTAAAGCTGATGGCCAGAATACGTTTGGGGGCCGGACAAATGCTTGTCTGCAGAAGATAGGTCGCCTTCTGTGCCAGAAACTCAGTTTTTCCCGCACCGGCACCAGCGGTCACGAGGATGTTGCTATCGGTTTCACGTAAAGCCTCCCACGCTCTGCCTTCCAGACCACCGACCCCCTGAGGTACCCAGTCGTCTCTTCTTACGCGGATCATTCCCCGATTCCTGGCAGATTTAGTTTATGCATTACGTACTCAATAAGGGCCCTAAGCTCAGCAGGAGCTGACGCAGAAACATCGACATCAGGGATACGGGAAAACGCAGCCAGATGGGTTTCTGGCTTACTGCGGCTCAAGAATAAATACGGATACCATTTAAAAGCATCATCATAGTGCTCGGTATACAAGGCTGGGGTCCCACCTGTTTTAAGTGTGCTGGCCTTTTTGGCTTGAATAGCGTTAGCATCACTCTGAGGCCCACGGCCACCTGGATTGGCAACCTGGTAAGCGTCTGGAAACGCAAGCAACATGGCAAAATCGAGATCAATAGGATAGGAAAAGAAAACACCTTCCCCCCTGAAAGCTTGAAGCAATTGACCTTGCTGGCCTTCATTATAAAGCTGTTGGTCGGTAACCTGAGCAGCATTATCACGATTGAGCTCCTCAAAATTATTCCCAATATGGCCCAGATTCTGAAGGCAGCTCCTCATGGTGTTCGCCCCACCATGTCTACGCCCCAAATCTAGATCGAGCAGTGTGGCATATGGAATCTCAAGATCACTAAGTAACCGCCAGAAATGCGCTACGAACCGTCCTCCTAGTGGGACGACAGGAACAAATGACGGGTCAAGTGGCACCCCCATATCTTCCGCTATTTTCGGAATGACGACGCGCTCTGAATCCCCTTCACCCAGGATTACAAATCGCGCGAAATAAAGTTCGGGGTATGCCTTTACGGCCAACCTGACATACACGCTGGCCTCAACATCATCTTCAGGCAAGGTCAGTTCTCGGATCGATGAGCACCGGGTGCTCCGGTCCATACGAAAATATCTCACTTCCTCCGGCTCTATCCGGCTCAGGATAGCCGGGGAATGGCTGGATAGCATAACCTGCGCGGAAGGCAGTGCACCGATCTCTCTCGCCTGTTTGATGATGCGAGACAAAAAGAACGGTGACAGGTTGTTTTCTGGCTCTTCGATGGCAAGAATCGTCAGGTGAATACGGCGTAACTTATCCTGTTCAAATGAGCTGTCATCAGCAGGCAAAGAAAAAGCTTCACGCTCGCTTTCTAGCGTTGCCGCTGTAAGGGCTATATGGAACAGAGAACGCTGACCGTCACTCAGCTCGGACAAACGGCGCTCCTGACCTTCTTCATCAGGCATAAAGGTAAATTCGGCTTTACGAACAAGCTCCTCAAAACGGTTTTCGATGAGCCTTAAGCGTGGCTTACTGTCTGTATCAGCTTCATAGACCTGTTGCCAACGCTTCGAAAGACGTTGCAGCAGAAACCTCGACGGCTCCTCTTCCTCGAAACTGCTCTGGATCTGACCGGCACTATCAGAGCTTGCATCCCTAAATGCCGTCGACCATTTGGCAGCCTGCCATAACCGCCCTTTTAGAAGAGCGGTCACCTGAGTCGTCGCATCACGATTTGCCGGTAAGTAAATAAACTGGATCGAAGAGCGCTCTACAGCCTGAACCCTGGAGCAATCATCCCATTCAAAATTATCATCCAGGGCTCTTATCCAGCGTATATCCTCTTCAATTGCCCCTTCCGGCGTACCATCATCCGTCCATGTTGCTTGTAGTCGTATCCGGGCCTTAAGGGGCTCTCCCTCACCAGAAGCAGCCATCTGATTGAAGAACTCCGGAACAGCATCAAGAGGAGAAGTGTCTTGATCTTCCAGCTCAGGGAAAGCAAGTACCGCTTCGACAAACAGACTGTCGCCAGACTGCAGTTCCTGCCGGTCAATAGGTATGTGAAAATCCCGACGCTGTACCGACCGCTGCGTTGGTGATGTACCAAACAACCGGGACACAGCTTGCAGCACTGCAGTTTTTCCGGAACCGTTTCCGCCGACAAGTATCGTCAGTTCTTCCTCGAAATTTAGCTCGACCACCCCATGCCCGAAACAACGGAAATTCTGTAGTTTTATCTTCTCTATTTTCATCCCTGATTACCTTTTTGTAAGAGATGCTTTTAAAAGTTAGCTAGCCCCTAAATAACCCATTCATCAATCATATCAGCCCAGTCCTGCAACATAGATGTACGCTGATCACAATACTCCGCTTTGTTATATACCGCTCTCACGCCCCTCTGCTCATGAGCAAGGCATTTATCAATCCAGTCAGTGTTGTAGCCAGCTTCATGTAGCAGAGAGCTGGCCGTGCGTCTCAAGTCGTGGGGCCCAAACTTGGCGAGCGACTTGCCTTCCTTCTGGGCCAATATGTAGGTCATAGTCATCACCCGATTTAGGGTGGCGCTGCTCATGGGCAAATCTGAGTCGTAACGGGATGCAGAATATAGCTAGAGCCACCAGAGAAGGTCTTCAACGCAATCAGGATGTCCAGAGCTTGTCTGGATAGAAACACCAGATGGGGTGTCCGTCGCTTCATCCGCTCCTTTGGAATGGTCCAAAGAGCCTCGCTGAAATTGATCTCGTTCCAGGTGGCATTGGTCAGCTCACTTTTGCGCCCCATGGTCAAAAGCAGCAACTTTACCGCCGCACGGATGGAGGGCGATGTACCAATCCGCCCCATATATACATAAGCCGGATTTCTGCAGGCAACAAAGTTCGATCTCGCGGCTCAAATCTGGCAATGCTCGTTGGCCTCACAAGGTCAGCTGGGTTTTCAACCTTCTGCCCTCGCTCAATGGCCCAACGATAAATCTGCAGCACTATGTCACGGGTATGAACAGCCGTTGCTGGAGCCCCTCGCTCTACAATGGCATCCGTCAACATGCGCAAATCTTCATGGGAGATCTCGGTCAACTTCTGGTTGCCAAATTTCGTTTCCAGCTCCCTAGCATAGACTGAGCGACGCATATCACGGGTGGAGTCCGCCATCAGGTAACCTCGCAGCCACTTTTCCGCCCAAGCACCAAATGTTTCAGCATCTTTTACCCGAGCCTTTTTACGGGCCTTCTCCTTAGCCGGAGACTTACCGTCGGCCACCATCCGCTTGGCTTCATTCAGTCGCTCGCGAGATTCAGCCAAACTGATACCACCGACACCGTAGCGGCCAAAGGTGATCGTCTCTTGCCTGCCATTGATCGACTAGTGGTAACGGAACGAGACCGAACCGGCGGGGGTAACAGCTACATAAAGACCATCCCGGTCATTCACCTTGTAAAATTTGTCCCTCGGCTTGAGGTTGCGTAGCTTGGTATCAGTCAGCAAAAGTCTTATCCTTCCTCGCATCCGATACCATGCTGAAAGATCACCCAGAGATTAGATAATAAAATCAATAAAAACAAAAATATAAATAAATCCAATACCATTAACATACAGGATCAAGCAGCATGGTATCGGCTATCACTCATGGTATCACGCCTCGATAATACCACCATAAATGCCATACTCAAGTGGTGCTTCACAATGCCATCCGTTGCTAGAACATGCCAAATACAGAAACAAAAAAGCCCATGTAAACATGGGCTTAATTTTCTTTTTATGCCAGTTAGTACCAGCTGATGCCTAACGGGTGATCACTCCCACTCAATCGTCGCCGGCGGCTTGCCGCTGATGTCGTACACCACGCGGGAGATGCCATCCACTTCGTTGATGATGCGGTTGGAGACGCGGCCGAGGAAGTCATACGGCAGGTGCGCCCAGTGCGCGGTCATGAAGTCGATGGTTTCTACCGCACGCAGGGAGACCACCCAGTCGTATTTGCGGCCGTCGCCCATCACGCCGACCGAACGCACCGGCAGGAATACGGTGAACGCCTGGCTGACTTTGTTGTACAGGTCGGCTTTGTGCAGCTCTTCGATGAAGATGGCATCGGCGCGGCGCAGCAGATCGCAGTACTCTTTCTTCACTTCGCCCAGCACGCGCACGCCCAGACCCGGGCCCGGGAACGGGTGACGGAACAGCATGTCGTACGGCAGGCCCAGCTCCAGGCCGATCTTGCGCACTTCGTCTTTGAACAGCTCTTTCAGCGGCTCGACCAGGCCCAGCTTCATCTCTTTCGGCAGGCCGCCCACGTTGTGGTGCGATTTGATCACGTGCGCTTTGCCGGTGGCGGAAGCGGCGGATTCGATCACGTCCGGGTAGATAGTGCCCTGTGCCAGCCATTTCACCTGCTCTTGCTTGCAGGCTTCTTCGTCGAACACTTCAACGAACACACGGCCGATGATTTTACGCTTGGCTTCCGGCTCGTCCACGCCCGCCAGTGCGGTCAGGAAGCGGTTTTCCGCCTCAACGTGCACGATGTTCAGGCCGAAGTGGTCGCCGAACATTTCCATCACCTGCTTGGCTTCGTTCAGGCGCAGCAGGCCGTTGTCGACGAACACGCAGGTCAGGCGTTTGCCGATGGCCCGGTGCAGCAGCATCGCGGTCACGGAGGAGTCGACGCCGCCGGACAGGCCGAGGATCACGTGGTCTTCACCCACCTGCTCGCGGATGCGCTCGACCGCATCTTCGATGATGGTGGCCGGGGTCCACAGGGCTTCACACTGGCAGATGTCCAGTACGAAGCGCTCCAGCATGCGCTGGCCCTGGCGGGTGTGGGTCACTTCCGGGTGGAACTGCACGCCGTAGAAGCGTTTTTCTTCGTTGGCCATAATGGCGAACGGGCAGGTATCGGTGCTGGCGATGGTCACGAAGTCGGACGGGATCGCGGTCACTTTGTCGCCGTGGCTCATCCACACGTCCAGCAGCGGTTTGCCGGCCGGGCTGATGGCGTCTTCGATGTCGCGCAGCAGCGCGCTCTCTTTGACGATTTCCACCTGCGCGTAGCCGAACTCGCGTTCGTTGGAACCCTGCACATGGCCACCCAGCTGCATCGCCATGGTCTGCATGCCGTAGCACACGCCCAGCACCGGCACGCCGGCGTTGAACACGTAGTCAGGGGCGCGCGGGCTGCCGGCTTCGGTGGTGCTTTCCGGGCCGCCGGACAGGATGATGCCGCTTGGGTTGAATTCGCGGATCTGCGCTTCGCTAACGTCCCAGGCCCACAGTTCGCAGTAAACGCCGATTTCGCGCACGCGGCGGGCGACCAGTTGAGTGTATTGCGAACCGAAGTCCAGTATCAGGATGCGATGCTTATGGATATTTTGTGTCATGTGAGGCGAATTCCAGCAACAAGAGAAAAAGAGCGAAAATGTGTGTTTCGGGATGGGGCTTGGCGCCCCACCCCGGCCTCTCACTCAGGAGAGGTTAAGGCATCAGCCCATGCGGTAGTTCGGCGACTCTTTGGTGATGGTCACGTCGTGCACGTGGCTTTCCTGAATGCCGGCGCCGCTGATGCGCACGAACTCCGCCTTGGTGCGCAGATCGTCGATGGTGGCGCAGCCGGTCAGGCCCATGCAGGAGCGCAAGCCGCCCATCTGCTGGTGCACGATGGCTTTCAGCATGCCTTTATAGGCCACGCGGCCTTCGATACCTTCCGGCACCAGTTTGTCGGCGGCGTTATCGGTCTGGAAGTAACGGTCGGAAGAGCCTTTGGACATCGCGCCCAGCGAGCCCATGCCGCGGTAAGATTTGAACGAACGGCCCTGATACAGCTCGATTTCGCCCGGGGATTCTTCGGTGCCCGCCAGCATGGAGCCGACCATCACGCAGGATGCGCCCGCGGCGATCGCTTTGGCGATGTCGCCGGAGAAGCGGATGCCGCCGTCGGCGATAACCGGAATGCCGGTGCCTTCCAGCGCTTCCACCGCGTCGGCGATGGCGGTGATCTGCGGTACGCCCACGCCGGTCACGATGCGGGTGGTACAGATAGAGCCAGGGCCGATACCCACTTTCACCGCGCTCACGCCGGCTTCAGCCAGCGCTTTGGCGCCCGCTGCGGTCGCGACGTTGCCGCCGACGATCTGCAGATCCGGGTATTTGGCGCGAGTTTCGCGGATGCGCTGCAACACGCCTTCGGAGTGGCCGTGCGAGGAGTCGATCAGCAGGACGTCAACGCCTGCCGCCACCAGCGCGTCAACGCGCTCTTCGTTGCCGGCGCCGGCGCCGACCGCCGCGCCCACGCGCAGACGGCCGTGCTCGTCTTTACAGGCGTTCGGCTTACGTTCCGCTTTCTGGAAGTCTTTAACGGTGATCATGCCCAGCAGATGGAAGCTGTCGTCCACCACCAGCGCTTTTTCTACACGCTTTTCGTGCATCTTCTGCAGCACCACGTCGCGCGCTTCACCTTCTTTCACGGTGACCAGGCGATCTTTCGGCGTCATCACCGCAGTCACCGGCTGAGACAAATCGGTCACGAAGCGCACGTCGCGGCCGGTGATGATGCCGACCAGCTCGTTATCTTCGGTAACGACCGGGTAACCGGCGAAGCCGTTGCGCGCAGTTAGCTCTTTCACTTCCTGCAGCGTGGTGGACGGGGTAACGGTCTGCGGGTCGGTAACTACGCCGCTTTCATGCTTCTTCACGCGGCTGACTTCTTCAGCCTGGCGCTCGATGGACATGTTTTTGTGGATGAAGCCCAGGCCGCCTTCCTGCGCCAGCGCGATGGCCAGGCCGGATTCGGTCACGGTATCCATGGCTGCGGACAGCATAGGGATGTTCAGGCGGATGGTTTTGGTCAGTTGAGTGCCGAGCTCTGCGGTGTTAGGCAGAACCGTGGAGTGGGCTGGAACCAGGAGGACGTCGTCAAACGTCAGAGCTTCTTTAGCGATACGTAGCATGGGCAATATCTCACCAGGGTGGGCTGTGAAAAAGATAAAATATTGCCGCGGCATTATACAGAGCGGAATCGGTTGCCTCCAGCACTTTCTTACAAAAAGTCTTGATTACCTTTTTCAGCCATGTAGTATCGACCAATTAAGTGATTGTTTTGAAATTTGATCTGGGTCACATGTCGCTACCTGTTTCGCCTTCCATTTTTACCGTAAGCCGCCTGAATCAGACGGTTCGCCAACTGCTGGAAAGGGAAATGGGGCAGATTTGGCTCTCCGCCGAGATCTCCAACCTCTCCCAGCCCGCCTCCGGCCACTGGTATTTCACGCTGAAAGACGACCGCGCCCAGGTGCGCTGCGCGATGTTCCGCAACAGCAACCGCCGCGTCACCTTCCGGCCGCAAAACGGCCAGCAGGTCTTGGTGCGCGCCAGCATCACGCTGTATGAACCGCGCGGCGACTACCAGCTGATCGCCGAGAGCATGCAGCCCGCCGGCGACGGCCTGCTGCAGCAACAGTTCGAGCAGCTGAAACAGCGCCTGAGCGCCGAAGGGCTGTTCGATCAGCAATTCAAGCAGCCGCTGCCCGCCCCGGCCAAACGCGTCGGGGTGATCACCTCCGCCAGCGGCGCGGCGCTGCACGATATCCTGCAGGTCTTGCAGCGGCGCGATCCATCGCTGCCGATCGTCATCTACCCCACCTCGGTGCAGGGCGCGGAAGCGCCGATGCAGATCGTGCGCGCCATCGAGACCGCCAACCGCCGCGACGAATGCGATGTGCTGATCGTCGGCCGCGGCGGCGGTTCGTTGGAGGATCTGTGGAGCTTCAACGACGAACGCGTAGCGCGGGCGATCTTCGCCAGCCGCATTCCGATCGTCAGCGCCGTCGGCCATGAAACCGACGTCACCATCGCCGACTTCGTCGCCGATCTGCGCGCGCCGACCCCTTCCGCCGCCGCCGAACTGGTCAGCCGCAATCAGCTTGAGCTGTTGCGCCAGCTGCAGTCGCAGCAGCAGCGGCTGGAGATGGCGATGGATTACTATCTGGCGCAGCGCCAGCAGCAGTTCACCCGCATTCACCACCGTTTACAGCAGCAGCATCCGCATCTGCGCCTGGCGCGCCAGCAGACGCTGCTGTTCAAGCTGCAGCGCCGAATGGAAGACGGCATGCAGCAGCAGCTGCGCCTGGCCGCCCGCCGCAGCGAACGCGCCCAGCAGCGGCTGGCGCAGGTGCAGCCGCAGGGCCGCATTCACCGCTACCAACAACGCGTGCAGCAGCAGGAATACCGTCTGCAGCAGGCGATGGAGCGGCAGCTCAACGCCTACCGCCAGCGCTTCGGCGTGGCCTGCAGCCAGTTGGAGACCGTCAGCCCGCTGGCGACGCTGGCACGCGGCTACAGCGTGACGCAAACCCCGCGCGGCGAGCTGCTGAAAACCACCAAACAGGCGCAGGTCGGCGAACTGCTGAAAACCCGCCTGCAGGACGGCTGGGTGGAAAGCGAGGTGAAAACCATCACCGTCGCCAAAAAGCCGCGCAAGAAGCGCGCGACCGAGTAACCCCCTACTCCAGCGTAAAACGCTCGCCCGGTTCGCCGTTCACCCACAGCGCGCGCGTTTCGCCTTCCGGCAGGCTGAGCGTCAGCATGCGCCAGGCCGGGCAGAAACGCCCTTCCGTCGTGATATCCAGCATGATGCGTTGATTGTCGCAGCGCATTTCCCAGCGCAGCCACAGCGCATCGCCCTGCCGCCAGCCGTCGCTTTCACCGTCGTCCTCAAACAGCAGCCCACGGCTTGCACCGCAGCCCTTGAGCGGAAACAGCCGCAGCTCGCGCCGATCGTCGGCGGCCACGTCCACATGCGCCAGCCGCTGCGACAGCGGCAGCGCCGCCCCGGCACGCACCAGCAGCGGCAGACGCTCCAACGGCGCCGCCAGCGTCACCGTCTGGCCGCCGCCGAACCACTGGCCGCTGTAGAAGCAGTACCAGCCTTCGCCGTTATCCGGCAGATACACCGAACGGCGACGCTGCCCCGGCTCCACTACGCTGGCCACCAGCAGATCGCGGCCGATCAGAAAATCGTCGTTTTCGCCAAAGGTGCGCGCATCCTGTTCGTGATCGAGAAAAGTCGGGCGCAGCATCGGCTCGTCGTCGGCGCAGGCCTGCCACAGCAGCGTGTAGAAATACGGCAGCAGCCGGTAACGCAGGTTGATCGCCTCGCGCACCGCCGGGGTGGCGGCCGGGTACATCCAGGGTTCGTTGACCGTGGCGTCGTCATTCCAGGAGTGGATGGTGAAACGCGGGTGCATCACGCCGTTTTGTACCCAGCGCACCAGCAGCTCCGCGTCCGGTTTGTCACCGGAGAAGCCACCGACGTCGTGGCCGAGGTTATACAGCCCGGACAGGCTCATGCCCAGCCCCATGCGGATGTTGTAGCGCAGCGTCTGCCAGCTGGTGCGGTTGTCGCCGCTCCAGGTCTGCACGTAGCGCTGCATGCCGGCACAGCCGGAGCGCGAGATCAGGTACGGCCGCTTCTGTGGCGCGAAGCGCTGCTGGGCCTCCATCGAGGCGCGCATCATCAGCAATGGCATCACCGGGCGGATATGCTTGATGGCGATCGGCCGCCCGAAGCCGTGGCAGCGTGCTTCGCCGTCCCACACTTCGTACTCGTTGTTGTCGTTCCAGGTCGAATCGATGCCCATCTCCAGCAGCTGCCGCGTGACGCCCTGCTGCCACCAGCGCACCGCCGCCGGGTTGGTGAAGTCGAGGTGCGATCCCTCGTCGTCCCAGAAACTGGAGCGCTCCGGTGCGTCGCTTTGCGAATCGCGGATAAACAGCCCCTGCGCCGCCACCGCCTGATACTGCGGGTGATCCTGCAGCAGGCATGGCTTGATGTTGGCCGCCAGCCTGAGGCCGGCGTCGTGAAACGCCTGGCTGAGCAGCTTGGGCTGCGGCACCTTGTCGTAGTTCCAGTTGAACACGTAGCGCTTGTTATTGATCGAGGTGTAGCCCGACGACAGCTGGAAAGAGTCGCAGGGTATGGCGTGTTGACGGCACAGCGCGATGAACTGCTGCAGCTGCTGCTGGGCGTCCGGCGCGTCGGTGTAGTGCATGGTCGAACCGCTGTAGCCCAGGCTCCACTTCGGCCCGAAGTGGGTGCGGCCGGTCAGGCGCACGAAGGCCTTGGTGACGTCCAAAACCTTCGGCCCGAGGAACAGGTAGTAATCCAGATCGCCCGCTTCGGCCTGATAGCGGCGGTAGGCCGCGTGGTAGTTGTCTATCTCGTTGCCCAGATCCAGCCAGCAGTTGCTCAGGTTATCGTAGAACAGGCCAAAGCTCGCCTCCGGCCCACGGGTGATGGTAAACGGAATGTGCTTGTACAGCGGATCGGTGCTGGCGGCGTTGTAGCCCATGGCGTCCAGATTGCGCATCTCAAAGCGGCGGCCGGTGCGTTCCAGATCGCCGGCCTTCTCCCCCAGGCCGTAATAGCGCTCATCGGCGAAACGCCGCTGGTAATGCGCCACGCCGTCGCCGTGCGCATTGAGCAGGTAGGCGCTGGTTGGCCGATCCGCCGCCAAGGGCCGCCACTCGCCGTCGGCATTGCAATACTCCCACGCCAGCCACAGCGGCTGATGCACCGTCACGCGCAGCAGCGGCGTGCTGACCACCAGCCGATCGCCCTCCCGACGCAGCTGATAGCCCGGCAGGCTGAAACCGGCGACGCTGAGCCGATCGCGCCCTTCCCAAGGCACATCCTCCTGCGGCGCGATGCTCCAGGTGCGATCCAGCGCCAGCCCGCCATCACGTTTGATCAACACGCGGAACAGACCGTCTTCCAGCACGTACAGGCAGAAACGGTGGCGTTCATCGACCAGCAGCTCGACGTGGTCCGCATGCTGCGCCGCCAATGTCCAATTTTTCAAGGTTTTCATAAATATTCCACTTAGCTGTGTGAAGGGGTTTTCTTACCGCCGCGCTCGGCAATCAGGGCGATCAGGAACAGGGCGCCGATCAAATCGAAGAAGCCCATCGCGATAAACAGCGGGTTAAAGCCGATGGTGTCGGATACTGCGCCGATCAGGAGCGTGAACAGGAAACTGGCGATCCAGGCGCTGGAGCCGCGCATGCCGTTCACCGTCGCCATTTGATTCTTATCGAACGATTCCACCACCAGGGCGCTGAGCATGCAGGAGATCACCTGGTGGCCGAATCCGCCGATCGAGATCAGCGCGATCGCCACATAGGGATCTTGGGTGATCGCGACAAACGCCAGCGACACCATCAGGAAAGCGCCGGTCACCGAGCTGGCGACCACCGAGTTAACGCGGCTGCAGCCGAACCATTTGCGGTACAGGGTGGTGAGATAGCCGCTGGCGACGCTGCCGATATCCGCCGCCAGGAACGGCAGCCAGGCGAACATCGCGATCTGTTTCAGATCCATGCCGCGTTCGGTGGCCAGGTACAGCGGCACCCAGAAGCTGAAGACCGCCCAGGCCGGCTCGGCGAGAAAGGCCGGGATGGCGATGCCGTAGAATTTCTTGTTCTTGCACAGGCTGGCCAGCGAGGTGAGAAACGGCAGCTTCGGCAACACCGGCTCGTTGTCTTCGCGGATCAGGTCCAGCTCTTGCTGACTGAGGTTCGGGTGCTGCTGCGGCGAGTGGTAGAACAGCCACCACAGCACCACCCAGATCAGCGCCAGCCCGCCGGAGAACAGGAAGGCGCCTTGCCAGCCGAAGGAGACGTGAGCGATGACGATGATCGGCGGGGCCAGCATGGCGCCGATGGAGAAACCGACGCCCGCCCAGCCGGCAGCGATCGGCCGCTCCTTCTTCGGGAACCAATCGGAGATCGCCTTGGCGTTGGCCGGGGTGGCCGCCGCCTCCGCGCCCCCCATGAAGAAGCGCAGAATGGCCAGTTGCAGCCAGCTGCCGGCGCCGGCGTGCAGCATGCATACCACCGCCCAAATGCCGGCGCAGATCAGAAAGCCCATCTTCAGGCCGATAACGTCGATCAGCCAGCCGCAGATCGGCTGAAACACCATGTAGGCCAGCTGGAACGACGCCACCACCCAGGCATATTGCTCGGTGCTCATGTTCAGGCTGGTTTTCAGCTCCGGCGCCAAAATGCCCAGCGAGTTGCGGGTGATGTAGTTGACCGTGACGCCCAGCAAGAACAGCGCCAGCATCCACCAGCGCAGCGATTTGAACTTGCGCCGGCCGCTCTGCGCGACCGCCTGATTGATCTCCACACTCATCGGTTCTCTCCCCGCGGCCGCCGGCTACGGCGACGCGCGTTTTGGTAGGGTACGTTGCGCTATCAAACACGGGACGATGAAAACGGATCGGCGCCGTATCATTGGCCGACAGACAATCACAACCCCATGATTTATTTTTTGTTTTCTTTTTCGCACACCATTAAAATTGGACTGACAGGTCGGTAAAATTGGTGTACCAATGCAGACTACTCAGCGAGAGCGCGCAGCGAAACGGAGTTTTTTGCAAATATTTTCACGGGCGGGTGAAAAAATAGCCATAATGGGCATGAAAGCCGGTCAAGACGCTGAAAATGCGCAGTGAAAATATTCTCATGGACGAATTTGAAGGAGATCACAAAATGAACGGAAAGCTGAAAATTCAGGAGATCGCTCGCCAAACCGGGTTGTCGACCAGCACCGTTTCCCGCGTGCTGGCGGGTAAGGCCAACACCAGCGCCGAGGCGCGCCGTAAGGTGCTGGACTGTGCGCAGCAAAACGGCATTCTGCAGGGCATTTCCAGCGGCCGGCTGATGCTGAACAACGTGATGGTGTTCGCGCCGCAGCGCGCGTTCGACGTGCGCACCGACATCTTCTACTACAAGGTCATTCAGGGCATTGCCGCCGCACTGATGGAGCACGAGGTGCGCATCCGCTACTGCGGGCTGGAAGAGCAACACAGCGACGGCGCGCTGTTTCTGGAAAAGATGAGCGACCCGCACACCGAAGCGGCGCTGATCATCGGCATCGACGACGAGCATATCCACACCCTGGCCGCCGATCTGCACAAGCCCTGCGTGCTGATCAACTGCAGCGATCGGCAGATGCGACTGGACAGCGTCTCGCCGGATCATCAGCTGATCGGCGACTATTCCGCCAGCTACCTGTTTCAGCAGGGGCATAGCCATATCCTCAATCTGCAGTGTCTGCGCCGCCACACCATGGAGCTGCGGCTGGCGGGCATCCGGCAGGCCTACGACCGGCATCATTTGCCGTTCGACGATGGCCGCCATCTGGTCACCACCTCCGGCTTCGGCAGTGAAGAGGCCGAGCAGGCACTGACCACCTATCTCGATGGCCTCCACGGCCACTCCCCGCTGCCGACGGCGATCCTGGCCGGCGGCGACTACATGGCGGTCGGGGCGGTCAAGGCGCTCAACAAGCGGGGGCTGAGCGTGCCGGGCGACGTCTCGGTGATGAGCACCGACGGCTTCAATCTGGCGGAAATCCACGATGTGCCGCTGACCTCGGTGCAGGTGCCGCGCGACGAGCTGGGCTACGAGGCGATCCAGCTGCTGCAGCGGCGCATGCTGCGCGCCGACGCGCCGCCGTGCAATCTGCAGCTGCACGGCCGGCTGGCGGTGCGCGCCTCGGTGCGGCGCATCAGCCCGCACAAGACCGCGCCAGCGGTGAGCACGCATGACCACAGGCTTTATGACGAGTAGGCTACACTTAGGCACAGTGCATTCATTCGATGAGGTAAAATTTTTGCCTAAGGAGAGCAACTATGCCAGCCCAGCGCATGCGTTCCGTCATTCCTCCCTACATGCTGCGCCGCATCATTGAACACGGCAACGCCCCGCAGCGCGACTGCGCGCTGCACACCCTGAACCACGTGCAAAGCCTGCTCGGCAATAAGCCGCTGCGTTCGCCGACCGAGAAAAACGCCCGAGCCGGCGAAGCGCTCCGCGATATCTACGACGCGCAGAACGGCACCCAACTGCCCGGCAAACAGGTGCGTAACGAGGGCCAGCCCAGCAGCCACGACGTGGCGGTGGACGAAGCCTACGACTACCTCGGCGTCACCTACGATTTCTTCTGGCAGGCCTACCGCCGCAACTCACTGGATAACCAGGGGCTGCCGCTGGTCGGCAGCGTACATTACGGCAAGGAGTACCAAAACGCCTTCTGGAACGGCCAGCAGATGGTGTTTGGCGACGGCGACGGCGAGATCTTCAACCGTTTCACCATCGCCATCGACGTGGTCGGCCACGAGCTGGCGCACGGCGTGACCGAGAGCGAAGCCGGACTGATCTACTACCAGCAGTCCGGGGCGCTCAATGAGTCACTGTCCGACGTATTCGGCTCGTTGGTCAAGCAGTTCCACCTGCAGCAAACCGCCGATAAAGCCGACTGGCTGATCGGCGCCGGGCTGCTCGCCAAGGGCATCAAAGGCAAAGGGCTGCGCTCGATGTCGGCACCCGGCACCGCCTACGACGATCCGCTGCTGGGCAAAGACCCGCAGCCCGCCAGCATGAAGGATTATATCCAGACCAAGGAAGACAACGGCGGCGTGCATCTCAACTCTGGTATCCCCAACCGCGCCTTCTACCTGGCGGCGACGGCGCTGGGCGGCTTCGCCTGGGAGAAAGCCGGCTACGTCTGGTATGACACGGTGTGCGACAAAGCGCTGCCGCAAAACGCCGACTTCGCCACCTTCGCCCGCACCACGGTGAAACATGCGCTAGCGCGTTTCGACCAGAGCGTGGCGGACAAGGTGCAGCAAGCCTGGCATCAGGTGGGGGTGGAATAATGAAACCGCTGCCGACGCTCAATCAGGATACGGTTATTGAGCTGGCGCGCGAGGGAGGCTTCGCCTACATTCCCAAACTGGCGGGCCAGCGCCGCATCGCGCTGGCCGATATCACGCCGGAGCAGCGGCAACGCCTGAATCAGTTGCTGAACCAGACGCTGCCCTATGCGCAGGAAGAAGGCCAGCCCTCCTCCCCCGGCTGCGGCGACCAGCGCTACTACCGCGTGCAAATCAACTACACCAGCCCCACCCTGAGCACTGAGATCGTGCTGTTAATCCCGGAAAGCAGCGCGCCGCAGGCGCTGGTGGATCTGTGGAAAACCGGCCAGGTGGATGAGTGAGGACTTACAGCGACTGATAGCTGAAATGAACCCGTTTTTTGGAGATCAGCCCGTGCCCGTTCTGGCACAGGTAATCCACCGCCCCGCAGGCTTTCAATTCTTGCAGCGGCTGCCCGCACTCCGGGCAGCTCGCCAGCTGCCGATAATCGCAGAGGCAGGCTTCACAATGGTAATGACCCGCTACCCACTTCATGGTTTGACGACAGTGCGGACAATGCGCATCCATAACGGCTCCCAGGTTAAATCGCGCCCCATGAGCGCAAGAAATAGATCCCCAACGCGGTGGTGAAGAACGACCCGACGGTGGTGATAGCGATAATGTTGGCCGCCAGCGTGGCGTTGCCGCCCATGGCGCGCGTCATCACATAGCTGCCCGAAGCGGTCGGCGTGGCGGAAAACAGGAAGATAATGCCCAGCGCCGCCCCCTGAAACCCGCACAGCCAGCCGGCCAGCGTCATCAGGCACGGCACCAGAAACAGCTTGGCCGCCGACGACAGCGCCGCCACGTTGGACGAGCGGAACATGGCGCGAAAATCCAGGCTGGCGCCGGTGCACAGCAGTGCCAGCGGCAGCGACAGCGCGGAGATATAGCTGCCGGTCTGGCGGATCACGGTCGGGATGCCCAGCCCGGTTTGCGCATACAGCAGCCCGCACACCAGGCCGATGATCAGCGGGTTGGTAACGATGCTGCGCAGCAGCGACAGGTGGCTGATTTTCTTGCCCTGCCCACCCTGTAGGCTGCGCGTGAGGGTGATCACCGACAGTATGTTGAACAGGATCACCGTCACCGTCAGGTACAGCGAGGCGAGCGCAATGCCTTCGCTGCCATAGGCGGTCATGGCGTAGGCCAGGCCGACGATGGCGGTATTGGCGCGGAAGCCGCCCTGCACAAACACCCCGCGCTCACGCGGTTCTTTCACCAGCCACTTGGCCGCCAGCTCCAAGAGCAGGAAGGTCGCCAGCGTGCCGACCGCGCCGAACAGCACCAGCGGCAGGTTGCCGAGCAGCTGCGGGTGGTTGGTGGCGATGCTGAAAAACAGCAGGCACGGCAGCGCCAAATTGAACACCAGGCGGGTCGCGCCGTCGACGAAACGGTCATCCATCAGGCGCCAATGGCGCAGCAGGATCCCCAGCAGCATCATCAGCAGATTCGGCACGGTGACGTTAAACGCAAAACTCCAGGTTTCCCAGGACATGGTGTTCCTTCAGGCAGGCGAGGTAATCTTCAGATAATAAAACGATTTCGGGCCAATAAAAAAGGGGCGCGGCATCACTGCCGCGCCCCTCATGGGCAATTACTTGCTCTTTTTCAGGTGGCTCATCAGGCGCTTGCGCTTACGCATCTGGGTTGGCGTCAGCAGGTTGCGCTTGCCGGCGAACGGGTTGTCCCCCTCTTTGAACTGGATGCGGATCGGCGTCCCCATCACGTTCAGCGAGCGGCGGAAGTAGTTCATCAGATAGCGCTTGTACGAATCGGCCAGATCGCTGACCTGGTTGCCGTGGATCACCACGATCGGCGGGTTGTAACCGCCGGCGTGGGCATATTTCAGCTTCACGCGGCGGCCACGCACCAACGGCGGCTGGTGATCGTCAACCGCCATCTGCATGATTTTGGTCAGCATAGAGGTGTTTACGCGGCGGGTTGCGCACTCGTAGGCTTCCTGCACCGATTCGAACAGGTTGCCGACACCGCTGCCGTGCAGCGCGGAAATGAAGTGCACGCGCGCGAAGTCGACGAAGCCCAGACGCAGATCGAGCATCTCCTTCACGTGCTCGCGATCTTCTTCGCTCATGCCGTCCCACTTGTTGACCGCGATCACCAGTGAGCGCCCACTATTGAGGATAAAGCCGAGCAGCGAGAGATCCTGATCGGAGATGCCTTCACGCGCGTCGATCACCAGCAGCACCACGTTGGCGTCTTCAATCGCCTGCAAGGTCTTGATCACCGAGAACTTCTCGACGGTTTCAGTCACCTTGCCGCGTTTACGCACCCCGGCGGTGTCGATCAGCACATATTCGCGTTCGTCGCGCACCATCGGAATGTAGATGCTGTCGCGGGTAGTGCCCGGCATGTCATACACCACCACGCGCTCCTCGCCGAGGATACGGTTAGTGAGCGTAGACTTACCGACGTTCGGGCGGCCGACGATCGCCAGTTTGATCGGCAGATCCTGCGGGTTGAACGCTTCTTCCGGCTCTTCGTCTTCTTCGCCTTCCAGCGTTTCACCGTTTTGCTCGGCCCAGTAAGCGGCGTTGGCCTCTTCCTCGGTCAGCTCGACGTCTTCCGGTTTTTCCGGCACGAACGGCACCAGCACGTGTTCAATCAGCTGGGTCACGCCACGGCCGTGAGAAGCGGCGATAGCGAACACTTCACCCAGGCCGAGCGAGTAGAAATCGGCGGTGGCGGTGTCCGGGTCCAGGCCGTCGGTCTTGTTGGCCACCAGGAAAGTCGCCTTTTGGCGGCTGCGCAGGTGCTGGGCAATGCCCTGATCCGCCGGCATCAGGCCGGCGCGGGCGTCGACCATGAACAGCACGATGTCCGCTTCTTCGATCGCCAGCAGCGACTGACCGGCCATGCGCGTTTCGACGCCGTCTTCGGTGCCGTCGATACCGCCGGTATCGACGATGATGAATTCATTGCCTTCGATTTCAGCACGACCATACTTGCGGTCACGCGTCAGCCCCGGGAAATCCGCCACCAGCGCATCACGCGTATGGGTTAAACGGTTGAACAAGGTGGATTTACCCACATTCGGGCGCCCGACCAGCGCGACGACAGGTATCATTGTTGAAGCCTCATTACTTAATAATCAATGCGTTACTGCACTGTGGATAGACACCAGCGGTGCAGCTTATAAAATACGAAACGGCCCCTGAACATTCAGGAGCCGTTTTCCCCTTCATCTTTCGCGCCACAGCGGCGTTGTCTGCGCACCTTCGCCTCGGTCACTTAGCTCACTAAGCTCCCGAGGACTCATGCGCTTGCCGCCTGGCTGCAACCCGAAATCTTTCGGGCGCAAGAAGGATCACGACGAGCGGCGTTAGCGGGTGAAAGCGTAAACTTTCCCGCCGCGAGCCTGGATGACCAGCTTGTCGCCGGCCACCATCGGCGCAGACAGGAAGCCGGAGCTGTCCACTTCCTGCTGGGCGACAAAACGGCCATCGGTGGTGTTGACCCAGTGCAGATAGCCTTCGGCGTCACCGGTCACCAGATAACCATTATACATCACCGGCGGCGTCAGGTTGCGGTGCAGCAGATCGCTTTGCGTCCACACGGTCACGCCGCCTTCGGTGCTGAGCGCCACCACGCGATCGTTCTGGTCGATCAGGTAGATGCGGCCCGCGTCGACGATGAAATCATTCACCGAACCCAGCTCGCGTTTCCAGATGATCTGACCGGAACGCAGATCCAGCGCCGTCAGGTTGCCGTTGTAACCCAGCGCGTAGACCACGCCGTCAACGATTACCGGCGTGGTGTCCACGTCGTTCAGGCGATCGATTTCGGTCGCGCCGCTCGGCTGAGAAATGCGCTGTTGCCAGATCAGTTGGCCCTGCTGCATCAGCACGGCGCTGACGCGGCCGTTGTCACCGCCGACGATGGCGGCGCCAAAGGCGACGGCCGGCGCGGATTCACCGCGCAGCGACAGCGAAGGCATGTCCAGGTTAACCGTCCACTTCACCGCGCCGTCGGCTTCGTTCAGCGCCTGCAGCATGCCGTTGGAGGTGTGCACCAACACCATGCCGTCGCTGATAACCGGACGTGAAATCGCTTCGCCGGCCACTTTGGTCTGCCAGGCGATGGCGCCGTCGGCGGTGTTCAATGCGTAAACCACCGCTTTTTCGCTGCCGACGTAAACCTTGTCGCCCGCAACCGTCAGGCCGCCCGACAGCAGCGCAGACAGGTTGCTGGAGAAGAAGCCGGTCTTCTCGGAGAGGTTGACCTTCCACTTCTCGTTGCCGCTGTCGGCGTCCATCGCTTTCACGATGCCAAAGCGATCGGCGGCGTAAATGGTGCTGTCCTGATAGGCCGGACGCAGGTGGGAGTAATACTCACCGATGCCGTCGCCCACCGAGGTACTCCACGCCTTGCTCGGCGTGAACTGATTTTCAACTTTCGGCAACGGCGACATGGTAACCACGTCTTCTTCGCTGTTAAACAGCGAGCAACCACTCAGCAAGGCAGCGGAAACCAGTCCGACCAAGAGTGTTTTACGCAATTGCATGGGAATTCCCCTTAGCTGGACAAGTTATTCAATTTCATGCGCAGCAGAACCTGCAGCGCCTGAGAAGCATTGGACTCAATGCCTTTGCTGTAAGCTTCGCGCGCGCCCTTGGCGTCGCCCTTGGCCAGCAATACATCGCCGCGCACATCCTGCATCATCGCCGCCCAGCCTTCGCCTTTCACGCCATCCAGCGTTTTCAGCGCTTCATCCAGCTTTTTCTCCTGCAGCTGGACACGCGCCAGACGCAGGTCGATCATCGCCAACAGGTTGTCGTCTTTGGTCTGGCCCTGCGCCAGCACCAGCTGCTGTTCCGCCTTGGCGAAATCATTCTGTTCGACAAAGTGCTTGGCCAACTGCAGCGCGGCCAGTACGCCGTAGCTGTTGCCGTTAGCCTGGACAAATTTCTCTGCGGCAGCCACGTCATCCGGCTTGCCGGCCGCCAGACGATCGCTGGCTTCCTGATAGGATTGCGATGCCGCCATCATGTTGGAGTTTTCATGGCTCTGCCAGTAACGCCAGCCAACCAGGGCACCAATTCCGAGCACCACGCCCACCGCCAGCGCTTTGCCGTTCTCGACAAAGAACCGACGCAGTGCGTCGACTTGTTCGTTTTCAGTGGTATAGACTTCCACGGTGTCCTTCTCCTTAACCTAACATCAAAGCCAGACGCGCAGCGACTTCGCTTTGCGCCAGCGTTTCTTGTTCACCACTGCGCAGGTCTTTCACCACCACCTGCTGCGCCGCCACTTCGCTCTCACCCAGGATCAGCGCGATGCGCGCGCCCCATTTGTCCGCACGGGTGATCTGTTTCTTGAAGTTGCCGCCGCCGTAATTGGTCATCAGCTTCAGCTGCGGCGCCGCGTCGCGCACCTGTTCAGCCAGCTGCATCGCCGCGCTCTGGGTGCCCGCGCCGGAAGAGATGACGTATACGTCGATAGCCGACGGCGCCTTGAATTCCGGGTTGACCGCCTGCACCAGCAACACCAGACGCTCGAGGCCCATGGCGAAACCGACCGCCGGGGTGGCGCGGCCGCCCAATTGCTCGACCAGGCCGTCGTAACGGCCGCCCGCGCAGACGGTGCCCTGCGCGCCCAGGCTGGTGGTCACCCACTCAAACACGGTGCGGTTGTAGTAATCCAGACCGCGCACCAGGCGCTCGTTAACGGTATATGGGATACCTGCCTGCGCCAAAAGTTCACACAGACCGGCGAAGTGAGCACGGGATTCTTCATCCAGGTACTCGGACAGGCGCGGCGCATCGTTCAACAGCGCCTGCACCTCAGGATTCTTGGAGTCCAGCACGCGCAGCGGGTTGCTGTACATGCGGCGTTTGCAGTCTTCGTCCAGCACCTCGACGTGCTGCTCCAGGAACGCCACCAGCGCGTCGCGGTAGTTGGCGCGCGCCTCCAGCGAACCGATGGAGTTCAGCTCCAGCTTGACGTGCTCGGCGATGCCCAGCGCTTTCCACCAGCGGGCGGTCAGCAGGATCAACTCGGCGTCGATATCCGGGCCTTGCAGGCCGAACACTTCTGCGCCCAGCTGATGGAACTGGCGATAGCGGCCCTTCTGCGGGCGCTCGTAGCGGAACATCGGGCCGATGTACCACAGACGCTGTTCCTGATTGTACAGCAGACCATGTTCGATGCCGGCGCGCACGCAGCCGGCCGTCCCTTCCGGACGCAGCGTCAGGCTTTCGCCGTTGCGGTCTTCGAAGGTATACATCTCTTTTTCCACGACGTCGGTCACTTCGCCGATCGCGCGTTTGAATAACGGGGTCTGCTCTACAATCGGCAACCGGATTTCGCTGTAACCGTAGCCGCCCAGCACCTGCTTGAGGGTGCCTTCAATACGCTGCCATAATGCCGTTTCTTCCGGCAGGTAGTCGTTCATGCCGCGAATGGCTTGAATGTTCTTTGCCACGTGAGTTCTCTGTCCGTTGTCTGTAAAAATGAACCCGATTATAGGGACTTTGCCGCCCGGTATTCAACGCGGATGCGGTTTTCTGCCCTTCAGGCTCATAAACAAGCGGGCCAACTGGCCCGCCGTGTAGCGATAACGCTTATTTTTCCAGCAGGTTGACCGTGATGCGGTTGCTTTCGTCCATCATCGCGGCCTTGGCGCGAATTTTCGCTTCCAGCTGGTCGATCATCTGTTCGTTGTCGAAACGCTCTTTCTGGCGCACGCCGTCTTCATAGAAGCCGCTCTTCTTGTGGCCGCCGGTCACACCCATGGTGGACACCAGCGCTTCGCCCGGGCCATTCACCACGCAACCGATGATCGAGACGTCCATCGGCGTGATGATGTCTTCCAGGCGCTGCTCCAGCGCGTTCACCGTACCAATCACATCGAACTCCTGACGCGAACAGGTCGGGCAGGCGATGAAGTTGATGCCGCGCGCGCGGATGCGCAGCGACTTCAGAATGTCGAAACCGACCTTCACTTCTTCAACCGGATCCGCCGCCAGCGAGATGCGCAGGGTATCGCCGATGCCTTCAGACAGCAGCATGCCCAGGCCGATGGCCGATTTGACCGACCCGCTGCGCGCGCCGCCGGCTTCGGTGATGCCCAGATGCAGCGGCTGATCGATGCGCGACGCCAGCAAGCGGTAGGATTGCACCGCCAGGAACACGTCCGACGCCTTGACGCTGACCTTGAACTGGTCGAAGTTGAGACGATCGAGGATGTCCACGTGGCGCATGGCGGATTCCAACAGCGCTTCCGGCGTAGGTTCGCCGTACTTTTCCTGCAGGTCTTTCTCCAGCGAGCCGCCGTTGACGCCGATGCGAATCGGGATGTTCTTGTCGCGGGCGCAGTCCACCACCGAGCGAATGCGCGATTCGTTGCCGATGTTGCCCGGGTTGATGCGCAGGCAGTCTACGCCATATTCGGCAACCTGCAGCGCGATGCGATAATCGAAGTGGATATCGGCGACCAGCGGCACGTTGACCTGCTGCTTGATCAGTTTGAACGCCTCGGCGGCGTCCATGGTAGGAACCGAAACGCGGACGATGTCGACGCCCACGCGCTCCAGCGCTTTGATCTGATTAACCGTTGCTTCAACATCGGTGGTACGGGTGTTGGTCATCGACTGCACGGCAATCGGCGCACCATCACCAATAGGCACCTTGCCGACGTAAATGCGTGTAGATTTTCGACGGTTGATGGGCGCTTGGTTATGCATTACTTACTCTCCATTGCTGCTCTGACATCACGACCAGCCGCGCGATTACTGCGCGGCGACGGTCAGGCGAGCAACACGGTTTGACTTAACGAACCGGCTTAAATCAACCGGTTTACCCTGATACTGGATCTGAACTGCCGCCGGCGCGCCGATGGTCAGTTTATACGGCGCAGTGCCGGTCAGGTTCAGCTTGCCACCTTGCTTCTGGGTGCCGCTGAACAGCGTTTTACCGCTCGCGTCGGTCACCTGCAGCCAGCAGTCGGCGGAGAAATCCATCACCAGCGCGTTCGGATCGGCCGCCGGCGCAGCCACGCCCGCATCGGCGGTCGGCAGCGGCGCTTGTGCCGCCGGCGCGGTTTCCGGCAGGGTTGTCTGGCTTGGCGACACCACGGCAGGCTGCTGCTGGGCCGCGCTCGGCGCCTGGGCGGTCGCCGCAGGCGTCTGAGCCGCTGCGCCGGTATCAGCCGGCGCGGCGCTGTTGTCGGTCAACGGCA
Organism: Serratia sp. PL7; assembly: GCF_945957435.1. NCBI lineage: Bacteria > Pseudomonadati > Pseudomonadota > Gammaproteobacteria > Enterobacterales > Yersiniaceae > Serratia > Serratia sp. PL7. The sequence goes on along the minus strand of NZ_CAMFLB010000011.1, from coordinate 129,762 downwards.
CGTTGGTGCCGGCGTCGGCGTTGCCGTCGGTCAGCGGCACGGACTGCCCTTCGTTATTCTGTGAAAGCTGCGCCGAGGATTGATCGGCCATGGTGGCGATCTCTTCCTGCTGCGCCTTGTGGTTTTGCCACCACCAGGCGCCGGTCAGGCCGATCACCACGAACACGATAAGCCAGGTGAAGCTCATCAGCCAGCCGTCGCGTTTCTTGCGGCGCTTGCCCAGCGAGAAGCTTTGCATCGGCGCCACTTTCGCCATCTTCAACGGCGCCTGCTTGGCCAGCATCGGCAGCAGTTCGTCTTCCGGCAGATGCACCAGCTTGGCGTAGGAACGGATGTAGCCGCGCACGAAGGTGGACGCGAGGTCAGCAGACACGCTGTCTTCCTCGATATCGCGCACGGTGGACATTTTGAGACACAGGCGTTCTGCAACGGTCTGTTGGCTCAGCCCGAGTTGCTCACGGGCCTGACGCAGGCGCTGGCCCGTCGTCATGGATACGGTTTTATCTTGGGAGGCTTCAGTATTCATTAGCTAAGAACTGCTGGTACTGTTTGGATTGTGGAAAACTTCGCGCTAGCTGCTTGCCATAGCGTTGAACGCTATCCTGGCGGCCGGCTGACGCGGCGAAACGAATCTGTAACCATAAGCTGCTGGCGCTGGCCGGCAGAACATGCTGATAAACATCCAATAAAAGTTGCGACTGGGCGCGCTTCCCTTCTCCAAATTGCTTTTCGGCCTCCGCCAACAGCGGAGTGCCTTTGTCCGGATCGACTTTTAGCGCGCGGCTCAACAGCGTGCGCGCCTCATCGTTTTGTCCGGCCTTGAGAAAACAGTAACCTGCGTTTTCCAGGCTGTCGGCGACCTGGCCATAATCGGGCACCAGCGCCGCAGCGCTAAACTGCTGTTGCGCCGGTACATACTGCCCTAAACCGCAAAGAAACGCACCGTAATTATTCAATACGGTGCCATTGCCCGGCGCAAGTTTGAGCGCTTGCCGATAACGCTGTTCGGCCTCGGCGTTTTCACCGTTCCGCTGCGCGTAGAGCGCCATGCCCAACTGCGTGCGGTAATCCTGCGGGGCCGCGTCCAGCGCCTTTTCCAGGTTCTGGCGCGCGGCGTCCATGTCGCCTTGCTGCAGGTACTCCAGGCCCAGTTGCAACCGCGTCTGGCCCGCCTCAGCGACCTGTGCTTCCTTTTCCGGCGCTGAACCGGAACACCCGGCCAACAACCCGGCCGCCAGCCACATACCCCACAGTTTCAGCTTCATGCCCGCATTCATTTCCTTATCGGCCGTCAGCTAACGCCCGCCAGCGACATGCTTGCGCATAACAGGCTGTTAGATAACAAAAAATGGTGCTATAGGATTCAGACCGCCCGTACGTTGATAGGTTCCCCGGCCATTTTCTTCTTCAGGGTACGCTTGGTACGGTCGATCACTTCACCCGCCAGTTGCCCGCAGGCGGCGTCGATATCGTCACCACGGGTTTTACGAACAATAGTCGTAAAGCCGTATTCCATCAACACCTTGGAGAAACGATCCACCCGGCTGTTGGAGCTGCGGCCGTAGGGGGCGCCCGGGAACGGGTTCCATGGGATCAGGTTAATCTTGCACGGCGTGTCTTTCAGCACTTCCGCCAGCTGATGCGCATCGTCGGTGCTGTCGTTGATATGATCCAACATCACGTACTCGACGGTCACGCGGCCCTGGTTGGCGTTGGACTTCTCCAGATAGCGACGCACTGCGGACAGGAAGGTCTCGATGTTGTATTTGCGGTTGATCGGCACGATCTCATCGCGGATGGTGTCGTTCGGCGCGTGCAGCGAAATAGCCAGCGCTACGTCGATCATGTCGCCCAGCTTGTCCAGCGCTGGCACTACGCCGGAAGTAGACAGGGTCACGCGGCGTTTGGACAGGCCAAAGCCGAAGTCGTCCAGCATGATTTCCATCGCCGGCACCACGTTGTTCAGGTTGAGCAGCGGCTCGCCCATGCCCATCATCACCACGTTGGTGATCGGGCGTTGGCCGGTCACCTTCAGCGCACCGATGATTTTCGCCGCGCGCCACACCTGGCCAATGATTTCCGACACGCGCAGGTTGCGGTTGAAGCCCTGCTGCGCCGTCGAACAGAATTTGCACTCCAGCGCGCAGCCTACCTGCGAGGAGACGCACAGCGTCGCGCGGTCGGCTTCCGGGATGTACACGGTTTCGACCTGCTGATCGCCGACTTTAATCGCCCACTTGATGGTGCCGTCGGCCGAACGCTGTTCTTCCGCCACTTCCGGCGCGCGGATTTCCGCCACGCGCTGCAGCTTGCCGCGCAGGACTTTGTTGATGTCGGTCATCTGCTCGAAATCGTCGCAGCAGTAGTGGTAAATCCACTTCATCACCTGATCGGCGCGGAACGGCTTCTCGCCCATTTCGGCGAAGAACTCGCGCATTTGCTGGCGGTTCAGATCCAGCAGGTTGATTTTGGCCGCAGCCGGTTGCTCCACGTTAACGGAGGGGGTAGTCAGCGAATTATTTTCAGACACGGTGTGCTCGGACGTGATGGGTTCTAACATAATGATCTCTGGCCTCGTTATTACACGTTATGGCGCTAAAGAATGGACAGTAAGTTGTGCATTTCAGCCCGCATGATTCGGGTGGCGGCACTAAAAACACGCCCCTGACAAGTCGTCTTATCAGGGGCGCGGCATTGTACAAATTTTAGTAGCGGGTGGCTACGGCTGAAAGGCATTCAGGGCATTTTTATTGTTTCAGCCGGTGAATGCCTGGCTATCAGCTCAGAAATGCACGATTAACGTGCGCAGATTTCGCTTTCGTTGAAGAAGTAAGCGATTTCGCGCTGTGCGGATTCAACGGAGTCGGAACCGTGAACGGCGTTAGCGGTGAAGCTGTCCGCGTAGTCGGCGCGCAGGGTGCCGGCCAGTGCGTTGTCCGGGTTGGTTGCGCCCATGATGTCGCGGTTGCGCTGCACGGCGTTTTCAGATTCCAGAACCTGCACCATGATCGGGCCGGAGGTCATGAACTCAACCAGACCGTCGAAGAATGGGCGGCCTTTGTGCTCAGCGTAGAAGCCTTCAGCTTGTTCGCGAGTCAGACGCAGCATTTTAGCGGCGATGATTTTGAAACCGGCGCGCTCGAAACGCGCGTAGATAGCGCCGATGTCGTTGTTGGCTACTGCGTTTGGTTTAACGATGGAAAAGGTACGTTCTACGGTCATGATGGCCTCTGTATGACTTCCAAAACAGGCCGGTCTGCAATGTTGCCGGCCTTCTCAAGTGGCGCAGATTATATGTGCGCCGTTAACGCTTGCCTACGGGAAAATCAACATTTCATTAAAAAAATATGATCTTCATGGGTCATTTTAACCACGCGGCGGCGCTACTGGGTCTTGTCGGTAGACGGGATCAAATTGCGCAGCCAGCTGCCCCAGCGGCGCTGGTAAAATGGCTGCGTATGGGCGATCAGATAGTGGCTGATGCCGCGCTCGTTCTCCGACACCAGGCAGAAATCCACCGGTTCGTCGTTTGGCGCCGTTTCGCTGGCGACGCTGCCGGCCTCGTTGATCAACGCCTCGATCTCCGCCGGCTCGGCGTCCACTTCCAGCCCGATCAGCAGATTCGGCTTCTCGTCCGCCACCTGGTCGTGCATCAGCGCCAGGAACGCGCGGCGCACCGGTTTGCGCTGGCTGAACAGCGTGGTCAACGCATCCACCATCGCCGACGGGTACTCCTCGGGCTGCCCCAGCAGGATTTGGGTCTCTTTATCGACGTAATGCTCCACCGGTTTGACGACGCCGTCGGTCGCCAACAGCATCGCCACCTCTTCCGGATAGAACTCTTTGCCGTACTCCGCCTTCGGGTTGAGGAACAGATCCGCGCCCTGGGTGATTTCGAACAACACCCGCGCCGGCATGGCGATGAACGGCTGTTCGTCCTCAACGGCCTTCTGCAGTGCTTCCAGCGAAGTGAAGAACGGAATGATGCTGCCGCCGTCCTGCTTTTCCCAATGCTGGATATTGACCGGCGTATCTGCGTTCAGCGTGATGTCGCCGTCCTGCTGCACCTGTTCGCTGTCGCCGAGGATCAGCACCGTGGCCTCGAGCAGTTCACGGAAGAACGCCGGGCGGTGGGCCGGCTCCGTCACCGCCAGCTTCAGCAGGCGTTCAAGTTCGTTCTCGCTCGGGGCGGCATCGTGATGATGGGCACTCATGGCAAACTCCAGGATCAAATAGCGAGGCCCAGCATGCTGGGCCCCGAAGATAATGCGCATTCTAGCGCCCGATGCGGCGGGCGTTCAATTATTTGGCTTTGCTCAGCAGCAGGTTGGCCAAGGTACGCACGCCCAAACCGGTCGCGCCGGCCGACCACTGATCCACCGCGCCTTTGCGGTAGGTGGCGGAGCAGTCGATGTGCAGCCAGCCCTGTTGGTAATTCTTGACGAAGTGCGACAGGAAGGCCGCCGCGGTGCTGGCGCCGGCGGTGTAGGCCGGGCCGGCTACGTTGTTCAGCTCGGCGAAGTTGGACGGCAGCTGGCTACGGTGGAACTCGGCCAGCGGCAAACGCCAGAACGGCTCTTGCTCGGCGGCGGCGCTGCTCAACAGTTCCTGCGCCAGCGCATCGTCGAAGCTGAACAGGGCGTGGTAGTCGTTGCCCACTGCGGTTTTGGCCGCGCCGGTCAGGGTGGCGCAGTCGATAATCAGCTGCGGATCCTGCTCAGAAGCGTCGATCAGGCCGTCGGCCAGCACCAGGCGCCCTTCCGCATCGGTGTTCATCACCTCAACGGTTTTGCCGTTGCGGTAGCGAATGATGTCACCCAGTTTGAAGGCGTTGCCGCTGACCATGTTGTCGGCGCAGCACAGGTACAGCTTCACGCGCTGCTTCAAGCCGCGCGCCGCCGCCAGCGCCAGGGCGCCGGTGATGGTGGCCGCACCGCCCATGTCAGCCTTCATCGAATCCATAAAGGCGCTCTGTTTCAGGCTATAACCGCCGGTATCGAAGGTGATGCCCTTGCCGACCAGGCAAGCGAACACCGGCGCGTCCGGGTTACCGGTCGGGTTGAAGTCCAGCGCCAGCAGCACCGGCGGGCGTTCGGAACCGCGGCCGACGGTGTGGATGCCAGCATAGTTCTGCTCGCGCAGATCTTCGCCCTTGGTGATACGGTAGCTGACGGCATCGCAGCCGACGTCGCACATCAGATCGACAGCGCGGGTCGCCAGTTGCTCCGGCCCCAGCTCTTCCGCCGGCATGTTGATGGTGTCACGCACCCAGTCGACGATCTTCAGGCGCTTATCCAGCTCCTGACGCGCGGCTTCCGGCAGTTCAGCCCATTCGACGTTGCGCTGCCCTTTCGGCCCGCGATAGCCTTGCCAGAACGCCCAGCTGTTTTCCAAATCCCAACCGTCGCCGGCCAGCTTGACGTTTTTGATGCCCTGGCCATCAATTTTGCGGCCCGCGCGCTGGATCGCGCCCAGCTTGTCGGCCCCGGTCAGGTGGATGGTCATCCCTTCACCGTTGGTGCTCAGCAGCGCTTTCTCGCCCCAGCGGGCGTCGGCAGGTTGTTGCGACAGCGTGACCTGCATGAATTCTGTTGTCATAGCCTTCTTACTCCGGATTATTCTTTTATTAATCTTGTCGGATACAAAATAAACGGGCCGCCCATGGCAGCCCGTTACGCTATTTACTCCGCTTCATCTAACCAGACCAGCAGGATCGCTTCCAGTATTTTTTCGTTGGAAGCCTGCGGATCGTCGTCGAACTCTTCGAGATCGCAGATCCACTGATGCATGTCGGTAAAACGCACGGTTTTCGGATCGGTGTCCGGGTATTGGTCGTACAGGGCTTCGCCGATTTCACGGCTGTCGGTCCACTTCAGTCCCATTATGATCTCCGGGTTGACGCTGCGGCTAACAATTAATGCTCACGCGCGTGGTTGACGGTGTAGCGCGGCATTTCGACCACCAGATCTTCGTCGGCGACCAGCGCCTGGCAGCTCAGACGGCTTTCCGGCTCCAGCCCCCAGGCTTTGTCCAGCATGTCGTCTTCCAGCTCGCTGCTCTCTTCCAGCGAATCGAAGCCTTCACGCACGATGCAGTGGCAGGTGGTGCAGGCGCAGGATTTCTCGCAGGCGTGCTCGATTTCAATGCCGTTGCGCAGCGCAACGTTGAGGATCGACTCCCCTTTTTCGGCTTCCAGAACCGCCCCTTCCGGGCAAAGGTCTTGATGGGGCAGGAAAACAATTTTAGGCATGGTTAAACCTCATCCACAGAATGGCCAGCCAGCGCGCGGCGAATGGAAGCGTCCATGCGGCGCGCGGCAAAATCTTGCGTTTGTGCATCTAATGTTTTGATGGCGTCTTCGATAGCGGCGGGATCTTCACCCTGCGCCGCCTGCTGCAACGCCTGGGTCGCGGCGGCGATCGCCTGGCTTTCCGCCTCGCTCAGCAGCGCGGCGTCGGTGGCCAGCGCACCCTGCAGGCTTTCCAGCACCCGCGCGGCTTCCACGCGTTGCTCCGCCAGCTTGCGCGCGCCCACGTCGCTTTGCGCGTTGGCCATCGAATCCTTGATCATGCCGGCGATTTCGCTGTCCGACAGACCATATGACGGCTTGACCTGGATCGAGGCTTCCACGCCGGTGGATTTCTCCATCGCGGTGACGCTCAGCAGACCATCGGCATCCACCTGGAAGGTGACGCGAATGTGCGCGCCCCCGGCAGGCAATGGCGGCAGGCCGCGCAGCGTGAAGCGCGCCAGCGAACGGCAATCCTGCACCAGCTCGCGCTCGCCCTGCAGCACGTGGATCATCATCGCGCTCTGGCCATCTTTAAAGGTGGTGAACTCCTGCGCGCGCGCCACCGGAATGGTGGTGTTGCGCGGGATCACTTTCTCCACCAGACCGCCCATGGTTTCCAGGCCCAGCGACAGCGGGATCACGTCCAGCAGCAGCATGTCGCTGTCCGGCTTGTTGCCCACCAGGATGTCGGCCTGGATCGCGGCGCCGATGGCGACCACTTTATCCGGATCGATCGACGTCAGCGGCGTGCGGCCGAAGAAGGCCCCCACCTGCTCACGCACCAGCGGCACGCGGGTGGAACCGCCGACCATCACCGCTTCCAGCACCTCGTCGGCGGCGACGCCGGCATCTTTCAGCGCGCGGCGGCAGGCCATCAACGTACGTTTCACCAGCGGAGCGATCAGCGCTTCGAACTGGGCGCGGGTCACCTCGCCCTGCCAGCCGGCTACCTCAACGCACACGCTGTCGGCATCGCTCAACGCGATTTTGGCGGCGATGGCGGCGTCCAGCAGTTGGCGCTGCACACCGTGATCGCTGCGATCGGCCACGCCGGCCTGCTCGCGCAGCCAGTCGGCCAGCAGGTGATCGAAATCGTCGCCGCCCAGCGCGGAATCGCCGCCGGTGGCCAGCACTTCGAACACGCCGCGGCTGAGGCGCAGAATGGAGATATCAAAGGTGCCACCGCCCAGATCGTAAACCGCGATCACCCCTTCCTGGCCGGAATCCAGCCCGTAGGCGATCGCCGCCGCGGTCGGTTCGTTCAGCAGGCGCAGGACGTGCAGGCCGGCCAGACGCGCCGCGTCTTTGGTGCCCTGGCGCTGCGCGTCGTCGAAGTAAGCGGGAACGGTGATCACCACGCCATCCAGCTCGCCTTCCAGCGCCGCTTGCGCGCGCGCGGACAGAGCCCGCAGGATATCGGCGGAGACGCCAACCGGGTTAACCGGGCCGGCGGCGGTGACGATCAGCGGCAGGCCGTTGTCGCTGGCCTGAAATTGATACGGCAGGTTCGGGTAACGTTGCTGCACGTCCGCCAACGAACGACCCATCATGCGTTTGATGGAGCTGACGGTATTGGCCGGATCCTGCGCCGCCTGTTGGCGCGCATCCCAGCCGACGCGCTGCGCGTCCGCCTGATAATGCACCACCGAAGGCAGCAAATGGCGTCCCTGATCGTCGGCCAGCGTTTCCGCTTGCCCGCTGCGCACCGTGGCGACCAGCGAGTTGGTGGTGCCTAAGTCGATGCCGGCGGCCAGGCGTCGCTGGTGCGGCGCGGCGCTGAGGCCAGGCTCACTAATTTGTAATAAGGCCATGTTGAAGCTTCCACAATCAGAATCAGAAGGTGTTACTCAAAACCCAGCAGTTTTTCTTCGAGTTGTTCAACCTGTTGCTGGAGTTTGTCCAAAAAGCGCAGCTTGCGCACGGTGTCGGCGGCATCCGCCCACTGTTCACTGTCCAACTGCTGCAGCATCAGCGCGCTGCGCTGCTTGATGGAGGAGGCCAGCCGCGCGCCGAAATCGGCCAGCAGGCTTTCCGCCTCCGGCTTGCGCTCAATGGCGTCGAGCTCTTCACGCAGCTCCAGCTGTTCCATCAGAAAGGCGGTGTCGCGCATCGTATGCTGTTCGTTGCCCAGATCGAAGCCGTGCAAAGATAGCATATACTCCGCGCGTTTTAACGGGTGCTTCAGCGACTGGTAGGCTTCGTTGATGGTCGCCGCCTGCTGCAACGCCATCAGGCGTTCGCGCTCCGGCTGGTTGGCGAAACGATCGGGGTGGAATTGGCGCTGCAGATCCTGGAAGCGGGACGCAAGCAGGCTGCCGTCCACGGTGTAGCGAACGGGCAGCCCGAATAAAGTAAAGTAATCCATAGCGTGCTCTGGGCGTTAGCGGATGAAGTTCCCCCGCCGAAACGGGGGAGCACGATGGACTGTCAGACGTTGAAACTCTCGCCGCAGCCGCACTCGCTTGAGACGTTCGGGTTGTTAAACTTGAAGCCTTCGTTCAGGCCTTCCTTAACGAAATCAAGCTCGGTGCCGTCAAGGTAGACCAGGCTCTTGCCGTCGATGATCACCTTGATGCCTTTGTCTTCAAACACGATGTCGTCATCGTTGGCTTCGTCAACAAATTCCAGCACATAGGCCATCCCGGAGCAGCCGGAAGTTCGCACTCCCAGACGCAGGCCGAGACCCTTGCCGCGGTTCGTCAAAAACGCCTGAACACGCTGCGCAGCGCTGTCGCTCATGGTAATAGACATCACAACCTCACACTTCACATCAAAGCCCGGCGCGGCCGGGCCGATTCAGACAAATTACTTGGCGCTATGCTTGCTCTTATAGTCGGCAATCGCTGCTTTGATGGCGTCTTCAGCCAGGATCGAGCAGTGAATTTTGACCGGCGGCAATTCCAGCTCTTCGGCGATCTGGGTGTTTTTGATCGCTTCAGCCTGATCGAGCGACTTGCCTTTCATCCATTCGGTCACCAGCGAGCTGGAGGCGATGGCGGAACCGCAGCCGTAAGTTTTAAAGCGCGCGTCTTCGATGATGCCTTCATCGTTAACCTTGATTTGCAGCTTCATCACGTCGCCGCAAGCCGGCGCCCCTACCATGCCGCTGCCGACGGTAGGATCTTCGTTGTCGAAAGAACCCACGTTACGTGGGTTTTCATAATGATCGATTACTTTTTCGCTGTAAGCCATGACCTTGCTCCTGAAACCTGAGAATTAATGATGCGCCCATTCGATGCTGTTGATGTCCACGCCCTGCTTGAACATCTCCCACAGTGGGGACAGATCGCGCAGACGGCCGATGGATTTACGCACCAGTTGAATGGTGTAGTCGATCTCTTCTTCCGTGGTGAAACGCCCCAGGGAGAAACGGATCGAGCTGTGCGCCAATTCATCGCTCATGCCCAGCGCGCGCAGCACGTAGGACGGCTCGAGGCTGGCGGAGGTACAGGCTGAACCGGAAGAAACGGCCAGGTCTTTCAGCGCCATGATCAGCGACTCGCCTTCAACGTAGTTGAAGCTGACGTTCAGGATGTTCGGTGCGCCGTGCTCCAGATCGCCGTTCAGATACACTTCTTCCATATCTTTCACGCCGTTCCACAGACGATCGCGCAGGGTGCGCAGACGCGCCATCTCTTCGGTCATCTCTTCTTTGGCGATGCGGTAAGCTTCGCCCATGCCGACGATCTGGTGGACAGGCAGGGTACCGGAACGCATGCCGCGCTCGTGACCGCCGCCGTGCACCTGCGCTTCGATGCGGATGCGCGGCTTACGACGCACGTACAGCGCGCCGATGCCTTTCGGACCATAGATTTTGTGGCCGGAGAACGACATCAGGTCGACTTTCAGCTTGCTCAGATCGATAGGCAGTTTGCCCACGCTCTGGGTGGCGTCAACGTGGTAGATGATACCGCGCGCACGGCACATTTCACCGATCGCTTCGATGTCCTGCACCACGCCGATTTCGTTGTTGACGTGCATGATGGAGACCAGGATGGTGTCATCGCGCAGCGCCGCTTCGAGATCCTGCAGGCTGATGATACCGTTGCTCTGTGGCGCCAGGTAGGTCACTTCAAACCCTTCGCGCTCCAGTTGACGGCAGGTGTCCAGCACGGCTTTGTGTTCGGTTTTGCTGGTGATGATGTGCTTGCCTTTTTTCTGGTAGAAATTGGCAGCGCCTTTAATCGCCAGGTTGTCGGATTCGGTCGCCCCGGAGGTGAAGACGATTTCGCGTGGGTCGGCGCCCACCAGTTCGGCGATTTGGTTACGGGCGATGTCTACCGCCTCTTCCGCCTGCCAACCGAAACGGTGGGAACGGGAAGCCGGGTTGCCGAAAGTGCCGTCCAGGGTCAAAAACTGCATCATCTTCTCAGCAACGCGCGGGTCAACCGGCGTCGTTGCTGAGTAATCCAGATAAATCGGTAATTTCATTGCTCTTGTGCTCCGTACATCACTTCCAAAAACTAAAATAATTTCGCCAGCTGCTTATGCGCGCAGATTAACGTTGATAGTTTCTTGCGGACGACCGTTGGCCGTGCGGCGCGTATCGTTGTTTTGACGATCCGCCACCACCAGCACTTCCTGGTTATTGACCAGTTCTGCCAGCGTAATGTTGTTCAGGAACCCGCTGATGCGCTCGCTCAGATCGCGCCACAGGGCGTGGGTCAAGCAGCGATCGCCGCCCTGACAGCCTTCTTTGCCCTGGCAACGGGTTGCATCTACCGATTCATCGACGGCAGTGATGACAGCGCCAACGGCGATCTCACCCGCGTCTTTACCCAGCAGATAACCACCGCCCGGACCGCGCACGCTGGCCACCAGGCCATTCTTGCGCAGACGGGAGAATAATTGTTCCAGATAAGAGAGCGAAATACCCTGGCGTTCGGAAATGTCCGCCAGTGGCACCGGCCCTTCCTGGGAATGCAGCGCTACGTCAAGCATAGCGGTTACGGCATAACGGCCTTTGGATGTCAGTCTCATAGCTCAATGGTTACCTGTTGGTCAAATATGGCCGAAAGTCTGACATTCCTGAGTAAAACAGTCAACTATTTAACCTAGTAATTGACTCAAGTATTAGCACGTTTTGAACTTAGCAAGAACAAAGGTATATAAAATACATGTTATAACCTTTGGATAACTAATACTATTGTCGCCCACCGTTATGCCACATCAATTAATTACCTTGATGTTTATCCTGTTTCTCGATCGAGGTTAGCATGCCGCGCAGGATATTCAGCTCCTGCCCTTCCGGGCGCGCGCGGGTGAACAGCCGGCGCAGGCGGCTCATCACCTGGCCCGGATGGGACGGGCGAATAAAGCCGGTGCGCTGCAGCGTCTGCTCCAGGTGCTGATAGAAACGCTCGAGGTCATCCACCAGCGGATACGGCGTCTCTTCCAGCTGCGGCGCGCCCGCCTGTTGGCGATCGAGGTAAGCCACGCGCACTTCATACGCCAGGATCTGCACCGCCATCGCCAGGTTCAGCGAGCTGTAGTCCGGGTTGGCCGGAATGGCGACGTGGTAGTGGCACTTCTGCAATTCATCGTTGGTCAGCCCGACGCGTTCGCGGCCGAACACCAGCGCCACCGGCGCGTGCTCGCCCTCGTGCACCGCGCGCACGCCGCATTCACGCGGCTCCAGCATCGGCCACGGCAAGGTGCGAGAACGTGCGCTGGTGCCCACCACCAAGCTACAGCCGGCGATGGCGTCATCGAGGGTATCGACGATGGTGGCGTTGCCGATCACGTCGCTGGCGCCGGCAGCCAGGGCGATGGCCTGAGAATCGGGTTTGATCAGCGGATTAACCAGATAAAGGTTGGTTAACCCCATGGTTTTCATGGCTCTGGCGGTCGAGCCCATGTTGCCGGTATGTGAAGTCTCTACCAGAACAATGCGGATATTGTGCAGCATACAAACTCTGAGCGTGGCGGAAAATCGCAGCATCTTAACACAGCCGTAGGCAATTTGCCGAACAGCTGCTATACTTCGCGCCGTTTCCTGTTCTTTAACATCCTAGTTGGAAGATACCCATGCATCCGATGCTGACTATCGCCGTGCGCGCTGCGCGCAAGGCCGGTAACCTGATTGCCAAAAACTACGAAACCCCTGACGCTGTAGAAGCGAGCCAGAAAGGGACCAATGACTTCGTCACCAACGTCGATCGCGATGCAGAGCATCTGATCATCGACGTCATCCGCAAGTCTTATCCGCAACACAGTATCGTGAGCGAAGAACGCGGTGAGCTGATCGGCGAAGATCGCGATGTGCAATGGGTGATCGATCCACTGGATGGCACTGCAAACTTCATCAAACGTTTCCCTCATTTCTCCGTTTCCATCGCCGTACGCATCAAAGGCCGTACTGAAGTGGCCGTGGTTTACGATCCGATGCGCAACGAACTGTTCACCGCCACGCGCGGTCAGGGCGCACAGCTCAACGGCTACCGCCTGCGCGGTACCAACGCCAAAGATCTGGATGGCACCATCCTGGCGACCGGCTTCCCGTTCAAAGTCAAACAGCACGCAACGCCTTACATCAACATCGTCGGCAAGCTGTTCACCCAGTGCGCAGACTTCCGTCGCACCGGTTCCGCCGCGCTGGATCTGGCCTATGTGGCCGCCGGCCGCGTAGACGGTTTCTTCGAGATCGGCCTGAAGCCGTGGGACTTCGCCGCGGGCGAGCTGCTGGTGCGTGAAGCCGGCGGCCTGGTGACCGACTTCGTCGGCGGCCACAACCACTTCAGCTCAGGTAACCTGGTCGCAGGTAACCCGCGCGTGGTGAAAGCCATGCTGGCCACCATGCGTGAAGAACTGAGCGAAGCGCTGAAGCGTTAATCGCCAGAAGCGAATCGAAAAAAAGCGCTGCCGATGCAGCGCTTTTTTTATGCCCGTTAGCGGGAGAAGGGGCGGATGCCGCCGCCGAATTCCGGCTGCGCGCTGACGTACAGCAACAGCCCGGCGGCCAACAGGATCAGACCGCCGGCCAGCGCCAGCGAGCCCCAAGCCACCGCGCTCCAGGCGGCGGGCGCGCGCGAACGGCTGAGGCGCACCGCCAGCCGGCGGCTGTAATGCACCAGCAGCGCCAGCATGGAGATGGTCAACGAGGTGCCGAACGCCATCGCCAGCGCGGAGATCACTCCCCAACCGAACACGCCGATCACCTTGGAGAACAGCAGCACTAAAATCGCCCCCGAACAGGGACGCATGCCCATCGCCAGCACGATGGCGGCCTGAGTGCGCCAGTCGCTTCCCGCCTGCAGCTCGCTGTCGCTCGGCAGATGCCGGTGGCCGCAGCCGCAATTGGCGCTGTGCACATGATCCGCCGCCAATGGCGTCAGGCTGTTGATGCGCAGCGCCGGCGCCGGGCGCAGCGCCTTGATCGCCGCAAACAGGCGTTTCAGCGCGCGCCAACTCAGCAGCACGCCAAGCAGCATCACCAGAATAAAGCTGCCCTTCTCCAGCCAGAAACTGCTTTGGTGCAGCTGGCGCGAAGAGAGCTGTAACACCACCAGCATCAGCGTGACCAGCGCGATCGCCACCCCGCCCTGCACCAGCGAAGCCGCGAAGGTCAGCTTCAGGCTGCTTTTCAGCCGCGCCGGATGGGTGGCCAGGTAGGTGGCGATCACCACTTTGCCGTGGCCGGGGCCGAGCGCATGCAAGACGCCATAGCCGAGGCTGAACAGCATCAGCGCCAGCCCGGTCTGCTGCGGCGCGGCTTTCACCTGCTGCAACAGCCCCGCCATCTGCTGGTGCAGCGCTTTTTGCCACACCACGCTCTGCATCAGCAGCTGCGGCCAATAGTGCCACGCCAGCAGCGCGGCGGCCGCCAGCACCAGTGTGAACGGCAGCAGCGGCCACAGGCCGAAGGCCCAGTGACGCCGGCTCGTCGTCGGTTGCGAGAGATTTAACGACATTGCAGCGTCACCCGCTGGGCGAACTGTTGCCCCAGCGCCAGGTCTTCGCCGGGCGAGTCGTTCTTGTCGAGCGACAGCGCATAGGCCTGCAGCGACGCATTCGGCTGCGGCGTCATCAGCTTGTAGCTGCACTGCTGCGCCATCTCCGGCGGCAGATGCAGTGCATTTTGGTCTTTATAGGTCATATCCACGAAATAAGTCGGATCGTAAGTAGAAAGTTCGAACGGCTTGCCCGCCAGCGGCTGCGGTTCGGCCAACGGCAGCACGAACTCCAGCACCGCCTGATTGCCCTGGCGCGACAGGTGATATTCGCTGGGCAAGTTCAGGTATTTCACCGGCTTGCCGTCGCGGTAAAGATCGGTGAAATAGTGCTGCCCCAGCACGTTGGCCATCACTTCCGCCGCCAGCTTTTTCCACACTTCCGAATCGCTCTTGGCGTTTTTCGCATCGTAAAGCAGATCCGCCGAGGTGATTTCATCCATCACCCACACCATTTTCAGGCCGACCAGCCGCTGGTCTTTGGCGACGAAGGTGGTATTCATGTCGATAAAGCTGTGTGGATGCGCGATCGCACCGGCGCTGAACACGGCGCCGAAAGCAGCCAAAAGACGACGTAACTTCATCATTATCCTGCCTTACCTGTATTTGTTATAACGTAACACAAATAACTGCCGAACGGCCCGCCTCTCCCGGCGATATTTGTGACGAAAGTTGTAAGCCGAAGTAAAAGCCGCGCGGTAACCCTGCCGGCACAAAGCCTTTTGCTATGCTTAGGCATAATCTCAACCTTTTATGCCGGAAGGTGATAATGAGCCTGGACACCTCTCCCGTGCCCGCGCTCTCCGGACAACAACGGCGCTGCCATCTGCTGCTGATGCTGTACACGCCGGAGCCCGAGTTACAGCTGGAGACCCTAAGCCGAATCAACGGCGTCGCCCCCCCGATAACCCGGCAAGATATAGCCGAGGTGGCCAGTGAAATCCAGCGTTTCCATCACCTGGAGATCGCCGTCGATCCCGACCATGGCTACCAACTGCGGGGCAGCGCGCTCAACCAACGCCTGTGTCTGATCCATTGGCTGCGACGGGCCCTGCGCTGCAGCCCGCGGTTCGTCGAAGACGATTTCGCCCCGCGCCTGCGGCACGCGCTGGCGGCCGATGCCGCCCCAGCGTCTGCGCTGGCTCAAGCGATCGACGCCTGCGAGCCACTGCTCAGCCGCCACTTTGACGCGCGCGACCGCCAATTCCTGCAGCATTACCTGCTCTACTGCGCCTGGCAAAATCGCCTGCAGCGCCATCCGCATTTCGACGCCGTTCAACGCGACTGGCTGCGGCAAAAGCCGGAGCAGCAGGCCGCCGCTTGGTTGCATCAGGCCTGCAACCGGCTGTTTAACCAGCCGCCGCAGGCAGACGAGCGCGATTTTTTGGCGCTGACCTTCACCATGTTGAAAAATCACAGCTACCACAGCAATGACTCGGCGCAAGAGCAGAGATTGATGGCGGCGATCGACAGCATGGTCGAGCGTTTCCAGCAGCTTTCCGGCATGGCCTTCAGCAGCAAGACGGAGCTGGTCAGCCAGCTGTTCGCCCATCTGGCGCCGGCGCTGGAGCGCTGCCGTTTCGCCATCGGCATCGACAATATGCTGCTGGAAGAAGTGGTGCGCAAATACCCGCGGCTGATGCGCACCACGCAGGAAGCGCTGATACCGCTGGAACAGGAATACGGCGTGCATTTTTCCAACGAGGAGGCGGGCCTGGTGGCCATCAGCTTCGGCGCCTGGCTGATGCAGGACAACGCGCTGCAGGAGAAACAGGTGCTGCTGCTGACGCTGGATAACCCGCAGTTGGAAGAGGAAGTGGAATACCAGATCCGCGAGCTCACGCTGCTGCCGCTGAACATCAAGTATCTGCCGTTGAGCGACTATCTGCGCGGCGGAGCGCCGCAGGGCGTCATGCTGGTGATCACCCCTTATGCGGCGGTGCACAGCGATCCGCACCCGCCGTTGATCTATACCGAACTGCCGCTGGAAACCCGGCAGCGCCAGGCCATCCGCGCGCTGCTGGAAGCGCCTTAATCAGCGGCTGACGCTGACCGCCGGCGGCCGGATGAACAAGGCCGGCACCGCGACCGCCGCCATCACCCAGAAAACCCCGCCCTGCCAATATTCGAACAGGAACCCGGCAATGACCGTCATGACGGCGATACCGCCGCCCATCGCCAGCGCCGAATACACCGCCTGCAGCCGGATCACCTCTTGCCCCTGGCGCGCGGCGATAAAGCGCATCGCCGCCAGATGGCAGACGGTGAAGGTGCCGCAATGCAGGATCTGGATCAGCAGCAGCCAGCCCAGCTCGGTGCTATAGGCCATCAGGCTCCAGCGCAACACGCCGCAGCAGGCGGAGAGCAACAGCAGGTTGCGCGCATTCCAGCGGCGGAACAGCACGTTGCTGCTGGCGAAAATAATCACCTCCGCCACCACGCCCAGCGACCACAGATAGCCGATGGTCGAGGCCGAATAGCCCGCCTCCTGCCAGTAAATGGAGCCGAAGCTGTAGTAGCCGGCGTGCGCCCCCTGCAGCAGCGTGACGCACAACAGGAAGCGCCAGACCGGCCCCTCTTTCAGCAGTGCCCACAGCGAACGTTCGGTATCGCTGTGCGTACGCGCTTCGCCCTGCGGCATGACGCTCGGCTTCAGCAACATGCCCAGCAGCATCGCCAGCACGCTGAAGATCAGGCTGTAGAGAATGGCGTTATGGCCCCACACCGCCACCAGCTGCCCGGTCAGCGCCGAGCCGATGACGAACGCCAGCGAGCCCCACAGCCTTACCCGGCCGTAGTCCATACGGATCTGCTTTTGCCAGGTGGCGGCCAGCGCGTCGGTCAGCGGCACCAGCGGCGAGAAGAACAGGTTGAACCCCGCTATCACCAGCATCAGCCAGCCCCAGCCGTTGCCGAAACAGAAGCCAACCGCGAAAGCCAGTGTCAGCAGCGCCAGCAGGCGCAGGGCGGAGACTAAATGAGAGGGATCTTTAACGCGGGGTGCAATCAGTAAACTGCCGAGGAAGCGGGCCACCAAACCGGCGCCGAGCAATATGCCGATGGTTTCCGGCGCGATGCCTTCGCCTTTCAGCCACACGCCCCAGAACGGTAAGAAGATGCCATAGGAAAAGAAGTAGGTGAAATAGCTGAGCGCGAGCCAACGCGTGGATTGCAGAACCATGATCCCTCCGGAGTGAGGGCAATACTTTGACAGAGCTCACACCGCCCCGCAATCTTCATTCCGCTTCAATGCGTTAGAGTGCCAGACAGCTCACAGTTTACCGCGAGCGGCCACAAAAAAACCCGCCGCAGCGGGTTTTATCAGGCAAAAGCGGGATTATGCGTAAACCGGCAGGCGGGCGCAGATATCCAGCACTTTCTTCTTGGTGCGTTCGATGGTGGCTTCATCGTTGATGTTGTCCAGCACATCGCAGATCCAACCGGCCAGTTCGCGCACGTCGGCTTCTTTGAAGCCGCGACGGGTCACGGCCGGGGTGCCGATACGCACGCCGGAGGTGACGAACGGGCTCTTCGGATCGTTCGGCACGCTGTTTTTGTTGACGGTGATGTTGGCGCGGCCCAGGGCGGCGTCCGCTTCTTTACCGGTCAGGTTTTTATCGACCAGATCCAGCAGGAACAGGTGGTTATGGGTGCCGCCGGAGACCACTTTGTAGCCGCGCTGCAGGAACACGTCCACCATCGCCTTGGCGTTGACCGCCACTTGCTGCTGGTAAACCTTGAACTCAGGCTCCATCGCTTCTTTCAGCGCCACCGCCTTGCCGGCGATCACGTGCATCAGCGGGCCGCCCTGGCCGCCAGGGAACACGGCGGAGTTCAGCTTCTTGTACAGCTCTTCGTCGCCGCCCTTCGCCAGGATCAGGCCGCCGCGCGGACCCGCCAGGGTTTTGTGGGTGGTGGTAGTGACGATGTGCGCGTGCGGTACCGGGTTCGGGTACACGCCGGCGGCGATCAGGCCAGCCACGTGCGCCATGTCGACGAACAGGTAAGCGCCGATGCTGTCGGCGATTTCGCGCATTTTGGCCCAGTCAACCACGCCGGAGTAAGCGGAGAAGCCGCCGATGATCATTTTCGGCTTGTGGGTTTGCGCCTGTTTGGCCAGATCGTCATAGTCGATTTGGCCTTTGTCGTCGATGCCGTAAGGCACCACGTTATACAGTTTGCCGGACAGGTTAACCGGGGAACCGTGGGTCAGGTGGCCGCCGTGCGCCAGGTTCATGCCCAGAATGGTGTCGCCCGGCTGCAGCAGCGCGGTGTACACGGCGAAGTTAGCCTGGGAGCCGGAGTGCGGCTGCACGTTGGCGTAATCGGCGCCGAACAATTCTTTGGCACGATCGATAGCCAGCTGCTCAACGATATCCACGTATTCGCAGCCGCCGTAGTAACGCTTGCCCGGATAGCCTTCAGCGTATTTGTTGGTCAGCTGGGAACCCTGAGCCTGCATCACGCGCGGGCTGGTGTAGTTCTCAGACGCGATCAGCTCGATGTGCTCTTCCTGACGCACCACTTCCTGCTCCATGGCACGCCACAGTTCCGCATCGTAATCGGCAATGTTCATTTCACGCTTTAACATCCGGCATCTCCTGACTTAAATCAGCTAACTAAAAAATCACCAAATAACTACCCGTTTGGGTTCTGGGCCACAGTGTAAACCGTTTCGCCCCACCGAAGATAGGTCTTGACAGAGGTTTTTACGCAAACGATTGGCATAAGGTGGCGCAAGGCTTTGATCCGCTAAATGCCGTCGTTTATCAACGGACATTTCCTCATGCGAACGATGCGCTTTTTTCATGTTCTGTGAGCGCGATCGACGCCCGAAGAACACCGCAACGAAAACAAGGGTATTTACAAGCGACGCGGAACCCAATAAGATGCATTTAAAATGCATCATTACAATTATCGTCAAGATCCTAACCTAAGGAGCGCTTCCATGCTGGATAGCCAAACCATCGCCACCGTGAAATCCACCATTCCCCTGCTGGCTGCGACCGGGCCGAAGCTGACCGCCCACTTTTACGATCGCATGTTCGCGCATAACCCGGAATTGAAAGATATTTTCAACATGAGCAACCAGCGCAACGGCGATCAGCGTCAAGCGCTGTTCGACGCCATCTGCGCCTACGCCGCCAACATCGAGAACCTGCGGCGCTGCTGCCGGCGGTGGAGCGCATCGCGCAGAAGCACACCAGCTTCAATATCCAGCCGGAGCAGTACCAAATCGTCGGCGGTCACCTGCTGGCGACGCTGGACGAAATGTTCAGCCCGGGCCAGGAAGTCCTGGACGCCTGGGGCAAGGCCTACGGCGTGCTGGCCAACGTATTTATCCAGCGTGAAGAGCAGATTTATCAGCAGAGCGAAACCGACAACGGCGGCTGGCGCGATCTGCGCGCATTCCGCATCCTGAAGAAACAGCCGCAGAGCGACGTGATCTGCAGCTTCGTGCTGGCGCCGGTGGACGGCGGCCGGGTGGCGGACTTCAAACCGGGGCAATACCTGGCGGTCTACATCAAGCACGACAGCCTGGAGCATCAGGAAATTCGCCAGTACTCGCTGACCACCTCGCCAAACGGCGAGTTCTACCGCATCGCGGTGAAGCGCGAAGATCAGGGGAAAGTGTCCAACTACCTGCACCAGCAGGCGCAGGAAGGCGACGTGATCGACATCGCCCCGCCGCACGGCGACTTCTTCCTCGACGTGGCGCCGACCACGCCGGTGGCGCTGATCTCCGCCGGCGTCGGCCAAACCCCGATGCTCGGCATGCTCAACACCCTGCACGACAGCCAACATCAGGCGCAGGTCCACTGGCTGCACGCGGCGGAAAACGGCAGCGTACACGCCTTTGCCGATGAGGTAGCGGATATTGCCGGCCGTATGCCAAATCTGAGCCGCCATGTGTGGTACCGCGAGCCGGGTGCCGATGACGTGGAAGGCCGCGACTACCACAGCCGCGGATTGATGGATTTGAGCGCGCTGCAAGGCAGCCTGGCCGATCCGCAGATGCACTATTACTTCTGCGGCCCGGTGGCCTTCATGCAGTTCGTGGGCAAACAGCTGCTGGAGATGGGCGTAGAGGCCGAACGCATCCACTACGAATGCTTCGGCCCGCATAAAGTGCTGTAATGCTTGCGGAGCGCGGCCGTCAGACCGCGCTCCCTCTTCATTTCGCCTGCAGTTGGCGCGCGTCCTGGACCTGCTGCACCGTCACCGGCGCCGCCTGGTTGCCCCAGCTTCCCCGCAGATAGCTCATCAGATCCGCCGCCTGCCGATCGTTCAACGCCCAGCCGTAAGCCGGCATGTCGAACGCCATCGCCTGCTGCGTGATCGGCGTATGCGCCCCCTCCAGCACCACCCGCAGCGCGGTCAGCGGATTGTCCGCCGTTACCGTGGCATTGCCTGCCAGCGCCGGAATGGCGAAGTCGGTACCCTCCCCCTTATTGCCGTGGCAGGTCGAGCAGTACATTGCATAGGTCGCCTTGCCACCCGGGTTATCCGCCTGCGTGGCTGGCGCAGCGGCTTTGGCGGCGGTTTCCGGCGCCAGGCTGCGCAGGTACACCGCGATGGCGTTCAGATCGCCGTCGCTGAGATACTGCGTACTGTGGGTTACCACCTCGCTCATCGGCCCGGCGACCGCCGCATGGCGGCTGCGCCCGGTTTTCAGCAGCGCCGTCACCTCTTCCGGCGGCAGGCCGCGCAGATTGGAGGCGTACCAGCCGTCCAGCTCGGCGCCGCTCAGGAATACCGGCGCCTTACCGTCCAGGCCCTTCTCCTGCATCGCCCAGCCGCGCGGCGTGTGGCAGCTGCCGCAATGGCCCGCGCCCTGCACCAGATAGGCGCCGCGGTTCCACTCGGCGCTTTGATGCGGATCTGCCTGATACGGCTGGTCGTCGTGGAACAGCGAGTTCCACACCGCCAGCGGCCAGCGCATCGACAGCGGCCAGCTGATATCGCTGTCGCGGTTGGCGACGTTCTGCGCCGGCACCTCTTTCATCAGATAGTCATACAGCGCGCGCATGTCTTCCGCGCTCATTTTGGCGTACGAGGTGTACGGCATCGCCGGATAAAGCCGGTGACCGTCTTTGGCGATCCCCTGCCGCATGGCGCGATCGAACTCTTCGAATGAGTAAGCGCCGATGCCGTGCAGCTTGTCCGGCGTGATGTTGGTGGCGTAGATAGCCCCGAGCGGCGTCGGGAACTTCATGCCGCCCGCCAATTCTGCGCCGCCCGGCGCGGTATGGCAGGCGGTGCAATCACCGGCTTTGGCGACGTATTCCCCGGCCGACATCGCCTGGGCAGAACCGCCGGCGGCCAGCAGGCTCAACAGGTACAGCGAGCGCAGACTCATGCTCCCTCCTTGGCGGCAACCTTGCCGTAGGCCAGTTCATTCACCGCACGCCACGCCTGATCGATCGCCGAGTTGGCGTACGGGCTCCAGTCGGCATCGGAGTTGGCGATAACGATCTTGCCGATCGGCTGCCGCGCCGTTTCGATGATTTTCTTGGCTTCATCTTCGTCGTCAAACAACCCGTTGAGGAAGTAGGAGTAACCGTGTGACCAGCGGTTGACGGTGATCGCCTGAATGTCGCGCTGATGGTCGAAACCGGCGTCGCCCAACATGCCCTGCAATTGTTCGCGGATCATCTGTTCGTGCACCTCGAACGGCGTGCCCAGCAGCAGCGCGCGCCCTTTGCGCGACTGCTCGCGCGGGCTGAGGCCGCTGCCCGGCAGCGTCGGCACGTACACCATATGCAGGCCGATTGGCCGATCCGGATCGCGCGGGTGCTGGTACCCGCCCATGCTCACCGGGTAGTCCAGCTTCACGCGGCTGTACGGCGCGGCCGGCGAATAAATTTCGTGCACGCCCAGCTTAATGAACGGCTGCCAGTTGCGGATCACCACCTTGCTGTACACCAGCGGCGCCTTGACGTTCTGCTTCAGCGCCTCCTGCTGCTCGTGCGACATCTCCGGCACCAGATACGGGATCATCATGTTGTAGCCGGCCATCACTACCTGCCCGGCGCGCACCTTGGTCATCTTCTCGCCGGTCATATAGGTGACTTCCACCTTGTCGCCGACGTTGGCCGCGTGCAGCCCGGTGCTGTTTAAACGCAGCTTCACCGGCGACTCCGGCCGATCGAGCTGGCTGTAGTCGAATTTGGCCAGCACCACGTCGTTCATATCTTTGCCGGCCGGCGCCACCGCCGGGATCAGCTTGCGCACCATCAGGCGCGCCAGCGTGGCGTTGCCGTCCGGGAAGTGGAACACGTAAGGATCGTCGAGATCCGCCTGCGACTCTTCGTCCAGCGGCGGCAGATTCATGCCGCCGAGGCCCGGCAGATCGCAGATGCGTGCATCGCTGCACGAGGTGCCGTCGATGCCCACCGCCTGGAAGTCGTTGGTGGTCTGCTGGAAATACCGGATCGCCAGCTCGCTCAGGCCCACTTTTTCACGCAGGAACTGGGTGTAGCTGTGGGTATCGAGCCACTCGACCTTCTGCTCCAGCGTCATCTCCGGCAGATAATCTTTCTCCACCGTATGCAGCGCGATCAGCGCCTGGCGATCGCTTTCCGGCAGTGGGAAATCGCCGATGAACGCTTCATAAGAGCGGCCGTTGAGGCGATCGCGCGGAATGTCGTCCGCCACCGTGCGGCCCGGATCGCCGCTCACCACCTTGTCGACGCCGAAGTTCTTGCGATCGAAGTAAACCCCACGGCTCAGGTTCAGATCCGGGTAGAAGGTGGTGTCAAACGCCTGCTCCAGTTGGTCGATATCGACGCCGAGCTTGCGCAGCAGCCCCATCGCCACCGGGCTGAAGTTGGAGCGCGGCGACTGCAGCGATTCACTGCCGCCGTAGCCGAGCAGCATGCCGTCGTCGGTGTTGAATTCGTTGCGCTTGGCGTGGCCGCCGAAGTCGTCATGGTTGTCGATCAAAAGAATGCGCTGCTGCTCGCCTTTCAGCTGCTGCCAGAAACAGGCGGCCGCCAACCCGCTGATGCCGGCACCGACCACCACCAGATCGAACTCTTCAACGGCGGGTACGCTGCCGAAATCAAAGGTTTTGCCGTCGCGCCCCAGTTGATGCGCATGCTCGAACGAGCCCGGATGGTTACCCCGCAGCCCGGTCAGCGCCGGCGGGTAGTACAGGGTTTGATTGGCGGTTTGCGGCGACGCGCGCAAGATTTGCAGCGGCGTCAACCCGGCGGCGATGGTGATCGCCACCCCGTTGAGAAAATCGCGTCTGGTGATACCCATATAGGCTTCCTTTCAATTTTTATTATCATCAGCCGGCCGGAGCCGGCTCGAAGGCCGCGCTATTGTGCGGATAATTACTGTAAAATCAATGTTTGAACATTACATGACGAATGGCCGTGTAATCCTCCAGCCCGTACATCGACATATCCTTGCCGTAACCGGACAGTTTTTGGCCGCCGTGCGGCATTTCGCTCACCAGCATGAAGTGGGTGTTCACCCAAGTGCAGCCATATTGCAGCCGGGCGCTTAAGCGATGCGCGCGGCCCACGTCGCGGGTCCACACGGACGACGCCAGCCCGTAGTTGGATTCATTCGCCCAGGCCAGCACCTGCTCTTCATCGTCAAACGGCGTCACCGTCACCACCGGGCCGAACACTTCGCGCTGCACGATCTCATCTTCCTGGCGCGCGCCGGCCAACAGCGTCGGCTGGAAATAGTAACCCGGCCCTTTCACCTTCTCGCCGCCGGTCACCACCTGCACGTGCGGCAACGCTTTGGCGCGCTCGACAAAACCGGCCACCCGCTCCAGATGCTGGGCGGTAATCAACGGCCCCAGTTCGGTGCTCTCGTCGTCCGGCGCACCAATCTTCAGGCTGGCCACCGCCTCGCCCAGCCGCTTCACCAGCTCGGGATAAATGCTTTTCTGCGCGTAGATGCGGCAGGCGGCGGTGCAATCCTGCCCGGCGTTGTAGAAACCGAAGCCGCGAATGCCGTCCACCACCTGCTGCAGATCGGCATCGTCGAATACCAGCACCGGCGCCTTGCCGCCCAGCTCCATATGGGTGCGCTTAATGCCGGCGGCGGTGTGGGCGATGATGTGCTCGCCGGTGGCGATCGAGCCGGTCAGCGACACCATGCGCACCTTGTCATGCCCGGTCAGTCGATCGCCGACGCCGGCGCCGCGGCCGAACAGCACGTTGAGCACGCCCGGCGGGAACAGCCCGGCGGCCAGTTCGGCTAGTTTGAAAGTGGTCAGCGGCGTCTGCTCCGAAGGCTTAATCACCACGCAGTTGCCCGCCGCCAGCGCCGGCGCCAGTTTCCAGGCCGCCATCATCAGCGGGTAGTTCCACGGGGCGATCGAAGCCACCACGCCGAGCGGATCGCGGCGGATCATCGAGGTATGCCCGGCCAGATACTCGCCGGCGGCCATGCCGGTCAGGCAGCGGCTGGCCCCGGCGAAGAAGCGAAACACGTCGGCCACCGCCGGCAGTTCGTCGTTCAACACGCAGTGATAAGGCTTGCCGCAGTTGAGCGACTCCAGCCTGGCGAAGGTCTCGGCATGCTCGTCGATCAGATCTGCCAGCTTGAGCAGATGCTCGGCGCGCTCCTTCGGCGTGGTTTGCCCCCAGGCGGCGAACGCGGCATCCGCCGCCAGCACCGCGCGATCGACCTGCTCCGGGCTGGCCTCCGCCACCTGCGCGATCACTTCGCCGGTCGCCGGGTTATACACCGGCTGGGTCGCGCCCTGGCCATTCACCAGTTGGCCGTCAATCAACAGTTGGCTTTGCATAGGGTTATCCTTTTATCAGAGGTCGGGTAAGGAAATTATTTGCCGCTGCCGGCGACGCTTTCTCCACCTTTGGTTAGGTAGTAAGCGCCGAGGATCGGCAGCATGGTCAACAGCATCACCGACAGCGCCACCACGTTGGTGATCGGCACGTCGCGCGGGCGGCCAAGCTGGTTCAGCAGCCACAGCGGCAGCGTGCGCTCGTGGCCAGCGGTAAAGGTGGTCACGATGATTTCGTCGAACGACAGCGCAAACGCCAGCATGCCGCCGGCCAGCAGCGCCGAGCCGAGGTTCGGCAAGATCACGTAACGGAAGGTTTGCCAGCCGTCGGCGCCGAGATCCATCGACGCTTCGATCAAGCTGTACGAGGTGCGGCGGAACCGGGCGATGACGTTGTTGAACACGATCACCACGCAGAACGTCGCATGGCCGACGACGATGGTCAGGATGCCCGGCTCGATGTTCAGCGCCTTGAACGCCGCCAGCAGCGCTAGGCCGGTGACGATCCCCGGCAGCGCGATCGGCAGCAGCAGCAGCAGCGAAATGCTGTCCTTGCCGAAGAAATCGCGCCGATACAGCGCCGCCGCCGCCAGGGTGCCGAGCACCAGCGCGATGGCGGTCGCCAGGCAGGCGATCTGCGCCGACAGCAGTACCGCATCGAGGATGTCCTGCCGCCCGGCGGCGACGTTAAACCAGTGCAGCGTGAAGCCCTTCGGCGGGAAGCTGAAGGCCGCATCCTCGGTGTTGAAGGCATAGATGGCGATGATCGCCAACGGGAAATGCAGGAAGACAAGTCCGCCCCAGGCGGCCAGCTTCAGCCCTAAGGGCGCGCGTTCAGAGTGCATCGAAAGCCCCCAGACGTTTGACGATGGAAAGGTAGATGGCGATCAGGACGATCGGCACCAGCGTAAAGGCCGCGGCCATCGGCATATTGCCGATCGCGCCCTGCTGGGCGTACACCATGCTGCCGATGAAATAGCCCGGCGGCCCCACCAGCTGCGGCACGATAAAGTCGCCCAGCGTCAGCGAGAAGGTGAAGATCGATCCGGCGGCGATACCCGGCACCGCCAGCGGCAAAATAACGTGGCGGAAAGTCTGCGCCGGTCGCGCGCCCAGATCCGCTGAGGCATGCAGCAGCGAGGGCGGCAGGCGCTCCAGCGCCGCCTGGATCGGCAGGATCATGAACGGCAGCCAGATATAGACGAATACCAGAAAACGCCCCAGCCCCGAGGTCGACAGCGTGTTGCCGCCGACGCCGGGCACCGTCAGCAGCGAAGCCAACAGCGGCTCCAGCCCCAGGTGCTGCAGGAACCACTGCGCCACGCCGTCTTTCGCCAGCAGCAGGGTCCAGGCATAGGCTTTAACGATATAGCTGGCCCACATCGGCATCATCACGGCGATATAAAAGAACGCCTTGACGCGGCCGCTGGTGTAGCGCGCCATATAATAGGCGATGGGGAACGCCAGCACCGCGCTGGCCAGCGACACCAGCACCGCCATGGTCAGCGTGCGCAGGATGATGTCGTAGTTGGCCGGGTTGAACAGCGCCGCCAGGTTGGCGAAGGTCAGGTCCGGCGTCACCGCCATGGTGAAATCGTCGAAGGTGTAAAACCCCTGCCACAGCAGCGTCAGCAGCGAACCGAGGTACACCGCGCCGAACCACAGCAGCGGCGGCACCAGCAGCAAAAGCAGATACAGCGTCGGCCGGCGATAAAGCCAGGTCGACAGCGCGCGCACGGTACCGCCGCGCGCCGAGGGGGAATCGATGCTCATGTCCATCTCACCTCTCCTCCAGCAGCGGCACCATCGCCGCGCGCGGCCAGCAGGCGACGATCGGCTGGCCGATCTGCCGCTGTTGCCCTTCGGCGATCCACTGCGGATTGGCCTGGCTGACCAGCAGCTTTTCGCCGCCGTTCAGCGCGATTTCATAGCGTGTGGCCGCGCCCTGGTAATGGATTTCCTGCAGCGTGCCCTGCACCTGAATCTCGTCCTGCGCCGCGCCGCCTTGCTCCAGCAGGCGGATATGTTCCGGCCGGATCGAGAAGGTTCGACTTTCGCCGAGCAGGCGCTGCGCCAGCTCGCTACGTACCACGTTGGAGGTGCCGACGAACTCGGCGACGAACGGCGTCTTCGGCCGCATGTAAAGCTCGCGCGGCGTATCCACCTGTTCGATGCGGCCGTTATTGAACACCGCCACCCGATCGGACATCGACAGCGCTTCGCTTTGATCGTGGGTGACGAAGATAAAGGTGATGCCCAGCTGGCGCTGCAGCTTCTTCAGCTCGCCCTGCATCTGCTCGCGCAGCTTGAGATCCAGCGCGCCGAGCGGCTCGTCCAGCAGCAGCACCCGCGGCCGATTGACCAGCGCGCGCGCCAACGCCACGCGCTGACGCTGGCCGCCCGACAGGTGCGCCGGCTTGCGTTCGGCGACGAAACCGAGCGCCACGCTCTCCAGCGCCTCTTGCGCCCGCGCCAGCCGCTCGCGTTTGGCGACGCCCTTCACCATCAGGCCGTAGGCGACGTTTTCCAGCACCGACATGTGCGGGAACAGCGCGTAATCCTGAAACACGGTGTTCACGTCGCGCTGGTACGGCGGCAGGTTGGCGGCTTCCTGGCCGTGGATGCGAATCGAGCCGGAAGTGAGCTGTTCAAAGCCGGCGATCAGGCGCAGGCAGGTAGTTTTGCCCGAGCCGGACGGCCCGAGCATGGAGAAGAATTCCCCGTCCTGAATATCGATGGATACCCGATCCACGGCGCGAACATCGCCGAAAGTCCGCGAAACATCGATGAATTGCACGGCAATGGTCATTTTCTGTGCTCCATACGGATGTGATTCGGGCGCAGCGGGCTGCGCCCCGCGGCTTAGCGGCCGCCCATGATGGCGATGTAGTCCTGGGTCCAGCGGCTGTACGGCACGAACTTGCCGCCCTGCGCCTGCGGCGTTTTCCAGAAGGCGATTTTGTCGAACTGGTTGAAGCCGTTGGTTTCGCAGCCCTTCTCACCCAGCAGCGCGCTGGCCTTGCAGCCCGCCGGCGAAGCCGGCACCGACCCGAACCAGGCCGCCACGTCGCCCTGCACCTTCGGCTCCAGCGACCAGTTCATCCACTGGTAGGCGCAGCTCGGGTGTTTGGCGTCGCTGTGCAACATGGTGGTATCCGCCCAGCCGGTCACGCCCTCTTTCGGGAACACGGTGGCGATCGGCTGCCCCTCGCCCTTCAGGGCGTTGGCCTGATACGGCCAGGCGCTGGAAGCCACCACGCCTTCGTTTTTAAAGTCGCTCATCTGCACCGAGGTATCGTGCCAGTAGCGGTGGATCAGCGCGTGCTGGCTGCGCAGCAGCTTCAGCGCCGCCTGATACTGCTCTTCGTTGAGCTGATAAGGATCGCTGATGCCGAGCTGCGGCTGGGTGGCCTTCAGGAACAGCGCCGCGTCGGCGATGTAGATCGGGCCGTCGTAAGCCTGCACCCGCCCCTGGTTGCTCTTGCCGTCCGGCAGGTTCTGCTGCTGGAAGATCACCGCCCAGCTGTCCGGCGGCGTCGGGAAGGTTTTGGTGTTGTACATCAGCAGGTTTGGCCCCCACTGGTACGGCGTGCCGTAGGTTTTGCCGTCCACGGTGTACCAGGCGCCGTTCAGCAGGCGCGGATCGATGTTCTTCCAGTTCGGGATCAGCGCGGTGTTGATCGGCTGCACCCGCTTGCCGAAGATCAGGCGCAGCGAGGCGTCGCCGGAGGCGGTCACCAGATCGTAGCCGCCTTTGGCCATCAGGCTGACCATTTCATCGGAGGTAGCGGCGGTCTTCACGTTCACCGCGCAGCCGGTTTGCTTCTCAAACTGGGTGACCCAGTCGTAGTTTTTGTCGGACTGGCCGCGTTCGATGTAGCCGGGCCAGGCGATGATATCCAGCCGGCCTTCGCCTTTGCCCAGTGACTGCGGCAGATCGGCCGCCTGGGCCAGGCCGCACAGCACGGTGAGACAGAGCGCGGAGACGGTGGTGGTGACTGCGGTAGTTTTTCTCATCGTAATTACCCCTGTGTTGCGTATCTGTGTGCGGCAGGGAACGGCTGCCGCCCGATTTTGCTTTATAGAACCGCTAGAAGCTGGCTTTGAACTTCGCCATTACGTGTCTGACAACGCTGTAATCCTGCAGCGAATCGCTGGACAGATCCTTGCCGTAGCCGGAGCGTTTCAGGCCGCCGTGCGGCATCTCGCTCGCCAAGGTGAAATGGGTGTTGATCCAGGTGCTGCCGTACTGCAGATGGGCGGCGATGTGCAGCGCCCGATCGATATTTTGCGTCCACACCGACGAAGCCAGCCCGTATTCCGAGTCGTTGGCCCACTCGACTGCCTGCGCCAGATGCTCGAAGCGCGTGACGCTGACCACCGGGCCAAACACCTCGCGCTGCACGATTTCGTCGCTTTGCAGGCAGCCCGCCAGCAGGGTCGGCTGGTAGTAGAACCCCGGCCCGGAGTGGGCCGCGGCGCCGGTGATCAATTCGATATGCGGTTGGCTGAGCGCCCGCTCGACGAAGCTGGCGACGCGATCGCGCTGGCGGCTACTTATCAACGGGCCGATCTCGTTGTCCTGATCGCGCTTGCGGGCGAAGCGCAGGCTGGCGACCGCCTCGCCCAGCGCGTCCACCAGTTTGGGATAGATGCCCGCCTGCGCGTAGATGCGGCAGGCGGCGGTGCAGTCCTGGCCGGCGTTGTAATAGCCGTAGGTGCGAATGCCGTTGACCACCTCGTCGAGATCGGCGTCGTCGCAGACGATCACCGGCGCCTTGCCCCCCAGTTCCAGGTGGGTGCGCTTGACGCTTTTGGCCGCCGCCTGAAGAATTTTTTGCCCGGTGACGATATCGCCGGTGACCGACACCAGCCGCACCTGCGGGTGCCCCACCAGCTGGCTGCCGACCCCTTCACCGCCGCCGTAGACGATATTCAGCACGCCCGGCGGCAGGATCTCCTGCAGCGCCGGCACCAGCGCCAGAATGGTCAGCGGCGTATGTTCGGACGGTTTAAACACCACGGTATTGCCCGCCGCCAGCGCCGGCGCGATTTTCCACGCCGCCATCATCAACGGATAGTTCCAGGGGGCGATCGAGGCCACCACGCCGATCGGATCGCGGCGGATCATCGAGGTGTGGCCGGGCACATACTCGCCGGCCAGCTGCCCTTGCTGCGTGCGCACCGCGCCGGCGAAGAAGCGAAACACGTCGACCGCCGCCGGCAGATCGTCATTGAGCGCCTGATGCAGCGGTTTGCCGCAGTTGAGGGCTTCCAGCTGCGCCAGCTGCGGCGCCTGCCGCTCGATGGCGTCGGCGATGCGCAGCAACAGCGTGGCGCGCTGGGCCGGCGTGGTGCGCGACCAGTGGCTGAACGCCTGCTGCGCGGCTTTCACCGCACTGCCGACCTGCGCCGAAGAGGCTTCGGTCAGGGCGATCAGCGTCTCGCCGTTGGCCGGATTGACGATGCATTCCTGCTGGCCTTCGCCGTCGATAAGCTGACCGTTAATGAACTGCTGACAGGACAAACCTGAGAGAACCTGCACATCCGCCATCGCCTGACGCCCCTAAGTGACAAAAACGTTAACCAAATGTGAATAAGTTAGTTTTAATCAGCCTAAGCGAGCCTCTGGCGGGCAACAAATTCTAAATACTGAACGACGCGTTCGATTAAATCGAATGCTTAAGCCCGGCGGCGTGTTTGCTGCCGTTCTCGCGCGCGATGGTGAGGAACGGCGTCACCAGCTCCGGCCGCGCGCTGCCGCGCCGCCATGCCAACCCGATATCCAGCGGCTCCAGCAGATCGTCCAGCTTCCGCGCCTCGATCATGTTGCCCTCCAGCGACCAGGCGCGGTACGCCATGTCCGGCTGGATGGAGACCCCCATCCCCGCCGCCACCAGACTGCGCACCGCCTCGGTCGAGGCGGTCTTCATGGCGATCTCCGGCTTCAGCCCGGCGCGCGCCCAGATGCGCCGCGCGTGCACGTCCATTTCATCGGCGTTGAGCTGGATCAGCGGCTGTTTGGCCACGTCCGCCAGGCTGATGCTCTCGTGCTCCAGCAGCGGGTGCAGCGGCGGCAGCCACAGGCGGTACGGCGAGTGCATCAGCACCTCGGTCTGCAGCGCGTCGCGGTCCTCGATGTTCGACAAGATCAGTACGCCGATGTCGATCTCGCCGCTGACCAGCAGATGCTCGATGTACGGGCGTTCGTCTTCTACCACCTGCACGGTGACGTTGGGATAGGCCGATTTAAAGCGCGTGAGCAGTTCCACCAGGAAGTAGCCGGCCACCAGGCTGGTGACGCCGATGGTCAGCTTGCCGGTCAGGCTTTCGGTGCCGATCTGCAGGCTGCGCTTGGCGTTGTCCACCGTCGCCAGGATCAGATACGACTGGCGCAAAAACTGGTGCCCCTGATGGGTCAGCGTCATGCCCTTGGCGTGGCGATCGAACAGCCGCACGCCGATCTCGGTTTCCAGCTGCTGGATAGCGAGCGTCAGCGAAGACTGGGAGACAAACACCGCCTGGGCGCCGGCGGAGATCGACCCGGTTTCCGCCACGGCGATGAAGTGGCGGATTTGGCGTAACGTCATCATGGGGGGGATTCCTCAAGCAAAAACATTGCGTTGAGTGTAGACGCCGGCCACGAAGCGATCGGGAAAAGTATCAAAAACGCGATAGCGTTCGCTTTTTTAGAATGCTGACAGGCAAAAAGGGGGAAACGGCGAGGCGAAGAAGCATGATGCGCGGAGGACAGAAATGACAAGGGCGCAGCACGCTGCGCCCTTGATGGCAGAGGATCAGATCGCTTCTTCGTCCTGCTCGCCGGTACGGATGCGCACCACGCGCGCCACGTCGAAGACGAAGATCTTGCCGTCGCCGATCTTGCCGGTCTGCGCGGTCTGCATGATGGTTTCCACGCAGGTGTCAACGATGTCGTCGGCAACCACGATCTCGATCTTCACCTTAGGCAAAAAGTCGACCATGTACTCGGCACCGCGGTATAGCTCGGTGTGGCCCTTCTGGCGGCCGAAACCTTTCACTTCGGTGACCGTCATGCCGGTGATGCCCACTTCGGCCAGTGCTTCGCGGACGTCATCCAGTTTGAACGGCTTGATAATCGCGTCGATCTTTTTCATCTTCTTTCCTTTTACCAATTTTTGCGGCCAAAACCGGATGTGATGGGGTAGCGGCGGTCTTTGCCGAAGTTACGGGCGGTGATGCGCGGCCCGACGGCGGCCTGACGCCGCTTGTATTCGTTGATGTCCACCAGGCGGATCACCTTGCGCACGATCGCTTCGTCGAACCCTTCGGCCACCAGATCGGCGACCGACTTGTCACGCTCAACGTAGCCTTCCAGGATCGCATCCAGGATATCGTACGGCGGCAGGCTGTCCTGATCGACCTGATCCGGCGCCAGCTCGGCGGACGGCGGACGATCGATCACCCGCTGCGGGATCACGTAGGAGACGGTATTACGGTATTCGGACAGCTTGAACACCAGCGTTTTCGGCACGTCTTTCAACACGTCGAAACCGCCGGCCATATCGCCGTACAGCGTGGCGTAACCCACCGCCATTTCGCTCTTGTTACCGGTGGTCAGCACGATGCTACGGCGTTTGTTGGACAGCGCCATCAGCACCACCCCGCGGCAACGCGCCTGCAGGTTTTCTTCGGTGGTGTCACGCTCGGTGCCGGCGAACATCGGCGACAGCTGGCCCATAAAGGCGTCGAACATCGGTTCGATGGAGACGATATCGAACTCCACGCCAAGGATTTCCGCCTCTTCCTTGGCGTCGGCGATGCTGATATCCGCGGTATAGCGGAACGGCATCATCAGCGCCTGCACCTTGTCTTTACCTAACGCATCCACGGCGATCGCCAGCGTCAGCGCCGAGTCGATGCCGCCGGACAGCCCCAGCACCGCGCCTTTAAAGCCGTTTTTGGTCACGTAGTCGCGCACCGCCAGCACCAGCGCTTGATACACCTGCGCCAGCTGCGGCAGTTCAGCGGCCGGATCGGCCATCGGCACCACGGCCAGCTCGTTGAATTCCAGACGAGTCACCTGCTCGTCGAAGGCCGCCAGACGGTGGGTCATGGTGCCGGCGGCATCGAATACCTTGGAGCAGCCGTCGAAGATCAGCTCATCCTGGCCGCCGACCTGATTGAGGTACACCAGCGGCAGCTGAGTGCGCTGGCAGTGGCCGGCCATCAGCGTTTTACGGATATACGGTTTTTCGCGGTTATACGGCGAGGCATTGATCGACAGGATAATCTCCGCGCCGGCCGCCTTGGCGGCGTCGATCGGCTCAGGGAACCACAGATCTTCGCAAATCAGCAGCCCCAGACGGTAGCCTTTCAACTCCACCACGCAGGTGTCGTTGCCGGCGTGGAAATAGCGCTTCTCATCAAACACGCCGTAGTTCGGCAGCTGCTGCTTGAAGTAGCGGGTCAGCAGGCGGCCTTCGGCAAACAGCGACAGCGCGTTATACAGCTTGTCGCCTTCGCGCCACGGGTGGCCGACCAGGATCGCCGTCTCGGCGGAGGCCTGCTGCAGGCGCAGCAGCTGCGCGTCGCAGCGCTGATAGAAGTCATTGCGATACAGCAGGTCTTCCGGCGGGTAGCCGGACAGCGCCAGTTCGCTGAACATGACCAGATCGGCTCCCGCCTTCTGCTGCTCCTGCACGATTTGCAACATGCGTTCGGTGTTGCCTTCAATGTCGCCGACCAGCAGGTTCAGCTGGGCCAGGGCGATGGAAAGTGATCTGCTCATTTGTGTACGATCCCGCTTAATACGTTCCATGGTGCTCTACGCCGGGGCGCGCCGCGGCAAAGAGAACGGAGTGTAAATCATTCCGCCGGATTTGTTGAGAACCTGCGTGGCAGGCACCGGCGGGAATCTGTCATTCTTTGAAATCGTTGGCGTCCAGCTCGTGACGCGACAGCAATTTGTAAAACTCGGTACGGTTGCGGCCCGCCATGCGTGCGGCCTGGGTCACGTTGCCCTTGGTGATCTGCAGCAGCTTGCGCAGGTAGTGCAACTCAAACTGGTTGCGCGCTTCGGCAAAGGTCGGCAGTGCGGTGTTTTCCCCTTCCAGCGCCTGCTCCACCAGCGCTTCGCTGATCACCGGCGCCGAGGTCAGCGCCACGCACTGCTCGATGACGTTGACCAGCTGACGCACGTTGCCCGGCCAGCTGGCGGTCATCAGCCGCTTCATGGCGTCGGTCGAGAAGCTGCGCACGAACGGCTTGTGCCGCTGAGCCGCTTCACGCAACAGGTGGTTGGCCAGCAGCGGAATGTCTTCGGCGCGCTCGTTGAGCGCCGGGATCTTCAGGTTCACCACGTTGAGGCGATAGTAGAGATCCTCGCGGAACTCGTTCTTCGCCATCGCCTTTTGCAGATCGCGGTGGGTGGCGGAGATGATGCGCACGTCGATGTCCAGATCGCGGTTGCTGCCCAGCGGCCGCACCTTGCGCTCCTGCAGCACACGCAGCAACTTCACCTGCAGCGACAGCGGCATATCGCCGATTTCGTCGAGGAACAGCGTGCCGCCCGCCGCCGCCTGGAACAGCCCTTCGCGGCTGCTGACCGCGCCGGTAAAGGCGCCCTTGGCGTGGCCGAACAGTTCGGACTCCAGCAGCTGCTCCGGCAGCGCGCCGCAGTTGATGGCGATGAACGCCTTGCCGGCGCGCGGGCTGGCGGCGTGGATCGCCTGCGCCACCACCTCTTTGCCGGTGCCGCTCTGGCCGTTGATCAACACGCTGACGTCGGACTGCGCCACCATTTTCACCTGCTCCAGCAGGCGCAGCATCAGCGGGCTGCGGGTGACGATGTCTTCCCGCCAGGCCTCGTCGCCGGCCGGGGTGGCCGACAGCGCGAGCGCCTCGTCGATGGCCTTGTACAGCGCATCGCGATCCACCGGTTTGGTGAGGAAGCTGA
This sequence comes from Serratia sp. PL7, assembly GCF_945957435.1. Taxonomy (NCBI): domain Bacteria; kingdom Pseudomonadati; phylum Pseudomonadota; class Gammaproteobacteria; order Enterobacterales; family Yersiniaceae; genus Serratia; species Serratia sp. PL7. Next base: position 94,810 of record NZ_CAMFLB010000011.1, on the reverse strand, counting down.
ACACCCCTTGCTGGGTGGCGGCCACCGCATCGGGAATCGAACCGTGCGCGGTGAGAATGATCACCGGCATGCCCGGCTGATGTTTTTGGATCTCGGCGAACAGCGCCATGCCGTCCATCTCGTCCATACGCAGATCGCTGATCACCAGATCGATCTGTTCGCGCGCCAGCAGGCGCAGCGCTTCCTGGCCGCTTTCGGCGGTGGTGACGTGAAAACCTTCGCTGGTCAGACGCATGCCCAGCAGCTTCAGCAGGCTGGGATCGTCGTCAACCAATAACAGGTTGGCCGGTTTGCGTGCGGTCATTGCGCGTGGGACTCCTTATTGGCAGGGGGCGGCGTATAGGTGTCTTCCGGTTCAACCGGCAGCGCGGTGCCCTTTTCCGGCTCGTCCTGCGGCTCAGCCCCTTTGGCGGCCGCGCCGTTTTTACCGGCGGCTTCGCCCTTTTGCGAGCCCGCGCCGTTGTCCGGGATTTCCCCTTGCAGCTGCTTGCGCGAAGAGAGCTGGCGCTCGATGTCGGTCAGGTTTTCCAGCTTGCGTGAGGTGTCCTGCAGCTGCGATTGCAAACGCGCCTGGCTCTGGCGCAGCGAATCGATCTGGCTGTCGCTGCTCTCCTGCAGATGCTGATAGCGCGCTTTCTCATCGAACAGCGTGATCTGCAGCATCTGCTGCTGGCGCCACAGCTGCGTCAGTGGACGCAGCGAGCCGGGGAACTCCATCCGGTAGCTGTTGATCCTGTCGATCATCTGGCGGCGTTCGCCAGAGGTCGGCTGTGCGCTACCCAGCAGGATGCTCTGTTTGAAAACGCCGGACCAGCTGTCACCCGGCACCGTTTTCGCCAGCGCACGCGCCTGGGTCGAGCCGATGCGATCGGCGCAGTCCATCGCGCGCAGCCAGTAGAGCGCATTATCCAGCGCATCCTTGTCGTCCAACTGCCACAGGGTATCGCAAGCCGCGGTGCGGTAATCGATCACCTTGGTATCCGGGATCGCCTCTTGCTGCTGAGCGTTCAGGCCGCCGCTGACGGCGCGATCGACGCAGCCCGCCAGCAACAGCGGCATAAAGAAGACGGCACCCAACCAGCTGATCGGGCGTTTGCCGAGCGGCGCTCTGTGCGTGGCACGCGGTGAACGTTCAGTCTGTGAAAGACGAAGGCGCTTAGACCATGTGTACATTATTTATTCATTCTCGGCGGTTAACGGCAGTTCAATGCGGAAGCAGACGTCTGCACCGGCGACCGTCGCCAGTTGCAGCTCACCGCGCATGCGACGGATACAGTCCTGAGCGATGCTCAACCCCAGTCCGCTTCCTTTTACCGCCCCTTTTCGCTGGTGACTACCCTGGAAAAAAGGCTCGAAAATCATGGCTCTTTCAGCCTCGGGGATCGGCGTGCCGGTATTGGCGACGTCGATTTGCACCCGTTGTCCAACCTGACGGCTGCGGATCCAAATGTTACCGGATTCCTTGCCGTAGTGCACCGCATTGGAGTAGAGATTATCCAGCACGCGCATTAATAGCGTAGGCTCTGCCCAGCAGATTTCCGCCTCCAGCACGATTTCGGTGGAAATCATCTTCGCCCGCGCCGGCAAACTGTGCGCGGCGACCACCAAATCGACCATCTCGCGCAGCTCGACGTTCTCGTGTTCCGCCGGGCCATCGGCCAGTTTGCGGTTGTAATCCAGCAGCTGTTCAATCAGCTGCTGCAGGTGGCGACTGCTGTTGTCGAGGATCGTCACCACCTCTTTCTGATCGGAAGTCAGCGGCCCCGCCACCTCGTCGGCCAGCAGCTCGGTGCCTTCGCGCATGCTGGCCAGCGGCGTTTTCAACTCGTGCGAGATATGGCGCAAGAATTCGTGGCGCTGCGATTCCAGCCACGCCAGCCGCTCGCTCAGCCAGATGATGCGCTGCGCCAGCGAACGCAGCTCGCGCGGCCCCTTGAACGATGCAGTGCTGCCCAACGCGCGCCCTTCCCCCAGGCGGTTGATCATCCGTTCCACGGCCTTGACCGGCCCGATGATCATGCGGGTAAACAGCACCACCAGCAGCACGCTGACCAGGAACAGCAGCAGCGCCTGCCAGCCGAAGAACTGGCCGCGCTCGGCGATGGCCTGCTGCAGCTGCTGGCCGCGCGAGAACACCACCGCGCGCGTGGCCTGCACCATTTCGGCGTTGGAACGGGAGAACGATTCGAGCAAGGCCGAAGCCTCTTGGTCCGGCCCGCTGTTATGGCATTTGATCGCCGCCAGCTGGGTCAGCAACTGACGCAGCGTTTGGTAGTAGCGCTCGTCCGGCAGAATCGGCGCGTGGGCGTCCAGCATCTGCGAATATTGCTTGCGCTGGTTCTGGTACAGCTTCTGCAGCGTAGGATCGACCAGCACGCAGTACTGACGATAGCTGCGCTCCATCTCCAGCGCCACGCTGGTCATCGCCTCACTGCGCCGCGCGTCCACCAGCGTGGTGCGGTTGATGTCCGCCGCCTGCGCGCTGAGGTGATCCAGGCTCTGGTAGGCTTGATAGGCCAGCACCAACAGCGGCAGCAGCACCAACAGAAAGGCCAGCAGCACCAATTGCCGCAGCGAACGGGGAAATAAACGCCATTTTTTCAACGAAATCATCTCATTCTCTCAGCTCTGTCACGATGCTAACTGACTCGCCGGAAAGAAAAAAGCCCGGCAAGGGAGAATCCTGAACGCACAAGGAAAAAGCGACGGGATTGGTGAACCGCGCCCATAGGCCTGCCGACGGCATGCGGCCCCGGTAATATCAACCGGTGCGAAAACGAGAGTGTGGGGAGAGCGTCTGCGTTCGAGGGCATAGGCAACGAAACAGGGATAAGCGCAGCGTTGAGAATAGACATCGGGGCAAGAAACTTGCCCCAACGCAAGGAAGGTGTGGATGCCCTTGAACCTCGTCCCCAGGGTGATGTAGCGCAGCGGCTGGCATCGAACAGGACGAATAGCATCCGTAAGTATCCAGGATTGATGAACCCTTCATCACAGTTGGATACAGGCGGTGCCTCACTCCACGTGTCGCCCGATGCTTGATAAAGCCGTTTGCACGGTCTGTTATCGGTTTAGTTGGACGATAGGCACCATTTCTTTGGCATCATTCGGAGGCTTATGAGGCGATTTGCCGTCTAATAACGGCGCCGTCATAAAAAGTTGAATGAGCAACTGATGAGAATAATGCACGTTGCGTGCCAATTTTGCAATTAAAATTATAACTTTATGATTTTATTAAAAAATAAAATTATATCAGCAAATTTCTTTGCGCATCACGCCCCGATGAGCGATGAAAAAAACGCCGCGCTGTCGCCAAATGCAGACAACTAAAGCCAAACCCGCTTACCACCAATAAAATCAAACGGTTAAATGTCTCCATTTAGCGACAGGGAAAATAGCGCCTGTCGCAAAATGCAGACACTGCCGCCATTCGGCGAACGCCGGCCATAAAAAAGGGCGCAATTGCTTGCGCCCTCTGTACGGTGGTGGCCGTTTTTAGCCCAGCTGCTTACGGGCGTTGCGGAACATGCGCATCCACGGGCTGTCCTCGCCCCACTCTTCCGGGTGCCAGGAGTTGCTCACCGTGCGGAACACGCGTTCCGGGTGCGGCATCATCACCGTGGCACGTCCGTTGGCGCTGGTCACGGCGGTAATGCCGTTCGGCGAACCGTTCGGGTTAGCCGGGTAAGCTTCCGTCACCTGACCGGCGTTGTTGACGAAACGCAGCGCCACCAGGCCTTGGCTTTCCAGCGCCGCCAGATGCGCCGCATCGCGCACTTCGACGTGCCCTTCACCGTGGGAAACGGCGATCGGCATGCGCGAACCGGTCATGCCCTGCATGAATAGCGACGGGCTGGCCGCCACTTCCACCAGGCTGAAGCGCGCCTCGAAGCGATCCGACAGGTTGCGCACGAAGCGCGGCCAGTGTTCGGCGCCCGGGATCAGCTCACGCAGGTTGGACATCATCTGGCAGCCGTTGCATACGCCCAGCGCCAGCGTCTGCGGACGGTGGAAGAACGCCTCAAACTCGTCACGCACCCGCTCGTTGAACAGGATAGACTTCGCCCAGCCTTCGCCAGCACCCAGTACGTCGCCGTAAGAGAAGCCGCCGCAGGCCACCAGCGTGTGGAAGTCCTGCAGATCGCGGCGCCCTGCCAGCAGATCGCTCATGTGCACGTCCACCGCGTCAAAGCCGGCGCGGTGGAACGCCGCCGCCATTTCAACGTGGGAGTTCACCCCCTGCTCGCGCAGCACCGCCACTTTCGGGCGAGCGCCCTTGGCGATGTACGGCGCGGCGATGTCTTCCTCGGGTGCGAAGGTCAGTTTCACGTTCAGGCCAGGATCTTGTTCATCCTGCTTGGCCTGATGTTCCTGATCGGCGCACGCCGGGTTATCGCGCAGGCGCTGCATCTGCCAGGTGGTTTCCGCCCACCAGGTGCGCAGCGTATTGCGGCTTTCGCTGTACAGCGCCTTGCCGTGCTGGGTGATGACGAAACGATCGCCGGCCTGCACGCTGCCGATGTGATGCACGTTGTCGGTCAGACCGTGCTGCGCGAACGCCCGCTTCACGTCGTCGAGGCGTTCGGCGCTCACCTGGATCACCGCGCCCAGCTCTTCGTTGAACAGCACCGCCAGCGCATCGTCGCCGAGGCCATCGAGGTTAACCTCTACGCCGCAGTGACCGGCGAAGGCCATCTCCGCCAGCGTCACCAGCAGGCCGCCGTCGGCGCGATCGTGGTAAGCCAGCAGCGCGCGATCGGCCACCAGCTGCTGCATGGCGTTGAAGAAGCCCGCCAGCTGCGCAACGTTGCGCACGTCGGCAGGTTTGTCGCCCAGTTGGCGGTAAACCTGCGCCAGCGCGGTGGCGCCCAGCGCGTTATGGCCGTTGCCCAGGTCGATCAACAGCAGCGCGCTGTCGCCCTTATCGGTGCGCAATTGTGGCGTCACGGTGTGGCGCACGTCTTCCACGCGAGCGAAGGCGGTGATGACAAGCGACAGCGGCGAGGTCATTTCACGCTGTTCATTGCCTTCCTGCCAGCGGGTTTTCATCGACATGGAGTCTTTACCCACCGGAATGGTGATGCCCAGCGCCGGGCACAGCTCTTCGCCCACCGCTTTCACCGCTTCGTACAGGCCGGCGTCTTCACCCGGGTGGCCGGCGGCGGCCATCCAGTTGGCGGACAGCTTCACGCGCTTCAGACTGCCGATTTCCGTGGCGGCCAGGTTGGTCAGCGCTTCCCCGACCGCCAGGCGGCCGGAGGCGGCGAAGTCCAGCAGCGCCACCGGCGCGCGTTCGCCGAGCGACATCGCTTCGCCGTAATAGCTGTCCAGGCTGGCGGTGGTGACCGCACAGTCGGCCACCGGGATCTGCCACGGGCCGACCATCTGGTCACGCGCCACCATGCCGGTAACGGTGCGGTCGCCGATGGTGATCAGGAAGGTTTTCTCCGCAACGGCCGGCAAATGCAGCACGCGTTTCACCGCGTCGGCCAGCGTGATGTTCTCACGCTGCACCGCCTCGCCATGCGCCTGCAGGCGGGTAACGTCGCGGGTCATTTTCGGCGTCTTGCCGAGCAGCACGTCCAGCGGCATGTCGATCGGCTGGTTGTCGAAGTGGCGGTCGTTCAGCGTCAGGTGCTGTTCTTCGGTCGCTTCGCCGATCACCGCATAAGGTGCGCGCTCGCGGCGGCAAATCTCGTCGAACTGTGCCATCTGCGCCGGGGCAATCGCCATCACGTAACGTTCCTGCGATTCGTTGCACCACACTTCCAGCGGACTCATGCCCGGCTCGTCGTTGAGGATATCGCGCAGCTCGAAGCGGCCACCGCGGCCGCCGTCTCTCACCAGCTCCGGCATGGCGTTGGACAGGCCGCCGGCACCGACGTCATGGATAAACAGGATCGGGTTCTGGTCGCCCAGCTGCCAGCAGCGGTCAATCACTTCCTGACAGCGGCGCTCCATTTCTGGGTTGTCGCGCTGCACCGAAGCGAAGTCCAGATCGGCATCGGACTGGCCTGACGCCATCGACGAGGCTGCGCCGCCGCCCAGGCCGATATTCATCGCCGGGCCGCCCAGCACCACCAGCTTGGCGCCGACGGTGATTTCCCCTTTCTGCACGTGATCGGCGCGGATGTTGCCGATACCGCCCGCCAGCATGATCGGTTTGTGATAGCCGCGCAGCTCAACGCCGTTATGGCTGTTGACGCGCTCTTCATAGGTACGGAAGTAGCCCAGCAGCGCCGGACGACCGAATTCGTTGTTGAATGCCGCGCCGCCCAGCGGGCCTTCGGTCATGATATCCAGCGCGGTGACGATGCGTTCCGGCTTGCCGAAATCCTGCTCCCACGGCTGTTCAAAGCCGGGAATGCGCAGGTTGGACACCGAGAAGCCCACCAGGCCGGCCTTCGGCTTGGCGCCGCGGCCGGTGGCGCCCTCGTCGCGGATCTCGCCGCCGGAGCCGGTCGCGGCGCCCGGCCACGGTGAGATCGCCGTCGGGTGGTTGTGGGTTTCTACCTTCATCAGGATGTGCGCGTCTTCCTGATGGTAATCGTACGTGCCGTTCTCCGGCGCGGCGAAGAAGCGACCGACCTGCGAGCCTTCCATCACGGCGGCGTTGTCTTTATACGCCGACAGCACGTAGTCCGGCGTCTGCTCATAGGTGTTCTTGATCATTTTGAACAGCGATTTAGGCTGCTGTTCGCCGTCGATGATCCAGTCGGCGTTGAAAATCTTGTGGCGGCAGTGCTCGGAGTTGGCCTGCGCGAACATATAGAGTTCGATATCCGTCGGGTTGCGCCCCAAACCGGTAAAGGCATTCAGCAGGTAGTCGATCTCGTCCTGCGCCAGCGCCAGGCCGAGCCGGACGTTGGCCTGCTCCAGCGCGGTGCGCCCTGCGCCCAGCACATCGACCGACTGATACGGCGCCGGCTGATGGTGCGCGAACAGCTGTTCGGCCTGTTGCAGCTCGCTGAAGACGGTTTCCATCATGCGATCGTGCAGCAGCGCGGCGAGCTGGCGCCACTGGGTTTCCGTCAGCTCGGGCGCCTTGACGTAGAACGCCAGGCCGCGCTCCAACCGCAGCACCTGTTGCAAACCGCAGTTGTGGGCAATATCGGTGGCTTTGGAAGACCAGGGAGAAATGGTGCCCGGACGCGGCGTAACCAGCAGCAACCGGCCTTCGGGAGCGTGTTCGGCGAGAGAAGGACCGTACTTGAGCAGACGCTGAAGCTTGGCGTGTTCTTCGGCACTTAGCGGTGCACTAACATCGGCAAAGTGGACGTACTCGGCGTAGATATCACTGACGGGCAGGTGAGCGTCCTGGCAGCGGGACAGCAGTTTGGTAATGCGAAAAGCCGATAAAGCGGGCGAACCACGCAGAATTTCCATAATCAAAGTTCTCTCGTCTTCGAAGCGACGGATAAGACGCTTCATTGGGCGCAACAGGGGAAAACGCGCGTCATTATAGAGAATCCTCGCCGCCGACGAAACCGTTTGCGTAGGGATTATTGATAAAAGCGTGCCGCACCGACGAATTGTCATAACGTGTCAATAAAGTTGCACACTGGCGTTTTGTTGCGCAAAATGCCCCCCGCACTGGTGATTTAACCATGAGAAAAGTCGCGGTTGTCGTCGCCGGTGTACCTGTGCCACCACTGGATAACTATTTGAAACGTCTTAAAATAAACTACATCCTCATCGGCGTTGTCACCCTGCTTCTGGCTCTCGCGCTGTGGCCCAATATTACCTGGCGCAGCGGCCAGGGCGGGCAACTCCAGGAGATCATCTCCCGCGGCGAGTTGCGTATCAGCACGCTGAATTCACCGCTGACCTATTTCAACACCAAGCAAGGGCCGGGTGGGCTCGACTACGAACTGGCCAAGCGCTTCGCCAACTACCTCGGGGTGAAGCTGGTGGTGATCCCCCATCAGAATATCAATGACCTGTTCGACGATCTGGACGACGACGACGCCGACCTGCTGGCGGCGGGCCTTATCTACAACCAGGAACGCCTCAGCCGCGCACGCACTGGCCCGGCCTACTACTCTGTTTCCCAACAGCTGGTGTACCGACTGGGCACCCCGCGGCCGAAAAGCTTCGCCGACATCAAAGGCAAGCTGGCGGTCGCCTCCGGTTCCGCGCACGTCAGCACGCTAAAACAGCTCAAGCAGGATAAATACCCGGATCTCACCTGGGAGTCCTCCAGCGATCTCACCTCCAAAGAGCTGCTGGAGCGGGTTGCCGACGGCAAGCTGGACTACACCCTCGGCGATTCGGTGACCATCGCGCTGCTGCAGCGCATCCATCCGCAGCTGGCGGTGGCGTTCGACGTCACCGACGAAGAGCCGGTCACCTGGTATCTCAAACGTGACGGCGACGACAGCCTGTACGCAGCGATGCTGGATTTCTACAGTCAAATGGTGGACGACGGCACCCTGGCGCGGCTGGAGGAGAAATACCTCGGCCACGTCGGCAGCTTCGACTATGTGGACACCAAAACCTTCCTGTCGGCCATCGACTCGGTGCTGCCCAACTTCCGCCCGCTGTTCGAGAAGCACGCCAACGAGATCGACTGGAAGCTGCTGGCGGCCATCGCCTATCAGGAATCGCACTGGAATCCGCAGGCCACCTCCCCCACCGGCGTGCGTGGCCTGATGATGCTGACCCGCGCCACCGCCGACGGCCTGGGGGTCAACGACCGCCTCGATCCGGAAGAGAGCATTCAGGGCGGCGCGCTCTACCTGCAGCGACTGATGGCCAAGGTGCCGGACAGCGTGCCGGAAGACGAGCGCATCTGGTTCTCGCTGGCGGCCTACAACATGGGCTGGGGCCATATGCTGGACGCACGCAAGCTGACCAAAACGCAAAAAGGCAATCCGGACAGCTGGGTCGACGTCAAACAGCGCCTGCCGATGCTCAGCCAAAAGCGCTACTACCCGCAGCTGACCTACGGCTATGCGCGCGGGCGTGAAGCCTACAACTATGTAGAGAACATCCGCCGCTACCAGGTCAGCCTGGTAGGTTATCTGCAGGAAAAAGAGAGAAAGGCGGCGCAAGCGGCCGCCGAGCAGGAAGCGTTGGGGAAAGGCTATCCGACGGTGATGCCGGAACTGGCGCTCAACTACTGATTATTCCGGCTTATCCGCCGCCCGCTGCGCCAGCTTGAGCGCTTTTTTCTGTTCGCGGCGCAGGCGGAAGAAATTGCTCAGGGTGGCGGCGCATTCGTCCGCCAGCACGCCCGAGACGATCTCCACCTGATGGTTCATGCCCGGATGGCGCAAAATGTCCACCAGCGAACCGGCAGCGCCGGTTTTCTCGTCGGCGGCGCCATACACCAACCGGCGGATACGGCTGTGCACCATCGCACCGGCGCACATCACGCAGGGCTCCAGCGTGACGTACAGCGTGGCGTTCAACAAGCGGTAGTTTTGCAGCACCGCGCCGCCCTGGCGCAGCGCCATGATCTCGGCGTGCGCGGTTGGATCGTGTCGGCCGATCGGGCGGTTCCAGCCCTCGCCGATGACCTGATTGTCCAGCACCAGTAGCGCACCCACCGGCACCTCGCCCTCTTCCTGCGCGCGCAGGGCCAGCTGCAATGCCTGACGCATCCAGTACTCATCGTTATATTCAGTCATCGCATAATTCCTCGTGCGCTTTTGCGGCGGGCATTATACACACTAGCCTCCCTTTGTCGTAGCCGCCCGCCAATGGCTATACTGGCCGAATCAGCGTGTGATTCAGGGACAAGAAACATGAAACTCAGTAAAAAGAACGCCGTCGTGGTGCGCAAGGCGCTGGACGGCTGGGTTGGGGAAGGCGCCTTGACACCCGAGCAACGGCAGCAGTTGCTGCTGCATGTGGACGTACAACCTTTCGACTGGCGACGGCTGGCGCGCTATGCGTTTCTCGCCGCGCTGGCCTCGTTGCTGATCGCCGTCACCAGCCTGTTCGCCGACAGCGCACTGCTTGAATGGCTGAGCGAACTGTTCCGCTTCGACGCGCCGGTGCGCATGGCGATCGCCGGCGTACTGGCGGCGCTGGCCTACGTCTGGGCGCTGCGCCGCCGCCAACAGCACCCGGAAAAACGCTACGGCAATGAGGCGGCGCTGTTTGTCGCCGTGTTGCTCACCGCCTGCGCCTTATGGCAGTTGGGGGTCTGGCTGGATAACGGCAGCGGCCGGGTTTCCGTACTGCTGCTGGTCGCCGCGCTGCTGTACGGCGCGATCGGCTGGTTCAGCCGCTCCGGGCTGGTGTGGTGGTTCGCCCTGCTGTCGCTCGGCAATGCCTTCGGCGCCGAAACCGGCTACCTGTCCGGCTGGGGCGCCTACTGGCTCGGCATGAGCTACCCGATTCGCTTTATCGCCTTCGGCGCGGTGCTGATCGCCGCCGCATTGCTGCTGCGGCCGCTGTTGGCGCAGCGCGGCCTGCAGCGGGTGTCGCTGGCGATGGGCCTGCTGTACCTGTTCATCGCGCTGTGGCTGCTATCCATCTTTGGCAACTACGGCGATCTCGACAGCTGGTACCGCGCGCGCCAGATTGAGCTGTTCCACTGGAGCCTGCTGTTCGGGCTGGCCGCCCTCGCCGCCATCTGGCTGGGGTTGAAGCATGACGACGCCATGCTGCGCGGCTTTGGATTGACCTTCCTCGGCATCAACCTGTATACCCGCCTGTTCGAGTTTTTCTGGGACAGCATGCCGAAGGCGATTTTCTTCGCGCTGCTCGGCCTGAGCCTGTGGGCGTTGGGGCATTATGCGGAGAAGATTTGGCAACTGGGGCGCAAACCGCACGACGTAACCGACGACTGATCGCGGTAGCGATAACAGCAAAGGGCGGAATTCTCCGCCCTTTGTTTATTCCAGCTGCTGCAGCTCGCCCTGCTTGCTTACCCGCCAGCGGTGTTCGCAAAAAAACAGCAGCGGGTTATCCTGCTTGCTGTCGCTGTAACCGCTGTACAGCTTCAGCGGCGCACCGAGCCGTTGCTCCAGCTGCACCACTTTTTGTACGCCCAGACAGCGCAAGGTCAGCACCCAGCCGCCATAGCGGCGCGCGATGCGGCTGCCGACCAATCGCACCCGCGGCAGAAACGCCGAATCCCGATAGACCTGCGCCACCAGTTGCTCCGGCGAGCCGGTAATCAGCCACACCTCGGCATCGTGCTCATCCAAATACTGCCGCAAGCGCATTTGCACCACCGGAAACGCGGTCACCTTCTGGCGGAAAGCCTCGATAAACTGCCGCTCCAACGCCTTCAGCGTCGCTTCGGAGCGCCCGAAGGTGATCGCCCACAGCAACAGGCTCATCGGCCAGCGCGCGGCGCGCCCCAGCAGCAACAGCGCCAGGCCAATCAATGGCAACAGCGGTATCACCAGCAGCAGATTCAGCGGTAAACAGCGCAGCAGGAAGCGCAAGAAACTGCCGAACATATCCTCCTGATGCAGAGTGCCGTCCAGATCGAAAAAGACCACGCGGCGCCCTTCTGCGGCCGATGGTTGCTGCTTGTCGCTCAAACGCTACTCCTCGGGATCGTTGAACCCCATCATCCAGGTGAAGAGAAAACCGGCGATAATCGTAATCAGCATCCCCGCCAGATACAACATCACCTTACCTGAGACGATGGTCAACGCCAAAGGCAGCCCCGAAATGCCGAAGGTAATCACCGTCGCCACCTTCCAGTAGCTGATGAGCGCACCGCCGACCGCCCCGCCGAGGCAGGCGCCGATAAACGGCCGCCCCAGCGGCAGCGTCACCCCGAAGATCAGCGGCTCGCCGATGCCGAGAATGCCGACCGGCAACGCCCCTTTGATCACCTTCTTCAGCCGCGCATTGCGGGTTTTCAACAGCACCGCCAGCGCCGCCCCCACCTGACCGACGCCGGCCATCGCCAGGATCGGCAGCAGCGGGTTGGAACCGTGCGCCTGCACCAGCTCGACGTGGATCGGCACCAGCCCCTGATGCAGGCCGGAGAGCACCAGCGGCAGGAACAGCCCCGAGAGCAGCGCCCCGACAAGCAGCCCGCCCTTGTCGATCGCCAGATTGGCGCCGTGGGCGATGGCATCGGAAATAACCCCCCCGACCGGCTGCAGGATCAGGATCGCCAACGAGGCGGTGACCAGCGTGGTCAGCAGTGGGTTAAGGATCAGTTCGACCGACTCCGGCAACAGCGTACGCAGGCGTTTCTCCACCCAGCACATCAACGCCACCACCAGCAGCACGGCGATCACCCCGCCGCGCCCCGGCTGCAGCGCCTCGCCGAACAACGTGATCTGCGCCAGCGCAGGGCTGGAGAGGATCCCGGCCATCACGCCGCCCATCGCCTGTGAGCCGCCGAACACCCGCGCGGCGTTCACCCCAACCAGAATGTTCATGATGGCGAATACCGCGCTGCCGAATATCGCCAGCAGCCCCAGCACGTTCGGGTAGTCCACGGCCAGCTGACCGGCGATGTCGGGCCGTTTCAGCAGGTTGATGATGCCGGTGATCAGCCCCGAGGCGATAAACGCCGGGATCAGCGGAATAAAAACGTCGGCCAGCTTTTTCAGCGCGCCGCTCATCGGCGCAGCGTATTTTTGCTTGACCTGCGCCTTGGTGCGGGCGGCGTCACCGACGGCGGCAGCGGGCTGTGCATTGCCGCTCAACAGCCCGCGCATGGCGTCCACCACCTTGGCGGCGGCGCCCGGGCCGACGATAAACTGATGCTGCTCACCCTGTTTGATATAGCCCTTCACGCCGGGCAACTGCTTGAGGGCGGCCAGATCCAGACGCTGCTCGTCGCTGACCTCGATGCGCACCCGCGTCATGCAGTTCTCCAGTTTGAGGATATTGCCCTCGCCCCCCACGCCCGCCAAGATCTGTGTCGCCAATGCCGTTGTCTTGTCCATCGCCACCCCCACCGTCAATTAACGCACCAACGCCGCGCGCAGGTAGCCGTCGTGCCGCTGCAGCCGCTGCTGCGCCTCTTCGGCGCTGACGCCGGCCAAGATCATCAGGATCGCCGGTTTAACCTCAAAACCGGTCTGCGCCAGCGCCGCCTCCGCCTGAGCGCGTTCAGCGCCGGTGGCCTCCACCACGATGCGGCAGGCGCGATCCACCAGTTTGACGTTGGTGGCCTTCACGTCCACCATCAGGTTCTGGTAGACCTTACCCAGCTTGACCATCGCGCCGGTCGACAGCATGTTGAGCACCAGTTTCTGCGCGGTGCCGGATTTCAGGCGCGTCGAACCGGTCAGCGCCTCTGGCCCCACCACCGGCGAAATCGCCACCTGCGCTTCGTGCGCAATCGGCGAATCCGGGTTGCAGGAGATGGCCGCCGTCGGGCAGCCCAGCCCGCGCGCATAGCGCAGGGCGCCGATCACGTAGGGCGTGCGCCCCGAGGCCGCCAACCCCACCACCATATCGACGGCGGTGAGGTTCAGCGCCCGGAGATCGGCTTCGCCCAGGGCCTCGTCGTCTTCCGCCCCCTCCACCGCTTTGAGCAGCGCGCCCGGCCCGCCGGCGATCAGCCCCACCACCACGCCGTGCGGCACGCCGAAGGTCGGCGGGCACTCGGAGGCATCCAATACGCCCAGGCGGCCGCTGGTGCCGGCGCCCAAATAAATCAGCCGGCCGCCGGCCTTCAGCGCCGCCGCAGCCAAATCGACCGCCTGCGCAATCGCCGGCAGCACCTTTTCAATCGCCTCCGGCACCTTGCGGTCTTCCTGGTTAAAGCAGCGGACCATGTCCAACGTCGACATCTCATCCAGCCCCATGGTGGCCGGGTTGCGGGTTTCCGATACCAGTGCGCCTAAGTTCATCTGTTCACCTTTGAATTTTTAATTCACAAAATTAAATCAATATTTGAATATTTTATTCAACAAAGCGAGCGCTATTTGCTATTTTAACGGTGAGCTCACAAAAATTTTCACCGCGCGTTTTCGCCCTCTGCATGGCAAAATGGCCGCTGGTTTCCAGGGAAAGAACAATGAGTACCCTTCTGCGCATTCGCCAGATGTATCCGACACTGGCGCAAAACGACCGCAAGCTGGCGGACTTTCTGCTGAATAACGCCGAGCAGGCGCGCCATCTCAGCTCGCAAAAGCTGGCCCAGCTGGCCGGCATCAGCCAGTCGAGCGTGGTCAAGTTCGCCCAAAAACTGGGCTATAAAGGTTTCCCGGCGCTGAAGCTGGCGCTGAGCGAGACGCTGGCCCAGCCGCAGGCAGAACCGGTAGTGACCGTCCACAACCACATCCTCAGCAGCGACACGCTGAAAACCGTCGGTGAAAAGCTGCTGGCGGAAAAGCAGGCGGCGCTGCGCGCGACGCTGGACATCAACAGCGAAGAGCGGCTGCATCAGGCGCTGGACATGCTGCGCCAGGCGCGCCGGGTGATGCTGATCGGCATCGGCGCCTCCGGGCTGGTGGCCAAGGATTTTTCCTTCAAGCTGCTGAAAATCGGCGTGATGGCGGTGGCCGAAGCGGACATGCACGTCCAGCTGGCGGCGGTGCAGGCGCTGGACAAACGCGATCTGCTGCTGGCCATCTCCTTCAGCGGCGAACGGCGTGAAATCAATCTGGCGGCGGAAGAGGCGCGCCAGGCCGGCGCCAGAGTGCTGGCGCTGACCAGCTTCTCGCCCAATGGTCTGCAGCAGCGCGCGGACCACTGCCTCTATACCATCGCCGAAGAGCCCCATACCCGCAGCGCGGCCATCTCCTCCAGCACCGCCCAGTTCGCCCTCACCGACCTGCTGTTTATGGCATTGATCCAGCACGATCTCGATCATGCCCGCGATCGCATCAAGCACAGCGAACAGTTAATGAAAAAGTTGGTTTGACGCGTATAATGGCGGCCGATAAAACGCCGCCAGTTCAATTATTTCCCTTCTCTGCATTCGAAAAATAATGTGCGGGCGGTGACCTGCTCAATTATTGATCAATAATTGAGCGTGCATGGACAGCATTATTTAACGATACCATTATGAATACACACACTGTTATTTTAGATAAGTTGCGGCATTCCGTGACGCATCCGATTCTGCGTACCTTTTTGCTCTATATCATTACTGCATTGATTCTAATCAAGGCGATGGGATACAGCGGTGGAAAAGGTATTGATATTCTTTTTATTGCGCTTACTTTGCTATTATTATCTATTCATTCGCTTACCCGATACGGCCTGATTATTCCGTTTATTCTGCTGTGCACGCTGTATGCGCCGGTCGGGGCCATTTACGGTACCCCTTCCGCTGCCGTGATGTCCGCCCTGTTGCAAACCAACCTCATAGAAGCGAGGGAGTTTTTGCAGACCCTGCCGGCCAGTTGTTATCTGCTGCCCGCCGCCATTCTGGTTATGCTGGCCATTCTCGGCCTATTTATTTGGCGGCAAGCCATTTCAAAAAAAACTATACTTCCCTTGCTAGCCCTGCTGATGGTTATCATTATCGCCAGAGCCTTCAATGGCGGTGTGGCGAATCTTAAATTGCCTGACTTCTTTTTATCCCTCTACTCGGCTTACCATCAATACCAACAGCAGGTTGACGAATTAAGTGCCGGTGCTACAACACCGGATACTTGGTCAATAACCGCAGGCGCACCGACGAATGAAAACTATGTCATTATCGTCGGCGAAAGTATGCGCAAGGATCATATGTCCTTATTTGGTTATCCGGTGTCCACTACGCCGTTTCTGGATAATGCCAATGGACGATTTTACAGCAATTATATTTCCACTGCGCCAAATACGTTCGAATCGCTTCCCCGCACGCTGGCTTTGAGCAACGGCCACAACATTGCCATCGGAGATAATATCATCACCCTGGCAAAAGCCGCCGGTCTCAAAACCCACTGGCTGTCCAATCAGGGCATGTTCGGACAATTCGATACGCCGGTATCAAAAATCGCCATGTTCAGCGATAGCCATTATTTCCTGAAGAAAGGCGACTTCCAATCGCGCAATACCGATGACGATGCGCTGCTGCCGATATTTGACCCATTATTGCGTCGCCAGGGACAAGGCAATCTGTATGTGCTGCATCTGATGGGCTCGCACGCCGACTTTTGCGAGCGGCTTAACGGCGAACCGCCGAGCGTCGAGTCGCCGAATAAGGAGCTGGCCTGCTATCTCTCTACCTACCGCAAGACCGACCGTTTTATCGAGCAGGTTTATCACAGCCTGAAACAGAGCGGCGCACCGTTTAAACTGTTCTATTTCTCCGATCACGGCCTTTCCCACAAGGATATCGGCGGTGGGCGTTCTTTACGCCACAGCGGCGATACCCGGCAGAATTACCAGGTGCCGTTGCTGGTGCTGAGCGATCGCGACCAACAGCACCAGATCATTGATGATCCCTTAAGCGCGTTCGATTTTATCGGGTTGTTTGCCCAAGAGGCGGGAATACGGATTGCCCATCCCGAAGTGATGCCTACGATACGTATCGCAGATGCAGATAAACGCTGGGTGTTTGACGGGCAGAGAATGGTTGATTTCGATCAGTTGGCTGACGATCCGCCTGAGTTACCCTAAGCGGTAAGATGACGAAAAAGTGCCCGTTGCGCGGCGATTCTATGATAGATTGCGCGCCAGCCCGAGCACACCGATGGAAAGATAACTGACAATGGCACTGCTGATTACCAAGAAATGCATCAACTGCGATATGTGCGAGCCGGAATGCCCGAACCAGGCAATTTCGATGGGCGATGAAATTTATCAGATAGATACCGACCGCTGCACCGAGTGCGTCGGCCATTACGATACGCCGACCTGTCAGCAGGTCTGCCCGATCGACAACACCATCATTACCGATCCGCAGCACCGCGAGAGCAACGAACAGCTGTGGGACAAGTTCGTGGTGTTGCACCACGCCGATCGCATTTAATCGCCGCAGGACTGACAAGGGCGCCATAGGCGCCCTTTCTCTTTTCAGCTTTCGACGATCACCGTCGCGCAGGCATAACGCCGCTCGTCGGCCAGCGAAACGTGGATCGCGGTGACCCCCATCTCCCCCGCCAGCTCGGCGGCGCGGCCGTGCAAACGAATATTCGGCTTGCCCAGCGCATCGTTGAACACTTCGAACTGATTGAACGCCAGGCCGTTGCGAATGCCGGTACCGAACGCCTTGGCAGCGGCCTCTTTCACGGCGAAACGTTTGGCCAGAAAGCGAATCGGCTGCTGGTGCTGCTGATACAGCGCCCACTCGGCGTCGCTCAGCACGCGGCGCGCCAGACGATCGCCGCTGCGCTCCACCACCGCCTCGATACGCGCCATCTCGACGATGTCGGTACCCAGCCCGAGCACCGCCATTACCGGCGCGCTTCCCGCATCAGCACTTTCATGTCGGCAACCGCGGCCGGCAACCCGCTCATCACCGCCTGGCCGATAATCGCATGGCCGATGTTCAGCTCGTGCATTTCCGGCAGCGCGGCGATCGGCTGCACGTTGTGATAGGTCAGGCCGTGGCCGGCGTTGACCTTCAGCCCCTTCTCGGCCGCGTAGGCGGCGGCTACCGCGATGCGGCGCAGCTCGGCCTGTACCGCCAGCTCGCCCTGCGCTTCGGCGTAGGCACCGGTGTGGATTTCGATATACGGGGCGCCCACCGCCACCGCCGCGTCGATTTGGCGATGATCGGGATCGATGAACAGCGAGACCAAAATGCCCGCCTGCGCCAGGCGCTCAACCGCCACGCTCATTTTGTCCAGCTGACCGGCGACGTCCAGGCCGCCTTCGGTGGTCACTTCTTCGCGTTTTTCCGGCACCAGGCAGCAGAAATGCGGCTTCAGCTCAATGGCGATATCCAGCATCTCGTCGGTCACCGCCATCTCCAGATTCATGCGCGTCTGGATGGTCTGGCGCAGCAAGCGCACGTCGCGGTCGGTGATGTGGCGGCGGTCTTCGCGCAGATGCACGGTAATGCCGTCGGCCCCCGCCTGTTCGGCAATGAATGCCGCCTGAACCGGATCCGGGTATTGGGTTCCGCGCGCGTTACGTAACGTGGCGATGTGATCGATATTGACGCCCAGCAGCAAATCAGCCATGACAACCTCTAAATACGATTTTCAGTGTCAGCAGTTTACACGCGGGCGCAGGGCGGCAAAAGGGGAAAAGGTCAGGCGTCGTCGACCGGCGTATTCGGCTGTTTGCGCACAAACTGGCGGAACAGTTCGCGGCTCTTCAACGGTTTGCCGCCGAGGTAGGGTTTCAGCGCCATGCGGGTGAAACGCTTGGCGGCGCGCAGCGTTTCGGCATCGGGAAACTGACGCTCCGCCAGCGCGCGCAGTTCGCGCCCGGTGAAGCTGTAGTGATCCACCACCAGGCTGGCGATAAAGCCCTTCTCTTCGCGGTAGCGGTAGGTCATGGCATCATCCACCGGCAGGCCGCTGCCGGCGCAGTGCAGGAAATCTAGGCCGTAACCCAGGTGGTGCAACAAGGCCAGCTCGAACTGACGCAGCGCCTGTTCCGGCGAACTGTCTTCCGCCGCCAGCGCCTGCAGGCATTGCAGGTAGTCGAAGAACAGCACCGAGTAGTTGGTTTCCTGCTCCAGCACGCGCGCCAGCAGCTCGTTCACATACAGGCCGCTGTAGAGCATCATGCCGCTGAGGGGTAAACCAAGGGAGACCGCTTCGGCGTTGCGCAGCGTTTTCACTTCGCCACGCCCGCCCCAGCGCACTAACAGGGGGGTAAAGGGCTGCAGGCAACCCTTCAGATTGGAGCGGCGGCTGCGCGCGCCTTTCGCCAGCAAGCGCACCCGCCCATGACCTTCGGTAAACAGATCCAGCATCAGACTGGTTTCACTGTACGGCCGCCCATGCAGGACGAAAGCGCGCTCCCAGCCGTCCACGGGTCGTTACTTCAGATCGTCAACATAGCCCAGGCTGCGCAGCGCACGTTCGTCGTCCGCCCAACCGGATTTCACTTTCACCCACAGCTCCAGATGCACTTTGGCGTCGAACATCTTTTCCATGTCCTGGCGCGCTTCGATGCCGATGGTTTTGATCTTGGCGCCTTTATTGCCGATGACCATTTTCTTCTGGCCTTCGCGCTCGACCAGGATCAGGCCGTGCACATCGTAACCGCCGCGATCGTTGGCCACGAACTGTTCAATTTCTACCGTCACCGAATAGGGCAGCTCTTCGCCCAGGAAACGCATCAGCTTCTCACGGATGATCTCGGACGCCATAAAGCGCTGGGAGCGATCGGTGATGTAGTCTTCCGGGAAGTGGTGTTCCGCTTCCGGCAGCAGCTTGCGCACGATGCCGGCGATGGTGTCGACGTTCATCCCTTTCTCGGCGGAGATAGGCACCACGTCGAGGAAATTCATCTGCTGGCTGAGGAAGGCGATGTGCGGCAACAGCTTGGATTTGTCAGTGACGTTATCGACCTTGTTGATCGCCAGCAATACCGGGCAGCGCAGGCTGCGCAGCTTGTTGACCACCATTTCGTCGTCGGCGGTCCAGTTGGTGCCTTCGACCACGAAAATCACCAGTTCGACGTCGCCGATCGAGCTGCTGGCCGCGCGGTTCATCAAACGGTTGATGGCGCGTTTTTCTTCGATGTGCAGCCCAGGGGTATCGACGTAGATCGCCTGATAGGCGCCATCGGTGTCGATGCCCATGATGCGGTGACGGGTCGTCTGCGGCTTACGCGACGTAATGGAAACCTTCTGCCCCAGCAGTTGGTTCAGCAACGTCGATTTGCCCACGTTCGGGCGGCCGACGATGGCGATAAAACCGCAGTGTTGTTTTACTTCACTCATTCAAGCTCCAGCTTTTTCAGCGCTTGTTCCGCTGCCGCCTGCTCGGCTTTACGGCGGCTTGAGCCGGTGCCCACCACGGGCTCGCTCAAACCACTCACCTGGCAGTGGATGGTAAACTCTTGGTCGTGCGCTTCACCGCGAACCTGCACCACCAAATAAGAAGGCAACGGCAGATGACGCCCCTGCAAAAATTCCTGCAAACGGGTTTTCGGGTCTTTCTGCTTATCACCGGGGCTGATTTCGTCCAACCGGCTGCGATACCAGTCCAAAATCAGGCGCTCGACGGTCTGGATGTCGCTGTCCAGGAACACGCCGCCGATCAATGCCTCCACCGTATCCGCCAGGATTGACTCGCGGCGGAACCCACCACTTTTCAATTCGCCCGGCCCAAGCCGCAGACATTCGCCCAGGTCAAACTCGCGTGCCATCTCCGCCAGCGTATTGCCGCGCACCAGCGTGGCGCGCATGCGGCTCATGTCGCCCTCGTCTACGCGAGGAAAGCGATGATAGAGCGCATTGGCGATGACAAAGCTCAGAATCGAGTCACCCAGAAACTCAAGACGTTCATTGTGTTTACTGCTGGCGCTGCGGTGAGTCAAAGCCTGCAGTAAAAGCTCCTGCTGTTGAAAAGTGTAGCCCAGCTTCCGCTGCAGCCTGTTTATTACGATGGGGTTCATGAGTTACCAATAGATCAAGAATGCGTCAAAAACTTGCAGCATACGGAACAGGCCTGCTTCGCCGAAAGCCGATCCAAAGCTGTTTCGTTTGCAGTGGCTCCCAGCAGGGGCCAACTTTTTATCGCTCGAGAAAGTATTCTACAACGAGTGGAAACATAATGCTGTGTTTATATCCCCTTAATCCTTCACGCCGCAGTAGGCTGCGGCGTGAAATTAACAGGGAATCAGTCAGCGATTAATGAATACCGCCGATCCGGCTGAAACGCACGCCGGTAGGCCACTCACCTTCCTGTTTTTCAAAGCTCATCCAGATGGCCGTGGCTTTACCCACCAGATTCTTCTCCGGCACAAAGCCCCAGTAACGGCTGTCCGCGCTGTTATCGCGGTTGTCGCCCATCATGAAGTAATGCCCGGCCGGCACCACCCACTCCGCCAGCGGTTTACCCGGCTGTTGGTAGTAAGCGCCCACCCGATCCTGCGCGTCCGGCACGGTCAGGATGCGATGCGTGACGTTGCCGAGGCTTTCCTGGCGCTCACGCATGCGAATACCGCCCGACGGCACGTTATCGTTCAGCGGGATCTGATAGAAGCCGTTGCTGGCCTCGCCCATGCCGCTGCGGCTGAACAGCTGTACGAAGTCGCTCGGCTGCGCATCGGCGTAGGTCACGGCCAGCGCGGTATCGCAGGACTGCCCGCTGTTGCAGGACGGCTGCACCGTGACGCGCTTATTCACCGGATCGTAAGTAATACGGTCGCCCGGCAGGCCAATCACGCGCTTGATATAATCCAGTTTCGGATCCAGCGGATATTTAAATACCGCAATATCGCCACGCTTCGGATGGCCGGTTTCAATGAGCGTAGTCTGGGTAATCGGATCTTTAATGCCGTAGGCATATTTCTCCACCAGAATGAAATCGCCAATCAACAGCGTCGGCATCATTGATCCGGACGGGATCTGGAACGGTTCGTAAATAAACGAGCGCACCACAAAGACCAGCAGCAACACCGGGAAGACCGATGCCCCGGTCTCTACCCAGCCTGGCTGCTTCGCCACTTTCGCCAGCGTTTTATCGTCTACTGCGCCCGCGGTCTGCTCGTTGACCGCCGCAATCTTCGCGCGGCGGGCCGGCGCCCATTTAAAGCGCTCGAAGCACCAGATGATCCCAGTGACCAGGGTGGCCAACGCCAGGATCAGGGCAAACATATTCGCCATGCAAACTCCCTCGTTTCGCGAACTCGTCGCGGTTACTTGCCGTCTTTACCGACGTGCAGAATGGCCAGGAACGCTTCCTGCGGCAGCTCGACGTTGCCGACCTGCTTCATGCGCTTCTTACCGTCTTTCTGTTTCTGCAGCAGCTTTTTCTTACGGCTGACGTCACCGCCGTAGCATTTCGCCAGCACGTTTTTACGCAGCTGCTTCACGGTGGAGCGCGCGATGATGTGCGTGCCGATCGCCGCCTGAATCGCAATGTCGAACTGCTGACGCGGGATCAACTCTTTCATCTTCTCCACCAGTTCACGGCCGCGGTACTGCGAGTTGTCGCGGTGGGTGATCAGCGCCAGCGCATCCACGCGCTCGTTGTTGATCAGCACGTCCACGCGCACCATGTCGGAGGCCTGGAAACGCTTGAAGTTGTAATCCAGCGACGCATAACCGCGCGACGTGGACTTCAGGCGGTCGAAGAAGTCGAGCACCACTTCCGCCATCGGGATTTCATAGGTCAACGCCACTTGGTTGCCGTGGTAAACCATGTTGGTCTGCACGCCGCGTTTCTCAACGCACAGGGTGATGACGTTGCCCAGGTATTCCTGCGGCATCAGCATGTGACATTCGGCGATCGGCTCGCGCAGTTCCTGGATGTTGTTCAGCGGCGGCAGCTTGGACGGGCTGTCGACGTAGATCACTTCTTTGCCGGTGGTTTCCACTTCGTAGACTACCGTCGGCGCGGTGGTGATCAGATCCAGATCGTATTCACGCTCCAGACGTTCCTGAATGATCTCCATGTGCAGCAGACCGAGGAAGCCGCAGCGGAAGCCGAAGCCCAACGCGGTGGAGCTTTCCGGCTCGTAGAACAGGGACGCGTCGTTAAGGCTCAGCTTGCCCAGCGCATCACGGAAAGATTCATAGTCGTCGGAGCTGATTGGGAACAGACCGGCGTACACCTGCGGCTTCACTTTCTTGAAGCCCGGCAGCGCTTTTTCCGCCGGCTGACGCGCCTGCGTCAGGGTATCGCCCACCGGCGCGCCGAGGATGTCTTTGATCGCACAGACCAGCCAGCCCACTTCGCCGCAGTTCAGCACGTCGCGATCGACCTGCTTCGGCGTGAAGATGCCCAAACGATCGGCGTTATACACCTGGCCGGTGCTCATGACCTTGATCTTGTCGCCCTTGCGCAGCGTGCCGTTCTTGACGCGCACCAGAGACACGACGCCCAGGTAGTTATCGAACCAGGAGTCGATGATCAACGCCTGCAGCGGCGCATCCGGATCGCCCTGCGGCGCAGGAATGTCGCGCACCAGACGCTCCAGTACCTCAGGCACACCGACGCCGGTTTTGGCCGAGCAGCGCACCGCATCGGTAGCGTCGATGCCGACGATGTCTTCAATTTCCTGCGCGGCGCGATCCGGATCGGCGGCCGGCAGGTCGATTTTGTTCAACACCGGCACCACTTCCAGATCCATTTCAATCGCGGTGTAGCAGTTGGCCAGCGTCTGGGCTTCTACGCCCTGACCGGCGTCCACCACCAGCAGCGCGCCTTCGCAGGCCGCCAGCGAGCGGGAGACTTCATAGGAGAAGTCAACGTGGCCAGGGGTGTCGATAAAGTTAAGCTGATAGGTCTGCCCATCCAGCGCTTTATAATCCAGCGTTACGCTCTGCGCCTTGATGGTGATGCCGCGCTCGCGCTCCAGA
Source organism: Serratia sp. PL7 (assembly GCF_945957435.1). Classification (NCBI taxonomy): domain Bacteria; kingdom Pseudomonadati; phylum Pseudomonadota; class Gammaproteobacteria; order Enterobacterales; family Yersiniaceae; genus Serratia; species Serratia sp. PL7. The sequence goes on along the minus strand of NZ_CAMFLB010000011.1, from coordinate 71,505 downwards.
TCCATGGAATCGAGCACCTGCGCAGCCATTTCACGGTCGGACAAGCCGCCGCAGATTTGGATAATGCGGTCAGACAGCGTCGACTTACCGTGGTCAATATGGGCAATAATGGAGAAATTTCGTATATGCTTCATTATAAAAGTTTTTCTGCCTTGGTATTTCTGAATTACTCGCCTATAGAAACCCGCATGGACCTAAAGCGACAGTGAATGGGTGAGGCCGTCTTGCACCTGAATCGCTGCATTCTACATGCCACACCACTGAAAACCTAGCGATCGGTGCAGTGAAGGCATTCTATTATGCGCCGCTAAATGTTACAGGTCGCCCCGGCGGGTGAAAACAGATGTTAACGCGGACGATACAGCCTGAACCCGAGGCTTGCCGGTGCTCCGTGGCCATCAAACCCCGGTGCTAATACATAACCGGCCGCAGCGCAATAAACCCCTTCTGAAATTATCGAAAAAGAATATTTGGATCAACCTCTTAGAATTCGATTTTGCCCCACATCCTTTAGGAAAAACCCCATATACGCCACCACCTCGCCTCGGATAGAAAGGACATGAACTCCGCGACAAAACATTATTCCGGGCACTACATCGGCAGCCCACCGGGGTTCACCAGCATATCTGCGTACGTTGATTGGAAGGTGCATTATGATCGATAAAGGGCAAATGCTGAGCCGGCACGATTTTTCGAAGGTCAACTGGGGCATTCTGGCAGCGGCGGCGCTGCTGTTTAGCGTGGGGGCGGCGCTGTTGGTGCTGCCGCTGCTGAGCAGCATTGACGAGAGCGAGGTCATCACGCTGTTGCAGGCCGGCGCGGGCACGATTTTACTCGGCTGTACGCTGCTGGCGCTGCGGCATTATCTGCGCCCAACGCTGACCTATCGCCTGTACGAGCACGGCGTGCGGGTCTTTGACGACCACCATCACAAAGAGCGTTTCATCCCGTTTGAGAAGATCGGTGATATCTATCGCTTTCGCGGCGGCAAGGCTTTTGGCGGGCTGTTTGACGTCACGGCGTTTCGCACCGGCGCAGATCAGCCCTGGTGCACGGTTTTCAGCAATATCGCCCATTCGTGGCGGTTGGCGGACGTGATCGTCGACCAACAGCTGCAGCAGCGCGGGCCGCTGGCGTTGAATGCGCTCTATCAAGGGGAGACGGTGTCGTTTCACACCGTTGAGGGCGACGCGCGCTGGCTGTGGCAGCAGCTGCTCGGCAAGCGGCAAGGCACGCCGACCGAAACGCTGCGACTGAGCGCCACCTTGCTGGCGACTGAACGGGGAAACGTGCCGATCGAGCAGATCCGCACGTTGGAAAACCATCCGCAGCGCGGCATCCGCTTGCTCGACGGCCAGGGAAATCTGCTGTTCGCGATTAACTACGATTCGCTGCTCAGCGCCGATCTGTTCATCGCGCTGTTGGAGCATATGATCCACAACCGCATCACCGCCTATCACAACCCGGCGATGACGCGGCCATCGGTTTAAATCAGCGGGGAGTTTTCCGCCTGCATGCGCATCGCGGTAGGCGGCAACCCAATCTGCAGCACCACCGGCTGGTAATCGGCCTGCTCACCCAGACGTCGAGCCAAGCGGCGAGCCAGCATAAAGGCCGCCCCGCCGCCCAGTACGGCGCCGACTGCCGCCGAGGCGTCGCTGCCGAAACAATATTGCAGCAACGTGCCGCCCAGCATCATGCCCAGCAGCGGCGTCAGGTAAACCAGCATGGCGGAGCGCAGCAGGCTGCCTTCCGCGATGCCGACCTCGACGCGCTGCCCCGGTTCGAGCGGCTGCTCGATATGCACCTGCAGCTGATGCTCGGTTTCCGGCACCAACTCGTTCAACGCACGCGCGCCGCAGCCGGAACGCGCGGTGCAGCTGCCGCAGCCGGCCTTGGGTTCACAGCGCAGCAGCGCTACGCCCTGTTGCCACGAAACCACCGTGGCCCACTCTTTCATCATTACGGCGATACCTTGAAAGAAATGCTGTCGGCGATGCGCTTGGCCGTCGCCGGCGGCAATTCGCCCACAATCGTGATTTCGTTGCCCGCGCGCACTTCGGTCTGAATGGTGCGGCGCCCCTGACGGTAGTACTGCTGCCCGGCGCCGCTGCCCGCCGGGCTGACGTTGACCGAGAAGCTGAACAGGCCGTCGCTGTAGAGCCGGGATTCAACCGGCACGGCGACATTCGGCAATTTGCGGCGATTGCGCGCCACCTCGTCCACGCCAGCCGGCAGCCAGCCGGTGCTCCAGCTCAGCTGGACGTTTTCCACCGCCGGCAGCGACAGCAGCGGCGGCAGGTTGGCTTTGAGCAGCCCCTGCATCGCGCCCTGCACGTCGGCGCCGACCGCAAAGGAGATCACCCGATATTGCTCCAGCGTTTCGCCGTCGCGATCGAGCAAATCCACCCGCAGCGGCAGCTTGGTGTCTTCGTCCATCCAGACGATGTAACTGTAGCGGGAACCGTCGCGCGCCACTACGCGCAGCACTTCACACGGCCGATCGGCGATGCGGGTGCTGCCCACGGAGATGAAGTCGTAATACTTGGCCAGACGAGTGAAATCGGCATAGACGATCGCCGGCAGCGCATCGACGATGTGATCGCCGGTGAGCGTGAACGGTTCCAGACCGGGTTCGAAGTAGCTGATCCCGCCGCCGCGCTGCAACACTTCGCGACGCGGGCCATCCATATGCAGCAGTTGGCCGAGCGGCACGTTGCCGATCACCGCATGGCGATAGCGCAACGACTCGATTCCCTGCTTGCTGATGCTGATGTAGGCGAGCTCGTAATTGAGAGAACGGCTGGCGCTGCTCATCTGTTGCAATAACGCCCCGGACGCAGTTGGCTGCGCCGGGGCGATGCTGGAATAGAGCAGGCTGCCCGTCAATAAACAAACGGAGAACCAGATTTGCTTCATTACTGCTGTTGCATTCCTAAAGACTGAGTTCCGGGAACCTGAATGGCAGCCTGTTGTGGGTTGCCTTGCTCAAGCTGCAGCTGATCCGAATGCAGGCGACGTTGCAGCTCATAGTCCTGCAGCATGGCGTTGATACGCTTACGCTGTTCCTGCACCTGCTGCTGTTGACCGCTGCCGGTAGAGAAACTGTCGGCAGGCACGCCCAGGCTGACCGGCGAGGCCTGGCCCATGATCGGCAGCGTAGTGAAGGCCGGCGATTCGGACGCGTTCGATGGCGCAGAAGGCTGGTTGTACTGCTGCACGCCGACGATCACCGCCAGAGACACGCAGGCCGCCATACCGATTTGCGAAATCTGGCTCGCCCAAGGACGCACTTTGTCCCAGAACGGCATTTTCTGCCAGGTGTGAGGCTGCGGCTGAGATTCCTGAACGGCGGAAGGTACCAGCCGGGCGGGTTCTTTCTCAAGTGCAGCGGCTACGCGATCGGCGATGTCGAGATGCATCACTTGTCCGACATCACCTCGCAGTGTGTCACGTATCAGGTGATAGCTCTGCCAGCTTTGTTGAAGCGTTCGATCTTGCGACAGAGAACTCAACAGCTCGCTGTCGAACGATTCACCATCCATCAGAGCGGAAAGCTTTTCTTTCTGCATGCCTAAGTACCCTTCCTGTGCCCGCCATTGCTAACGCTGGATCAGCGGTTGAACTTTATTATCGATAGCTTCCCGGGCGCGGAAAATACGCGAACGTACGGTTCCGACCGGGCAATCCATGATGGCGGCTATCTCTTCGTAGCTTAGACCATCCAACTCCCGCAAGGTAATCGCCATGCGAAGATCCTCAGGGAGAGACTCAATGGTACGGAAAACTATCTGTCTCAGCTCTTCTGACAACATTAAGTTCTCAGGGTTCGAAATTTCTTTCAGTGCGCCCGCACTTTCGTAATTTTCCGCATCGTTGGCGTCCACATCACTGGATGGCGGACGGCGCCCCTGAGCAACCAGATAATTCTTTGCCGTGTTCACGGCGATTCGATACAACCAGGTATAAAAAGCGCTGTCGCCACGGAACGATTCCAGTGCGCGATAGGCCTTGATAAACGACTCCTGCACCACATCGGGCACATCGCCCTGCGGCACATAGCGGGAAACGAGACTCGCCACCTTATGCTGATAGCGCACTACCAGTAGGTTAAACGACTTCTGATCGCCCTTTTGGACCCGCTCGACCAGAACTTGATCCGTTAACTGCTCGCTCATCCGAGGTAAACTCTCCCCAAATCCGTCTCCACGCGTAAAATTGTACTGCCAGCCATACATTATTTTCCTGAGCAAGCACTCGCTTGGAGTTCATATAGAACACGAAGTTCCATATCGCCATTGTTTTTTCTGTTGATGTCACCCTATCCGTGGCTTTTGCCCGGACAGTTAGGCTAACATGAAATTCACTCTTCTTCTGCACACATCATACGTTATGCAACCATCATCTGAACATGTTAGCGATGTCCTGATCGTCGGCAGCGGCGCTGCGGGCCTGTCACTGGCGCTGCGCCTGGCGCAGCATTGTAAGGTTACCGTTCTCAGCAAGGGGCCGCTCAGCGAGGGGGCCACCTTTTACGCCCAGGGCGGGATCGCCGCGGTGTTCGATGAGACGGACAGCATTGCCTCACACGTTGATGACACTTTGATTGCCGGTGCCGGCCTGTGTGACAAAGAGGCCGTCGAATTCATCGCCGGCAACGCGCGCCACTGCGTGCAGTGGCTGATCGATCAGGGCGTGCTGTTCGACACCGAGATCAACGCGCAGGGCGAGGCGCATTATCACCTCACGCGCGAAGGCGGCCACAGCCATCGCCGCATCCTGCACGCCGCGGACGCGACCGGTAAGGAAGTAGAGACCACGCTGGTGGGGAAAGCAAGCGCTCACCCCAATATTTGCGTGATGGAACGCCGCAACGCGGTTGACCTTATTACCTCGAACAAAATCGGCCTGCCGGGCACCCGCCGAGTGGTGGGCGCTTACGTCTGGAACCGCGAGCTGGAGCGGGTGGAAACCTACCGCGCCAAAACGGTGGTGCTGGCGACCGGCGGCGCGGCCAAGGTATACCAATACACCACCAACCCGGACATCTCCTCCGGCGACGGCATCGCCATGGCCTGGCGCGCCGGCTGCCGGGTCGCCAACCTGGAGTTCAACCAGTTCCACCCGACCTGCCTGTTCCACCCGCAGGCGCGCAACTTCCTGCTGACCGAAGCGCTGCGCGGCGAAGGGGCTTACCTGAAGCGCCCGGACGGTAGCCGCTTTATGCCGGATGTCGACCCGCGCGGCGAACTGGCCCCGCGCGATATCGTCGCCCGCGCCATCGACCATGAAATGAAGCGCCTGGGCGCCGACTGCATGTACCTGGACATCAGCCACAAGCCGGCGGCGTTCATCACCCAGCACTTCCCGATGATCCACGAAAAGCTGCTGACGCTGGGCTTCGATCTGACTCGGCAACCGATCCCTATCGTCCCGGCGGCGCACTACACCTGCGGCGGCGTGATGGTCGATCAGCACGGCCGCACCGATCTCGACGGGCTGTACGCCATCGGCGAGGTCAGCTACACCGGCCTGCACGGTGCCAATCGCATGGCGTCGAATTCACTGCTGGAGTGCCTGGTTTACGGTTGGTCGGCGGCGGAAGACATTCTGCAGCGCCTGCCGTTCATCCAGCAGGCCAAACAGGTGCCGCACTGGGATGAAAGCCGGGTGGACGATGCGGACGAACGGGTGGTGATCCAGCACAACTGGCACGAGCTGCGGCTGTTCATGTGGGATTACGTCGGCATCGTGCGCACCACCAAGCGCCTTGAGCGCGCCCTGCGCCGCATCAATACGCTGCAGGCGGAAATCGACGAGTACTACGCTCACTTCCGCATCTCCAACAACCTGCTGGAGCTGCGCAATCTGGTGCAGGTGGCCGAACTTATCGTGCGCAGCGCCATGGCGCGCAAAGAGAGCCGCGGCCTGCACTACACGCTGGACTACCCGGATTTGCTGCCGGAAGCGCAGCCGACCATTTTGCAGCCTTAAACCATGCGACAGGGCGCCTTATCGGCGCCCTTTTCCTTTCAGTAAAACAGATAGAAGTCGGCGATCAACCGGCGGAAATCGTCGGTATAGCCGCCGTCGGCCTGTTTGATCGCCAGCGCCTGCGCCTGCAGAGGCGTTTCCTTACGCGTCAGCGCCAGCAGCACCCGGTGCAGCGGCGTATCGGCCCGATCGCTGACGTTCACTTTCGCCGCCGTATGCCAGCCGCTTTGCAGCGCCAGGCGTTCGAATTCGGCGCCAACGTCGTGCGGCAGCACCACGCAGAACGTCCCCTGTTCCGCCAGCAGCTGCGCCGCGCAGGCCAACAGCGCGCCGTGCGTCAGGGTTTCGGTGTAGCGCGCGTTGTGGCGCGCCTGGTCGCGGCAGGCCACCGCCGGCTCGAAATACGGCGGATTACTGACGATCAGATCATACTCAGCGGCATGCCGCTGCGCATAATGATGAATATCCTGCGCATGCACGCGGATGCGCTGTGGCCACGGCGATTCCGCCGCATTTTCGCGCGCCTGGCCGGCGGCGGCTTCATCTAGTTCCACCGCGTCGATGGTCACTTCGTCGCCGCTGCGCTGCGCCAGCATCAACGCGATTAGCCCGCTGCCGCTGCCGATATCCAGCACCCGGCGCGCCTGCCCCAGCGGTGCCCAGGCGCCGAGCAGCACCCCGTCGGTGCCCACTTTCATGGCGCAACGATCGTGGGCGACAAAGAATTGTTTAAAGGTAAAACCCCCGCGGCGCGGGGTAAAATCGGCTTTCGATCGCTTGCTCACACTCACCACCTGGCTATAAAACTGGCGTAGCATAAGGCAATCTGATAGGCGGGAAAAGAGCGGCTTTCCGCTTAAATAGGTGAAGATCGCGGCCAACCCGTCTATAATCGGCGCCCCAAGTAGAGGTAGACCATGACAGCAACCACTTTTTCCGAACTCGAACTCGATGATCGCCTGATCGACGCGCTGCGCGACAAAGGCTACGATCGCCCCACCGCCATTCAGGCCGCAGCGATCCCGCCGGCGATGGACGGGCGCGACGTCTTAGGTTCGGCTCCGACCGGCACCGGCAAAACCGCCGCCTTCCTGCTGCCCGTTTTGCAGCACCTGCTGGACTTTCCACGCAAAAAATCCGGCCCGCCGCGCGTGCTGATCCTGACGCCAACGCGTGAACTGGCGATGCAGGTCGCCGACCAGGCGCGTGAATTGGCTGCTCATACCTCGCTGGATATCGCCACCATCACCGGCGGCGTCGCTTACATGAACCACGCGGAAGTGTTCAGCGAAAACCAGGACGTGGTGGTCGCCACCACCGGCCGCTTGCTGCAATACATTAAAGAAGAGAACTTCGACTGCCGCGCGGTGGAAACCCTGATCCTCGACGAAGCCGACCGCATGCTCGACATGGGCTTCGCGCAGGACATCGAAACCATCTCCGCCGAAACCCGCTGGCGCAACCAAACGCTGCTGTTCTCCGCCACGCTGGAAGGCGAAGCGATCCGCGAATTCGCCGAGCGCATCCTGAAAGAGCCGGTGGAAGTGGAGGCCGATCCGTCGCGCCGCGAACGCAAAAAGATCCTGCAGTGGTACTACCGCGCCGATGACGTGCAGCACAAAACCGCGCTGCTAATCCACCTGCTGCAGCAGCCAGACGTGCAGAAATCGGTGATCTTCGTGCGCAAGCGCGAGCGCGTGCATGAGCTGGCCACCTGGCTGCGCGAAGCGGGCATCAACACCTGCTATCTCGAAGGCGAAATGGTGCAGGCCAAACGCAACGAGGCGGTCAAACGCATGATGGATGGCCGGGTTAACGTGCTGGTCGCCACCGACGTTGCCGCACGTGGCCTGGATATCCTCGATATCACCCACGTGTTCAACTTCGACATGCCGCGCACGGCGGATACCTACCTGCACCGCATCGGGCGTACCGGCCGCGCCGGGCGCAAAGGCACCGCCATTTCGCTGGTGGAAGCGCACGACCATCTGCTGCTGGGCAAAGTGGGCCGTTACCTGAACGAGCCGCTGAAAGCGCGCGTGATCGACGAACTGCGGCCGAAAACCAAGGTGCCGAACGAGAAGAGCAACGGTAAACCGTCGAAGAAAGTGCTGGCCAAGCGCGCGGAAGACAAGGCGAAGAACAAAGAAAAGGCCAAGGTGAAAGTGCGCCATCGCGACGCCAAAAACGTCGGCAAACGCCGTCAGGCGAAGGCCAAACCGGCCGGCGACGCGGAATAACCACCGCTGCCTAAGAAAAAACCGCCTGTACAGGCGGTTTTTTTATGGGCGTTTACTGCTGCGCGTAGTGCGTGGCCAGGCGATGCCCCTGCAGCCATTTGTCCAGCTCGCGGAACTGCGCCTTCAGCTCGTCATTCTGCAAATGCGCCGGCGTTTGCGAGAAGTAAAACTGGAACACGACGCCCTGCTGGTTGCGTGCCCGGGCATCGGCCCCGGCCTGCAACAGCAGCAGCGCCAGGTGCGGCGCGTTAATCTTCGCCGCCAGATGCAGCGGGGTATCCCCCAGCCGATCGCTCAAGGTGGTGTCCGCCCCGGCCGCCAGCAACAGACGCAGTTGCTCTTCGCGCCCGGCCAGCACCGCCGCCGCAAGCGGCGTGGCGCCGGTAACGGCATTACGCACGTTCACCTGCGCCCCTTCGGCCAGCAACAGCCGCAGGTACTGCGCATCTTGCAACATCGCCGCGGTGTGCAACGCGCTGTTGCCGTCCAGCCCCGCCGCCGCCGGGTCGGCGCCGAGATCCAGCAACGCCTGCACGCTACCCGGCTGCAGCGAAAGCACCGCCCACTGCAACAGCGTGACCTGTCGATCGCCCCGTTCGCGCAAGCGATCCTGCGTGGCCTGTGCACGGATACCCTGCGTATCGCCACGCGCCACCGCCTGAGCCAGCGCCAGATTGCTGCGGCCGTCAAACGGCGAAATCTCCTGCCCCATCTGTTGCTCCTTAGCCATCATCAGTAAACCGGTCACCGCGACCAGCGCCAGTAAGGCTATCGCCAGCGCCCGCCGCAAGCGACGCCCTTCAGGCATTAGCCTTCGCCTCCCACGGCTTTTGTTCCGCCATCGAGCTTATCACCTTGTCGATGCCGTGCGCCGTCAGGCTGCGATCCAGATGCTTGCTCGGCCGCCAGTCATCGATACCGGTCAGGGTATCGTTGTTGGCCAGGGTGATGTTGTGGCCGATGGCGTCCGGGATCAGCGAGGTCGACTCCTGGGTGCTGGTCAGCATGTCATATTGCTCGCTGTAGCGGCGAATGCCGCCGGCTTCGGCATCTTTCTTCGCCGCCGCCGGATCGATACCCAGGCGATTCAGGGTGTAATCCGACACCCCAGCCGCGTTGAAGGTGACCGCGACGGTACCGGTCGCCAGCGCAGCCGTGGCCGCCAGACCACCGCCAAGCGAATGGCCGGCGATCACCAGCGCATCGCCGAAGGCCGCCTTGGCGCTTTTGGCAGCGGCAACCGCCTGATTGTACTGCACATCGTCATAGCCCGTCGCCTGCCGCACGTTGCTCAGCCAGTCGCGCCAGTCGTTGGTGCCGGCGAACGCCAACACATACTGCTTGTCGTTGCTGTAAACCCCGGCCTGGAAACCGCTGCCCGCGTCGTGCAGGCTGGCGGGATCAATGCCGAAACCGAGCAGCGCGCTGTCGCTCAGGCGGTTGAACCCGGCAGCGCCCTGGCCGTTCAGTGAATAAACGTCCTTGGCCAACAGCGCCAACGCATAATCACCTTCCTGCGATTGTTGCCCCCGGGTCACGCCCGGCGCTGCCGCCGCCGTCGGGGCCGCCGCGGAGATATCGCCGACCAGCGTATTCAACAGATTCTGCGCATTGAGCGTGTTCTGAGAAGGGGTGGCCACCGGCGCCGGATTTGCCGGCGCTGCCGCAGGCTGCGCCGCCGTCGCCGTCTCGGCAGCGGCGCGAGGTGTAGGGATCGCGGCCACCGGGGATACTGCAGAGGTAAAACTTAAAGGCATACTCATGCCGACTCCTTGTCGATAGACTTTTTATTGAGCACCTGAATAGGTGCTGATTTAGCTATCGGCAGGTCGGATGAGTTCTGTATTAGAAATGCTTATCTTTGTACAGAATGTGATCCGCGTTCGGTTTTCGGCCGCCAAACGCAGAAAAGGGAGCCGAAGCTCCCTGATTGACTGCGCCGCAAATTACAGGCTTTCGGTAAAGGTGCGGGCGATAACGTCGCGCTGCTGTTCCGGCGTCAGAGAGTTGAAGCGTACCGCATAACCGGACACGCGGATGGTCAGCTGCGGGTATTTTTCCGGGTGCTTGACCGCGTCTTCCAGGGTTTCGCGACGCAGCACGTTGACGTTCAGGTGCTGACCGCCTTCCACGCGCACGGTCGGCTGCATTTCCAGCGGCACTTCACGGTATTCGATCTGGCCCAGGTCGCTCACTGCGACAACCTGATCTTCCGCGTAGTTGGCCTTGGCGCACACGCAGCGAGCTTCCGCTTTTTCATCATCCAGCAGCCAGAAAGAATTCACCAGCGCCTGGTCGTTCGCTTTGGTAATTTGAATACCGGTAATCATTATGTTGCCTCCGTACAAGGGCGTAAAAATTCACGTCGTGAGAAAACCCAATTCTGGTTTCGGCCATTTGGTAAAACCATTGTTGTCTTGTTGTTCTGTATACCAGCCTGACCGGGCCAGTTCCTTGATTAAAGTCAATTTTTACCGGGTAGGCACAGGGCATGAAGGGGCAAATTTATGTTTTATATCAATTTTCCCACTGCGGCAAAAACCAATTATTTTTGTAAATTTTCAAAAATAATTGCATTACGCGTGACAGTGAGAAATGAAAAGCGGGTTTCGCTGCGCGTGCCGAAACGGTAAGCTATAGCCCATGAATTGCTAAAGAAAACAAAGGAGAGCGTTTATGGCCACCTCCCTCACCTGGCATGACGTGATCGGCAAAGAGAAAGAGCAACCCTATTTTGTTGAAACGCTCGCCTTTGTTGCCGCTGAACGTCAGGCCGGTAAGACCATTTATCCACCGCAGAAGGACGTGTTCAACGCTTTCCGCTATACCGAGCTGGCGGACGTCAAGGTCGTCATCCTCGGCCAGGATCCGTATCACGGGCCCAATCAGGCGCACGGCCTCTCTTTCTCGGTGCGCCCCGGCGTGCCGGCGCCGCCGTCGCTGGTGAACATGTATAAAGAGCTGGCGACCGACATTCCCGGCTTCGAACGCCCGGATCACGGCTACCTGCAAAGCTGGGCTGAACAGGGGGTGCTGCTGCTCAACACCGTGCTGACGGTGGAAGGCGGCCGCGCGCACTCGCACGCCAACCTGGGCTGGGAAACCTTTACCGATAAGGTGATCGCCGCCCTGAATGAGAACCGCGAAGGCGTGGTGTTCCTGCTGTGGGGCTCGCACGCGCAGAAGAAAGGCAACTTTATCGACCGCAACCGCCACCATGTGCTGAAGGCGCCGCACCCGTCACCGCTCTCCGCGCACCGCGGTTTCCTCGGCTGCCGCCACTTCTCGCAGGCCAATCAGCTGCTGGAGCAGCAAGGGCTCACGCCGATCGACTGGATGCCGCGCCTGCCGCAGGCATAATCCAGAGACAAAAAAGGCACCCTCGGGTGCCTTTCTTTATGCCGTTGCCGGGGCGATTACGCCTTGGCTTTGGAGACCGCGACCATCGCCGGACGCAGCAGGCGGCCGTTCAGCGTATAACCTTTCTGCATCACCATCATCACGTGGTTCGGCTGGTGATCGGCGGATTCCATCATGCTCATCGCCTGATGCACTTCCGGGTTGAACGGCACGTTGACGTCGCCGACGATTTCGATGCCATACTTGCGCACCACGTCCAGCAGCGATTTCAGCGTCAGCTCGATGCCTTCGATCATCGCGGCCAGTTCAGGATTGTTTTTATCCGCCAGATCCAGCGCGCGCTCCAGGTTGTCGATCACCGGCAGCAGATCGCCGGAGAATTTCTCCAGGGCGAATTTGTGCGCTTTCTCGACGTCCAGTTCGGCGCGGCGGCGGATGTTTTCCGCTTCCGCTTTGGCGCGCAGCAGGCTGTCGCGCTCGTGCTGCTGCGCTTCCGCCAGTTGGGCTTCCAGTTCGGCGATACGCGCATCGCGCAGATCGACGCCTTCCGCCGCTTCCGGCAGCGTATCATCGTGATGAGCGTGTTGTTCCATTTCTTCCGAGACTTGCTCGTTTGGCGTCTTCTGTTCTTTACTACTCATGAATATCTCCGCGTTTTAGCATTAATCTCGCAACTTGGCTTATTATGGGGATCAAAACCGGGGTTTCAAGTCAACCGGTCACAATGTGGGGCATAAACGGGTCCCGGTGAGGAAAATCACAACAAATGAATAAAAAATTCGCCTGTATTGGCATTGTTGGCCACCCGCGTCACCCTTCAGCGCTGGCAACCCACGAGATGCTGTTCCACTGGCTGGTCGCCCGCGGCTATTCAGTGATGGTCGAACGCCAGATCGCCCATGATTTGGGGCTGAAAGACGCCGTGACCGGCAGCCTGGCGGATATCGGCCAGCAGGCCGATCTGGCGGTAGTGGTCGGCGGCGACGGCAACATGCTCGGCGCCGCGCGCGTGCTGGCGCGCTACGACATCAAGGTGATCGGGGTCAACCGCGGCAACCTCGGCTTCCTCACCGATCTCGATCCCGACAACGCCCTGCAGCAGCTGGCGGACGTGCTGGAAGGCGAATACATCGACGAACAGCGTTTCCTGCTGGAAACCATCGTGCATAAAGAGCACCAGCAGTGCCGCATCAGCACCGCCATCAACGAAGTGGTGCTGCACCCCGGCAAAGTGGCGCACATGATCGAATTCGAAGTGTACATCGACGATCGCTTCGCCTTCTCGCAGCGCTCCGACGGCCTGATCATCGCCACGCCGACCGGCTCCACCGCCTACTCGCTCTCCGCCGGCGGGCCGATCCTCACCCCGTCGCTGGAGGCGATCGCGCTGGTGCCGATGTTCCCGCACACTCTCTCCGCCCGGCCGCTGGTGATCAACGGCGACAGCACCATCCGCCTGAAGTTTTCGCAGATCGGCAGCGATCTGGAGATCAGCTGCGACAGCCAGATCGCGCTGCCAATCCAGGAAGGGGAAGAAGTGCTTATCCGCCGCAGCGATTTCCACCTGAATCTGATTCATCCGAAGGACTACAGCTATTTCAACACGTTAAGCACCAAGCTGGGCTGGTCGAAAAAATTGTTCTAAAATCTGCGCCGGCCACTTTACTGTATATAAAACCAGTCTATACTGTATGAAACTACAGTTATGTGTTTATACACAGGAAGGTTCCCATGCTGGCGCAATTAACCATCAGCAACTTTGCTATCGTTCGTGAGTTGGAAATCGATTTTCAACCGGGTATGACGGCGATCACCGGTGAAACCGGCGCCGGCAAATCCATCGCCATCGATGCGCTGGGGCTGTGCCTCGGCAACCGCGCCGACGGCAACGTGGTGCGCCTGGGAGCCGCCCGCGCCGACCTCTGCGCCCGCTTCTCGCTGGCGGACACCCCGTCTGCGCGCGAGTGGCTGGAACAGAACCAGCTGGACGACAGCAACGAATGCCTGCTGCGCCGGGTGATCAACGCCGACGGCCGTTCGCGCGGCTTTATCAACGGCACCGCCGTGCCGCTGTCGCAGCTGCGCGAGCTGGGGCAACGCCTGATCCAAATCCACGGCCAACACGCCCATCAGTTGCTGCTCAAGCCGGAGCACCAAAAAGCGCTGCTCGACGCCTACGCCGACGAACCCGCCCTGCTGGCGGCGATGAGCCAGGCCTACCAACGATGGCACCAGAGCTGCCGCGAGCTGGCGCATCATCAGCAGCAGTCCATCGAGCGCGAAGCGCGCAAGCAGCTGCTGCAATACCAGTTGAAAGAGCTGAACGAATTCGCGCCGCAGGCCGGCGAGTTCGAACAGACTGACGCCGAGTACAAGCGCCTGGCCAACAGCGGCCAGCTGCTGACCCTCAGCCAGCAGACGCTGCAGCTGCTGGCCGACAGCGACGAGAACAACATGCTCAGCCAGCTCTACAGCGCCAAACACCTGCTGCTTGAGCTAGCCGGGCTGGACGACAAGCTCAGCGGCCTGCTGGACATGCTGGAAGAGGCTTCTATCCAGATCAGCGAAGCCAGCGACGAGCTGCGCCACTACGCCGATCGCATGGATCTCGATCCCAACCGCCTGCACGAGCTGGAACAGCGCCTGTCGCGCCAAATCTGCCTGGCGCGCAAACACCAGGTTGCGCCGGAAGAGCTGCCGCAGCTGCATCAGCAGTTGCTGGATGAACAGCAGCTGCTTTCACAGCAGGAAAGCGATCATGAGCACCTGAACGAGGCGGTCACCCAGCATCATCAGCAGGCGCTGGCGCTGGCGGAAGAGCTGCACCAGAAACGCCTGCACTACGCGGCCGAGCTGACCACGCTCATCACCGACAGCATGCAGGCGCTCTCCATGCCGCACGGCAAATTCAACATCGACGTGCGCTTCGAACCGCAGCATCTGAGCGCCGAAGGGGCCAGCCGCACCGAGTTCTGCGTCTCCACCAACCCAGGGCAGCCGCTGCAACCGCTGGCGAAGGTCGCCTCCGGCGGTGAGCTGTCGCGCATCGCGCTGGCCATTCAGGTGATCACCGCCCGCAAGATGGAAACCCCGGCGCTGATCTTCGATGAGGTGGACGTGGGCATCAGCGGCCCGACCGCCGCCATCGTCGGCCGTCTGCTGCGCCAGCTCGGCGAATCCACCCAGGTGATGTGCGTCACCCACCTGCCGCAGGTGGCCGGATGCGGGCATCAGCACCTGTTCGTCAGCAAGCAGACCGACGGCACGGTCACCGAAACCCAAATGGCGCCGCTGGATAAACGCGCCCGGCTGCAGGAGCTGGCGCGCCTGCTCGGCGGCAGCGAAGTCACCCGCAATACGTTGGCGAACGCCAAAGAACTGCTGGCGGCATAAAAAAGCTCAACTTTTTCACTTTCCTGCGGTCTGACAGTGACGCTGTTGGCCCGAGAAATATCTAAAGTGCGGCGCGGCGGTGATCCAAAGCCATCTCAACGGCCTGAAAAAGGCCAAGCGCTTGAGGTGCTAAAGGAAAGCCAATGCGTCGCAACGTGAAAGATGAAGGGTATAAAGGTTTCCAACTGCCGCAAGGTCTATTATCATCGGCATCCTATGCCCTAAAGGAATGTGATTACTATGCGCTGTAAAACGCTGACTGCCGCCGCTGTAGTTCTTGTGATGCTGACTGCAGGCTGTTCTACTTTTGAAAAGGTGGTTTATCGTCCTGACATCAACCAGGGGAACTACCTGACGTCGACCGACGTGGCGAAAATTCAGAAAGGGATGACCCAACAACAGGTCGCTTACACATTGGGCACCCCAATGCTGCAAGACCCGTTCGGAACTCAGACGTGGTTCTATGTGTTCCGCCAGCAGCCTGGCCATGAAGATATCACCCAGCAGACGCTGACGCTGACCTTCGACAGCGCAGGCGTGTTGACCGATATCCAGAACAAACCGGCGCTGACCAAGTAATCGGCGCTGCCCGCTCTTCCGGCCCATGAGGGGGCATGGTGTTCCTCATGACAGTCGCAGGCTGCAACGCGGAAGAGAAAATCAGTTTCAGATAAAAAATAAGGCGCTATAAGCGCCTTATTTTTTTGCCTTTTCTGCCCGTTGCCGGCGCAGCTCTTTCGGATCGGCGATCAGCGGCCGGTAAATCTCCACCCGGTCGCCATCGTTCAGCGTATCGCCCAGCTTGGCCGGGCGGCTGTAGATGCCGATTTTATTGCTTTTAAGATCGATATCCTGGCGCAGCTCCAGCAGGCCTGAAGCCTGAATCGCCTGCTCGACGCTGCTGCCCTCGGCCAGCTTCACCTTGCGCAGGTACTGCCGCTC
The DNA here is from genome assembly GCF_945957435.1 of Serratia sp. PL7. Lineage (NCBI taxonomy): Bacteria > Pseudomonadati > Pseudomonadota > Gammaproteobacteria > Enterobacterales > Yersiniaceae > Serratia > Serratia sp. PL7. The sequence continues at coordinate 55,576 of NZ_CAMFLB010000011.1, read as the reverse complement.
CGGCAAGGCGTACACCACCTCGACCTGGATGTCAGACACTGTAGACCTCTTTCGCCCGCTGGGTGAATGCCTGAACCATGCTGCCCGCCAGCTCTTTGAACACCTTGCCGAACGCCAGCTCAATCAGTTTGTTGGTGAACTCGAAGTCCAGGTGCAGCTCCACCTTGCAGGCCTCTTCGCTCAGCGGCGTGAACTGCCAGCCGCCCATCAGCTTGCGGAACGGACCATCGACCAGTTGCATATTGATGCTCTGGTTATCCAGCAGCGTATTGCGGGTGGTGAAGGTCTTGCTGATACCGGCCTTGGCGACGTCCACCGCGGCGGTCATCTCGTTGGAGGTAGCGTTAAGCACCCGGCTGCCGGTGCAGCCTGGCAGAAAATCGGGATAAGAATGAACATCGTTAACCAACTGATACATCTGCTCGGCGCTGAACGGCACTAATGCAGACCGACTGATCTGGGGCATATCATTTCCTGTAAGACATAAAACGTACAGATAATACCATTTATCTGGCGGCAAACAAAAAATCTGCTACGGGATGAGGGAACCAAAAATGCGAAAAATTGCGCAGGTGCTGAACGGGAAAGGATTTCTTTCGCTGGAGCATCCAGTATAATGAACGCACTATGACAAAGAAAAAAGCACACAAACCCGGTTCCGCCACCATTGCCCAAAACAAGCGCGCGCGTTTCGAATACTTCATTGAAGAAGAGTTCGAGGCGGGCCTGTCGCTGCAAGGGTGGGAAGTTAAATCGCTGCGTGCAGGCAAAGCCAACCTCAGCGACAGCTACGTGACGTTCCGTGACGGTGAAGCCTACCTGTTTGGCGCCACCATCACCCCGCTTAACGTGGCTTCGTCGCATGTGGTGTGCGATCCAACGCGTACCCGTAAACTGCTGCTGAACCGACGCGAGCTGGACACCCTGCTCGGCCGCGTCAACCGCGACGGTTACACCGTGGTGGCCTTGTCCCTGTATTGGAAAAATGCCTGGAGCAAGATCAAGATCGGCGTAGCCAAAGGCAAGAAAGAGCACGACAAACGCGATGATATCAAAGATCGCGAATGGCAGACGGCGAAAGCCCGTATCATGAAGCACGCCAATCGTTAAGCCGCTGGCTTATCGAGGTAAACTTCTGGTATACTGCACAAAGTTACTTGGGGCTGATTCTGGATTCGACGGGATTTGCGAAGCCCTAGGAGCATGCCGAGGGGCGGTTGGCCTCGTAAAAAGCCGCAAAAAAATAGTCGCAAACGACGAAAACTACGCTTTAGCAGCTTAATACCCTGCTTAGAGCCCTCTCTCCCTAGCCTCCGCTCTTAGGACGGGGATCAAGAGAGGTCAAACCCAAAAGAGATCGCGTGGATGTCCTGCCTGGGGCTGAAGCGTTAAACTCAATCAGGCTAGTCTGTCAGTAGCGTGTCCATCCGCAGCTGGCCGGCGAATGTAAAGATTGGACTAAGCATGTAGTGCCGACGGTGTAGTAATTTCGGACGGGGGTTCAAATCCCCCCAGCTCCACCAAAATTCTCCATCGGTGATTACCAGAGTCATCCGATGAAGTCCTAAGAGCCCGCACGGCGCAAGCCCTGCGGGCTTTTTTGTGCCTTGAATTTGTCCCGCGAAGTCTGATGCCAACTAATTAAATCCGAACCTTTTAGGCACCTTGTTAGGCACCTCATAAAGCTTTATTGTTTTTGAGGTGCCTAAAACTATGGAAACCCGGCAATGGCAAGACAAACCAAACCTCTATCCGTTAAAGAAATCGAATCTGCTAAACCCAAGGAAGCGGACTACGTTCTCTATGATGGCGATGGCCTTGAGCTACTTATCAAATCCAGCGGGAGTAAAATCTGGCAGTTTCGCTACATTCGCCCTGTCACCAAGAAACGTGCGAAGAAGAGCATAGGCCCCTACCCGTCAGTTACGCTTGCCGATGCCAGAAACTACCGGGCAGAGTCACGCTCTCTCCTGGCGAAACAAATCGATCCACAGGAACATCAGCAAGAACAACTTCGTAGTTCGCTTGAAGCTAAAACCAATACTTTCCAACTCGTGGCTGAACGTTGGTGGAATGTGAAGAAAGCCAGTGTGACCGAAGACTACGCAGAGGATATCTGGCGCTCTCTTGAGAGAGATGTTTTTCCTGCGATTGGCGACGTTAGCGTTACAGATGTTAAAGCTCACACACTGGTTCAGGCCGTCCAACCGGTTCAGGCCAGAGGAGCGCTGGAAACCGTCCGTCGCCTGTGCCAGCGCATCAATGAGGTCATGATTTATGCCCAGAATACAGGCCTGATTGATGCAGTTCCAAGCATTAATATTGGCAAAGCCTTCGAGAAACCTCAGAAAAAGAACATGCCGAGCATCCGCCCTAATCAACTGCTTCAGCTAATGCAGACGATGCGAATAGCGAGCTGGACTGCCCCCCTTGGTTATCAATTGGTTAATTTTTTTGCACATCGTTTCAATTAAGAAAAAAAATGGTAAGATTTTCAAAGTACTGAACTGCTCACACCTATCTTCATAAAGGATATTGTATGCTTTGTAGTATTTCTAAAATAAATATACTAATCCCATACTCTAGAAAAAAAGTTAATATACAATTAGATGGAAAAAGTCTGATTATCACTGGTGGTAATGGTTGTGGAAAAACAAGTTTCATAACAGCCATTTATAACTATTTGAAAAAGGGAATAGATGATCCTAATAATAATAGCATCGAATATTTGATGAATCAGATAAATCATTACAAACACCAAATAGAAAACATTGGGCGAGATGGTGGGAATTATAATTACTATAAGGATATGTTAGAGAAAAACAAGGATAGATTAGAAGAAATTAATAATTTCAATATCGAAACAGATTATATTGACAACAAAGACATTCGGTCTTTGCTCAGATTCCATAGTGCTACAAGACAATCCGCAATCTCTTCACCAAATCAAGCACCAAAACACTCTGTTCTAATTGAGGAAAATAAGCATTTCCCTAATGATAAAGATGGCAGTCAATTCTTTGAAAGCTATTTATTGAGTTTAAAGAAAAACCAAAGCTATGCAATAGCTTTTGATAAAGATGAAAATGAAGCAAAACGTATTAACCTATGGTTTGATAAGATACAGTTAGATCTGCGCTCATTATTTGAAGATCCAGGTTTAGGTCTAGAGTTTGATACAAAAGATGAGAAGTTTTATTTACATCAAGATGGAAAAGACAGATATACCTTTCAGACGTTATCAGCTGGATACTCTTCAATACTAAGTATCTATACCGATTTAATAATGAGAGTTGAAATGTGGGAGGTCTCTCCTGATAATATACAGGGAATTATTTTCATTGATGAAATTGATGCTCATCTACATGTATCATTACAAAAGCAAATATTAAGGTTTTTCATTAAATCATTTCCAAAAATTCAATTTATTGTGACAACCCACTCTCCTTTTGTGGTTACATCCGTTGCAGATTCTGTTATTTATGATCTTACAGCTAATGAGCAAATCATAGATGCTTCTTCATATTCATATGGTGTGGTTATGGAAGAAATTTTCGGCGTTCTACCAGATTCCCATGCATTAACGGATAAGCTTACACACATAGAAAACTTAGTCAAAAATATAACCAAAGAAAATATTTTTGAACTAGAAGAAATCATATCATCTTTGGCATCTAATAAGGATAACATGAGCGATAATACTCAAGCATTCCTTGACTCAGTACAGTTAAAACTAATCAAGACAAAGAAAAATATTAGGAGGTAGGGAGAGAGTTATGTTTAATGTAATAAGAACAATACCCGCCCCTGCTTCGCTGTCAGACAAAAAAACTTATGACGGCGATGATGTTCATTCAGCTCTACAAGAATGTTTTCATGAAAAATGTTATTTATGTGAAACTAAGAAACCATTGGATATAAATATTGAACATTTTGATCCTCACATGGGTGATATAACTAAAAAATTCTCATGGACTAATCTATATTTAGTATGTTCACGATGCAACAATATAAAGCTGATAAAATATAAAAATCTTCTTGATTGTTGTTCAATAAGCGTTTGGGATAGAGTGAAATTAACTCCTGGATTTTCTCCAAAAGCAAAAAAATTCATTATTACGCCGCAATTTCCTGACGATAAAACAATTGAAACAGCACAGCTACTAAATGATATTTACAACAATGACAATACAATAAACAAAAGACTTACAGCTCGTTCCCTACGAACCCAAGTAGTCCAAACCACACACAAACTAACACAGCATATGATTGTTTATCATAGCGAAGATTCTACAGATGAAGAAAAAGAAAATGCACTTGATAAAATAAAAGTTATGATTAAGAAATCATATCCATACTCTGCATTTTGTCGCTGGATGATAAAAGATGATGAAGATCTTGATAAATTATTAACCCCCATCATGGACTGAATCATCTATAAACAAAAGGGCCTAACGGCCCTTTCGTTTTCCCTTGATGGGAACTCTCCATTGGAGAGAATACATATCTCCATACTTGAGGAAACTCAATCAGCCCATTGGACTGTAAAACACTTACAATATATGTGGCAATCAGACACTTCGTTGAAGTGAATATTCTCAAGGAACACTTACTAGATATAAAATTAAATATCGACTGTCAAATATATTTATCTATTTAAATAAAAACTATCGTAATCGCATGAAAACCTGGAGGTTCAAACCAAGCTCCTGACGTCTAATATCTTTTGTAGTGTATATTACACCTCTTAATTTCAGCACAAATTATACAATGAGATTTTACTATTATGATAAATTACCAAATCATTTAAATCGCCATAAAAACATTAATCCATTTCGCCTTTATGAGTACATTACCCCTGCCTTCCTATCATATTCTCAAGAAATTTTCCCTCTAAGTTTTAACTTTGTTTTATATTCAGCCCTAAGATTCGAAGACTGTAATACCAGCCCCAATATAAACGCCTTATCAACATCATCAACTTTACAACCAACAGCCTTAGTCACTTCCGCACCAAGAATGATCTTCAGGCGTGTCTCAGCACTCTTGGATAAGGATTTTTCTTTATTCCTAAGGCGATTCAGACGCATCTGTGCTGATGCGATTTCTTGCTTAATTGTTTTTTCTGTTCTTGGCTTTCTGTTTTTATCATCCGTATTCATAATGATTTTCCTTTTAGTTGTTAAAAACATCAATTAGTGGAAGAATCCGGAACGTACTTCTTTATCCAGGCGTAAAGGTTATGGGTGGTGATGTCGAGACGTGTTGCAACGCTGGAAACAGAATAACCACGATCAACAACCTGTTTCACTGCTTCGATTTTAAACTCTTCGGGATAACGCTTTCAGCTCATGGGCATCTCTCTTTAAGTCATCTTAAATGACACTGAGGTGTCTGTTAAACCCGTGGCAATTCACAATATAAATCAATTAAATAAGAAATCAGTTACAGGGACGCCAGCCGATAAAACAAGGGGTTACGTGAAAACGCAATCCCTTTTTCTTTGTAGTGGCGACAAAATGGCGACACAAAATTACGTCGCCACTTTGTTATCGCTCCCCACGCAGCCATGCAATCGCCAGGGTGATTAGATAGCCGGCAACGAAGAACCCAACAAAGCCAGCAACCTTCATCACTGCCCCATCAAGTAAGAACAGCGACATGAAAGCAGCAATCGCGCAAACGCCGGTTACTATCGCTTCCAAAGCATGCGAAGCACCTAACCCTATATACTTAGTGAGTTTTCTGGTTAGAGAGGATTTTGCAGAGTTCATTCTGAATACCTTTACAAAGCATAGGGTGGCTGTTAATGAATTGGAGATACGGCTCTAGTTGCTCCTCAACCAAGAAATATGCCATATCTAAATTTAACGCCGACACCTTCCGGTATGTTTGAGGAAACTTAACTTGCATTCGTCGGGATGCTTGGGCTGCCTCTTCGATAAGTCCCTGTAACATTACAAGGTTGAGAGTGAACGAAGCGCCAAAGCGTACAAATTGTTTATACGCTAATGCAGAGGTCGCTTTCCTTAGCATCATGTGAGCCGCAAATTGCGCCAATGCAAATTGGCCCCCAGTTCGCCCACCAAGACGACCGACACCATAGGCTAGTTTATTATTGATGGACTCTTTGCCGCTAGCGTCTAATTTCTGATAGAAATCAGTGATCACAATAGTAATCAGGCGTCGTAAGGGTTCTTCACTGTTACCCATCGACTTAACCATACGGGCGAAACGTTCTGTTTCTTCTTGGTTTCTAGTCTTGAGGCTACTACCAGCCAATCCAGCCCCCTGCCAAGTGCGAACAACGCCATGATACATCCCGCTGGGAATAGTCGAAATTCCATCCAAAATTCCATGTGCAATTTGCTTTGCGTCCATTCGCTTTCCTTAAGCAAAATGTGTCCAGCTCAGAGAATAACCAAACCAGGGAGCGATTACCAATTCACGCATTTTTCAGTTTGGGAGTACGCCAAAGCCCCAGGCTTGGCACGGCCCGATGGGATATTTTATAGAAGATCAGAACTGAAAAATCTTTCTGAACAAAATTGCGCAGATGGATAGAGCACAGCACAAAAATATTAATAAATACATTTAGTTATACATATCCCACACTTATTCAAACGTCATCGTTCGCTTCCTTTCAGTGGAAATTGCCTATCTGGTGAGATGATACGCGCTTAAGCCCTATTCCCAAATATCCGGCATGCCCGCAGGCATGCCGGACGCTACCTCACCGCCCCTCTTTCTCCCCCAGGAAGAAATACCACAGCGGAATGGAAAGCAGCAGGGTGAACACCAGCGTATACAGCAGCACCATCAGGCTCCGCATGATCACCATCTGTGCGCTCCAGTCACCGAACGGCAGCTGAAACTGTTCGACGGTGCCGCCGAGGATCGCCCGGCCCATCACGCAGCCGACCGCCACCGCCACTGTCGCCACCGCCGCGCGGAACTTGCGCACCTCGGCGCGGCGGGCGGCCGCTTCCGGCGTTTCGTCCTGAAGGCCTTGCCGCTGCACGCGCCAGCGCCACACGTCCGCCAGCAGCAACGCCGCGAGGCTCACGCCCATTACCGGCAGGCAATAACCCAGTACGGCTGCAACCAGCAGCGTGACGACGCGTGCCGGCAGGGAAAGCGCCAGCCAGGCGGCAACCAGCGTATGCACCGGATGCTGCGCACCCGCCGCCGGGCGGCGACTCCACCACATGCGGTAACCCAGCGCAATCATCAGGCACAGCCCGAGGCCGAACGCCGCCAGCAGCAGCTGATTCGGCAAGCCGAACAGAATGCCCATGTGGGCGTCGATGCCCCAGCGGGTCAGCTTGGCGATGAGTGGGAAGGTGTCGAACCGCACCTGATCGATGACGGCGAAGCTTTGCGGCGCGATGGCGACCGCGTCCACCTGCGTCGGCCAGCTGCGATCCACTTCGGTCACCGTCCAGGCTTTGCCCTCGCCTTTCGGCTGGCGCAGCTCGACCTTGGCGGCGTCGATCCCGGCGGCGCGCGCAGCGTGCAGCGCCCGATCCCAATCACCGTTCAACGCATTGGCCTGCGCGGCAGGGCCCATCTTCATGCCCGGCATCATCCCGCGGTGCTCGGCGTGCGGATCGGCCGGCGTCTGCGGCGCATCGGCCTGCAGGCTGGTGTTGACCTGCGGCGTCAGCCAGCCCAGGTTGGCCCGCAGTGCGTCGATGTTGCTGCCGGCCCACTGCGACCAGGTCAACCCGGTAGCCGAGAAGAACAGCAGCCCGGCCAGCAGCGCCACGCCCAGCGTGATATGCCAATGGCGGCTGGCGGCGAAGCCCCCTTTTGCCCTTTTCAGCTTGCGCTTCGGCCGCGTCGCCAGCCACAGCGCCACGCCACCCAGCGCGGCCACCCACAGCCAGGAGGCCGCCAGCTCGCTGTAGTTGCGCCCCAGGTCGCCGAGCAACAGGCTGCTGTGTAGCTTGTCCAGCCAGGTGCGCAGCGGCAGCACGCCAGAGGTGCCGTACACCGTCATGTCGCCCTTGATCGCCAGGGTGTAAGGATCGACAAACAGCGCGCGCGACTCGGAGGCGCCCAGATCGGCACTCGCGAACTGCACGCGGGTGGTGTCCATTGAGCCGGGTGCCGGACGCACGGCGTAAATGCGCGCCTCGTCACCCGCCGCACGGCGGGCGGCGGCGATCTGGTCAGCCAGCGATCTCGCCTGCCCGTGCGGTTCAGTGAAAAGCGCATCGCGATACAGCGCCTCTTCAAGCTGCGGCGTCAGCACATACAGCGTGCCGGTCAGTGCTGCGACAAAAATAAAAGGAGCGACCAGCAGGCCGATATAAAAATGCAGCCGTCTGATCAGGTTCAGCATCGCGCCACGCGGCGATGCGGCAGGTGGAGTTTTGGTTATTGAAGACATGGCCTTTCTCGTTTTTCAAACTGTGCGCGCAGGCAAACCATCCGCAGCGATACGGACGGCGTTACCCATGATCAAGCAATAGGGAAAAACGGTTGGCCGGGTGGCCCGCGCGGGCTCGGCCGCAGAGTAAGGCGCCGAATGGGCGGAGAAACGATGCGCGGCGCGCAAGGCAGGCGCGCGATGCGCGCCATCAGCCACAGCAGCGGGACGAATGCCCACAGCAGCAGCGGCACGTGGATCAGCAGCTCGCAATAGCCGCAGAAAATCATCTCCGCAGGATCCATGCCGTGGTGGCCGGCATGCTCGGCGGCGGGCATCGCCATCGCGTGCATGTCGTGCGGCATGGCGGCGTCCGGTTGCGCCATGCCGCCCATCATCGGGTGGTGCATCAGCGATTTCGACACCACCGGCGCCACAAACAGCAACAGCACCGCCATAATGGCGATGCAGGCGGTAACGCGTTGCTGTAGCTGACGTGGCACTCTCATCGCGGCGGCGAATTAACCCGGTCGGTGGCGAACAAGCGGCCAGTGTAACCCGCGTTGCGCGATGAGGTGAAAGAAAAGTCAGGTTTGTCTTACACGCCCCCGGCGAGGGCGATCACAGCGCCCGTGAATAGACCCGTGAGGCTTCGCCCCAGGGGTGATACCCGAGCCCGTTATAAACGAAGCCGCTGCGTTCGTAATACCCTTCCAGATCGGTGCACAGGTGCAGCTGCGGGAAGCCCAGCCGGCGGGTTTCCGCAGCTACATGCTCAATCAGTTTGGCGCCGTAGCCCCTGCCGCGCTGCGTCTCTTCTACGTAGAGCGCGCACAGCCAGGGATACAACTCCCCACGGCTGATAAAGTCGTTGGTGATGAGCCCCGCACAGCCGAGGATCTGGTCATTTTCCATCAGCAGGTACCACTGCGGCAGCGGGTTGGCGGCGCCGAGGCTGCGGTTGATGGCGTCTTCATACATCATCAGCGTCTCTGCCGTGGCCCAGTGCCGCTGAAAATACGCAATGGCGCGCGGCGCCAGCTCGGGCGCTTGCCGCACCGAAATCATGTCCATCGTCATTCCCGTTATTCATGTTGTCAGCGTAGAATTATGCAGCAATATGCACGGTATGGCAGCGGCATTCCGCCGCCGTCATTCACTAAGGAGTCATCATGACGCAAAACATCTATGACAATCAGGCCTTCTTCGACGGCTATGCGCAGCTCAGCCGCTCGCAGCACGGCCTGGACGGCGCGCCGGAATGGCCCGCCATCCGCCGCATCCTGCCGGATTTGCAGGGCAAAAGCGTGGTCGATCTCGGCTGCGGCTACGGCTGGTTCTGCCGCAGCGCACGCGAACAGGACGCCGCCGACGTGCTGGGATTGGACGTCTCGGACAAGATGCTGGCCAAGGCGCGGGAGATGACCGCCGACGCGGGTATCGAGTACCGTCGGCAGGATTTGGCGCAGCTGCAGCTGCCGCCGGAAAGTTACGATCTGGTCTACAGCTCGCTGACGCTGCACTACCTCGAGGATTTGCCCGCGCTGTTCGCCACGGTTTACGCCGCGCTGAAACCCGGCGGGCAGTTCATCTTCACCGCCGAGCACCCGATCTATACCGCCCCGGCGCAGCAGGGCTGGCTGACCGACGGTAACGGGCAGAAATCCTGGCCGGTCAACGGTTACCAGCGAGAAGGCCAGCGCGTTTCCAACTGGCTGGCGGAAGGCGTCATCAAGCAGCATCGCACGCTTGGCGGCTATATCAACCCGCTGGCGCATCAAGGGTTTATCATCCAGCATTTGAACGAATGGGGCCCCAGCGCGCAGCAAATCGCCGCTAATCCGGCGCTGGGCGAAGAGCAGGAGCGCCCGATGATCTTCATTCTCGCCGCCCGCAAACCCGCCTGATTGATCCGCAGTAAACCGTTCACACCACCACAGTTGGGGAGGCCGCCTCCCCCCAACGGCTATTGTGCCGGCAACGCCGCCCCGTGCGCCGCGAAGTGCGTCAGCGCCTCGCCTTCCATACGATAGCGCACCCACTCGCCCTGCGGCTGCGCGCCGATGCTGAGGTAGAAATCGATGGCCGGTTGGTTCCAGTCCAGCACGCTCCACTCCAGGCGACCGCACTGCCGTTCGCACGCCAGCTGGGCGATGTGTCGCAGCAGCTTTTTACCGGCGCCCGCGCCGCGATGCTTCGGCGCCACGTACAGGTCTTCCAGATAGATGCCATTTTTACCCAGCCAGGTGGAGTAACTCATAAAGAACACCGCATAACCCGCCGGCTCGCCGTTCACCGTACAAATCAGCGCTTCGGAACAGGCGCCCGGCCCAAACAGGCTGCGTTCGATGTCTTCCACGCTGGCCAGCACCTGCTCGCGCGCCTTTTCGTACACTGCCAGCTCGATAATCATATCCAGAATCAGTTTGGCGTCGCTTTTTTGCGCCGGATAAATCTCAATGGTCATGGCAAATCCTGAGTGTGTTGATGACTGTGCTTGCCAGCATATCGCGCCTCCAATACTGTATGAACTGCATTTTCATCAACAGGTAATGAATATCATGCATCTGGATTTGAAACGCCTCGATCTCAACCTGCTGCTGGTGTTCGAAGCGGTCTATCGGCTGCGATCGGTGACGCGCGCCGCAGCAGAGCTGGCCCTCAGTGCGTCGGCGTTGAGCCACGCGCTGATCCGGCTGCGCAAGGCGCTGGCAGACGAGCTGTTCTACCGGGTCGGCAACGACATGCACCCGACGGTGTATGCCGACAGCCTGGCCCCGACCGTCAGCGAAAGTCTGGCGCTGCTGGCCAAAGGGCTGCATCCGCGCCCGCGCTTCGTCCCCGCCGAAAGCCGGGAGAGCTTCACCTTCGCCATTACCGATTACACCGCTTTCGCGGTGTTTCCCGCACTGATGGCGCAGATGCAGCGCCTGGCGCCGGGGTTATCGTTTCAGCTGCGCTATTCCGAGCGCAAGGTGGCGCTGAACGATCTGCTGGCGGGGCGCATCGACTTCGCGCTGGGCTTTACCGAAACCGATGGCGAAAGCTACCCGGAGATCGACGAGGTGAGCTGGCTAGAGGATGAGTATGTGGCGATCTGTTCGCCCGCGTTCAGCGCGAAATACGGCGAGCTGACGCTGGAAAACTACCTGCAGGCGCGTCATCTGGTGGTGACGCCGTGGAACGAGCAGCGTGGCGTCATTGACTACCAGCTCGACAAACTGGGGCTGCAGCGCGATATCGCCATCCGCACGCCTTCGCTGCTGGGAGCGCCGTTCATCGTCGCCGACAGCGAACTGGTGATGAGCATGCCGCGCTACGCCGCGCAAAAATTGCGGCAGGCGGCGGCGCTGGCTATCCACCCCCTGCCGTTTCCGGTGCCGCCGTATCAGATCAAAATCTACCTGCACCGCAAGAACGGCCGGCCGGAGGCCTGCCGCTGGTTGCGGCAACAGCTGCAGGCGCTGGCGGCGCTATAACGCGGGTTCGCCGATCGGCAGATACCCCTGCCACAGCGGCCGGGCCGGTTTGCCGTGCGGGTTGGCCCGCAGATGCACGTGGTAGCCCTGCAGCGCCTGCAGCAGCAGGCAGTCGTCCACCTCAGCCAGGTCATCCTTGTGCTGCTGCGCGCTGTCCGTCAGCAGCACCCGTTTGGCTTTCTCCTTCGCCTCGTCGGCAGAGCGCGCCACAAACAGGCCGAACTGGTGCAGTTCCGCCAGCTGATCGCTGCGATACCCGCCCACGTTGACGAAAAACAGCTTCTCTTCACCGGCGAACGGCGCAGGCTCCAGGCTCACGTCGTAACCGTCCGCCCAGTCGATGCGCGCATAGCCGTCGACATGCACCTTGCGCTTATCGCCGAACCACTTTTCACGCAGCAGCGGATACGCCTCTTCCGGCCGATCCGCCGCCGCGAACTGCACGTCGTGCAACTCAATATTGGCGCCCGGCGCCGTACCGCCCACATAAAACATCAATAATCCCGGCATGTTAGTCTGCTCTCCTTAGTGATAATCGCTGTATAAATCAATACATAATGAAACTCCTGCCAACGGCGGCGGCATTCTGTGTTATCAATAGATGAGGTTTAATCTGTTGTGGAGGAACGCATGGCATTCAATATCGGTGATTTTGTTCAACGCACCACCGGCGGCCCAAAGATGACCGTGGTAGCGATCGACGGCGAAACCCTGGTTTGCAGCTGGAATGAACTGGGCAAAGAGCAGCGCACGGAAGTGCAGGCCAGCGACGTGGCGCTGTACCACGAAGACGGCGATTTCGGCGTCTGCTGAATGACCGGGGCGCGCCGCGCCCCGTTATCGCTTCAGGCGCGAATGTCCTGATAGGCTGGGGTGGTATCGAACTCATGCTTGGCGAACGGGCATAGCGGAATGATTTTACGCTGCTCCGCGCGCATTTTCTCCACCACCAGCGCCACCAGCTTTTTACCGATGCCCTGCCCCTTCAATGACTCATCCACCCAGGTGTGATCGATAATGGTCAGTTTGTCGCCGCTCGGCACGAAAGAGATCTCAGCGATCAGCTTGCCTTGCTCATCATTGATATAAAAACGCTTCTCGTCTGCCAGTATTTTATGTTCCATATTATTTCTCCCTATATTTAAGTGCGCCGCTGGGGCAGGTGTCGATAACGCGTTTCACCTCGGCCGGCTCGGCATTGTCCGGCATAATCCACGGCCGGCGGTTCAAGGTGAATATAGCCGCGTTGCCGCGCACGCAGTTGGCGGAATGGCGGCATATCGCGCTGTTAAAATAAACGTCAATCTTGTCGCCGGAATAACGGCGGTAACCGGCGGCGGTCAATTCCTCATCCATCTTGGCCTCACATTGCCTGTTTTATTGTTTTTGCTCCAGGCTCAAGTATAGGCAATGCCGTCGGCTTCACCACGCGTCTCACCCAACGAAAAAAGTGGCGCAACCGCCCGTCGCCGCTAGAAAAAAACGTAAATTGTTCTAATATTTATTCAGTAAGACAACATCATTCCGACAGTGGCTAAGGAGTTCGAAATGGGTGATAGCTCAAAAGACGGCGTAATTCTGCTGTCTCGCATTCTACTGATGGTTCTGTTTATCATTTTCGGCTGGATGAAACTGGTCAACTTCGGTGCGACCGTCACGGCGATGGAAGGCTATGGCACGCCGATGCCTTATTTGGCGGCGATCGTTGCCGTGGTGGTGGAGTTTATTTTCGGCATCGCGCTTATTCTCGGTCTGTTTACTCGCCCTATCGCGGTCATTTTCGCCCTGTACGTGTTGGGCACCGCGTTTATCGGCCATCCGTTCTGGAAAATGACCGGCATGGAAATGATGGGCAATGAAATCAACTTCTTTAAAAACATCAGCATCATTGGCGGCTTGCTGTTGCTGGCGGTAACCGGCGCCGGCCGTTATTCACTGGACTATAAAATATTTAATAAATAATTCATCGATGGCCGGCGATATGCGCCGGCCATTTTATTTCGGCTATCCTTTCACCGGCTGCGCTTGGCGTGGCGCTCAAAGTTTTCTGCCTTGGCCTGCGCCGATTTACGCAGCGTGACATAGCAGGCGCCCTCGCCGCCGTCGCGCGGTAAAGCGCGGCAAAACGCCTGCACCTGCTCAAACTGCGCCAGCCATTTGGCGACGTAACTGCGCACGATATTCGGATGGCTTTCGTTCTGCCGCCCGCGGCCGTGCACGATCAGCAGCGAACGCAGATTTTGCGCCTCCGCCTGCATAATGAAACGGAACAGCGCCTGCCGGCTGGCTTCAACCGGCTGACGCAGCAGGTTCAGCGACGCCTGCGGCGGGTAACGCCCGTTGCGCAGTTTGTCCAGCACGCCCTGCTGAATGCCTTCCCCTTTGAACTCCAGCGGCTGTTCACAGGGGATCACCTCGAGAAAATCGGTGCTGAGGAAGTTTTCCTGCCGCAGCCGCTGCGCTTCGCGCCGCGCGCTTTTGTCCACCGCCGCCTGCGGCTTGAGGTACAGCGTCTGCCGTCCGCTCTCCAGCGGCACCACGTCCGCCATCGCCTGTTCAAAAAAGTCTTTTTCCTGCTCGCTCATGTTCCACCTCTCTTGAACGGCAGCCTTTACGGCTGGGAATGGGGTCGATTGTAAGACGCCTTGGCGCGGTTGCAAGCCGGGAATTGTCAGCGGCATTTGTCTCATTTGTCGTCAACGGGTGAGCTTGCGAACAGTTTTCGCTATACTGCTAAGCCATCATTGAGTGCCGCAAAGGATCGAGCCCATGACAATGCGCGAGCTGGAAATCCAGTTTCAAAATGCGATGAATGAGTTGCAGAGCAGCTTCGAACGGCAACACCGCGAATGGCAGCAGAGCTACCAGGCGCTGCAGCAACTGCTGGAAGAAGCCAAACAGCGCGAAGCCGCGCTGCGGGCGCAGAATGAACAACTGGCGCGCAAGCTGAGCACCGCCAGCTCGGTACCGGAACAGCATGCGTTAGTGAAGCAGATCAAAATGCTCGGCGCCCATCTGGACGCGCTGGCCAAAGACGCGGCCACCTTCAATCACCACCTGCGCCAACAGAGCGCGGTCGGTAATTTCAGCGGCGAACAGCATTGATAGCGGCGCTGTCGCACAGCGCCTCCCGCCCCTCTTCTGGCGTATTGAGAGTGTAATAAAGCCTAAATGACCTGGATCATCCTCGCCGCCCTGATCGTCGTATTTATTATCGGTTACCGCGTCCTGACGTCCGACACCCGCAAAGCCATCGATTCGCTGGCCCATCTGCTGAGAGTCAAACCGATGCTGATCGAATCGATGATCCAGGAAATGGGCGGCCGCCAAAGCCAGACCTTTATCCGCATGCTGAACAACGGCTACACCGAAGAGATGCACCAGGCGGCTTATCTGCTGTTCATCTACCTGACGTTCATCAAACAGGCGGACGACGAGCAGATTGCCCTGTGGCGCGACGTGCTGCTGCGCGCCGGGCTGTCGCCGGAGCTGCACGCCGAGCACACCGAAGCGGCGCTGTTTTACTTCGCCGAGCTGGATATCGATGCGTTTGAACTGGCGCAGTTCCGCCGCGCCTACAACGAGCGTTTCAACCGCGAAGCGTTGGCCCACGGCTGATAGCGTCCCCCGGGTCGGGGGACCGATTACAGGAACATGCTGTAAAGGTAGCGCGAAAGCGCTTCGCGCGAGCTGAAGCCGTGTGCGATGCCGTAGCGCTGGTTCGGGGTGTCGCTGCTTAAATCCAGGGGAAACTCCAGATACTGCTCGCTGAAGCGCACCGGGGAGGTCGGCGTGGCGAAATGCACGCTTCTCTCTTTCAGCGCCGGGTGGATCACCAACGCGGTTCTGCCCATCCGCGCTTCGCGATTCACATACACGTAGTGTGCGCCCTTGCGGTAACCATAGGCCTGATCGGTGACATAATCACGCTCAAAGCCGGTATTCTCCAACACTTTAGCCACTTCATCCGGCCGTAAATACATCGATTCCTCCTCTCATTCTGGACCGCTGAGCGACCTTACCGTAATCATTCACCGAAACAATGATTTTCTGGGAAGGAATCCGGGTTTCGGACTATTCCTGAATCAGGCCCGGCTGCGCTGCAACAGGCGCAGGGTGAGCAACACCCCGAGCGCCACCAGCAGCGCCGCCGCCAGATAGATCGACGGCACGCCCGTCTGCCCGATCAATAGCCCGGCCAGCGGGCCGGTGATGCCCAGCGCCAGGTCGAGGAACGCCGAATAGGTGCCGAGCGCCGTGCCCTGGTTCTGCGGCGGCACCTGTTTCACCGCCTCGACGCCCAGCGCCGGGAACACCAGCGAGAAACCGGCGCCGGCCAGCAACGCGCCGGTTTGCACCATCCAGGGCTCACCAGCCTGCCAGATCAACAGCAGCCCGACGATCTCGACCAGAAACGACGCCAGCGTCACCTTCAACCCGCCGTGGCGGTTAATGACGTTGCTGAAGATCAGGCGAATGCCGACGAAGGCGCAGCTGAACAGCGTCAGCGAAAACGCCGCGCCGCTCCAGCCTTTGTCGGCATAGTAAAGTGTGATGAACGTGGCGATCACGCCGAAACCGACGGTGCCCATCGCCAGACCGAGACCATAGGCCCAGATGCGGCCGAACACCGCGCTAAAGGCGATGCGCTGCCCGGCGGCGATCGAGACGTCCGGCTTGCCGCTCGCCAACAGCAGCGCCACCGCAACCGCCAGCACGATCAGCGCCGCCACCCCGGCCAATCCCCACTGCTGATTCAGGTACACGCCAAGCGGCGCCCCGGCAGCCATCGCCCCGTAGGTGGCAACGCCGTTCCAGGAAATCACCCGCGCGGTGTGCATCGCCCCGACCCGGCCGATGCCCCATAGCGTGGAACCGGTGCTGGCGAAGCTTTCGCCGACGCCGAGAAACACCCGCCCCACGCACAGCAACAGCAGGCTGAGCCACGGGTAACCGTCAACGCCGAACGCCAGCGCGTAAAACAGGCCGCTGGCACCGCAGCAGGCCAGGCCGAACAGCACCACCTTCTTCGGCCCCAGCTGATCGGCGTAACGCCCGGCGTGCGGGCGGCTGAACAGCGTGGCGAAGTATTGCGCGCTGATGATAAGGCCCGCCAACACCGAGTTGTAGCCCAGGTGGTCATGCACAAATCCCGGCAACACCGCCAGCGGCAGGCCGATGGTCAGGTAGCAGACGAAGGTGAACATCACCACGGACAAAATACGTCGGTTCAGCTGGAGGTTATTTTCTGCGGTCATCGAAGGTGGCTCGCATCGGACGGGGTAGACGAAGCCCTCCAGCATACCCCGATGAGATTTGATGATAAATGAGAGAGTTATAACGAATTATTATTTCGCTAACGATTTTGCCGCCACCCGCGCGCGCAGAAAATCGATAAACGCCCGCACCTTCTCCGGCACGTGACGGGTATTCGGGTAGAGCGCATAGATGCTCTGCTCAGGGAAACGGTGATCCGGCAGTAACCGCTGCAGCCTGCCGGCATCGATGTCGGGCTGCGCCAGCCACGCCGGCAGCAGCGCCACCCCGGCGCCATGCAGGGCGAACGCCAACAATGCCGCAGCGCTGTCGCCGGTAAGCGTGGCGGCGTCCGCAACCTTGAACAGCACCGCTTCGCGCTGCGGCGTGACCACCTGCCAGCTGAGCGGCGAACTGAGCCGGCTGTGGGCGATCCACTGCGCCTGCGCCAGATCCGTCAGCGAATGAATCGGCCGGTCGGCCAGATAACCCGGCGACGCCACCGGAAAAATGGCAAAGCTGTCGATCAGCGCCGCGCGGTGGCTGGAATCCGCCAGTTGGCCCAGACGGATCGCCACGTCGAAGCGCTCAGAGATCAGATCGGCATGATAAGAAGAAGAGACATGCTGGATGCGCAGCCGCGGATGCTGTCGCGAAAATGCCGCCAGCGCCGGCACCACCACCTGGGCGCCGTACTCCGGCGTGCTGGTGATACGCAGCACGCCGCTCAGCCCGTGATGATCGCGACGCACGTCGTCCAGCACATTTTCCGCCTCCTGCAGCAGCTGCAGGCTGCGCTGGTAGAAGCGTTCGCCGGCATCGGTCAGCGACAGCCGCCGGGTGCTGCGCGCCAGCAGTGACACCCCCAGCTCGTTCTCCAGCTGCTTGACGTTAAAGCTCACCACCGCCTTGGTTTGCCCCAGCGCCGCCGCCGCCGCGGTAAAGCTGCCCGCTTCCACCACTGCCGCAAAGATCGCCAGACGCTGCAAATTCAGCATTTCGTCGCCCTTATTGTCAAAATCATTTTGACAGTGTAATTGCCCGCCGCCGATTTATCCGCACTTTTCCCCCCGATACACTGCTCGCCTTCAACCGGAGGCACCATGTCTTATCGCAGCAAAGTGGCAATCGTCTATCTGCTCGGCTTTTTCGTCGATCTGATCAATATGTTTATCGCCAACGTCGCCTACCCCGCCATCGGCCAGGTGATGCGGGCGTCGGTCAGCCAACTGGCGTGGGTCAGCAACGGCTATATTCTCGGCCTGACGCTGGTGATCCCGCTCAGCGCCTGGCTGGCGCAGCGCATCGGCGGACGGCGGGTGTTTCTGCTGTCGCTGGCGTTGTTCATGCTGGCCACCCTCGGCGCGGGCAACGCCGACAGCATCGGCGCGCTGATCGGCTGGCGCACCCTGCAGGGCATGGGCGGCGGCTTGCTGATCCCCATCGGCCAAACGCTGACCTATCAGCTGTACCGCAGCCATGAACGCGCCGGGCTGTCGGCCGCCATCATGTTGGTGGGGCTGCTGGCACCGGCGCTGTCACCGGCGCTGGGCGGCTGGCTCGTCGATCGGTTGGACTGGCGCTGGGTGTTTTTCGCCAACCTGCCGCTGGCGGCCCTGGCACTGGCGCTGGCGGCGCTGTGGCTGCGTGCGGAAACGCCGACGGCGGCGCGCAAACCGCTCGACGCGACAGGATTACTGAGCGCCTGCGCGGCGCTGACGCTGCTGCTGCTCGGCCTGACCCGGCTGAGCGAAGCCGGCCATCAAGCTTCCGGCGCGGCGCTGCTGGCCACCGGTCTGCTGGTGCTGGCCTATTATCTGCGCCATAGCCTGCGTACCCCGCAGCCGCTGCTGAACCTGCGGCTGGTCGCCGATCCGCTGCTGCGCAACGCCATGGCGGTTTATTTGTGCATTCCCGGCCTGTTCATCGGCGTCAGCCTGGTGGCGATGCTGTATTTGCAAAACCAGCTGGGGATGCCCGCCGCACAGGTCGGCGGCCTGATGCTGCCCTGGGCGCTGGCGTCGTTCCTGGCCATCACGCTGACCGGCAAAAGCTTTAACCGCCTCGGCCCGCGGCCGCTGCTGATCGCCGGCTGTCTGTTGCAAGGCGCCGGCATGCTGACGCTGGCGCAGATCGATCAGGCCGGGCAGCACACGTTGCAGATCGCCGCCTTCGCCCTGATGGGGTTCGGCGGCAGCCTGTGCAGCAGCACCGCGCAGAGCAGCGCGTTCCTGCAAATCCCCGACGGCCAATTGGCGGACGCCAGCGCGCTGTGGAATATCAACCGCCAACTCAGTTTTTGCCTCGGCGTGGCGCTGCTCAGCCTGCTGCTGAATCTGCTGCTGGCCGTGTTGCCGCCCGCGGCGGCCTACCGAACCTGCTTCATTCTGGCGGGCACCAGCGTATTTATCCCGCTGTTGCTGTGCCTGCGCCTCGCCAACCGCGCCATCGTGCGCCAACTCAACGCTCAACAGGATGCTTTATGAACCCGTATTTTACCGAAGTGATCGACGCCCACATCGCCATTGAACGCTGGCTGGGCAAAGGCGCCGGAGAAGAGCAAGCGCTGCTGGCGCGCTTTACGCCGAAATTCAGCATGATCGCGCTGAACGGCGCCCCGCTGGATTTCACCGCGCTGTGCGCTTTTTTCCGCGCGCATCGCGCCGCCAAACCGGGATTGGAAATCGAGATAGAAGAGATGAAGCTGGTGGCCGAATGGCCGACGGGCGCGGTAGTCAGCTACCGGGAAAAACAGAGTCTGCCGGGACAAACCGCCACGCTGCGCTACTCCACGGTGGTGTTTGAACGCCTGCCCGACGCGCTCGGCTGGCGGCATTTGCACGAAACTGCCGCAGCGCAATGATCACAGGAAGCTGCCGGCCAAAAACAATTCCCAACCGACGATCACCCCACACAGGGTTACCGCGCTGAAAATGACTTCAAACAGATAGCGATGGATCATCGTTCGTCGCCTCAAAAGAAGACACCCGGAAGAACCGGGTGTCTGGAATACGGGCTGGAGAGTGCGGAACCTTCCGGTTCCGCAAACATCACTTAATTAAGCTTTTTTACCGGCTTTTTTGTGGTGTTTTTTAGCGGCCTGAGCTTTCTGCACTGGCGCTTTTTTGTGGTGTTTTTTAGCAGCCTGGGCTTTCTGAGTTGGCGCTTTTTTGTGGTGCTTTTTAGCGGCCTGAGCTTTCTGGGCTGGCGCTTTTTTGTGGTGCTTGGCTTTCTTGTGATGCGTTGCTTTAGCTGGCGCTTTTTCAGCAGCAGCCGCTGGCGCAGCGGTAGTGGTGGTCGCAGCTGGCGCGGTGGTGGTAGCCGGAGCAGTAGCTGCGGTATCAGCAGCGAAAGCAACAGAAGACAGACCCATAGTGGCAGCAACGATCAGCGCTAATACTTTTTTCATCTTTAAATCCTCAGAGTGTTGTTTCGGTAAGCTCCGGTGGAGCCGTTGAAACAGATACTAGTGGAATCAAACGGCCGCTTCCGTGAGTGATTGGTTTCGCCGAGTAACCAAATGTACAAAGCCCACGCGCCGGCAAACACCTGCGTGACGGCGGTTTTTTTCCGTGATCGGCCACACAATTCTCGGCATGGTCTACACTTAAAAGACATGTGTCGAAATGGAGAGCTGAATGTTTAAGAAAGCGGAAAGAACAGAACGCGATATCGATCAGGACGTCACTCTGTTGGCCGATACGCTGGATGAAGTGTTGCGCGAGTCCGGTGACAAGACCAAAGAGGAACTGAAAGAGCTGCACAGCAAGGCGAAAGGCGTGCTGCGCGACGCTCGGGCGCGATTCAACGGCTCCACCAGTCTGACACAGCATGCGCGCGACGCCGTCGATCAAGCCGACAGCTATGTGCGTGACAAACCTTGGCAGGGCGTAGGGATCGGTGCCGCCGTCGGCATCGTGCTCGGCGTGCTGCTGGCCCGGCGTTAACACCCCTGCAGTCATAAAGATAAAACAGATGTGCGTCTGGCCCGCGGAAATCGCGGGCCGTTTAATTTTAGCGAAACAGCTGCGCCAGCCCCTGTACCGCCCGCTCCGCCTCCTCTCGCCGGCTGAAATTGGCGAACCCCAGCAGTAACCCTTGCCCCACCGGATGGTCGATTCGCCAGTCCGACAACGCCTGCACCGCCAGCCCCTGCTGCCAGGCTTGCGCCGCCAACGGCGCATCCGCCAAGCCGTCGCGCAGCCGGGCCAACAGCTGAATACCGCCCTGTTGCGGCACCGTCGTCAGCCACGCCCCCAGCTGCCGCTCCAACGCCTGCGTCAGCCACTCGCGCCGCTGGCGGTACAACGGCCGCATGCGTTTCAGGTGGCGATAGAAATGCCCTTGCCGGATAAAATCCGCCACGCCGGCCTGCAGCAGCGGCGGGCAACCGCAGCCACGCAGCCGGCTGCTGCGCGCGAATGTTTCCGTCAGACCGACGGGCACCACCAGATAAGCCATGCGCAGCGCCGGGAACAGCGTTTTGCTGAAGGTGCCGGCGTACAGCACCCGACCCTGAACATCGAGGCTTTTCAGCGGCGGCAGCGGCCGCCCGTGATAGCGAAACTCGCTGTCGTAGTCATCCTCGAGGATCCAGGCCCCGCGCTGCTGCGCCCAGTCGAGCAGCGCCATGCGCCGCGCCAGGCTGAGCGAGACGCCGAGCGGGCTTTGATGGGTCGGCGTCACCACCGCCAGCCGCGCCTCAGGCGCCGTCAGAATACCGGCGGCCACGTCCATGCCCTGTTCATCCACCGGCACGGCGACCGGCCTGACGCCGGCGGCCAGCAGCAGCGGACGCGTGACCGGATAGCCGGGATCTTCGATCCATACCGCGTCGCCGGCATGTAACAGCGTCTCCGTCACCCAGTCCAACAACGCCGGATAACCGGCACAGAGGAAAATTTGCTCCGGCCGACAGCTGATGCCGCGCGACAAATGCAGGTAATGGGCGATCGCCTCACGCAGCTCAGACAGGCCGCCGGCCGGCGGCAGCGCCAGAGAAGCCACCGTGGAACCGCGCAGCTGGCGGGCGACAATGCGCTGCCACAGCGCCCGTGGAAACGCGTCCAGCGCCGGTACCCCCAGCTGGAAAGGCTGCAGCATGCCTTGCGGCTGCAGCGGATCGGCCGCCATTGCCGCCAGCGGTGGCGCAGCGGGGACCGCGCCCGGCGGCATGTGTGGTAGCTGTGGCGAGACATAGGTGCCCGCCTGCCCGCGGCTCTGCAAGAAACCTTCGGCAATAAGTTGCGCGTAGGCGCTTTCCACCGTAGCGCGCGCCACGCCCAGATCGCTCGCCAACCCGCGCACTGAGGGCAACCGGCTGCCTGCCGCCAGGCTGCTCTGGGTAATGGCGTCTTTAATCCGCTGGTAAATCTGCCGGTACAGCGGCTCGGCGAGCCGGCTGTCCAGCCGCAGCGAGGTCAGGAAAGTTGGCATTATGGCCCGGTTAAATAATCATTTTATGGCCCTATAGCATAGACCATAAGGCCGCTAAAGTAGCGCCATGATTTCGTTACTACCGATTGAGGTTGACCATGATTAAGCAACGTTTGAACTATGCCGAGCTGGCGCCCGCCCCGTACAAAAATATGGTGGGCGCGCTGATGGCGCTGGAGAAAGGCGCCCTGGACAAGGCGACCATCGAGTTGATGTTTATGCGCGTTTCGCAGATCAACGGCTGCGCCTACTGCCTGGACATGCACGGCAAAGCGCTGCGTGAAAGCGGTTTCAGCCATGCCAAGCTGGATACGCTGGCGGGCTGGCGCGTCAGCCATGAATTCAGCGAGCGCGAGCGCGTCGCGCTGGAATGGGCCGAGTCAGTGACGCTGATCGCCGCCACCGGCGCGCCGGACAGCGCTTTCGAGGCGCTGAAAGCGCACTTCAGCGATACCGAGATCGCCGATCTGACTTTCGCCATCAGCATCATGAACGCCTTTAATCGTCTGGCCGTCAGCATGCGTCAGTAATGCGCTCGACTCCCCCTCTTCACTGAGAGGGGGAATTTCTCACCCGCAAAAAATTTTTCCCTCGCCTTTTCCAGCCCCAGCGCGGCCTGCGCACCCACCCCCACAAAACACCATATATAGCGTGGTTGATAAAACAAATATCTACATATAGTATTTTATGAGTCAGCCGCAGGGAATGTCGTTCGGTTGATAACGCCGTCAGAAACGCCAGGAACGATGCTCCGTTATCTGACTTGCCCGCCTTTCCTTCAGCCTAAAGGTAAATGCGAATCATGAGCATTATTATTTACAGTAAGCCGGACTGTGTCCAGTGCAACGCCACTTATCGCGCATTTGATAAACAGGGGATTGATTATCAGGTGATCGACCTCACCCAGGATCAGCAGGCGCTGAACCACGTTAAATCCTTAGGTTATCAGCAGGTTCCGGTGATTATCGCCGGTGACGACCACTGGTCCGGTTTCCGGCCGGACAAAATCGGCGCGCTGGCGCTCACCTGCTGAGGCTCGACGATGAATCCGCTGGTCTATTTCTCCAGCAGTTCGGAGAACACCCATCGGTTCGTTGAGAAACTGGGCCTGCCGGCGATCCGCATTCCGATCGCCGGCGCCCGCAGCAAATTGCTGATGGAACAACCCTATATCTTGATCGTACCCAGCTATGGCGGCGGCAGCGCCGTCGGCGCGGTGCCGATCCAGGTGATCCGCTTTCTCAACGTTCCGCAAAACCGTTCATACCTGCGCGGCGTCATCGCCGCTGGGAACACCAACTTCGGCGCAGCGTACGGCATCGCCGGCGACATCATCGCCAAAAAATGCCAGGTGCCTTTTTTGTACCGCTTCGAGCTGCTCGGCACGACGCAAGACGTTGAAAACGTTAGACAGGGAGTAACCGCATTTTGGCAACGACAGAACTGACCAGGCCCGAGACGGGCGCGCTGGATTACCATTCGCTCAACGCGATGCTCAATCTTTACGATGCGGAAGGCCGGATCCAGTTCGATAAAGATCGGCTGGCGGCGCGGCACTACTTCCTGCAGCACGTCAACCAAAACACCGTGTTCTTCCATAACCTGGAGGAAAAGCTGCGCTATCTGGTGGAGGAAGGCTACTACGAGCCGCAGGTGCTGGCGCAGTATGAATTCCCGTTTATCAAGCAGCTGTTCCAGCAGGCCTACGCCAAGAAATTCCGCTTCGAGACCTTCCTCGGCGCCTTCAAGTACTACACCAGCTATACGCTCAAAACCTTCGACGGCAAGCGCTATCTGGAACGCTACGAAGACCGGGTGTGCATGGTGGCGCTGACGCTGGCGGCGGGCGACACCGCCCTGGCGCAGGATCTGGTGGAGGAGATGATTTCGGGCCGCTTCCAGCCGGCCACGCCGACTTTCCTCAACTGCGGCAAACGCCAGCGCGGTGAGCTGGTCTCCTGCTTCCTGCTGCGCATCGAAGACAATATGGAATCGATCGGCCGGGCGGTGAACTCCGCGCTGCAGCTGTCGAAACGCGGCGGCGGCGTGGCCTTCATGCTGAGCAATATTCGCGAGGTGGGCGCGCCGATCAAGCGCATCGAGAATCAGTCCTCCGGCGTCATTCCGATCATGAAAATGCTCGAAGACGCCTTCTCCTACGCCAACCAGCTCGGCGCGCGCCAGGGGGCCGGCGCGGTGTATCTCAACGCCCACCACCCGGACATCCTGCGTTTTCTCGACACCAAGCGGGAAAACGCCGACGAGAAGATCCGCATCAAGACGCTGTCGCTGGGGGTAGTGATCCCGGATATTACCTTCGAGCTGGCGAAGAACAACGAAGAGATGTACCTGTTCTCGCCCTACGACGTCGAACGGGTGTATGGCACGCCGCTGTCTGAAATCAGCGTCAGTGAAAAATACCGCGAGATGGTGGACGACAAGCGTATCCGCAAGTCGCGCATCAACGCGCGCGAGTTCTTCCAGGTGCTGGCGGAGATCCAGTTCGAATCCGGTTACCCCTACGTGATGTTCGAGGACACGGTCAACCGGGAGAACCCGATCGCCGGGCGCATCAACATGAGCAACCTGTGTTCGGAGATCCTGCAGGTCAACCGCGCCAGTACGTATCACGAAGATCTGAGCTACGATCGCATCGGCAAGGACATCTCCTGCAACCTCGGCTCGCTGAATATCGCCAAAACCATGGACGCGCCGGACTTCGGCAAGGCGATCGAGACCGCGATCCGCGCGCTGACCGCGGTGGCCGACATGAGCGATATCCGCTCGGTGCCGTCGATCGCCGAGGGCAACCGCAGCGCCCGCGCCATCGGCCTGGGCCAGATGAATCTGCACGGTTACCTGGCGCGCGAGCGCATTTTCTACGGCTCGGAAGAAGGCATCGACTTCACCAACCTCTATTTCTATACCGTGGCCTATCACGCCATCCGCGCCTCGAACCGGCTGGCGATCGAACGCGGCGGCGCGTTCGACGGCTTTGAGCACTCGCGCTATGCCAGCGGCGAGTACTTCGACAAGTACACCGAGCGCGACTGGCTGCCGCAGACTGAGCGGGTGCGCGAGCTGTTCGCCGCCGCCGGCATCGCCATTCCGGGCCGCGACGAGTGGCGCGCGCTGCGCCAGTCGGTGATGATGCACGGGCTCTACAATCAGAACCTACAGGCGGTGCCGCCGACCGGTTCCATCTCGTACATCAACAACGCCACCTCCAGCATCCATCCGATCGTCTCGCGTATCGAGATCCGCAAGGAAGGCAAGATCGGCCGCGTTTACTACCCGGCGCCGTACATGACCAACGACAACCTGGCGTATTACCAGGATGCCTACGAGATTGGCCCGGAAAAAATCATCGATACCTATGCCGCCGCAACGCAGCACGTCGATCAGGGGCTGTCGCTGACGTTGTTCTTCCGCGATACCGCCACCACCCGCGACATCAACCGCGCGCAGATCTACGCCTGGCGCAAAGGCATCAAGACCATTTACTACATCCGCCTGCGCCAGATGGCGCTGGAAGGCACCGAGGTGCAGGGCTGCGTGTCCTGCGCGCTGTGAGGCAACTTATGACGACCGTAACATCGGCGCCGCTGGTGCGCGCCATCAACTGGAACATTATCGAAGACGACAAGGATCTGGAGGTATGGAACCGCCTGACCTCCAACTTCTGGCTGCCGGAGAAGGTGCCGCTGTCCAACGATATCCCGTCCTGGGCCACGCTGACTCCGAAGGAGCAGCAGCTAACCATTCGGGTGTTTACCGGGCTGACGCTGCTGGACACCATCCAGAACACCGTCGGCGCGCCGGCCCTGATCGCCGATGCGCTGACGCCGCACGAAGAGGCGGTGTACTCCAACATCAGCTTTATGGAGGCGGTGCACGCCCGCTCTTACAGCTCAATCTTCTCTACCCTGTGTCAAACGCCGGACGTGGATGACGCCTATCGCTGGAGCGAGGAAAACCGCGCGCTGCAGAAGAAAGCCGGCATCATTCTGGCGCACTACCGCAGCGACGATCCGCTGCTGAAAAAGGTCGCCAGCGTGTTCCTCGAGTCGTTCCTGTTCTATTCGGGCTTTTACCTGCCGATGTACTGGTCCAGCCGCGCCAAGCTGACCAACACCGCCGATCTGATCCGCCTGATCATTCGCGACGAGGCGGTGCACGGCTACTATATCGGCTATAAGTTCCAGAAAGGGCTGGAGAAAGTGGACGCCGCACGGCGCCAACAGGTGAAAAATTTCGCCTTCGATCTGATGCAGGACCTGTACGACAACGAGGTGCGCTACACCGAGGAGCTGTACGACGGCGTCGGCTGGACGGAAGACGTGAAGACCTTCCTGCACTACAACGCCAACAAGGCGCTGATGAACCTGGGGTATGAAGCGCTGTTCCCACCGGCGATGGCGGAGGTCAACCCGGCGATCCTGTCGGCGCTGTCGCCAAACGCCGACGAAAACCACGACTTCTTCTCCGGGTCAGGGTCGTCCTACGTCATCGGCAAGGCGGTCAACACCGAGGATGAGGACTGGGACTTCTGAGAACATGACAGCGATACCGGTCTTTCAGGCCGGTATCGTGCATTCAATACCCTTGTTCTTTCTGACTACGGATCGCCAGAACAAACGCCGTATCGATATCAGGGATATATTTGTAGAGCGCCAAATAACCGCGAACTTGCTGCCCAATAATCAATTCACGCAGCCCTGAGCCAAGGGCTCGTCCGATCAATGGATTATGTTCCAATACCGCAATCGCCTGGATGATTTCCTGAATGCGCCGCCCTGGATCCACGGCACCATACTGAGCCAAATGAGCGAGAATACGTTCGATATCATCCCTGACCTCTGGCGCCAACTCGACGTTTGCCATCAGCGCCCCAATTTTTTTACCGGAGGTTTAACAGCGTCAGTGTTACCGGCTGCGTAATTTTCCAAATAACCGCGCATCTCTTTCCAAGAGACCGTCTCTCCCGTCGCAATTATCTTGGCATAGCGTTTTTCCGCTTCATTCTCAAAGTCGCGGCGCAACTCTTCTTGCTGCGTTTTCTCCGCTATTGCCTGCAAAATAAAGCTGTGAGACGTCACGCCAGCCTGCTCGGCGACAGCGGTGACTCGGGCTTTAAGCTCATCTGGAATACGGATGGTCGTCGTCGACATAATCGCTCCCAACGTCGGTCAATCACATGTAGCTCAATTGTGCTACATGAAGTCTGACAGCGCAATAATGCAGAGGATTATTTCACCGATTGACGCAGCTCAAGCTGCCGCCAAATAGCGAGTTTCTCCGCGTCGCTGGCGGTCGGCCAGGCGGCGATTTCCGCCCGCGTGCGCCGGCATCCCCGGCACTGCTGGGTTTCGTCGTCGATGCGGCACAGGCTGACGCAGGGCGATCTCACGCCGTGCTGGAATTGCTGATTGTCGCCCGCCATACGCTGCCCTTGATGTGATGAGTTCCGCCACAGGATACCCGATCCTGCGGCGGCGCGTCGTCAATCAGATGATGCCGCCGTTGGCGCGCAGGGTTTGGCCGTTGATCCAGCCGCCGTCAGCCCCGGCAAGGAACGCCACCGCCGCGGCAATATCTTCCGGCGTGCCCAGACGCTCCAGCGGCGCCATCTTCGCCAGCCGCTCGATAAGCTCCGGGGTTTTACCGTCGAGGAACAAGCCGGTGGCGGTCGGCCCCGGCGCGACGGCGTTCACCGTGATATTGCGGCCGCGCAGCTCTTTCGCCAGCACGCTGGTCAGCGCTTCGATCGCCGCCTTACTGGCGGCATACATACCGTAACCCGGCTGCAGCAACCCCACCACGCTGGAAGAGAAGTTGATGATGCGGCCGTTGTCGCGCAGGCGCTTCGCCGCCTCGCGCATCGCATTGAAGCTGCCTTTCAGGTTGATGTCGAGCAGGCGATCCACGTCTTCATCATGCATGTCCGCCACCGGCGCTAGCGCGATCACCCCGGCGTTATTGACCAGAACGTCGACGCCGCCAAACGCCTGTTCGGCGCTGTCGAACAGCTGGGCAACCGCAGCCGCATCGCTGACGTCGGCCTTGATGCTCAAGGCGCGGCCGCCGCGCTGTTCTATCTTGCCCACCAGCTCATAGGCCGGCGCCGGGTTGCCCGAATAGTTGATGATGACGGCAAAGCCATCGGCGGCCAGGCGCTCGGCGATGGCGGCGCCGATACCGCGCGATGCGCCGGTGACGATGGCGACGGAGGGAGTTTTCTGATTCATCGGGAGATCCTTAAAGAAAACGACGAGGGTAACGTTAATCATGCACTCTTTATCACGGCGAATAAGCCCCGATTCTCTGGCATCATCATCCCAAATTATCGAACAATGTCCCCAAGGCGCTTACGATGGCCGCCCGTTGGGCGGCCATCTCCCTTACAGCGCGCCGTAGTTCAATGGCACCCAGGTGTAACCGTCGCCCTGGCGGTTCAGATACCCCAACCCCGGGAACGACAGGTGTGCGCCCCCCACCAGCTCGCTCTGCCGCGCGCTGTCGCCAAATATCCGCAGCCGCTGAGCGACCGCCGCCTTGGCGTCATTATCAAAGCTGATAGCCACCTTCGGATGCGGCAACTGCACCGCTGCCACGTGGATAAGATCCCCCAACAGCAACAGCTTCTGGCCCTGGCTGGTCACCTGATACACGCTGTGTCCCGGCGTATGGCCGTGGGCGGCAAAGGCGGCAATGCCCGGGGAAAGCTCACCGTCGCCGCTGAACGGCTTAAAGTGGCCGGCCGCCTGATACGGCTTGATCGCCGCCTGAGCCCTTTCGAAGTTGCTTTTACTGCCCGCGCTAGCCTGTTTCAGTTTGTCCGCGCTTAGCCAGAAGTCCGCGTCCTGGCTGGCGGCGCGCACCACCGCATTGGGGAATACCGCCTTGCCGTCGTGCGTCAGGCCGCCGAGATGGTCCGGGTGCATGTGGGTCAGGTAGATCTCATCCACCTGCTCCGGCTGGTAACCCGCCGCGCGCAGGTTATCCACCAGCTTGCCCAGGCCGTCGCCCAGCAGTTGGCCGGCGCCGCTGTCGATCATCACCAGCTTATCGCCGGTATTGATCAGATAGGCATTGACCGAGGTGACCACCGGCAGGCTTTGATGCCGCTCGGCCAACCCGGCGGCGATCTGCTGCGGCGTGGTGTTTAGCAACAGCTTGTCCGCCGGCAAACGAATGATGCCGTCGGACAACGCGGTCACTTCAATACTGCCCAGCATGATGCGATAAAATCCCGGCGTCGGGGTTTTAGCCTGCGGCGCGGCGGCCCCGGCCTGTAATGACATAACGGCCAGCGCCGCGCCCAGCAGACAACGTTTCCAGAACATGATGACTCCTTGCGAGAATTGAACAGCGCTAAGTATTGACGCAAAAATCCCGATGCGCCTGTTTAATAAATGCCTTTGATAAATATATGAACAATATATTTATTGTGAATAATTTTGTTTGCCGACTCACACAACCCCAATCAATATTTTCCGGTTCGCCACTTCGTTATTTTTCTTACTCCCTAAACCACGAGTGAGGAAATATCATGAACTACCAATTCGAAAACCTGGTCTTTGAAGGCGGCGGCGTAAAAGGCATCGCCTATGGCGGCGCGCTGGAATTGCTGGAAGCCAAAGGCATCATGCCGCAGATCAAGCAAACCTCCGGCGCCTCGGCGGGCGCCATCGCCGCGCTGCTGGTCGGCCTGGGCTGCAGTTCGGCGGACGTCACCAAAATTCTGTCGGCGATGGATTTTAAAAAATTCCTCGATTATAACGGCGGCTTTTTCGGTACGCTCCAGGATGCCTACCGCCTGTTTAATCAATACGGCATCGCGCCCGGCGATTATTTCTATCAATGGTCACGCGATATTATCAAGCAATATACCGGCAACCCGGATATCACCTTCGAGCAGTTCGAAGCGATGAAGGCGGCGAAAGGGTTCAAGTCGATTTACTTTATCGGCGCCAACCTCAACAGCGGCCAGCGAGAGGTTTATTCTCACCGTACCACGCCGCGCATGAAAGTGGCGGACGGCCTGCGCATTTCGATGTCGTTCCCGTTCGCCTTCGTAGCGAAGAACAATACCCTGGGTGACCTGTGCATCGATGGCGGCATGATCGACAACTACCCGGTGCGGCTGTTCGACTATGACTTCTCCGCCACGCCGCCTTACATCGACGCCTCCAGCCAACGCATCAACACCCGCACCCTGGGCCTTCGCCTCGACTCCGCCGGCGAAATCGCCCAGGCCGCCGGTCAGACCGGCCCGCGCACGCCGGTCAACAACCTGTTTGATTTCACCCTGGCGGTGGCCAACGTGATGCTGGACATCCAAACCAAGGTGCATCTGGACAGCGACGACTGGAAGCGCACCGTGTATGTCGATACGCTCGACGTCGGCACGCTGGAGTTCGGCATCAGCGAGGAGAAGAAACGCGCGCTGATCGAATCCGGCCGCCGCGGCGTAGAGCGCTACTTCGCCTGGTACGACGCCGCCATGAAACAGGCAGCGTAACCGGTATTATCCCCGCCCGCACGTCAGGCCGGCGCGCGGGCAAAAAAAATCCCCGCGGGGGCGGGGAAAGGCAAAGTAACGCTAAGGATTTATAGGAGTTATACGAAGAACTTGGCCAACACCAGCAGCGACAGCGAAACGTTGATAGCGCCGCCGATACGGGTTGCGATCTGGGCGAACGGCATCAACGACATGCGGTTGCCGGCGGTGAGGATCGCGACGTCGCCGGTCCCGCCCTGCCCGCTCTGGCAGCAGGAGACAATCGCCACGTCGATAGGGTGCATGCCGATTTTCTTGCCGACGAAGAAACCGGTCGCCACCAGCGCGCTGACGGTGGTGACGATCACGATCAGATTCTGTACGGTGAACGCGTCCACCAGCTCCTGCCACGGCGTGATAGCCACCCCGACCGCGAACAGGATCGGATAAGTCACGGCGGTGCGGAAGAATTTGTACACCACCTGCGAGCCTTCCTGAATGCGTGGCGATACCCCGTGCGCCAGCTTCACCGCCACGGCGGCGAACAGCATGCCCACCGGCGCCGGCAGGCCGATCAGACGGTGCAGCAGCATGCCCACCATATACAGCAGAATGGCCAACAGCGCGCCGCAGGCGATGGTGCTGACGTCCACCTTGCCGCTGATTTTTTCCACCGCGTTCATGTCGCTGTCGCCCTGCTTGCTCGGCATCAGGCTGCCTTCGCCGGTCAGGTGCGGATAACGCTTGCCCAGCTGGTTAAGCAGGCCGGCGATGACGATAGCGGTCAGGCTGCCGAGCATCACGATAGGCAGAATGCGCCCCAGCGCCACGCCCTGTTCCATGTGTAGGATCGCCGCGTAGCCCATCGACAGCGGGATCGCCCCTTCACCTACGCCGCCGGCCATGATCGGCAGGATCAGGAAGAAGAAGATCTGGAACGGTTCCAGGCCCAGCGCCATGCCAACGCCCATCCCCACCAGCATGCCGACGATCTCGCCGCACAGCATGGGGATGAAGATGCGCAGGAAGCCCTGGATCAGCACCTGGCGGTTCATGCTCATGATGCTGCCGACGATGATGCAGCAGATGTAGAGGTACAGAATGTTGGTCGATTTGTAGAACTTGGTGGTCGATTCCACCACCACGTCCGGCAACAGGCCATAGTGCACCAGCGCGGAAGGAATGAAGGTGGCGCAGATTGCCGCCGCGCCCATTTTGCCGATCAGCGGCAGGCGCTTGCCGAATTCGCCGCAGGCGAAGCCGAAGAACGCCAGGGTGGCCACCATCACCACGATATCGCTCGGCAACTTGCCTTCCAGGCAGTCGAGCATAATCAATACGCCGGCCAGAATAAAGAACGGTAACGGAATAATCCCTACTTTATAATTGTCCAGTATCCGCCACCATTTCTCACGCAGAGGAATATCAGCGGTCTTGTCTTTGGCTACGAGGTAAGAATCATCTGTTGTGCTCATAATCTGGCCTCTTATTAGTTTGTTCAGCCATCATAGAGAAGCGCACGGATTATCTGCTGTGATTATGTTCAAAGTTAAAAAGGGTTTTTAATGGTGGTTATGGTTTCTATGGGGTTAATTAAGATTATGTAAAAACCAACGCGGTTTTAATGGTGTTAATACCGTTTTTATTTTAAAGCTTATTAATTTTATCGCAGGCGAACAATTCTCGTCCGGTTCACTCTAATCCCGTGTGAGGGATCACAAGTTGATCGAGCGCAATATTACAGACCCCGCTTATCGTGATAGGGTAAGGCTTCAGGATCTCTTTACGGTGAAGCTCCACCATGCGCCTCAAACTCTCATTTCAAATCAAACTGTTTCTGTGCCTGGTGGCCTTCTCCTGCCTGCTGCTGACCTGTATCGGCGCCTATACCTATTACCAGTTGGATGCGCAACTGCACCGCGATCTCGGCGCCCGCGCCCAGGTGCAGGCACGGGAAATCGCCCTTATCCCTTCGCTGGTGGACGCGGTGGAAAACAACGACGCCGCCAGGATCGCTGCGTTGATGAAAAAAATCCGCGCCAGCAGCGACGCCAGCTATATCGTCATCGGCGATAATCATGCCCGCCATCTTTATCATTCCGAATACGAAGGCCGCCTGGGCACACCGATGATCGGCGGCGATAATAAAGAGGTGCTGGAAGGGAAAAGCATTATTTCCATTCGCAAGGGCGGCATCGGCGTATCATTACGCAGCAAGGCGCCGATCCTGGATGAAAATAATCAGGTGATCGGCATCGTTTCCGTCGGTTATTTGAAATCGCATATCGATAATTTAAATGCCAGGACGTTGACGCAAATTATCGGCT
Organism: Serratia sp. PL7; assembly: GCF_945957435.1. Lineage (NCBI taxonomy): Bacteria > Pseudomonadati > Pseudomonadota > Gammaproteobacteria > Enterobacterales > Yersiniaceae > Serratia > Serratia sp. PL7. Next base: position 22,201 of record NZ_CAMFLB010000011.1, on the reverse strand, counting down.
CTATCGTGCTGCTGCTGATTGCCCTGTTCGTTTTTTCCTGGCTGCTGTCGAAAAATCTCAAGCGCCAGATGTTCTGGCTGGAACCGAAAGAGATCGCGCTGCTGGTGCGCCAGCAAAAAGCGCTGCTGGAAGCCATTTATGAGGGCGTGATCGCCATCGATCCGCAATTGCGGATCATCACCATCAACCATGCGGCGCGCGAGCTATTGGATCTACACCAGCCCGCCGCCAGCTTGCTGGGCCGACCAATCGGCGACGTGATCCAGGCGCAGCCGGACTTCTTCGCCGCCGCGCAACTGGGCCAGGATACGCACGACGAAGTGTGCCGCTTCAACCACGTGCGGGTGATCGCCAGCCGGGTGCGCATCATGCAGGAGCAGGAGCTGCAAGGCTGGGTGATCAGCTTCCGCGACAAGAACGACATCAATACCCTGAGCAGCCAGCTCAGCCAGGTGAAACGCTATGCCGACAACCTGCGCATCATGCGCCACGAGCAGCTGAACTGGACCGCCACGCTGGCCGGGCTGTTGCATATGCAGCGCTACGACGAGGCTATTCGCTATGTGGAAGCCCAGTCGGAGGGCGCGCAGGAGATCCTCGATTTCATCTCGCAGCGCTTCAGTTCGGCGGCGCTGTGCGGCCTGCTGCTGGGCAAATATTCCAGCGCCAGAGAAAAAGGCATCGAGCTGCGCTTCGATCCGGCCTGCCAGCTGCGGCAGATCCCGGCGGCGCTGAATGAGACCGAACTGATGTCGATCGTCGGCAACCTGCTGGATAATGCGGTGGAGGCGACGCTGCACCGCCCGGCGCCGCACGATGCGATCGAACTCTATATCAGCGATGGCAGCGACGAGCTGGTGATCGAGGTGGCGGATCGCGGTACCGGCATCGCTGAGGAGATTCGTGATACGCTGTTTGAACAGGGCGTCACCACCAAAGCGGATAAAAGCGACCACGGCATCGGCCTGCATCTGGTCGCCAGCCACGTGGCGCAGGCGCATGGCAGCATAGAAGTGTCGGACAACGAGCCGCACGGCGCGATATTCTCTATATTTATCCCTAAATAAAACCCATAACCCGATTTTTTGAGCACCCGATTATGTCACACCAAGCACTGGACGTTCTGATCGTGGAAGACGAGCCGCAACTGGCGACGCTGCACGCGGAGTTCATCGAGAAAAATTTCAACCTGCGGGTGGTGGCTTACGCCGCTACGCTGGCCGAAGCGCGAGCCAAAGCCAACGCGCACCAGCCGCGCCTGATCCTGCTGGATAACTTTCTGCCGGACGGTCAGGGCATCGAGCTGATGGAAGAGCCGGCGGTGAAGAACCCCGCCTGTTCGGTGATCTTCATCACCGCCGCCAGCGACATGCATACCTGCAGCCAAGCGATCCGCAACGGCGCCTTCGACTACATCATCAAGCCGGTGTCCTACAAGCGGCTGCGCAATTCGCTCGAACGTTTCATGCAGTTCGTACAGACCCAGCGTACCTTCAAGATCATCGATCAGGATAACGTCGATGCGCTGTACAACCTGCAGTCGAAGCAGTTCTCCAGCGAGCCGAGCGCCAAAGGCATCGAAACCAATACCCTAGAGCTGGTGCAGGCGCTGTTTATCGCCCAGCCGACGGTGGCGCATGCGGTGGAAGACGTGGTGGAGCAGGTCGGCATCAGCAAGACCACCGCCCGCCGTTATCTGGAATATTGCGTCGCCACCCAGTTCGTGCGGGTAGAGATGTTGTACGGCAATATCGGCCATCCGCGGCGGCTGTACCGCAAGGCCTGAGGCTGCCATCTGGCTGTCATATTACGGCGATAACATAGCGCTCGACGATATCCCCCTCGATATCGGCACCTGTCGTTAAAACTGATGAAATACTGATGACTTTTACCCGGCCTCTGGTCGGGTTTTTTATTATCCGAACGGCAGGCGTAAAACCGAAATAGCTCATCGCCCCACACCGCGTTATTTCCTCAAAAACCAAACCATTATGGCGAATAACAGCCGTCAATTTTGAGTCACGGGCCAAATTACCATAGCTAATTAAAACCTTGATGTAAACCACTAATATCCCATTTAAATGACATTGAGGGTTGTCTCAGATATTCACTGTGTTAGGGTAAAAAGCTCTTTTATTTTGCTAAGGACAGCCCATAACGCGTTAATTAAACCAGAGGAAACAGCAAATTGCATGGCAATTAAACTCGAAGTAAAGAACCTGTATAAGATATTTGGCGAACACCCGGAACGCGCATTCAAACTGCTGGATAAAGGTCTGACAAAAGATCGGCTGTTTGAAAAAACCGGCTTATCGCTCGGCGTAAAAGACGCCACTCTGGCCATTGAAGAAGGCGAGATATTTGTCATCATGGGGCTCTCCGGTTCCGGCAAGTCCACCCTGGTACGCCTTCTCAATCGTCTGATAGAACCCACCCGCGGTCAGGTGCTGATCGACGGTGAGGACATCGCCAAAATATCCGACACCGCGCTGCGCACCGTGCGGCGAAATAAGATCAGCATGGTATTTCAATCATTCGCGCTGATGCCGCACATGAATGTCCTGAATAATACCGCCTTTGGTATGGAATTAGCCGGCATACCGTTGCAGGAACGTCAGGAAAAAGCGCTGGATGCCCTGCGTCAGGTCGGGCTGGAGAATTATGCGCTGTCTTATCCGGATGAATTATCCGGCGGTATGCGTCAGCGCGTAGGATTAGCCCGCGCCATGGCCAATAACCCGGATATATTATTGATGGACGAGGCTTTCTCGGCGCTCGATCCGTTAATTCGCACCGAAATGCAGGATGAGCTGGTGAAATTACAGGCCCAGCATCAGCGCACCATCGTGTTTATTTCCCACGATCTGGACGAGGCGATGCGTATCGGCGATCGCATCGCCATCATGCAGGGCGGTGAGGTGATCCAGGTCGGCACACCGGACGAGATCCTGAACAACCCGGCCAACGACTATGTGCGCACCTTCTTCCGCGGCGTGGACATCAGTCACGTGTTCAGCGCCAAGGATATCGCCCAACGGCGCCCGGTGACGCTGATCCGCAAAACCCCCGGCTTTGGCCCCCGATCGGCGCTGCAGCTGCTGCGCGATGAGGACCGTGATTATGGTTATGTTGTTGAACGCGGGAAGAAATTTATTGGCGTGGTGTCGATAGAGTCGCTGAAAAAGGCGCTGTCCGCCAATCAAACGCTGGACGATGCCCTGCTCGAGGCCCCTGCCGCCGTGCCGGCCGATACGCCGCTCAGCGATCTGATTTCCCTGGTCGCCCAGGCGCCCTGCGCGGTGCCGGTGGTGAGCGAAGAACATAACTATCTCGGCATCATCTCCAAGGCCATGCTGCTGCAGGCGTTGGACAAGGAGGGCTCAACCAATGAGTGATACCACGCAAACCCAAGATCCCTGGGCTACCGCACCGGCAGATGCCGGCGCCAACGCCGGCGACGCCTGGTCCAGCGCGCCGCCGCCGGCCGCTCATGACGCCGCCGGACAAGGCACAGATTGGCTCAGCAGCGCCCCGGCGCAGCCTGAACACTTCAGCCTGCTCGACCCGTTCCATAAGGCCTGGGTGCCGTTCGACTCCTGGGTCACGCAAGGCATCGACTGGCTGGTGCTGCACTTCCGCCCACTGTTCCAGGGCATTCGCGTGCCGGTGGATATGATCTTGAGTGGCTTCCAGCAATTGCTGCTGGGCATGCCGGCGCCGATCGCCATTCTGGTGTTCTCGCTGCTCGCCTGGCAGGTCTCGGGCCTCGGCATGGGCGCCGCCACGCTGCTCTCCCTGGTCGCCATCGGCGCCATCGGCGCCTGGTCGCAGGCGATGGTTACGCTGGCGCTGGTGCTGACCGCGCTGTTCTTCTGCATTCTTATCGGCCTGCCGCTCGGCATCTGGCTGGCGCGCAGCAAGCACGCCGCCAAGGTGATAAGGCCGCTGCTCGACGCGATGCAAACCACCCCGGCCTTCGTCTACCTGGTGCCGATCGTCATGCTGTTCGGCATCGGCAACGTGCCGGGCGTGGTGGTCACCATTATCTTCGCGCTGCCGCCGATCGTGCGCCTGACCATTTTGGGCATCAAGCAGGTGCCGGAAGATCTGATCGAGGCCGCCGAATCCTTCGGCGCCAGCCCGCGGCAGCTGCTGTTCAAGGTGCAGCTGCCGCTGGCGATGCCGACCATCATGGCCGGCGTGAACCAGACGCTGATGTTGGCGCTGTCGATGGTCGTCATTGCCTCGATGATCGCGGTCGGCGGTCTGGGGCAGATGGTGCTGCGCGGCATCGGCCGGTTGGACATGGGCCTGGCCGCCGTCGGCGGGGTCGGCATCGTGATCCTGGCGATCATTCTCGATCGCCTCACCCAATCGCTGGGGCGCGATCGCCGCAGCAAGGGCATCGGCCGCTGGTATCGCCGCGGCCCCATCGGGCTACTGACTCGCCCGTTCATCAAACAGGCCTGACGCTTTTCCCGCCGGCGGCTGCGGCCCCGGCGGGCTATGACACCACCACATCGAAAGAGGGGAAACACTATGCGCACCACGGGCATCTGGGCTCTCGCCCTGACGACGCTGATTGGCTCACAGAGCGCCATCGCGGCAGACTTACCCGGCAAGGGGATCGCGGTACAGCCGGTGCAAAGCACCATTTCCGAAGAGACGTTCCAGACGCTGCTGGTCAGCAAGGCGCTGGAGAAATTGGGTTACGACGTGAAGGAACCGCGTGAAGTGGATTACAACGTCGCCTACACCTCCATTGCCTCCGGCGATGCGACCTTTATCGCGGTCAACTGGGACCCGCTGCACGCCGATCAGTACAAGGCCGCCGGCGGCGACGCCAAGTTCTACCGCGAAGGCGTCTACGTCAACGGCGCCGCGCAGGGTTACCTGATCGACAAGAAAACCGCCGAGCAGTATCACATCACCAACGTCGAACAGCTCAAGGATCCCAAGATCGCCAAGCTGTTCGACACCAACGGCGACGGCAAGGCCGATCTGACTGGCTGCACCCCGGGTTGGGGCTGCGAAGCGGTGATCAACCACCACATCAAGGCCTACGGTCTGAGCAACACCGTCGAGCATAACCAGGGCAACTACGCGGCGATGATCGCCGACACCATCACCCGCTACAAAGAGGGCAAACCAGTGCTGTATTACACCTGGACACCGTACTGGGTCAGTGATGTGATGGTGCCGGGCCGCGACGTGGTCTGGCTGCAGGTGCCATTCTCTTCGCTGCCGGGCGAGCAGAAGAACGTCGACACCAAGCTGCCTAACGGCGCCAACTACGGCTTCCCGGTCAACACCATGCGCATCGCCGCCAACAAGCAATGGGCCGAAGCCAATCCGGCGGCCGCCAAGCTGTTCGCCATCATGAAGCTGCCGATCGCCGACATCAACGCGCAAAACCTGCGCATGCATGAAGGCCAGGCTTCGGAGGCCGATATCCAGAACCACGTTAACGGCTGGATCAAGGCGCACCAGGCGACCTTCGACGGCTGGGTGAAAACCGCCGCCGAAGCGGCGAAGTCATAACCGTTCAGGGGCGCCGCCTTTGCCGCGCCCCTACCCCGCCATATCGATGCCGCTGAACTGTAAAAAACGTGCGGCGGCGTTCGACAAAGGCTGCGGCCAGATGCAATACACCTGGCGCCGCGGCCCGTCTTCAATCGGAATCGACACCAGCGCACTTAAGCGTTGCGCGGTCGAGACAGGTACGATACCCGCCGCCAATCCGCGCCGCACCAGATTTTCCAGCCATTCGATATGATCGATTTCAAAACTGACGTGCCGGCGGATACCCGCCGCCTGGAAGGCGCGATCGGTTTGGCGTCGCGCACCGGTGCCGCTGTAGAAATCCACCAGCGGCACTTCCGCGAGCGCCTGCAGGTTCACCCGCTCGCGGTTGGCCAGCGGGTGCTGCGGCGCCACCAGCGCCACCAGTGGCTCATCGGTCAACTGCCGGTGCGACATCGGCAGTAAATCGACATCGCCGGGCCAGATGCCGACGAACGCCATATCGCACTTCTGCTGACGCACATCCTCCAGCAGGGCTTCGCTCATGCCAACGTACAGGCGGATGTTCACCGCCGGATAGTGGCGATGAAACTTGTCGAGCTTTTCGGTCAGATCAATCGCGTTTATGGTTGAAATCGTGCCGATGGTCAGGGTGCCGGACACCGCATCGCCGGCGGCGGTCACCTCCTCCACCAGCGCCTGCTGCGCCGCCAATAGGCGCTGCGCCGACGGAATGAAAGCCTGGCCGGCGGGGGTCAACCGCACCCGGCGAGAGGTGCGTTCAAACAGCGTACAGCCCAGCTCTTCTTCCAGTTTTGCGATCTGGTGGCTGAGCGCCGACTGCACCGTATGGCAGCGCTGCGCCGCCCGGGTGAAACTCTGTTCTTCCGCCACCGCCAGCGCATAGCGGATCTGTTTCAGGTTCATGGCATCTATCTTGAAATGAGATAAATCAAATGAAAATTATACATTGGTTTCCACAGACGCGTTGCCGGATACTGCGCGCTATCTTCTTCCCGTGATGAAAAAATCATGAATCCACAAAACGCCCATCCGGGCCTCAGCCCGGCGCTGACCGTGCTGATTGCCATCGCCACCGGCCTGGCGGTCGCCAGCAACTATTACGCGCAACCGCTGCTGGAAACCATCGCCACCAGTTTCAACCTGTCGGTCAACCAGGCCGGCTTTATCGTCACCGCCGCGCAGCTCGGTTACGCCACCGGCCTGCTGCTGCTGGTGCCGCTCGGCGATATGTTCGAACGCCGCGGCCTGATCGTGTTCATGACGCTGCTGGCCGCCGGGGGCATGCTGATCACCGCCACTTCCGCCACGCTGCCGATGATGATCCTCGGCACCGCGCTCACCGGGCTGTTCTCGGTAGTGGCGCAGATCCTGGTGCCGCTGGCCGCCACGCTGGCCACCCGGAAAAGCGCGGCAAGACCGTTGGCATCATCATGAGCGGCCTGCTGCTCGGCATCCTGCTGGCGCGAACCGTCGCGGGCGCGCTGGCGTCGTTCGGCGGCTGGCGCACCATCTACTGGGTCGCCAGCGTGCTGATGATCCTGATGGCGCTGATCCTGTGGCGCGCGCTGCCGCGCTATAAGCAACACTCCGGGCTGAACTACCCGCAGCTGCTGGCCTCGATCTTCAACCTGTTCTGCCGCACGCCGCTGCTGCGCACCCGCGCCATCCTCGGCGCCCTGTCGTTCGCCAACTTCAGCGTGCTCTGGACCTCAATGGCCTTTCTGCTCGCCGCGCCGCCGTTCAACTATTCCGAAGGGGTGATCGGGCTGTTCGGCCTGGTGGGCGCCGCCGGGGCGCTGGCCGCTTCGCGCGCCGGGCATCTGGCGGACAAAGGTAAAGCCGGGTTGACCACCACCGTCGGCCTGGTGTTGTTACTGCTGTCCTGGATCCCTATCGCGTTAGCCAAACAGTCGCTATGGGCGCTGATCGCCGGCATTCTGATCCTCGATCTGGCGGTGCAGGCGGTGCACGTCACCAACCAGAGCGTGATGTACCGCATCATGCCGGACGCGCGCAACCGCCTGACAGCCGGCTACATGACCAGCTACTTTATCGGCGGCGCGCTCGGTTCTCTGCTCTCCGCCTCGGCCTATCAGCATGCCGGCTGGTACGGCGTGGCCGCCGCCGGCGGGGTGTTATGCCTGCTCAACCTGCTGACCTGGTGGCTCGGCAAGCACCACGATCCACAGGGGCCAGCGACAATCTGATTATCGTGCAAATAGTCACTAAAGAAATTTATTAGCGGTGCAGGGTATAAACATTACTTACTCTCTGGTAATGTTCTGGGCATAAACTATTGAAGTCCTATCTACCCTGCGATCCACAACCATGCAAAGCCAAGCTGCAGACAGCCTCAATCCGCCCGCCGTCAGCGCCACCTTCGCCAACGGCGTCGTCGACAGTTTGCCGATCGTCATCGGGTATGTCCCGGTGGCGTTCGCCTTCGGCCTCAGCGCCGTCAAACTGGGCTTTTCCCCGCTGGAAAGCCTTTTCTTCTCCTGCATCATCTACGCCGGCGCCAGCCAGTTCGTGATCACCGCCCTGCTGAGCGCCGGCATGTCGCTGTGGGTCTCCGCGTTGACGGTGATGGCGATGGACGTGCGCCACCTGCTGTACGGCCCGGCGCTGCGTCACCGTATCGTCTCGCGCATGTCGCCCGGTAAAACGGCAATGTGGGCTTTTGGTCTGACCGATGAGGTCTTCGCCGCCGCCACCGCCAAGCTGATGCGCAATAACCGCAGCTGGAGCGAAAACTGGATGCTGGGCATCGCGCTCTGTTCCTGGCTTTCCTGGGTAGCCGGCACCGCGCTCGGCGCGCTGTTCGGCAACGGCCCGCTGGAGCAGTTCCCGGTGATCGAGGCCTCGCTGGCCTTCATGCTGCCGGCGCTATTTCTCAGTTTCCTGCTGGCCGCTTTTCGGCGCCCGCAGAGCCTGACCATCGCTGCCTCATTGGCCGGTGCGCTGCTCGGCGTGGTGCTGTTCTCCATCCCGGTCGCCATTTTGGCCGGCATCGGCGCCGGTTGCGTCGCCGCTCTGTTCCAACCTGCCCCTGCGGAGGCCAGCCATGAACACTGATGTGCTGGTGATCGGCCTGGTGGTGGGCTGCGCCAATTACTTGTTCCGTTATCTGCCGCTGCGGCTGGCGCCGGCGCGCGCCCAGCCTGGCCTCAAACGCGGTAAAGCCGCCCTGCTACTCGACAGCATTGGCATCGCCTCGATCTGCGCCCTGCTGGTGGTCTCCAGCACGCCGGTGGTGATGCGCGAACCGGACAAGCTGCTGCCGACGTTGGCGGGGTTCGCCGCGCTGGCGCTGTGCTTCTACCGCAGCAAAAGCATCATTCTGTCGACGCTGCTCGGCGCGACGGCCTTTGGCGTCACATTAAAGCTGTTAATGCTTTTCGGTCCAGGCTGACGCCGCGCCGAACGTTTGGCTTCGCTTTGGCGTTTTCATGCGCCACATCTTTACAAACTCTGACAAATGACACGAATTGCTAAATTATCCGCACGGCTGAACATTTACATTATTAGTCACCGTCGTTACTATCTCGAACGAAATTAATGAGGCCCTAAATTATGGAAAGCTCGTTTGCCCCCATAGAACAAATGCTGAATTTCCGCGCCACCCGGCAGAAAGATTTCCCGTATCAGGAAATCCTGCTGACCCGCCTGTGCATGCACATGCAAGGCAAGTTGCTGGAAAATCGCAACAAGATGCTGAAGGCGCAGGGGATTAACGAAACACTGTTTATGGCGCTGATTACCCTGGATGCGCAGGAGAGCCACAGCATCCAACCTTCTGAGCTAAGCTCTGCCTTAGGCTCCTCGCGCACCAATGCGACCCGCATCGCCGACGAGCTGGAGAAACGCGGTTGGATCGAGCGCCGTGAAAGCGATAACGATCGCCGCTGCCTGCATCTGCATCTGACGCCGCAGGGGGAAGAATTTCTCAGTCAACTGCTGCCGCCGCAGCACCAATGTCTGCATTTCCTGTGGTCCACGCTGACCGACGATGAGCAAAAACAGCTGGAACAGCTGACGCGCAAATTGCTGGCACGTCTGGATCAAATGGAAATCACAGAACAGTTATCCTAATTCACAATTTCTGTTCAGGTACCTATTATGCGATCCCCATTTAACTGGAGATTCACCCCGCTGTTCGCCGTATTGCTGCTGGCCGGGTGTGCTTCTACCGATAATATTGCCCCGCAATCCACGCTGATGGATCCGCAGAGCCTGCAGTTGGCTCAGCCGAAAGTCAGTTCGCTGGCCGTCAGCCCGCAGTGGTGGCGCGCCCTCAAGGATCCGCAGTTGGATGCCCTGATGACGCAGACGCTGCAAAACTCGCCGACCCTGCGTCAAGCCGCCGCCCGCGTGCGCGAAGCGCAGAGCGTGGTGGGCGAAGCCAACGCCGCCAACGGGCCGAACCTGGATCTGAACGCCAGCACCCAGCGTCAACGCGTGCCGCAAAACGTCAATATGGGGTTGGGGTATCCGCATAAGCCGATCTATTCAAGCTCCAACTCCCTGGGGTTGAACCTGGCGTACGAATTCGACTGGTGGGGTAAATACCGCAACCAGGTGAACGCCGCCAAAGCGCAAGTGAACGCTGCGCGCGCCGAGCAGGAACAGGCGGCGCTGACGCTGACCAGTTCGGTGGCGTCCGCCTACTACCAGCTGCAAAGCAATCTGGCGCTCGAAAAGCTGCTGCAGCAGGAAGTGAACAACAATGAACGCCTGACCGCGCTGCGCCAACAGCGCTATCAGGCCGGGCTGACCGGCGTCGACGTGCCGCAACAAACCCAGGCGCAGTCCGACGTCGCCAAACAGCAGATCCTGCAGCTGCAGTCACAAATCGAACAGCTCAGACACCAGCTCGCCGCGCTGGCGGGCCAAGGGCCGAACGCCATGCAGCACCTGCGTCAGGTGCCGTTGCCCGCAGACAACCTGATGGCACCGCAGGGCGAGCTGACGGCGGATCTGCTGGGCAAACGCCCGGACATCGCCGCGCAACGCCAGCTGGTGGAGTCTTACAGCCAGCGCGTCAGCGCCGCGCGTAAGGAGTTTTACCCCAGCCTGACCATTTCAGCCTTCGCCGGCCTGATGACCACCAACACCAGTGGCACCAGCCCGAATCTGTTTGAAGCGGCCAGCCAGGCCTGGAACGTGATGCCGGCGATTTCGCTGCCGATCTTCCACGCCGGGGCGCTGCGCAGCAAGCTGGGCGAGGAATCCGCGCTGTATGACGAAGCGGTGGAATCCTATAACCAAACCATCCTGAATGCGGTACAGGAAACCGCCGACGCCATCACCATCCAGCAGAGTTCTGCGCAACAGCAGCTGCAGGCGGCGTCCGCGGCCCAGTCGATGCAACAGGTGTATCAGGTCGCTAACGCCCGTTACCAGGCAGGGATTATCGGGCGCGACGATCTGTTGACCAGCCAGACGCAGCTATTGCAGCAGCAACAGGCGGAGTTAAATGCCAGCAGCAACTTACTGCAGGCGAAGATAGGACTGATCCGTGCGCTGGGCGGTGGCTATCAGGCCCCGGCCGCAGCGGATTCGAAAGCATAATAATATAAGGCTTGGAGAACACCATGAGCGCGAGCGCGGAAATCCAAAACCCGCAGCAGCCGAGCGGCAAAAAGAAGCAGCGTAAATTTTGGCTGCTGTTGCTGACGGTTATTTTCATTGTTATAGGGGTGGCTTACTTAGTGTATTGGTTCCTGGTGCTGCGTCATCATCAGGAAACCGACGACGCCTACGTCTCCGGCAACCAGGTGCAGATCATGGCCCAGGTGTCCGGTAGCGTGAACAGCGTCAATTTCGACAACACCGACTACGTCAAGCAGGGCGACGTACTGCTGACGCTCGATCCGACCGATGCCGAGCAGGCGTTTGAACGCGCCAAAACCGGCCTGGCCAACAGCGTGCGTCAGACCCACCAGCTGATCATCAACAGCAAGCAGTATCAGGCCAACATCGCCCTGCGCAAGACCGATCTGAGCAAGGCCGAGAACGATCTGAAACGCCGCGTGGTGCTGGGCAGCGTTGACGCCATCGGCCGCGAAGAGCTGCAACACGCTCGCGATGCGGTCGACAGCGCCAAGGCCGCGCTGGAAGTGGCGGTGCAGCAATACAACGCCAACCAGGCGATGGTACTGAATACCCCGCTGGAACAGCAGCCGGCAATCCAACAGGCCGCCGCGCAGATGCGTGACGCCTGGCTGGCGCTGCAGCGTACCAAAGTGATCAGCCCCATTACCGGTTATGTCTCGCGCCGCAGCGTGCAGGTCGGCGCGCAGATCGCTGCCGGTTCGCCGCTGATGGCGGTGGTGCCGGCCGATCACATCTGGGTTGACGCCAACTTCAAGGAAACCCAGATCGCCAACATGCGCATCGGCCAGCCGGCAACGGTAGTCAGCGATGTCTACGGCGATGACGTGGTGTATCAAGGCAAAGTGGTCGGTATCGACATGGGCACCGGCAGCGCCTTCTCGCTGCTGCCGGCCCAGAACGCCACCGGCAACTGGATCAAGGTGGTGCAACGTCTGCCGGTGCGTATTGAGCTCGACGCCAAGCAGGTGGCCGATCATCCGCTGCGCATCGGTCTTTCGACGCTGGTGACCGTCGACACCGCCAATCTGGACGGCCGCGTGCTGTCTGACGTGGTGCGCGACAAACCGCTGTACCAGAGCGACGCGCTGGCGTTGAATCTGGCGCCGGTTAACCAGCTGATCGCTGACGTGATCCATGCGAACGCCGGCTAAGCGCGCGGGAGGCCATCTTGCCACAGAAACCGCTTGAAGGCGCCCAGCTCGCCTGGATGACGGTCGCGCTCGCCATGGCGACCTTCATGCAGGTGCTGGACTCCACCATCGCCAACGTGGCGATCCCCACCATTGCCGGTAACCTCGGGTCTTCCAACTCGCAGGGGACCTGGGTGATCACCTCGTTCGGCGTGGCGAACGCCATCTCGATCCCGATCACCGGCTGGCTGGCGAAGCGCATCGGCGAAGTGCGGCTGTTCCTCTGGTCCACCGCGCTGTTCGTCCTCGCTTCCTGGCTGTGCGGCATCTCCAACAGCCTCGGCATGCTGATCTTCTTCCGCGTGATCCAGGGCGTGGTGGCCGGGCCGCTGATCCCGCTGTCGCAGAGCCTGTTGCTGAACAACTACCCGCCCGCCAAGCGAGCGATGGCCCTGGCGCTCTGGTCGATGACCGTGATCGTCGCGCCGATCTTCGGGCCGATCCTCGGCGGTTACATCAGCGACAACTACCATTGGGGTTGGATCTTCTTCATCAACATCCCGATCGGCGCCTTCGTTATCATGGCGGCGATGGCGACGCTGAAGGGGCGAGAAACCAAAACCGAGATCAAACCGATCGACACGGTTGGACTGGTGCTGCTGATCGTCGGCATCGGTTCGCTGCAGGTGATGCTCGATCAGGGCAAGGAGCTGGACTGGTTCAACTCGACCGAGATCATCACCCTGACCGTCGTGGCGGTCGTAGCGCTGTTGTTCCTGGTGGTCTGGGAGCTGACGGATGACCATCCGGTGGTGGATCTGTCGCTGTTCAAGTCGCGCAACTTCACCATCGGCTGCCTGTGCATCAGTCTGGCGTACATGCTGTACTTCGGCGCCATCGTGCTGTTGCCGCAGCTGCTGCAAGAGGTGTACGGCTATACCGCCACCTGGGCCGGGCTGGCGTCGGCGCCGGTCGGGCTGATCCCAGTGCTGCTGTCGCCGATCATCGGCAAGTTCGGCAACCGGCTCGACATGCGCAGGCTGGTGACCTTCAGCTTCATCATGTATGCCGTGTGCTTCTACTGGCGCGCCTATACGTTTGAACCGGGCATGGACTTCGGCGCTTCCGCCTGGCCGCAGTTCGTCCAGGGCTTCGCCATCGCCTGCTTCTTCATGCCGTTGACCACCATTACGCTGTCCGGCCTGCCGCCGGAGCGTATGGCGGCGGCATCGAGCCTGTCGAACTTCACGCGAACCCTGGCGGGCTCGATCGGTACCTCGATCACCACCACCCTGTGGACGCAGCGCGAATCGCAGCACCATTCGCAGCTGACGGAGTTCGTCAACCCGTACAACCCGCAGTCGCAGGAGATGTACCGGCAACTGGAGCAGCTCGGCATGAGCAAGCAGCAGGCGTCGGCGTATATCGCCAACGAGATCACCGCGCAGGGCCTGATCATCTCCGCCAACGAGATCTTCTGGCTGTCGGCCGGGGTGTTCCTGGTACTGCTGGTGCTGGTATGGGTGGCGAAACCGCCGTTCAGCTCTGGCGGCGGTGGGGGCGGCGGCGCTCACTAAGCTTCAATAAACGAAACGGGCGCCCTGGGGCGCCCGTTTTTTTATCCGACGTAGAACAGATTACGCCTGATTCTGACGCCACCAGTCCGCCAGCAGAATGCCGGTCGCCACGGAAACGTTCAGGCTTTCCACTTTGCCGGTGCCGCCGATAGACACGTTCATGTCGCCCTGTTGCCAGGCGCCGTCGCTGAGGCCGTCACGCTCCTGGCCCAGCACCAGCACCATCTTGGCCGGCAGCCTGGCCTGCGCCAGCGCGGTGCCTTTGTGGCTGGAGGTGGTGACGATGGTGTAACCCGCCTTGCGGAAGGTATCCAGCACCGACAGGAAATCATCGGCGTTGATCGCCTTGATGTGCTCCGCGCCGCCTTCTGCGGTACGCACAGCCGCGCCGGACTCCAGCAGCGCCGGATCCTGCAGCAGCACGCCGTTGACGCCGAAGTGGGCGCACGAACGGACGATGGCGCCCAGGTTGTGCGGGTTGCCCACTTCTTCCAGCGCCAGCACGCAGTCGGTCGCCGGTGCGGTTTTCAGGTAGGTCTGCGCATCCAGGCCCTGACGCTTTTTGATCAGGAAGCAGACGCCGCCGTGGTGCTCAGTGCCGGAAGCCTTGGCCAGCTCTTCCTCATCCACCACGTGGTAGGCTTTGCGGTTAGCCGCCATCCAGCGCAGCGCTTCACGGAAGCGCGGCGTGACCGACTGCACGAACCAGGCGCGCACGATCGCTTCCGGGCGGCTGGCGAACAGCGCCTGACAGGCGTTTTCACCGTAAACGCGGGTTTCTTCCGCGCGCTGGCGGCGTAGCTGTTCCGGATCGATGAAGCTTTTGCCGCTGATGCCACCGTGATCGAACGCCGGCTCTTCATTCGGTGCCCGCGAGACGGTTCTCCACGGTGACTCGTTGCCACCGCGATCTTCAGTGCGCGCCGGACGGCGAGGACGATCGCTTTCACTGCGGCGGGAGTCGGCGCCGCGGCGATCGTTGCCGCCACGCGCCTTGTCTTGACCAGTGCGGCCCGAGCGCGCACCGTCAGCCGGACGGCCTTTGCCAGCCGGACGTTTATTCTTGTTGCGGTCATCGCCATTGTCGTCGTCATTGCGGACGTACATCACTTTGACTTTACCGTTCTTGCCACTAAATGAATCGTTCATTGTCTTCTCCACCAACGCGCAGGGCGCGAAGATTACCTGATGTTGGTGCACGAAGCCACCAACTTGCGCTAAAAGCTCCCAACTATCACATCCATTGAACAAACCTCATTGTTCACGCGCCGGGTTTTGCCGATAATTGTCAGCATTAAAGAAACATCTCCGCAACCGCGTTGCGGGGACCCGGCTTTCTCAGTACCCGAGGTCAACATGAATACAGTTTGTGCAGCTTGCAATGCCACCAACCGTGTGCCGGAAGAACGTCTGGCGGACAACGCGAAATGCGGCCGCTGCGGCCACGAGCTCTTCGACGGTGAAGTGATCAACGCCACCGCCGCCACGCTGGACCAGTTGCTGCAGGACGATCTGCCGGTCGTGGTCGATTTCTGGGCGCCGTGGTGCGGCCCGTGCCGCAGCTTTGCGCCGATCTTTGAAGACGTGGCCGAAGAGCGCGCCGGCAAAGTGCGCTTCGTGAAAGTGAACACCGAAGCCGAACCGGAGCTGAGCGCCCGTTTCCGCATCCGCAGCATCCCGACCATCATGGTGTTCCGTCAGGGCAAGATGGTCGACATGCTCAACGGCGCGATGCCAAAAGCACCGTTTGACAACTGGCTCAACGAGTTAGTGTGATTCCGCAAGTATAGGCCGTATCCCGCCATCGCGCGCGAACGCGCCCCGATCGAGCCCGCCCCTCCCGGCGGGCTTTTTTCTGCGTTACAATAGCGGTTTTTCCCCCAGGATCGTTATGACCGACAACGCCGTACTTCGCCTGCGCCAATTCCGTTTAGACCGCGCCACCCGCCCTTTTTTGGCGCGCGGTTGCCGGGTGGCGCGTTGTCAGGGTTGCCTGCTGCCGCATAAAAACTGCCTGTGTGACACCATTCGCCCGCAGCAGGCCGGCAGCCGCTTCTGCCTGATCATGTTCGGCGCCGAGCCGCTCAAGCCCAGCAACACCGGGCGCCTGATCGCCGATATCCTGCCGGACACCCAGGCGTTCCTCTGGTCGCGTACCGAGGTCGATCCCGCCCTGCTGGCAGCCATCAACGATCCGACGCGGCAGCCTTATGTGGTGTTCCCCGCGTCCTACGCCGACGCCGAACGGCCGGTGTTCAATGAGCTGCCCGTCGGCGGTAAACCGCCGCTGTTCATCATGCTGGACGGCACCTGGGCAGAAGCGCGCAAAATGTTCCGTAAAAGCCCGTATCTCAATCAATTCCCGGTGTTTTCACTCAACGTCGATGCCGCATCCGACTATCAGCTGCGCGAAGCCAGCCGCGCCGAGCAGCACTGTACGGCGGAAGTGGCCGCCGCCCTGTTGCAACAGGCGGGCGATCTGCCGGCCGCCGACGGATTGAATCAGCATTTCCGCTATTTCCGTCAACAGTATCTGGCGGGAAAACCGACCCGGCCGGAGGCACCGGTCACAGCAATGTAGCCATAAAGCGCCTAAAATCAGGCGTAACGTTGCCAAAAGGAGCCGTGCATGAGCCAGCGAGGGTTAGAAGCGCTACTACGTCCCAAATCGATCGCCGTGCTGGGCGCTTCGCAGCAGCCGGGCCGTGCCGGCAACCTGATGATGAGCAACCTGCTGGCCGGCGGTTTCGGCGGGCCCATCTTGCCGGTGACGCCGCGCTACAAGGCGGTATGCGGCGTCATGGCCTATCCCGACGTCGCCAGCCTGCCGCTGACGCCGGATCTGGCGATCATCTGCACCCACGCCAAGCGTAATCTGGCGCTGATCGACGCGCTGGGCCAACGCGGCTGCAAAACCGCCATCGTGCTCTCTTCGCCACCGGAACAGTTCGCCGAGCTGAAGGCCTGCGCGCAGCGCCACGCCATGCGGCTGTTGGGCCCCAACAGCCTGGGGCTGCTGGCGCCGTGGCAGGGCATCAACGCCAGCTTCTCGCCGGTGCCGATCCAAAAGGGCAAGCTGGCGTTTATCTCGCAGTCCGCCGCCGTGGCCAACACCATTCTCGACTGGGCGCAGCAGCGCGAAGTCGGCTTCTCCTACTTCATCGCGCTGGGCGACAGCCTGGACATCGACGTCGACGACCTGCTAGACTTTTTGGCGCGCGACAGCAAGACCAGCGCCATCCTGCTGTATCTGGAAAACATCAGCGACGCACGACGCTTTCTCTCCGCCTCGCGCAGCGCCTCACGCAACAAGCCCATTCTGGTGATCAAAAGCGGCCGCAGCCAACAGGCGCAATTACTGCTCAACAGCCAGCTGGGGCTGGACGCCGCTTATGACGCCGCCATCCAGCGCGCCGGCCTGCTGCGCGTGCAGGATACTCACGAGCTGTTCTCCGCGGTGGAAACCCTCAGCCATATGCATCCGCTGCGGGGGGAACGGTTGATGATCGTCAGCAACGGCGCGGCGCCGGCGGCGATGGCGCTGGACGAACTGCTCGGCCGCAACGGCAAGCTGGCGACGCTGAGCGAGGAAAGCCTGGCGAAGCTGAGCGATGCGCTGCCGGATTTCATTCGCGCCGGCAACCCGCTCGATCTGCGCGACGACGCCACGCCGCAGCGCTACCTGGCGGCTCTCGAAGCGCTGCTCGACAGCCACGACTATGACGCGCTGCTTCTGATCCATGCGCCGAGTGCGGCGGCGCCGGGCACCGCCACGGCGCAGCGGCTGATTGACGCGCTGCATCGCCATGCGCGCGGCAAGCGCATCACCTTGCTGACCAACTGGTGCGGCGAATACTCTTCTCAAGAGGCGCGCCGGCTGTTTACCGAGGCCGCCATTCCCACCTACCGCACGCCGGAAGGCGCGGTCACCGCCTTTATGCATATGGTGGAATACCGCCGCAACCAAAAGCAACTGAAAGAGACCCCGGCGCTGCCGGTCGGCCTGACCGCCAATACCGCCGACGCTCACCGCCTGATCCATCAGGCGCTGGCCGAAGGCGCCACCCAGTTGGATACCCACGAGGTGCAATCCATTCTGCAGGCTTATGACCTGAGCACCCTGCCGACCTGGATCGCCGAAGACAGTGCCGAAGCGGTGCACATCGCCGAGCAGATCGGCTACCCGGTAGCGCTGAAGCTGCGTTCGCCGGATATCCCGCACAAATCGGAAGTTCAGGGCGTGATGCTCTACCTGCGCACAGCGACCGAAGTGCAGCGCGCGGCGGAGGCGATCCTCGACCGAGTGAAGCGTACCTACCCCCAGGCGCGCATCCATGGCCTGTTGGTGCAGAGCATGGCCAACCGCGCCGGCGCCCAGGAGCTGCGCATCGCGGTGGAGCAGGATGCCATTTTCGGCCCGCTGATCATGCTGGGTGAAGGCGGCGTGGAGTGGCGCCAGGAAAATCAGGTGGCGGTCGCGCTGCCGCCGTTGAATATGGCGCTGGCGCGTTATCTGGTGCTGCAGGCGGTGAAAGGCGGCAAGATCCGCGGGCGCAGCGCGCTGCGGCCTTTAGATATCCCTGGACTAAGCCGCTTGCTGGTGCAGGTCTCCAACCTGATCCTCGACTGCCCGGAGATCGCCCGGCTGGATATTCACCCGGTGTTGGCCTCCGGCAGCGAATTTACTCTGCTGGACGTTTCGATGCAGCTCGCGCCGTTCAGCGGCGATCCGCAGGCGCGGCTGGCGATCCGCCCTTATCCGCATGAGCTGGAAGAGACCATCGCGTTGAAAGACGGCAGCCAGTGCCTGTTCCGCCCGATCCTGCCGGAAGACGAACCGGCGCTGAAACATTTCATCGACCGGGTGACCAAGGAAGACCTCTATTATCGCTACTTCAGCGAGATCAACGAGTTTACCCATGACGATTTGGCCAACATGACGCAGATCGACTACGATCGAGAAATGGCCTTTGTGGCGGTGCGCGCAGACGAGATCATCGGTGTGACCCGCGCGCTGTCCGATCCGGACAACACCGACGCCGAGTTCGCCGTACTGGTGCGTTCCGATCTCAAAGGCGTGGGCCTAGGCCGTCAGCTGCTGGAGAAAATGATCGCCTACGCGCGCGCGCATGGCCTGACCCGCCTGAGCGGCATCACCATGCCGAATAACCGCGGCATGATCGCGCTGGCGCAGCGACTGGGCTTTGGCATCGAGGTGCAGCTTGAGGACGGCATCGTCAATCTGACGCTGCCGCTGCAGGCCGCCGACGCGCAGTGACCTGCGTCGCAATGCGCTACGAATCCACCACTTAACGCCAAAACATACGCACAATCGGGGCAACTAATGGTATTATCGCCCGATTATTCGGTTTATTGTTTTTATGCCTGTGGCGTTCCGGCCATCAATCATGAGAGAAGAAACGCACTGTGATGTTGTCAAAATTTAAACGTAGCAAACATCAACAACACCTTGCACAACTGCCCAAACTCCCCCAGACGGTTGCTGATGTTCGTACGTTGTACGCGCCGTCCGATTTTCGCACCACGCTGCTGAGCGCCATCGCCAACGCCACCCAACGCATCTATCTGGTGGCCCTGTATCTGGAGCATGACGACGCCGGGCGCGAGATCCTCAACGCGCTGTATCAAGCCAAGCAGCGTCGGCCCGAGCTGGAAATCTGCGTACTGGTCGACTGGCACCGCGCACAGCGCGGGCGAATCGGCGCCGCCGCCGCCAATACCAACGCCGACTGGTACTGCGCCATGGCCAGCCAACATCCGGAACAGTCGGTGCCGATCTACGGCGTGCCGGTCAATACCCGCGAAGCGTTGGGCGTTCTGCACCTGAAGGGCTTTGTGGTCGACGATACCGTGATCTACAGCGGCGCCAGCATCAACGACGTTTATCTGCATCAGCATGAGAAATACCGTTACGATCGCTACCAGCTGATCACCAATGAGGTGTTGGCCGATACCCTGATCGATTACATCAAGCAGCATCTGCTCACCGCGGGCGCCGTACAACGCCTCGATCGCAGCGATCGGCCGAAAAGCCCGGAGATCAAAAACGAGACCCGTCTGTTCCGTTTCGCCCTGCGCCGCGCGGGTTACCACTTCCGCGGCAAGGCCGGCAACGATGAGCTGGCGGTGACGCCGCTGGTTGGGCTTGGCAAGCAAAGCGTGCTGAATAAAACCATTCATCACCTGATGTCGTGCGCCGACCAGAAACTGACGCTGTGTACTCCCTATTTCAACCTGCCGGCGCTGCTGGTGCGCAACATCATTTATCTGCTGCGCCAGGGCAAACAGGTGGAGATCATCGTCGGCGACAAGACCGCCAACGACTTCTATATTCCGGAGGACCAGCCGTTCAAAATCATCGGCGCGCTGCCCTACCTGTACGAGATCAACCTGCGCCGCTTTCTGAGCCGCTTGCAGCGTTATATCGACACCGGGCAGCTGATCGTGCGTCTGTGGAAGGATGGCGATAACAGCTATCACCTGAAAGGCATGTGGGTAGACGAAGAGTGGCAGCTGATTACCGGCAATAACCTCAACCCGCGCGCCTGGCGGCTGGATCTGGAAAACGCCATTCTGATCCACGATCCCAAGCAGGAAATGCGCGAGCAGCGGCAAAAAGAGCTGGAATGCATCCGCACTCACACCACCGTGGTCGGCCATTATCAGGAGCTGCAAAGCATTCAGCAGTACCCGATCAAGGTGCGTAAGCTGATTCGGCGTCTGCGCCGTATCCGCATCGATCGGCTGATTAGCCGTATCCTGTAAGCGGTATGCTGACCCCGGCCAAGGCCGGGGTTTTTATTACAGCTGTATCTCCTTGCCTTTGCGATGCAACCGGAGCGAGACCAGCAGCGCCAGCAGGCACATGCCGGAGACATACCAGAAGAAAGCGTTCTCCACGCCAAACGATTTAAGCGACAACGCGACATATTCCGCCGAACCACCGAACAGGGCATTCGCCACCGCATAAGACAAGCCTACCCCTAACGCGCGTACCTCCGGCGGGAACATCTCGGCTTTAAGCAACCCGCTGATCGCGGTGTAAAAGCTGACAACGAACAGCGCCAACACGATCAGACCGAACGCCATAAAGGGGTTGGTCACCTCTTTCAAGGCAAACAGGATCGGCACCGTCAACAC
The DNA here is from genome assembly GCF_945957435.1 of Serratia sp. PL7. Classification (NCBI taxonomy): domain Bacteria; kingdom Pseudomonadati; phylum Pseudomonadota; class Gammaproteobacteria; order Enterobacterales; family Yersiniaceae; genus Serratia; species Serratia sp. PL7. The sequence continues at coordinate 1,170 of NZ_CAMFLB010000011.1, read as the reverse complement.
CGTGGCGAAGGCTGAGAAGATCAGCATCGAGCTGCGACGGCCGATTTTGTCCGAAAACGCGCCTACCGCCGGCTGCAGCAGCATAAAGACGAACAGCGCCACGGTCATGATGGCGCTGGCCAGCTTGGCGTCCATACCAGCGGTGTTCACCAGGTATTTTTGCATGTAGGTGGTGAAGGTGTAGAAGGTCAGCGAACCGGCGGCGGTAAAGCCCAGCACCATCAGGAACGCCTTGCGGTTCTTCCACAGCCCCGTCAGCGAACCGGCATCTTTGTGGTTACGCGTCTTCGCATCGGAGGTTTCATTCAGCGAGCGGCGCAGGTACAGCGCCACCACCGCCAACACCGCCCCCAAGGCAAACGGAATACGCCATCCCCAGGCTTTCAGCTCTTCGCCGGACAATATTTGCTGCAGGATCACCAAAACCAGCAGCGCCAACAGTTGCCCGCCGATCAGCGTCACGTACTGGAACGAGGCGTAGAAGCCACGCCGCCCCTTGATTGCCACCTCGCTCATGTAGGTGGCGCTGGTGCCATACTCCCCCCCTACCGACAACCCCTGGAACAGGCGGGCAATCAGCAGCAGCGCCGGCGCCCAGCTGCCGATTGATTCATAAGTCGGCAGGCAGGCGATCACCAGCGATCCGGCGCACATCATGCAGACCGAAATCAGCATCGAGTTTTTCCGGCCATGCTTGTCAGCGATGTAGCCGAATAACCAACCGCCGATAGGTCGCATGAAGAAGCCGGCGGCGAATACCCCGGCGGTTTGCAGCAGCTGTGTCGTACTGTTGCCCGCCGGAAAAAATGAGGCAGCAAAGTAGATTGAGCAGAAGGAGTAGACGTAAAAATCAAACCACTCCACCAGATTGCCTGACGAAGCCCCGACGATAGCGAAAATGCGTTTCTTGTTATCCAGCGCTCCCTGTTCGGTGCCGTGCTCATCCCCAAGAGCCGAGGTTGTTTCTGTCATGATGTTTTCTCCGAGCCATAGCAATGATGAAATTCGGCGTCCTGCCGCCAGGTGTTACTTTATTGTTATTTATAAGTTAACAGCCAAACTTAATAGCGGACGAAGAATATCTGATATTCAGAGAAACAATGCGTTGGTTTTGTGATGAATATTAAACAGTACGATGAAAGCTGAAGCGGATTACAACGGGGATTTTCC